>NZ_JAAARM010000030.1 GCF_009908285.1 Pseudomonas sp. Fl4BN1
TCAGGCCCGAGATCCCATGGAAAGTGCGCAAGAAGTTGCGCAGTACTGCGCAACTTCTTGCGCACTCCTCTGTACAGCCCCAGCCATCTCGCCTACAGCCATGTACCCACAGGGTTATCCCCATTGGAGTGCGCAACTTCTTGCGCATCAAGGCCAAAAGCCATCAAGGGCAATAATCGTTCTTGGACCGGCAACCTGGAGACAGCAATCAAGACTCCGTTGCTCAAGGCCTAAGCTCTGCACCGAGACCACCAGCGTGACCACCAGGGCGACTCCCCACGCATCGCGGCAACTAGTGCATCAAGGGTGGCGCTGCGCTCTTGCACATTGAAAGCCAGCGCCGAGCGCAGCACCGGCCAGCAATGCCGGGGAAGATGCTTTGGCGCCTGCAGCGTGCGATCCAGGCGTTGATCACGGGCCTGGGTCGACGGCAACCTCCGGAAGGGATGTTTGCCAGTGGCCAGTTCAAAGATCACACAAGCAACGGCGTACAGATCGGCAGCGGCCGACAAGGCACCGCCTTCCAACAATTCGGGCGCCGCGTAGCCAAGGGTCCAGGCATTGAAGCGGGTGCGGCTCAGGTGAGGCAAACCAGGCAAGACACCCGCCTCGGCCTGGCCCAGGCCGAAGTCGAACAAGCGCACGCCTTCTTCGCTGAGCATCACGTTGCTCGGCTTCAGATCCCCATGCAGCACGCCACGTCCGTGGCTATAGGCCAGGGCGTCGAGTAACGGCACGACTACCTCCTGCAGGGCTTTCCACGGCAGTCCGCTCGGGTGTTCGCAGAGCAGCTTGTCCAGCGTCAGCCCCCGCATCAGCTCCATGGTGATGAACGCGCACTGACATTGAGCATCCACTTCAAAGCTGTGCAGACGCACGATGTTCGGGTGACACAGGCGTCGAGTCAGGGCGAACTCGCTGTAAAGCACCAGGCCTGCATCCGGTGACTCGGCAAACTCTTCGCTCAAGACCTTGAGCGCGATGTAAGGATCGGGATCACCAAACTGCTCATGCAGCAGGTCACGCGCCCGATAGACCGTGCCCATGCCCCCTGCCCCCAACAGACGCTCAAGTCGATAGCGACCCGCCAGCAGCACCGGCACCGCGGCGACCGGGGCAGCTTCCACAGGCTTGGGCCTGGAACCTTTCCTCCGCCGGCTGCGGCCCTTGCCCTTGGGCTGCGCCACGGCGACTGAAACGGGCTTGGGTTTGACGAAGGCGAAATAGGTCAAGTCATTGGCCTCTGCCTCGCTGACCAGAATATCCTCCCCATCGGGTTTCAGATCACTCATTGGCGAATCACCACAGCCGTCAGATTGTCTCGGGCCGAGCCGCGCAATGCCCCCTCGAACAGGCGTTCCAGGGCAATCCGCGGCGACGCCAGGCTCAAGGCCCTGCCCAACGCATCCCGGGTCAGCCCCTGGTACAGGCCGTCGCTGCACAGCAGGAAAACATCACCCGCACGGACCTCGAACTCCAGCACATCCAGGGTCAAGCGCTCGCTGGCACCCACCGCACGAGTCAGGGCATTGGCGTCGGGGTGGGCGCTGGCCTGTTCCGGGCTCAGCTGTTGCTCGTCAACCAGTTGCTGCATCAACGAGTGGTCCCTGGACAGTTGGTACAGGCACTGCCCGCGCCACAGATAACAGCGACTGTCACCGGCCCAGATACAGGCTGCGCGGTTGCCCTCCAGCAACAGCGCGACCACGGTACTGCCAACGATGCTGTCATGCCGCCCGGCAGTGACCGTCAACTCTTGGCCCAGACGCCGGTTGAGCCAATGCAGGCACTGGCGCAAGTCGTTGAGCCGGCCCTCGAAACTGTCATGCCGCGCCAGGTCCGCCAGGCTGGCGACAATCAACTGGCTGGCAACGTCACCGCTCTGATGACCGCCCATGCCATCCGCGACCACCCAGAGCCCCTGCTCCGGGCAATCGAGAAAGGCATCTTCATTGCGCAGCCGAACCTTGCCCGGATCGGTCCGCGCGGCGCTGCGCCAGGTACTGGCAACCCACATCAGAGCTGCGCCGGCATACGGAAGGAGCGCAGCACGCTCATCTCGAACGGGTTCGGCGTGCGTTGGCTCAGCAACAGATAATTGGCCCGCAAGCCACCCAGTTCAGCCTTGAGCACCAGTACATCACGACCGGTCAGGTATTCGGTCTGCATCAGGTCGAACAGACGGAACAATGACCAGGGCCCGGTGTTTTTCTCGATACCGATCGGCCGGCCGGCTATCTTGTCCAGCACCAGGCTGGCTCGACCCTCTTCGGCATCGGTCGGCCACTTGAAGGACATCGGCACAATCGGTCCGTGGCGGTATTCCAGTTGCTGGTTGCCGAAGCGGAACTCGGCCCGGCTGACCGCTGGATCGAGGGTGTACGGCTCAAGCCTGAACTGCACCTGCGGCTCGGCCGGATTCTGGGCAAAGAACCCCTGGCGAATCACTTGCGCGGCGACCATCTGCTCAAGGTAGGCCTTGTTGATCGGCAGGCTTTGGCCATCGATGCTGCGCAGGCGGTAGCTGCCTGGATCACCGCTGACGAAAGCGCGGATGTAGGTGTCGAAGAAACGCTCGGCGATGCCCTGGGCCTTGAAGAACTCGCGAAAATCGTTGATCGCCACATCGCTGCTGCTATGGGCGTTGAACGGATAACGCTTGCTGATCGCCTTGCCGTAGAAGCTGTACAACTCGCTCTGATAACGCTGATTGAGGTACTGGTACGAGTCGTTGAGCACCAGACGCCAGGTGTCTTCGGCCAACATGTTGAACCACAGGCTCACCGGCCGTGGCAGACGCCCAGAGGCATTGCGCAGACTGCTCAAAGCATCGCGCTGGCCACTCATGCGCACCTTGGCCATCTCGAACGCGGCCTGGTCAGGCTGGCTGGCCCTGGCCAGGCTGGACAGCTGCAGTTGCAGGTCGTTCAGCGCCTGTAGCGCCGGGGTCAGGTCAGCCGCCGGGCCGTTGTTGTCATCCAGCAAGCGATGCAGGGGTTCGAAACGCCGTTGCAGCGCCTTCTTTGCCGTATCCGGCAGGCTCTTGGCAAGCGCCTGCTGGGCCTTCCCCGCGACGGCGGCCAGCACCTTGCCCTGCACGCCGCCCTGGTCCGCCGCCTTGTCCGCGGACGCGGCGACCTCGTCAGCAGGCTCGACAATGCTCTGGAAACGGGTGTTCTCACGGATCTCCACCAGCAACTGCAACAACGGCGAGTTGGCCGCGGTCAGACTGGCCAGCTGTTCGGCCCCTTCACCGGCATCGCTGAACGGCGGCAGGCTGACCTGGCCCACGGCTTCGCTCCAGTGGTTGGCGTAGTCGCGAAAGTACAGTTGCTCCAGCTCGACCATCAGCCGATGCAAATCCATGCCGCTGATTCCCGAGCCTTCGCCCAGCACCCAGTTGTCCCGCAGGATATCGGTGACCAGGGCCGAGCCCTGGATCGAGAAATACTGCTGATAACCCTGCTGGGTATAAAAACCGGGAATCACATAGTCGGTACCGACAAACAGGCCACCTTGTGGCCCCAGGTGCTGGCTCAGACGGTATTGCGGCAATCTGCGGGCTTGTTCGCGCAGCACCCGGTAGACCACGTTGGCCAGCGATTCGCTGCGCAGCACCTGACGGGCCTGGCCCACCAGTGCATCGTTGAGCGGGTAACTGAACGGCAACTCGAGCAGGCGCTCGAAGTGCCCATTCAGGCCGTTCTGCAAAGCCGTGTTGCCGGCATAGCGGCTGGACCAGTCTCGAGCCACCCAGTCCTTGAGCAGGGACGGATCCCGGCGATCCTGCATGTTCAGCATCAGGTAGGCCCGCAGGCTGTTGAGCAGGCGCTCGCGGTCGCGCATGTTGGTTCGAATCTGCCCTTCGAGCATCTGCGCGACTCTTGGCAGCAGTTGCTCCTGCAACTCACGCTCATAGGCACTCAGGACCAGCGGATTGCTAGCGTCGCCTTGATACAGTCCGCCACGCTCATGCAACGACACATTGCCCTCGGGCGCAAAGACCTGAGTGGCCGCATAGCGGGTGTCGAGAAGCTTGAGCAGTGTCGGTGCATCGTCACGCGCAGTCAGGCTCGTGCGTTGCTCGGTCCAGGCCTGCGCCAGGGAACGCAATTGCTCCAGGCGCCCGTGGTTGGCCGAGAAGCTCCCCGTCCACAGCAGGCCAAACACCGCCAGGGCTGCCAGGGCGCCGATATACATGGCGCGCTGGCCCCAGTGAATGCGTCGGCGCTCACGCTGGTCCAGGCCGGCCAGGTTGGCCTCGGGGAAGATCACCCGACTCAGCAAGTGGTGAATGAACCGCGCCCGACCGCTGCGCAGGGTCGGCAGGACAGCGGCCGCCATGCCCAGGTTAGAACCGATACTGGCGGTATCCTGATCGAGTTGTTCAAGCAGGTGGGGCGCACTGGTCAGGTAAAAACCACGTAGCTGGGTGGGCCGCTGATAGCGATTGCCGGTGAACGCCATGTCGACGAACAGGCACAGGCGCTCACCGATCTGCCCCAGTTGGTGCGGGAAGTCGAGGATGCGGCCACGGCGCTGGGTGTCTCGCTCCTGGTGCATGCGCATGATCACCTGGCTGTTCAAGCGCCGCAGCAACTCCTCGAACTCCTGGCGCAGTACCGCTACATCGGTGCCGCTTTGTTCCTGGCCAAAACTGGTGCCGAGTACCTGATCGCTTTCCTCGCGACTCATCTGGTCAAAGAACTCATCAAACCCCGACAGTTGGTCAGCCTTGCTGAGTACCAGGTAGACCGGCACATCGACGTGCAGCTTCTGATGAATCTCCTGCAAGCGCATGCGCACCTGGTGCGCCAGGGTATCCAGCGCCTGCTCATCATCGCTCAGCAGTGTCTCCACCGGGAGGGTCACCAGCACGCCATTCAGTGGACGACCGCGATGACGCCTGCGCAACAGGCCGAGCAAGGTGCTCCAGGCACTGGCGTCGACCTCGGCAGCCGCTTGGGTCAGGTAACGGCCTGCGGTGTCGATCAGTACGCCATGCTCGGCGAAGTACCAGTCACAGTGACGAGTACCGACGGTGTCGCGGGTCAGCTTGCGGCCCATCTTGTTGAGTGGGAATTCCAGGCCCGAAAAGTCCAGCAGGCTGGTCTTGCCGCTGTCTGGCGGACCGATCAGCAGGTACCAGGGCAAATCATTGCGCCAGCGCTCGCTGCGGCCGCGATACAGGCTTGAGCTCTTGAGGGTGCGCATTGCGTCCTTGAAGCGCTCATGCAACTCCTTGTGCTCCTGGTCGATCAACTCGTCACGATGGATGCGCTCCTGCCCTGCCTCGCTGTCCTCGACGGCTTTCTTGCGCACTCCGGAGCGCCAACTGACGAAGACCATCGCCAAGCCCCAGAGCAGGAACGACAGGCTGATGGTCAGCAGGCGCGAGGTTGCGCCGGCCCAGAACTTATAGTCGTTGACCGCCAGCAGCGGCCCGACGAACCACACCAGCACGGCCACGAAAAGCACCAACAGCAGCGTCCAGACCCAGGTCTTGCGCAGGAAGGCGCCGGCTTTCTTGAAGAAATTATTCATCACACGTCCCTGTCTTACTGCTGGGGCTGGACCGCCACCGAGTCAAGCGGCTGATAAGTCTGCAATACGCTTTCGCGCTGCTGGCCAAGTACCCAGGCGAACCCCGAGTACATCACCACCAGGCACACCACCGTGAACAGCGCAACCGTCCACCAAGGCACGATGCGCACCAGGCTGCGACGCTGATCGCGCAGCCCTTCCCAGCGCGGCGAAAGCTCACGGGGCACATCGCCACGCAACTGCCGAATCTGCCGGTACAGCGCATCGCGAATCCCTTCGAGTTCGAGCATGCCGCGGGATATGACTCGGTACTTGCCCTCGAAGCCCAGCGACAGGCACAGGTACATCAGTTCCAGCATCGGCAGGTGCTTGACCGGGTTCTTCGACAAACGATCCAGCAACTGGAAGAACTTCTCGCCGCCAAAGGTTTCGTTGTGGAAGCTGCTGAGCAGGCTCATTTGCGACCACTTGCTTTCGTTGCCCCAGGAGGTGGTCACCACCGCCTCGTCGACCACCGTACACAGCACATAGCGTGCGGCCATCACCTGGCTGCTTTGCGCACCGTTTTGCAGGGCCCGCACATCGAACTGCTTGAGGCTGGCGCTCAGGCGCGCGTTGAGCGCCGGCAGGTCTTCAGCGGTGTCGCTGTGCTTGAGTCGAACCACTTCCGACAGCAGGTCGGACGCCGCCGCCACCAGTGCGTTGAGGCCGACGCTGAAGGATTGTGCGGGGCCCAGGCGCGCGGCATAGATCATCCGCTCTTCCAGCTGTTCGAAACGCGGTGGTTCAGCGAAGTCGGTCAGCGGGCTTTGCGCCGGGCCATGTCCATGACGGTCAAGCAGGACGGTCTTTTCGTCCTGAGGGTGTTCCATGTCCTTGATCATGTCGGTCAGTTCCTAATGGCCCAGAATTTCAATTCAAGCTCGGCGAACTCACCGGACACGTGAAAGGCGAAACCACCCGAGCGCTCCAGTTGTGCCAAGTCCTCGGGGCTGAGTTCGAGGATGAAATAGGTTTTATTGGAGTGGAAAGCGATCTGCCGCGGGGCCACTGGCAAGGGCCGGACCTTGATCCCCGGCAGGTGCAGGTTGACCAACTGACGAATGCTTTCCACCGGCCCGACCTTGAGGTGCGCCGGCAAGCGATGCCGCAGTTCTTCGGAGTCGCAGTTGGCACTGGCGGCGAGCACAAACGAGGCCGAGCCCAGCAGTTTGTGGTCATGCAGCGGCGACACCAGCACCCCGTATTGGCGGGGTTGCAGCAGCAGCTCGATGGCGTGCTGCTCGAGCACCATCGACAGCACCTGGCGAATCGCATCCATCAGTTTGCGGAAGCTCAAGCCCTGGTCGCTGTGCTGATAGCGGCTGTCCAGTCGCGGGCGCTTGCTGTCGCTGGCGAACGTCGCCAGCTCGCCAAGCATGCTCAGCAGCGTGCGATAGAGTTCCTCCGGGTGGACATGCTGAAGCTCCAGGTAATGCCGCAACAGCAACTCGGTGCGGTTGATCAGTTGCAGCATCATGAAGTCGCCAACCTCGGCGCCACCCACCTTGCCGTTGGAGCGAATGCGCTCGGCGATAGTGTCGCCCCGATGGCTGAGCATGCTGATGATTTCTTTCAGGCACGACAGCAGATAGGCGGAGGAATGGGTGTGCAGGAAGGTCGGCACAAAATCCGCATCAAGGCTGATCACGCCATCGGGGGTCGCGTCCAGCACTTCACAGATCTTCAATTTGACGTAGGCCTGCTCGCTCTGCTGCTCACCCAGCAACAAACGGAAGTCCGGGCGAGCACAGCTGAGTTGGCTGCTGGAGTCGTCACCGGCGTTGGAGTCGGCGATTTCCGCCTCGTAGACGGTGTAGCGCGCCAGCACATCGGACTGCTCTGGACGACGTGACTCGATATGGTTGCCAGTGACCAGCGGCAGTGCCAGGTAGACCGGCGTATTCCCCGTATTGGGCGGCACATCCAGGGCCAGCGGCTCGGTGTCGCCCCCCAGCTCGAACAGACTGCCGTCGGGCAGGATCCCGGAGGCCTGGCTGATCACCAGTTTGCCCATGTTGAGAAACTGCAGGTCGATCTCCAGCGCCAGGAACCCCCAGCTGTAGCTGCTCAGCAACTGGGTGCGGGTTTTCATCTGGTAGTCGTAGTAACGATCGTTGTGCTGGAAATGCTGGGGCCGCAGCAACATGCCTTCCTGCCAAATGATTTTATGCACGTTCATGAGTTGTCATCCGCTTGGGCGAACACTTCGTGGCTGTTGCGGATACCGGACTGGTCGAGGGTCAGACTGGCCTCGGTGACCTCCACCGGAGTGAGTTGCACCACATAGCGCCATTGGCTTTCCGGCAGGTCGCGATAGGCCGCAAGCACGCCGACGAAACGGCTGCCGTTTTCGACCCGCAGCTTGAGTTCGACGCTTTCGCCCGGACGCAGCTCCAGCTCTTCGCTGGCCACCAGGTCCGGCGCCAGAGATTCCTTGGCGCGCTCGTAGAGGCTGAAAAAGTCGGCGTTCTCAAACGCTACCGGATGCTTGAGTTCCATCAGCCGTACCACGATCGGCGACGGACGCCCATTGAGGTCGGGGTTGAGCTTGTCGCTGGCGATCAGCTTCAGGTTCAGCTTGGTCACGGTCGAATACGGCGACATTGATGAACAGCCAGCCAACAGCGCCAGCGCCATCAACGCAGCCAGGGCTTTGCTTAGCAGGTGGGTACGGTGAGACATGCAGGTCATCCTTGATCGTCGATGTGAAGGGTGGAGATCAGACGGACCTGTTCTTCATAGGCCTGGGCGAAATCCCGCGCCAACAGGCGCTCATTCCAGTCAGCGTCCTGGCACAGCGTCTGGTGATAGCGGCGGTAAGCTCTCCAGCGACTGCCGGAAGTCGCCAGCCACGGCTGGCGACCATCGCGCTCGAAACGCAGGGTCAACAGCTGCGGCGAAAAGTGTTCGAGGGTGCTGCGTACCGCGGCGCGACTGGCGCTGAGCAGTGCCACCTGATGCGCCTGCAGATCGCGGAACGCACGGGAAATTGCTTGCTCGGCGGGCAGTTGCCCGGGCTTGTTACCCTGCAGCAGGATGCCCAGTACCGTTTCGGCATCCGCAGCCAGCTTGAGCGGGTTCTTACTGTGGTCCTGGGCCGTGGTGAGGGGCAGGCGCAGCTCGTTTTTCAGCTCGCGGCGCGTCCGCAGACTCTGCTGCAAGCCAGCAATGCTCTGCTTGAGCAGGCGCGCGGCATTGATTGCCAATGCCTCACGTTGGTCATCATCAAGCCCCTTGAGATCGACACCCAGAACTGCAGCGAAACGCTGCCAGAAAGCTTCACTCTGACGCGCCACCTCCTGGGCTTCCGGCACGGCCTGCGGCTCAGGTGGCGCCACCAGCTCCGGCACCAGCAAGCGTTCCATATCGATGCGGGCATAGTCGGCTCGCGGTGCGGACTCCTGGTGCTGCAGGTTGAGCGCACTCAGCTCGTCAAGCTGCGCCCCGCTCTGCTCCTGCTGTTGCAACGCCTTGAGTGGGTCAAGATCAAAGAAAGCGTTATCCGGAATGATGCTGCCGGCAGCCTGCGGGCGACCGGCTTCAAGCTCGAAGGTCTCCGGGGCTTGCAGCAGCCGCGCACGGATCTCGAAATCCCCCAGCACGTAGACACTGCCCTGCTCGATACGCTGGGGTTCACCCTTGCGCAGGCGCGCACCGCTGCCACTGTCCTGGATGCCATTGCTACTGGTATCGGTGAGGAAAAACCGCCCATCACGATAACTGACCAACGCATGATGGTTGGACAAATGGCGCCGGCGATCAGGAATCACCCACTCGCAATCCTCGCCCCGGCCGATGACTCCGCCAGCCTGCCCGAAGGTTTTGCTGCTCAACTGCGCTGGCACGAACTGCTTGGTATTCAGCATTTCAAAAACCAGTTCCATGGTGATGCTCCTTGCGCTCACTTACCGCGATTGACCGCCTGCGGATCACCCAGTGGGCGATAGGTGCTGTCGTTGAATTTGTAATTGCCGCTACAGCCGCCGAGGCCAACAAGAACAACCAGGGCCAAGAGGACGGCTTGCCAGTGACGAACAGACATCAGAAGGTCTCCATAGGTAAGTGCACAAAACGCCCGCCCTTGCGGGCGCGCCGAGCAGTACGAAAAAGGGCTGAATGCGTCATGCATGGCTACACCTCGAAGTCGCCAAGATTGATATTCAGGCGCCCCAGGCGGTACAGCAGCGTGCGTCTGGGCAAGCCCAGCTCGCGGGCCGCCAGGGTTTGATTGCCGGCGTTCTTGCGCAGGCAATCGAGCAACAGATGACGCTCGACGTGTTCCAGTTGCTCGCGCAGGTTGAGGCTCAGGTCCTGCGGCAGGACTTCAATGCTCAGGGAAAAATGTTCAGCCAGAAGCTCGCCGCCTTCACAGAGCAGGACCGCACGCTCCACCTGGCCCTTGAGCTCGCGCACGTTGCCTGGAAAGGCGTAGCCAGACAGATGGTTGAGGGCCATGGGGGACCAGCTCAGCGGGTCGCGCTGGAGAAAGGCACAGGCTTTGTCGGCGAAGTGCCGGGCCAGCTCGAGAATGTCGCCTTCACGTTGACGCAAGGCCGGCAACTCGATCGGAAACTGAGCCAGGCGGTAGTACAAGTCTTCGCGGAACTTGCCTTCGCCGACCAACGCGACCAGATCGCGGTGGGTGGCGGCAATGATTCGCACGTCGATCCTGTGCGTGTCATTGCAGCCCAGCGGGCGGATCTCGCCGTCCTGCAGCACACGGAGCAATTTGGCTTGCAGGGACAGCGGCATGTCGCCGATTTCATCCAGCAACAGGGTGCCGCCATTGGCTGCGTCGAACAGCCCGGGTCGATCGCCGTCGGCGCCGGTGAACGCACCCTTGCGATAACCGAACAACTCACTCTCCAGCAGGTTCTCCGGGAACGCCGCGCAGTTCTGCACGATGAATGCCTGGGAGCGACGCGGACCGTAGTCATGAATGGCGCGCGCCACCACCTCCTTGCCGGTGCCGGTCTCGCCCCGCAGCAACACGGTGTAAGGGCTGTGCAGCACCTTGCTGATCAGTTGATAGGTCTGGCGCATTGCCGAACTGTTGCCGATCAAGCCATAACCGCTGGTGATGACCTCGGGCGGGAGAGCCACAGCCGGCTCACCCAGGGGGCAACGCAAACGTCGCAGCAATGCCAACTGCCCCAGGACAAATGACCCCAGTTGCCCCAGCGAGTCGGCAAAAACCTGCAGGTCGTCATGTTCAGGGCTGGCACACAGCAGCAGGCCTTCGACGGCCTTGCGCGAGTTGACCAGCGGTACGCACAACAGCGACTGCCACGACGCACTGCGGGCTGGCAGGAAGCTGGTTTCGTGAACGCTGTGGCTCAAGCCCACCAGGCTCACCACGCGGTTCTGGCACAGAGCGAACTGCAGCAGTGGCTCAGCGCTGTAGTCTGCCGGCTGGCTCGTCACTTCACGCGGCTGCAATAAGCCGTCCAGGCATTCGGCACTGAGCTGTAGACAGGTGTGGCTGGCATCGAGCAGGTACAGCTGGCTCAGCTCACAACCACTGAGCTGCGCCACGGCGCGGACAAAGTCGTCAAGCAGCACCGTACCTTCCGCGGCACGGGACAAGTCGGCAAATTGCGCCAGCAGTGCCTCTGCATAAACCAGCGGCTGCGGCACGCGCCTGAACATCAGCCCCACCTCAGGCGAACTCACAGGCCACGCTGCCGCTGCTATCGAGCGTTGCGTGCACACGCTTGAGGTGCTCGCCAGTGGCCATCGCATCCAGCAGGCGGTCGGCCACCAACGGCAGTACGTGCAGGTCGAGCAAATGGTCGATCAGGCGCGCGCCACTCTCACTTTGAGTACAACGCTCGGCCAAGTGATCAACCAGGTCCTGGCAATGGCTGAAGTCGAGCTGACGCCGGTTCAGGCGCTCGCCCAAACGACCGAGTTTCATTTCGATCAGCTCGCGCAGTACCGGGCCACTCACCGGGTAGTACGGCACCACGCGCATGCGCGCCAGCAAGGCCGGTTTGAAGTGCTTGCTCAGTACCGGGCGGATGGTCGCTTCCAGATGCTCGGCGCTCGGTCGCTCACCGCTCTCGCACAAGGCGCTGATGTGTTCACTGGCCAGGTTCGAGGTCATCAGGATCAGGGTGTTGCGAAAGTCGATTTCACGCCCCTCGCCGTCGTTGGCCACGCCCTTGTCGAAGATTTGATAGAACAGGTTGAGCACATCCGGGTCAGCCTTCTCCACCTCGTCGAGCAGCACCACCGAGTACGGTTTCTGCCGCACCGCCTCAGTGAGCATGCCGCCTTCGCCATAGCCGACGTAACCCGGCGGCGCGCCGATCAGCCGCGACACGGTGTGTTTTTCCTGGAACTCGGACATGTTGATGGTGGTGATAAAACGTTCGCCGCCGTACAGCAGGTCGGCCAGGGCCAGGGCGGTTTCAGTCTTGCCGACCCCGCTCGGCCCCACCAGCAGAAACACCCCGACGGGCCCATCCGGTTTGTTCAACCCGGCCGCGGTGGCCCGCATCGAACGGTCCAGCGCATGCACGGCCTGTTCCTGGCCGCGAATACGGCGGCGCAGGTCCGTGGCGAAACTCGCCACCTTGGCGTTGTGCTCACGGGCCAGTTGCGCCAGGGGCACGCCAGTCCAGGCACTGATCACCTCAGCCACCAGGCGCGGGCAGACTTCGAAGCTGACCAGACGCTCGCGGACTTGTGCATCACCCAGGGCACGATGGGTTTGCTTTAGCGCCGCTTCCAGCGCTTCCACGCTTTGACCTTCCGGTACAGGTGCTTCGAGGATTTCGATCACGGTGCCTGCGGCGTCTTCTGCCACCGATAGCACAGGTTCTTGGTTGGCCGAATCGCGGGCCTTGGCCAGTTGCTGACGCAGTGCCAGCAAACGCTCGGCCAACCCACGCTGTTCGCTCCAGAGTTTTTCCAGTGCCTGCTGCTCATCCTCGGCGTCAACCAGACGCGCCTCGAGGGTATCCAGCGCCTCTTGGTCGATGACCAGACCGGCTTCGGCATCGCGACGCAGGGCCTGGCACTGCCGGCCGCCTTCAGCCAGTTCGCCGCGCAGGCGCTCCAGGCTTTCCGGCGCCGCAGCGAGGCTGATGCGGACCCGGGCACAGGCGGTGTCGAGCACATCGACGGCCTTGTCCGGAAGCTGGCGACCCGCAAGGTAACGGGCGGACAGTTCGGCTGCCGCCACCACTGCATCATCCCGCAGGTAGATGCCATGGCTTTTCTCGTAGACCTGGGCCAGGCCACGCAGGATGGTCACCGCCTCGGCAACGGTCGGCTCGTGCAGTTGCACGGGTTGGAAGCGACGGGCCAGGGCCGGATCTTTCTCAAAGTATTTTTTGTACTCGGTCCAGGTAGTCGCCGCGATGGTGCGCAACTCACCGCGGGCCAGGGCCGGCTTGAGCAGGTTGGCCGCATCGGAGCCGCCGGCATTGCCGCCCGCACCGATCAAGGTGTGAGCTTCGTCGATGAACAGAATGATCGGTTTTGGCGAGGCCTTGACCTCGTCAATCACCCCTTTCAGGCGCCGCTCGAATTCACCTTTGACGCTGGCGCCCGCTTGCAGCAGGCCCATGTCCAGGGCAAGCAGCTCAATGCCCTTGAGCACCGGGGGCACTTCACCGGCGGCGATACGCGAGGCCAGGCCTTCGACGATGGCGGTTTTGCCGACTCCAGCCTCACCGACCACGATCGGGTTGTTCTTGCGGCGACGAGCGAGGATGTCGATCATCTGGCGGATCGCATCATCGCGGCACAGCACCGGGTCCAGTTGGCCATCGCGGGCCTGTTGGGTGAGGTTGTGAGTGAAGCGCTGCAACAACGACTCGCCCTGGGCCGCCTTCACACCCGTCGCCGCCGGGGCGCTCTGCGCCAAGGCAAAGGCCTTCAGCCGTTCGATATCCAGCCGAGCCAGCAACGTTTGATAACGGCTGCCCGCGTAGCGCATCGGGTTACGCAACAGCGCCAGAATCAACGCCGCCTGTTCGACCTGGGTCTGCCCCAATTCGAGGTTGGCCACCAGCAACGCATCCTGCAGCCACTGCACCAGTTCCGGGGCGAACACCGGGTTGCGCGAAGCGCTGTGCTCGACCTGCGCCTGCAACGCCGCGCTCAATTCGCCCGCGTCTACTTCAGCATCCTGCAAGGCACGGGCGAGCAGGCCCTGAGGGCGCTCAAGCAAGCCCAGCAGCAGGTCTTCGACGAGGATCTTGCTGCCGCCACGGGCCACACAACGCTCGGCGCAATGCTCCAGGTCACGGCGGGTTTCGGCGTCCAGTGCCTGAATCAGTTGTTGCAGGTCCACGTTGATCATGTTCATCCGTCCTTAATGAATTTTGCTACCCAGGGTCACCACGCCATCGGCGTGTTCATGGCCCAGCCAGCTGGTCCAGCCCAGGCGGCAAGCGTTTTGCTCGCCAATGCGCAGTTCACGAATTTCCTCCTGGCGCAGCACCAGGCGAATGTCGTAGTCCAGCGGGTCACGCAGGGTGAAGCGCACCAGCGCGCACAGCGGCTGATAACCGAAACCGATCGGCAGGAATTCGTGGAAGCGTTGCCAGTCAAGCTGGCGGATATGAATGCGAAACTTGCCACTGCGGTCGCGTACCCGTTCGCCCAACACCAGGTCCTCGCCGAGCTGGCTGTTGGCCTGGCCCAGGCGGTTGCGCTGCTCGTCGAGAATCGCTACCCGGCGCTCGATGCACTGCTCGATCACCAGGTCCGCGTGCTTGAAGTAGTAACGCAGCACGGCTTCGATCAGCGCCGCCGAATGCGCGCGCAAACTGAGCAGCCCGAGGTACGGCAGCAAGCGTTTCCAGTTCAGTTCCCGGGCCTGGCGGATGTCTTCGCCACCCAGGCCGATCAAGGCAAACAACTGGGCGGAAAACGGGTCGAGGGCACCGCTCTTGAAACTGGCGCGGTAGCGGTATTTACGCCAGATCGGCAGCATCAGGCGTTGCAGGCGGTGGTGGAACAGATCGAGGAAATTGCGCGTCGGGTTACCCTCCTCGCTATCGCCCAGGGCCTGTTCGCCATAGAAGGCCGGCAGCGGCGAACTCGCGCCGAACAGCCCGATCAGGTTGAAACGCAGGCGTGCGCGCAGCAGGCCGCACTCTTCGAAAAACTCCACGCGATCGACGTCACTGCCAGGAAAACCCAGGCTCGGATTGGCCTGGAACTCCAGCTGATCATAGAGTTCCTCTTCGCTCAGGTACGGATGGGCGTCGCGTAATCGATCGACCACCAGCAGCACCGCCTGAAACAGCGAATACTCGCGTATTCCCTCGCTCAGCCGGCTTAAAGCAGGGGCTGCAGCCCCATGCGTGGTGCCCATTTGTACACCTCTCCCTGTGTACTTTTTACTCGCAGCTCGTGGTAGGAATTGAGACTGGCGTAAAGAGCAAAAAACTCGTTAAGAACCGACGCGAAAACGAACAGATCGCCTTCGCCGATATAACCTTGCGGATCGATACTCAGCTCGGTGCGCAAGCCTCGCAGCGGCAAGCCTCGGTGCAGGCGGTCGACGTGTTGGTGACGTATCGACTTGAGCCCACCGAGCAAACGCTTGCTGACCTTTTCCAGGTGCTGGTCGTAGTAGCGCGGCAAGTCGTAGGTTTCGAGGATCACCTTCAACGCATCAACGTTGGCCAGCGACAGGTAGTTGAGCGACATGTTGCTGATGAGTCGCCACAGGAAGTCGCGGTTCAGCGGTGGTGCGTAGCTCGACGTGACCGGGGTGATGTTGCGAAAGCTGAGGAACTCCGGAGTTTCCTCGCACAACTGGTTGATGTCGCCGAGCTTGAGCTGGCGCGGCAGGTTCTGGTTGGTGCACATCAGCTCGATCGACAGGGTTTCCTGGGCGTCGGTGTGGCGGGTGCCGAAGCTCAGGTAAGTGTCGAGGCCGTCGTGCAACAACGAAGAGCGCTGGCGGATGCTGTAGTGCGGACGGCTCTGCGGCACGTCGAAACTCGGATCATGCTCGAAGGACTCAAACGGTACATACGCCTGGTAACCCAGGCCGCCCGGTTTCCAGCCGGTGACGCTCTCAATGGAAAATACACCGCAGTTTTTCAGGTCGTATTTGCCGGGCAGCAACAGGTACTCGTCCTGCTTGCCATCGAGGCGAATCGGCAAGGCATCGTGCTTGAACAGGTTGACGATAGGCGTGCAGTAGAGTTTCACGTTGTCCAGGGTCGGACGCAGGCGCTGGGCGCCGCTGTTGCGAATGTCAAAGCGCAGTTCCAGGCCATGCATCTGCTTGAGGATGTCTTGCGGCAATGCCTGCAGCAGGTCCAGGCCGGTGAGATCGACGAACAGGAACTTGTCCTGGAAGGCAAAATACTCCTGCAAGTAGCGATAACCGCGGAAGGTGTTCAGCGGATACGGGATCAACGCCTCTTCTTCAGCGAAGCCCACGGGCTGCACATGGCTGCCCGCTATCTTGAACGACATGGGATCGCCATTGACCCCGGGCAGCGCTACACCCCCCGTCCCCAGCGGCACCAGTTCAATGCCCTCGAGGTTGCGCAACAGGCCGAGGTAAAGCATCTGGCTGATGTAGCGCTCACCGGCCAGGTGCAGGCGCAGGCGGCTCAGATTCAGCTCACCGAGATGACCGTCGCAGCTCATCTGCAACCGCAGGCTGAGCAATGCGCCATCGCCCTTGACCGAGTAGCTCAGCGCCGTCAGGTCAAGAGGCAGGACTTCAGTCGGGTAGCAGGTGCGAAAGCGACAGCGAACCTCATCGATCGGTTGGCTCTCCACCGGCGTATCTCGCGCTACCCGCTGAGCGGGCCCGGACTGCTGCAAGGGCTCGAACTGCAAGATGCTGAAGGCTGGCAATGGCCGCATGTAGTTCGGCCACAGCAGATGCATCAGCGAATGGCTCAGTTCAGGCAGTTCGTCATCGAGTTTCTGGCGCAAACGCCCCGTCAGAAACGCAAACCCTTCGAGCAGGCGCTCCACATCCGGATCCCGCCCGGCCTGTCCCAGGAAGGGTGCCAGCGCCGGACTACGCTCGGCGAAGCGGCGACCCAACTGGCGCAACGCCGTGAGTTCACTTTGGTAATAGTGGTTAAAGGACATGGGCTGAATGCCTGGTAGTAAGAGTCGTGGATAACCTCGGTGCAACGCAGTTGCCGGTACGCACCCAGAGTCATCCCACTCGCCAGTGATCCCGCCGGCTTTCGCAGCGGATACGGGGCATCCAACCAAGGTCGTGGCCTGGGCAGTCGCAAGGAGCACTGGCGCAGACTTCGGGGTTTCCTGTCATCGTGGTTTCCTTAACTGACCTTGACCTGTCCGCTGCCATCCAGGCAGGCGGAAAAACTGACCTGACGCTTGATCCCGTCGACCTCAAGCGAGCCTTCAATGCTGAACGCCAACTTGAGCGGGTCATGATCACGCGGCAGGGAAACGACACGCACCTGACTGAGCCGCGGCTCGTAGGCCTCGATGAAATGCTCGATGGCCTGGCGGGCCTGGCTCAGGGCGTCGTGCAAGCTCAAGCGCATGTCGTTGAGATCGGGCAACCCGTAATCGGACAGCGTCTGCACGCTGCCCGCACGGGTGCTGAGCATCTTGCCCAGATGGGCAGCCACCGATGCCATCGCGCAGGCCTCGCGGCTCCAGCCGACGCGCTGGTCGGCCTCTGCGTTCAAGCGTTCAAACAGGCTGCCGTATCCGTTCATGAGCGGGCTCCCGGTTACTCTTTGTCCAGCTTGCCAACCAGAGAGAGGGTGAAATCAGCCCCCATGTACTTGAAGTGCGGGCGCACGTTCAGGCTGACGCGATACCAACCCGGCTCACCTTCCACATCGCTGACGATGATCTGTGCTGCACGCAGTGGCCGCCGGCCACGGACCTCGGAGCTTGGGTTTTCCTGGTCGGCAACGTATTGACGGATCCACTTGTTGAGTTCCAGCTCAAGATCGGTGCGCTCCTTCCACGAACCGAGTTGTTCGCGCTGCAGTACTTTCAGGTAATGAGCCAGACGGTTGACGATCATCATGTACGGCAGTTGGGTGCCGAGCTTGTAGTTCAACTCGGCGGTCTTGCCTTCAGCGCTGATGCCAAAGAATTTCGGCTTCTGTACCGAGTTGGCGGAAAAGAACGCCGCGTTGTCACTGCCCTTGCGCATGGTCAGGGAGATAAAGCCTTCCTCCGCCAGTTCGTACTCACGACGGTCTGAAACCAGGACTTCGGTGGGAATCTTGGTTTCGATTTCGCCCATGCTTTCGAAGTGGTGCAACGGCAGGTCTTCCACCGCGCCACCGCTCTGCGGGCCGATGATGTTCGGGCACCAGCGGAACTTGGCGAAGCTATCGGTCAGCTTGGTACCGAACGCATACGCGGTATTGCCCCACAGGTAGTGCTCGTGGTGATTGGCAACGGTTTCCTTGTAGACGAAGGACTTGACCGGGTTCTCCTCCGGGTCGTACGGGTTGCGCAGGAGGAAACGCGGCAAGGTCAGGGCGATGTAGCGCGCGTCTTCCGATTGACGGAAGCTCTGCCACTTGGCGAATTGCGGGCCTTCGAAATGGTCCTTCAGATCCTTCAGGTCCGGCAGGCCAGTGAAGCTTTCCAGGCCGAAGAAATCCGAACCGGCGGCGGCGATGAACGGCGCATGGGACATGCAGGAAACGCTGGACACGTACTGCATCAGTTTCACGTCAGGGGAGCTGGGCGACATGAAGTAGTTGGCGATGATCGCACCCACCGGCTGGCCACCGAACTGGCCGTACTCAGCGGTGTAGATGTGCTTGTAGAGGCCAGCCTGCATCACTTCCGGCGAATCTTCGAAGTCGTCCAACAGATCCTGCTTGGAGACGTTGAGGATTTCTATCTTGATGTTTTCACGGAAGTTTGTGCGATCCACCAGCAGTTGCAGGCCGCGCCACGCCGACTCCAGCGACTGGAAGCTCGGGTGGTGGAGAATCTCATCCATCTGGTGGCTGAGCTTGGCATCAATCTCGGCGATCATCCGATCAACCATGGCCTTCTTGACCGGCTCACCGCTGTTCTGCGGCTTGAGCAACTCCTCGATGAAGGCTGATACACCGCGCTTGGCGATGTTGTAGGCTTCGTCGTTCGGCGTCAGGCGGGTTTCGGCGATGATGCCGTCGAGAATGCTGTACTCGCCATTCTCATTGCTTTTCTGTTGTGCGGCACGGGTAGTCATGGGTGTTGGCTTCCTTGGCTGATTGGGTCAGGCGTCTGCGGCTGCGGCGTTCAGGCCCAGTTCGCCAAGTACACGAACGCGGGCTTCGTCGTCAGCGAGAACGCCTTCGATGGCTTTGCGAAATGCCGGGGCGTTACCCAGCGGTCCCTTGAGTGCCACCAAGGCATCGCGCAGCTCCATCAGTTTTTTCAGCTCGGGCACCTGCTCTACCAGGCTGGCCGGGTTGAAGTCCTTCATCGAACTGACCCGCAGGCTCACCGCCAGCTCATCGGTGTCACTGTTCTCCTGAAGACGGTTAGGCACGCTCAGCGTCAGGCTCAGCTCTTGCTTGGCCAACACTTCATCGAAGGTCATTTTGTCGATGCTGATCGGCTTGCGATCCTCTACCTTGCGCTCGTCCACACGCTGGGTGTAATCGCCTATCGCCAATAGCTTCAGCGGTAGCTCAATCTCCTCCTGAGCACCGCCGGTTGCGGGTTTGAAGGTGACGTTGATGCGTTCCTTGGGGGCTACCGAGCCTTCTTTGGCCATGGGTTTTCTCCTTGCGATGATTGGCCCTGGGGCCTATTCGAGTACCACTTCGAGATCGAGGTGGCACAGCCTGCGATAAATCTCTTCCTTGCGTTCTCGCACTGCGTGGTTCTGCGGCAACAACTCACAGCAGCTATACAGGAGGTGCAGCACTTCCAACGCAAGATCCGGCTCCCAGGCGTGCAGGCCCGAGCTTTGTAATTGTTGATCCAGGGTTTCCAGCTGGGTCTTGGCCAGCTCGTACTTCTTGGCGATGAAACACAGCCGCGCCAGGCTGAAATGCCAGAAGAACTTCACACGACCGCCTCGAGCGCTCTGCAAGCCCGGCTTGAGCACCTGAACCGCAGCCTTGAGACCATCCTTGCGCAGGATCGGCAAGACCTCTTCCAGGGCCTCTTCCCACACCGGCTGGCTGGCGCTGGCTTCGACCTGGCGCGGCGCACTGGTGCTGGACAGATGGGGCATGACATGGGCACTGATCCAGGCGCGAGTGGCTGGATCGGCAAAGGGGCTACCGTCGTGAAAGCGCAACTCGACCACACCTGGCAGGCGCTGCAGCAACAGCGCAAAGTGAAATTCGACTTCGCGCATCGCCTGGTCGGCGTTCAGCTCCTGCAGGCATTCCCAGACCAGGCGCTGCCCGTCGAACCAGAACGGTGCCCTGGCCAGGCTGGCCTCGAGTTCCAGCAGCAGATCGGCGAACTGCCCGCTGGCATAGCGTTCCTGGTAAGTCTTGAGCTTGTCCGCCGGGAGCCCGCGCAATGCCGTGACCTGCTCGGCATTGCGCTCGGGAACCGCGTCGATGGGTAACCACAGCATGGTGCGGTTAAGGCGCAAGGAGCGCATATCCGTGGACTTCTGCTTGAGCCACCAGGCGCATAGCGGCCGGGAGTGTTCCTGCAAGGCACGCAGGACCTTCTGCGCGTCCTTTTCATTGTCGATGGCAGACGCCGATGAGAAGAGCTGGGTCGCGGCCTGCTTGACCTGGGCCACCACCGCGCCCACCGCGCCGGATTCCGGCTGATGCTCGACGGTGCGCTGGATCATGCTCGACAGCCGTCGACAGATTGGCAGCAACAGGGGTGCGTCATCGCCGAGGTGCTGGGTCAGCACAGCGTCGAGTTTTTCCAGATTCAGCAGCAAACGGCGAAACAGCGGCAACTGCTCCTTGATCGCGATGTTCTCGCTGAAGACCTGCTCCAGTCGCGGCACCAGCCAACTGATGGCTGCACCCCGGGTACGCAGTTTACTGGGGTAGACCTCAAGCCAATGCTGCTCACACAAGCACTGCAGGAGGCCAGAACCGGCCAGCAGGCCAGAGAAGGACTCCCGCTGATACAACGCCCAGGTGAGCCAGGCCGCCACCCGCAGGTCCTTGGACTGCATGCGCAGCAGCGTCTCACTGCTTTCGAGCACTTTCAGCCAGTCGATCTGACCGCTTTCGTGCATGGACTGGGCTTTGCCCAACTCACTCTCAAGGGCCTCGTACTCGCTCGAAAAACGAACATCCGTGCCCGCAAAATCCCCTTTGGAAACAGAGGATTTGGCGAGCTCAAGATAATGAGCGGAGAGTTTATTTGAGTAGTTCATCCATGACCTGTTTAGAGCTTCCTGCTGAATAAGCAGCAAATGCGCTAAAAATATAACCGCTAAGCGACAAGTATTAACTTAAGAAAATTCCTAAACTGAGGGAAACAATTCCTTAATCAAGTCGACTTTCTTCCAAAAGTCTCCTCCGTGCTAAAATTTGTCGCCCTTATTCAGTTGATATACCTCGCTGTAATGCCAGGCCCAGACGGCTTTCAATGATGCGCCTGCGCAAATCAGTACGATACGTAGGAAGTAACGTCGAGCGGCTACAACCTCACCGGCGGACTGGCGCCAATACAGCAGCCAATGCTGCTCGCAGCTTGTACATGCACAAGAATCAATGATTCGTAACAGGGGGATTTGGCAGCGTCACAGCTTCAAGGTCCGCGCCGGATTCCGTTCAAGCTCTTGGGTATCAACCAGCGGGCATAGGAAAAGCGGATTAAATCAAACTCGATATTATTCAGCAGCAACTAACTACTTTGCGTCGGTCCATTCTGCGCAGCACATCCAGTAAAGCCCCGAGCAGAAACAAGGCGTATATCCAGCACTGGCCCATTGAATTCAAAGGAGTTTCTTCCACTGCAGAAAGTATTAGTCATGAGTTTGTTTTCAGCATTCATCAACAACAAACAGTTGAAAGTCCCAAGACAAGTTACTGAACTCTGCTCCTAACCACTTGAACATCACTTCAAACCGCGGACTACAGTTACACAGCTTCATCCCGCATCAGCGTCCATACCATCGAGTTCCTCTTCAAGTTCACACTCCCATCCTGAATCGCAATCGACTGCGTGCGCTTCCATCGAGCGCAGTCGCGCCCCCAGATCAAGCATGATGTCGTTGTTGATTAGCACCAACCGCGCTGAAAAACCCCACAAGCAACTCGCCTGCCGCGGGGCTTCCATGGCTGAAAAAGGACACTTCAGCTCAACTACCAGCCCCAGGCCTCGCCGCTGTAGCGCGTGATCTGCTTGGTTTCCAGGTAGTTGTTGTAGCCCCACTCACCCAGCTCGCGGCCGATACCGTTCTGCTTGTAACCGCCCCCAAGGGGCTTGGACAAAAGTCGCTTGCGAGCAATTGATCCAGGCAACCCCGGCGCGAAAACGCCGGGCAACCGATTCGCAGCGTGGAATATCACGGGACATGACGGCCGCTGCCAGGCCAAACGGCGAATCATTGGCCAAGCGTATCGCTTCGGCTTCGCTGTCGAATGCGCGCACCGACCCACTGCCACTCATCGCAATCTCCAAAACCGCTCGATCAATCAGTGGCGCCGCACAGTTAAGGGCAAAGGCGACGCGCGTCGCCTGCGCCAGCGCCAGCGATCTCTTCCGGTCGTGATGATTTTTTTAAGATCGCTGACAACCCAGCGGGCTTGCCATCTGAATGGCCACGCACATTCCCGAGCTTTCTCAGCGACAGCCACCAACCGTCCTCTCAATCACCCTTTACAACATGCGGAATAAGAAATAACGTATACGATATTCGCAAATCAGGGTTTTCAGGTGGCCTTGCATTGCGAGCGACTGCCCTCCCTGAAAGGAGGCACTTACAAAACGAATATTCGAGAGGTCACAATGAGCGACAACATCTTCACCGGCACCATTCCTGCACTCATGACCCCGTGCACCGCTGATCGCAAGCCAGACTTCGATAAGCTCGTGGCCAAAGGCCGCGAAATGATCGAACTCGGTATGAGCGCTGTGGTTTATTGCGGCTCGATGGGCGACTGGCCACTACTGAGTGAGGCGCAACGTCAGGAAGGCGTCAGCCGCCTGGTCGCTGCGGGGGTTCCGACCATTGTCGGGACTGGCGCCGTGAACTCTAAAGAAGCCGTTTCCCACGCTGCACATGCGGCCAAGGTCGGCGCCCATGGTTTGATGGTCATTCCCCGCGTGCTCTCCCGCGGCACTTCGCTTACCGCCCAGAAAGCCCACTTCGCTGCCATTCTCGAAGCTGCCCCCAACTTGCCGGCGGTGATCTACAACAGCCCGCACTATGGCTTCGCTACCCGTGCCGACCTGTTCTTCGAATTGCGCCGTCAATACCCAAGCCTGATCGGCTTCAAAGAGTTCGGCGGCGCTGTCGACATGCGTTACGCCGCTGAGCACATCACCTCCCAAGATGAGAACGTCATCCTGATGGCCGGCGTCGACACCCAAGTGTTCCACGGCTTCGTAAACTGCGGTGCCACCGGCGCTATCACCGGTATCGGCAACGCCTTGCCGCGTGAAATATTGCAACTGGTCGACCTGAGCCGGAAAGCCGCCAAAGGCAATGCCTGCGCCCGCCGCCAAGCCTTGGAGCTGGAGTCGGCCCTGGCCGTACTTTCCTCCTTCGACGAAGGCACCGACTTGGTGCTGTACTACAAGCATTTGATGGTGCTCAACGGCGACACGGAATACACCCTGCACTTCAACGAAACCGACGTGCTCAGCGATGCCCAGCGCAAGTACGTCGAAAACCAGTACGCACTGTTCCGTGAGTGGTACCGCAACTGGTCTGCAGAGCTGAACAAGGCCTGAGTCGCAAACGTCTATCAGAGGCGGCCCCTCCTGCGCGACCGCCCCGATCTACCGCGTGCCCCGCAATCCCTCGATGAACTGTTTTCATCCGGGGATTGAGCGGGCATAGCATCTTTTGATCCTCAGGAAGCCACATGAATCTGACAGGTGAAATGCTGATTGGCCAACAGGCCGTAAAGGGTACCCGTGAAGCAGTCTGGGCGATCAACCCGGCCACCAACGAGACTCTCGAGCCCCCCTACCTGGGCGGCACTCAAGAACACGTGGATCAGGCTTGCGGATTGGCGTGGGCGGCCTTCGATCGCTACCGTGAAACCTCGCCGGAGCTCCGGGCCGATTTCCTGCAGGCCATTGCTGATGAAATCGAAGCGCTCGGCGACACTCTGATCGAACGAGCCAGCGCTGAAACAGGCTTGCCGCGTGCGCGCATTCAAGGCGAACGTGGCCGCACCTGCAGCCAACTCAGAATGTTTGCGCGGACGGTGCGCGCGGGTGAATGGCTGGACGTTCGAGTCGATAATGCGTTGCCGGAACGTCAGCCCTTGCCGCGCCTGGACCTGCGTCAGCAGCACGTGGCACTGGGCCCGGTGGTGGTATTTGGCGCCAGCAATTTCCCCTTGGCATTCTCGGTGGCCGGTGGCGACACCGCCTCAGCCCTCGCTGCGGGTTGTCCGGTAGTGGTCAAAGCACACGGCGCACATCCTGGTACCAGTGAGCTCGTTGGTCGAGCCGTTCAGGCCGCGGTCAAGAAATGCAAACTGCCCGACGGAGTGTTCTCGTTGCTGTTCGGCGCAGGCCGCGAAGTAGGCTTGGCGCTGGTCAGCGACCGACGCATCAAGGCCGTTGGCTTCACCGGATCGCGCAGTGGCGGCATGGCCTTGTGCAAGGCTGCCCAGGCGCGCCATGAGCCCATTCCGGTGTACGCCGAAATGAGCTCAATCAATCCAGTGTTTTTGTTTTCAGCAGCCCTTGAGTCTCAGCACCAGCCTCTGGCGCAAGCGTTCGTCAGCTCCCTCAACCAGGGGGCCGGGCAGTTCTGCACCAATCCCGGGTTGGTTATCGCTGTCAAAGGAGCCGCCCTGGACGCGTTCACCGCCGCCGCTGCAAACGCAGTCATGTGCAGCCCCGCTCAAACCATGCTTACCCCGACCCTCTTCAATGCCTTTGAAGAGGGTGTCGGCGCGTTGCTTCAAAGCGCAAAAGCCGTCCTGGTTGCCGCCGGTTCGAAAGGTGATGGCCCCAACCAATGCCAGTCCCGCCTTTTCACGGCACAGGCCGCGGATTTTCTTCGTGAAGAACAGTTGCAGGTCGAAGTCTTCGGCGCAGCCTCGCTGATTGTGCAATGCGCTGACATGGCCGAGCTCCACCAGGTTGCCGAGCACCTGGAGGGTCAGTTGACCGCGACGATTCACATGGACGAAGGCGACCTTGAAGCTGTGAGAGGCCTGCTCCCGACCCTGGAGCGCAAAGCCGGTCGCATCCTGGTTAACAGCTGGCCAACAGGTGTCGAGGTGTGCGATGCGATGGTTCATGGTGGGCCGTTCCCCGCCACGTCCGATTCTCGCTCGACGTCTGTCGGCACCGCCGCAATCGCTCGCTTCCTTCGCCCGGTCTGCTACCAGAATTTGCCGGACGCTTTGTTGCCATCAGCGATCAGGGGCGATAATCCGCTAAAGCTCAGTCGCTTGGTCGACGGTCAGCGGGAACACTCGTAGAGAGCTACCGCTGCCAAAAAACCCACATCCCGCAAGCGCTGAGCTCCAAGGGGCGTTCAGCGCCTGCGGGATGCGTCTGGCCAGGACGATTGGAGCCCTGACACAGGCACTCTCAAGCCCTGTGAGTGTTAACGGGCAAAGGCAGGTGGACGCCAGAAATCTCGTATACCATATGCTGAATTCAATTAAAACGACTGCATACCGTGAACATACCTCGCCTCAACGCCCCGGACCTCGGCAACATACCTTCCACTTCGGAAATCATCACCCGGCATCTGCGCGACGCCATCGTTGCCGGGCAATTCGCCGAAGACGAACCTATTCGCCAAGACGATATCGCGCGCCAGTTCAACGTCAGCAAGATCCCGGTCCGCGAAGCACTCAAGCGCCTGGAAGCCGAAGGCCTGGTCATGTTCCAACGCAATCGTGGCGCCATGGTGACACGCATGTCGGAATCGGAACTGGCGCAAATGTTCGAAGTGCGCATGCTGCTCGAAGACAAGGCCCTGCGCTTGGCCATACCCAACATGACAGAAGCCACCTTTGCCCGCGCAGAACGCATTTGCCAGGAATTTATCGGCGAAAACAACGTGGGTCGCTGGGCCGAACTCAACTGGGAACTGCACGCGTGTCTCTACGAGCCCGCGCAACGCCCCTTCCTGATCAGCATGATCCGCTCAGTCAACGACAAACTGGAACGCTACCTGCGCATGCAAATGAGCCTGTCAGCAGGCAAGGAGCGGGCCGACCATGAGCACCACGAAATCCTCCAGGCATGTCGAGACGGCGATGTAGAGCGGGCTGCGGGCCTGCTTGACGAACACATTGCCGGGGTGTGTAAAACCTTGTTCGAGCACTTGCCATCGGCCAAGCCCTGATTCAACCGACTGTGCTAATTTCGTCATCCACGACTGACAAATACATCAAGCCGACACACCGCGGTACAGGCCACTCTTTCGTCTACCAATCTGAACGGACGTGGCCTTCTGATGAAACGTATTACCGTGATCGACTCTCACACTGGCGGCGAACCGACCCGCCTGGTAACTGACGGCTTTCCTGACCTGGGCAACGGCAGCATGGCAGAGCGCCGGCAGCGGCTGGCCGAACAGTACGATCCATGGCGCGCCACCTGCATGCTCGAACCCCGTGGCAGCGATGTACTGGTCGGCGCCCTGCTCTGCGAACCGGTAGATCCAAGCGCCTGTGCCGGTGTCATATTTTTCAACAACAGCGGCTATTTGGGCATGTGTGGCCACGGCACCATCGGCCTGGTGGTATCGCTGGCGCACCTGGGCAAGATCGGCCCTGGCGTTCACCGTATTGAAACGCCGGTCGGCACCGTGCAAGCCACCTTGCATGAAGATCGGTCGGTGAGCGTGCGTAATGTACCCGCCTATCGCTATAGAAAAGCCGTGACCGTCGAGGTGCCCGGAGTGGGCCTGGTCGTCGGGGATATTGCCTGGGGCGGCAATTGGTTCTTTCTGATCGCCGACCATGGGCTGGCCGTGGCCAGTCATAATCTCGAGGCCTTGACCACCTACACCTGCGCCGTACAACACGCCCTGCAGACCCAAAGCATTCGCGGCGAAGACGGTGGGCTGATCGATCATATCGAGCTGTTCGCCGACGACGAGCACGCCGATAGCCGCAACTTCGTACTCTGCCCAGGCAAGGCCTATGACCGCTCCCCCTGCGGGACAGGTACCAGCGCCAAACTGGCATGCCTGGCCGCCGACGGTAAATTGCAGGCCGGGCAGATCTGGCGCCAGGCCAGCGTGATCGGTAGCGAATTCGAAGGCTCCTACGAACACCTGGGGGATCGGATTGTGCCAACCATTCGTGGACGTGCCCATATCAGCGCCGAAGCCACCCTGGTGATTGAACAGGATGATCCTTTCGCCTGGGGCATTCACCTGTGACCCCAACAGCGGTCGCCGACATCATCGTGATCGGTGCAGGTATCATCGGCGCGGCCTGCGCCCAGGGCCTGGCGCGCCGTGGCCTGAGCGTGCTGGTACTGGATGCCGGCCTGTCCGGCGCCACGGCGGCCGGCATGGGCCATCTGTTGGTACTCGATGACAACCCGGCTGAATTGGCCTTGAGCCAATACTCGCTGCAACGTTGGCGCGATGCCGCCAGCGAGTTGCCTGACGACTGCGCTTACCGCAGCAACGGTACGCTCTGGCTCGCGGCCAACCCGGAAGAAATGGCGGTTGCCCAAAGCAAATACAACAACCTGAAAGCCCACGGTGTCCGCTGCGAACTGGTCGGTCGCCAGAGCCTGCGCGAACGTGAGCCGCACTTACGCGAAGGCCTGGAAGGCGGCCTGCTGATAAACGGCGATGGCATTCTTTATGCGCCGGCAACGGCCCGCTGGATGCTCGACACCCCGAACATCCGCCAGCGTAAGGCGCAAGTTGTCGAAGTCGATGGCAACCGGGTCAAGCTCGAGGACGGCCAGTGGCTCAGCGCGCAAGCGGTGGTGATGGCCAATGGCATTCAGGCGAATGATCTGTGCCCGGAGCTACCGATCGAACCGAAAAAAGGCCACCTGCTGATCACCGACCGTTATCCCGGGACGGTGACACATACCCTCGTCGAACTGGGCTATGTCACCAGCGCCCACACCACCAGTGGCCCATCGACAGCCTGCAATATTCAGCCGCGGCCCACCGGCCAGCTCTTTATCGGTGCCTCACGACAATTCGGCACCGTGGCCCCTGAGGTCGAGAGCTGGATGTTGGCCAAGATGCTCAAGCGTGCTGCCGAGTACATGCCGGCGCTTGCACAACTCAATGGCATTCGCGCCTGGACCGGCTTTCGTGCCGCCAGCCCCGATGGCCTGCCCCTGGTTGGCCCGCATCCGCAGCGCAAGGGCTTGTGGCTGGCAGTCGGGCATGAAGGTCTTGGCGTAACGACGGCACCGGGCACCGCTGATTTGCTGGTCGCGCAATTGTTCGATGAGGCCCCGCCTTTGCCCCCACAACCGTATCTGCCCCACCGTTATCTGGGAGAAGCCCTGTATGCCTGAATTGTTCCTGGACGGTCGCAAGCTGCGCGTCGCCGATGGTACCAGCGTCGCCGCAGCGCTGGCGTTGAATGACGATGGCTGCTGCCGGACTTCGGTCAGCGGCCAGCGCCGCGCACCGTTGTGCGGCATGGGTATCTGCCAGGAGTGTCGAGTCAGCATCGACGGTTTCCGGCGCCTGGCCTGCCAGACCTTGTGCCGTGATGACATGCGCGTGGAGACCCGGTCATGAACGAAGACACGCAACTGCTGATTATCGGCAGCGGCCCAGCGGGTATGGCAGCAGCCATTGCTGCCGCCCCCTATGCCACGCAGATTGTATTGGTTGACGACAACCCCTTTACCGGCGGGCAAATCTGGCGCGATGGGCCACAAGCCAGTCTACCGGACCAGGCACGTGAACTACGTGAGCGCTTGCTGGCCTGCACCAACGTCCGCCTCCACAGCGGTACCCGGGTGATTGCCAGTGCGGGTCCCAAGTCCCTGCTGTTGGAGAACGCCGAGCGTGGCTGGCAGATCAACTATGACCGCCTGATTCTGTGCACCGGTGCGCGGGAATTACTTCTGCCGTTTCCAGGCTGGACCCTGCCCGGTGTCACCGGCGCCGGCGGCCTGCAGGCCTTGATCAAGAGCGGCCTGACGGTGCATGAGCAACGTATCGTGATTGCCGGTAGCGGGCCTCTACTCTTGGCCAGCGCCGCCACGGCGAAGAAAAACGCAGCCAAGGTGCTGCGCATTGCCGAACAGGCATCGCTGGGCGCGATCGCCCGGTTTGCCTCGCAACTGCCCCGCTGGCCCCACAAGCTTGTGCAGTCATTCAACCTGTTCGACCGCCACTACCGCCCGCAGAGCCACGTTCTCGCTGCACTGGGCAATGGCCGGCTGGAGGCAGTGCGCCTGCTACAGCAGGGCAAGATAGTCGAAATCGACTGTGACCGGCTGGCCTGCGGATTTGGTCTGATCCCCAATAGCCAACTCGGCCAGGCACTGGGTTACGAACTGGCGGGACAAGCCATCGCCGTCGATGCCTGGCAAGCCGGCAGCCGCCCTGACCATTACGCCGCCGGCGAATGCACGGGCTTTGGCGGCAGCGAACTGGCACTGGTCGAAGGGGCAATTGCCGGATATGCAGCGGTCGGCGAGCTTGACCTCGCCAAGCGACTTTGGCCGCGCCGGGCACGCTGGCAAGGATTTGCCGATGCATTGAACCAGGCTTTTACCCTGACACCTGGACTAAAAACGCTCGCCGAACCCGATACCCTGGTCTGCCGATGCGAAGACGTTGCCTATTCCGCACTGGCTGGGCATGACAACTGGCGCGAAGCCAAACTCGCCAGCCGCTGTGGCATGGGCGCCTGCCAGGGGCGGATTTGTGGTGGCGCGGTCCATCACCTGTTCGGCTGGCAACCCTCAGCGCCACGTCCCCCCTTTAGCCCCGCACGCATCGAAACCCTGATGTGCCTGGACGACACTCCCCTGCCTGAATCGCTTTCGCCAATCTATTCATAACGAGTTCGCACGCACCATCAGCCTTGCCGCGCGGGTGACCAAGGCCAGCGTATCTGTCGCCCAACTGGAGCGTCACGGCAAGGAAGTCTTTCAACTCACGCCCCGGCAACAGATTCATCAAGCACGCCTTGCAGAGGCGTCTCGACTGTTGCTGGAGCACGAGCTCGCCATCACCGAGATTGCCCTGCGTTGCGGTTACACCAATCACAGTGCCTTCAGCCGGCAAGCTTCTGCGTTGACCGAGCGCTCCCCGAGCCCCTATCGCAAAACCAATCGCACCCCGCGGTAGCACCCCGCGTTCCCGTTTGGAGGCACCAACTAACGCTACTGCTCCCTTATGTAACATTACCTCGCACAGTTTCGAGCCGGAACAATACCGCGGTCGCGTGCCCAGCGGCCCGAAGGCATGCCCCACAACGATCCAGAAATATTTGCAGAGCCTGCCAGGGAATAGGCATGCCGATTGCTTATTTAATATCGTATACGAAATTCACAATACGATATTCAAAGACCATTACGACACGAGGCACTCATGAAACATTCGATCCTTGCCGTATCCCTCACCGCTGTTCTGGGCTCCACCATTATGAGCACCGCCCACGCCGACAAGCTCGACGACATCATCAGCTCCGGCAAGCTGCGTTGCGCGGTGACGCTGGACTTCCCTCCGATGGGTTTTCGCGATGCCAGCAACAGCCCGGCCGGGTTCGATGTGGACTACTGCCATGATTTGGCAAAGGTGCTTGGGGTTGATGCCGAAGTGGTCGAAACGCCCTTTCCCGACCGCATTCCCGCATTGGTATCAGGCCGTGCCGACGTCATCGTGGCGTCCACCTCAGACACCCTTGAGCGCGCCAAAACGGTCGGGCTGACCGTGCCCTACTTTGCCTTCCAGATGGTCGTGCTGACTCGCGATGACACCGGCATCAACAGCTTCAACGACATCAAGGGCAAAGCCATGGGCAATACCAGTGGCACCTACGAAGCCATCGCGCTGGAAAAAGACGTGAAGAGCTGGGGCAACGGTAGTTTCCGCGCCTACCAATCGCAAAGCGACACCATCCTGGCCGTCGCCCAAGGCCATATCGATGCCACGGTGGTGACCAATACCGTCGCCGCCGCCACCTTGAAATCCGGTAAGTACAAGAACCTGAAGGTCGCCGGCAATGCCCCGTATGTGGTCGATTTCGTTTCGTTGGGCGCCAAGCGCAATGAGTATGGCCTGATCAACTACCTCAATCTGTTCATCAACCAACAAGTGCGCACTGGCCGTTACCAGGAACTGTTCGCTAAATGGGTCGGGACCGAGATTGCTCCGACCGAGTTGACCGTACCGCACGTCTACTACTGAGCAAGGTGTCCGGTATGCCAAGTACTCCCATGACGCTGACCGGTCGCCCCTTGGTCGGTGGTGCTGCACAAGGTGCACTGTTATTTGCCGATGTCGGTCTGAGCTTCTGGGGTGGCGTCGATCCCGTCAGTGGCGAAGTCATTGATCGCCATCATCCGCTCAGCGGGCAGCATATGGCCGGTCGCGTGCTGGCCATCCCCAGCGGTCGCGGCTCATGCACAGGCAGCAGCGTCCTGATGGAGTTGATCAGCAATGGTCATGCACCGGCCGCACTGGTGCTGGCGGATGTCGATGAAATTCTGACCCTTGGCGTGCTCGTGGCTCACACCCTGTTTGAACGTTCCCTGCCGGTGTTGTGCATCGGCAGGGAAGCCTTCGGCGCACTGCGCGGTGCGGCGTTCGCCCGGGTGGAGGGGCAGGCGCTGACGTTATTCGAGCACGCCCCCGACAGCGACTGCCAAGCGAGCAACACACTGGCCGAACCAGTGCCTGGCGCGTCACTGGAGCTGAGCGCTGAAGACCAGGCGCAGCTCGACGGCCAGCATGGCAAGGCCGCCCAAGTAGCCATGCAACTGGTGGTGCGCATGGCCGAACTGCAAGGCGCTAGCAGCCTGGTCACTATCAGCCAGGCGCACATCGATGGCTGCATTTATACCGGGCCCGCCAGCCTGCAGTTTGCCGAGCAGTTGGTTAAGTGGGGAGCTCGCGTACGCGTGCCAACCACCCTCAACTCGATATCCGTTGATCAGCGCCGCTGGCGTGAGTTGGGCGTCGACCCGGCACTTGGCGAACCTGCCAGTGCGCTGGGGGATGCCTACATGGCCATGGGTGCGCAACTGAGCTACACCTGCGCACCGTACCTGCTCGACAGCGCCCCCAAGGCCGGAGAACAGATCGTCTGGGCCGAATCCAATGCCGTGGTCTATGCCAACAGCGTGTTGGGGGCACACACCCAGAAATACCCGGATTACCTGGATATATGTATTGCCCTGACTGGCCGGGCACCCCTGGCTGGCTGCCACCTGCAAGCCCAACGCAAGGCCCGGATGATTGTCGAAGTGCCGCCGCTGGAGGATCTGGACGACGCCTTCTACCCACTGCTGGGCTATCACATCGGTGCCCTGGCAGGCTCCCGAATCCCGCTGGTGCTGGGGCTGCAAAGCGCCTCCCCGAGCCTGGACGACTTGAAAGCCTTCGGTGCGGCATTTGCCACCACGTCGGCCGCGCCCTTGTTTCATATCGGCGGAGTCACCCCGGAGGCGCTGGAGCCCGCGCACGTGCTGGCGCCTGGGAACGCGCCCGAGGTTATCCGCATTCGCCTTGAGCACCTGTATGACGCCTGGTGCGAGCTCAACAGTGCCAACGACCCGCATGTGGACATTGTCTCGCTGGGCAATCCGCATTTTTCACTGAGTGAGTTTGCTCAGCTGGCACACCTCTGCCACGGCCGACGCAAACACCCTGACATGGTGCTGGCGATCACCTGTGGGCGGGCCGTACTGGAGCAGGCCCGAGACGCGGGATACCTGGACGTGCTTGAACGCTTCGGCGCGACCCTGATCACCGATACCTGCTGGTGCATGGTCGGTGAGCCGGTGATGCCACCGGGGGCCCGTACGCTCATGACCAACTCGGGCAAGTACGCCCATTACGCGCCGGGGCTGGTGGGGCGCCTGGTGCACTTCGCAAGCCTTGCCGAATGTGTCGACAGCGCCTGCACCACCACGGCCAGCGGCCGCCTGCCACGTTGGCTGCAACCTGCCATTCAACAGGAGAAACCTGCGCATGTTTGATTACACCTTCCAGTGGCGCTCAGCGCTGCGTGCGCTGCCAGACATGCTCGCTGGGGCCTGGGTCACGTTCGAGACCGCGGCCTTGTCGATGATTCTCGGGGTGCTGATTGCCCTGGCCTTGACGGTGATGCGTGAAGCCCCGCAACCGCTGATCCGCGGCTTTGCCAATGGCTGGGTATCGATCGCCCGCAATACGCCTTCTCTGTTCCAGATCTACATCCTGTACTTCGGCCTCGGTTCGCTGGGGCTGCACGTCAGCTCATGGCTGGCCTTGCTGGCCGGTATCACCTTCAACAATGCCGGTTACCTGGCGGAGAACTTTCGCGGTGGCCTGAAGGCCGTTCCCAGCACCCAAATGCGCGCCGCCCGTTCGCTGGGCATGAGCGCTTTTCAGACGTACCGGATGATCATCGTTCCGCAGCTGCTCCGGGTGGTGTTCTATCCCTTGAGCAACCAGATGGTCTGGGCAGTGCTGATGACGTCGCTGGGGGTGATCGTCGGGCTGAACAACGACCTCACCGGCGTGACCCAGGACTTCAACGTCAAAACGTTCCGGACCTTTGAATATTTCGCGCTCGCGGCGGTTCTGTATTACCTGATCGCCAAGTCGATCGTCGCGGTAGCCCGGCTCATGGCCTGGCGGCTGTTCCGCTATTGAGGACCTCTTCATGCTAACCACCAGCTTTACCTGGAACGACCTGCTGTTCCTGCTCGACGGTGCCTGGGTCACCCTGCAGCTGACCTTCTGGGCAATCATCCTGGGCACCATCGCCGGCCTGGTGTTCGGCTTGCTACGGGCTCTGATGCCACTCGCCAGCCTGCCGCTGGCCTGGGTCCTGGACATCTTTCGCAGCGTGCCGCTGCTGATCCAGTTCGTCTTGTTCAACTCGTTCAAAAGCATCGTCGGCCTGAATATCAGCGCCTTCAGCGTCGGCTGCATCGTACTCGGCATCTACACCGCCGCGTACTTCACCGAAATTGTGCGCGGCGGCGTGCTGTCGGTGCCTTTCACGCTGCGCCGGGCCAGTCGTTCGCTGGGCCTGAGTTACTTCCAGGACTTGCGCTGGATCGTCCTGCCCATGGCGACGCGGGTGGCCTTCCCCGGCTGGCTGAACCTGGTGCTGGGGGTGATGAAAGACACCGCATTGGTGATGTGGATCGGCATCGTTGAACTGCTTCGCGCCTCGCAAACCATCGTGACCCGCATCCAGGAGCCGCTTCTGGTGCTGTGCATCGCGGGCCTTATCTATTACCTCATGAGCCTGGCGGTCGCACGTCTGGGGGCTCGCCTGGAAGCAAGGTGGCAAGAAAATGATTGAGATCGACAACGTACACAAATCCTTCGGTGAACTCGAAGTGGTCAAGGGCGTCAGCCTGACCGTCAACAAGGGCGAAGTGGTATCGATCATCGGCGGCTCCGGCTCGGGAAAGTCCACCCTGCTGATGTGCATCAACGGTCTTGAGCCGATCCAGAAAGGCAGCATTCGCGTGGACGGGGTCGAAGTGCACAACAAGGCCATCGACCTCAATCGACTGCGCCAGAAAATCGGCATTGTCTTTCAGCAGTGGAACGCCTTCCCCCACCTGACCGTGCTGGAAAACGTGATGTTGTCGCCCCGCAAAGTGCTGGGCAAAAGCCGCGAAGAAGCTGAAGCGCTGGCAGTAAAGCAACTGACGCACGTGGGCCTGAGGGACAAGCTCAAGGTGTTTCCCGGCAAGCTCTCGGGCGGCCAGCAACAGCGCATGGCGATTGCCCGTGCACTGGCCATGTCGCCGGATTACATGCTGTTCGACGAAGCCACCTCGGCACTTGATCCACAACTGGTTGGCGAAGTGCTCGACACCATGCGCACGCTCGCCGAAGACGGCATGACCATGGTGCTGGTCACCCACGAGATCCGCTTTGCCCGCGACGTTTCGGATCGCGTGGCGTTCTTTCGCAATGGATTGGTGCATGAAATCGGATCGCCCGATCAGGTGATTGGCAACCCTCTCCAGCCTGAAACCGCTGCGTTCCTCAAATCAGTCAAATAGGAGTACACCATGCGCTCTTCAAAAGTGATTCATGTCGTCAGTTGCCATGCCGAAGGCGAAGTGGGCGACGTGATTGTTGGCGGCGTCGCGCCGCCACCTGGTGCCACTGTGTGGGAGCAGTCTCGCTGGATTGCCAACGATCAGACCCTGCGCAATTTCGTCCTCAATGAACCGCGTGGCGGCGTCTTTCGCCACGTCAATCTGCTGGTGCCGCCCAAAGACCCGCGGGCACAGATGGCCTGGATTATCATGGAGCCAGCCGACACACCGCCGATGTCCGGCTCGAACTCACTCTGCGTGGCCACCGTGCTGCTCGAAAGCGGCATCCTGCCGATGACCGAACCGCAAACCCATCTGGTGCTCGAGGCGCCAGGCGGCCTGATTGAAGCGGTAGCCGACTGCCGTAATGGCAAGGTCGAACGTGTGGAAATCAAGAACGTGCCCTCGTTCGCCGACCACCTTGATGCCTGGATCGAGGTCGAGGGCATTGGCACGCTACAAGTCGACACGGCTTATGGCGGTGACAGTTTCGTGATCGCCGACGCCAAGCGCCTGGGGTTTGCCATCCAGGCCGACGAGGCCGCGGATCTGGTCGAGGCGGGGCTGAAAATCACTCGGGCAGCCAATGAGCAGTTGGGCTTCGTGCACCCGCTGAACCCCGAGTGGTCGCATATCTCGTTTTGCCAGATCGCCGCACCTATCGTGAGTGAACGCGGCGTTGCCACCGGCGCCAATGCCGTGGTCATCCAACCCGGCAAGATCGACCGCTCACCCACAGGTACCGGCTGCTCGGCACGCATGGCAGTGCTCCAGGCCAAAGGCTTGATGAACGTGGGAGATCGTTTTATCGGGCGCTCGATCATTGGCTCCGAGTTCCACTGCCGCATCGACTCACTGACCGAGGTGGCCGGACGCGCAGCAATCTACCCGTGCATATCCGGCCAAGCCTGGATCACCGGAACACACCAGTTGTTACTCGACCCAACGGACCCATGGCCCCAGGGCTATCGACTGTCAGACACCTGGCCAGGTGCCTGAGTGGATTTACCGATAATCGCCCCTCCTCTCTTCGTGCCTTGAAAGGACATCCCATGCCTACTCACCCGCATGCTTCCAGCTCCACCACGCCCTCCGGATTGAAACGCGTCGTGGCTGCCGCCATGGCGGGCACCGTGGCCGAGTGGTACGAGTTTTTTCTCTATGGCACCGCCTCGGCACTGGTCTTCGGCCAGCTGTTCTTCCGTCAGACCGACAGCCCGGTCGATGGCATCATTGCCGCCTTTGCCCTGTACGCCGTCGGTTTTCTGGCCCGCCCGCTGGGCGGATTGGTGTTCGGTCATTATGGCGACAAGTTCGGCCGCAAGCGGCTGCTGCAACTGAGCCTGGTGGTGGTCGGAATTACCACCTTCCTGATGGGCTGCCTGCCGGGGTTCGACAGCATCGGCTATGCCGCGCCGTTGTTGCTGGTGCTCTTGCGCCTGATCCAGGGGTTCGCCTTTGGCGGCGAATGGGGCGGGGCCATCCTGCTGGTCTCCGAGCACTGCCCGGACAACCGCCGAGGCTTTTGGGCCAGTTGGCCGCAAGCCGGGGTACCCGCCGGTAATCTGGTCGCCACCGTTGCCTTGCTGCTGTTGTCCTCGAGCCTGACTGAGGAACAGTTCCTGGCCTGGGGCTGGCGCGTAGCGTTCTGGTTCTCGGCCGTCGTGGTATTGATCGGCTACTGGATTCGCACCAGCGTCGATGATGCGCCGATCTTCAAGGAGGCCCAGGCACGCCAAGCGCAGAACACCTCGCAGCAACTGGGCGTGGTCGAAGTGCTGCGTCACCACTGGCGTGCCGTGCTGGTCGGGATCGGGGCGCGATTCGCCGAAAACATCCTCTACTACACCGTGGTGACGTTCTCGATTACGTACCTGAAGCTGGTCGTGCACAAGGACACATCGCAGATTCTGCTGTTGATGTTCGGTGCACACCTGCTGCATTTCTTCCTGATCCCGCTGATGGGTTACCTGTCCGATATCGTCGGGCGCAAACCGGTGTATCTGACCGGTGCAGTGCTGACAGCCTTCTGGGGGTTCATTGGCTTCCCGATGATGGACACGGGTAACAGTTGGCTGATCATGACGGCCATTACCTTGGGCCTGGCCATCGAATCGATGACCTATGCCCCGTACTCGGCGCTGATGGCCGAGATGTTCCCCACCCATGTCCGCTATACCGCGTTGTCGCTGTGCTATCAGGTTGCACCTATCTTTGCCGGCTCCCTGGCACCGTTGATTGCGCTCACCCTGCTCAACAAATACCACAGCTCAACCCCGATCGCCTGGTACCTGGTCGGCGCCGCGCTGATCTCGATTGTCGCCGTAGGCCTGACCCGCGAAACCCGTGGCAAATCACTGCACCAGGTCGACGCCGAGGCGGCTGCGCGGATCGCCAGCCAAGGCAGTGCCGAACCCGCCAATGCATACCAGGGCAACGCGCGGGCCTGATCCAGCCTCACAAGCGTTTCGGGTGGGCGCCACGACGCCCGCCTCCCATCATTTCAGCAACACAGGCCGGCGATCGGGGTGCGACTTGAGTGCGTCGCCCTCGATTTTCTCGCGGCAAGCATGCCGACCGGCTCGCAAGCATTACCGACTGACAGCGACCGTTAGGGCACCTATAGCTCAACGGTCTCCACGGTGGCCATGGCCAGATCCTGGAACGGTTGCAGTTCCACCTCATCAACCGCCGAGGTAATCAACCGCCATTCCCGCTCCAGCGGCGTCCAGTGCTGTTGACGTGCCCTGCCCAGCTTTTCCGAATCGGCCAGGACGAATACCTGCGCGGCCCTTTTGATGATGCATTCCTTGAGGTAGGCCTGTTGTGCACTGGCCTCACAAAGACCGAATTCGGCGACCACACCGTCGGCACCGAGAAAAGCCCGATCAACGCTGAGCCGGCTGATCGCCAGCTCGGCGAGAGGCCCAAGGGTACTCATGCTGGATTCCCGCAGATCGCCACCGATCAGGGTCAGTCGGACACCCGGGGCCGTGGCCAGCGTCATGACCGCCAACAAATTGTTGGTAACCACCTGGATATTGCCGTGCGAATACAGCAGTGCCGCCAGTGCACTACAAGTGGTGCCGCCATCCAGGAATACCGTGTCTCCATCCTGAATGTGGGCAATGGCGGCCCTGGCGATCGCGGCCTTTTCATCCCCCCGACTGGCCTTGCGCTCTTCCAGTGAAGCCTCTGGCTCGTGCACGCCGATCAACGCCGTGGCGCCGCCATGGGTACGCACCAGCAGGCGTTGCTTGCCCAGCAGGGTCAGGTCACGGCGTACCGTGGCTTCCGACACATTCAGCGCCGAACTCAACTCCTCGACGCTGGTGTCGTGGGTCCGAACGAGATCGAGGATAAGGCGGTGGCGGTCGACGGGTTTCATGCACGGGCTCCTTGTCTGGTGGGCGCTGATCTTATACAGCAGCCCATCAGTGCCTTGTAGCCTTCACTGCGATCTCAGCGTCGAGTGGCCAACTCGGCACCCTGGCGCAACGCTTCCAACAGGCTGCGTTCATCAGCGATGCCCTGGCCGGCGATATCGAACGCGGTGCCATGATCCACCGAGGTACGAATCACTTCCAGCCCCACCGTGACGTTGACCCCCGCCTCCAGGCCAAGGACCTTCACCGGGCCATGGCCCTGGTCGTGATACATCGCCACCACCAGGTCGAAATCACCTCGCCCGGCGCGAAAAAACAGGGTGTCAGCAGGCAAGGGGCCGGTCACGTCCAGGCCGAGGGCCTGCAAGCGCTGCACGGCGGGAATGATTTTCTCCTCTTCCTCGCCATAGCCAAACAGACCATTCTCCCCCGCATGGGGATTGATCCCGCAGACGCCAATGCGCGGACGAGCGATCCCGGCCTTGATCAAGGTCGCGTTGCCGCGCTCGATGGTGCGCTGTACCAGACCCGGCTCGATCTTGCGGATAGCGTCGATGATGCCGATGTGAGTCGTCACGTGGATCACCCGCAACTGCGGCGCCACCAGCATCATCGACACCTCGTCGACGTGAGTCAGGTGGGCAAGCATCTCCGTGTGCCCCGGGTACTTGTGCCCTCCCGCGTGCAGTGCTTCCTTGTTCAGCGGCGCAGTACAGATCGCGTCGATCTGCTGCGCGTTCGCCAGCTCCACGGCGCGGGCAATGTACTGGTAGGCCGCATCACCCGCTATGGCTGAGAGCACGCCGAATGGCAGGTCCTGGGGAATCAGCCCCAGGTCGATGCAATCGATGCTGCCAGGCTGATACAACGCCTCGGATGCATCCTTGATCCGGCGAATCACCAGCTGGCCACCAACAATGCGGTTGGCCTGCTCCAGACGCCGGGCATCTCCGATCACCAGTGGCCGGCACTGTTGATAGACCACTGCATGAGTCAGGCTTTTGACAATGATTTCCGGCCCGACACCGGTGGCGTCACCCATGGTGATGCCAATGACGGGAAGCGTGTTACTCATAAAGTTGACCTCGATGCCTTAACTGGGTGTGCAGACGCGTGGTTACCGCCCGCCTGGTTCAAATACTGCCAAGCCCGGTAAAGCGCCTGATCGCTGCCAAAGGCCCCGGCCTTGGTGACGATGCGGGGACAGCGGTCTTGGGCCCGGAGCAATGGTTTGCCGAGCACCACACCGGCCTCTATTTCCTGATGTATCTGCAGGCCGCCAATCGCTGCGGCACTGAGCATGGCCCGAGCGGTTTCGCCACCGGTGGCGACCAGCCCCGCCACCTGCCCGAAATACGGCGCGGTCATGGCCGCCAGCGCCGTGCACAGGCGCTCACCCTCGGCTGGCGCAAAGACCGCGTCACGACCGATGCGCAGCAGCAGGTCCGAACCGCCATCCAGTGCCTGGATCATGCACGCCTGCCACAGTCGCCAGTCGTGGTGTTCCGGACCGGCACGCAGAACCGCAGGCGGCACCAACAGTTCGGCAATGCCGCTCTGGGATTTGAGCAAGGCGCATTGACGGTCCGACACAGCAGACAGGCTACCGACCATGACCAGGATCGAGCCGCTTGGCTCCGGCGCCAGGGCAGCGTCCGCTGCTGAAAAAGTGCCAGGTTGCAGCAAGGCGCTGATCTCCCGCGCCAAGCCTCCGGAACCGACCCAGAAAACCTCCCGCTCCAGGTCAATGGTCGCCAGCGCCAGGGTGCGCAGGTCATCGCTGGTTTCACTGTCGACGATCAATGCCTGTACACCGCTCTCCTTGACGTTCAGCAGGTGCTGGGCGAGCTGCCGGGGATCAACCCGCAGCCCTTGTAGATCCAGGCGTGCGGAGGTCAGCCCGGCCCCCAGCAGCATGGCCTCGATATCCGCCTCTCGATCGGCATTTTCCAAACGCCAGGTGTCTGTGCTTTCCAGGGGCGCACCGGCCACCAGAACCCGGCCCTCGCGCAAGGTCCGGCCGGTGGCAGGAAATGCCGGGGCGATGATGGCCAGCCCGGCCCGCGGTTGCAGAACAGCCACTTCGGCTGCCCAGTTGCCACGCAGGGTCGAGTCGATCTTCTTGTACAGGCGACCTCCTGGACGGTTCAGCGCGTCGAACGCACGCAGGGTCAGCGCCGCCGCGTCCGTCGGCGCCAGGCGCCGGGAGTCGGTATCGATCGCAATGACCTGAGCCCCAAGGGTGTCCGTCGAGGTATCGAGCGCCACCACGGTGTGCAGCCCGGCGCTGGCAAAACCGATCGCGCAATCCGCGGCCCCAGACAGGTCATCGGCAATAATCAACAGGTTCATGGTTGCGTCTCCTGTCGGTGCAGACCCGCTTGTTCGGTGGCCGACACTTCCCTGGCCTTTTGCCGCTTGGCCAGCGACGACACCAGAATCGGCGCCAGGATCGCCGTCACCACCACGCAAGCGGCGACCAGCAGTGTCGCGCTGCTTGCCGCCTCGGCATAGGCGGGATTGGCCGCGGCAATCAGCGCCGGTACGGCGGCGGCATTGCCAGCCGTGGTCGCCGCCGCAGCCCCGGCCACCCCAGTGCCACCGGACAGGCGATCGGCGAAATACAACGGAATGCCGGTGACCACCACCACGGCCACGCCGAGGGCGATGCCCAGTAAACCGGCTTGCCAGACTTTGAACAGATCCAGGCTGGCCCCCAGGGCCAAGGCGAAGAACGGAATCAGCACCGGCACCGCCTTGGCCAGAAAATCACGCATCTCCCGATCAAGATTGCCCAGCAGCATGCCGAGCATCAGCGGCAGAATCGCGCCCACCAGGGTGGGCCAGGGAAAGGCCGACAAACCTGCAACACCCAGGGTGATCATGGTCAGGAATGGACCGGACTCCAGGGACATGACCGAATAGGCACCGACATCGGCGGGGCGTCCGTACTGCCCCATGAGCGCCATGTACAGACCACCGTTGGTATCGTTCATCGCCGCCACCACGGCCAGGGTGGACAGTCCGGCAAAGAATCCCGAGGAAATCGGTTGCTCGCCCAGAAAGTGCCCCATGACCAACCCCATGATCATGGCCGTTCCAACCTTGGTGGCGAACAGCACACCCCCCTTTTTCAACAGATAGGGCGTGGTCTTGATATTGATGCTGGCGCCCATGCAGACGTAGAACACCGCGAGAATCGGCAGTGAACCGCTGAACAGCGCATTGGTGAACGAGCCAAAGTACTTTGGCATGTCCGGGAGGAAGGTGGCGATGAGTGAACCGATCAGTAACGGAACAATCATCATGCCGCCAGGAACACGCTCGATGGAGCGCTTGATTGGAATCTGGATCATCCGGTAACTCCTTATTTTTATGGTGCGCAACACGGCTCTGACCTGATCGAAACAATCACGAAATGATTGACTCGATCAATCGCACCTTAAAACAAGACTCAATAATGCGCAACTCAATCAATCAATGATCAATTCAATCATGAAGTCCGCTGAATCGAGCGCATCTGCCCCCTCTCGAGCCACAACTGGCGGTGGCTCTCGATACCGGATAGCAAGGGCGCGGCAACAGGCAGGCGCGCGCTCGCGGCACTGCCTGGTCGGATCAGTTAAAGCGCGCCGCCCACAGAACCCGGCAGGTCCTGGCTGAGCCAGATTGGCTGTCGGCTGCGCAAGGGCGCAAGGCAGTCAGGAGGTCGAAGCTGATGGTTCGCCGTGCAGCGGCCTTCATACCTTCATCCTGCAACAAGGTCTGGCAGCTATCCGGCAAGTCTGCGCACCACGTCAGCGCCGGCAAAAGAGACCCAAGATCGGCATCAGCAAAAAACACAACAGCCATATCGTGCGGCCCGTGAAGGCATGCTTGCCCGAAGCTACGTGGCTAAAGAAATCATCGGCTAGGTGATTCCAACTTTAAACGTTGGTATGGCTCGGTCATCGCACTAACAAAGCAGAAACCAACTCACAGCCTTGCGCTACCATGGAGGCCTGGCGCTTGCCGCGTGGCCTTGAGGACCCCGAGCCTTGACGGTCACGGTCGCCAGCCAGGTCAAGGAAGTCATTACACAGGACGGATGTAAATGAATGTATTCAACCATCAGGATGGTCAGTTCCTGGAAATTGGCGGGGCGAATATCTATTTCGAAACCCAGGGCAATGATGCCGGCCCGGTGATTGTTCTCCTCCACGGCGGCTTTGGAAACATTGAAGATTTCAACCCCATCACGCCTTACCTGAGCAAGGACTATCGGCTCATAGGCATCGATAGCAGAGGCCACGGCAAATCGACACTGGGCACAGCCGCGCTGACCTACAAAAGAATCCAGGATGATGTCGAGGCGGTCATCCACCACCTTGGGCTCGACGATATCATCCTGATCGGCCACAGCGACGGCGGCATTGCCGCACTCAGATTGGCAGCCGACAATCGGATCAAGATCAAAAGGCTCGTCACCATCGGTGCCCATTGGACGTTGAAGGCCAATGATCCGACGCGCAAGGTGTATGCCGACATTACCGCCAACAGCTGGCATACGATGTTTCCCGCCAGCTACGACCGTTATATGACACTCAACCCGACGCCTGAATTCGACGCGCTGTCCAAGGCTCTGGTCGACCTTTGGCTCGACTCAAGCAACAGCGGATATCCCAATGCCAGTGTCAGGCACATTCGTTGCCCGTTGCTCGTGGTTCGCGGCGACGATGACATGCTGGTCTCAAGGATCAACTCAGTTGAACTGGCCAATCAGGTTCCTGAAGCCCGGCTGATGAATATTCCGTTTGCCGGCCACTGCGCCCATGAAGAAAAATGCGAAGTGTTCATCGCAAGCCTGAATGAATTCATCAACACTTGAACCCCTTGCAACTCACTCTCCTTCAGCTAGCGGCTGGTTGTCCATTCCAGGATGTGCAACCAGCCCTGGGTTATAAACCCAGCTATCAGTCATCAGGCCAGTGTGGTTTTGAGGTCCTTGTCACTGCTGGTCAGCACCTCTGCCATTCGCGTAGGAGTGCGCGACTCCAAGACAATGGCTCCAGAAACCTTTGACTTGAGTTTCACACTGAGTAACCCCGCAGCGATGACCAGCAACGCCGAATTGCCTCCCAGGTCGAAAAAGTCGTCATGCTCATCAAAGTGATCGCGTCCCAGCACTTGGGCAAAGACCTGGCAGATCTGCTCCACCCGTAACCGGTGTTCCGCAAGGGAAGCAGGGGAAAATGGCAATGACGCAAGTACGCGCTTTTCACTGCTCAATGTGTTGCTGCGCGATGGAACGGGAAGACTCGATCGATCAAACTTGCCATTGGGCAACAGCGGAAACTCCGGCAGCACGACATACAGATCAGGAATCATGTACTCCGGCAGATGCCGGCTTAACATGAGATTCAGCTCTTCTTTGCTAAACGGCCGACTGACGACGATGTAAGCCGCCAACATGTCTTCCCCCGGCCCTCGAAGCCGCACGCAGCGACTACCGCAGCATCGAGCCCGTTGATACTTTCCAGCTCGCGCTCCACCTCGCGAGAACCGATGCGGTTGCCGCGAATCTTCAACTCGGCCTCCCCACGGCCAATCCACTCCAGGACTCCCCCCTCATGCATCCGAACCTTGTCGCCACTGCGGTAAATCAAGGTGCCGGTATCGGGGTGCCGTCTGAATGCCGCAGCAGTCGCATCGGGATCCCCCAGGTACTCTTGCGCCAAACCGGCACCCGAGATGCAGAGGTCGCCTTGGCTGCACGGTTGCAAGGTGTCATCAAGGACATGCAGATAGGTATTGCGTAACGGCTCGCCTATCCCACCAGCACCAGTATGCAGACAGCAACGCCTCGATCTTGCGCAAGGCTCGGTCATCATTCAGCGGATAGAGCCTTAGGCGGCCATTGAGCGCAAGCCCATCAGTTTTGCCGAGGAGAAGCAGCACCTGTCCAGACTCAAGGCTCCCAATCAGGGCTCCGCTCTGGACTTAAAGCACTGGAGGATGCTGGATTTCAGCGAAATCCGCAGAAACGAAAAAAGGACCCGAAGGTCCTTTTTGCGATCGCTGCAAAGTTCAGTTGAACTCTGCAGCGCTATGTTTGGAGCGGGAAACGAGACTCGAACTCGCGACCCCGACCTTGGCAAGGTCGTGCTCTACCAACTGAGCTATTCCCGCAACGTCTTGGTGATGCGCATTCTATAGAAATTAGAATGCGCGTCAAGCCTTTGATTCAAAAAAGTTATTTTTTTTCATTGTCGATTTTCAGATGCGGCCAGGCAGCGCGCAGATACTGCAGCATCGACCACAGGGTCAGGCCCGCTGCTGCCAGCAGCAAGGCGTAGCCCACCAGCACCCAGAAACTGAAATCCGACGGGTTGGCCAGGAGGATCACCAGTGCAAGCATCTGCGCCGCGGTTTTCCATTTGCCCATGCTGGACACCGCTACCTGGGCACGGGCGCCCAGTTCGGCCATCCATTCACGCAGCGCCGAAATCACGATCTCACGACCGATGATCACCGCGGCCGGCAAGGTCAGCCACAGATTGTGGTGCTCCTGAACCAGCAAGACCAAGGCCACCGCCACCATCAGCTTGTCGGCCACAGGATCGAGGAACGCGCCAAACGGCGTGCTCTGTTGCAGGCGTCGCGCTAGGTACCCATCCAGCCAGTCCGTGGCGGCCGCGAAGGCAAAGACCGAACTGGCAGCCATGTAGCTCCAGCTATACGGCAAATAGAACAGCAATATGAAAATCGGGATGAGCAGGACGCGTAGAACGGTGATCAGATTAGGGATATTCATCGGCACAACTGGCTACGAGGTGATTGGGCATTCTACTCGCTGTGCAGATTTGCATAAATCAACTCTGCGAGCTTTTTACTGATTCCCGGTGCTTTGGCAATCTCGTCGATGCTTGCACGGGACAGTTCTTGCAATCCACCAAAATGTTTAAGGAGGTCACGCCGACGTTTCGGGCCGACGCCCGCCACCCCTTCCAGGGTCGAGGTGCGCCGGGTCTTGCCACGTCGGGCGCGGTGACCGGTGATCGCGAAGCGGTGAGCCTCATCGCGGATTTGCTGGATCAGGTGCAACGCCGGCGAGTCCCCCTTCAGGGTGAACTCATGGGCGGCATCATTCAGGTACAGGGTTTCGAAACCGGCCTTGCGGGTCGCCCCCTTGGCCACGCCGAGGAGAATCAGGTCCGGCACTGCCAGTTCATTGAGCACATCACGAGCCATGGACAACTGGCCCTTGCCACCGTCCACCAGGAGGATATCTGGCAGCTTGCCCTCTCCGTCCTTGAGCTTGCTGAAGCGTCGTGTCAGGGCCTGGTGCATGGCCGCGTAATCATCGCCGGCTGTAACGCCTTCGATGTTGTAGCGGCGGTAATCGGATTTCAGCGGCCCTTCCGGCCCGAAGACCACGCAGGAGGCTACCGTCGCCTCGCCGCTGGAGTGGCTGATGTCGTAGCACTCCAGGCGCTGCGGGGACTCGTCCAGGTTCAGCACCTCGGCCAGGGCTTCAAAACGGGCGGCCACGTGCTGGCGGTTGGCCAAGCGCGCGCTCAAGGCCTGCTCGGCGTTGGTCACTGCCAGTTGCTGCCAGCGGGCACGGGTGCCGCGCACTCGGTGACTGATGGTCAATTCACGACCGCGCAACTCATCGATGGCGGCGATCAGGACCGGGAAGTCCTCATGGAGCACATTGACGATCAATTCCGCCGGCAGGTCGCGCTCGGGGCTGCTGACGAAGTACTGGCCAAGAAAGGCCAGCATGACCTCGGAAACGTCCTCCTCGATGCCCACCTGGGGAAAGAAATTCTTGCTGCCCAGCACCCGCCCGCCACGCACGCTGATCAGGTGCACACAGGCGCCGCCCGGGTTGACGAAGGCCGCCACCACGTCGACATCGCCGGTGCCACCCTCCATGCTCTGCTGGTCCTGGACCCGGCGCAGCAGGGAGATCTGATCGCGCAACTCGGCGGCCCTTTCAAAATCCAGGGTGCCGGCAGCGGCCTCCATGGCACTGGAGAGCTCATCCGTCAGGGCGTTGCTGCGCCCTTCCAGGAACATCACCGAGTGGCGCACGTCTTCGGCATAGACCTCGGGCTCCACCAGGCCGACGCAAGGCGCCTTGCAGCGCTTAATCTGGTACTGCAGGCAAGGCCGCGTGCGGTTCTTGTAATAGCTGTCCTCACACTGCCGGACCATGAAGGTCTTCTGCAGCAGGCTGAGGCTCTCACGAATGGCACCGGCGCTGGGGTAAGGTCCGAAGTACTTGCCCTTTTGCTTCTTTGCCCCGCGATGAATGCTGAAACGCGGAAAGTCGCCGTCCGAAAGAAACACGTAGGGATATGACTTATCGTCGCGCAGGAGGATGTTGTACGGCGGCCGCCACTCCTTGATCAGCGTCTGCTCCAGCAGCAGGGCTTCGGTTTCGTTGGCGGTGATGGTGGTTTCGATCTGCGCGATGCGCGCCACCAGGGCAGCGGTCTTCGGCGCATGGCCAGTCTTGCGGAAATAGCTCGACAGGCGGCTCTTCAGGTTCTTGGCTTTACCGACGTAGAGCAGGCGTGCATCGCTGTCGAACATGCGATACACACCGGGACGGCCACTGCAGGTAGAAAGAAAGGCACTGGGATCAAACAGGTCGGTCATTTCAGAGGCTGGCATCAACCATGCCATGGCGAACTGCCAACAGCGTCAACTCGACATCGCTGCTGATCGAAAGCTTCTCGAAAATACGATAGCGGTAGGTGTTCACGGTCTTGGGCGACAGGCACAGCTTGTCGGAGATGATCTGCACTTTCTGGCAGCCGACAATCATCAACGCAATCTGGATCTCCCGTTCCGACAAGGCGTCGAACGGCGAATCACTGGAAGGCTGGAATGATTTGAATACCAGTTGCTGAGCGATCTGCGGGCTGATGTAGCGCTGACCGGCAAATACCAGGCGAATGGCCTGGACCATTTCATTGAGACCGGCGCCCTTGGTCAGGTAGCCCGCCGCGCCTGCTTGCAGCAAGCGAGTCGGAAACGGATCTTCCTCGCAGACAGTCACCGCGACGACTTTGATATCCGGATGGCTGCGCAGCAATTTGCGCGTCGCTTCAAGACCTCCGATCCCGGGCATCTTGACGTCCATCAGGACCACATCGGGCTTCAGCTCCCGCGCCTTGAGCAAGGATTCTTCCCCTGACTCTGCCTGCCCGACTACTTGCAGGCCATCGATGTCAGCCAACATTCGTGTAATGCCCGTACGAACGAGATCATGGTCATCGACTACTAGCACCCTAATCAAGCAGACACCTCGCGATATGGTCTTTAAAGGTTGCCGGACACCTTAGCAAAAAAGCACCGTACAAACCTAATCAGAAGCGCTATATAAAATTCATCGACGAGCGATAAGAGACGCTGCCGACCTGTTAGTAGAAAGTGTCCCGGCCTCAGGACTCAGCGGCCTGGGGCTTTTTCCGTGCACCCTGGCCCTGCGACAACTCGGCCAGGGTGGTGGTCAGGCGACAGATTGCCTCCTGGTCCTCCTTGAACAATGCCCGATAACCGTCGAGCACCTTGGCCTCCGACTGACTCAGCTTGCCGACCTGGATCGGCGTGCGGCTGCCTGTCAGCACATACAGCACGTCCACGTCTTTTGCCGCCACCCGCGACAGGTAGTCCGCCTTGGGTGCACGGTCTCCACTTTCATATTTACCTTGGGCGTTGGCTTCAACGCCGCCGATTTCGCCAAAAACTTTTTGCGACAGTCCAAGGCGTTCTCGCTCCTGCCTCAACCGCGAACCGATTCCACTCATTTGGATGTATGATCCCGTCAGATACACCCCTAGGGGTGTCATACTCTTCAAGCATTGAACAAAATTGAACGGTATTGAACTATGCCCGGTATCCGCACTGCCGCACAAGCCAAGGCCTGGCTGGAACATCAAGGTAAATCGGTTCAACAGTTCGCACGCGAACACGGAGTTGATCCGGCCACTACCTATCAGGTACTGGCAGGCCGCAAGAAAGGCAAACGGGGGGAAGCCCACAAAGTGGCAGTATTGCTGGGGATGAAGGACGGGATCATTCCGGACCAGGTCCCGCCAGTGGACCCAGCCCGGCTGTAAGAGCACCAGGCCCATCACTCAGTTGTCGGCGCAGTCTTTCGCAGTTGAAGCCGATGAGCGCTCCATGCGCCAGAAGCAATCATCCTCGCCTACCACCTGCAGCCCCATCCGCTCGTACAGTTGCTGCGCCGGGTTGCCCTTGAACACAGTCAGGCGCAACAAACCCCGTCGTTCCTGGCGCGCCATTTCCAGCACCTGCTCCAACGTCCAGGCCCCGGCGCCCTGCCCGCGCCACGCTTGCAGCACATGCAGCTCGCGAACATAAAGCGCCCGCAGATCCCGGCTCAGGCTGACGAAACCCAGCACCTCGACGCCCTGGCAGATCAGCAGGTTCTCGCGTCCAGCCCAGGCCACATCAAAAGCTTGATCCTGCCACAGCAAATCATTGCGAATGTAATAGCCGAGCATGGTGGAACGGGTCAGGTCCCGGGCGAACGCCAGGTCCATGTCAGTCGCCGGACGCAGTTCAAAGGCGCTCATCAATCCACGATCGCCAACACTTCGGCCTGCCACCGCCCAGCATCGCGCCGGGCAATCAGTAGCGCCTCGCCGACACCTTCCACAGCGCCCAGCAGCTCACCCTGCGTGCCCCAGACCGCACTGCGCCCGGCACAGGCCCAACCACCACTGGGACCACCATGGTTGGCTATCATCACCAGAATCCCGTGGTCACGGGCATAGCCTTGCAACAATGCGCTGTCGGTGGCGTAACCGCCTTCACTGATCAGTACCCCGGCGGCATAGACCCCGGCACCGGCGTCCACCGCCGATTGCACATGGCTGGCATGACAAAAATCCGCACAGACGGCCAAGGCTACGGTTTCACCGCCCAGGCTCAACGGCGCACCGCCAGTGCCTGGAGCAAACGCCCGCTCCTCTCCCGCATGCAGGTGCTGCTTGCTGTACACCGCCAGTGAGCCATCAGCACCAAGCACCAACGCCCCGACCAACACCGGCCCATCGGCAGACAGGCGGATCGGCATTCCCACCACCGCCGTCAGCCCCAGCTCCCGAGCCAGATCCCGCAGCGACTGCAACGCCAGTGAATCCGGCGCCAGCGCCAAGTCAGCGGCCAGTTGCGGCTCGTAGCCGGTCAGCGACAGCTCGGGAAAAACCAGCAACTGCACCCCCTGCTGCGCCGCCAGCTGCATCAAGCGCCGATGGCGATCCAGGTTGGCCGGCAGGTCACCAGCGACGGACACCGATTGGGCAGCAGCAAGGGTCAGCATGGTCATGGACATTCCTGGCGGGACAATCTGAGGGAGCGGCGAGTGTGGCATAAATCCCTTCGTGACTTAATCCATAGCCCCTCATACCAATGCCCATAGCAATTACTGATTGAATCACGGCCCCAGCCTCTAGTAAGCTCGCCCCACTTCACGGAGAAACCACATGTTGTCCCAGACCCTTTCCTTGCATCGCCACACCGCCAGCGCACTGCGTTCGGTTGCGGCTGCCTGGGTCAACGGCACCTGCGCTCCGGTCAACTTTTATTTTGGGTATTGGTTTAGCCACTGGCGCGCCTGATACCCAACCGGCGCCCATGTAAACGGGTCGCCTACCAGAGATTTCTCAACCCCCGGTCGGCTTCCCGACCGGGGGTTTTGTTTTTTCAGGCTCGACGTTTTTAACCACGACTTTCAGCGACACACCGAACTTATTGAGGATTGCCCCATGAACTACGCCACCTATTACCGCTACGACATGTTTTCCGCCTGGCGATTTAGCAGCCTCCGTTCGGGACAGCCTGCCGCCTCCGATCGGTCACCTACCGGTGGCAATTGCACACTTATGGCCAGTACGGCCAATTGTCGAACACCCCAGTAGGGCCGCGAGCGGGACAAACCCCGCCGCCCGCCCAGGAAGACCGAACATGAACTCGTCCGTATCCGCTCTGCCCCTGTCCACCCACGTCAGTGCCAATGAAACCCTGACCCAGCGCCTGCCCAGCTCATTGGAGCTCAAGCAGCAACTGCCGCTATCCCTGGCCCTGAGCCAGCAAGTCGCTGCCCACCGCCAAGCGGTGCGTGCCATTCTCGAAGGTCAAGACCAGCGCCTGCTGGTGGTGGTCGGCCCCTGCTCCATCCACGATCCGCAATCCGCCCTGGAATACGCCGCCAACCTGGCCCGCCTGGCCAGCCAAGTGAGCGACCAGATGCTCTTGGTGATGCGCGCCTACGTGGAAAAACCTCGCACCACTGTCGGCTGGAAAGGCCTGGCCTATGACCCGCACCTGGACGGCAGCGACGACATGGCCGGCGGCCTGAGCCTGTCCCGCGAACTGATGCGCGAAATGCTGCGCCTGGGCCTGCCGATTGCCACCGAACTGCTGCAGCCCATGGCCGCCGGCTACTTCGATGACCTGCTGAGCTGGGTCGCCATCGGCGCGCGCACCACCGAATCGCAGATCCATCGCGAAATGGCCAGCGGCCTGGAGATGCCCGTGGGTTTCAAGAACGGCACCGACGGCGGCGTCGCCATCGCTTGCGATGCCATGCGCTCGGCGAGCCATCCGCACCGCCACTTCGGCGTCGACAGCCAAGGCCATCCGGCGATCATCCAGACTCCGGGCAACCCCGATACCCATCTGGTGCTGCGCGGCGGCCATCGCGGGCCGAACTACGACCGCCAGAGCGTGGCCCAGGTCCAGCACGACCTGCAGAAGCTGAAGATTCCAGCGCGGATCATGGTGGATTGCAGCCACGCCAACAGCGGCAAGGACCCACTGCGCCAGCCGGCGGTATTCAACGAGGTGCTGGAACAGCGCCTACAGGGCGATCGCTCATTGATGGGGGTAATGCTGGAGAGCCACTTGTTCGAAGGCTGCCAACCCCTGAGCGCCAACCTGCGCTACGGCGTATCGGTGACCGACGGTTGCCTGGGCTGGGACGCCACCGAGCAACTGTTGCGCAATGCCGCCCAGCAACTGCAGCGCGCGCACAAGGCCGCAGCCGTCCCCGCCTGAGCACCAGCGCCCCCGTAGGAGCTGGCTTGCCAGCGAAGGCGTCCTCAAGAGCACCGTCTCCTCCAAGGACCTCTTCGCCGGCAAGCCGGCTCCTACGGGACTATCACCACCCATCCCCCCCGCAACCGCCCGGCGGCAATGGTTTGAAGGAACTTTGAGAAGAAATAGCCACCTGAATCCGGTAGGCTCTCAACTTTCTTGAAAGGAGCAACACCCATGGCCAAAGCCACTGCCCGTCACATCCTGGTTGCCAGCGAAGCCAAGTGCAACGAACTCAAATCCGAGATCGAAGCCGGCGCCGACTTCGCCGAAGTCGCGAAAAAGAACTCCACCTGCCCGTCCAGCCGTGACGGCGGCAACCTAGGCTCCTTTGGCCCGGGCCAGATGGTCAAGGAATTCGACACCGTGGTGTTCAGCGCCCCGATCAACGTCGTACAAGGTCCGGTGAAGACCCAATTCGGTTATCACCTGCTGGAAGTCACCAGCCGCCAGGACTGATCCGCTCGCGATTTTTCCAGCCAACGGCCCGCCTTCTGGTGGGCCGTTGTGCTTGTGACACAGGATGCGGCTGGCCAGCAACGCGCCGCTAGCGTACAAATCGTGGTCATCGATCACCCGGCTCCTAAGGCTGACAATGCGACTGCTTTCCTCCTCCGCGCTTCTCACCGCCCTGTTGCTGGGCGCCGCAAGTACCCAGGCCGCACCGCAGCACGCCATGACCGTCTACGGCGAACCGGCCAAGTACACCCAGGGCTTCAGCCACTTCGACTACGTCAACCCCCAGGCCCCGAAAGGCGGGACCCTGCGCCGCTCGGCGATCGAGATCGGCCGCTTTGACCATGTGCTGCCCTATATCGACAAAGGCATCGGCGTGTCCCAGCTCGACGGCATGGTCTATTCGCCCCTGGCCCTGCGTTCCCTGGACGAGCCCTACACCGTCTACGGCCTGGTGGCCGAGAAGATGGAGCGCGCCGAAGACGGCCTGTGGCTGCGCTTCTACCTCAACCCCAAGGCTCGCTTTGCCGATAACACGCCGATCACCGCCGAAGACGTACGCTACAGCTACGAGCTGCTGATGACCCAGGGCAGCATGCGCTACCGCACCCAGTTCGAGGACGTCAAAGGCGTCACCGTGGAATCGCCACGGGTGGTGCGCTTCGACTTCAAGAACAATGAAAACCGCACCCTGCCCCTGGATATCGCGACCCTGCCGGTGTTCCCCGAACACTGGTGGAAGAGTCGCGACTTTGCCAATGGCGGCGGCTATGAAGCGCCCCTGGGCAGCGGGCCGTACCGGGTAAGCAAGGTCGACTCGGGCAACAGCATCACTTTCGCCCGCAACCCCGACTGGTGGGGCAAGGACCTGCCAGTAAGCCGTGGCCTGTACAACTTCGATCATTTCAGCGTCGAGTACTTCGGTGACATCGACGTCGCCCGCCAGGTGCTGCGCGGCGGCGCCTACGACTACAACCGTGAATTTTCCGCCACCGGCTACTCCATCGGCTACAGCAGTCCGGCCCTGAGCGATGGCCGCCTGCAAAAGGCCCACCTGGCCCAGTCGGCGCCGCAGCCGGCCCAGGGCTACGTGTTCAACCTCGACCGGCCGGTGTTCCAGGACCGCCGGGTGCGCCAGGCCCTGGCCATGCTCTGGGATTTCGAATGGAGCAACCGGCAGATGATGCGCGACCTGTACATCCGCCAGCAGAGCTTCTTCTCCAACACCTCGCTGGCGGCCCGCAGCCTGCCGGACGCCGATGAGCTGAAGATCCTCGAACCTCTGCGCGGGCAGATCCCCGACGAAGTCTTCACCCAGGTCTTCGAAGCCCCCAAGACCGATGGCAGCGGCAATATTCGCGACAAGCAGCTGCAAGCCCTGGCCCTGCTGGAACAGGCGGGCTGGAAAGCCGAAGGCGATAAGCTGGTGAATGCCCAGGGCGAGCCGCTGAGCTTCACCTTCCTGATCACCCAAAGCTCCATCGAACGCCTGTTGCTGCCCTACAAGCGCAACCTGGCGCAGATCGGCATCAGCCTGAACATCCGCCGCATCGACTCTTCGCAATACGTCAACCGCCTGATGGCCAGGGACTACGACATGATCGTCACCGGCTACCCGGTGACCACCTCGCCCGGCATGGAGCTGTACAACTACTTCGGCTCGGCCGCGGCCAACGACCCCGGCTCCAACAACTACATGGTGCTGAAGAACCCGGCGGTGGACACCCTGGTCAACGGCCTGGTGAAAGCCACCAGCCAACCGGAGATGCTGCGCTATGCCCACGCCCTGGACCGAGTGCTGCAGTGGAACTACTACTGGATCGCCAACTACTACCCGCCGGGCACCTCCACCGTATGGTGGAACCGCTTCGGCATCCCCAAGGTGCCCGCAAGCAACGATGAAGCCATCGAGAGTTGGTGGGAAGTCAGCAGCACTGCGCTGACCGATGAACAAATGGCCGCCGAGCAGATCCGCCGTGGCAAACCCGGAGGACGCCACTGATGCTGGCCTATATTCTGCGGCGCCTGCTGCTGATCATTCCGACCCTGTTGATCATCCTCCTGGTGAATTTCGTCATCGTCCAGGCCGCCCCCGGCGGGCCGGTGGAACAGGCCATCGCTCGCCTGCAAGGCATCGGCGGCGGTGGCAGTGTCGGCGGTTCCGCCGACGTCATGAGCAGCAGCGGCTCCCGGGCCAGCCGCGGCCTGGATCCCAAGCTGATCGAGGACATCGAGAAACAATACGGCTTCGACAAACCGGCCCACGAACGCCTATGGCTGATGCTCAAGAACTACGCCCGGCTGGACTTCGGCAAGAGCTTCTTTCGCGGCGCCACGGTCACCGACCTGATCCTGGAAAAGATGCCGGTGACCATCTCCCTCGGCCTCTGGGCGACCCTGATCACCTACCTGGTGTCGATCCCCCTGGGCATTCGCAAGGCGGTGCACCACGGCAGCCACTTCGACATCTGGAGCAGCACCGCGATCATCATCGGCTACGCCATGCCGGCGTTCCTGTTCGCCATGTTCCTGATCGTGCTGTTCGCCGGTGGCACCTCGCTGAACTGGTTCCCGGTGCGCGGGCTGGTCTCGGACAACTTCGAGCAACTGAGCACCCTGGGCAAGATCGCCGACTACTTCTGGCACCTGGTGCTGCCGGTGACCTCGCTGGTGATCGGCGGCTTCGCTACCCTGACCATCCTCACCAAGAACTCCTTCCTCAACGAGATCACCCGCCAGTACGTGGTCACCGCCCGGGCCAAGGGCCTGAGCGAACGCCGGGTGCTGTATGGCCACGTATTCCGCAACGCCATGCTGCTGGTGGTGTCGGGGATTCCCCAGGCCTTCATCAGTGTGTTCTTCGCCGGCTCGCTGCTGATCGAGGTGATCTTCTCCCTCGATGGCCTGGGCCGCATGAGCTACGAGGCCGCCGTGTCCCGTGACTACCCGGTGGTGTTTGGCTCGCTGTTCATCTTCACCCTGTTCGGCCTCTTGATAAAACTCATCGGCGACCTGTGCTACACCCTGGTCGACCCGCGTATCGACTTCGCCGCGAGGAACGTCTGATGTTCACGCTTTCTCCCCTGGCGCGCCGACGCTTCGAGCGTTTCAAGAAAAACCGCCGTGGCTGGTGGTCGCTGTGGCTGTTCATCGGCCTGTTCATCCTCACCCTCGGCGGCGAGCTGATCGCCAACGACAAACCGCTGGTGGTCAGCTACCAGGGCTCGCTGTATTTCCCGGTGTTCAAGCGCTACACCGAGCAGGAATTCGGCGGCCAGCTGCCATTCCAGGCCGACTACCGCAGCGACTACGTGCAGCAACTGATCCGCAAGGACGGTGGCTGGCTGCTGTTCCCACCGGTGCCCTTCAGTGAGGACACGCCCAACTACGACCTCAGCCAACCCGCCCCCAGCCCGCCGAGCACCGTCAATTGGCTGGGCACCGACGACCAGGCCCGGGATGTACTGGCGCGAGTGATCTACGGTGCCCGGGTATCGATCCTGTTTGCCCTGGCGCTGACCGCCATCAGCGCCCTGATCGGCATCGCCGCCGGCGCCCTGCAAGGCTACTACGGCGGCTGGATCGACCTCCTCGGCCAGCGCCTGCTGGAGGTCTGGTCGGGGCTGCCGGTGCTATACCTGCTGATCATTCTCTCGGGGTTCGTCGAACCGAACTTCTGGTGGCTGCTGGGAATCATGGCACTGTTCTCCTGGCTCGCCCTGGTGGACGTGGTGCGTGCCGAGTTCCTGCGCGGGCGCAACCTGGAATACGTCAAGGCCGCCCGGGCCCTGGGCCTGACCGACCGCAAGATCATCCTGCGGCACATCCTGCCCAACGCCATGAACGCGACCCTGAGCTACCTGCCGTTCATCCTCACCGGCGCCATCTCGACCCTCACCGCCCTGGACTTCCTCGGCTTCGGCATGCCCGCCGGCAGCGCCTCCCTGGGCGAACTGATCGGCCAGGGCAAGCAGAACCTGCAGGCACCCTGGCTGGGACTGACGGCGTTCTTCACCCTGGCGCTGATTCTCTCGTTGCTGGTGTTTATCGGCGAGGCGCTGCGTGATGCCTTTGACCCACGATCGTGAAGCGGATTGAACCAATGACCGACAACCTGATTGAAATCCGCCAGCTCGACGTGGCCTTCGGCGAGCAACGCGTAGTCCGCAACCTGAACCTGGATATCCGCCCCGGCGAATGCCTGGCGCTGGTGGGCGAGTCCGGCTCGGGCAAGTCGGTGACCGCCCACTCGATCCTGCAACTGCTGCCGCAGACCGGCTGCAGCAGCAGCGGCAGCGTGCGCTATCGCGGCCAGGAACTGATCGGCGCCGACGCCGCGACCCTGCAGAAGCTGCGGGGCAACCGCATCGCGATGATCTTCCAGGAGCCGATGACCTCGCTCAATCCGCTGCACAGCATCGAGAAGCAGATCGGCGAGACCCTGCTGCTGCACCGTGGCCTGGGCGGCAAGGAAGCCCAGGCACGGATCCTCGAACTGCTGGAGCTGGTTGGCATTCAAAAACCCAGGGAACGCCTCAAAGCCTACCCGCACCAACTCTCCGGCGGCCAGCGCCAACGGGTGATGATCGCCATGGCCCTGGCCTGCGAGCCGGAACTGCTGATCGCCGACGAGCCGACCACCGCCCTCGACGTCACGGTGCAACGCAAGATCCTGCTGCTGCTCAAGTCCCTGCAACAGCGCCTGGGCATGTCGCTGCTGCTGATCAGCCACGACCTCAACCTGGTGCGGCGCATCGCCCAGCGGGTGTGCGTGATGAAGGCCGGGGAGATCGTCGAACAGGCCGATTGCGAAACCCTGTTCAACACCCCGCAACATCCCTACAGCTGCGAGCTGCTGCACGCCGAACCCGAGGGCGAACCCCTGTGCCTCGACACCCGGAAAACCGTGCTGGAAGTGGACCACCTCAGCGTCCAATTCCAGATTGCCGGCGGCCTGTTCCGGCGCAAGGAGTATCTGCGGGCAGTAGACGGCATCAGCCTCAGCGTGCAGCAAGGCAAGACCCTGGGAATTGTCGGCGAGTCCGGCTCGGGCAAATCGACCCTGGGCCAGGCGATCCTGCGCTTGCTGGATTCCCAGGGCGGCATCCGCTTCCAGGGCCAGGCCCTGGATGGCCTCGATCAGAAACAGCTACGGCCTTGGCGCAAGCAGATGCAGGTGGTGTTCCAGGACCCGTTCGGCAGCCTCAGCCCACGCATGTCGGTGGCGCAGATCATCAGCGAAGGCCTGGAAGTACACAGCCAGTACGATGCCAGGCAGTGTGATGAACAAGTGGTCCGCGCCCTGGAAGAAGTTGACCTGGACCCGGAGAGTCGCCATCGCTACCCCCACGAGTTTTCCGGCGGCCAACGCCAGCGCATCGCCATTGCCCGGGCCCTGGTGCTCAAGCCGGCGCTGATCCTGCTGGACGAACCGACCTCGGCCCTGGACCGCACCGTGCAAAAACAAGTGGTGCTGCTCCTGCGTCAACTGCAGGAAAAGTACGGCCTGACCTACCTGTTCATCAGCCATGACCTGGCTGTGGTGCGAGCGTTGGCCCACGACATGATCGTGATCAAGGACGGCAAAGTCGTGGAGCGCGGCCCCAGCCATGAAGTGTTCGACGCACCGCAACACCCCTACACCCAGGAGCTGCTCGCCGCCGCCCAGCCCGGCTGACTGCTGCAGGAGCTGGCTTGCCAGCGAAGGCGTCCGCAAGACCAGCGCCCCATCCAAAGGCCCCTTCGCCGGCAAGCCGGCTCCTACAAGATCCGTGGCAACCTCCCGACCTGTAGGAGCTGGCTTGCCAGCGAAGGCGTCCGCAAGACCAGCGCCCCATCCAAGGGCCCATTCGCCGGCAAGCCGGCTCCTACAAGATCCGTGGCAACCTCCCGACCTGTAGGAGCTGGCTTGCCAGCGAAGGCGTCCGCAAGAGCGACGCCCCATCCAAGGGCCCCATTCGCCGGCAAGCCGACGCCTGCAAATCGGGCATAATCCCTGGCGCTCATTTTCAGGATGCCCGCATGAACGACAGCGAAAGCCTCAAGGATTACCAGCGCGTCCGCCAACTGGCGATCCGCTCGCTGTTCGAGATCATCGAGCAGTCCAGCGAGGGCACGGTGATCGTCGACCGCGACGCCAATATCGTCTGGATGAACCAGCGTTATGCCCGGCGCTTTGGCCTGGAGTCCGCCGAGTTCGCCATCGGCAAGCCCTGCGAAAGTGTGATCCCCGGCAGCCTGCTGCGCGAAGTGGTGCGCACCGGCCGGCCGATCCTCCTGGACATGCAGGACACGCCCAAGGAACCCCTGGTGGTGATGCGCCTGCCGATCCACGACGACGCCGGCACGGTGATCGGTGCCATCGGCTTTGCCTTGTTCGACGAGCTGCGCAGCCTGTCGCCGATGCTCAAGCGCTACCTGAGCATGCAGGAAGAACTGGCCTCCACCCGCTCCTTGCTGCAGGCCCGGCAGACCAAGTACAACTTCGCCCACTTCATCGGCACCAGCGCCGCCAGCCTGGAGGTCAAGCGCCGTGCCCGGCGCGGGGCCAGCGCCGAATCGCCGATATTGCTGCAAGGCGAAACCGGCACCGGCAAGGAGCTGCTGGCCCAGGCCATCCACGCCGCGTCGCCACGGGCCCACAAGCCCTTTGTCAGCATCAACAGCGCGGCAATTCCCGAGGCCTTGCTGGAGGCCGAATTCTTCGGCACCGCCCCCGGCGCCTTTACTGGCGCCGACCGCAAGGGGCGCCCGGGCAAGTTGCAGATCGCCCAGGGCGGCAGCCTGTTCCTCGATGAAATCGGCGACATGCCGCTGCCCCTGCAGAGCAAGCTGCTGCGGGTACTGCAGGAAAAAGAGTTCGAACCGGTGGGCTCCAACGAGGTGATCCACAGCGATGTGCGGATCATCGCCGCCACCTCCACCGACCTTGAGGCGGCGATCAAGCACGGCGAATTTCGCGCCGACCTGTACTACCGGCTGAACGTGCTGCCGATCCAGGTGCCGGCGTTGCGCGAACGCCTGGACGACCTGCCGGCCCTGAGCGAGGGGATTCTCGAAGAGCTGCGCAGCCAGCATGAGCTGGACCCGCAGGCACTGGCCCTGCTGGCCCAGCATGCCTGGCCGGGCAATATCCGCGAATTGCGCAACGTGCTGGAGCGCGCGGCGCTGCTCAGCGATGACCTGGTGCTCGGGGCTGCGGATATTCGCGCGGCCATCGGCAGCTTCAGCCCGCTGCAGCGTAATGAAGCCCCGCTGCCGACCGAGTCACCGGACCAGGAAACCTTCGCCGCGGCCCGAGAGCGATTCGATCGGCAACTGATCCACACCACCCTGGCCCAATGTGCCGGCAAGGTAGACGAAGCGGCCCGGCTCCTGGGGCTGGGCCGCTCCACCCTATACAAGAAGATGGCAGCGCTGGGGCTTGCAGAGTCTCAATAAAGAGACATAAATCTCCATTTGGAGAACTTGCCGATCGCGCTGCGCGCTTTTCGCTGGCAAGCCAGCTCCTACGGTGGGCTGAACGATCTCTGTAGGAGCTGGCTTGCCAGCGAAGAGGCCGGCCAACCCAAAAAAATCTCAAAACAGAGACAATCAACTCCGGTCCGTCCCTAGAAAAATAAAAATATTCATATATTTCAATTAGTTACACAGATGGCACAGTTCTCGCTACAAGCCTCTCCACACGCAACACCCGACAACAATAACAATCCTGGAGAGACACACCATGAGTGTGATCATTGCCTTGGCAGCCCTGGCGCTGCTGATGCTGGCTGCCTACCGTGGCTACAGCGTTATCCTGTTTGCCCCCATCGCCGCCCTCGGCGCGGTGCTGCTCACCGATCCCTCCGCCGTAGCGCCCGCCTTTACCGGGGTGTTCATGGAGAAAATGGTCGGTTTCATCAAGCTGTACTTCCCGGTGTTCCTGCTCGGCGCGGTGTTCGGCAAGCTGATCGAACTGTCGGGTTTCTCGCGCTCCATCGTCGCCGCGGCGATCAAGCTGCTCGGCACCCGCCAGGCGATGCTGGTGATCGTGCTGGTCTGCGCCCTGCTGACCTACGGCGGCGTGTCGCTGTTCGTGGTGGTGTTCGCGGTCTACCCGTTCGCCGCCGAGATGTTCCGCCAAAGCAATATTCCCAAGCGGTTGATTCCGGCGACCATCGCCCTCGGTGCGTTCTCTTTCACCATGGACGCCCTGCCCGGCACTCCGCAGATCCAGAACATCATCCCCAGCACTTTCTTCAACACCACCGCCTGGGCCGCGCCCTGGCTGGGGGTGATCGGCACCATCTTCGTGTTCTGCGCCGGCATGCTGTTCCTCCAGCGCCAGCGCAACAAGGCGCAGAAGGCCGGCGAAGGCTACGGCACCGAGCTGCGCAACGAGCCGGAAACCGCCGAAGACCTGCAACTGCCCAACCCCTGGGTCGCCCTCTCGCCGCTGTTGCTGGTGGGGGTGATGAACCTGCTGTTCACCCACTGGATTCCCCAGTGGTACGGCAAGACCCACAGCCTCAGCCTGCCGGGCATGACGCAGCCTGTGACCACCGAGATCGCCAAGCTCACCGCCATCTGGGCAGTGCAGGCCGCATTACTGCTGGGCATCCTGATGGTGCTGGTGTGCGGCTTCTCGGCGATCCGCAGCAAGCTCGCCGAAGGCAGCAAGAGCGCGGTCAGCGGCGCCCTGCTGGCGGCCATGAACACCGCTTCGGAATACGGTTTCGGCGCGGTGATTGCCTCCCTGCCGGGTTTCCTGGTGTTGGCCGACTGGCTGAAAAGCATCCCCAACCCACTGGTCAACGAAGCCATTACCGTGACCCTGCTGGCGGGCATCACCGGCTCGGCCTCGGGGGGCATGAGCATCGCCCTGGCAGCGATGTCCGACAGCTTCATCAACGCCGCCCACGCCGCCAACATCCCTCTGGAAGTGCTGCACCGGGTGGCCGCCATGGCCAGCGGCGGCATGGACACCCTGCCCCACAACGGCGCGGTGATCACCCTGCTGGCGGTCACCGGGCTGACCCACCGCGAAGCCTACAAGGACATTTTCTGCATTACCCTGATCAAGACCCTGGCGGTGTTTGTCGTCATCGCCACTTTCTACGCCACCGGCATTGTGTGAGGTATTCATGACCACTCTTAAGGGCAAGACCGCACTGGTCACCGGCTCCACCAGCGGCATTGGCCTGGGCATCGCCCTGGTGCTGGCCAAGGCTGGAGCCAAGCTGATCCTCAACGGTTTTGGCGACGCCTCGAAGGCGATCACCGAGGTCCGGCAGTTCGGCGGCCAGGTCGGCCACCACCCGGCGGATGTCAGCGACCCGGCGCAGATCGCCGAAATGTTTGCCTACGCCGAACGGGATTTTGGCGGCGTCGATATCCTGGTGAACAACGCCGGCATCCAGCACGTGGCCGCGGTGGAGGAATTCCCCGTGGAGCGCTGGGACTCGATCATCGCCATCAACCTGTCGTCGGTGTTCCACAGCACCCGCCTGGGGCTGCCGGGAATGCGCACCAGGGGCTGGGGGCGGATCGTCAACATCGCCTCGGTGCACGGCCAGGTGGGTTCGGTGGGCAAGGCCGCCTATGTGGCGGCCAAGCACGGGGTGATAGGCCTGACCAAGGTGGTGGGCCTGGAAACCGCCACCAGCAACGTCACCTGCAATGCCATCTGCCCGGGCTGGGTGCTGACCCCGCTGGTGCAGAAGCAGATCGACGACCGCATCGCCGCCGGCACCGATCCCCAGCAGGCGCAGCACGATCTGCTGGCGGAAAAACAGCCGTCCCTGGAGTTCGTCACCCCGTCGCAGCTGGGGGAACTGGTGCTATTTTTGTGCAGTGACGCGGGCGCCCAGGTGCGCGGCGCGGCGTGGAATATCGATGGTGGCTGGCTGGCACAATGACTCGACGCCCAGGCTGATGCCTTCGCCGGCTAGCCGGCTCCTACACGGCTCATCACCGCCTTGCAGGAGCGGGCTTGGCAGCGAAAAGCCCGACCCGGAAAAACAATAAGAACACGAGGCCTTGCATGTCCGACATTCTCTGGCAACCCAGCGCCGAACGCATCGGCAAGACGCGCATCGACGCCTTTCGGCGCTTCATCAATCAGCGCCACGGTCTGGACATCAGCGACTACCCCGGCCTGCACCAGTGGAGCATCGACCAGCGCGAAAGCTTCTGGCAGGCGATCGTCGACTTCTTCGACGTCAGCTTCCACCAGAGCGCCGAATGCGTGCTCCGCGAAGGCCCGCAGATGCCCAGCGCCCAGTGGTTTCCCGGCGCCACCCTGAACTTCGCCGAGCACCTGCTCAAGCGCCGGGATGACAGCATCGCGGTGGTGGCGCTCAACGAGAACGGCCAGCGTGAACAACTGAGCTACGCCGAACTGGCGGCCCAGGTGGCCGGCCTGCAGCGCAGCCTGCGCGATGCCGGGGTTGGCCTCGGCGATCGGGTGGCCGCCTGCATGCCCAACACCTGGCAAACCCTGGTGGGCATGCTCGCCAGCAGCAGCCTTGGGGCGGTGTGGTCCAGTTGCTCGCCGGACTTCGGCACCCAGGGGGTGATCGAGCGCTTCGGCCAGATCGAACCCAAGGTACTGATCACCTGCGCCGGCTATCGCTACGCCGGCAAGGACATCGACCAGACAGCCAAGATCAACGAAATCCTTGAGCGCCTGCCATGCCTGGAGCAGTTGCTCATCGTGCCCTACGCCCGCCCGCAGGCGCGGATCGAGGACTACCGGACCCCGGCCAGCGTCAGCCTGTGGGACGCCTTCTACCGTCCAGGCGGCGAGCCCGAATTCGTCCCGCTGCCCTTCGCCCACCCGCTGTACATCCTCTATTCCAGCGGCACCACCGGGGTGCCCAAGTGCATTGTCCACGGCACTGGCGGGGTGCTGCTGCAGCACCTCAAGGAACACGGCCTGAACGCTGACCTGGGGCCCGGCGAGCGGTTGTTCTACTACACCACCTGCGGCTGGATGATGTGGAACTGGCTGGTTTCGGCCCTGGCCACCGGCGCCAGCCTGGTGCTCTACGACGGCTCGCCCTTCCACCCAGCCAACGAACAGCTGATCGACCTGATCGATAGCGAAGGCATCAGCGTCTTCGGCACCAGCCCCAAATACCTGGCGGCCCTGGAAAAGGCCGGCAGCCGGCCGCGCCACAGTCACCGTCTGGGCAGCCTCAAGACCCTGCTCTGCACCGGCTCGCCGCTGTCGCCGCAGAGCTACGACTACGTCTACCGCGAGATCAAGAGCGACCTGTGCCTGGCCTCGATGTCCGGTGGCACCGATATCGTTGCCTGCTTCGTCGCCGGCAACCCGGTGCAGCCGGTGCGCCGTGGCGAGATGCAGGGCAAGGGCCTGGGCATGGCCATCGAAGTGTGGAACGACCAGGGTCAGCCAGTGATCGGCGAGAAAGGCGAACTGGTCTGTACTCGGCACTTTCCGAGCATTCCCGTGGGTCTGTGGAACGACGCGGACCAGAGCAAACTGCGGGCGTCCTACTTCAGCCTGTTTCCCGGGGTCTGGGCCCAGGGCGACTACGCCGAGCAACTGCCCCATGGCGGCTGGCTGATTCACGGGCGTTCGGACGCAGTGCTCAATCCGGGTGGCGTGCGCATCGGCACCGCTGAAATCTACCGCCAGGTGGAAAAGCTGGAACAGGTGGTGGAAAGCCTGGCCATCGGCCAGAGCTGGGAGCATGACGTGCGGGTGGTGCTGTTCGTGCGTCTGCAGGACGGCGTGCTGCTCGACGACGCCTTGCAGGAGCGCATCCGCCAGGTGATCCGAGCCAACACCACCCCGCGCCATGTGCCGGCGAAGATCCTTGCGGTGACGGACATACCCCGGACCATCAGCGGCAAGATCGTCGAACTGGCGGTGCGCAACGTGGTGCATGGCCTGCCAGTGAAAAATACCGACGCCCTGGCCAACCCCGAGGCCCTGGAGCAGTTTCGCCACCGCGAGGAATTGCGCAGCTGACCCCACCCCTTGCCGGCGAAGGAGTCATCCAGGCCGGAGCACCAGCCAAGGGCCTCTTCGCTGGCAAGCCAGCTCCTACACAGCCAAAGCCCCTTCCCCTACCGTAGGAGCCGGCTTGCCGGCGAAGGGGTCATCCAAGCCGGAGCACCAGCCAGGGACCTCTTCGCTGGCAAGCCAGCTCCTACAAGCCAAAGCCCCTTCTCCTGCCGTAGGAGCCGGCTTGCCGGCGAAGGGGTCTCCAAGGCCCGGTCCTGTTCGCTGGCCAATCGGCGCCTGGAGCTGGGTCGATGCTCGCGGATTACCGTTCAGCCCCTCTAGACTGGTCATCTGCCGCAAAAGCAGGTGAAAATAACCCAGCCGAACCCCCGACAATCCATCCGTTTGAATATGCACCGCATGTCCATGCGACTTTTCGAGTGAGCGAGCCTGACGCCTCGCCGCGCACGACTGCTCCACCCAGGACACCTTCGACATGAATGCCCCCCACCCAGGCAGCGAAGCCGCCACCCTGATTGCCCGCCTGGACTGGTGCGCCACACCCCTGGGCGCCGCCGATCACTGGCCCCAGAGCCTGCGCACTGCGGTGGATATCGTGATCCATTCGCCGATGCCGATGCTGTTGCTCTGGGGGCCGGAGCTGACCCAGATCTACAACGACGGTTTCGCCCTGCTGGCGGGCAACAAGCACCCCGGCGCCTTCGGCCAGCCGGCGCACCACATCTGGCCGGAACTCAGGGACTTCACCGACCCGATCTACAGCGCGGTGCTCAATGGCCAGGTGCGCACCTTCAGCGAACGACGCTTTATCCTGCAACGCAGCAACGGCAGCGAGTACGACCTGTGGCTGGACCTGACCTACAGCCCGATCCGCGATGAACGCGGCGTCGTGGCCGGAATCCTGGTGACGGCCATCGAAACCAACGAGCGTCGGCGCATCGCTCTGGAGCTCAAGCAGCGCTCCGACGACAGCTTGCGAGCCCAGCACGAAACCGAGGAGCGCCTGCAGTTGGCGCTGGCCGCCACCGACGCAGTCGGCACCTGGGACTGGGACATCGGCGAGGACCGCTTTATCGCCGACGCGCACTTCGCCCAGTTGCACAGCGTCGACCCGCAGCAAGCGCGGCAACTGCCCATCAGCGAGTACCTCAAAGGCGTGCACCCGGAGGATCGCGGCATGGTCGCCCGGGGCATCAAGCACTGCATCACCCACGGCACCGAGTACGCCGAGGAGTACCGCCTGCAACTGGCCGACGGGCAACTGCGCTGGGTGTTCGCCCGAGGCCGCTGCTACAAGGACCATCACGGCCGGCCGACGCGGTTTCTCGGCGCAGCCCTGGACCTCACCGAACGCAAGCAGATGGAACAGGCACTGCGTCAGAGCCAGACCGAGCTGCAACTGATCATCAACGCCATGCCGGTGCTGATCGGCTACGTCGACCGCGACGAACGCTTTCGCCTGAACAACAGCGCCTACCTCGACTGGTACGGCCTGACCCCGCAAGAGCTGTACGGCAAGACCATTCGCGAAGTGCTGGGCGACGAGATCTACGCCACCCGTGCCGAGAACATCGCTGCCGCCCTGACCGGCAAGCCGTGCAGCTTCGAGGCCAATTCGCCGCACCGCGACGGTCGCCCGCGCTACGCGCTGATGAAGTACCTGCCACGCTACGGCGGCGATGGCGCAATCAACGGTTTCTACATCTTCGTCATCGATGAAACCGAGCGCAAACAGACCGAGGAAGCCCTGCGCTACCTCAATGAAACCCTGGAAGAACGGGTCAACCAGCGCACCGAGGCGCTGGCCACCGTCAACCAGCGCCTGCAGAGCGAGATGTTCGAACGCGAGCGTGCCGAGGAGGCCCTGCGCCACGCGCAGAAGATGGAGGCCGTGGGCCAGCTCACCGGTGGCATAGCCCACGACTTCAACAACATGCTCACCGGGATCATCGGCAGCCTGGACCTGATGCAGCGCTACATCGACAACGGTCGCGGCGACGAGATCGGCCGCTTCACCGAGGCCGCCATGTCCTCGGCCAAGCGCGCCGCGGCGCTGACCCATCGCCTGCTGGCCTTCTCCCGCCGCCAGTCGCTGGACCGCCGGCCCCTGGACCCCAATCAGCTGGTGCAATCGCTGCAGGAACTGTTCAGCCACACCAAGGGCGAGCACATCCAATTGCGCATGCAACTGGCGGACGGCGTATGGCCGGTGAACACCGATGCCAGCCAACTGGAAAACGCCCTGCTCAACCTGGTGATCAACGCCCGCGACGCCATGCCCGATGGCGGCCAGCTATTGATCGAGACCGCCAACAGCTACCTCGACGGCAGCGACATCAGCACCCTGGAACCGGTCAAGGCCGGCGACTACGTGATGCTCGGCGTCAGTGACAACGGCGCCGGCATGAGCCCGCGGATCCTGGCCAAGGCCTTCGACCCGTTCTTCACCACCAAGCCCATCGGCCAAGGCACTGGCCTGGGGCTGTCGATGATCTACGGTTTTGCCCAGCAGTCCGGCGGCCACGTGACCATCAGCAGCGAACCGGACCAGGGCACCAGCGTGCGCCTGTACCTGCCACGGCTGTACGCCGCTGCGCCGGAACCCCCCGCTGCCGCCAGCGCCAACCAGGCGCCCCAGGCCATTGCCGGGGAAACCGTGGTAGTGGTCGAGGACGACCCGGCGGTGCGCATGCTGGTGCTCAATGTGCTGAGCGAGCTGGGCTACCGCGCCTTCGAGGCCGAGGACGCCCGCAGCGCCCTGCCCTTGCTGGAATCACCGATGCGCGTCGACCTGCTGGTGACCGATGTCGGCCTGCCGGGCATGAACGGCCGGCAGCTGGCGGAGATCGCCCGCCAGCACCGCCCCGGACTCAAGGTGCTGTTCATGACCGGTTATGCGGAAAAGGCCGCCGAGCGCCAAGGTTTCCTGGAGCCGGGCATGGACCTGATGGCCAAGCCATTTTCGATTGAAGACCTGGCGCAGAAAATTCGTCAGATGATCGGCCGCGAGCCACCCATTCAGGCATAATCCGCGGCCGCCGATTACCCGCTACCAGGTCACCTGCCCATGAAAGCCCAAGCCCGCCACATCCTGGTGAAAACCGCCGAAGAGGCCGAACAGCTCAAGCAGCGCATCGCCAAAGGCGAAGCCTTCGACGTGCTGGCGAAGAAATACTCCACCTGCCCGTCCGCCAAGCGCGGCGGCGACCTGGGTGAAGTGCGCCCGGGACAGATGGTCGGCGCCATCGACCAGGTGATCTTCAAAAAGCCCCTGCGCACCGTGCACGGCCCGATCAAGAGCAAGTTCGGCTACCACTTGGTGCAGGTGTTCTACCGCGACTGAGGTCCTCCCGGCAGGCGCTGGTTGGCGAGCGCCGCGCCCCGTCACTCTCTGGGAATCAACGCCCCGGGATGCTGGATCACCCGACTCGCCAGTCGATGCCCGGCCTGGGCCGCCTGCTGCGGATTGCCACCTTGCAAACGACTCGCCAGGTAGGCCGCACTGAACGAGTCCCCCGCGGCCGTGGTGTCCACCACCTGCTCCACCCGCTGCGCGGGCACCTCGAAGGCACTGCCTGCACCGCGAATCAGGCAGGACTCAGCGCCGCGCTTGAGCACCACTTCCGGTGTACCGCGATAGGCCGCGAATACAGCATCGGCGTCATCGTAGGCAAACAGTGCCTGCTCGTCCTCCAGGGTCAACAACGCCAGATCCACCTGCGGCAGCACTTCGCGATAAGCCGCCCGGGCCTGCTCCACCGAAGCCCACAAGCGCGGCCGGTAATTGTTGTCGAAAACGATCAGCGCCTGACGCTGGCGGGCCTCGATCAGCGTCTCCAGCAACTTCTTGCGCCCCGTTTCCCCCAACACCGCCAGGGTGATGCCGCTGAAATACAGCACGTCGTAGCGCTGCAACGCTTGAAGAATCGGCCCGGCGGCCAGGGTGGTAAAGCAATCGCGCACCGCCGCTTCATTGCGCCAGTAGAGAAAGCGCCGCTCGCCACGGGCATCCGTCTGGATGCAATACAGCCCCGGCAGGCGCCCCGGCAAGCGCTGGACCAAATCCAGGCCGATGCCCTCGGCCGCCCAGCTCTGGCACATGGCATCACTGAAACTGTCGTAGCCCAGGGCGGTGACGTAATCCACCTGCGCCCGCTCGCCCATTTCCCGCGACAGATACACTGCGGTATTCAGGGTATCGCCGCCAAAGCTCTGCTGCAGACTGCCATCGTGATGCTGTTGCAACTCGATCATGCATTCGCCGATGCAGGCAATGCGTTTTTTCTGGCTCATATCCTTGACCTCTAAACTCGGCGTACCGCGAACCGGGTAGCCGCTGTCCGGCCAGCGAAAGCGTCGGTGAGATCGCCTTCGCCAGCCAACAGAACACCGCCCGAAGGCTCGACTAGAAGCAGGTTTGCAGGCTCTCGACTACCTGCAAATGCTCATCCACCAACAGGCCGGTACGCCACTTGTCGAAGGTCAGGCACGGGTGCGAAGTGCCGAAAGAGATGATGTCGCCGACGCGCAGCTCCACCCCTGGCGCCACACTCATGAAGGCGTGCTGATCCATCACCGCTGTCACCGTGCAGGCCCTCACGTCATCACCCTGAGTGCCGGTTGCATCGGGCCGGTAGCGGCGCAGCGGCAGCGGCAGCCCGGCGTCATAGGCGACATCGCGCTTGCCCAGGGCCAGCACCGCAAAACCCGATTCCGGCAGCGACTGCACATGGGCCCAGACTTCCACCGCCGGACGTAGGCCTTCCACAAGATCACGGCGTCGATCCAGCACGCAGCACTGGGCTTCTTTATAGATGCCATGGTCATGCGCCACATAACTGCCCGGGCGCAACACACTGAGGAAGCGGCCCTTGGCGTTATGAGTCTCGAAGGACTCGGCAATCAGGTCATACCAGGCCGAGCCCGAGGCGGTGATGATCGGCCGCTCGATGGCGAACCCCCCATCGTTGTGCAAGTCCACCGCCAGACGTACCAGGGAAGCAGCGAAGCGACGAATACCGTCGATGGCCTGATCGCCATGGATCACCCCTTCATAACCCTCGATGCCACACAGCGCCAAGGCTGGCTGCGCCTGGATCGCCTTGGCCAGGGCCAGCACCTCCTGCTCGCTGCGACAGCCGCAACGACCACCGACCACGCCGTACTCGATCATCACCTTGAGCGTTACCCCGCGCTGAGCGAAAAACGCCCCCAGGTCAGCGACGTTGTCCGGATGATCGACCATGCAATAGAAATCGAAATCCGCATCCACCAACAGCTCGGCGATCAACGCCATGTTCGGCGCCCCTACCAGCTGATTGGCCATCAACACCCGCCGCACACCGTGGGCATAGGCGGCGCGCGTCTGCACCGCCGTGGCCAGGGTAATGCCCCAAGCCCCCGCCTCCAGCTGCCGCTGAAACAGCCCTGGCATCATGCTGGTCTTGCCGTGAGGCGCCAGCTCGGCGCCGCTGTCACTGACGAACTTCTGCATCCAGCGGATGTTGTGTTCCAGGGCCTCACGATGCAGCACCAGGGCTGGCAGGCTGACGTCTTTAAGCAAGTTCGCACCGTTGTAAGCGGCGCCCTTTTCCACCAGGGGCAGATTCGAAACGCGAGACATCTTGGCACTCCTTATCAAGGCGACTGCGCACAGCCGCGAGGTACAACCCTTAGTCGTTGATCCGCCGAGCCAAGCGGCTGGCACTGTCGATCAGCACCCGGCGGTATTTCTGATAATTGTTCTGCGCATCGACCCGCGGCGCGACGATACACAGGGTACAAATGCACACCCCGCGCTCATCCCGTACCGGGGCGGCGAAGCAATGGGTAAAGGTGTCCGCCACGCTGTCGAAGGAAAAGAAGCCGTCCTCGGTGGCCTGACGGATTTCCTTCAGAAACGTCTCAAGGGGCAGACGCTGGCCATCGGGCAACACGAAATCCCGATCATCGATCAACCGGGCAATCTGCTCATCGCTCAAATGCCCCAGCAACAGCCGCCCGGAAGCGGTCCAGGGGATCGGTGCGTTCTCGCCAATGTCCGAGGAAATGCGGAAATGCCGCTCGCCCTCCTTCATCAGCGCCACGGTGTATTTGCGCCCATTGAGCAGGCACATCTGCGCGGTTTCGTGGGTCTGGCTGACGATTTCCTGCAACGCTTGATCGGCCTCGCGGGTCAGGTCGAAATGGCGCAAATGGGCCTGCCCGAGAAAATACAGCTGGCGGCCCAGGTACACATGCCCGTCCTTGCCCACCGGTTCCAGAACCCGTCGCTCCAGCAGGGAAGCCACCAGTTCATAGACCGTGGACTTGGGACTGCCAATGCCCTTGGCAATATCATTGGGCCGCAACGGCTGGCCGATCTCCTTGAGGAAATCGAGAATATCGAACGCCCGATCCAGGCCCTTGGCCCGCCGCTTGATGGTGTCTTCACTCATCTATCTGGTCTTCCCGAAAAAGCTGACAACGGCCAACACCCCACCTGTAGGAATCGGCTTGCCGGCGAAGAGGCCCTCAAGCCTTGTGCCGCCCTCACGGCCGCCTTCGCTGGCAAGCCAGCTCCTACACAAAACAGCCGGGACAAGTCCGGCAGGTCGCCCCATCAAGGCTTCTTCTTGTAGGCCACACAATCGATCTCGACCTTGCAGTCCACCATCATGCTGGCCTGCACACAGGCCCGGGCCGGCGCGTGTTCGGGCTTGAAATACTCGCCGAACACCTTGTTGAAACTCCAGAAATCCCGCGGGTCTTCCAGCCACACGCCGACCCGCACCACATCCTCCAGGCCGTAGCCGGCCTCTTCGAGAATGGCCAGTAGATTGCGCATCGTCTGGTGCGTCTGCTCCACGATGCCGCCGTGAATGATCTCGCCATCCAGCGCCGGAACCTGGCCGGACACATGCAGCCAGCCATCGGCCTCGACGGCGCGGGCGAAAGGACGCGGCTGGCCACCGCCTGCGGTGCTGCCGGCGCCGTAACGGGTGATGCTCATGAGAGGTTCTCCTGGTTGAAGGTTGGCCATCTAGGGGCCATGCGCGAGAGCGCTATCCAGCTCGCCATCCGCTTCTGAGCGGTACCGCCGCAGAAACCAACAATGGTCTGGAAAACACGCAGGCTTTAAACAAAGAAACTCCGCCCTCAAAAAATCCGCTATAGCGGAATTAAGTGTTAAATAGCGGAAACCGTACAAGAGTGTGCCATGGAGAACAAAGGAGATAACAGAGGGGATGGCAAACTTTCCGGAAACAAGGAATGAGCAAGTATTAGAAAAAGTCGTCGCCCCATGTCAGGCATTTCAGTATTTGCGGAAAGCACGCTCAATTGGCTGATGACTATGCTCAACACCTCCAACATTCCGTTGCGTCGCGGCAATCTGCGAGCGGATTTGGCCGTCCGAATCTCCATGAGCAAACCTGAATTCTCCTTCATGGAGCGTCACTGCTATCGATCTTCAACCCTTCACGTCCTTCACCAGCGACCACCCCGTCGCCTTTATCAACCCTCAAGCCCCCTTGCTTGATCTGTTGAGCTACGCCGCCTGCGCATCCGCGCTGCCCGGGACATGCTGGACAGCGTCTGCAACATGACCAGCCGCAACGCCGACCACCTCGACCTGAAGCGTTTCTCCAGCGTGGCGACCCTGTTGTTGCAGGACGGCTGCGATGTATTGCAGGTAGCGGAACAACAAGCACTGCAACTGCCGGCGCAGTAACCCCAAGACACAGCCATGGTTCTGCTTGGCTTTTCTTTGCCTTGGCTTTTGATCTTCCTGCCCCCTTAACCACGATGGCCGAACGCAGGTATTGAGCCGTGGGTAACCCGGCAGGGATGCCGGGTTAGCCGCCCCAGGCCATGGATGGCCTGGGGCGGCGGCCCACGGATCAATGCCGGAGTGAGGAAATGCCGAGCCTAGGCGAGGCACCGAGTGGAGGGGCAGAAGCCTTTGGTTACTTTGGGGCCCCAAAGTGACTCGCTGTAAGAGCGAAACCATAAGTGGCCACACCCGCAGCAACGGATATGTACACCCAGTAAATCGAGGACTCTGGTTTTACGCCCGCTGCGCGCCGGAACGCCGACCGTTCGACCGGGAGCAAGCTCCCTCGCCACAGAGGTTGTGGTCATGGCAGACGACTGGATGACACCGCAGCACCCAATACCTACCGCCAAATCCACCGGCGCCCTCAATACCGCCTTCGCTGGCAAGCCAGCTCCTACATAAAAAGCCTGGCGCCCACAAGGCATCAATCAACATCAGCAACGCACAACACCCACCAAAGATTCCGAGCCCCCTGGCAGGCAACATAGGCAGAAGAAATCGTCGAATCCCTGGTTAACTCACACCAATCGGGGCTATCGAACCGGTACACCACAAGCTCGGAAAACGGCGCCGGAAACACAGCATCCAGAGCGTCGAACACCACCTTCCGGGCATTGACCAGGGACAATCCACGGGTGGACTGGTGACAGCCGCCCCGAAGCACCACCGCCAGCAACGAGCCCTCGAACTCATATCGATTCAGTATGGAAAAGGGCCCGAACTCACGCTCAACCTGCCCAATAGCCGTCGACCTGGCGAGGTTGCTGAAACGCTCCAGAAACTCGGTCAGTCGCAGCCTCTCATCCCACGCCTTGATTGAGGGGGCTGGCTTGAAGAAGCTGGACACCAGCTCGCCACATTCAGCAAGCACGGCAAGTAGTTCGACAAGGGGTTGCTTGTCGACGAAGCACTGGCTGGCACCTGTAAATGGCGCTACAGCATCGTGCTTCAGACTTTCATCTTGATTCATGATTGAGCACCCGACTTTGGCCGCAAACAGGCAATCACCATGGTGGCTACCGCGCCCTGGGCTTTTGCGGCCGCAGATAATAGCCGGAGAGAAAAGCAATCACGACCAGCATCAACGCCAGGCCCGGATCACCTTTAGGCAGCATGAACTGATAAATGCCAGCGCCCATGGTTAAACCAGAGGCAATACACAAGACAAACCAAATAGCTTTTTTAAGCAGTTTCACGATCTGATGACATCCCTTCCATAGACGACTTGAACGCCCCCCATTACCAGCGAACGATGGCCGGGGGGGGGGCGACAATGTATCGGCCAGTACCCTGAACGGCAAATCCGAAATCAGCGCGCCCACGACCAGTACAGCCGACTTGAAGCGAGCGCTCATGCCTACCACCGAGACCATCTTTGAACGCATCGCTTCAACCCAAGACATCGCTTAGCCATGAGGATGAACCCTCACCCCCAAGGGCCCGCCGTACTTATGCCTTGAAGGTCAGAATCGGCGAAAACCTGGCGATCACCGACACCGTCCCCTCCTCCACCTGCGAGCGAATCACCTGGCCAATTTCCTTATAGGCCCCCGGTGCTTCCTCGATCATCCGTTCCTCCTTGGTGGTGATGCACTCCACGCCCTGCAGGCCGAGAAAGGCCTTGTCCTTCTTGGCTTTGAACACCACCTCGCTGCGGGACATGGAGCGCCCGGCGCCATGGCTGGCCGAGCGCAGCCAGCGTTCATTGCCCAGCCCAGTGAGCAGGTAGGAGTCATGCCCCATGCTCCCCGGAATCAGCAAGGGCTGCCCGGCGTAGGCCGGTGTGGCGCCCTTGCGGTGCACATTGCCGCCCTCTTCGCGCAGCACGATGTTATGCGGTACATCGACAATCAGCGGCGCCTCGATACCCGCGCCGAACACCTGCCGGGTGCGCTGGCGCACCATCTCGGCGATCAGCGCACGGTTGGCGTCGGCGTAGTGAGCCGCGCTGTGCATGGCCAGCAGGTACTCATCCGCCATCTCGCCAAACAGGGCGAAGATCTTCGAGTCGGGATGCTTGATCCCCGCCGGCCACAGGGCCTTGGCCTTGTCCATCCAGCGCCGGCCCACATAGAAGCCCACGTCCCGAGAGCCGGTGTGGATCATCATCACCACCTGCCCTACGGACAGGCCCTGGGCGAAGCAGGCCTGGCGATCCACCAGTTCGGTGACCACCTGGATCTCGACAAAGTGATTGCCGCCGCCCAGGGAACCCAGGCCCGGGTCGCGGAGGATTTTCCGCGAGCGGTCCTGCAAGGCTTCCGGCGCGTAGTCGGCGCTGCCTCGGGCGAACGACGACTCATGCAGGCCCGACAGCTCACGCTGCAACTGAGCGAAATCCGCCCCGGCAAACAGCCCGATCGGGTCCTGCTGCTGCACCTGGGCCCAGAAGTCCCCCAACCCGGCTTGAAACAGCGCGCTCATGGCGGTGGGACTGGTAGGAATGTTGCGCGTGCCTTCCAGCAGATCGCCGCGCACCAGGGCGGTCCACTTGGCTTTCTGCGCCATGAACTGCTCGTAGTTCAGCCCCAGCTTGTGCAGGCGCATGCCGCAATTGATGTCGGTGCCAATCGCTTGCGGCACCACCATGTCGTGGCTGGTGACGATCACACTGCCCACCGGAATCGGGCTGCCGGTGTGAAAGTCCGGCGTGGCGCAGGCGCACTTCACTTCGCCGCCATCGGGGTGGGCCACCTTGGCGAAATCCATCAGTTGCAGGATGGCTTTCTCTTCGATGGCAAAGCTGTCAGGCAGCAGCAAATCCACCTTGAGCCCGGCGTCATTGATCGAGGAGATAGAGAGCGAATTGGAATTCAGGCGTTCGATGGCCACCCCGGAACGGGCGAGCTTGTGCTGAATTCTTTTCAGAGGAGTCTTGGTCATTTTCAACTGCTTTTCTTGGACGCAACAAAACAACCACCCTTTTGGTGGCTGGAATTGTCTGGTCAGCAGCGAAACTTAGACGGCGCATATGGTGGTGAGAACCGGGGGCGATGTAAAGACCCCGCGGGCATTTTTTTCCGACCAGTCCACCTCGATGACCCAAGGCAGGGAGAAACGGTCAGCGCTTTGCGGCCTCTTGATAAACGCCCCCACGCTCACGCTTGCCCACAGCAATTACGGTTACCACCAACACCTCGTCCACCACCCGGTACACCAGGCGGTAACCCGCGCTGCGCAGTTTGATTTTATAAGCATTGCCCAAACCACCCAGACGATCGGCGGGCACATGTGGATTGATCAGTCGTTCCTGGAGTTTCTTCTTGAATTGCTCTTTCAGCGTGGCACCGAGTTTCTGCCATTCCTTCCAGGCCTTTTCAGAAAACTCCAGCTCATAGGTCATCGAGCGAGACCTTCAGGGTCGGATCGTTCTCGCGCTCACGGCACAGGGCAATCAGCTCCATGTCTTCCAGGCGCGCCATCATGGCCTCGTATTCCCTGGCCGGAACGCAGTAGAACGCAGGCTCGTTACGATTGAGGATGGCCACCGATGAACCGCCGCCGGCGGCGACAGTGCCCATAGGGTTTTTCTTCAGTTCAGAAATACTCGCGACCACGTTAGACAAAACGATATGTGTCATGACGCTCTCCTTGGAGTGCTATTAAGAGTACTAAAAATAGCACCCTTTGCATGATTCCGAGGGCACCGTCGTGTATCGCCAGCGCGCCCGGCGGTGAAGCCATTAGGGTCAGGAAAGCCCTCCACCTCAAAAGTCGAAACGCACATCCTTGACCACCTGCACCTTGCCCCAGTGGAAGTTGCACAGCCGCGCCACCTCGGCGCCGTCCTTGCTCACCGGCACACACCCGCCCTTGAGGGTCACACTGTCCTGGCCCTGGCGAGACAGCATGTACTCCAGCGCCGGCCCCTTCGGAATGCGGTGAACCAGGGTCACCTCTTCGGCAAAATCATCCGTCAGGCTGAAAATCAGGGCGCCATCCACCACCAGGCGATAAGTGTCATGCTGAAACGCCGCCCCCGGCAGCAGGCACATCTGTGCCATATGTCCCTGGACCTGGCGCTCCTGACAGTTGGCCATCTGCTCCGCCTGCGCGCCCTGCGCCAGCAACAACGCGACCATCGACAACCATCCTTGTACATTGAACATCATCGCGTCTCCTTGGCAAAAGGCCGCTTTATACCTTCGCCACCCGCCAATCGCCAGCCATTAGCCAGGCTGGTCCGGCTCGACCGCCAGCACCGCCTGGTAGCGCCCACTGTCTGGCGCATAGGACACGAATCGGTTCTCTCGCCCACATTCAACCCACAACCGTCCGCAGTTCTGGCACTCATAGACACAGGAACTGTGCGCTATATTCAGACTGGAAAACTGGTCCTGAATGTACTCGGTCACCTTGGGCCGCCAAGAGGTCTTGCCATAGGTCTGGTCCATCAACTCATCCAGACGACCAGCCTCCACGGCCATCAGCAGCGCCTTGCTCAACGAGGTAAGAGCGTCATACAGCGCCTCTTCATGCCCATCACGCACCAGCGACGCTTTATAGGGCAGATTGTCAGTCTGATCGACAATCACATGCCCGCACGTACAGCCAAACTTGCTCATTGAACGGCCTCGCCTTTGATCCAACCATTGGTGTTTTCTGCTCGCTGTATCCGGTTGATCAGCAAGCACTGCTCTATCAGATTACGTTGTGGTGTAGCCCGACTCAGCGCTGCTACGCCGCGACCATGCACGGCGCATACTCCATCGCCACAGCGTCCTGGACAGCCCCTTGGGCATTAAGCGCAAACCTCGGCATCTGCTGTAAACCCGACTGTTTGCACTGCTCGCTCAAGCGCTGCAGCAAAGCACCATCGGCCTTGAACCCAACAGGCCGCAGCGTTTTTTTCCAGTCGAACCTGGCAATCCAGGACCTGCCCCCGAGCATCGGCGCGCTACTGAAAACGGGCCACCCCGATGCTCTTGAGCGCCTGCCCGGCCAAGGTGCGTTGGCGTACTGCAAACAACCGATGGCAGGTGTTCACCACTCGACAATCGGAAAACCCTGCTGGAAAACGTCCATGACCGGCAAGCAAACGGCTCGACCAGACTGAAGCGGCAAACCTGAAAAGATGGTCCCTTCATGGCGCGGTCCTCGAATCGAGCAAGCAGCCTCTTTGCCGCGCCCATCGATCAAGGCGCGAGAACATAGAGGCTGTCGCCCGACTCACCAGGTGCTATCCGAAAGCCACCGGTGATGCCTATTCAAGCGCCTTGTGGCAGCGAGCGTGCCAGGCGAAACCCCAGATCCTCGATACAAAAGGTCGGGTGGCTGCGGCGCCGATTTGACGCCAGGCAACCCCGGGGGGCATCACTCCAGCCGCCACCGCGAAATACCCGGTAGCTGCCGTAGACCTCGGCATCGTACAGATCCCAGCACCACTCCCAGACATTACCCAACATGTCGTGCAGGCCGAAGTCATTGGCGACCTTGAGCCCCACCGGGTGGCTGCGTTCCGCCGAGTTATGGGCATACCAGGCAATCTGCTCCAGGGGGCCGTACTGCACTTCTCCACTGTGGGCGCGGCAGGCATATTCCCATTCGGCATCGGTAGGCAGGCGAAACCCGTTACGCTGCTGATGCCAATGCGCGGTATAGGACAGCGGGTCGAGGTCATACACCGGCTGCAGGTCCAGCAGCAGGGAAAGTCGGTTGCAGAAGACCACGGCATCCAGCCAGGACACACACTCCACTGGCGCATCGGGGTGAGGAAAACGCGCAGGCGCGGCCTGCATGACTTCTAGGTACAGCGCCTGGGTAGTGGGAACACGACACAGCTGGAACGGGGCAATGGCACAAGTCCATTGTGTCTGCTTGCGATCGTCGCGTTGAGCAATCTGGCCCGCAGACAAGCTGATCATTCCGTCGTACACGCTTTCAACCTTCATCTGATATCCATCCGCTGATGAACCCTCTGTGTGGAGGGCGGCACTATCCCATGCTTGCGCCACAAACGCCGCAACCAACCGCCTGCAAAGCCTCGCTCAAGTGCTGAGTCGCCCACCCAAAAAGAGTTACCCTACGCCACCCGAACACACTCTCAGCCAAGGAAGGACACCTGCATGACCCGCGCCATTACTATCATCTGCGAGAACTTCGCCGACTGGGAAACCGCCCTGATCAACGCCACGGCCCGCGCCTACTACGGTTTCGACTGCCGCTTCGCGGCGCCCAAAGGCGCTCCGGTAACCTCCATGGGCGGCATGCGCGTGACTCCGGATCTGGCCCTGGAAGAGATCCGCCTCGATGAGCTCGACCTGTTGATGGTCTGCGGCGGAACTGTCTGGCAGAGCGACCAGGCCCCGGATATCAGCGCCCTGCTGCGCGCCGCGCGGGAGCGCAATATCGTCCTCGCCGGCATCTGCGATGGCACCCGGATGCTGGCCAAGGCCGGAGTGCTGGACCATGTGCGGCATACCTCCAATTCGGCGGACAACCTGCTGGCGATGAAATATGCCGGCGCCGCGCACTATCAGGACGTGCCCCATGCCGTGGCGGACCAGCGAGTGATCACCGCACCGGGCAGCGCACCAGTGAGCTTCATGGCGCAGATCCTGCGCACCCTGGGCATCGATGATGAGAATCTGACGGCGTATATCGGTATGCATGCGGCGGAGCACAACAAGGTGCGGTGAAATACACGGTCGCCAGGCTCGGGGTCTTCAGCGGGCCAACCTGAGCCGCGCACTCAAGGCTGTTTCGGCCCGCCTTTCCAGGGCGAATAATCCAGCTCGAGCAGAAACCGGCCACCCATCGGTTCGGCGATGAAGAAACCAGGCATCTGCCGCAGATCCAGGTTGGCACAGGCGCTCTGCAGGCGTTGCGCAAGACCTGGGGCTGGCTTGAAATCGGCAAGTCTCATGGGGTTTGCTGTCAGCTCAACCTGACAACGCTGCACCTGCCCCTGTGCGTTGGCCGCCCCGCTAATCCGTGCGGAGCCAATGCTGTCGAGCGTCGCCCCGACGAAGAGCTGCTGCCAGAAGTACTCCTCGCGCGCGTTGTACTCACGCACGGTTTCGCGAACCTTCTGCTCCTCTGCCGGCATTTTTCCGGGACGGGAGAAAACCAACGGAACCACGACCTCCATCACCGCCCCGGAAACGCTGGCGAACAGCATTGGTTCCACACGGGGAAACACCGTATCCCAACACAGCTTTTCCATCAGTGGCACCAACTGGCGATTGTCCGGAAAACGTTCCAGCGGGTACTCGGGGAGTGCCTCGGCGATACAGCTGACTACCTGGTTCTGACGATTGATCACGGTGCGCAACGACACGCCGCCGACCCAGCCATCGAGATTGACTCGACGCACGCCCTGGCCCAAGACATGGTTGAAACTGGCGAGGAAGCTGCTGCGCAAACTCGCCGCTCTTGACTCCGGCGTGTCGGGCGCGGGCGACAAAGTATTGCACCCACCCATAAGCAACAGACCGCCAAGCAACAAGGCGCTCAGGTGCGGCCGCCACAGCGGCATCGAAAGTGGGTGGTGCATCGTCAGTTCCATTGCGAATGGCGTGGGCGCCAGGACCTGCAACAGGTCACTGCTGCCTTGGGGCCAGGGAGCATATAGGCTGGCGCTGACACGCACAAAGTTTTGTGTAGCGACGCGAGTGCGGCCTTGTGCGGACGCTGACTGCAAGACCGGAGCAAGCTCGAAACCGGCTCAAGGCTGGGCGTTATCGACCCCCAGCACCTGTTCCAGCCTTTGCACTTCGCGCTCCGGCAGGGCTGGCGCCGCAGGCTGCAGGTAAGGCTTGGCGACAACCGCCGCGACAGGCGCCGGCGGCTTGGCCCTGGCTATGTGGCTGCGGGTCGAGCTGCTTTGCGGGTACAGCGCTTCATCCAGGCATTTGTCGCGCATGCCCTGGCTGGACAGGCCATGGCAGCCCGTGCCATTGGACAATGCCCGGGCGCCGCAAGTGGCCTTGCTGTCGGGGTCCTTGAGGTCGACGCAGCTCAGGGAGCCGAAGCCATGCCCGAGCACCGAGGCGGGGTCTTCGGCATGAGTTGCGCCGGCACACAGGAACAAGGAGGTCAGCAGAAGTGCATTTCGCATACGGGCGCATCCATGGCTGCAGAACATGCCCGGGGACCATTCCGGCTACCGGAGCATGCAACTCTGTCGAGGGAAGAAGCCGTTGTAGCAGATAAAAATGACCGTTTGCCTACTCCCATGCACACCGCAGCAATATCCTGCGTGGCTATCTGAAACGCCCCGCCAGAAACGCTTGCATACTCACGCTCGGCGCCAATCCACTGGCCTGCTCCGCCACCAGTTGCCCGGTGATTGCAGCCAGGGTCAGCCCCACATGCCCGTGGCCGAAGTTGTAGTACACCTGGGGCAACAGCCGCGACTGGCCGAGCACCGGCTTGCTGTCCGGCAGCGACGGGCGAAAGCCCATCCACTGCGAGGCAGGCTCGTGGTGCAGGGTGAGAAAACGCCGCGCAGCCTTGGCCAGGTAACGGTAGCGCCGCGGGTCCGGCGCAGCTTCAAGACCAGCGAATTCAACGGTGCCCGCCACTCGCAGGCCCTGGGCCATTGGCGTCATGTAGAAACCGCCGGCAGCCCAGCACACCGGGCGCTTGAGCAAGGCCCCTGACTGGTCGAAGAGCACGTGATAACCGCGTTCGGTGTCCAGCGGGATCTCATCACCCAGGGTCTGCGCCAGGCTGCGGGACCAGGCGCCAGTGCACAGCACCAAGCGCTCGGCCTGCAACGACTCGCCGCTGCTCAAGCGGGCGGTGAGCCGTTCACTGTGCTGGGTGCTGCGCTGCACGCCCTGCAACTCACCCTGGCGAAACTCACCACCCTGCTCGCTGAAGCGCCGCAGCAAACGCAGGCTCAGTGCATAGGGATCGAGGGTGCGGCTGACGTCCGGCAGTTCCAGGGCCAGCGCCGCGCGGGCGTTGAGCGCGGGTTCCAGGGCCCGCAACTCCGGCCCCTCCAGCAGTCGCATCGGTACGTCGAAGCGCTGATGGTAGGCCAGCATGTCAATGGCGCTCCGGCGCTCATGGCCTTCGAAGATGTACAACGAACCGTCGTGGCGCACCAGGTCGTTGGCCCCTGCCTCGTCGAACAGGGTCTGCCATGAACCCATGCAGGGTTTGAGCAGGCTGTGCAGGTCCTGGCTGATGGCATCGACCCGGTGTTCGCGGGAGCTGGCGAGAAAACGCCACAGCCACGGAGCGATTCGCGGCAGGTAGCCGGGACGAATCGCCAGTGGACTGTCAGGGCGCAACAGCATGCCCGGGGCCTTGCGCCAGATGCCGGGGGTGGCCACTGGCTCCACCGCATAGGTGGCGAAGGTACAGGCATTGCCGAAGGAGGTGCCACTGCCCGGCGGCTGGCGGTCGAGCAGGGTCACCTTCCAGTTCAGGCGTTGCAGCCACAGGGCGCTGGCCAGGCCCACCACCCCGGCCCC
>NZ_JAAARM010000031.1 GCF_009908285.1 Pseudomonas sp. Fl4BN1
CTGCGGGGTTGGGATCATGGGCGGGGGGTGGATGCGGGACGGCTGATTGGTACTTGGCAGGACAGCGACAACAAAGCACATACTCACGGGTTAACTGCAGGTGCTGGATGGAAAATTCTTTCTTCTGATATTACCTCCGGTGGGGGACTTACAGGAGGAGCGGGTTCCAGGGTCAGCTACTTAGGCGAAATTGCGAGTTCGGGTGGTTCGGAAGCTCGGCCGCGCAACCTGGCGGTCATGTGGTGCATCAAAGCCTGGAACGCCCCGGTCAATCAGGGAAACATCGACATCGCAGGCTTGGCTGCAAACGTTTCAGCGCTAGAAGTCAGACCACGGGGCCTAGGTGATGGTCAGGCCTGGCAGAACGTCACGGCTAGCCGCGTTTCTGGCACGGTCTACACAAACACGACGGGTCGTCCAATTCAGGTCCAGGTATCAATAAACTCCGGCGCAGTTACTGCTACTTGCGGGGGGGTGACTGTGACAAGTATTGCGTATTACACAACGTTTGTTGTCCCTGCTGGTGCAACCTATTCAGTAACTCTTAATAATCCGGTTAGTCCCCTATGGTCGGAGCTGCGCACATGAAATATTTCCATAACTCCCAGACCGACAAGGTCCATGCTTACGATGACGATGCCCCAGCGCACTTTATCCCTAGCCATCTGATACCCATGTCCGAAGAGGAGGCGCAGGTTTACATCGACAGCACGACAGCGCCATTGCCTGCGACGCAGGACAGCGAGCGCAATTGGCGTGATACCGAGTTGGCTTCATTTATGTGGCTGCGTGAACGTCACCGCGATCAACTGGAAATCGAAGCTCCGACAAGTATTGATGGCGAGCAATTCAAGGCGCTGCTTGTGTATATGCAGGCGCTGCGCGACTGGCCACAGTCGTCTGACTTTCCTGATGCCCGGTACCGTCCTGCAGCGCCGCCCTGGGTTGCTGAGCAGAGCGAGTAAACGCCCCGCACTGATGGGGCGTTTTTTATCCAACCTCGAAAATCTGACCATGCTGATTACCGAACAACAACTGCAACAAATCATGCCTAACGCCCGCCGCCAAGCGGGCGTTTTTGTTTCTCCACTCAACACCGCCATGGCTCATCGGCAGATCGATACGCCGAAGCGCCAGGCGGCCTTTCTCGCCCAGATCGGTCACGAATCCGGGCAACTGCAATACGTGCGTGAACTGGGTAGCGATCAGTACCTGAGCAAGTACGACACCGGCACTCTGGCAGCGCGCCTGGGCAACACCCCGGAAGCCGACGGTGATGGCCAGCGCTATCGCGGGCGCGGGCTGATCCAGATCACCGGACGCAGCAACTATCGCCAGTGCAGCCTCGGGCTGTTTGGCGATGAGCGCCTGCTGGAGTTGCCGGAGCTGCTGGAGCAGCCGCAATGGGCCGCCGAGTCGGCGGCCTGGTTCTGGGAGCGCGGTGGGCTTAATGCCCTGGCCGATCGCGATGAGTTCAACAGCATTACCCGACGTATCAACGGCGGTCTGAACGGTCTGCAGGATCGTCTGCAACTCTGGGCCAGGGCACGAGCAGTGCTGTGTCTGCCCGCGATCTGAGGCCAGGATCGACCGACAGGCAGAAAGCGTTTCTGCGTTGCCACAGGCTCGGATTTTGTGCGGATGAAAAGGTCGGCACTCCAGCCTTATCAACTGCGGTGCCCCTTCGGGGGCGAACGCAGCGCTACCGGGTCTTGCCCTTCATCTCGCCAAAGGAGCATCGCGATGAACCTTCGCAGTTGGTTGGCCATCGCCGTCGCGGCCGGGTTGCTCTATGCCCTCGGCTACGTGAGCGGTGCCAGCACTGAACGGATTAAAAACCAGGGCCTCGATGAAACTCGTCTCAGGCAATCCTTCGAGCAAGGCCAGGCCCTGGGCACGGTCAAGGAAAAGGTGGTGGTCGAGTACGTTGACCGCATCGTCAAGGTCTACCAGGCGGGCGCCACCCTCACCAAGGAAGTCCCTATCTATGTCTCGAAAACAGCGGATGACGCTTGTGTCGTGCCTGATGGTTTTGTCCGGGTGCACGACGCCGGCGCCGCCAACCTGCCCGTGGCCGGAGGCCCCAGCGTCGCTGATGGCACCGCCTCGGGTCTTGCACTCTCTACCGTCGCCGCCAGCGTCGTCGACAACTACAGCGAATGCCACGCTAATGCCGAGCAATTGAAGGCGTTGCAGCAGTGGGTTCGTGAGTCTCAGGCAGTGCGACAGGGCACCGCGGCGGCGCAGCGGCAGCACTGAGAGCGGTACGGTGTCCCTTTATGCTTAAAAACTCGTTCAAGACCATTGTCCAGCAGCCTGAAAACGACAGGCTCATGCTTGTCGTCTAACTAGACGGACGACGGTAGTGGTAAGCCAGCAGTCTGCTGGCGAGATCCAGGGTCTGGAGCCCGCCTATCGATCCATTCTTTACTGAGAATGATGGCCTTTTCTTGTTCGCCAGATCGTGATAGCGCGCAGGCCAACCAACGCTCAATGGCTCCCACAAGCGGAGCATGGGCCGGCAGATAATCAAGCGGATGTGCCGATGCTAAAAGAATGCAGATGCGGTCATTGCAAACGACTTCTCGCCCGTACGGGTGAGTTCACAGAGCTCCAGATCAAATGTTCCCGATGCGGGACGTTGAATCATGTGAAGGCCACGAGCCTCGGGCAATCGCCTATGAGCGACATGAGAGCGGAATTTTCCGCGGCCAATCATTCGACTCAATAGGTAACAACATGGCTTGGATTCGATACGACTTTACCGATAACGGTTCTTCTGTACTGCCAGCTCGCTACTACATGGCGCCGAACCAGTTTCTGCAGTCTCCTAACAAGCGCTTCAAGCTGCTCTTTCAGCCGGATGGCAACCTCGCGCTCTATGACGGTGCTCAGTTGGCATGGGTCGCTGACCAGAACACCCCCTTCACGAATGTGAGCAAGGGCAACAAAAAGGACCCGATGATGGTCTTCATGAATTACGGCTTCGTCCTGGATGACCCTCTGCGTGGCCGTATCTGGTCGACTACTCCGAGCGACCCAACCATGGGCTCTCGTGAAGATGCATCACTGCGCGCGTTCACCCAGGTTCAGGATGACGGGAACATCGTAACCGTCGACACCCTCCCTCACTGGTATGCACCTAACGGCCGCGTGTTCACCCCGGCGGTCGGGGCTGCCATGATTATCGGTGGTACTACTGAGCTGGTACCGGGTCAGTTTTACGGCGCCGGCGACCACTCTCTGGTCTTCCAGGGGGATGGCAACCTGGTGGTCTACGGTCCGAACGCCAGTGTTGTCTGGGCGACTTACACCCAGAACAAAGGCGGCGTGCGATGTGTAATGCAAGAAGACGGTAACCTGGTGATCTACGCTGCGAACAATGCCGTAGTTTGGCAAAGCGGCACTGGCGGCCACCCTGGCGCAAGTATCCGTCTGCAGGCAAACGGCAGCTTCACGATCGTAACCGAGCGGCCGATCTGGGCTCGTTTCGGGTACACCCCAACCATCAAGCCGCCGCGTGTCTTCTACCCGGACCACAAGTGGAAAACCGGTAGCTACACCTGGAACAACGTGTTCTAAAAACTGCAAGGAGCTCCGCGATCATGCGGAGCTCTTTGCACATGGTCTCATCTTCTGCGGCAACAACTCAGGGAGAGCGGGCGAGCAAGCACAGTGTTCTTGCCATACCCTTTATTCATTCCGGCGGGTCTAGGCATCCCGGCAAGCAGCGGAAGCTTTCTTGCTGGGGCCGCACCTACTGACGGGCTGGGGCTGCCCTGGGACTTCCTCGCCTGATGCAGTGGCCCAGAGTCGTTCGGTTTCCTGACAGCTTGTCACTTGCAAGCCACCTCGCCTGGTGTACGGTAGGTACACGCCAGCCCCATCAGGAGAGAGACGTGAAAGAAATTACCCAGCTTGCCGCTGAACTCGGTCGGCGTCTGCAGGTTCTGAATGCCCACGTCACCACGGCGGAATCCTGTACGGGCGGTGGGATCGCGGAGGCGATCACCCGGATTCCGGGGAGTTCGGCCTGGTTCGAGGCCGGTTATGTGACCTACTCCAACCGCCAGAAGACCCAGCAGCTGAATGTGCCGGTGGAGCTGTTCGGCACTGTTGGTGCGGTCAGTCGCGAAGTGGTCGAGGCCATGGTCCACGGCGCCCAGGCCAAGAGTCATGCGCATTTTGCCGTGGCGGTCAGCGGTATTGCCGGGCCGGATGGCGGTTCCGCACAGAAGCCTGTGGGCACCGTCTGGCTGGCCTGGGGCGCGGGAGAGACGCTGAGCAGCGAGTGCCGGCACTTCCCGGGGAACCGCGATGAGGTCCGCCGACAAACGGTGAAAGCCGCGCTAGAGGGGTTGCTGCAACATGCCGCGGCAGAAATCGCAAATCAGGGGTAGGCGATCCTCGAACGCTGTGGAATAATACTGTCTACTTATACAGGTGTTGGCCGTCAGGCCTTATTGATTACGTGAGGACTTTAATGGACGACAACAAGAAGAAAGCCTTGGCTGCGGCCCTGGGTCAGATCGAACGTCAATTCGGCAAGGGTGCCGTAATGCGTATGGGCGATCACGACCGTCAGGCGATACCGGCTATTTCCACTGGCTCTCTGGGTCTGGACATTGCTCTGGGCATTGGCGGTCTGCCAAAAGGCCGTATCGTTGAAATCTACGGTCCTGAGTCGTCCGGTAAAACCACCTTGACCCTGTCGGTCATCGCCCAGGCGCAGAAAGCTGGCGCTACCTGTGCGTTCGTCGACGCCGAGCACGCGCTGGATCCGGAATACGCTGGCAAGCTGGGGGTCAATGTTGACGACCTGCTGGTTTCCCAACCTGACACTGGCGAACAGGCACTGGAAATCACCGACATGCTGGTGCGTTCCAACGCGGTAGACGTGATCGTCATCGACTCCGTGGCGGCCCTGGTACCCAAGGCTGAAATCGAAGGCGAAATGGGTGACATGCACGTGGGCCTGCAAGCCCGTCTGATGTCCCAGGCGCTGCGTAAAATCACCGGGAACATCAAGAACGCCAACTGCCTGGTGATCTTCATCAACCAGATTCGTATGAAGATCGGCGTGATGTTCGGCAGCCCGGAAACCACCACCGGTGGTAACGCGCTGAAGTTCTATGCTTCGGTCCGTCTGGACATCCGTCGTACTGGCGCGGTGAAGGAAGGCGACGAAGTGGTTGGCAGCGAAACCCGGGTCAAGATCGTCAAGAACAAGGTGGCTCCGCCGTTCCGTCAGGCTGAGTTCCAGATTCTTTACGGCAAGGGCATCTACCTCAACGGCGAGATCATCGATCTGGGCGTTCTTCACGGGTTCCTGGAAAAATCCGGTGCCTGGTACAGCTACCAGGGCAACAAGATCGGTCAGGGCAAGGCCAACTCGGCGAAGTTCCTGCAGGACAACCCGGAAATTGGTAATGCGCTGGAGAAGCAGATTCGCGACAAGCTGCTGACAGCTTCGACAGACGCCAAAGCCGAGTCGGTCAAAGAGACCGAGGCCGATATGGCTGACGCCGATATCTGATTGATCCAATGACTGCCGTACTTGATACCCTCGTCGCGGTGCGGCGAACTGCAATGGACCTGCTCGCGCGACGCGAGCATGGTCGAGTCGAGCTGACGCGTAAACTGCGTCAGCGCGGCGCCCCTCCTGAAATGATCGAAGCCGCCCTTGACCGTTTGACGGACGACGGGTTGCTCTCCGAATCCCGTTACCTTGAAAGCTTCGTTTTCTATCGTGCCCGTTCAGGTTATGGGCCGATGCGCATACGTGAAGAACTCAGCCAGCGCGGTTTGCAACGCAGCGATATCGATCTCGCCTTGCGTGAGTGCGCCATCGACTGGCAAGAGCAATTGCGCGATGTTTGGCAGCGCAAGTTTGCCGGCCAGCTTCCTGTGGATGCCCGGGAGCGCGCCAAGCAAGGGCGTTTTCTGAGTTACCGCGGATACTCCATGGACATGATTGGCCGTTTGTTGAGTGGCCGAGACCTGGATGACTGATGCCGTACCCGCTGCATGATGCAGCGGGCGATGGCTTTGATCAGCTGACTTTGCTGGTTTCTCTCTCGCGCTGTGTCGCCTTGGGTTGCGGCCTGGACCAGTTTTTCGGTTGGTTGATGAAGTCGATCAACTCGCGCAAGCGACCATTGTCCCTAGCGTTGAAGATGAACGACAGCCGCGCCAGATGGCTGAACTGCACTTCGTCATGTTCCTCACCGCTGTAGGCATGTTGCTGGAACTGACCGCTCAGGCACAGGTCGGCGAATGCTGTTTGCATCTGTTCCAGCGCCTGTTCATTGAGGTTGTAGTTCATGCGGATAACGAACTGCTGTTTCAGCCAGCGGCTGGAATGGAAGTTGGCATAGAACTGCTGGATTTCCTCCACCGCTTCTTCGGTACTGTGCACCAGGCGAACGAGTTTCATATCGCTGGGCAGGATGTAGCGATTGGCTTCCAACTGGTTGTGGATGAAGTCCAGGGCACCTTGCCAGAACTGCCCGCCCGGTGCGTCCAACAGCACCACTGGTACCAGCGGGCTTTTGCCGGTCTGAATCAACGTTAGTACTTCCAGAGCTTCATCCAGGGTGCCGAAACCTCCTGGGCAGAGCACCAGAGCATCGGCTTCCTTGACGAAGAACAGCTTGCGGGTGAAGAAGAAGTGGAACGACAGGAGATTCTCTGTGCCGCCGACTGTGGGGTTGGCATGCTGTTCAAAAGGCAGGGTGATGTTGAAGCCCAGGCTGTGTTCCAGGCCTGCACCATCGTGGGCGGCAGCCATGATGCCACCGCCGGCGCCAGTGATGACCATCAGGTCCGAGCGGGCCAGGGCTGCCCCCAGCTCTTTGGCCATGGCATACAGCGGATGTTCGCTGGGGGGTCGCGCCGAGCCGAAAACCGTCACCTTGCGCCGGCCCTTGAACTGTTCCAGTACCCGGAAGGCGTGTTCCAGTTCGCGGAGTGCCTGCAGGGTAATCTTGGCGTTCCAGCGGTTGAGGTCATCCTCAGCCATCCGTAGGACAGTGAGGACCATGTCGCGGTAAAGAGCAATATTCGGGCTGTTGGGGGCAATCTGGTTGAGTTGTTCTTCGACCTGGTTCGTGAGGTCGACACCGTTGCTTTGAAAATGACGGGTTAAAAGGTCATTCGATTGGTAAGGCATTCAGCTTCTCCTTCTGCACAGAACCTTGGACACGCCCGAGATATTCGAACGTGCCACGACACTGCCTGTGTCGCTGTTTGCTCAGCCCAACGCGTGAGCAACTTTGCTGACCCAATCACCGCCGGCAGTCGCTAAGCAGTGCCTGAGACATTCACAGAGGTTCTGCTTTCCTTTATTGAGAAAACAATCGCACTACAAGACGCGGGTGGACGGCCTCCTGAACCGCCCGTGGGCAATCAGTGGGAACCTTCGGACATGACTTGATCATGTGCCCATAAAGTCTTGGCTGGCAACCGCTGGTTGATGATTTTGCTGGGTTCGACACCGCTGGTCAGAAGGCGCAGCGACGGTCTTTGACTCTGATTTACTAAGTTACAGCGCTTGGTTCAGGAGCAAGGTCCGGGACGGGGCAAGAGTGCTTTCGTCGGCGCTAGCCGAGGGCATGGAGGCGATGGATGACCACTGTCATGTTGGAAATTGACCCGCAGCTTTATCAGCTGTTGCAAGCTGCTGCGGCGTCCAATCATTTGACTCTGGAGGAAGAGTGCCGGCGCCGATTGGCGGGTGAGGAGCGGCCTTCGCGTTATCTACAGGCCCTGGTGGCGGAGTTGCGCGCCGATGATCAGCAGCGGCGCGCAGCCCGTTCGTGATCACTTCTTCTTTTGCGGGCTCTGTGCAGGGCAATCCGATTCTTTAAAGCGCGCTGAGGCTACCGGGCGATTAGTGCGGTTCTCAGTGAACTCGTACCGCATGACTGCACCTTTGGCCATCAGTTTGCGGTAGTTGGGATTACGGCAGACGCTGGCGCCCAGTTGCAGATAGACCGCCTTGGGATTGGCACGCATCTGTTCGGCGTGGCCAGCCTGGACGCTGAGGTGGTTAATCAGCTCTTTGCCTTCAACGGTATAACCCTGGTCGAGAATGTTCTCGTTGACTTCCCGAGGAGTGCCGACGTTGCTTTCCGTAGCGACCTTCTCCAGCATTTTGCTCAGTTCGAACTCTTGCAAAGACGCAGCCTGGGCGCCCAGGGGCAAGGCCAGCAGAAGGGCGATGGTAGGGATGGTAAAGCGCAACATGAAACTCTCCTGGTGCATTGACTGATGCTTCGACCAGCCACTCGACTGTGCGTTCAGTGGCGACGAATTATAGGGGGAGAGATAAGAAGACGGTACAGGTTTGAACAGATAGCTCTGATAAACTTGTCCAACTTTTTACCCTTCCGAGTTTTTTTCGTGTCGATTCCTGCCTTTTTCCGGCGTAGTCCGCAATGAGTCATGCGGTTTCCCGTCTACGTGATCTGCGTATGGAGCGTGTGGCCAGACCGTTTTTCGCGCGTGGTTCACGGGCTGAGCGTTGCCCGCGTTGCCGTGTCATTCCCAGTCATTGCCTGTGTGGCTGGCGGCCGCATGTCACTGCCAAGTCGGCTATGTGCCTGGTGATGCATGATGTTGAGCCGCTCAAGCCAAGCAACACCGGTTGGTTGATTGCCGATGTGATTGCCGATACTTCAGCGTTTAGCTGGTCGCGTACCGAGGTTGACCCGCAATTGCTGGCGTTGCTTGCCGATCCGCAGTGGCAGCCGTACATCGTCTTTCCGGGGGAATTCGTGGCTCCCGAGCGAGTGGTCAGTGAGGTCAGGCAGGAAGAGGGCAAGCGTCCACTGTTCATTCTGCTGGACGCCACTTGGAGCGAAGCCCGCAAGATGTTTCGCAAGAGTCCCTACCTTGAGCACTTGCCGGTCCTGAGCCTGTCGCCTGAGAAACTCTCGCGCTACAAGTTGCGCCGCTCCAAGCGTGATGACCACTTCTGCACGGCTGAAGTGGCGGCTTTATGCCTGGAGCTGGCGGGAGATGAGCACGTCAGCCAGGTGCTGGATGCCTACCTTGATGTGTTCAGCACCCATTATTTATCGGCAAAGTTTCAGAAGGCCATCGATCCGGATGATGAGGTTCACTCCCGGCTCAAGCCCTTTGTGTAGCGCTGGCCAGCGCCTGAGGTTTCTGCGGCCATAGCTGGGCCACCAGCATCCCGCAGAGCATCAGTGCGCAACCGAAGTAGCCGCGCATCTGCAGCGACTCATCCAGTAGCCAGGCTCCGGCAATGGCGGCAAACACAGCTTCCAGGGACAGAATGATCGCTGCGTGGGAAGCAATCGCATCCTTCTGGGCAACCACCTGCAGGGTGTAGCCAATGCCGACGGCAACCACGCCACCGTAGAGAATGGCCGGGCCGGCGGCGACAATCGCGTTCCAGTGAATTGGTTCCAGGCATAGCGCGAGGATCAGGCTCACCACTGAGCAGGTGGCGAATTGCAGGAAGGCCAGGCGAATCGGGTCATGGCGATTGGCGAAAACACCCACCAGGATCACGTGCCCACCCCAGACAAAGGCGCCAATCAACTGCAGCCAGTCTCCCGAGGCAACATGAAAGTTGTCGCTGACGCTCAGCAGGAACATGCCCACCACCGCCAATATCGCGCCGAGCCAGGTGCCCAGCCCGGTTTTATGACCAATCAACAGCCCCAGAAGCGGCACTACAATAACGTAGAGACCGGTGATGAAACCGGCATTGGTCACGGTGGTAAACATCAAGCCGACTTGCTGCAGGTTGATCCCCAGGGCCAAGGCCAGCCCCATAAACACACCACCCAACAGCAGGCCGCGATTGAGGCGGGAGATGGGTTGGCGTTCAGCAGGTGTTTTGCGCAGCACCAAGGGCAAGAGGCAAAGTGAGCCCAGGGCGAAGCGCAGGCCGGAATAGAGGAAGGGACCTATATGATCCATTCCAGAGGTCTGTGCGACAAACGCTGAACCCCAGATAACGGCGGTAATCAGCATCAGGACATCGGCACGCAAGGCTTGGCTTCGCATGATGGCTCTCTTATTAGTTAGCCAGCTAAGATGCCGCAAAGCTTGAAGCTTGACCACCCCGGCTTCGCTGGGCATGCTTGGCGCCGATTAGGGCGCCCGCGTGCTTTGCAACAGCGTTTTTCGCGGTGTTTGTGCTCTTTGGGTGTCGCATTCTGGCGAGCACCTGTGTTGCTTTGGTGAGGATTGAATGCGTCAGTCCTGCCATGAAAAACAGGATCATTGAAAAAATGGCCACATACGAAATCCTGATTGCCGATGACCACCCGCTTTTTCGCAGCGCGCTGCATCAAGCTGTCACTCTGGGCCTAGGGGCCGATGTGCGTTTGGTGGAAGTAGCGAGCATCGCCGAACTGGAAACCCGCCTCACTGAAAAAGCCGACTGGGACTTGGTGCTACTGGACCTGAACATGCCCGGTGCCTACGGTTTTTCTGGCCTGGTGCTGTTGCGTGGGCAATACCCGCAAATTCCGGTGGTGATGGTGTCGGCGCAGGAAGAAGCTTCCGTCATGGTGCGCTCCCGAGAGTTCGGGGCCAGCGGTTTCATTCCAAAATCCAGTTCCCTGGAAGTCATTCAGCAGGCCGTGCGCAGTGTGCTCGACGGTGATGTCTGGTGGCCACCGCAAGCGTTCGAAGAGGTCAGTGTCTCGGCGGAAGCCAAGGCCGCCAGCGCCGGCCTGGCAAGCCTGACTCCCCAGCAGTTCCGGGTGTTGACCATGGTGTGCGAGGGTTTGCTGAACAAGCAGATCGCTTATGAACTGAGTGTTTCGGAGGCCACGATCAAGGCTCACGTCACGGCGATTTTCCGCAAGCTCGGGGTTCGCACACGTACCCAGGCGGCGCTGCTCCTGCAACAACTTGAGTCAATTTCCAGCCATTAAACGGCTGTTTGTTCACGTTTTTTTGACTTTTGTTGAACTAGCTTCCTCACTTCTTTTTATTCAGTTGCTCAGCTTATGTCGCCATTCAAAGGTCAAACCGGTCTTAAACGTATCCTTAATGCCGCCGGCTATTCGTTCGATGGCTTGCGCGCAGCTTTCACTGGCGAGGCGGCATTTCGTCAACTGGTGCTGCTCAATGTGATCCTGATTCCCCTGAGCTTCCTGCTCCACGTCAGTCGAGTCGAGCGCGCGCTGTTGATTGCCGTGTGCTTGCTGGCGCTGATCGTCGAGTTGCTCAACTCGGCGGTGGAGGCCGCCATCGACCGTATTTCCCTGGATCGCCACCCGTTGTCGAAAAATGCCAAGGACATGGGCAGCGCAGCGCAGTTTGTCGCCCTGAGCATGATCACCATTGTCTGGGCGGTGATCCTGTTCTGATCTAGGGAATGCTCGGCAGGACGATTTCGTCGCTGCGTTGCACCCCGGCAGTAAAGGAGCGACACAGTTCGAGAAACTCGCGCATGGCGGAAGTTTGATACTTCTGCTTGTGCCAGATGAAATAGAACTGCCGGGCCAGATCCAGGCCCGGTGTTTCCACGGGTACCAGGCTGCCGCGACGAAACGCATCGCGCAGGGCCAGTCTTGAAATGCAACCAATCCCCAGACCCGATTCCACTGCGCGCTTGATGGCTTCGGTGTGCTCCAGCTCCAGACGAATATTCAGTGCGCTGCGATGATGACGCATGGCCTGGTCGAAGGTCAGGCGTGTTCCGGAACCCTGTTCGCGGAGAATCCAGGCTTCGTGGGTCAACTCCTCCATGGTGGCGTGGCCGCGTTTGGCCAATGGGTGCTGCGGTGCGCAGAACACCACCAGTTCATCCTCGACCCAGGACTGGACTTCGATATCCGGATGGCTGCAGTCACCCTCGATTAGACCCAGATCAATTTCGTAGTGGGCCACCTGTTGCACGATATGCGCAGTGTTCTGCACATGGAGCTTCACCTGGCTTTCCGGGTGCTGCTGCATGAAGCTGCCGATCAGCAGGGTTGCCAGGTAATTGCCGATGGTCAGGGTGGCGCCTACCGAGAGCGAGCCGAAGCCGGACTTGCCGTTGAGCAGGTCCTCGATTTCCTTGGCTTGGTCCAGCAGTGCTACTGCCTGTGGCAGAAGCTGTTTACCCAGGGCGTTGAGGCTCAGGCGCTTGCCGGCTCGGTCGAACAGCTGGCAGCTGGATTGGCGTTCGAGTTCGGTGATCGAAGTACTCGCCGCCGATTGAGAGAGTGCCAAGAGCCCGGCAGCACGAGAAACACTCTCTTGCTGAGCGACGGCGACGAAGACTTGCAGTTGACGGAGAGTAAATCGCATATCGATATAACCGATAACCCTTATCTTAATAATCCAGTTAACAGATATTGTCGCCGCCATTAGAATGCTGTGCAATTGCGCTCATGGTTAGCGCAGGCAATTTCTAGGAGCCCCCGTACATGAGCAACATGAACCACGAGCGTGTCCTCAGTGTTCATCACTGGAATGACACTCTGTTCAGCTTCAAGTGCACCCGCGATCCGGGTCTGCGCTTCGAGAACGGTCAGTTCGTGATGATCGGCCTGCAACAGCCCAATGGCCGTCCGCTTATGCGTGCTTACTCCATTGCCAGTCCGAACTGGGAAGAGCATCTCGAGTTCTTCAGCATCAAGGTTCCAGACGGTCCATTGACTTCCCAACTGCAGCATTTGAAGGAAGGCGACGAGATCATCATCAGCAAGAAGCCAACCGGTACCCTGGTACTGGATGACTTGAAGCCGGGTAAGCATCTGTACCTGCTCAGCACCGGTACCGGTCTGGCGCCGTTCATGAGCGTGATCCAGGATCCGGAAACCTATGAGCGTTTCGAAAAAGTGATCCTGTGCCACGGCGTACGCTACGTCAACGAAGTCGCCTATCGCGAGTTCATCACCGAGCACCTGCCGCAGAACGAGTTCTTCGGTGAAGCGCTGCGTGAGAAGTTGATCTACTACCCCACCGTGACCCGTGAGCCGTTCGAGAACGAAGGCCGCCTGACCGACCTGATGCGCAGTGGCAAACTGTTCAGCGACATCGGCTTGCCGCCGATCAACCCGCAGGACGACCGCGCCATGCTGTGCGGCAGCCCGAGCATGCTGGATGAAACCAGCGAAGTGCTCAACAGTTTCGGCCTGACTGTTTCGCCGCGCATGCGCGAGCCGGGCGACTATCTGATCGAGCGCGCATTCGTCGAGAAGTAAGCGTCCCGCCACATTGAAAAGCCCGCGTTGCCTGTGAAGGCAGCGCGGGCTTTTTTGTTTTCGCGGCTCAGCTTGCCGGCACGACTTCCAGCACTCGGATCAACCCGGGTTGGGGATAGTGCCAGCGCACGTCCAGATCCCAGAACTGGGCGCCGTACTCTCGCTGCGCAGTCGGCGTTTGATAGGCTGGGCGGGGGTCCTGAGCCAGGCACTGCTCGATCAGCTCCACCAAGGGTTCCTGCAGGCGCTGAGCGTGAATCTGAGCCTGTTGCAAGGCGGTCTCCTGCCACTGCACGGGAATGATCTGTGGCGCGGCGCTGGCGATGTCATTGCTCGCTGTGGGAATGATGTCGGCGTAGGGTACGTAGGGCTTGATGTCGAGGATCGGCGTGCCGTCCAGCAGGTCGATGCCGGAAATCCACAGGCGGCCAGCCTCGACCTTGTCCAGTTTGACCACCGACTGACCAATACCGTTGGGCCTGTGGGTGGCTCGGGTGGCGAAGACCCCCATGGACTTGTTACCTCCCAGGCGCGGCGGACGTACCTTGAGCCGCGGCTTGTCTTCCAGGGCTTGGTGAAACAGGAACAGCAGCCAGACATGGCTAACCTGTTCCAGCCCTTGCACGGCGTCGCCCTGATCGAAGGGCGCCAGCAGTTCCAGCACCCCGCGCGCAGCCGGGGCCAGCTGTGGTTGGCGCGGGATGGCGAACTTTTCCTTGAAGCAGGAACGCACGAAGCCGATGGGGGAAACGCTGTAGGTCATGTTCTGGGGTCGAGGGCGATGGGGGAGGGGCATGATAACCCGTTCGCTGGCAAGCCAGCTCCTACAACGCCCCGTGCAATCTGTAGGAGCCGGCTCGCCGGCGAAGCGCACGACACCGATCAGAGACTGAATCCACCATCCAGAGGAATGATATTCCCAGTCATGTAAGCCCCCGCCGTGCTCGCCAGGCTGATGGCCAGGGCCGCCATTTCTTCTTCCCTGCCCCAGCGTTTCATCGGGATCAGCGCCACGTCTTCGGCCAGGGCTTGTTCATCGTTGCCGATGTGCTGGGTCATCTTGCTGGGAAAGCGCCCCGGGGCAATCACATTGACGTTGATGTGCTGGTCCACCAGTTCCCGGGCGAGAATCCGCGACATCTGGTGCAGCGCCGCCTTGCTCGGGCCATAGGCGTAGGCCTGTTCGCCAAAGGAGCAGATCGCGGCCACCGAGCCAATGTTGATGATGCGTGCCGGGTTGTCCGCCGAGCCAGCCTTGCGCAGCAGTGGTAACAGTTGCTGGATGCAGCTGAACACCGAAGTCACGTTCAATTGCATGACCTTTTCCCAGCCCTTGGCCGGGTAGCTTTCCAGTGGTGCGCCCCAGGTGGTGCCGGCGTTGTTTACCAGGATGTCCAGGGACTCAAGCTGGCAGCCCAAGGTGGTGGCGAGTTGTTGCACGCCATCTTCGCTGGCCAGGTTGGCGACTAGCCCTCGGCAATCGCCAAACGCTGTCAGTTCCTCGGCGGTCTGTTGGCAGGCTTCTGGATCACGGGCGCAGATATAGACTCGGGCACCTGCTTCGACAAAGGCCTTGGCGATCATCTTGCCGATGCCACGGGTGCCGCCGGTCACCAGAGCGGTGCGGCCTTGCAGGGAGAAGTAGGGATGCATGACGAATCCTGAGCAGATGAGGGTGTGCCTACCCTAGTCTTCAGGCGTTCGCTGGGGAGCCACTATTGCGTTGCGCAATAGCAGCTCATCAGGGGCGCTGACGGTATTCGTCGGCGCCAGGGCTCAACCGCGTACGCGCAGGGTCAAACCCTTGAGGAAGTTGCGCAGCAGTTGGTCGCCGCAAGGGCGGTAGTTGGTGTGGCCGAATTTGCGGAACAACGCGCTCAGCTCTGGCTTGGACACTGGGAACTCGGCGGCCTTGAGCACCGCGTGCATGTCGTCTTCCTTCAGCTCAAAGGCCACTCGCAGCTTCTTCAGGATGATGTTGTTGGTCACTGGCAGTTCGATTGGCAGCGCTGGACGGCTTTCATCCTTGCCGCGCTTGAAGATCACTAGGCCATCGAGAAAATGTGCCATGACTTCGTCCGGGCAATGCACAAAGCCTTCTTCCTCATCCTTCTTCAGGTAGCTGGCGAGGTCGTCCGGGCTGACTTTGAAGCCGGTGAGCTTGATGATCTCGATGACCTTCTTGTCGCTGATATCGAGCATGTAGCGCACGCTGCGCAGTACGTCGTTATGAATCATGGTTACAGTCCTGATCAATGCGTGTTGAGCGCCGTGCAAGGGCACGGCGTCTGAATCGAGTGGCTTAGAATTTCTCTTTGGCCGACAGGTAGCGCCATTGGCCCAGCGGCACTTTGCCGATGGAGACACCGCCGACACGGATGCGGCGGATAGCGACGACCTTGAGGCCGACAGCTTGGCAGAACAGGGCGATCACACCCGGTTGCGGGTTCTTCATGGCGAACCGCAGGCGATTTTCGTTCTGCCAGCTGGCTTTCACGGGTGGCAGTTCACGGCCTTTATAGGTCAGGCCGTGATTCAGGCGGTTGAGGCCGTGGTCGATCATCTCGCCGGAGACTTCGACGACGTACTCCTGCTCGATCTTGGCGGCGTCGGCAGTCAGCTTGCGCAGCACTTTCCAGTCCTGGGTGAACACCAACAGGCCGCTGGCATTGGGCTGCAGGTCGTCGCTGGCAGTCAGGCGCAGGAAATGCCCGTTCAGTGGCCGTTTGCCATAGCGGTGTTCTTCCGACAGGCTGGCGGCGTTGATGGACTGCATGGCGCTGTCCAGGTCCTGGCCGGCGGGCACGTTGAGCAGGATAGTGACCGGCTCCGGAGCAGTGGCCTTGGCCTCCGGGTCGAGGGCGACTGTTTGCGCACCGACCTTGAACTGCGGTTCGTCGATGACTTCGCCGTCTACGGTGACCCAGCCGCCCTCGATGAACAGCTCAGCCTCCCGGCGGGAGCAGCCGACCAGTTCGATGAGGCGTTTGGAGAGACGAATCGGGTCAGTCATGACAGGGGCCGTAACAAAAGGGGGCAGCCATTGTACCTGCCTGGCGCCGGTTAATCGCGGGTCCATTTGCCGGCTGTGGCTTTTAGCCGCGTCGGGCCAGCAGTTGTGGCTGTTTCAGGCGCATGTGCAGCAGTGGGTAAGGCTGGCCCATGCCGTCCTGCTCCGAGCGGCCAATGATTTCGAAGCCCAGCCTGAAGTAGAAGCCCAAGGCTTGGGGGTTCTGTTCGTTGACGTCCAGCACCTGGGCATTCAGGTGGTCCACGGCGTACTGCAGCAACTGCCGGCCCAGGCCCAGGCCGCGATGGGCGGGATCGATGAAGAGCATTTCGATCTTGCCTGCCGCGACCCCGGCGAAACCGGTGATGCGCAGCCGCTGATCCCGGGTGCAGATCAGCATCACCGCATCCAGGTAGCGGGTCAGCATCAGGTGCTTCAGCTGCTCTATATAGCTGTCCGGGAGAAAGTCATGGGTGGCGCGCACCGACGCTTCCCAGACCTGGGTCAGCTCCTGGTAGTCACTGAGTTTCGGTGTATGGATGACCGAGTGTTGGCGCATGCCGCCTGCCCCTGAGGTGATCGGCCGCACTGATTGCGAACCTGGCAAGAGCACACGATAGACCGAAAAAAGCCCCGCATCTCGTTGCGAGAGCGGGGCTTGGCAGTTTTTTTACGCCTTACAGGGTTTCGGCCCAGAGGTCGTATTCGTCGGCGTCGGTGACTCGGCACCAGACCTTGTCACCCGGTTTCAGATCGCCGGCGCCATCGATGAAGACGTTGCCATCGATTTCCGGGGCATCGAAGAAGCAGCGGCCGACCGCACCGTTTTCGTCGACTTCGTCGATCAATACTTCAATTTCCTTGCCGACGCGCTGTTGCAGGCGCGCCGAACTGATTTCCTGCTGGTGCGCCATGAAGCGTTCCCAACGGTCTTGCTTGACCTCGTCCGGCACCACTTCCAGGTCCAGATCGTTGGCCGGAGCGCCTTCTACCGGCGAGTACTGGAAGCAGCCGACGCGGTCCAGCTGGGCTTCGGTCAGCCAGTTCAGCAGGTACTGGAAGTCTTCCTCGGTTTCGCCGGGGAAGCCGACGATGAAGGTCGAGCGGATGATCAGCTCGGGGCAGATTTCGCGCCAGTTCTTGATCCGCGCCAGGGTCTTGTCTTCAAAGGCCGGGCGTTTCATCGACTTGAGGACTTTCGGGCTGGCGTGCTGGAACGGGATGTCCAGGTACGGCAGGATCTTGCCGGCGGCCATCAGCGGGATCAGTTCGTCCACGTGTGGGTACGGGTACACGTAGTGCAGACGGACCCAGACCCCCAGGGTGCTCAGGGCTTCGCAGAGCTCGGTCATGCGGGTCTTCACCGGCGCGCCGTTCCAGAACCCGGTGCGGTACTTGACGTCGACGCCGTAGGCGCTGGTGTCCTGGGAGATCACCAGCAGTTCCTTGACCCCGGACTTGACCAGGCGCTGAGCCTCGTCGAGCACATCGCCCACCGGGCGGCTGACCAGCTTGCCGCGCATCGACGGGATGATGCAGAAACTGCAACTGTGGTTGCAGCCTTCGGAAATCTTCAGGTAGGCGTAGTGCCGCGGGGTCAGCTTGATGCCTTGCGGCGGCACCAGGTCGATCAGCGGGTTGTGGTCCAGCTTGGGCGGCACCACTTCGTGCACTGCGTTGACCACTTGCTCATACTGCTGCGGGCCGGTGACCGCCAGCACGCTAGGGTGCACGTTACGGATATTGCCTTCTTCCACGCCCATGCAGCCGGTGACGATAACTTTGCCGTTTTCCTTGATGGCTTCGCCGATCACTTCCAGGGATTCGGCCTTGGCCGAGTCGATGAAGCCGCACGTGTTGACCACCACGACATCGGCGTCCTGGTAGGTAGACACTACGTCATAGCCTTCCATGCGCAGTTGAGTAAGGATGCGCTCGGAGTCGACCAGAGCTTTTGGGCAACCCAGGGATACGAAACCGACTTTCGGATTGGCCGGCGCGGAAGGGGTGGACATGTCTAACCTCGGTATTGGGTGTCGAGCCACTTGGGGGGCAAGTGCGACGGTTGGGCGCTGACTGCGCCTCTGATCAAAAAGTGCGCAATTCTAGCGATGGTCGAGGCGCTTGACCAGCTTTATGCAGGGGAAATACGACGAGCGCTGGGCTATGCTTGATCCCGTTATGCCCGGTTGTTTTCATCCGGCGTTAGTTGAGGTCGTAGTGGTAATAAAAACCCCTGGGTTACATGGCAAACTGCACAACTTCAGACAATAGCGCTTGTATAACCTTGCGCTTTCTATATAAGAAGCCCCGGTCTTGGTAGTAGGAGTCATTGATGGGTCAGGCAAGTAGTCAGGCAGCGGGTGGCGAGCACTCCGGGGCCAAGCCTCTGGGGATGTTGGTGGCGGCGGTCGGGGTGGTGTACGGCGATATCGGTACCAGTCCGCTCTATACCCTCAAAGAGGTGTTTTCCGGCAGTTATGGGGTCCAGGTCAATCACGATGGCGTGTTCGGCATCCTGGCTCTGATCTTCTGGTCATTGGTCTGGGTCGTTTCGATCAAGTACGTGCTGTTTATCCTGCGCGCGGATAACCAGGGCGAGGGCGGAATCATGGCCTTGACCGCGCTGGCTCGGCGTGCGGCGGGATCCTATCCACGCTTGCGTTCGGTGTTGGTGATTCTCGGCCTGATCGGTGCCGCATTGTTCTATGGCGACAGCATGATCACCCCGGCGATTTCGGTGTTGTCGGCGGTGGAAGGGCTTGAGCTGGCGTTCAGTGGCCTGGAGCACTGGGTCGTGCCGCTGGCACTGGTGGTGCTGGTGGCGTTGTTCCTGATCCAGAAGCACGGTACCGATCGTATCGGCAAGCTGTTCGGTCCAGTCATGGTGCTGTGGTTCGTGATCCTGGGCGTACTGGGCGCACGCGGCATTCTCCAGCACCCGGAAGTGCTGCAGGCACTGAACCCGGTATGGGGCGTGCGTTTCTTCATAGTGCATCCGGGCATGGGCGTGGCGATCCTCGGCGCGGTGGTCCTGGCGTTGACCGGTGCCGAGGCTCTGTACGCCGACATGGGGCACTTTGGGCGCAAGCCCATCGCTCGTGCCTGGTTCGCCCTGGTGCTGCCGGCGCTGGTGCTTAACTACTTCGGCCAGGGTGCGTTGCTCCTTGAAAACCCAGATGCGGCGCGTAACCCGTTCTACCTGCTGGCGCCGGGCTGGGCCCTGATTCCACTGGTGGTTCTGTCGACCCTGGCTACGGTGATCGCCTCCCAGGCGGTGATTTCCGGGGCCTTCTCCCTGACCCGGCAGGCTATTCAGCTGGGCTACATTCCGCGCATGTACATTCAGCACACCTCCAGTGCCGAGCAGGGGCAGATTTATATTGGTGCAGTGAACTGGGCGCTGATGGTTGGGGTGATTCTGCTGGTGCTGGGCTTCGAGTCCTCCGGTGCCCTGGCTTCGGCCTACGGTGTGGCAGTGACCGGAACCATGCTGATCACCAGTATCCTGGTGGCCGCCGTGATGCTGCTGCTTTGGAAGTGGCCACCGGTGCTGGCGGTGCCGGTGGTGGTGGGCTTCTTGTTGGTGGATGGGCTGTTTTTCGCCGCCAACGTACCGAAGATCCTCCAGGGCGGTGCTTTCCCGGTACTGGCGGGGATAGTGCTGTTCATCCTCATGACCACCTGGAAGCGCGGTAAGGAGCTGCTGGTGGATCGTCTGGACGAAGGTGGCCTGCCCCTGCCGATCTTCATTGGCAGCATCCGTGTCCAGCCTCCGCATCGGGTCCAGGGCACTGCTGTATTCCTCACTGCGCGTCCGGATGCCGTGCCTCACGCCTTGTTGCACAACCTGCTGCATAACCAGGTACTGCATGAACAAGTGGTGCTGCTGACGGTGGTCTATGAGGACATTCCACGAGTGCCCGCGCAGCGGCGTTTTGAGGTGGATTCCTATGGTGAAGGCTTCTTCCGGGTGATCCTGCACTTCGGCTTTACCGATGAGCCGGATGTGCCGCAAGCCCTGAAGCTGTGCCACCTGGATGAACTGGACTTCAGCCCGATGCGCACCACCTATTTCCTCAGCCGCGAGACGGTGATCGCCTCCAAGCTCGAAGGCATGGCTCGTTGGCGCGAAGCGCTGTTCGCCTTCATGTTGAAGAACGCCAACGGCAACCTGCGCTTCTTCAAGCTACCGGTTAACCGGGTGATCGAGTTGGGAACCCAGGTCGAGATTTAAGCGAGTAAACCCAAAGCCCCCGCATTGCGGGGGCTTTTTTGTGCCTGGAGTATTCGTCGCTAGGTTTGCTGCAGGCGAAAAAAAGCCCTCGCAGGGAGGGCTTCAATCTTGCAGCAGTATCCGGTTTGCCGGAGTTCAAGGCCGCCTGAGCTTGGCTCCAGGCTGTGATCAGTTACTGGGGCTGTCTTTGGCCTGACGTTTCTCGATGGCATCCACCAGGCGCTTGGCCAGTGCCGGGTAGTTTTCATCAAAGTGATGGCCGCCAGGCAGCTTCATGGCTTCGCCGACTGCAGTCTTGTCGGTGCAACCGCTCTCGTCGACTTCTTCCACGCCATAGATGCACACCACTTTTGCAGGCGGCAGCTTGGCCATTTCCGGGCCGGTAGCGGCTTCTTTGCCAGCATTGCCCAGCCAGCCTTCGACTTCGATTTCGAAGCTGCCAGTGCGGGCGAAGGCCAGCAGGATAATGGCGTCGATGCGTTGCTGTTCGGCTTCCGGCAGGCGGTTGTAGATGGCCGGCAGGACGTCGGCGCCGAAGGAGTATCCGGTCAGTACGAAGCGCTTGGTACCCCATTTCTGCCGGTAGTGCTGCATCAGCTCGGTGAGGTCGATGGCGCTTTGTTCCGGGCTTTTGTGCTGCCAGTAGTAGCGCAGTGTGTCGATGCCCACCACCGGATAGCCGATCTTGGCCATTTCACCGGCTACGTCGCGGTCCAGGTCACGCCAGCCGCCATCGCCCGAGAGGAACAGGGTCACTGTGTCCTTGGTCTGGCCGGCCGGGACTTCCACCACGGGAATGCTCAGGCCGCCGTTTTCCGAACCTACCAGCAGCTTGCGCAGCTCGTTGTTCAGTACTTGAGGCAGGTGGATGTCGTAGTCGCTGATGCTGGTGGTGGCATTGGGGGTGTCACGCACGAATCCAGCACTTTCATCATCTGGGTTGTCGTTCCAGGCCACCAGCCAATGGCCGTGGGCCAGGGTCTTGGGCAATGGGGCGGTGCATCCAGGTACCGGGTTGATGGTGAAACCCACCGATATGGCTTGGGCCTGATCGTCGTTCTGGCTGGCGATCCAGCGCCAGGCCAGTGCCGCGCCTGGGCCAATGCCGCTGACCAGGGTCGCTGGACCCGCTAACTGGGGCAGGGCACTTTGCAGGGCTTGCTCCTGCAGTTTGCAATCATCCTTGGGCAGGATCACCTGAACGATCTGTGCCGCGCCGCTGCGGCTCAGGGTCAGCAGCTGTTTGTCGGTCAGGGTCGAGTCAGGCAGCACCGCCACCACTACCCGGGCCTTGGCCTTGGTGCCTGGGGTCACGCGAGTCAGGGTCGAGCCGTCGGCCTGGGGCAATTGTTCCAGAGTCGGTTCGGGTGCGGGGCGATTCCACCACCAGTAACCACCACCCGCAATCAGAGCCAGCACCACCACTGTGGCCAGCAGATACCGCCAAGAGCGTTGAATCATTAGCGTTTCACCAATCCAGTCAAGCCACCCGCAATCAGGGCGGCAGTGTCGGCCAGCGCTACCAGCGGGTCCAGCCCGGCCGGTACGGCCATGTAACGGGGTTCCCAGTCAGGCTGGAACTTGTCTTTGAAGCGGCGCAAGCCTTGGAAGTTATACAGTTGCTCGCCGCGGCGGAAAACCATCGAGCCGAGGCGTTGGGTCAGTGGTGCTCCACGGCGTGGTTGCAGCCCGGAGAGTGGCACCATACCCAGGCTGAAGCGGGCATATCCATGATTTTTATAATGCTGGATCAGGCCGACCATCATGAACTCCATGGTCAGCTTTGGGGCGTCCGGGTGCGCGCGCATCAAGTCGAGGCTGGCCAGTTCATGGCTGTAGGTCTCGAGCAGGTTGGCGAAGGCCACTGGGCGTCCTTCAAAATGAATGATCGCGATGCGGAAGTGCTTGAGGTAATTGTCGCTGAAACGTCCCAGGGAGAAGCCTTTCTCCCGGACATTCTTACCGGTCAGCCAGGCATCGGAAATCACCCGCAACTCGTCCATCGGCGCCTGACCGGGCTCGTGGATCTCCAGCGACAGCCCATCGCGGCTCCCACGGTTCCAGGTGTAGCGCAGGTCCTTCATCTCTTTGCCCTTGGCTTCGAGATCAAAGCGCTTGAGGTCGACTCGGGCTTCTTCCCCGAGCTTGATTGCGGTCAGGCCTATGTCCATGTAGTAGGGCAGGTTCTCTGCCCTTACCTGATAGAACACCGGGCGAGCATGGTGCACATCACACAGGTCGCGGAACTGCCAGATCATTTCGGCGCGCTGCTGAGTCGGGCCGATCGGGTCATACAACGCTACCAGGCTGCGCCCGCGGCGGGCATACATGAGGAATGCGTCGTCGTTGGGGTGGAACAGCAGGGCCTTGTCGCCAGTCAGTGCGAGGCCGCCGTCGGGCTGGGACGAGGCCATGAGAATCTGCGCCGCCTTGTCCAGTTCTTCGCTGGTAGGCAGATGGATCACCGGGCGTGCGGTACGCAACAGCCAGGTCAGGGATACCACTACCAGCAGTACCGCTGCTCCTAGCAACGAGCGCAGGCCGCGTGGTGCGTCGGCATCCAGGGTGAACTGCCACCACAACTGGTGACTGTAGGGAACGTCCTGATAGGCGAACAACAGCAGCCAGATGGAGGCGCCGAGCACGCAGACACTGGCCACCAGGTACAGCGGCGAGAAGGGCAACTCGGTCAGGCGGCTAGGGCGATAGAACGAGCGCCGAAAGACCGCCAGCAGGCTGGCAGTCAAGGTCATCAGGCAGGCCTCTTCCCAGTCGAACCCTTTGAGCAGGGAGAGCAGGGCGCCCACCAGCAACAGAATGGTGGTGAGCATCCAGGCGGCCGACAAGCGCCGGCGCAGGCCTTGGGCCAGCAGCAGGCAGAGCACGCCGATCAGGCTGGCGCCAAAGTGCGAGGCGTCTACCAGCCGATGGGGGATCAGGAAGCCGATGTGCTGTAGACGAGTATCGATTTCCGGAGTGGCGCCGGAGAACAGCAGAACCACGCCAGAGAGGAATACCAGTACTGCGAGGATCGGTGCGGCCAGGCCGGAAGCCACCCTTAGAGACTGGCGGGTCTGGAACAGGCGCTGGGCTTCATTGATCAGCAGCAAGACGCAGGCCACCAGCATTGGCAGCACCACGTAGATCAGGCGATACAGCAGCAGGGCCGCGGCCAGTGGCGCGGCGCCAAGCTTGTCGGCGAACGCTGCCAGCAGGATGGCTTCGAACACCCCGACACCACCGGGTACGTGACTGAGTACTCCGGCAGCCAGGGCCAGCAGGTATATCAGCATGAAGGCGCCGAAAGGCGGTGCTTCGGGCAGCAGCAGATAGAGCACAGTGGCGGCTGCGGCGACGTCCAGGGCGGTGATGATCAGTTGCAGGAAGGTCAGGCGTCGCCCTGGCAGGCGCAGGGTACGGCGTCCGACCCGGACCAGCAGGTTGTCACGCAGTGGCTGCTCCGGCAGGCGTCGGCGATAGATGCCGATAGCCAGTACCGCGCCCAGCAGCAACACGGCGATCGCAATGCCCGCCAACAGGCTTTCGGGCAGGCGCAGCGCCGTCGAGGCTGCGGGTAGATTGCTCAAGGTCGCCAAGGCGGCCAGAGGCGGTAGTGCGCACCCCAGGGAGAGGCTGGCAAATAGGCTCATGTGGGCGACATCAGAGGCCCCCAACCCGTGGCGTGCATAAAGACGATAGCGCACCGAACCGCCGGATAGCAGCGATAGGCCGATGGCGTTGCCGATGGCGAAGGCAGTGAAGCCACCCAGCGCCAGGGTGCGGCCGGGCAGGTTGACCCCGGCATAGCGGCTGGCGGACCACTCGTAACCCAGCAGAATGATAAAGCCGACGATGGTCGCACCTAGGGCACCGAGCAGCGCAGGCTTGGGCACCTCAAGGATCGAATCGTGCAGGGCGTAGAAATCCAACTCGCTGAGCAGGTGTCGGCAAGCGATCAGGGCAATGGCAAACAGCAGCAGCGTTACAGCCAGGCCGATGGGTTGGCGGTATTTGCTCAACAGGTCCAGCCAGCGCAAGCGAGTGACTGTAATAGGTTGAGTTACTGTAGCGGTGTCGGTGTCTTGTGAATCAGACGTGTTGGCGCGCATCAATCACCTCGTGGATTGTGCGCGACAGGATGGAGGTATCCAGCCAAGTTACCAATCCCTGTAGAAAAAATAATTTCAAATATTAACGCGTCTCACCGTGGCCCGGCGACCCTGCGCGATCGACACGGGGTGGTTGCTCGAGACAGAGCATAGCTCGCATCTTGAAGGTGACGAAGTGTTACTAAAGGTTCGCAACACTTTGGCAGATCATTGTTGCGAAAGGACTTTTTCAGCGGATACAAAAAAGGCCACTCTTTCGAGTAGCCTTTTTTGATGTTTGGTTGCGGGAGCCGGATTTGAACCGACGACCTTCGGGTTATGAGCCCGACGAGCTACCAGACTGCTCCATCCCGCGTCTGTGTGGCGGCATTCTACAGGCGAACGACTGAGTGTCAACTGTTAATCGCCCAATAGGTCAAATAAATGTCGAATGACCTGTTTTGCCTTTTAAGTCATGGACAGATAAGGAGTTTTACCTGCATCCCCATCGAGGCTTGGTCGAACAAAATCGGCACGCACAAAAAAGGCCACTCTTTCGAGTAGCCTTTTTTGATGTTTGGTTGCGGGAGCCGGATTTGAACCGACGACCTTCGGGTTATGAGCCCGACGAGCTACCAGACTGCTCCATCCCGCGTCTGTGTGGCCGAATTCTACAGCGTTGCGGGACCCTGTCAATCACTAAATTTTAAAAAATGCTTCCGGTTCAATTGCTTAGCGTCTGAAAATGTCCAATTGATCAGGTGTTGCCCTAGGTAGAACGTGGCTTGCAGCGCTATTGGAGGGTTTTTGAGTCGTGGGCAAATAAATTCGGCTGAACCCCATGGCTACTGATACAGGGATGCAAGGTACTGGTGCTATATACAGGTGTCGGTGGATACTTGCCTTCTGTCTTCATTTTGACTTCTGCCTTTCATGATCTCCTCCTTTATATGATGCAGCGCAAAATCATCCACATTGACTGTGATTGTTTCTACGCGGCCATCGAAATGCGTGATGACCCACAGCTGGCCAGTAAACCGCTGGCGGTGGGTGGGTCCGCGGATCGGCGGGGGGTGATTGCTACCTGCAATTATGAGGCGCGGGCTTATGGCGTACGCTCGGCGATGTCGTCACGGCACGCACTGGGCCTTTGCCCGGACCTGGTGATCGTCAAACCACGAATGGATGCTTATCGCGAGGCGTCGAAAGAGATTCACACGATCTTTCGTGATTACACCGATCTGATCGAGCCGTTGTCCCTGGACGAAGCCTACCTGGATGTCTCCGAAAGCCCGAGTTTTGCTGGCAGCGCCACGCGTATTGCTCAGGACATCCGTCGTCGAGTCTCCAATCAGCTGCATATCACTGTGTCAGCGGGTGTGGCGCCGAACAAGTTCCTGGCCAAGATTGCCAGTGACTGGAAAAAGCCCAACGGGCTGTTCGTGATCACTCCGGACCAGGTGGAGGATTTTGTCTCGGAGCTGCCGGTGAGCAAGTTGCATGGTGTGGGCAAGGTCACGGCGGACAAGCTGGGGCGTCTGGGTATTGTCAGCTGTCTGCAACTACGGGACTGGAACAAGCTGGCTTTGGTGCGCGAGTTCGGTAGTTTTGGCGAGCGCCTGTGGGGGCTGGCCCGGGGTATTGATGATCGGCCGGTGCAGAATGACAGCCGGCGGCAATCCATCAGTGTGGAGAATACCTACGACGTGGACCTTCCGGACCTGGACAGCTGTCTGCAAAAGTTGCCGGAGCTGATGGAAACGCTGGCGGGCCGCATTGCCCGAATCGACAGCAGTTACCGGCCGGGCAAGCCGTTTGTCAAAGTGAAGTTCCACGACTTCACCCAGACCACTTTGGAGCAGGCCGGCGCGGGGCGAGATTTGGAGAGTTATCGGCAGTTGCTGACCCAGGCCTTCAAGCGCGGTGGCAAGCCGGTGCGGCTTCTGGGAATTGGTGTGCGTCTGCAGGATCTGCGCGGTGGGCACGAACAGCTGGAGCTGTTCCAGGGAGTGTAGGGGGCGTTTGTCAGCGAGCCAGGCGCCGCGGTTTGCCCGGGGCGCCACAATCGCTGGTTAAGGAGGATCAGTTCCTGCCTGGATCCGCCACCAGTCGGCCGGCGTTCTTGGTCAGAGACTTGAGAAACTCGTTTTGCAGTTCCGGATCATTGCGCGTCAGCTCGATCAGGCTCTGCTCCAGCTCGCTGGCTTCTTCTTCAAGGCCCAGTTCCGATAGACGTTTGACCCGGTGTACCCATTGGCTCACTTCGTCATCTTCAAGGTCGTCGTAGATCAGTGCGTGAGCTTCCAGCAGTTTGCTCCGCAAGCTGCTGCTGATGCTCAGGGATGAGTCCGAGTGCACCTCGTCCTGAGCGTCCTCGACACTGATCTGCAACTTGCCGATGTGGTTCAGATCCTGTTCGGAGAACGGGTTGTCCAGCAGGTTCAAGCGCAGCACGCCATTGCGATCGGTGCTCAGCTCGTAGGTTTCCTTGCCGGCCTTGACCTGCACCGGACGCTCGCTCCACGGCAGGCTCGAATATTCCAAGCGCTTGTCGCGCTGGACTTCATCAATCGCTGCCAGGTTCTGCTGGGCGCGGCCGTGGGACGGCATGTTCATGAATGGGTTGAGTCCGGAGACGCCGTAGCTGATCCAGTCCTTGGTGACACTGTCCGGCAGGTTGCCCAGGGCGAACACATTGACCACGTTAGCGCCGATGCCGGCCACCAGTGCCACCGCTCCCAGCGGGATCTCGTAGATCTCCCGCCAGGGTTGGTAGGGTGTATAGCGATCGTAGCGGCGGGTAACTTCGAATTCGGTGACTTCGAAGGTCTTCTGCTCGTGGATGCGTACCTGGCGTTGCGGCAGCTCAAGCACCTTAGGCTCACCGACATCGATCTGCAGGCTGTGGTCGAGCAGTTTGCGCTCGACCCGTTCCTCGTGCTCGCTGCGTTGTGACATCTGGTTGGCGCAGCCGCTGACCAGCAGGGCGCCGCACAAGGCGGCGCCACCGAGGCTTAAGGTGTTTCGCTTGAACATGTCTTCTCTATCTGGTTTCAGCGACGGATACGAGCTTGGATGAAGGACAGTACGTCGGCCACCGGCAGCGCTTGCGCCTCGGCTTCGGTACGGCTCTTGTATTCCAGGTTGCCTTCGGCGAGGCCGCGGTCGCTGACCACGATCCGGTGGGGAATGCCGATCAGCTCCATGTCCGCGAACTTGATACCCGGGCTGGTCTTCTTGTCGCGATCGTCCAGCAGCACTTCGAAACCGGCGGCGGTGAGTTCCGCGTAGAGTTTGTCGGTGGCTTCGCGAACCTGTTCGGTTTCGTAGCGCAGTGGCACCAGGGCGATTTGGAATGGCGCCAGGGTGTCGCTCCAAATGATCCCGTTCTGGTCGTTGTTCTGCTCGATGGCAGCAGCCACCACGCGGGACACGCCAATGCCGTAGCAACCCATTTCCAGGGTTACCGGCTTGCCGTTCTCGCCCAGCACTTCGCACTTCATCGCCTTGCTGTACTTGTTGCCCAGCTGGAAAATGTGTCCGACTTCGATGCCGCGCTTGATTTCCAGGGTGCCTTTGCCGTCCGGGCTCGGGTCGCCGGCTACCACGTTGCGCAGGTCAGCGACGGTCGGAACGGGCAGGTCACGCTCCCAGTTCACGCCGAAGTAGTGCTTGTCGTCGATATTGGCGCCGACGCCGAAGTCGCTCATCAGCTCCACTGAACGGTCGATGATGATCGGCAGCGGCAGGTTCACCGGGCCCAGGGAGCCGGCACCAGCGCCGATGGCGTCACGCAGTTCGGCTTCGGAGGCCATGACCAGCGGGCTGGCTACGCCTGGCTGGTTGGCTGCCTTGATTTCGTTCAGCTCGTGGTCGCCGCGAATGATCAGGGCGATCAGCTTGCCGGCTTCTTCGGCATGCACCACCAGGGTCTTGACGGTCTTTTCGATCGGCAGGTTGTAGCCTTCAACCAACTGAGCAATGGTTTTCGCGTCAGGAGTGTCCACCAGGCGCATTGCTTCGCTCGCAGCCGGGCGCGAGGTCTCACGAGGTACGGCTTCGGCTTTCTCGATGTTGGCTGCGTAGTCGGAGCCGTTGCTGAAGACGATGTCGTCCTCGCCGGAGTCGGCCAGTACGTGGAATTCGTGGGAGCCGGCGCCGCCGATCGAGCCGTTGTCAGCCTCTACCGGGCGGAATTTCAGGCCCAGGCGGCTGAATACGTTGCAGTAGGCCTGGTGCATACGGTCGTAAGTGACTTGCAGCGAAGCCTGGTCGGTATGGAAGGAGTAGGCGTCCTTCATGATGAATTCGCGGCCGCGCATCAAGCCGAAGCGTGGGCGGATTTCATCGCGGAATTTGGTCTGGATCTGGTACAGGTTGATCGGCAGTTGCTTATAACTGCTCAACTCGTTGCGCATCAGATCGGTGATCACCTCTTCATGGGTCGGGCCGGCGCAGAAGTCGCGACCATGACGATCCTTGAAGCGCAGCAACTCGGGGCCGTACTCTTCCCAGCGCCCAGACTCTTGCCACAACTCAGCCGGCTGAGTGCTCGGCATCAACACTTCAAGCGAGCCGGCAGCGTTCATTTCTTCACGAACGATGGCTTCGACCTTGCGCATTACCCGCAGGCCCATCGGGAGCCAGGTGTACAGGCCTGAGGCCAGTTTACGGATCATGCCGGCGCGCAGCATCAGTTGATGGCTGATCACGACCGCATCGGAAGGCGTTTCTTTCTGTGTGGCGAGCAAAAATTGACTGGTGCGCATGGGAGGCCGTTGTCGGTTGCTGAAGACTAGAAATGACGGAGCATTGTACGGGCGACTTCCGCTGGCGTACAGGATTGCGGCCGGGGGAAGCGGGGGAGGCCGATAAAACGCCGCAACCCCCGGGAATTTCTAGGGTTCTTCGCTGACAGCGGTGCTGTTGGCGGTCGGCTCCGGCTCAGGTTTCGGCCTGGCGCGACGACTTTCCTGGTACCAGTGCAAGGCGATCAGGATCAGGGTTGGAATCCCGAGTATGGCGGTGATGAGGAAGAAGTCGTGATAGCCGAACTTCTCTACCATAACCCCGGAATAACCGCCGATCAGCCGTGGCAGCAGCAGCATGATGGAGCTGAGCAGCGCATATTGGGTGGCCGAGAACTTGAGGTTGGTCAGGCTCGACAGGTAGGCGACGAAGGCCGAGGTGGCCATGCCTGAGCTGAAGTTGTCCAGGGAAATGGTGACAATCAGCATTTCCAGATTGGGCCCCATGTCGGCAAGCATGAGGAACAGCAGGTTGGTGGCTGCGGAAGCTGCGCCACCGATGAAGAGGATTGGCAGGATGCCGAAACGCACAATCAGCAGGCCGCCCATGCCTGCCCCAAGCAAGGTCATGATCAGGCCGAAAATCTTGCTGACACCGGCGATCTGATCCTTGGTGAAACCCTGGTCGATGTAGAACACGTTGGCCATTACCCCCATGACCGTGTCCGACATGCGATAGGTTGCGATCAGCCCCAACAGCAGGAAGGCTTGCCAGCGATACCGCAGGATGAAATCGTTGACCGGGGTCAGCACTGGCGCCAGCCCCCTGCGGCCCATGGCGGACAGGCACAAGGCGCTGAGGGTGATATAGAGAATCGCCCGCAGGAACGCCCGGTCCTCCAATAGCAAGTCCAGCAGGCTCATGCCGTTGAAGATCACGCTGGCGAAGTCAGTGTTGTACAACTGGGTGAAGGTAGCGGGCACCGACACCAACAGCACGATCAGCACGAATACTGAGATCAGTTGGTGGGCAAAGCTGTAGCGCCCTGCGGACAGCTGGGTGCGCAGCGGTACCGAGGGTTCACGCATCAGCAGGGTGGTGATCAGGGCCGGGATCATCAGTACCCCGAACAGCACGTAGGTGCCGGTCCAGGCCGAGTGCTTGTAGCTGAAACCGGTTGAGCCGAAGCCTTCGGCAAAGAACAGTGCGCCAGCAGTGGCCAGAAGTACCGCGACCCTATAGCCGGACATATAACTGGCGGCCAGGGCGGCCTGGCGGCTGTCGTCGGCGATTTCCAGGCGATAGGCGTCGATAGCGATGTCTTGAGTGGCCGAGGCAAAGGCCACGATCACCGCAATAGCGATCAGCCAGGAGAGGTGCTTTTGCGGGTCGCAGAAACCCATGCCGATCAGGCCGAAAATCACCAGGGTCTGTGCCAGTACCAGCCAGGAGCGTCGTCGACCGAGCTTGCCCAGCAGCGGCAGGCGCCATTGGTCGAGCAGGGGCGACCATACCCATTTGAAGGCATACGCCAAGCCGATCAGGCTGGCATAGCCGATGGTTTCGCGCGCTACACCGGCCTCGCGCAACCACACCGAAAGAGTCGAGAACACCAGCATGTAAGGCATGCCGGCGGCGAAACCAAGCAGCAACAGCACGAGCGTCGAGGGGCTGGCATAGGCGGCAAGTGCGGCGCGCCAGGTTTTACGGGGCATGGGCTGGAGTCTGCCTCAGGTTGCGGAAACAAAGCGCGCACTCTAACCGCTGTGCTCTACCGGGCGCCAGCCATGGCGCTGAATATCCACGCGATTGTTCAGGATAGAGACACCTTCGTCACGCAGTCTGGCGCGCTGTTCATCGCCTGACGGGCTGCCAGCGGGCAGGCTGATGCGACCGCCGGCGCCCAGTACCCGGTGCCAAGGCAGAACGGTCTCCGCCGGCAGTTGGCTGAGGGTGCGTCCGACCCAGCGGGCGGCTCTTCCGAGACCGGCCATCTGCGCCAGTTGGCCGTAGCTTACGACCTTGCCTGGAGGAACTAGGGCCAGGGTCAGGTAGAGCGCCGTGCGTCGGATTTGCGCGGGGCTTTGTGGGTCTTCGCCGTGTTCGGTCACATTCGCGGTTCCAGATAGTAGAAGGGACGCTGGTCAGTTGTGATGGTGAAGTCTGGATGAGTATTGAACTCACTCTCAATACCCAGGTCAGTCCTGACTAAGGCATGTTCAGCAGGAATAATGCCGTTTTTTCGCAAGATCGAGTCCGTATTTGCCTATGTTGTCCAGAACTCTGTTGTGTTTCGCGGCGCTCAGCGCTTCCCTGCCGTCACTGGCCGATACTGTCTGGTTAAAGAATGGCGATCGCCTGAGTGGCAAGATTAAAGTCTTCGATGGTGGCAAGTTGTTGATCCAGACCGACTACGGTGGTGCCATTTCGATCGATTGGAAGCAGGTCAAGACCCTGGAGAGCGACCAGGAACTGTTGGTCAAGCAGGACGCCTATGTGGGAGAAAAGGCCAAGTCGCTGCGACCGGCGGAGGATGGCAAGGTCGTGTTGGCTAATGGCGAGGCACCCAAGGCAGTCGAACTGGCGAGTATCCAGCAGATCATGAAGCCCAGGCCGTTGGTGGAGGACATGATCTGGAAGGGTAATGTCGACGTGGCCATGGACTATAAGCGCGCGGAAAAGGATACCGATGACTATGACATCGACTTCAGGACTTCTGCTCGGCATGGTGCCTGGCGTCACCATGCCCTGGGTGAGTACAACCGCGAGTTTCAGGATCATGTGGTGACCACTGACAACTGGCGCGCCGAATACGCCTTGGACCGCTTCATTACTGAGCAGTGGTTCTGGGAGGGTCGTCTGACCTACAAGCGCGACAAGGTTGAGGATCTGGCGCGGCAACGGGTGGTGGGTACGGGTCCTGGTTACCAGTTCTGGGACGATGAGTTGGGTGCGTTCTCCCTGGGCTCACTGTTCAACCGCACAGATTACGAGTACGCCGATGGCGGCAAGGACAACTTCTATTCCCTGGCCATGAAGTGGGACTACAACCGCTATCTGATAGGTAAGCGGGTGGAGTTCTTCACCAATGGCGAGGTGGGTCGGCCGCTGTCTGGAGTGGCTGATTACGCTCTGGATGCAGAAATGGGCCTGCGCTACAAGGTTACCGACTGGGCTTCGTTGAATCTCAAGGCGGAGAAAGACCTGATTCGCGGCACCGAAGACAGTGATCTGGACAGGACTCGCTATACGCTGGGTTTTGGCGTGACCTGGTAGGCCGGGGCGGCCCTGGCGCATTCGAGAGGGTGTTCCACCGCGTCAGGGTGAAAACAAAATCTGCGGGCACAAAAAAACCCCGCTGTTGAGGGCGGGGTTTTTTTACTGGATCAGTACAAGTTAGATAACTTGAACTTCTTCAGCTTGCATGCCTTTCTGACCGCGGGTAGCGATGAAAGAAACCTGTTGGCCTTCTTTCAGGCTTTTGAAGCCGTCGGATTGGATAGCTTTGAAGTGTACGAACAGGTCGTCACCGGATTGTGGAGTGATGAAGCCGAAGCCTTTTTCATCGTTGAACCACTTAACGGTACCGGTTTGGCGATTAGACATGGTGTATCTCCTTGGACAAAGTTAACTGCGACTCAGGAAAAGCCCTGGCCGAGACTGAGTGCAAAGAGCAGGAAAAATTCTTGGAGATGGTTGGATCGAAATTCAACATCGTGTAGAGATTCTCAGTGACACAAGCAGCACAGTGGCGCCACCTTAACCCTTTTTCCTGAACGTGCCAATGGTCAGTGCGAAGGTTTCTCGGTTTTCGTGACTGACGGCGAGGCGTCAGTCGGCCAGCCCTTGAAAAATAAGGGGGCAGGCGAGAAAAACGCCCGAGACTTTGAACCCGGCCACGCGCCCCGGTAAGATGCCGGACAGAATTTTTTCACCTCGTTATTTCAGGACACCCGCCATGAGCATCAAATCGGACAAGTGGATTCGCCGCATGGCGCAAGAGCACGGCATGATCGAGCCCTTCGTAGAGCGCCAGATGCGTGGCGAAGGCCAGGATCGGCTGATCTCCTTCGGGGTGTCGAGCTACGGCTACGACGTGCGTTGCGCTGATGAATTCAAGGTGTTCACCAACATCAACTCGGCCACCGTCGATCCGAAGAACTTTGATGAAAAGAGCTTCGTCGACGTCAAGAGCGACGTCTGCATCATCCCGCCGAACTCCTTCGCCCTGGCCCGCACCGTTGAGTACTTTCGCATTCCGCGCAACGTACTGACCATTTGCCTGGGCAAGAGCACCTATGCCCGTTGCGGCATCATCGTCAACGTGACCCCGCTGGAACCCGAGTGGGAAGGTCATGTGACCCTGGAGTTCTCCAACACCACGACCTTGCCGGCGAAGATCTACGCCAATGAGGGTGTGGCGCAGATGCTGTTCCTGGAGTCGGATGAAGAATGTGAAGTGTCCTACAAGGATCGCGGCGGCAAATACCAGGGGCAGCGTGGCGTGACCTTGCCGCGTACCTGAGTCCGTTTGTCTGACGAATAGCGGGAATTCCTGAGCGGGTAGACACTCTATTGAGTGTCCTTCCGGTACGCGCAAGGCGTATCGGGAACAGCTCAGGAGTGCCCCATGAAGATAGATCCGCGAATCAGCGCCACCTTGGCAAGGCTGGAACCCAATCAGGTTGGCTTGTTGGCCTGGAGCCTGTTGGCGTATCCCTCCGTCAGCATGGCAGGCGGTATTCCCGGTCAGCCTGACCCGGACACTCCTCAGCCGCTTGAACCTACAGAACCTGGCGAGCCGACGTTGCCGGACGAACCGCCTTCCGCGCCTGCCGTCTGAGCTTGGCGAGTACGTTCAAGTGCCCCGTCCGCCCAGTCCCTGTAAGGCCTAACGCACGGGGCAGGCAGCCCTTACTTCAGATTGCCGCTGAGAAACTGCTGCAGGCGTTCGCTTTTCGGGTTACCCAGTACGGCTTCGGGCGTACCTTCCTCCTCCACCAGGCCTTTGTGCAGAAACATCACCTGGCTCGAGACCTTGCGTGCAAAACTCATTTCGTGGGTGACCATGATCATCGTCCGGCCTTCCTCCGCCAGGCCCTGGATCACCTTGAGCACCTCACCCACCAGCTCCGGGTCCAGGGCTGAGGTGGGTTCGTCGAACAGCATGACTTCCGGCTCCATGGCCAGGGCCCGGGCGATGGCAACCCGCTGCTGCTGGCCGCCGGACAGGAACGCCGGGTATTGAGTGGCGACCCGGGCTGGCAGGCCGACCTTGTCGAGGTAGCGCCGGGCACGTTCCTCGGCCTCCTTGGGGCTGACCCCCAGCACCCGGCGCGGGGCCATGGTGATGTTTTCCAGCACGGTCATGTGACTCCACAGATTGAAATGCTGGAACACCATTGCCAGCCGGGTACGAATCCGCTGCAGCTCGGCCGGATCGGCCACGTGCATGCCGTGGCGATCGCTGACCATGCGGATCTGCTGGCCATCCAGACTCATGGCGCCGTCGTCCGGAGTTTCGAGAAAGTTGATGCAACGCAGGAAGGTGCTTTTGCCCGAGCCGCTGGCGCCGATCAGGCTGATCACGTCGCCAGTCTTGGCCTTGAGGGAAACACCCTTGAGCACTTCATTGTCGCCATAGCATTTATGCAGGCCTTCAACGGTCAATTTGTACATGGTGGCTTGCATCCTCAAGGCGAAAGTAGGTAACCGCTGCGATAGGCTTCGTGGCCGGCGACATGGGCGATCACCATGCCGGCGGTGGCCATGCGCCGCAGCGAGCGGGCATACATGAGCCCGGCATTGTTGCAGTGGATAGGGGTGACCCGGTCGTTGATCGGGTCGATGATTTCGGCCACCAACTGACCGGCCTCCAGGTATTCCCCCGGCAGGGCGCTGAACACCAACAGCCCGCCCACCGCTGTCGTCACCGGCTCGACCCCGGCCAGAGGCGTGGCCGGGAAGGGCAGGTCGGGCAGTGGCGGCGCCTCGCCGTCGATGGCGCCAAAGCGGGTCAGGTAGTCGATCAGGGCTTGGCAGTCGAGGCTGGCCAAACCGTGATTGACGTCGCCCTGGCCGCGCAGCTCGACGGTCACCGCAAAGCTGCCTGGCGGAATGGCAAAGTGCTCGCCGAAGCGCTGTCGCAGTTGCCACCACAGCAGGCTGAAGCACTCGTCGAACGACCAGGCCGCGGAGTCGGTGGCCAGCAGGCAGGCTTCGGCGCCGATATAGCGGGCCAATGGCTCCACCTGGGGCCAGGCTTCGGGGGTGGTGTACAGGTGCGCCACGGCTTCGAAGTCGCAATGCAGGTCCAGCACCATGTCGGCATCGCAGGCCAGCTGTTGCAGGGTCAGTTGCAGCGACTGCAATTGGGTCTGCGCTCGTTGTCGGGCCAGGGCGTCGACCAGTTGGCGGCGGATCAATTCGAGATTGTGCTGCGGATCGTCATTGAGCAGCCCTTCGATGGCGTCGCCGACCTGCTCGCCGAGGTCGACGAACCCGCGGTTGAAATTCTGCCCGCTTTCCAACTGGTAGCGGCCCAGGGGCACGTCCATCAGCACCTGTTCCAGGCCCACCGGGTTGGCCACCGGCACCAGGACGATTTGCTGGCGCAGGCGCCCGGCGGCTTCTAGTTCGGTCAGGCGTTGCTTGAGGTGCCAGGCCACCAGCATGCCGGGCATCTCGTCGGCATGCAGGGAGGATTGGATGTAGATCTTGCCGGTGGCCTGGGGCGGGCCGAAGTGAAAGCTGTGGACCTGGCGCGCGGTGCCCGGCAGCGGGGCGAGCAGGTCGTGGATCTCGTGGCGCATTGACGGTTTTTCCTGCAGCAAGTCCTAGTGGGTCGGCCCGAGGAAGGCCAGCCAGCGGCGTTCAGCGAGGCGGAACAGGCCCACCAGGGTGAAAGTCACGCACAGGTAGATGATGGCGGCGATACCGAACGACTGAAACGTCAGGAAGGTCGCCGAGTTGGCGTCGCGGGCGATTTTCAGGATGTCGGGGATGGTCGCGGTGAACGCCACGGTAGTGGAGTGCAGCATCAGGATCACTTCGTTGCTGTAGTAGGGCAGCGAGCGGCGCAGGGCCGAGGGCATGATCACATAGGCATACAGTTTCCATCCGCTGAGGCCATAGGCCTTGGCCGCCTCGACTTCGCCGTGGGCCATGCTGCGGATTGCCCCGGCGAAAATCTCCGTGGTATAGGCGCAAGTGTTCAGGGCGAAGGCGAGGATGGTGCAGTTCATTGCATCGCGGAAGAACGAGTCCAGCAGCGGTTGCGCACGGACTGCGGCAATGCTGTAGATCCCGGTGTAGCAGATCAGCAACTGGATATAGAGCGGCGTGCCACGGAATAGGTAGGTATAGAAACGCACCGGCCAGCGGATGTAGCGCTTGGGCGAAACCCAGGCAATCGACAGCGGGATCGACACCAGAAAACCAATGCAGATCGAGGCGCTGAGCAGCCACATGGTCATGGCCAGCCCGGTCATGTGGTAACCGTCGCTGTAAAGGAAGGGGCGCCAGTATTCCTGCAGGAGTTCGATCATCGCACCGCCTCCCGTGCGCCTGCAGCGTAGCGTCGTTCAAGCCTGCGCAGGATGAAGTTGGAGGCGCTGGTGATCAGCAGATAGATCAGCGCGGCGATAACCAGGAAGTAGAACAACTGGTAGGTGCTTTTGCCAGCATCCTGGGCGGCCTTGACCAGGTCGGCCAGGCCAATGATCGACACCAGGGCGGTGGCCTTGAGCATCACCATCCAGTTGTTACCAATGCCCGGCAGGGCGAAGCGCATCATCTGTGGGAAGACCACGAAGCGAAAGCGCTGTCCGCGTTTCAGGCCGTAGGCGGTGGCGGCTTCGACCTGGCCTCGCGGTACGGCAAGGATTGCTCCGCGAAAGGTTTCGGTGAAGTAGGCACCATAGATGAACCCCAAGGTGATCACCCCGGCGCTGAAGGGATTGATCTCGATGTAGTCCCACTCCATGAAATCGGTGAAGGACGTCAGCCAGGTCTGCAGGCTGTAGAAAATCAGCAGCATCAGCACCAGGTCCGGTACTCCGCGGATCAGCGTGGTGTAGAGCTGGGCTGGAATTCGCAGCAGTTTGAGGCTGGAGAGTTTGGCGCTGGCGCCGAGCAGGCCAAGCAAGACGCTGACCAGAAGTGACAACACCGACAGCTTGATGGTCATCCAGGTACCTTCCAGCAGCAGGGGGCCGAAACCCTTCAGGCTGAAGGCGGAAAGCCCTAGGTTGTTTAGAAGTTCTTCGAACATTGATCGGTGACCTGTGGCAGTAAAAAAGGCGCCCATCGAAGATGGGCGCCGGCAGGTTATTTACCGCTGTAGAGGTTCAGGTCACCGAAGTGCTTTTTCTGGATGGTGGCGTAGGTGCCATCATCGTGTAACGCTTTGATACCTTTATCCAAGAGCGCTTTCAGCTCTTTGTTACCTTTTGAGATACCGACCGCAGTCTTGGCTGGCAACAGTGGATCGTCCACTGGCTTGCTGACTTCGTAGTCAGCGCCCTGCGGCGATTTGAGGAAGCCCAGTTCGGCTTGCAACATGTCCTGGATCGAGGCGTCGAGGCGTCCGGAGGTCAGGTCGGCGTACACCTGGTCCTGGTTCTGATAGGCCTGGGTTTTCACCCCGGCCTTGTCCAGCACGGCCTTGGCATAGGCTTCCTGGATGGTGCCCTGCTCGTAGCCGACGGTCTTGCCCTTGAGCGAGGTGATGTCTGTGCTCAGGCCGGAGCCTTTCTTGAACACCAGCGAGGTAGGGCCGGAGAACAGTTCGCTGGAGAAGTCGATGACTTTTTCACGGGCTGGGGTGACGGTCATGGAGGAGATCACACCGTCGAATTTATTGGCCTTGAGGCCTGGGATCATGCCGTCGAAGTCGCTTTCGACCCACTTGCATTTGACCTTCAACTCGGCGCAGATGGCATTGCCCAGATCGATGTCGAAGCCTACCAGGCTGCCGTCGGCGGCTTTGGATTCAAAAGGGGCGTAGGACGGATCGACGCCGAAGCGCAGTTCCTTGTACTCCTTGGCCAGCGCGGAGCCGGCGGCCATGCACAGAGCCAGTGCAGAAAGGGTCAGCAATGCTTTTTTCATTATTCAATCCCTAAGAACCAATATGAGCGCTTGTGGCGCATGAGTACTGTTACTGGAAGGCATGTGACTTAATGAAAGTAGCAATTTCCGAACCAGAGTCCCGAACAAGTGTTTTAAAAGCGCTCCGAAGCAACGATGCGACGACCGTCGCGCGCTGAAACAGGGCGTGCTTCTCGCGTTGCACGATTAAGGTGCATGCGAGCTGGAAATGGCTTTTGGGGGCAGTGCTGGCGGGGGCGGGGGATGCTGCCAAGAGTGGATCACTCTGGCGCAGGCCCGCTTGCGCAGGGCGCGCAAGCGGGATCTGGGGATGGCCTTACTTGCCGGGAACCAGGGTCAGGCGGGTCTTGCCGTAGCTGCGTTCGAAGTTCTGTGGTTGCATCGGGAAGCTCAAGTACTGGGCCTTGAGCCAGCCGTCGATGCCGTTGGCATAGTTCGGGCTTGCCGGGTTACTGGATTGGCCACTGCTGTTGAGTCCCATTAGTGGCTCGCTCAGCGCGAAGTCGACAACGAAGCGCAGGGCTGGGGTCGTGGTGATGGCAAAGTCCTGTCCCCAGCGATATCCGGCGCTGTTGATGGTGTTCTGGTCGCCACCGGCCTGCAATGGGCCGCGAATCACCTGGCCGCTGCTGTTGATCCAGCGATAGCTGTGCAACTTGCCCCACTGCCAGGTCTTGCGGTCCATGCCCATCAGTTGCTCGCCCGCACTGACGGCGGCCGCCAGGCTACGGGCGAGAATCGCTGGCTTGTCCTCTTTTTGCTCGGTGCGCGAGTCGCCCCAGAACGGACTGTCTTCCCGGCCCAGAAGATGGTCGGCCTGGGCTGAATAGGAAAGGCCCGCATTGGCGACGAAGGCTTGCCAGGCAATGCCGGGCTCTGGGCCGAGCCGTTTGAGGAAGGTCTGCCTGGCGCTTTCCTGGAGGAACAATTCGTAGAGCGCGGCGTCGGCAGAGCCGGCACTGAGTTTGCCGTCGAACGCCATCAGCCGGCTGTAGGCCTCGCGGGCTTTGGCGCGGTCAGCGTCGGGCAGGGCTTGGATGGCGTTTTTCAGCGGCAGGGCCATACCTGGCGCCTCGAACATCTTTTTCAACTTGGCGGCGAACAGGGTGGTCTGGTCGTATTGCAGGGCAATCAGGCTGCGGCTGTCCTGCTTGCCGCCAGACAGCAACTGCCCGATACGCTCGGCCCTCTCCGGAGCATCCCAGGAGTTGGACAGCTGCATACCGTAACCGCGGGAGATCACCCGCTGATTGGCGGTGGCGATCCAGCCTTGCGCCGGGTCCTGGTCATAAGGATGGAGCATCGGGTCGGCGTAGCCGTCCCAGTCATAGCGTCCGTCCCAGCCGGGAGATGGCAGCAGGCCTTGGCCTTCACGGCGGTTGGGGAAGCGCCCGGTGACCTGCCAACCGATGTTGCTGGCGTCGGCGTAGACCATATTCAGGGCAATGGCACGGATCTCGCGGCTGGCGTCGGAGGCCTTTTCCACAGCCTGTGCCCGTGACAGGTCGAAGAAAGCATCCAGGCTCTTATCATCCTTGAACTCTGGCACTTGCAGCGCCAGACCGTAGCCACTGGCCAGGTCATTGCTGGCGTTGATCCCCAGGGAGCTGTTGAGCAGTGGGCCGTGGCGGGTTTCGTACACGGCTTCGCGAATCGGCCGTTGGCCTTTGACGAAGTAGGTTTCGTTGCGAACGATGGCCGGCTGCCATTTTCCGTTGTTCTGGTAGTACAGCGCGTTGCCCTGGCGCTTGAGCTTCTCCAGGAACAGGTCCTGGTTGTCGCCCATCGCGGAGCTCATGCTCCAGGCCAGCTTGCCGTTGAACCCTTGCAGAATGGCCGGCAAACCGGCAATCGAGGCACCGGCGGCCTGATACTTCGGGGCGCGGATCTGCACGTAGTACCACGCGCTAATCTGGCTGTCGCTGGCCAGCAGGCTGCGACCGCTGCGGGCGTGCTGCGGGGCGACGGCGAGGTTGCTGCCGCCGGTGACGCCCAGTGTATTGAGGGCCGACATCTGCTTGGCGGCAAGACTGAGCTCGCTCATGCCTGGCACATTCAATGCCAGCCCCTTGAGCTTGTCGGCCTCGGTCATGGGCAGCGGCTCATCGGGGTAGCTTGGCGTCAGCCAGGGCAGTCTGTCGTTGCCGACCTTTTGCGCCAGTACCAGAGCGTTGATCTCTTCCTGCAGATTGGCGGACTGGCCGAAACTCAGCAGGCAGAAAATCAGTGCCGAATCCTCGGCTTTCCAGTATTCCGGGGTGTAGCCCTTCGACGCCAGATCCGGCGGCAGCTTGTCGCGATAGCGGAACAGGTAAGCGTTGACGCCCCGCGCATAGACCTCGAAGAAGCGCTTGATTCGTGGCGACGAGGCCTTGTACAGCTCGCCGGCGCTTTTCTTCAGGTTCACTGCGCGCATCAGGCGGTCGACATCCAGCACCTCGGCGCCGGACATTTCGGCCAGTCGGCCCTGGGCCAGCAGGCGCAGGGTCACCATCTCACCGATGCGGTCGCTGGCGTGCACATAACCCAAGGTGAACAGCGCGTCGTGGAAGCTGTTGCTTTCGATCAGCGGTACACCGACGGCGCTACGTCGCACCGAAACGTTCTGTGCCAGCCCCTTGAGAGGTTGTACGCCAGAGGTGGGTGGCAGGCTGTTTTGAGTGTTCCAGGACTGGCAACCAGCCAGGCTGAGAGCACCGGCCACTGCCGCGGCAACGCCGAACCGGGGAAGAAAATGTGAGAGGGCTGGCGAGGCCATGGCAAAGCTCCTGCGGGGGGTAGCGTCGATAAAGGCGCTACGTTAGTGAGCAGGCGAGTGCCGCGCAAGCGGGGGCTGGGAGTATTTGTGTGTTGCTGCGCAATTAGCCTTCGCCGGCAAGCCGGCGAAGCTGTTTTGGACGATCGAATCAGGCTGGATTGACTCGCTCCACCAGGGCATAGGCCCGTTCCGTGGCGGGGCGGTTGTGGATGCTGATGAACCAGCGGTGCAGATGAGGGAAGTCCTCGAGTTTCTGGCTCTGTTTCTTGTACGAGGCGATCCATGGATAGATCGCCATGTCAGCAATGCTGTATTGATTGCCGGCGACAAAGGCCCGGTCCGCCAGGCGCCGGTCCAGCACCCCATACAGGCGCGCAGTCTCATCCACGTAACGCTTGATGGCGTAGGGGATCTTTTGCGCAGCGAACTGGCTGAAATGGTGGTTTTGCCCAGCCATCGGCCCCAGCCCGCCCATCTGCCAAAACAGCCATTGCAGGGTTTCCTGGCGATCCCGCAGCTCCTGAGGCAGGAACTGGCCAGTCTTTTCTGCAAGGTATAGAAGGATCGCCCCGGACTCGAACAGCGACAACGGCGCACCGCCATCCGCCGGTTCATGATCGACGATGGCTGGAATACGGTTGTTGGGGGCGATCTTCAGGAACTCGGGCTTGAACTGTTCGCCCCGGCCAATGTTGACCGGATACAAGGTGTAGGGCAGGCCGGTTTCTTCCAGGAACAGGGAGATCTTGTGGCCGTTGGGGGTGGTCCAGTAATACAGGTCGATCATGGAGTGCTCCAAGTGGGACGGGTCTTGGTTAAACGACAGCAAACTCCGGCATTAGGTCGTCCTGTCTGCATTCGATGGCTTGCCTGAGACAGTAGGTGATGTTGAAGTCAGTAAAAATCAATGACGGTTCAACCGAGAATCCTCCATGTCCATTTCAGCCAACACGGCGTTGATGCTTATTGATCAGCAGCAAGGCATCCTCCATCCCCGGCTTGGGCCGCGTAACAACCCCCAGGCGGAGGAGTGCATGCTTGAGTTGCTGGCTCACTGGCGTACCCGAGGTTGGCCGGTGATCCACGTGCAGCACCTGTCGCGTTCGACGGAGTCGGTGTTCTGGCCCGGGCAGTCCGGGGTGGAGTTTCAGCCGCGCTTTCGCCCTCGGCCCGGGGAGTGGCTGATTCAGAAACAGGTGCCGGACGCTTTTTGCGCCAATCCGCTGGAGGCGAACTTGCGTGAGGCGGGGATCGGACAGTTGGTGATCGTCGGGGTCGCTACCCACAACTCGGTGGAGTCGACCGCGCGCACCGCTGGCAACCTGGGATTTGCCGTGTGGGTGGTGGCCGACGCTTGCTACACCTTCGACAAACCCGACTTTGCCGGTCGGGCTCGCAGCGCCGAGGAGGTGCATGCCATGTCGCTGGCCAACCTGCACGGCGAGTACGCTACGGTGCTGACCCTGGCGCAGCTCCTGTAGGCGCGGCCAGGCGAGGTTGTGCTTGCCGGCGAATGCGCTGGCAAGCTCCTCGTTACTTCAGGCGCCGTGGCACTTCTTGAACTTCTTGCTGCTGCCGCACGGGCATGGATCGTTGCGGCCGACATCTTTCAGCGCGTTGCGCACCGGCTCCTGATGAGCGTGGTTGCAGTGCGGGCCGTGAACATGGCCATGGTCGTGATCGTGCTCATGATGATCATGATCGTGGTTGCAGTCGGGGCCATGGACATGAGGTTGTTGGGTCATTGCGGGTTACTCCGGAATAAAATCGCCGGGAATTATCACGCCATTGCGCTTCAGGTGCACGTCCTTGCCGATGAATAATCCGATTTCCAGTTCACCTTCCAGGCGATAGGGAATGGGCTGTTGAGGCTTGCGCAGCAGTTTCACCACATCACGGATCTGCGGCCAGAGGTTGGTGCGCACCGGCACCTTGAAGAAGCGGCTGCTGTGGGGCGTGACCGTGAACCAGTGCTCATGCTCGCCTTCGCTGAGCAGAAACCGCTGCAGATAGACTCGGTAGGTCAGGCGGCGCACCGTCAGGTCACTGTCATTCGGGTTGTCGACACGCAAGTGCAGGGTGAAGCGTTGTTCCAGCAGGTTGGCCTTGACCACCTCGACCTTGACCAGATGCACCGCGGGGTCGCGCTCCTCATCAGTGAACCAGGACGCGCAGCCCGACAGGCTCAGCACCCCGAGCAGGCAGATTGTCCGTAACGCATTTAGCTCACCGAGCATTGCAACACTCCCTTTGATTCCCCGGTGCCCATCCTGGGCCTGGGGTGACCGCCGCCAGTCACGGCTCAGCGGGTTAAATAGCTGGCGCAGCACTTCTTGAATTTGTGCCCGCTGCCGCAGACGCAGGCGTCATTGCGTCCGGCCTTGACCGCAACCGTGGGGTCGATGAAGTACCAGCGTCCCTGGTTCTGCACGAAGGAGGAGCGTTCGCGGTGGCTGTGTTCGCCCTGGCTGTCGTGCCAGCGGGCGGTGAATGTGACGAAGGCGTGCTCGGGTTGGCCGCCGAAGACCTCGGAGCTTTCCACTTGCAGTCCCAGCCAGGTGCTTTGTGCACTCCAGTCGCTGATGGACTGGCGATCCAGCCCGGCTTGTTGCGCCGGCAATGTGGTTGCCAAAAGGTAATCCACTTGCCCCAGCACATAGGCGCTGTAGCGCGAACGCATCAAGGCTTCGGCGCAGGGGGCGGGGTGGCCGGCATGGTAATGGCCGCAGCAGGCGTCCAACAGGTTGCCGCTGCCGCAGGGACAGATCGAGGCGCTCATTGTGTTACCACCAATACTTTCCGAAGTTTTCCGGGTTTGCCCAGAAGCGTGAGTTGAGCCAGTCGGGCACTTGTTTGTATTCAAGCAGATCGTAGGTAAACAGAGTCAGCACCTGTTTATCCCGTTGAAAGCGTTCGCTGGCCTGCAAGGCCAGGGAGAAAAAGTCGGTTTCCTGCCATCCGCAGGCATCCATGTCGGCCAGTACCGCAATCCGGCTGGCGTTGAGGTTGCGAATGCCTCCCAGCAGGTTCAGGCCCGCGCGCTTGGGCAGGTGCTCCAGGCAATCCACCGCCACCGCCAGGTCGAAACGCCGGGCAGCCAGCTCCGCGGGCAAGGGCCCCGGCGCTGCTTGAGCCACCTGGGTCGTGGGGTGAGCCTGTTTGAATGCCGCCAGGGCGGGGAAGTCACTGGCACCGATCAGCAACAGCTGTTGCGGTGCATAGCGATCCAGCAGGGCCGCCAGGGCCTGTTGCGGGGTGCGGGTAGAAATGCCGGCGCTCATCTTAGCTCCTCGATCAGAACGCTAAAGACTAGCGTGCCGGCACCTGCGGGCCTAGAGCGGTTCTCCACTAAATCAGCGAAGCGCCCGTGTTTGTTGGCTTTAAGCGCAGCTGGCCCTTTGCTGGCGGAGTTGAAAGGCGCGGTCTTTACTCCGTTAATCGGCTTCAAGCCGATCTTTCAGGAGAAATCAGATGAGCATCATTCGGACGGCAGTACCTTTGGTTCTGTTAACCAGTGTGTTGACTGGTTGTGCAGGTTTGCAGAAAACCGACTGGCCGATCTGCGCCGCGGTCGGTGGCGTCACGGGCGCGGCGCTGGGCGCCACCGAAAGTTCCTCGTGGGCAGGTGGTGGCGCGCTGTTGGTCGGTGGCCTGGCAGGCGCCTACTGCTGGGTGCATGGTGCCAGTCCCAAGTGCCCGGATACTCCGCAAGGCGTACCGGTCGATGCTGATGGCTGCCCATTGCCTCCTCCAGTGGTGGAAGAGGTGGTGGTGGTCAAGGAAGAAACCATCGTCATTCGCGATGTGCACTTCCATTTCGACTCGGCCAAGCTGACCGAAGCCGACAAGACCAAGCTCAACACCATTGTGACCCGCTTGAAGCAGGAAGCCCCGACGGCGCAACTGCGTGTGACCGGTTACACCGACAGTGTCGGTCGCGATGCCTACAACCAGAAACTCTCGGATAAACGTGCTCACTCGGTGGTCGAATACCTGATCAACCACGGTATCCCCCGCAGCAGTTTCGTGTCGGTGGCCGGTGCTGGTGAAAGCAAACCGGTGGCGGACAACAAGACCGCTGAAGGACGGGCGATGAACCGTCGCACCGAGATTCAGATCAACCGCTGAAGGCCTGGAGCCTGCGCGGCCTTATAGCCGCGCAGGGTTGACTTCGCGTCTGGATACCCTCAAAGCAGTCCTCACTCGAACCTTGGTCATCGGCGCGGTTACGGGCCTGTATCTTGCGATCCTCGTCGATCCGGTCGCTAAACAGGTGCCCTTGGAAGAATTTTCATCCCCCGCTGGCATATCCCCGGGATAAGTCGTTACTGTGCGCGCAAAGAATAATCCACGAGGGGAGCATATGAAGGTCTTATGGGGGCTGGGGAAGTTTCTGATCTTGGTATTTTGGCTGGTGGTGCTGATCAACCTGGCCCGGCCATTGGTCAATCCGTTGCATCTGCTGGTCAATTTGGCGGGCTGTCTATTGTTGGTGACACATTTATTGGAACTGGTGTTGTTCAATGGCAGCCTCAGAGGCCGTGTGCATCCCTGGCGTGACCGTCTGCAAATCCTGCTGGTGGGGATCTTCCATCTGCAAACCCTTCCTGCTCCTGAGATCGTCGAGGTCGACCATGCGTAAGCTCTGCCTGTTGGCCCTGTTCTGCAGTCCCCTCGCCGTGGCCCAGGAGGTCAAGGTCGAAACCAACTCCCTGATGCGTCTGCCCAATACCACCAGCACCTTGCAGTTGGAGCGCCTGGACGTCGCTGACTACGGCACCTTGCTGGTTCCGGCGAATGTCACCGAACTCAAGGTTGATAACCTGCATCTGGGGCGTGAGGCGCGGATTGCCATTGTGCCTACCGAGCAAAGCCTGCAACTGATTGTCCGCCGTGCGCAGTTGGACGCCGGCAGCCAGATCACTTCCCGTGGCGCACCCGGCAACTATCAGAAAGCTGCCAGGCCCGGACGCAATCTGAACCTGCGTATCGAAGCGCTGACGGCTCAGGAACTCTCCGTGGATGCCCGTGGCGGCGCTGGTGCGCCTGGCTATGTCGGCCTTGATGGTGGCAATGGCCAGGAACCTGGTTGCACTTGGGGCCAGGCTGGTCGCGGTGCCGACGGAGACGGCGGTGGCGATGGTCGCCCAGGCGCGGCGGGGGCCCAGGTGCGATTGGAATTGCCCCGTGATTTTCCGGGCGAGCAGATCAAGGTCTGGGTCGATGGCGGTGCCGGCGGCCTGGCCGGTGCAGGCGGCAAGCCCGGGGCTGGGGGCAAGTCCAAGGGTTGCCTGGTCTACCAGACCGACGGTGGCAAGAACGGACGTCCTGGCGCTCAAGGGCAGCCGGGATCGGCAGGGCAGACGGGATCGTTGACGGTGCAGCGCTTGTAACCCCTTGCCGCGTATCTTGCAGCCACCGGCTCTATAGAGCCGGTGGCTGGTTTCATCAGAAGGTTGGTCGGGCCGCGGCCAGGGCCACCAATAGCAAGCCGATGATCAGGTTGATACCCACCAGCCGGCGGATCTTCCCCAGCGCCGCCGCACCGGCCGGCCAGTCTTGCGCCGCCACCGCCTTGTGCAACTCCGGCAGTTGCAGGGACTGGATGCGAATGAACAGCGCGGTCATCACCAGATACACCCCCATCATTATCTGGACATAGCGCGGTGCGCTTTCAAAACCGTTGAAGCGTAGGTGCAGCAGGCCAATGCCACTGATCGGCAAGATCACCACGGCAGCCCAGACCCAGACAAAAAAGCGCGGAAACACTTGTGCCCAGAGCTTCAACCGCGCCGGTCCCTCAAGGGCGACCATGGCCGCTGGACGCAGGATCATCCAGGCGAAAAACATGCCACCGACCCAGACCAGGGCGGCCAGCACATGCAGGCTATAAGCGAGGGCGAAAGCGGTCATTCGGGTACTCCGTTCTGCGCAGGATGAATTAGCGGGGTATGATAGCGGCCGATTCGAACCACTGAAAATTTATCCAGCGTTTTGTGCGCCCGAAAACCATGATCAGCAACGAACTCAAAACCACGATCCAGGGCGCCTACTCGCGTTTTCTCGAAGCCAAGAGCCTCAAGCCGCGTTACGGCCAGCGTCTGATGATCGCCGAAGTGGCCAAGGTCCTGGGGGACATCGACACCGACGACGAGGGTCGCCGCAGTGGCGACCCGGCAGTGGTCGCGGTGGAGGCCGGCACTGGTACCGGCAAGACCGTGGCCTACAGCCTGGCGGCGATTCCCACCGCCAAGGCCGCGGGCAAGCGCCTGGTGATTGCCACAGCTACCGTCGCCCTGCAGGAACAGATCGTCTACAAGGACCTTCCGGATCTGATGCGCAACAGCGGTCTGAGTTTCACCTTCTCCTTGGCCAAGGGGCGGGGGCGCTACATGTGCTTGTCCAAGCTCGACATGCTGCTCCAGGAAGGTCATGCGCAGACCGCCACGGCCCAGCTGTTCGAGGAGGAAGGCTTCAAGATCGAAGTGGATGAAGCCAGCCAGAAGCTGTTCACCAGCATGATCGAAAAACTCGCCGGGAATAAATGGGACGGCGACCGTGACAACTGGCCAACGGCCCTGGAAGACGCCGACTGGGCGCGCCTGACCACCGACCACAGCCAGTGCACCAATCGCCATTGCCCGAACTTCGGCCAGTGCGCCTTCTACAAGGCTCGGGAAGGCATGGGCAAGGTCGACGTGATCGTCACCAACCACGACATGGTCCTGGCCGACCTGGCCCTGGGCGGCGGCGCTGTGCTGCCGGACCCACGCGACACGCTCTACGTGTTTGACGAAGGCCATCACCTGCCGGACAAGGCCATCGGCCATTTTGCCCACTACACCCGGCTGCGTTCTACTGCCGACTGGCTGGAACAGACGGCTAAGAACCTCACCAAGCTGCTGGCCCAGAACCCGTTGCCAGGTGACCTGGGACGGTTGATCGAGCAGGTGCCGGAGCTGGCAAGAGAGATCAAGACCCAGCAGCAGTTCATGTTCACTGCCTGCGAGCAGCTCGCTGATTTCAAGACCGGCGAAGACATGGAAGGCCGCGAGCGGCCACGCCATCGTTTCGTCGGTGGGCTGATTCCCGAGCATATGCGGGAGATGGGCATCGAGCTGAAAAAAGGCTTCTCCCGTCTCACCGACCTGTTTACCCGCCTCACCGAATTGCTCAAGGAAGGCATGGATGGCGAGGTCAACATCGGCATCGCCAGCAACCAGGCCGAAGAGTGGTACCCGTTGTTCGGCAGCCTGCAGGCGCGCGCCTCGGGCAACTGGGAGCTATGGACCGCATTCACCATCGAGGACCCGGAAGACAACCCGCCCATGGCCCGTTGGCTGACCCTGGCCGAGAGTGGTTCGCTGTTCGACATCGAGGTCAACGCGAGCCCGATCCTGGCTGCGGAAATGCTCCGGCGCAATCTGTGGAACGTGGCCTACGGGGCCCTGGTGACTTCGGCGACCCTGACTGCCCTGGGGACCTTCGACCGATTCCGCATGCGTGCCGGCCTGCCGAAAAAGGCCGTGACCGCCGTGGTGCCCAGCCCTTTCCATCACGCCGATGCCGGCGTGCTGCGGGTCCCCGACTTGCGCGCCGATCCCCGTGATGCACCGGCGCACACGGCGGCGATCATTCGCGACCTGCCGGAACTGGTAGAGGGTTCCCGAGGCACCCTGGTGCTGTTCTCCTCGCGCAAGCAGATGCAGGACGTGTTCGACGGCCTGGATCGCGACTGGCGCAAGCAGGTGTTTATCCAGGGCAACCTGTCCAAGCAGGAGACCCTCAACAAGCACAAGGCCCGAGTCGACGGCGGTGATTCCAGTGTGCTGTTTGGCCTGGCGAGTTTTGCCGAAGGGGTGGACTTGCCCGGGGCCTATTGCGAGCACGTGGTGATCGCCAAGATCCCGTTCTCGGTGCCCGATGATCCAGTGGAAGCTGCGCTGGCAGAGTGGATCGAGGCTCGGGGCGGCAATCCGTTCATGGAGATCTCGGTGCCGGATGCTTCCCTCAAGCTGGTCCAGGCCTGTGGTCGCTTGCTGCGCACCGAGCAGGACCGCGGAACCATCACCCTGCTGGACCGCCGCCTGGTCACTCAGCGCTATGGCAAGGCGATTCTCAATGCCTTGCCGCCATTTCGCCGCGAAATATCTTAAGCACGGTCCGCATATTTGCGCGCGGTGCTGTCTATTTCATGTCACCGCTTCAGCACCGGCCGCTTGGCGGCCTTTAGGGAGAGCCAGGTTCATATGATTCGCCGTTCGTTGCCCGCTGTATTTGCCCTGTTGTTTGCCGCGCCCGTCCTGGCGGCCCCTGCCGGACAACAGACGCTGTTCAACTTTGTCCGGCCTGCCGCTGTGGTCCAGGTGGCGACACAAGATGCCAGCCTGCCGCAGTCCAATGCAGAGCAAACGGCCGAAGGTGAAGTGCTGCGGCGGATCACCTTCAGCCCCACTGCCAAGCCCAGCCTGAGCCTGACGCCACAGAGCGGGGCCTGGGACTGGTCGCAGTCGGGAATGATAACCCTGCGCATCCAGAGTGCGATGAACTGGGCTTTGACCCTCTATGTGACTATCCAGAGCAACGACGGCAAGACCCTGGTCAGTCGCGTCGATCTGCCGGCCGGTCCGGCGCAGACCCTGTTGGTGCCGCTGGTAGCCAGCAGTCCGCTGAGCCAGGGCATGAAGGCCGCACCGCCGATGCCGACGACCGTGGACGGCCAGCGCATTTTGCTGGCCAGCAGCGAAGGGCAACTGGACCGCAGCCAGGTGGTGTCGGTGACCTTGTCCTTGGATAACCCCAAAGCCGCGCAAAGTATCCTCCTCGAACGTTTCGGCGTGCAGGACGGCGAGGGCGTGGTCAAGGCGGTCTATGGCTCGCTGGTGGATGGCTACGGCCAGTCGACCCGAGCCCGCTGGCCGGAAAAAGTCAGCTGCGACGATCAACTCAAGGCGGCCGATGCCAAGGAGCAGCAACAACTCAAGGGCTGGCTGGGCGAGCGCGAGAAGGCCTCCCTGGACAAGTTCGGTGGTTGGGACAAGGGCCCGAGCTTCAAGGCCAGTGGTTTCTTTCGCACGGAAAAACGCGATGGTCGCTGGTTCCTGGTGACCCCTGAAGGGCATCCGTTCTATTCCCTGGGGGTCAACACCGTGGCGCCTGACAACAGTCAGACCTATGTCGCGGATCGTGAGTGGATGTTCGCTGACTTGCCCAAGGACGGCGACCCCCTGACGGCTTATTACGGTGCAGGCGACAACCGTGGCGGCAACGGCGCTGACCAGGGCCGAGGCTATAACGTTGGTCGTTGGTACGACTTCTATCGGGCCAACCTGCAACGGACTTATGGCAAGTCCTGCACGGCGAGCAGTGAGGCTGTGGTCGAGGCCTCGACAACCGAGGCCAAGGCAGCGGAGACGGCCACTGCCCCCTGCGCGGCCCCGGTATTTGATGAAAAACGCTGGCTCAGCCATACCCTGGACCGCTTGCAGGCCTGGGGTTTCAACACCCTCGGCAACTGGAGTGCACCAGCGCTGGGTCTCGCTAACCGGGTGCCCTATACCTTGCCGTTATCGATCGTCGGTGATTACGCCAGCATCAGCACCGGCAGTGATTGGTGGGGCGGCATGCCCGACCCCTTCGATCCGCGTTTTGCCATGGCCACTGAACGCGCTGTAGCCATCGCCGCTCGCGATCATCGCGATGACCCTTGGCTGATTGGCTATTTTGCCGACAACGAGCTGGCCTGGGCCGGTCCCGGGAACGATCCGAAAGCCCGTTATGCCCTGGCCTACGGCACCCTGCGCCTGACCACCGATGTTCCAGCCAAGCGCGCTTTTCTCAAGCAACTGCGGGACAAGTACCGCAACCAGGCGGGCCTGTCGAAAGCCTGGGGAATCGATCTGCCGGCCTGGGAGTTGATGGAGGATCCGGGTTTCGTGCCGCCACTGCCGAACCCTGAGCATCCGGAAATCGAAGCCGACTTCAAGTATTTCCAGAAGGTCTTCGCCGACACCTATTTCAAGACCATCGCCGACTCGTTGAAGTGGCATGCTCCCAACCACTTGCTGTTGGGCGGGCGGTTTGCCGTCAGCAACCCTGAGGCGGTGGCCGCCTGCGCCCAGTATTGCGACGTTTTGAGTTTCAACATGTACACCCTCAAGCCTCAGGATGGTCAGGACTTTGCGTACTTGCGCAGCCTCGACAAGCCGGTACTGGTGACTGAGTTCAACTTCGGCTCCCGGGATCGCGGCCCGTTCTGGGGTGGCGTAACCGAGCTGGCCCGTGAGGAAGACCGTGGCCCGGCCTATGCCAACTTCCTCAAGCAGGCGCTGAGTGAACCATCGATTGTCGGCGTGCACTGGTTCCAGTACCTCGACCAGCCGGTGACCGGGCGCTTGCTGGACGGTGAGAACGGTCACTTCGGCCTGGTGGGCATCACTGATGTGCCGTTCCAGGGCTTTGTCGACAGTGTGCGCAAGAGCAACCTGCAGGCGGTGGACCAGCTGGGTAAGGAAGCGCAAAAGGCCCAGGTCCAGGCCGAACAGGCGGCCGCGACCGAGCATGGCGCTGACGGCGGTGACAAAGGTCACGCCAGCAAGGGTCCAGGCGGTCACTCCGGTGGCCATTCCGGCAACGGTCATTAATCGCCAGATGGCTCTATTCAGTGCTTATTGACCGTTCGGCTGGTCACCGCGCAATGACCAGCCAGAAACTGATCCAGGTCTATGGCTGGCATCGCTGGGGCTAAAATAATTCTCCCTTCACAGGTGTTTCATTGTTGAAGGGAGTCGACACATGGACATTCACGGGTATTGCGTAAAGGAATTCGAGCCGGTCTATCAGGCGTTCGCCGAATTGTTTGACGACCCGCGCGAGCGTGGCGCGGCGGTGTGTATCCAAGTGGCTGGGCAGACCCTGGTGGATCTCTGGGCGGGGACTCGTGATTCGCAGCGGAGCCTGCCTTGGGACAGGGATACGCTGGTCAGTCTGTATTCCTGCGGCAAGCCGTTCGCGGCTGTGGCGGTGTTGCAGTTGGTGGAACGCGGCCTCCTGCATCTGGATCAGCCGATCGCCCGCTACTGGCCGGAATTCGCCGCCTCGGGCAAACAGCAGGTGACCCTGCGTCAGGTGCTATGTCATGTTTCCGGCTTACCAGCGCTGCGCGAGGTATTGCCGGCTGCCACGCTCTATGACTGGGACTTCATGATCGAGTGCATTGCCGCGCATCCACTCTGGTGGGCGCCAGGCAGCACTCTGGGTTATGCACCGATGATCTACGGTTGGGTGCTGGGCGAAACAATCCGACGTGTAGATGGACGTGAGCCCGGTAACTATATCGCTGAGGAGATCTGCACGCCTCTGGGGCTGGATTTTCATGTCGGAGTGGCCGATCAGGACTTTCAACGCATCGCCTACCTGTCACGGGGTGAAGGCTGGGTCGGTGACGCTGCGGCGCAGGATCTGTGGTGGGTGATGGGCAATGAACCGCGCAACGTGGCCACTCTGGCTTTTTCCAATCCCTCGGTGTCGCCAAGCCAGACCTTTCAACCCCGCTGGTGGCGCCTGCAGAATCCGGGGCTTAGCGGGCACGGCAATGCCCATGGCCTGGCGGGTTTCTACAGTGCATTGCTAGGTGATGAACTGCTGGGCGCGCCACTGCGTGAGGAGTTTACCCGACCCCACAGTGGTGGTTGGGACCAGTCATTACGCACTCCGACGCGTTTTGGCCTGGGCTGCATGCTCGATCAGCCAGATCAGGCCAATGCGACCTTCGGCCTGGGGCCAAGGGCTTTTGGACACTTGGGGTTGGGCGGCTCGGTGGGATTTGCCGATCCACAACGTGATCTGGCTTTCGGCTTCGTCACCAATACCATGGGCGGTTTCAGCCTGATGGACCCGCGGGCCCAGCGCTTGTCGCGACTCGCCGGGCAGAGCCTGGCAGCCTGCTGATCCGAGGGTTTGCGAATGGCTGTCGGTTGTTCCCAAATCCCTTCGGGGCTGGAACAATGCGCGCCACGTTGTCGAGCATTGTTGTGGGGGAGTCAGGGTGCAGATTCAGGGTCATTACGAGCTTAAGTTCGAGGCGGTACGCGAGGCCTTTGCGACGCTGTTCGAAGATTCCCAGGAGCGCGGCGCGGCGCTGTGCATCCAGATCGGTGGGGAAACCGTCGTCGACCTCTGGTCCGGGACTGCTGACAAGGACGGTGCCGAGGCTTGGCACAGCGACACCATTGCCAACCTGTTCTCTTGCACCAAGACCTTTACCGCAGTCACCGCGTTGCAGTTGGTCGCCGAAGGCAAGCTCAAGCTGGATGCTCCGGTGGCTGATTATTGGCCGGAGTTCGCCGCGGCGGGCAAATCTGCCATTACTTTGCGCCAGTTGCTCTGTCACCAGGCCGGCTTGCCGGCATTGCGCGAGCTGCTGCCGCCGGAGGCCCTGTACAACTGGCAAACCATGGTCGATGCCCTGGCTGCCGAGCAGCCCTGGTGGACACCGGGTGAGGGGCATGGTTACGCCGCCATTACCTATGGCTGGCTGGTGGGTGAGCTGATTCGGCGAGCCGACGGACGCGGTCCGGGGGAGTCCATCGTGGCTCGGGTGGCCAAGCCCTTGGGGCTGGACTTCCATGTCGGCCTGGCGGACGCAGAGTTTTACCGGGTGGCGCATATCGCCCGTGGCAAGGGCAATGTCGGTGATGCAGCAGCCCAGCGCCTGCTGCAAGTGACCATGCGCGAACCCGCGGCCATGACTACCCGGGCTTTTACCAATCCACCGTCTATCATGACCAGCACCAATAAACCCGAATGGCGACGCATGCAGCAGCCAGCGGCCAATGGCCATGGCAACGCCCGTAGCCTTGCAGGGTTCTACAGCGGCTTGCTCGATGGCAGCCTGCTGGAGGCCGACATGCTTGAAGAACTGACCCGCGAGCACAGCCTCGGGATGGACAAGACCCTGTTGACCCAGACGCGTTTCGGCCTGGGCTGCATGCTCGATCAACCCCAGGTGGCCAATGCCACCTTCGGTCTGGGGAGCAGGGCATTCGGGCATCCCGGAGCAGGGGGCTCCATCGGTTTTGCTGACCCTGAGCATGATGTAGCGTTCGGTTTTGTGACAAATACCTTGGGGCCTTATGTATTGATGGACCCTCGGGCGCAGAAGCTGGTGCGGGTTTTGTCGGATTGTCTGTAAAAAGGTTGCTGTTAAGAACTTTTTTGCTTAAACATGCTCGGAAAGCTGCAGGAAGGAACCCTGTGGCTTTTATAATTTCCAAGCGTCTGTTTGTACCGGTTATTTAGACCGAATTTTTTATCTCATTTTGTGGATATCCCATGTCGTCGAACAAGTCTCTAGCCTTGGCCATTTGCCTGACCGTCACCGGTTGTGCACAAACCCCACAAAATGAAGCGGATGGCGGCCATTGGTGGTCGTTCGGGTCCGATAAGGCCAGCAGCAAGGAAGCCCCGCAAGCGCCTGAGAAACCGGCTACAGCCGAAGCAGCACCGGCTGCACCTGCGAGCAAAGTCGCGGTAGCGGGCAAGTCCGCTGCTCCCGCAGCCGCTGCGGGTAAAACCACAGCCTCTGCCAAGTCGGCCACGCCTGCTGTCAAAGGCGCCGCCAAACCGGCTGCAGTCGCTGCCGCCGAACCTGCCCCAGCTCCTGTAGCTGCTGCTCCTGTTGCTCCTGCTGCCAAGGCCGAGAGCAGCAACTGGTGGTGGCCGTTCTCTTCCAAGGATTCCGCTGACAAGCCTGTAGCCGAAGCCAAGAAGGTTGAGCCAGCTCCAGCACCGGCTCCCGCAGTAGCCAACACCGCGAATGCTGAAACCCACTGGTGGTGGCCGTTTGCCCAGAGCCAGCCAAAGGCATTGAGCAAGGTCAACGTGGCAGACATCCCGATGCCTGACCCGAAGATTACCCAGGCCTGGCTGGACGATTACGAGCCACGCCTGCGTGAAGCCGTGAAGGACAGCAAGCTGCAAGTAGAACGCCGTGAAAACGTGCTGGTGGTCATTGCCCTGGTAGACGGCTCCTTCAACCCAGACCGTCCAGCCATGCTGCTGCCGGTGACCCTGGGCCCGTTCACCCGCGTAGCCAAGGCGGTTGAAGGCGATTCGAAGACCGCCGTGCTGATTCTCGGGCATGCCGACGCCACTGGCCCGACCCTGGCCAACCAGAAGCTGAGCCGTGATCGTGCCCAGTCGATTGCCGCGATCTTCAGCCTCAGCGGCTTGAAGCAGGATCGCCTGATGCTGCGTGGCATGGGCTCGGTGATGCCTCGTGCGGCCAACGACAGCCCTCAAGGTCGTTCGCTGAACCGTCGTGTGGAAATCATGCTGACTCAGCGCAGCACCATGTTGGGCCTGCTGAGCAAGTACAACCAGCCGACGCCGTCCGAGACTGAAATGGTTGCTGTGCAAGACGCCAAGCCGCCGGTTTCTGCCGTCGCCAGCAAAAAGGCTGCGACCCCCGCGAAAAAATCCACCGTAGCCAAGAAGCCGGCAGCCAAGAAGGCTCCAGCGAAGAAGGTCGCGGCTCCGGCGAAGAACGCTACAGCCACCGCTCAGGCTAAAAACTGATTCTCAAGGAATAAGGAAGCAGGCATGACTCAGTCTCTGGCTGATATGCGTCGCGATTACACCCGCGACGGTTTGTCCGAGGACCAAGCTCCGGCCGAACCCTTTGCGCTGTTCCACCAATGGTTTGCCGATGCGCTGAAAACCGAGCAGCCGCCCGTGGAAGCCAATGCCATGACCCTGGCGACCGTCGATAGCGACGGTCGTCCCCATTGCCGCATCCTGCTGCTTAAGGGGCTGGATGAGCAGGGTTTCACGTTCTTCACCAACTACGACAGTGCCAAGGGGCAGCAAATGGCCGCGCGGCCATTTGCCGCCATGACCTTCTTCTGGCCAACCCTGGAGCGCCAGGTGCGGATCGAGGGGCGGGTGGTCAAGGTCACTCCTCAGGAGTCCGATGCCTACTATCAGGTGCGTCCTCTGGGGAGCCGCTTGGGCGCCTGGGCTTCGCCGCAAAGCCGGGTGATTGCCGATCGTGCAGAGTTGCAGGAGTTGCTCAAGGTCACTGAGGCACGCTTCAGCGACAGCCAGCCCAATTGTCCGGAACATTGGGGTGGTTATCGCCTGCTGCCGGAACGCATCGAGTTCTGGCAGGGGCGCTCCAGCCGCCTGCACGACCGTTTGAATTATCGCCTGCAGGCTGAACGCTGGGGTCGGGAGCGCCTGGCCCCCTAAAAGCTCAGGTTACTCGCCGGGATAGCCGGCCGCGGCGGCTTCCAGCCAATGCGGCAGGTCCCGGCGTTTTACTTTCTGGCGTTGGGCCTCGGCCAGCTGTTGCAGCATGAACTGTTTCTTCTGCTCATCGGTTCCGGCCAGGGACAAGGCCAGGTCCCGGTCTACCCAGCGCTTGATGCGTACGTACAGCCACCAATGGAAATACAGACCGGCAGCAGTGGTCGCGATGATGATGAAGTAATCCATGGGAAATCCTTTGTTCGGTGGCGCTCGGTTGGAAATTGGCGTTACCGTATTGAGAGTGCTTGGCGTTTACGCAGTCTGTACTTTGGCTGAATGAAAGCAATTTTATCCGGGCGACGCCGTGACAGGCGTCAAGCTGCGGAGTCTAATCACTATCTGTCCTTTGGAGTTGATCCTATGCGTAAGTCTGTTTTGCTGGTTGCGTCTTTCACCACGATGGCGATGTTGCTTGGCGGCTGTGCCTCTAACCTGACCGGTGACTCTTACTCCCGTGATGAAGCACGTCGTGTGCAAAACGTACGCATGGGCACCATTGAATCCCTGCGTCCGGTGAAAATCGAAGGTACCAAGACCCCGATCGGCGGTGCTGCTGGTGCTGTGATCGGTGGTGTGGGCGGCAGCGCCATTGGCGGTGGCCGTGGCAGCATCGTCACCGCAGTCATCGGTGCGGTAGCCGGCGGCCTCTTGGGTTCGGCCACTGAAGAAGGCCTGACCCGTACCCAGGGCGTGGAAATCACCGTGCGTGAAGACGACGGCAGCATGCGTGCCTATGTTCAGCAGGTTCAGGAAAACGAAGTGTTCCGGATTGGCGATCGTGTACGCATCATGACCGTCAACGGTACCAGCCGCGTTACTCGTTAATCGGTTCCCGGTAAAACAAAACCCCGGCCAGGCAACTGGTCGGGGTTTTGTGTTTTCAGGCTGCTGGATCGGTGTGGATCAAGACGCCAGTGGGTTGTTCTTGCGGCTGGCGGCGGCGGTGACGGCGTAGCCGATCAGGGCCGCGAATAGCGAGCCGGTGAGAATCCCCATGCGGTCCATGCCGGCGTACTCGCTGCTGCCAGGGACGAAAGCCAGGGAACCGACGAACAGGCTCATGGTGAAGCCGATCCCGCAGAGGATCGCCACGCCGAAGACCTGGCCCCAGTTGGCTCCGGCCGGCAACGCGGCGATACCGCTCTTGACTGCCAGCCAGGTCAGGCCGAACACGCCAACTGTCTTGCCCAGCAACAGGCCGACAGCGATGCCCATCGGTACCAGGTGAGTGAAGCTCTCGATGGTCACGCCGCTCAGCGACAGACCGGCGTTGGCAAAGGCGAACAGCGGCAGGATGCCGAACGACACCCAGGGGTGCAGTGCATGTTCCAGCGTCTGCACCGGCGAGGGCTCGGCGTTGCGGGTGCGCAAGGGAATGCAGAAGGCCAGGGTCACGCCGGCCAGGGTGGCGTGGACCCCGCTCTTGAGCACGCAGACCCAGAGAATCAGGCCGATGATCATGTAAGGTCCAAGCTTCACCACGCCCATCCGGTTCATCGCCACCAGGGCGGCGATGCAGGCGGCCGCCAGCATCAGCGACAGGGTCGACAGGGCGCCGGAGTAGAAGATTGCGATGATCACGATCGCACCCAGGTCATCGATGATCGCCAGGGTCATGAGAAACAGTTTCAGCGACGTCGGCACCCGCTTGCCCAGCAGTGCCAGTACCCCGAGGGCAAAGGCAATGTCGGTGGCAGTAGGAATTGCCCAGCCATTGAGTGCCGGCGGGTTGTCCCGGTTGAGAAACCAGTAGATCAGTGCTGGCACCAACATGCCGCCAATGGCCGCAGCGCCAGGCAGGACGATCTGCGAAGGCTTGGATAACTGGCCCTCCATGACTTCACGCTTGACCTCAAGGCCGATCAGCAGGAAGAACAGCGCCATCAGGCCGTCGTTGATCCACAGCAACAGCGGTTTGGCGATTTTCAAGGCACCAATCTGGGCCACCACCGGGGTTTCCAACAGGCCGTTGTACAGCCACGACAGCGGTGAATTATTGATGATCAGGGCCAGGATGGCAGCGGCGATCAATAGCAGACCGCTGGCAGCTTCCATGGCAAAGAAACGAGTGAAAGTGCTACGCAGAGGCAAGGTCGCTCTCCATCTAAAACTAAAAAAGGTGGCACACCCTAACCCGTACAGTTAGTTGTTAAAACAAAAGTTATATTCTTTTTTGTTATATGTAGAAGACAAACGGCCTGCTGAAAAAGCTTCCTTGCAGTTGTGTTTCCAATTGCTTCCCAGCTGTACCTGTCAGGGGCCGAGGATATTTCCTAACATGTCCGTCCGCGGCGGCTCCCGGGCCGTTTTTCTACAGGGAACAGCGCCAGCTTTTCCCGTGCCTGAATCACCTATGCTGGGTGCACTTCATCTTCTTGCGCCGGCATGGCGTTCGATCCGACGAGAATAGAACATGAGCGACAATCGCCAGTGGGCCCGCGAGGCCATCCGCATCATCGAGGCTGACTTCCAGCGCAGTGCCGACACCCACCTGATTCCATTGCCGCTTCCGGGGCAGCCAGGCATCGAGTTGTATTTCAAGGATGAATCCAGCCATCCCACCGGCAGCCTCAAGCACCGCCTGGCCCGTTCGCTGTTTCTCTATGCCCTGTGTAACGGCTGGCTCAAGCCCGGGGCGCCGGTGATCGAAGCCTCCAGCGGCTCCACGGCGATTTCCGAAGCCTATTTCGCCGGTCTTCTGGGGTTGCCGTTCATTGCCGTGATGCCTGCCACCACCTCCCAGGAAAAGATTGCCCAGATCGCTTTCTATGGTGGCAAGAGTCATCTGGTGCAGGACCCGACGCAGATCTATGCCGAGTCCGAGCGCCTGGCCCGGGAGAGCGGGGGGCATTTCATGGATCAGTTCACCTACGCTGAGCGCGCCACCGACTGGCGGGCCAACAACAACATCGCCGAGTCGATCTTCCAGCAGTTGCGTTTCGAGCGTTACCCGGAGCCCAGCTGGTTGATCTCCAGCCCAGGTACCGGGGGCACCACCGCAACGCTGGGACGTTATGTGCGTTATCGCCAGCACTGCACCCGGGTATTGTGTGCCGACGCCGAGCGTTCGGTGTTCTTCGACTACTACCAGAGTGGCGATGCCAGCCTGCGCCTGGATTGCGGCTCGCGGATCGAAGGCATCGGCCGCCCACGGGTCGAGGCTTCGTTCCTGCCCAAGGTGATCGATGCCATGGTCAAGGTTCCGGACGCCTTGTCCCTGGCGGCCATGCACTACCTGGCCCAACGGCTGGGGCGCCGGGTCGGTGGTTCCAGTGGTACTAACCTGATCGGTGCGCTGATGGCCGCGCAGCAGATGGCCGCCGCCGGTGAGAAGGGCTCGATCGTGGCGATTCTCTGTGATGGCGGCGAGCGTTATGCGACCACCTACTACGATGAGCAGTGGCTGCTGGACCAGGGGTATGAGTTGAAAGCCTTGATGGCTGCGGTAGCCGCCACTGTTGAGCGTGGCGATGCGCTACCCGCCAGCGTGCTTCGCGCGGGTATCTGACCCACAGGAGCCGGCTTGCCGGCGAAGAGGCCTGGAGGTCTTGCGGTGTTCTTGAGAGCGCCTTCGCTGGCAAGCCAGCTCCTACACAGGTGCGAGATGTTTCTTGTAGGAGTTGGCTCGCCGGCGAACGACCGGGGTCTTCAGGCCTGGATGCCGAGGATGTCGCGAGCCACCGCTTCAGCGATGCGAACCCCGTCGACTCCGGCGGAGAGAATGCCCCCGGCGTAACCAGCGCCTTCACCGGCCGGATACAACCCTTTCACGTTCAAGCTCTGCATCGAAGCATCACGGGTGATGCGCAGAGGCGATGAGGTGCGGGTCTCGATGCCGGTCAGCACTGCGTCGTGCAGGGAGTAACCCTTGATCTGCCGCTCGAAGGCCGGCAGGGCTTCACGAATGGCCTCGATGGCGAAGTCCGGCAAGGCCAGTGCCAAGTCTCCCAGGTTCACTCCTGGCTTGTAGGACGGTTCGACGCTGCCCAGGGTGCTGCTGGGTTTGCCGGCGATGAAGTCGCCCACCAACTGCGCCGGGGCCTGGTAGTTGCTGCCGCCAAGGACGAAGGCGAGGGACTCCAGGCGCTCCTGCAGTTCGATACCGGCCAGTGGGCCGCCCGGATAATCCACTTCCGGAGTGATGCCTACAACGATGCCTGAGTTGGCATTGCGTTCGTTGCGTGAGTACTGGCTCATGCCGTTGGTCACGACCCGATTCGGCTCGGATGTGGCCGCCACCACAGTGCCCCCCGGGCACATGCAGAAGCTGTAGACCGAGCGGCCGTTCTTGGCGTGGTACACCAGCTTGTAGTCGGCGGCGCCGAGTTTCGGGTGGCCGGCGTACTTGCCCAGGCGCGCACTGTCGATCAGCGATTGCGGGTGCTCGATACGGAAACCCACTGAAAACGGCTTGGCTTCCATGTACACGCCACGGCCGTGGAGCATGCGGAAGGTGTCGCGGGCACTGTGGCCCAGGGCCAGGATCACGTGCCGGGAGTGCAGTTGTTCACCACTGGCCAGCTCCACACCCTGCAATTGCTCATCCTCGATCAACAGGTCGGTGACCCGTTGCTCGAAGCGCACTTCACCGCCCAGGGCGATGATCTGCTGGCGCATGTTCTCCACCACGCCGGTGAGACGGAAGGTGCCGATGTGCGGCTTGCTGACGTAGAGGATCTCGTCCGGCGCACCGGCCTTGACGAACTCGTGGAGGACCTTGCGGCCATGGTGCTGCGGGTCCTTGATCTGGCTGTAGAGCTTGCCATCGGAGAAGGTCCCGGCACCGCCTTCGCCGAACTGCACGTTGGACTCGGGGTTGAGCACGCTTTTACGCCACAGGCCCCAGGTGTCCTTGGTGCGCTCGCGCACTTCCTTGCCGCGCTCGAGGACGATTGGCTTGAAGCCCATCTGCGCCAGCAACAGGCCGGCAAAGATCCCGCAAGGGCCGAAACCCACCACGATCGGCCGCTCGCTAAGATCTGCCGGGGCTTGTCCCACCACCTTGTAGCTGACATCCGGCGCCGGGTTGACGTTACGGTCGTCGGCGAACTTGAGCAGCAACGGTGCTTCGTCGCGCACGCTGAGGTCGATGGTGTAGATGAAGCACAGTTCGGAAGACTTCTTGCGCGCATCGTAGCTGCGTTTGAACAAGGTGAAATCGAGCAGGTCATCGCTGGTGATGCCCAGGCGCTGCACGATAGCGGCGCGCAGGTCTTCATCGGGATGGTCGATCGGCAACTTGAGTTCGGTGATTCGTAACATGACAGGGTCCGGGTAGGCGGTGCGCAACAGTGCGCCGGCTTGCTTTGCACAAACCGGCGATTATAAGCCGCAATCCACCTTGGCCGTCAGGCTAAAACCGCAGTTCGTCGAATCAGTCGTTGCGCGAACCGCCGAAATAGCCGCAACCGCGCTGGACCTGGCCGTCGACCCGCAGCTCGGCGGTGAGGTGCTGGACGCTACCGGTCACGCTATCGACGCAACGCTGTGGAGCAACCCAGAGCTCCACACGCTGGTGGTTGGCCTCACTGGTGAGATTGAAGCGGCCGTCCCCCAGCTGTTCCTCCAGGTAGGGCAGGGCCAGGGTCGGCTGGCCGGCGCGCTCGATCATCATGCCCTTGGCACTGACATCGACGTTCCAGGCCGGGTTCTTGCTGCCGGCCCGGAGAATCAGGCGTTGGAAGTTGGGATCGTTGCAGGCGCTGCCCGAGCGTTCGATGCGATACAGCTGGCGCAGGTCCAGTTGGCCATCGCTGCTGCCACTGGCGGAGAACTTGCCCCGCAGGTCGGCGAACAGCTTGCCTTGCTTATCAGCCAGGGTGGCGGCTTCCTGCAGCACGCTGGTACCGCCGCCATCACTGATCACGTAGCGGCGATCCTCAGTGCAGGGCTTGAACAGCAGCTTGCCATCGGCCGCGCTGAGTTCACCCTGCATCCGGGTCAGCCCGGCCATGGACGGAGCCCGGGGCTGGTCGTTGAACATCGGCAGCATCTGGCAACCGGCAAACAGTGGCATCAGAGCGAAACAAAGCAGGGAACGGGCGGTGCGCATCATGGGGTCTCCAAACGGAAGCCGACACGTTACGCAGCCAGCCCGGTCACCACAACCCCGGATTGACCGGAACGGGTGGAGCGCACTTGCCGACGCAGAAGCCCGAGAGATTGTCGCCGTCGGCAAGGGAGCCTTCGCTGGCAAGCCCACTCCTGCCCCCTCGGTTTCTGCAGGGGCTTCAGCCGACGTGATAGGTCTGGCCAGTCTGCAGGCCTTCCACGCTTTTCGCGTAGGCCAGGGCTACATCAGCCGCCGGCACCGGCTTGAAACCACGGAAGTACGGGGCGTACTTGCCCATGGCTTCTTGCAGCACATTGGGGCTCACGGAGTTGACTCGCAGGCCTCGCGGCAGTTCGATGGCGGCGGCCCGCACAAAGCTGTCGATGGCGCCGTTGACCAGGGCTGCCGAGGCGCCGCTGCGGATCGGATCGTGGCTCAGGACGCCGGTGGTGAAGGTGAAGGAGGCGCCGTCGTTGGCGTACTCGCGACCGATCAGTAGCAGATTGACCTGGCCCATCAGCTTGTCTTGCAGGCCCAGGTTGAAGTGCTCGGCGGTCATCTCTGCCAGGGGCGCGAAGGTGACGTTGCCGGCAGCGCAGACCAGCGCATCGAAACGCCCGGTCTTTTCAAACAGCGCGCGGATTGACTGGCTGTCGCTGATATCCACCTGGAAATCACCGCGGGTGCGGCCGATACGGATGACTTCATGACGTTGCGCCAGTTCCCGGTCAACTGCCGAGCCAACAGTGCCGTGGGCACCGATCAAGAGAATCTTCATGGGCTGTTCCTCTAAAGGGGGGGGACGAGGTTGCAGTCTAGAGTGGTTTTTTTCATGGATTAACGTGCTAATAGGCAACCTTTGGTTTTCAAGTGGAAACAATCCATGAGCGAGATGGATGACCTGGCGGCGTTTGCGGTGTTGGTCGAGGCCGGCAGCTTTACCCTGGCCGCCCAGCAATTGGGTTGCAGCAAGGGCCAGTTATCCAAGCGCATCAGCGCCCTGGAGGCGAGGTTCGCCGTGGTGCTGCTGCAGCGCACCACCCGTCGCCTGGACCTGACTGCTGCGGGTGCGGCGCTATTGCCCCAGGCCCAGGCCTTGGTGGTTCAGGTCGAGCGGGCGCATCAGGCATTGGCCCGGCTCAAGGACGACATGGCTGGGCCGGTGCGGCTGACGGTGCCGGTGTCGCTTGGAGAAACCTTTTTCGACGGCCTGCTGCTGGAGTTCTCCCGGCATTACCCTGACGTGCAGATCGAGCTCGACCTGAGCAACGGCTACCGTGACCTGGCCCGGGAAGGTTTTGACCTGGCAGTACGCTCGGACGTCGCCAACGATCAGCGCCTGGTAGCCCGGCCATTGCTGGCCTGGCATGAAATGACCTGTGCCAGCCCGGCGTACCTGGAGCAGTACGGCGAACCGCAGACGCCCAGGGCGCTGGCCGAGCACCGCTGCCTGCTCAACAGCCATTACAGTGGGCGCGAGGAGTGGTTGTATCACCAGCGTCACGAACTGCTGCGGGTACGTGTCTCCGGGCCTTTCGCCAGCAACCACTACAACCTGTTGAAGAAGGCCGCCCTGGTGGGTGCGGGTATCGCCCGGTTGCCGTCCTATGTGCTGCACAGCGAATTGGCGGACGGCCGCCTGCGCTGGTTGTTGCGTGATTACCAGACCCGCAGCATGCCGATGTACCTGGTGCACCCTTACCAGGGCGGCCTACCCAAGCGTACCCAGGTACTGGCCGACTACCTGATGGATTGGTTCCGCCGCAGCGGCGAGGCCCTGGATCGCTTGTAGCCCGCGGTGACTGGTGCTGCTCTGCGTGCCACGTCTTGAGGCTTGGCATTGCCGCGGGCTCGGGCTCGGGCTGGGGTTGGCTAACCCTGAGTTCGCCCCGTTTCCGAATGCGCCCTTGGCCTCTAGCGGCCTGCGGCAGCAGCAACAGGCAGCGTTTCAGCCACAGCTATGGCGCGTGCCGATAGCGACGGGCAAGCAGATGATCGAGGGACAATACGCCCGGGCCACGGGCCAGCAACAGCAGGAAGATCGCCGCCCAGGTGCCGTGGGTCGGGTAGGCATCCGGGTAGACGAACAGCTGGATGGTCAGTGTCATCCCCAGCAGCGCCAGGGCGGAAAAGCGCGTGGCCAGGCCCAAGAGGATCAGCATCGGAAAAAAATGCTCGGCAAAGGCCGCCAGGTGCGCCGCCACTTCCGGCGCCAGCAGGGGCACGTGGTACTCGCTCTTGAACAGGGGAATGGTCGAGTCCGCCAGGTGCGGCCAGCCCAGCTGGAAGGTGCCGTCGACCAGGTCGATGGCCAGCCCCTCGACCTTGGTCTGTCCGGATTTCCAGAACACCGCGGCAATGGAAAAACGCGCGATAAAGGCGATGAGGCTGTAGGGAATACGCTCAAACCCTTGAATGATCCGATTCACCAGTCCGGCAATGGGCGTATGTGTCTGGGTGTTCATGGTCAGGCCTTCTTGTGGGGTTGCAGGTCAATGACGGCGCCGTGGCCGAGCAGCAGGCCCAGGCACTGGCCCAGGTCAAAGTCGGCTTGGGCATCCAGGGCATAAGCGGCGGCGATTTCAAGCGGCCATTGGTTGTGCAGGCTATCGATGAAGGCCATGCAGCCAGCGTCGACTGCGATCACTTCGACCTCCAGGGCGTTGCGCAACACCAGCACGTACTGGCTCTGTTGCAGGTTGAACTGCGGCCATTGGCCGTCGCCCTGATGGGCCGCCCACAGGTTCACCACGGCGTAGCTTGAATGCAGGGTGCGCAATGACGGATGCAGTTGCAGGCGCGATTGGCCAAGGCTCTCCGGCTGGCTCATCGCCGCCAGCAGGCGTGCCGGCTCCAGCGGTTGGGCATCGGCGGCGTGATAGGCCTCGACTCGCAGTCGTTCAAGCCGCGCGACATCGGCCAGATAGGGCAGGGCCGCAGCGGCAGCGAAGCCCTGGATAAAGTCGCCAAAGTCCTGGCCATAGTCATTGAGCAAGGGGCTGCGGGGGGCGAAGTCCTGCACATAGAGCCGTGCCATGGCGTTGAAGAAGTCCTCGCCCACCAGTTGCATCACCACCGGGTAGGACTCTGCCAGGGCGTTGATCAATGAGCCTTGCACGTTGTTGCGGTAGACCGCGAAGCGGCTCGCGGGGTCGGCGCCGTTGCTGCTGCACAGGCCCGGCGGGCAGCTCGGGTCGGCGCTGAGCAGGGCCCTGGCAAATTGCGCCTGGCCGCTCATGGCTGCACCTGGGCACTGAGCAGCAAGGCTTCTGCTTGACAGGCTTCGGCCTGGAGGGTGGCAAAGGTCGGTATCCGGTTATCCCGTTCGATCAGGGTGGCCATGGGCCCGATGCGCTCCAGCACCTGTTGGTACAGGTTCCAGACCGCGCGATCCACCGGGGCGCCGTGATCGTCGATCAACAGGCGATCACCGAGGTTGTCCTGGTCTTCGGCGAATCCCGCCAGATGGATTTCGCCCACCACCTGCAATGGCAATGCCTGCAGGTAGGCCAGGGGATCGCGCTGGTGATTGATGCAGGACACATAGACATTGTTGACGTCCAGCAGCAGGCCGCAGCCGCTACGCTGGATCACCTCGCGGAGGAAATCGGTCTCGTCCAGGGTCGAGCGCTGAAACTGCAGGTAAGTGGCCGGATTTTCCAGGAGCATCGTTCGGCCCAGGTGGTTCTGCACCTGGTCGATGTGTTCGCAGACCCGGCGCAAGGTCGGCATATCGTAGGCCAGGGGCAATAGGTCATTGAGAAACACCGGGCCGTGGCTGGACCAGGCCAGGTGTTCGGAAAAGCACTGGGGTTGATAGCGTTTGATCAACACCGCCAGCCGATCCAGGTGTTCGCGGTCCAGGGGACCTTCGCCACCGATGGACAGGCCGACGCCGTGCAGCGATAGCGGATAGCGCTCGCGGATCAAACCCAGGTAATGATGAAAGGGGCCGCCCGCCACCATGTAGTTCTCGGCATGCACCTCGAAAAAGCCGATTTCGGGCCGCTGCTCGAGTACTTCCTTGAAGTGCTCGGTCTTGAGCCCCAGGCCTGCACGAGGCGGCAGGCTCAAGGCACAGGCCTGAGTGTCGTGGCGGGGATGTTGGGACTGGGCGGTGTTCATCATCGACACTCAGGCAGGCGCAGGATCAGGACTTGGCTTTGAAGGCTTCGAGCTGGCCGAAACCTGTGGGTGAGGTGCTGCTGGCGGTTTTATCGCAGGTGCCTTTGGGCACCAGTTTCCAGGAGTTGGCCTGGTCGTTGACCTTGGAGGTCCCGGCGCAGGTAGTGCCGGCGCCTGCGGCGCAATCGTTCTTGCCTTTCATGGCCACGCCGAAGCATTTCTCCATGTCGTCGGCGGCATGGACGGTGGTGGAGACGGCGGCGATGCTCAGGGCGGAACCCAGGGCCAGGACCAGGGCGGTGGCGGACAGGGTGCGAGTAGTGCTCATGATGTTTCTCCAGAGTGGGTCGGTTAAGGAAGCATTCTTGCTTGCTTACCCCTCTAGAGAAGGCTAGGTGGTATTCGTTACAGCGCACGGCAGATATTTTCCCGGAAATAGCGTGGGAGCCGGTCCCGGGATAAAAAAACGGCCCCGAAGGGCCGTTTTTTCCAACGCGGGTGCTTATCCGCCCAGGTAGGCTTCGCGCACCTTCGGATCGGTCAGCAGCGACTCCCCCGTGCCTTGCATGACGACCCGGCCGTTCTCCAGCACATAGGCGCGGTCGGCGATCTTCAACGCCTGGTTGGCGTTCTGCTCCACCAGGAACACCGTCACGCCATCACGGCGCAACTGCTCGATGATGTCGAAGATCTGCTGGATGATGATCGGCGCCAGGCCCAGGGACGGTTCGTCCAGGAGCAGCAGCTTGGGTTTGCTCATCAACGCACGGCCAATGGCGAGCATCTGCTGCTCACCACCGGACATGGTGCCGCCACGTTGTGAGAAACGCTCCTTGAGCCGTGGAAACAGCCCCAGGACCTTGTCCATCTGCTCTTGATAGTCGCCCTTGTCGGTGAAGAAACCGCCCATGGCGAGGTTCTCCTCCACGGTCAGGCGGGCAAACACTCGGCGGCCTTCCGGTACCACGGCAATGCTCTTGCGCATGATCTGCGCCGAAGTTTGCCCCACCAGCTCTTCACCCAGGTAGCGGATGCTGCCGCTGTGGGCCTGGGGTGAACCGCAGAGGGTCATCAGCAGGGTGGACTTGCCGGCGCCGTTGGCACCGATCAGGGTGACGATCTCGCCTTGGCGGATCTCGACGTTGACGCTGTGTAACGCCTGGATCTTGCCGTAGTAGGTGGAAACGTTTTCGAACTGCAGCATTTACGCTTCCCCCAGGTAGGCTTTGATCACTTCAGGATTGTCGCGGATCTGCTCCGGCGTACCGTCAGCCAGGGGCGTGCCCTGGTTGATCACGACGATATGGTCGGAAATGCTCATGACCAGTTTCATGTCGTGTTCGATCAGCAGCACGGTGACGTTGTGTTCTTCACGCAACATGCTGATCAGCGCTTTCAGGTCCTCGGTTTCCTTGGGGTTCAGGCCGGCGGCCGGTTCGTCGAGCATGAGGATCCGCGGGCGGGTCATCATGCAGCGGGCGATTTCCAGACGGCGCTGCTGACCATAGGCCAGGGTGCCGGCGGGACGGTTGGCGAATTCCCGCAGGTTGACCTTGTCCAGCCAGTAGCCGGCGTACTCCATGGCCTCATGTTCGCTCTTGCGGAACGCCGGGGTCTTGAACAGGCCGGAGAGGAAGTTGGTGTTCAGGTGACGATGCTGGGCGATCAAGAGGTTCTCGAGCGCGGTCATGTCCTTGAACAACCGCACGTTCTGGAAGGTCCGCACCACGCCTTTGCGGGCGATCTTGTGGCCAGGCAGGCCCTGGATCGGCTCGCCGTCCAGGAGGATGCTACCGGCGCTTGGCTGGTAGAAACCGGTCAGGCAGTTGAATACTGTGGTCTTGCCGGCACCGTTCGGGCCGATCAGCGCCACCACTTGTTTTTCCTTGACGGTCAGGGCCACGCCGTTGACCGCCAGCAAGCCGCCGAAGCGCATGCTCAGGTCCGTTACTTTGAGGATCTCACGGCTCATTTGCGCAGCTCCATGTGAGGACGTTGCATGGGCAGCAGACCTTGAGGACGCCAGATCATCATCAGCACCATCATGGCGCCGAACATCAACATGCGGTACTCGCTGAATTCACGCATCATTTCCGGCAACAGGATCATTACCGTGGCGGCGAGAACGACGCCCAGTTGCGAGCCCATGCCACCCAGCACGACGATGGCGAGGATGGTCGCCGACTCGATGAAGGTGAAGGACTCCGGTGTCACCAGTCCTTGGCGCGCGGCGAAGAAGCTGCCGGCGAAACCAGCGAAGCAGGCACCCAGGGTAAATGCCGAAAGCTTGATAATGGTCGGGTTCAACCCCAGCGCCCGGCAGGCGATTTCGTCTTCACGCAGCGCTTCCCAGGCACGCCCCAATGGCATGCGCAGCAAACGGTTGATAACGAACAGTGCGAACAGCGCCAGCAGCACCGCAATCAGGTAAAGGAAGATCACCTTGTTGATAGGGTTGTAGGTCAGGCCGAAGTACCCGTGAAACGTCTGCAAGCCCTCGGCAGCGGTTTTATCGAAGGTCAGCCCGAAAAACGTTGGCTTGGGAATGTTACTGATGCCGTTCGGGCCACCGGTAATGTCGGTCAGGTTACGCAGGAACAGACGGATGATTTCACCGAAGCCCAGGGTCACGATCGCCAGGTAGTCACCGCGCAAACGCAAGACCGGGAAGCCCAGCAGGAAGCCGAAGGTGGCGGCCATCATCCCGGCGATTGGCAGGCAGATCCAGAAGCTCAGACCGTAGTAGTGCGACAGCAGCGCATAGCTGTAGGCGCCGACGGCGTAGAAGCCGACATAACCGAGGTCAAGCAGACCGGCCAGACCGACGACGATGTTCAGGCCGAGGCCGAGCATCACGTAGATCAGGATCAGCGTGGCAATGTCCACTGCACCGCGGGAGCCGAAGAACGGCCAGACCAGGGCACCAATGATCAGCGCAATGATGATCCAGCGTTGGGTGCCTGGCAGGCTCAGGAAGGTACTGGCCCTGGCCGGGATCATCGGCATGCTTGGCGAGGATTTCCACGCTGCGCTGATCTTCTGGTCGAACAGCACCCGCAGGAACATCAGCACCGAGCAGACGGCGATGGTGATCAGCGTGGCGTTGCTGGTGCCATGCACTTCGAGGTTGATGCCGACGATGGTCAGTTTCAGACCGAGTACCGGGTAGGCCACGGCCCACACCAGCAAGGCGCTGAACAACGCCTGTTTGAGATTCCTAGTCATACTTTTTCAACCTCCGGGCGGCCCAGCAGGCCGGTAGGCCGGAACAACAGCACCAAAACCAACAGGCCGAACGCTACAACATCCTTGTACTGGTCACCGAACACGTCGGCGCCAAAGGCTTCGGCCACCCCCAGCACCAGCCCGCCGAGCATCGCGCCCGGGATACTGCCGATGCCGCCCAAGACCGCTGCGGTGAAGGCCTTGAGGCCCACCAGGAAACCGGCGTTGGGGTTGATCACTCCGTATTGCATGCTCAGCAGCACAGCGGCGATGGCCGCCAGTGCAGCGCCGATCACGAAGGTCAGGGCGATGATGTTGTTGGTATTGATCCCCAAGAGGTTGGCCATCTTGATGTCCTCGGCACAGGCGCGGCAGGCGCGACCCAGGCGAGAGCGAGAGATGAACAACGTCAGGCCGAGCATGGCGACCAGGGTCACCACGAATACCACGATCTGCATGTAGGAAATCAGCACTTCATGTGCACCGCCTGGCCCGATGGAGATGTTGCCCGGGATCAGGTTGGGGATGGATTTGTCCTTGGAGTCTTGCGCCAGCAGAACGGTGTTCTGCAGGAAGATCGACATGCCGATGGCAGAGATCAGTGGGATCAGGCGGTTACTGCCACGCAACGGGCGGTAGGCGATCCGTTCGATACTGTAGCCATAGGCACTGGTGACGACGATGCTCGCGATGAAGGCTGCGGTCATCAATAGCGGGACACTGTCGAGTCCCATCATGGCCAGCCCTGCGATGGCGATGAACGCCACATAGGAACCAATCATGTACACCTCGCCGTGGGCGAAGTTGATCATTCCAATGATGCCGTAAACCATCGTATAGCCGATGGCGATCAAGGCATACGTGCTGCCAACGGTGAGACCGTTAACCAGCTGTTGGAAAAAGTGATAGAGGTCAGGCATTACAACGCTCCTAAAAACCTGATACGCATTTCACTGGTGGAGTCATTTTCCCGCCCAGACCCCGTGGATCTGCACCCACTTCGGGCTGGGTTTTGCCAGCGAACCGCTGATGACGGTTTTGAGATTTTCAGGTGGGGAGGCTCCCGGATCACGGGAGCACGGCCCATACATTCGTAAAACAAAGCCCACGGCGAGCCGTGGGCTTTATTGGCAGTCAGTCAGGCCGCGCCTTACTGAGGGGAAACTTCGGTTTTAGGTTTGCCGAAGTGCCACTCGTAGACCACGAATTTGAAGTCTTTCAAGTCACCCTTGGCGTCGAAGCTCAGGTCGCCAGTGGGGGTCTTGAAGGTGCCGGCGTGGATGGCTTCAGCCACCTTGGCCGGGTCTTCGCTCTTGGCGCTGGTGATGGCGCCGGCGATGACTTCAACGGCGGAGTAGGAAGGGAATACGAAAGGACCGCTCGGGTCTTCTTTCTTGGCCTTGAACGCGTCAGCCAGGGCAACGTTGGCCGGGTCCTGGTCGAAGGATTTGGGCAGTGTCACCAGCAGGCCTTCGGAAGCATCCTTGGCGATCTGCGAAATGGAGTCGTTACCCACGCCTTCCGGACCCATGAACTTGGCTTTCAGGCCTTTTTCCTGGGATTGACGCAGGATCAGGCCCAGCTCCGGGTGGTAGCCGCCGTAGTAGATGAAGTCGACGTTGGCCTGCTTGAGCTTGGCGATCAGCGAAGAGAAGTCCTTGTCGCCGGCGTTGATGCCTTCGAACACGGCAACCTTGGTGCCTTTCTTCTCCAGGGTCTGCTTCACGGCGGTGGCGATGCCTTCACCGTACTGTTGCTTGTCGTGCAGCACGGCAACCACTTTGGGCTTCACGTGGTCGGCAATGTAGTTACCGGCGGCAGGGCCCTGGGCGCTGTCCAGGCCGATGGTGCGGAACACCATCTTGTAACCACGGGCGGTGATTTCCGGGCTGGTGGCGGCCGGGGTGATCATCACCACGCCTTCGTCTTCGTAGATGTCGGAAGCGGGTTGAGTGGAGCTGGAGCACAGGTGGCCGACCACGAACTTGACGCCATCGTTGACCACTTTGTTGGCGACGGCCACGGCTTGTTTCGGATCACAGGCATCATCGTATTCAACGGCTTCAAGTTTCTTGCCGTTGACGCCGCCCTTGGCGTTGATCTGCTCGATGGCCATTTTCGAGCCACTGAACTGCATGTCGCCGTACTGGGCTACCGGGCCGGTCTTGGGGCCGGCGATACCGATCTTGATGGTGTCAGCTGCGAACGAATGGCTGGCAACTCCGGCCAGGACCATAGCGGCAAACAGTTTGGAAATCTGCTTAGTAGCCTTATTCATAGTGCTCCACTCTTGCTGTTGTAATTTTTATAGTTCCGGCGGCCTTGGTCGCAGAACCGAGTCAGATAACTCTCGTATATCCGTCGGAAATGCCCCTGGCAACTGTACCGGTACAGTGTAGAGCGCCGGTTGTTCGCTTGAAAAGCTGACTGCTGGGGGCAAAAACGCGGAGTGTCGCTTAATTGAAAGAAAAAGACAGATTTGCGGCGTGGCTTGCGCCCGGTTCGACGTCAGTTCCTGGCGCTTCTGAGCTTCTCGATCGGTGATGCGGTTGCTTCTGGGTTTTTCTGCCAGACCACCGACGTTATGATTGCGCCGATTTCTTTTCTGGACAGTCCCATGATTCAAGAACCTAGCACCCTCTATGCCAAGCTGCTTGGCGAGACCGCATCTATCAGTTGGAAGGAACTGGAGCCGTTCTTCGCCAAGGGTGCCCTATTGTGGGTCGATACCGACCTGGATCTGATCGAGGCGGCCCAGGCCGTGGCCGAGAATCAGGCGGAAAAAGTGGCGGCCTGGCTGGCCCAGGGAAAGGTCGAGAAACTGTCTGCGACGCGGGCATCCGATCTGCTGGAACGTGATCCGACGCTGTGGGCGGTGGTGGTTTCGCCCTGGATTATGGTCCAGGAAAGGGCACCCAGCTAAGGGTGTGCACCGATAAGGGGCGTGATTTTGTCGGACAAAAGTGTGTAGCCGAGTAACCGTGAATCCAGTGATGGCATCTTGCCGTGGAGAAAGGCCCCACAAGGGTTTCAGCCAAGGTGACGTTCACGGAAGGGGCACAGTTTCAAGCCTGTCCGACGAGCTGCTTAATTGTTTCCTGGTGTAAGCAAATTGACCGTTCGCCGGCAAGCGGAACGCCGCCCGGCCGCTCCTGCACGTTAGGGAACTCCCCTACACGTGCAGGAGCCGGCTCGCCGGCGAAGCCCTTCTTAATGGTCGGTCTTGCCCGTGTGGCTATTGAGGGAGATGACCCGGGTCTTGCCGATGCGGTGACGGTAGATTTCCCGCAGGTACTTGATGGCCTTCTTCACGCAATCGCGGGACAGGCGGATGTCGTTGATCGAGACGAACTTGTCCTTGTCGTTGATCAGCTCGCGGTACTTCTTCTCGTACATCGGTTTGATCGCATACCAGTTGGTGTCGAGGATCTTCGCCGGGTTCTCGAACTCATTGAGCAGGTCGTCGATGCGGTCTTCATCGAAATGCTCGCTGACGATGAAGTCCAGGACCGAGTTGTCCAGGGTGTCATCGAAGCGGTACGGGTTACGCGCAAAGCAACGCTTGATAAAGGCCACGATCAGGGTCAGGAAGTCGTCCGACAGGCATGGGCTCTTGGCGATCAAGGTGGTCAGCGACAGGTTGGCCGACGCACCAATCACCAGCGCATAGCGCTTGAGCGTGGTGTTGGGGAACAGGCTGTTGAGGTGGGTCTTGAGCCGGTTCAGGTCCATGTAGGACAGCTTGTAGTCCTTGGGCAACGAGACGATGCAGACCACCGACGAGCAGTTTTTGAAGAAGTGCAGGTCATGCAGGGCCGCGGCGTCGTAGCCTGAGGCTTTGTATTGGTCCAGCGCCGCGCGATATCGCGTCGATTCGATCGGCAGCAGGCTGATGCCCTCGATGGCCTGGGTCACCTTGTTGAAGTGCGGCAGGTCGATGGAGCGGAAGAACAGGTCATCGATGTTCAGGCGCTGCGGCTCTTTCTCGAACACCTTGAACTTGTCGCCGGTCGGCACGGGCGTTTCCGGGACCACGGACTCGGCGTAGGCAATTGCCACAGGGCCTGCCAGGCTCATGAACAGGTCGTTGGCGTCCAGGCGGATGGTTTCGCCGATGTCGATGCCGGCACGCCGGAAGTAGTTCTGGTCGTAGTCGGTGGTCACTGCTTGGGCGGTGAGGATGTTGAAGATCTGCTGGGAGATGTACTGGTTGGCGTGCTTCTCCATGGCGTTGACGTCGATGTTCTGGATGTTGCCGTCATCGCTTTCTTCGGCGTAGCGCATGATGTCGTTGGAAATCAGCATCATCGCGTTCCATGGGCGGATACGCCCCATGACGCTGGCTTCGCTGCTGTCTTCATTGTCGAAGTTGTAGGAGAAGTCCCACTCTTCCGAGAGGTACTTGCACAGCAGGCGCCCGGCGTTGATGTGCAGTGCCTCGGACATTTCACTGCGGTGGTCCGAGATGTTCGGCAGCACGCAGATGCCGCTGGTGAAGATCGGCTCGAAGACGAAGGAGTGACCGCTCTTGCTGTCGTGCTCGTCCATCGGCTTGGTGTCGAACGTCTTGTTCATGTACGAGTACTGCTGGGCCAGGCCGAATTCCGAAGCCATGCCCGAGCCGGTGCCGCCGCCGGCACTGAAGATCGAGAAGTACAGGCGCGATTGGTTGGCCTTGATCCCGCAGGAGTCGATCAGGTACGAGTGGATCATCTTCCAGTCGGGGCTGGAGAAGCGCTGGGTGTCCTTGTTGAGGATGATCTTGGCCAGGTACTGGCCGAGGATCGGCGCGTTACCGGCGCCGCCGGCGTGGACTTCCGAGAGGTCCATGATCTTCATTTTGCTGTAGTCGCGGATGAAGCCGCTTTTTTCACCCTTGCGCGAGAAGCGGATGCGCCCGGCAATGTCCTTGTCCAGGTCGCCGAGCATCACCAGCGGTTCTACCAGGAACACCGGTTTGCTGGCCTTGTTCTGGCCCAGGCGCAGGTTCTGGCGGATCCACTGGCCGGGGCTGTAGCCGCCGCTTTCGTAGGACTTGTCTTCGTTATTGAATTCGTTGAGGTAGAACTTGCGGGCGTTGTACACCAGCTCCGCTACATCCAGGGCGATATTGGAACCACAGCGACCGAGGCCGATCAGGCACACCGACGGGAACTCCTGGTCGCGGCGGTTTTCCTGCTCGGCTTCCAGGTGCAGAGGCTGCGGGAACACGCTGTCGCGCAGGCCATCGAGGTTGTCGAGGATGCGGTCAGTGTTGGTTTCGGTGAAGTACAGGTACTGCTGGGTCGACAAGGGGCGTGAACTAGACAATGGCTTCGTATCTGAGGGGCTTGAGGTAGGGGAGGTCAGCGTCATCTCGGAGACTGCGTTGGCAGGATTGTTTTTAGAAGTCATTGTGCGCCATATGCCTGGTCAGGTTGGCTCGCGGACGAGGTGCCGTCGAACCATCACGGAATGGGACCTCGCCTCTGCGTGGAGCGCGAATTTTACCCAAGGCGTCAGGGTGTCGTCTGAGCGTCGCTCGGGGGAATCCTTTCCTGAATCATGATGAATCGGCCAGTATTCGGTGATCTTTAATCAAATGAGGGCAATATGATGTCAGCGTTACCTTCGCTCGGGTTTGCCGGGATCGGCCTGATGGGACTGCCCATGTGCCGGCGTCTGCTGGCTGCGGGCTATTCGCTGGTGGTCTGGAACCGTAACCCGGAGAAATGCGCGCCCCTGGTGGCCGCCGGAGCGCGACAAGTCGCCACACCGGCGCAGCTCTGCGAGCACGCGGATCTGGTGCTGCTGTGTCTGGCCAATACCGAGGTGGTGCGCGAGGTGGTGTTCGGGGTCGAGGGTGTTGCCCACGGCGCCCGGGCCGGGCAATTGCTGCTGGACCTGTCCAGCCTGGAACCCACCGCCACTCGGGAAATGGCCGCCGAGTTGGCGCGCCGCAGTGGCATGGGCTGGGTCGATGCTCCGGTTTCCGGCGGCACTCCGGGCGCCGAGTCCGGCAGCCTGGCGATCATGGTGGGCGGTGAAGCGGCGGATCTTGATCGGGTTCGCCCGGTACTGCTGGCCCTAGGGCAACAAGTGACGCATATGGGGGCGGTGGGCGCTGGACAGGTAACCAAGGCCTGCAACCAGATGATCGTTGCCTGCAATGCCCTGGTAATTGCCGAAGTGGTGGCCCTGGCCGAGCGCTCGGGAGTCGATGCGCGATTGCTCGCCGAGGCCCTGGCCGGAGGCTTCGCTGATTCCAAGCCGTTGCAGATCCTCGCCCCACAAATGGCCGAAAGCCGTTTCGAACCGGTTAAGTGGCATGTGCGAACCCTGCTCAAGGACCTGGATGGCGCGGTGAAGTTTTCCCGCGAGCAAGGTTCGGCGACGCCGATCAGCGGGTTAGCTGCACAGTTGATGCGTCTGCATGGTGGGCAGGGCTATCTGGAAAAAGATCCTGCAACCCTGGTTCAGCTCTATCGGGCCCCGGCATCCGCGGACTGACGGCGATAGTGGCATGACGCTGGTCGAGTTCATTGAGCACCTCGCGCAGGTCTTGCAGCGGCACTGGGCGACTGAGCAGGTAGCCCTGCAGGTAGTCGCAGCCGTAGCGTTCGAGAAACTGCTGCTGTTCCAGGGTCTCGACCCCTTCGGTGACCACCTGCAGGTGCAGGGTGTGAGCCATGACGATGATCGCCTGGACGATCTCCATGTCCTGGGTCGACTTGGGGGTGTCCTGGATGAACGAACGATCGATCTTCAGGGTATTCAGGGGCAGGCGCTTGAGATAGGCCAGGGATGAATAGCCGGTGCCGAAGTCATCGATCGACAGTGACACCCCCAGGCCGCGAATCTGCTTGAGCAGTGTCAGGGTGCTGGAGATGTTGCCCATCAGGGCATTTTCCGTGACCTCCAGCTCCAGCCTTTGCGGTGCTACCTGGGCATTGCGCAGGGCGCTCTCGATTTCGCCGGCGAGGTCTTCGCGGGTCAGGTTCAAGGCTGAGCAGTTGACCGCGATTTTCATTTCGTCGCGACCGTTGCGCGACAGAAAGGCCAGGTCCTCGCAGGCCTTGCGCAGTACCCAGTTATCCAGTTCGGCGATCAATCCGTTGGCTTCGGCGATGTTGATGAAGCGATCTGGGGTCAGCAGCCCGTGTTGTGGATGCTGCCAGCGAATCAGCGCTTCGAGCTTGGTGACCCTGGCACTCTTCAGGTCATAGATCGGTTGGTAGTACAGCAGCAGCCCTTGGTCATCGCGCAGGGCGTTGCGCAGTTCCTCTTCCAGTTGCAGTTCCAGGGTGGCACGGGTCTTCAGGTTGGAGCTGAAGAAGTGCAGGTTGTTGCGCCCGGCATCCTTGGATTGATACAGCGCCAGGTCGGCGTTCTTCAGGAGTTCTTCGCAGGTCTTGCCATCGTCGGGGAAGACGCTGATGCCGATGCTGCTGGTCATCACCATGCGCCGTCCCCCCAACTCAATCGGCTCCTTCATCTTCTGCATGATGCGCTGGGCCATGTGCCGGGCTTCTTCACGGTCATACAGGTTGATGAGGATGCAGAACTCATCGCCGCCCAGGCGTGCCACCACGTCTTCATGGCTGCGGGTGGAGCTCTTGATATGCCCGGCAATGACCTTGAGCAGTTCATCGCCGGCATCGTGGCCGAGGCTGTCGTTGATGCGCTTGAAGTGGTCGATATCGAGGAACATCACCGCGAGCATGCCGCCGAAAGTGATTTTTTCCATCAGCTTTTCTGCAAACAGCTGGTTGAAGCCGCGGCGGTTGATCAGGTTGGTCAGGGCGTCGTAGTGGGCTACCTGCTGCAGCGATACCCGGGCCTGGTCGAGTTGCGAGAGCAGGGCGTTGACCCGGCGCAGGTCGTGCTCCTTGAGTTGCAGCTTCTTGTCCGCCAAGGCCGCGCTGATGCCACTGCCAATGATCAACAGGCTGATTACGCTGAGGGTCAGTCCCAGTTGCAGGTGTCCGTTGGGCACCACTGAAGCGGGCAGGCTGCCGGCGGGCAGTACCAGGGTCATGGACCAGACCCCGGTGAAGTGCATGAGTACGATGGCACCGCCGAGCACTAGGCTACTGGCGTACTTGAGCAACTGATGGAACATTCCGCTGCCGTCGCTCAGGTATCGGGACAGCAGCAGCGCCGCGAGGCTACAGCCGATTGCCACCAGCACCGACAGCCCCATGAGCAACGGCTCGTAGTACAAGCTGGCGCTGGAGCGCATGGCTGCCATGCCCACGTAGTGCATGGTGCAGATGCCCAGCCCGATCCATACCGCAGCGACGCCATAACGCCACCATGGCAATCGGGCATGGCTCAGGGTGTTCATCGCCAACCAGGCGGCGATCAGCGCGATCAGTAGGGACAGCAGGGTCAATGGCAGGTCGTAGTGAATCTCCAGAGGCGCCTCGAACGCCAGCATGGCGATGAAGTGCATGGACCAGATACCGCCAGCCAGGCTGCAGGCGCCCACCCAGCGCCACAGGCGTTGGCTGGCTGGCCGCTCGACGTGGCTGACCCGTTCGGCCATATCCAGGGTGGCGAAGCTGGCGGCGCAGGCCACCAGATAAGCCAGCAGCACCAGAACCGGGTTGTGGGTGCAATGGAGAATCACCTGACCGGTGTCTGGAAGCTCGGTAATGAAATGCACACCCAGCCAATCCATAGCACGCCCATCTCTGAGTCATCTGGTGTCGGCGCAGCGACGCGCCAATGAGTGTTTGCAGTATAGAAGGCACCCGGTGGCTGCAATGGGAGGTGGCATTTTGGTTCTAATGATTTTCTTATGAACCTTATCGCTAGGAGTGCTAAGCGCTTTCCTCGTACCAGGGTTCGATGTCCACAGGCTCCAGGGGTGCCAGGCCAAAGGCGGCGCGAGCGGCGTCGCAGTCGCTGTTGTGCTGGCCGTCGACCCAGGAGGCTTCGAACTCCCGGCACGGACTGGAGCGCTGTTCATAGATCGAGCAACTGACGCCGGTGCCGACCTCGCCTTCCAGGGAAATGCAGCGCGGCGATTTGCAGTCGGTGCCGAGCATCGCTACTCGAGTGGGGCTGATGCTCTGCACCAGATCATCAGGGACCGTGCCACCGGATGAGGCGCATTCGCCCCAGAAAAAAGACACACGAAAGTATGAACAGCAGGCACCGCAATTCAGACACGGACTGGCTTCGGACATGGGCGGATTCGATAGGGGGAGGGATGGGTAAGGG
>NZ_JAAARM010000032.1 GCF_009908285.1 Pseudomonas sp. Fl4BN1
GCCCACCCCGGTCGCCACGGGCAGCGGTGTAGAACATGTCGAAGATCTTCGCTCGTTCGTCCTCGGGGATTCCCGGACCTTCATCGCTGACGGCAAAGCTCAACGCCTGCTCATCGGCACTGACCTTGAGTTGCAGGCGGCCCTGGGGCGGTGAGAAACGTGCGGCATTCTCCAGCACATTGACCAGGGCCTGCTCGATCAAAGCCGCGTGCACATAAAGCAATGGCAGGTTTGGCGGTAGCTCGGTGCTCACCTGCAACGGTGCCAGCACCGCACGCAGGCGGTTCAGGGCACTGCCGACGATGTCCCCCGGCGCGACCCAGTCGCGGGCCAGCTTCAACGCACCATGGCCAAGCCGGGTCATGTCCAGCAGGTTCTGGATATAGCGATCCAAGCGTTCGGCCTCATCGCGAGTGCCTTCGAGCAGTTCACGACGGTCCTCCAGAGGAATCGCCTCCCCCAGCGCCAGCAAGCTGTCGATACTGCCGCGCATCGAAGTCAGTGGCGTGCGCAGGTCGTGGGACACCGAAGCTAGCAAGGCGCTACGCAATTGCTCAGTTTCACCGTGCAGCCGCGCCGCCTCCAGGTCTTCGGCCAGACGTGCCCGGGCCAACGCCTGGGCCAGTGGCTGGCTGAGTGCGGTGAGCAGGCGCCGACGCTGGCCGCTGAACTCTTCGCCTTCCCTAGGGCAGACCCCCAGCAAGCCCAGGGGGCCATCATCCACCGACAAAGGCCACCACCACCAACGACCCAAAGGCAAAGTCCCGGTGCCAAGCCCCGCAGGCTGATCATGCTGCCAGGCCCAGTCGGCCGCGGCACGCTCGGCCTCGGAAAACTGCGGCGAGCTGCCGGTTTCAACTTTCCAGCCGCCCTGCGCGTCACGATTGAGCAGGCAAATACGCAGTTCATCACGACCATTCAAATGCTGGGCCGCGGCACTGATCACTGCTTGGCGGTCGGTGGCAGCGGTGAGCTTGCGCGACAGGTCCAGCAGTTCGTTGGTTTCCTCCTGGGTATCGCGCAGGGCCTGCAACTGCCGACGCTGACGCGCAGCCAAATTGCCGGTAAGCGCGGCCATAAGCAGGAAGAACAACAGGGTCAGTACATCTTCTTCGCGCTGAATGGCGAAGGAGAAACTCGGCGGGATAAACAGAAAGTCATAGCTCAAGAACGACAACGCAGCACAGACCAGAGACGGTCCGAGGCTACTGCGCACTGCCACCAGCAACACCGCGGCAAGAAACACCAGGGAGATGTTCGGCAACGGCAGGACACTGGCCACGCCCCAAGCCAGGGCACTGGCCAGCACCGTTGCCACCAACGCCAGGGCATAGTCGAACCATACCAGCGAACGCTTGGCCCGCAAGCCCGGCTGATGAGGCTGCGGCTCGCTGTCCAGGACGTTGATTTCCAAGCCATCGGCATTGCGCAGCAAGCGCGCCGCCAGGCCGCCACCCAACCAGCGCCGACGCCAGCCGCGACTGGACTGACCCACCAGCAACAGGCTGGCGCGACGCTCAGCAGCATGCCGGATCAGGGTCTTGGCCACCTCACCGGCCCGTAGCAGGACCACCTCCCCGCCCAGGCGCTCGGCCAGTTGCTGGGCCGCCTGCAAGCGCAAGCGCGACTGCTCATCACGCACGCTCCCGTTGTCTACGTGGACCAGGCTCCAGGGCAGGTGCCGGCGCTGTGCCACTCGGCTGGCATGGCGCACCAGGCGTTCGGCCTGGGCATCGCCATCGATCCCCACCAGCAAACGCCCGCGCACCGCCGGCGCCGCCTGCCCCAACTGGCGATAGCCCAGGGCCAGATCGTTATCCACCTGGGCCGCAGCGGCCTGCATCGCCAACTCGCGCAGAGCGGTGAGATTGGTCTGGGTGAAAAAAGCATCGATGGCCGCCCGCGCCTGCTCCGGCACATAGACCTTGCCGTCGCGCAGCCGCTCCAGTAATTCGCGCGGTGGCAAGTCCACCAGCAGCAGTTCATAGGCTTCCTGCAGCACCCAGTCGGGCAACGTCTCGCGCACCTGGACCCCAGTGATACCGCGCACCTGATCGTTGAAGCTCTCCAGGTGCTGGACATTGACTGTGGTGAACACGTCGACTCCCGCCGCCAGCAGCTCCTGAATATCCTGCCAGCGCTTGGCATGCCGGCTGCCCGGTGCATTGCTGTGAGCCAGTTCATCCACCAGCACCAACTTGGGCTTGGCCTTGAGCAGACCGTCCAGGTCCATCTCTTCCAGCATCACCCCGCGGTACTCCGAACGCACCAGGGGTTGCTGCGGCAGCCCCCCCAGCAGCGCCTCGGTCTCGGCACGGCCATGGGTTTCCACGACCCCGGCGAGCACCTTGACCCCTTGGCGCAATTGCGTATGGGCAGCCTGGAGCATGGCGTACGTCTTGCCGACACCGGGAGCGGCACCGAGGAAGACCTTGAGCCGGCCACGGCCATCCCGAGGCAGATCAGCGAGCAGCGCGTCGGCGCGGCCGGAATCACTCATGGGTTATCTCTCTGCAACAAAATATTCAGTTCAATTCGCACTTTAGCTGCTGCGACAGGCCATGCGCTCCGTTGAAGGAAACGCCATTCTTGAGGGCCGCAAAAGCCGCATTGGCCTTATCGCAGCCTCGCAGACCCAGCACCGGCTACAGACGCTCCAGGGCCATATTCAGGGACAGTACGTTGACCACCGGCGGCCCTACCAGCGGACGCTCGACATGGGCCTGAACCAGTGCCTCCAACTTGGCTGGCGGCAGATTGCGCGCCGCCGCGACACGCGCCAGTTGATAGTCAATTGCTTCGGGTGGCAAGTGCGGATCAAGACCACTGCCCGAGGTGGTCAGCAATGCCAGGGGCACCGCTCCTTGCCCCGGAACCTGGAGCTTGTTGGCATCGTCAATCACCCGTGTTGCCAGCGCCGGGTTGCTCGGCGCCAGGTTGCTGGCGGCGCTGGAAACCGTGGCAAAGGCACCCGCCGATGGACGCGGATGGAACCAGGCATCACCGACAAAATCCTGGGCGATCAGTGCCGAGCCGCGCACCTTGCCGTCGGCATCACGCACCAGGCTGCCATTGGCCTGGTCCGCAAACGCCAACTGGGCCACTCCGGTGACCACCAGCGGATAGGCCACACCGGTGATCAGGGTCATCAATACAATCAGGCTCAAGGCCGGACGCAATACGCTAGACATCTCTCAATCCTCGATTCGTTCAATCCCGGCAGGAACCAGCATGGACGCCTTCATCGGCGAGCCGGCTCCTGCAAGAGGGGCTTTACACCAGATGCAGCGCGGTCAACAGCATGTCGATCAGCTTGATCCCGACAAAGGGCACGACTATCCCGCCCACGCCGTAGATCAGCAGGTTGCGCCGCAGCAAGTGGGCGGCGCTCGCCGCCTGGACCCGGACCCCGCGCAGAGCCAGGGGGATCAGCACCACAATGATCAGGGCGTTGAACACGATCGCCGAGAGGATCGCGCTCTGCGGGCTGGTCAGGTGCATGATGTTGAGCACGCCAAGCTGTGGATAAATCACCGCGAACAGCGCCGGCAGAATGGCGAAATACTTGGCCACGTCGTTGGCGATGGAGAACGTGGTCAGGGCACCGCGGGTCACCAGCAGCTCCTTGCCGATCTGCACCACATCCAGCAGCTTGGTCGGGTCGCTGTCCAGGTCAACCATATTGGCCGCCTCGCGAGCCGCCTGGGTGCCGTCGTTCATCGCCATGCCGACGTCGGCCTGGGCCAGTGCCGGGGCATCGTTGGCGCCATCACCACACATGGCCACCAGACGCCCGTCGTTCTGCTCATGACGGATACGCGCCAGTTTCTTTTCCGGTGTGGCTTCGGCCAGCACATCATCGACCCCGGCTTCGGCAGCAATGGCGGCGGCGGTCAGCGGGTTGTCGCCGGTCACCATGACGGTGCGGATCCCCAGTTTGCGCAACTCGGCAAAACGCTCGCGGATACCTGGCTTGACCACGTCCTTGAGGTGAATGGCGCCGAGCATCCGGCCTTCGGCGCAGACCAATAATGGGGTGCCACCGCTCTGGGCGATCTTGTCGATTTCCCGGGACAGGGCCGGGGCCAGGTCACTGCGCTTCAGACCGACGAAGTTCAGCACTGAATCCACCGCGCCCTTGCGATAGATCCGGCCCTGGTAGTCAACGCCGGAAAGACGGGTTTCCGCGCTGAAGGGCACTGCAGTCAACACCGCACTGCCCGGTTCAGGCTGTGGATAAAGTTCGCGCAGGTACTCGACGATGGATTTGCCCTCAGCGGTATCGTCCGCCAGGGAGGCTAGCAGTGCCGCCTCGGCCAGTTCCTTGGCGCTGACACCCGGGGCCGGATGAATGGCGCTGCAGCGGCGATTGCCGAACGTGATAGTGCCGGTCTTGTCCAGCAGCAGCACATGCACGTCGCCCGCGGCCTCTACCGCGCGACCGGACTTGGCGATTACATTCAGGCGCACCAGGCGATCCATCCCGGCAATCCCGATGGCCGACAGCAGACCGCCGATGGTGGTGGGAATCAGGGTCACCAGCAACGCCACCAGGAACACCAGCGGCAGGCTGCCGTTGGCGAAGTGGGCGAAGGGCTGCAGGGTTACCACTACCAGCAGGAAGATCAGGGTCAGACCGATCAGCAGGATATCCAGGGCCACTTCGTTCGGCGTCTTCTGCCGCTTGGCGCCCTCCACCAGGGCGATCATGCGATCCAGGGTCGACTCACCAGGGTTACTGGTGATGCGCACCAACAACCAGTCGGAGACCAGACGGGTATTGCCGGTGACCGCCGAGCGATCACCACCGGACTCACGAATCACCGGCGCCGACTCACCGGTGATTGCCGCCTCGTTGACGGCGGCAATGCCTTCGATGACCTCGCCATCTCCGGGAATCATCTCCCCGGCCTCGACCCGCACCACATCACCTTTGCGCAGGTTGGCCGCAGGCACCATTTGATAGCTACCGTCGGCGGTCCTGCGGCGAGCGCTCAAGCCTTCGCTACCAGCCTTGAGGCTGTCGGCACGGGCCTTGCCACGACCTTCTGCAAGAGCCTCGGCAAAGTTGGCGAAGAGCACGGTGAACCACAGCCACAGGGCGATCTGTGCGGCGACGAAAGTCGGTACCGCAGGGTCCGGAATGAAACACAGCACGGTGGTCAGGATCGCCGTCAACTCGACCACCAGCATCACCGGCGAGCGCTGCAACTGGCGCGGGTCGAGCTTGACGAATGCCTGGATCAGCGCCGGGCGCCACAAGGCCGAGATCGCAGTGCTCGAGGCCTCGCCATGTGTGTGTTTGCCCTTGGTGGCCGCGTCAACGGCCTTGTTGGAGGCAGGAACATGCATATTCATCATCAGGTCCTCAGAAGCCCATGCTCAGTTGTTCGGCAATAGGGCCCAACGCCAGGGTCGGCAGGAAGGTCAGGCCACCCACCAGCAAAATGGTCACGGTCAGCAAAGCCACGAACAATGGACCGTGGGTGGGGAAGCTGTTCTGGCCGATAGGTGCGATCTTCTTCAGCCCCAGGCTGCCAGCCAGGGCCAGCACCGGCAGAATGTAGCCGAAGCGTCCAATCAGCATGCCCAGGCCCAGCATCAGGTTGTGGAACGGGGTGTTGGCACTGAAGCCGCCAAACGCCGAGCCGTTGTTGGCACTGGCCGAGGTGTAGGCATACAACAGCTGGCTGAAGCCGTGAGGTCCCGGGTTGCTGATGGCACCTGCAGGGCCAGGCAAGCTGGCGGCCAGGGCGCCCAGGACCAGAACGCCGATCGGCATTACCATCAGGGTCACCACCAGCAGTTGCACCTCCTTGGCCTGGAGCTTCTTGCCCAGGTACTCCGGAGTGCGGCCGATCATCAACCCGGCCAGGAACACCGCGATCAACACGTTCAGCAGCATGCCGTAGAGGCCAGCGCCAACCCCCCCGAAGATCACTTCACCGACCATCATATTGATCAGCGCCACCATGCCGCTCAGAGGGTTCAGGCTGTCGTGCATGCCGTTTACCGAACCATTGGAAGCTGCGGTGGTAGTGACCGACCAGAGCACCGTGGCGGTAGTACCAAAGCGTGTTTCCTTGCCCTCCAGCGGCGCCGTCTGTTCCACCGCGGCATTCTGCAGCGCCGGGTTCGGCTGGTACTCCGCCCACAGCGAGGTAGCGCCACCAATCAGGAACAAGGCAAACATGCAGGCAATGATCGCGCGGCTCTGGCGCAAGTCCTTGACGTAGTGACCGAAGGTGAACACCAGGGCCACCGGAATCAGGATGATCGACACCAACTCGAACAAATTGCTCCAGGCCGTCGGGTTCTCGAACGGGTGCGCCGAGTTAGCGCCGAAGAAACCGCCACCGTTGGTACCCAGTTGCTTGATCGCAATCTGGCTGGCCGCCGGGCCCAGGGGAATCACCTGGTCATTGCCTTGCACAGTCAGCGCATCCACGTAGTGGGCAAAGGTCTGGGGCACACCCTGCCAGACCAGGAACAGAGCCAGCAGCAGGCACAGCGGCAACAGGCCATAGAGGGTGGCGCGGGTCATGTCGACCCAGAAGTTGCCCAGGGTACGCGCCGAACGGCGGCCGATACCCCGGCACAGGGCAACCAGCACAGCCAGGCCGGTGGCGGCACTGACGAAGTTTTGCACAGTCAGCCCAACCATCTGGCTGAGGTAGCTCAGGGAAGCCTCGCCGCTGTAGGACTGCCAGTTGGTATTGGTAACGAAGCTAACGGCAGTGTTGAACGCCAGGGTCCATTCCTGCCCTGGAAGATTCTGCGGGTTGAGGGGCAAGTGGTCTTGAAAAAGGAGGATAGCGAACAGCAGGACAAATCCGGCCAGGTTGAAGACCAGCAAAGCCAGGGTGTACTTCTGCCAGCTCTGCTCCACCTGCGGGTCGACACCGGAAATCCGATAACAGATGCGCTCCACTGGCCCCAGTATCGGGCTCAGCCAGGTGCGCTGACCTTCCATCACCTTGTAGTAGAAACGTCCAAGCCAGGGCGCGGGCAACAGCACCAGCGCAAAGAAGGCAAGGATCAGCCAATAGTCATAACTGTGCATAGCCGCAGCTCCTAGTTCCGATCCGCGCGCAACAGCGCAACCAGTAGATAAACGAACAGGCCCACTGCTAGCAGCAGCGACACCGCGTCCAGAATGTTCATGGAATGTCTCCGAGGTACGGCGCTTGCCGCGAATGCAGACATTGTCCGCAGGGTGCCTGTAAAGGAACGAGATCGACGGGGTGGGCGACTCATAAAGAAAGCGTAAAGACTGGCTTTATGCGGCGTTTACGCGGGCGGCGATAGGACGGGGCCAGGGATGCGAACGGCCGCCCTGCCCTAATGGGAGGCGCAGCCATGCACCAGGTTGAACGCCATCAGCGGTAAAAAGCCGGGAAACATCCTCGATACGACAGCTTTCTGGACTTTACGACGGTCGCCGCAAGACTGGCATGGCCACTGCACGGGCCAGTCCCGAGCACTTCCAACCGTTCAGGGAGCAACCAATGAACACACAACTCAAGCCCACCTTGGGCACGCTGCATTTATGGGGCATCGCGGTCGGCCTGGTGATCTCCGGGGAATATTTCGGCTGGAGCTATGGCTGGGGCGTGGCCGGAACCTTGGGCTTTCTCGTGACCTCATTACTGGTCGCGACTATGTATACCTGCTTTATATTCAGTTTCACCGAGCTGACCACAGCGATTCCTCATGCAGGAGGTCCCTTTGCCTACAGCCGTCGCGCCTTCGGTGAAAAAGGAGGATTGATTGCCGGGTTGGCGACCCTGATCGAATTCGTCTTCGCACCACCGGCCATCGCCCTGGCCATTGGTGCCTACCTGAATGTGCAATTCCCGGCGTTGGACCCAAAGCATGCTGCGGTTGGTGCGTACATCGTCTTCATGGGCCTGAATATTCTCGGGGTAAAACTGGCGGCCACCTTCGAACTGGTGGTCTGCATATTGGCGGTGGCTGAACTCCTGGTGTTCATGGGCGTTGTGGCCCCAGCGTTCAGTTTCAGCAATTTCGCCCTCAATGGCTGGGCTGGAGCTGACACCTTCGGCGCCCCAGCAATTGCCGGGATGTTTGCGGCCATCCCCTTCGCCATCTGGTTCTTCCTGGCTATCGAAGGTGCGGCCATGGCCGCCGAGGAAGCCAAGGACCCCAAGCGCACCATCCCCAAAGCCTACATCAGCGGCATCCTGACCTTGGTGCTGCTGGCGATGGGGGTAATGTTCTTCGCCGGCGGCGTGGGCGACTGGCGTACCCTGTCGAACATCAACGATCCATTGCCCCAGGCGATGAAAGCCGTGGTCGGCGACAGTTCCGGCTGGCTGCACATGCTGGTGTGGATCGGTCTGTTTGGCCTGGTGGCCAGCTTCCACGGAATCATCCTCGGCTACTCACGGCAGTTCTTCGCCCTGGCCCGAGCCGGTTACCTGCCGACCTACTTGGCCAAGCTGTCGCGCTTTCAGACACCGCACCGGGCGATCATCGCCGGCGGCCTGATCGGCATAGCCGCGATCTACTCCGATGGCCTGATCAACCTTGGCGGCATGACCCTCACCGCAGCGATGATCACCATGGCCGTGTTCGGGGCGATCGTGATGTACATCATGAGCATGCTCAGCCTGTTCAAACTGCGTAAGGCAGAGCCGAATCTGCTGCGCACCTTCCGCGCCCCTGGCTATCCACTGGTACCAGCCATCGCACTGACGCTGGCAGTTGTGTGCCTGGTGGCCATGGCCTGGTTCAACGCCCTGATCGGCTTGATCTTCCTCGGATTCATGCTGCTCGGTTTTATCTACTTCCAGCTCACCGGGCAATTGCGCGCCAATGCTCCGGCGGATGCCATGCTCACCGGTCTTTAGGCTGCGACCGCGCCCAGAAGACCGATCAGGCATACAATGGAACCAGTGCGAAGCGCTTTAACTCAAAGCGTTACAGGCAGTGCCGGGGGCGAACCTCCGCCCTCGGAAAACTGCCGATTAAGGAGAGCCCTATGCCCTGGTATGCCTGGCTGATTCTGGTGGTTGCTATCGGTTCGATCGTCGGCGGCTTGATGATGCTGCGCGACACAGCCAACAAGGTCGAGCTGACCGATGAGCAACGTAAGCGCGTGGCCGAACGCAATGCGGAAATGGATGCCAAGGAAACCCAGGACCGTTAACCTCTCCAGCCCCTTCACCCATTGATGAAGGGGCTGTTTGAGGCGTTACTTTTCCCACTCGGCCTTGGCGATGTGCAAACCGTGCTGACCTTTGTAGGCTGCCCGTTCCGGCGGGCTCCAACCCTCGAGCAATGACGCCTCAAGGCGATAGACTTCTACGCCCAGCGGGCGGCACACGCTTAATGGGTCCTGAGCCTCTGGGCCCCACATTGGCAAGGACAGATCCCCTCCCGGGCAGGTCGACAACGCACAAAGCAGGTCGATTTCGGCAAAAAACTCCAGGTAATCACCCTTCTCTGCCGGGCAGGCCTTCATGAAATACATGTCGTCATGGTTAAGGCCCGTGCACTGGAAAATGTTCAAGACGTCGTGCACATCGAATTCGGTGAGACCGTGGGGCAGGACAGCCCGCGTCAGGTTGGAATGGCAGTGATGATGAAAATCCTCGCCCGTAAGCATGCGGTTCACATAGGGGTCGCAACGGGTGCCCAAAAGATCATGCAACCGCCCACCGTGCTCGTCGATACCGTAATGCGCCAGGCTGTCATCAGTGATCGTCACCAGCGGTCGCAGAAAGGGTAGATTCGACCAGAGCCGATCGTAGGTACTGACATGTGCTCCCTGCAACTGCCGGGTACGAGCGGCCCACAGTCGCTCTCGCGGGTCATTGGCATTCCAGACGTTGAAGTCTCCCACTTGCGGCCCCTCCGGAGTGGTCACTCGAAACACATGCCCCGCCGGCACCGTCCAGGCACGACCAGTACGAATCGGTACTTCGAATTGCTCAATCAATATGCGCTGTGCCTGGTTGGCGCGGATGCGTTCATAAAAAGCCGTATCCACCTGTAGTGCCGAACCTTTGCTGACCTGATAAGCCGCTGGATAGTCTTTGTACATGGGTATCGCCCTCGCTCAGTGACGGAAGGATTGGCTGAGTATGTTCAACAACAAGCGCTCGGAGTCGTCCAGATAAAGCTCCATGGCCTCGCCAGCGGAGATTTTGTCTCCCTCTACCAGCGACTCATGGATCTGCCGGTCACGCATCAGCCAGGGAGCCTGGAACAGCGCTTCATCTGGCGCGACACAAAACACCAGACGCAACTGCGCCACTACATTGGTGAAGAACTCATCGAACAGTCGCGAATCCAGCAGCGCCACTACATATTGGTGAAAGCGCAACCCATGGGTACCGACGGCGCGCCAGTCTTCACGCTCTCTGGCCAACTCGGCCGCCTCGATAGCATCAAGCATGCGGTCCGACTGGTACTCACGCAGCGGTCTTGCATTGAGAATCGCCTGCAACTCCAAGGTGCGGCGCACTCGGAACAGATCGCGGACGTCATCACTGCCAAGACAACGAACTACCACACCTTTATGGCGTACATAGGAAGTAAGCCCTTCCTGCCCCAAGCGGTGCAACGCTTCACGAATGGTGTTGCGAGAAGCGTTATAGGTGCTGACCAACACACTCTCTACCAGAGGCATCCCAGGTAATAGCCGGCCACCGATAATGTCAGCACGCAGCTCCAACGTAATATGATCCGCAAGGGATAAACCATTGCTCATGGAAGCTCCTGAGGATTGTTCAACAACTGTTGAGTAAGCAGTAACCACTTATCGTGCCAGCTTCCAAATGACCACTCATGGCATGAAAACCTGTCTGAAAGCTGTAACCAGGTTCCAAAGCACGCTCAGAAGTTGGACGTAACCCAATGAACATTGGTTAAAATAGTGGTCTAGTTGCGGAGGTTTCTCAGATGCGTTATTCAGCAGACCACAAAGCCCAGACACATAAACGCATTATCAAAGAAGCTTCGAAACGTTTTCGTCGTGATGGAATAGGTGCAACGGGCTTACAACCACTGATGAAAGCCTTGGGCCTGACTCATGGAGGTTTTTACTCCCACTTCAAATCCAAGGAGGAGTTAGTAGAAAAGGCGCTTTCAGTGGCGGCCGATGACCTGGACACCCATTGCGCCAAGCTATTTGCACAAGAGCATCCTTTGGCGGCGTTTATCGACAACTACCTTTCCGAGTGGCACCAGAGCTCACCTGATCAAGGTTGCCCACTGCCAACAATGAGCTCGGAACTAGGTCAACGAGGCCAACCCAGTCCCACTACCGATGCGGTCCTCACCGCCCGAGTGACGCAGGTAGCGGCAACCCTGGAAGGCGAAAACAAAAGTCAGCGCAGCCTGTTGATCATGTCGACTCTGGTCGGCGCCTTGATGCTCTCGCGCAGCGTGGAAAGCCCAGAGTTAAGCGTGCAGATACTGGAGGTCGTTCGTGAGGGCTTGAAAGACCAGGAACGGGCGTAAGGCACCCGCCCCAAGTGCATGCCTTACTTGTAGCGTGCAGCAGCGCTACTCCTCGACAAGTTGGGCCCCAACGCCAGACGCGCCGCTACCAGCGCTTGCCAGTCCGCCGCGTCGGGCAGTGAAGGTAGGGTGATCAATTCCCCCTGATCAAAGCCACTTAAAGAAGCATCGACCATCTCTCCAACCTCCATCACCATCTCAGGTGGAATAGTTGTCGCATCCAGGCCTGATCGCTCCCAGATCTCGGTACGAGTAATCCCCGGCAGGACCGCCTGAACCTGGACGCCGCAGCCCTTCAACTCAGCCTGCAGCGACTGCGTCAAGCTGAGCACATAAGCCTTGGTGGCACTGTAAGTCGCATTGAAGCGCTCCGGGATCAAGGCTACAACCGAAGCAATATTAATGATTGCTCCTCGTTCTGCAGCCGAAAAACTAGTGGCGGCTGCTCCAGCCAGACGGGTCAAGGCCACCACATTGAGCTGAATCATGCGTTCCATCTGATCCAGATCAGCACCAGCCAAAGGTCCGTTTGCAGCTACCCCGGCATTGTTCAGCAGTAAACTAATGCTCGAGTCCTCGCGCAAGCGTTGCTCGACCTGCAGCAGATCATCCTTGAGCGTCAGATCAGCTTTAAGCACCTCGACTTGCACCTGATACTTATCGCTCAGGACCTTGGCTGCCGTCTGCAAACGTGCTTCATCGCGGGCTACCAACAACAAATCAAAACCTCGCGCTGCCAACCGCTCAGCGTAAACCGCACCGATACCGGATGAAGCACCAGTTATCAACGCCGTACCTTGTGATCGAATCGGACTCATAGCTGTACTCCTGACGGTGCATGCAAGTAATGGACGCTCTCTGATTTGAAAAACAGAGACACAACAAAATATTACGATAATAATATTTCATGAGTTCATGAAAAAAATCTATCTCGTCGATACACGCTCACTTTCAGGCTACAGGGTTACGAAACATAAAAGGCCGGTCAAAGACCGGCCTTCATCGCGACGAGCACAGATCAGTTGACCGTCAGCTTGTCTCGATTGCGCTCCAAAATAGTCTTGCCGATACCTTTAACCTCCAACAACTCATCGATCGAAGCGAAAGGACCGTTCTCTTCGCGATAGGTAATTATTGCCTTGGCCTTAGCCTCGCCAATTCCAAAGAGCTCTCGCTGCAACGAAGACACGTCGGCAGTATTCAGGTTGACCTTGCTTGTTTGAACAGTTGAATGCTCTGCCACTACTGGCGGGGTTACCTCTGTTTTAGTGACCTGCACCGCATGGGTGGCAAGCGAGAGGCTGGCTAGAAAGGCAAAGATCAGTGAGGAAAAATAAGGGTTACGCATAATGACGCTCCATAACATCGATAAGGAAGGCAGCGTTCCGAAGCTGCCTTCCAAACCTAGGTGATGCAGGGGGCAAGTCAAAGGCAGGAGGGTTACCGGTTGTGTAGATTCAAGGTTCCAATCGGCGTTGCTGGTAGATCCAATCGACAATTTCGCTGTCTGGCGTATAGCCACTTACCGTTTCACGAAGTAATTGACGAACCTTCGAATAATCATCCAACTCAAGCGCCGTAAGGAGTTCGTTCAATTTTTCCTTGAGCGTATCCCAGGGCAGATGGTCTTCATTAGCACTCATAATCATGGGATGCCGAGTAGCCACTACGTTGTCACCAATCAGCAACTCTTCGTAAAGCTTTTCACCAGGCCGCAGGCCAGTGAACTCGATGGATATATCGCCATGAGGGTTCTTTTCTGAACGCACGCTCAGCCCGGAAAGATGAATCATCTTTTCTGCCAACTCAATAATCTTTACCGGCTCCCCCATGTCCAGTACGAACACATCACCGCCCTGGCCCATCGAACCGGCCTGAATGACCAACTGTGCAGCTTCCGGAATGGTCATAAAGTAACGTGTAATCTTGGGATGAGTGACGGTCAACGGCCCACCAGACTTTATCTGCTTATGGAACAGTGGGATTACCGAACCCGAGGAGCCTAATACATTACCAAAACGGACCATGGTAAACCGGGTTTTATTAACCCGAGATATGCTTGACGAATCATTGAAAAATACAGGTGTCAACTCTTTACTCAAGGCCTGCAGCGTGAGCTCTGCCAAACGCTTGGTGCTCCCCATTACATTTGTTGGTCTAACAGCCTTATCAGTGGAGATCAGCACAAAGTTAGCAACACCCGATTGCAATGCAGCTTGCGCAGTATTAAGCGTACCCATGACATTATTAAGTACGCCCTCAGCAATATTATGTTCCACCATAGGCACGTGCTTATAAGCAGCCGCATGATAAACAGTATCAACACGCCAAGAATTCATAACAGACAATAGCTTATCGTAGTTACGCACCGAACCTAAAATCGGCAACAGCCTGACCGCTCGAGACTCTCTCGAAAGCCGCTGTTCAAGCTCGGACAAGATACTGTAAAGATTGAACTCACTATGATCGAGTAATATTAAAGTAGTGGGACCCAAGTTCAGAATTTGCCGACACAACTCAGAGCCAATAGACCCTCCAGCCCCCGTCACCAGAACAGTTTGACCTTTAATACAGTGGGCGAGCAGATCTCCTTGAGCAGGCACGGAATCTCGCCCAAGCAGATCGGCGATATCTACTTCCTGAATGTCATCTACCTTTACCCGGCCACTGGCGAGATCCATAAAGCCTGGAACGCTTCGGACATGAAGAGGAAAACCCTCCAAATAACCTAATATCTCTCTACGTCGACTACGAGTGGACGAAGGGATCGCAAGAAGAATTTCTTCTGCGTCAGTTTCGTCAATCATCTGCTGCAAATGTTTGGGTTTGTAGACCTGGATCCCCGCAATCATTCGATCTGCGATACTGCTGTCATCATCGATAAACGCAACCGGACGCATCATGCGTCCTAATCGCAATGCTGCAACCAGCTGATTACCAGCAGCCCCCGCACCATAGATGGCGACTTTAGGCAAACCATCGTCTCGATTGGCAAACGGTACGTGCTGGGCAGTGGTGAACCAATCACCCAGAAAGTACTGCCGCATGACCAGCCTGAGACCTCCGATCAGTACCATGCTCAACCACCAGTAGTTGAACACGATTGAGCGAGGCACTACGGTCTGATGATTGCTATACAGATAGACAATCAATGCAAGAACCAAAGAAGACAGCGTCACCGCTTTTACTATGGCAATGAGGGCATCGTTGCCAAAGTAACGCATGACCGCACGATACATTCCAAACCGAATGAACAGAGGAATAGCAACAATTGGCGCACTGGCAAATAGCCAGAAGTGCACAACGAAGGGGTTATTCAGGTCATCAAACCCTAGCCTGACGACAAACGACATCCACAACGCGACCCACACCAGCAAAATATCGGTGATCACCTGCAGAATTCTTTTTTGTCTGCGTGGAAGCCTCAACAGGCACGTTCGTATTTTATCCATAATCCCTTTTCGAACCTCGAACCCTAGCCTCAACCTTTCTTGCACACCACTCGGCAGCTTCTGGCGTTGGGATAAATTAGCCAGCCTGTTCCAACTCACCAGCATGAAACCTGAAAGCAAGGAAAAGCAAAGGTACATAAGCCAGCATTAGACCAATAGTACCATCCAGGCCGAGCAGCCCAACGCATATGGCTATGGGAAACAACCAAAGTACATTGATCGCCAGCACTGCAAGGGTCACTGGTAAATGCCGACCAAACTGACGAGATGCAAATTGATAAGCATGACTGCGATGCGCTTCATACACTTTATCCCCTCGTAACAATCTACGAGCCAGAGTAAAGGTCGCATCAACAATGAACACACCAAGAAGAATCAGCCAGATCCAAAAAAATCTTGGAGAAGTCCAGGCCGCTTGAATTGAGAACACTCCCAGCACAAGCCCGAGAAACCCACTTCCCGCGTCACCCATGAAGATACGTGCCGGAGGAAAATTCCAGTAGAGGAAACCTAGTACTGCCATCGCCAATAGCAATGGAGCCCAAATCAACGATGTGTCTCCCGCTAACCAATAGATGACACATGCGCCAAAGCAGGCACTGACCGCCTGTACACTGGCTAACCCATCAATACCGTCCATGAAGTTGTATAAATTGAGCATCCAGACTAGATAGAAAATGGCAAAAACATGCCCCGCCCATGAAAAATTGAAGTCAATCTCAAACAAACGAACAGGTGGAAAGCCACTCAGGCAAACCAGTACCCAAATCGCTGCAATGAAGTGAGCAAGCAGCCTCCAGCGCGCAGCAATGTGCCCATGATCATCAAGAAAGCCAACTACAGCAGTTAACGCTCCAGCACCCCACAGAGCCCAGATATAAGGCCAAGGAATATCAACAAAAAGGCTTAGAATCGGGGCGATTGCAAGAAAGCTTAGGACAATTGCCACCCCTCCTCCCCTTGGAGTAGGTATGGAGTGGGAGCTGCGACTATTGGGGATGTCCATCAAACTGCGTGCTAATGCATAACGACGCAGAACCCAAGTTAACAGAAGCGAAATACCGACCACTGTCAGCATCAACCACCAGATCGCCATGGACATTCTAATTCCTAAAACCGAATGAGAGAGCAAGCACTACAGGCATCGATCTCATTAAACAATAAAAACAATCTATTGATGCAATCTTCAAGAGGCACAAAAAATCAGACCTGCTCGTCAAGAAAATATTTAGCTGTAGCATCGAAAGCTGCATCGACCGCGATCGGTGGGGTCCAACTTAACAACTCACGATTCTTGGAAATATCAACCTGAAGCGACCCACACAATCGCTGGGAGAGTGATCTTTTACCAAAAAAATTTGCACAAACCGTCAAAAAAACACTTGGCACGGGCAACAAACGAGCAGGTTTTCGCAGCGCGCGCGCCATTCGCTGCAACAACTCTGTTGTTGAGAGGTCGTCACCATCACTGACCAAAAACTTCTGATTTGCTGCTTTAGGGTGCGCGATACAAACAATTATCAGATCAACCAAGTTACCCAACGCCACTAAACTACGGCGATTGTGTATTGCACCAAAAGGTAAAGGTATACCCTTATGCAACCAGCGCATCATATTCAAGAAGTTGGCCTTCACGCCAGGACCGTAAACTAGCGTTGGGCGAATGATCACGACCTCCATTCCAGTTTGAGCGGCAATGATCATCAGTCCATTTTCCGCTTCCATCTTGGAGATGCCGTAAGGGTCCACCGGTGCAGGGGCTGCATCAGCGGTGTAGGGAACATCGAGAGATGTCTCCTCTCCGTTGACCTTGATGGAGCTGATAAATACGAAACGACGTACACCTTTTTGCGCAGCTTGCCTCGCTAGATTTAGAGTCCCTTCTACGTTAACTTTTCGAAATGAGGCAAGAGGATCAACAGAGGAGTCATTCATTACATGCACACGGGCGGCTGCATGTATTACAACATCACAACCCACTAAAATATGCATCCAATCCGTGGTACCGTCGATCTGATCAATCTGCGCAACACTAGTAGTTACTGGCAACCCATAGATATGCTTTCGTACCGCAACCACCAACTCGTGTGCTGTGATCTTGGACAAACAGTCATGGACAGCTCTCCCTACAAAACCGGATGCCCCCGTCAAAAGTATCCTGCCCATTTCCTATGCGAACCTTTTCAAACCGGCGCTACAGAGTGGTATCTGAAACACTCAAAAAGACATTATGCACTTGTAGAGCTCAGATGAGCCATCTCGCTATCAAGTAATACTCGGCATAACACTAAAACTAAAAATAAAAGCCACTCCATCAATAGTCGACAGAGGAGAAAACATTTCCAAAAGGCACAACTAAAAAAATGTAACTCGACCAGCACGAACACCGTAACGCTGAAGGAGTGTCAATCAGACCTCGACGTTCATTCAACCAAAAAACCCAAAACCCAAAACCCAAAAAATCTCCTATTGCTTATCACAAAGAAGATTCGTTAAATTTTCTCAATGGAGCACAGCGAAACCATACCGAAAGCCATATCCTCATAAATACCAAAACATTATAGTTTTCTACATCCAAAATTCAAAAGTCGCTTCCCTCCTCCTCATTAACGCGATCCCTAAGCTCTTTACCCGGCTTGAAATGAGGAACGAATTTTCCGTCCAGGCTAACTGACTGACCCGTCTTTGGGTTCCGTCCTACCCGAGGAGCACGATAGTGAAGCGAAAAACTACCAAACCCTCGAATCTCAATCCGATCGCCAGTAGCCAGACACTGAGACATTTGCTCAAGCATCGTCTTGATGGCCAACTCGACATCCTTGGATGAGAGCAGCCCTTGATGGGTGACAATTCGTTCGATCAACTCCGACTTCGTCATATTTTTCCCTTCTTTTTCAAGCAGCTAGGTCAGTGCTCAAAAGGTTTTAGCATGCTCTGAAGGTTTTGAACAGCCCAAGTGCCGACTTGCCAGCACAAACCTCTTTTCCATTACCAGAGGCACGACGGCAAAAAGCTCAAACCCGTCTTATCGACACATGACGAGCATCGTTCTAGTCAAGTAACCGGCCGGATTCCAACCAAAAGGGTAATCACCCTCCTCTTCCTTGGCATCACTAGACTTGGTAATGACCTTATAACCAGCAGCCTTACACTCGCGCTCAGCACGCTTGTAACATTTATCCCAACCTGCCCCCAACCCGGAACAATCGATCTCTATGCCACTGACCCCACGAACCACGTGAGTCTTTACGTTGGTCGTACACCCAGCCAGGAGAAGAACCAAAACAACTACAACTAGCCTGGTCATACTCTTCCTTATGGCAGCCCCTGCTGCTCAAACACCGTACCTGTTAAACAAAGCCTAGACCTTAATATGTAATTGGCTCGCTTACTAAAGAGACAACTCATTGCAGACGTTGGTTTCCCTCCACACCAGCATCAGCCCTGACAATTTCAAGACACAAAAAAGGGCGACCTAAGTCGCCCTTTTCTTATGGTCTAACAGAACTTAGTTCTGTTTTTCCATCTGTGCGCGCAGCAGGTCGCCCAGAGTGGTAGGACCAGCAGCGATATCCGAAGCAGCTGGCTTGTCGCGCAGGCTCTGGATAGCTTCTTTCTCGTCTTCAACGTCTTTCGACTTGATCGAGAGCTGGATTACACGGCTCTTACGGTCAACGCTGATGATCTTGGCTTCAACTTCTTCGCCTTCTTTCAGAACGTTGCGCGCATCTTCGATGCGGTCACGGCTGATTTCGGAGGCTTTCAGAGTAGCTTCGATGTCGTTAGCCAGGGTGATGATGGCGCCTTTGGCGTCAACTTCTTTTACAACACCCTTAACGATTGCGCCTTTATCGTTCTCTTGTACGTACTCGGAGAACGGATCGCTTTCCAGCTGCTTGATACCCAGGGAGATACGCTCACGCTCTGGATCAACAGACAGGATAACGGTGTCCAGCTCGTCGCCCTTCTTGAAACGACGTACGGCTTCTTCGCCCACTTCGTTCCAGGAGATGTCGGACAGGTGAACCAGGCCGTCGATGCCGCCGTCCAGACCAATGAAGATACCGAAATCGGTGATCGACTTGATGGTGCCGGAGATTTTATCGCCCTTGTTGAACTGGCCAGAGAAGTCTTCCCATGGGTTGGACTTGCACTGCTTGATGCCGAGGGAGATACGACGACGCTCTTCGTCGATGTCCAGAACCATAACTTCCACTTCGTCGCCGACTTGTACGACTTTCGAAGGATGGATGTTTTTGTTGGTCCAGTCCATTTCCGAAACGTGTACCAGACCTTCAACGCCTTCTTCCAGCTCAGCAAAGCAGCCGTAGTCGGTCAGGTTGGTTACGCGCGCGGTAACGCGGGTGCTTTCTGGGTAACGAGCTTTGATAGCAACCCATGGATCTTCACCCAGCTGCTTCAGGCCCAGGGAAACACGATTGCGCTCGCGATCGTACTTCAGAACCTTGACATCGATCTCGTCGCCAACGTTGACGATTTCGGAAGGATGCTTGATGCGCTTCCAAGCCATGTCGGTGATGTGCAGCAGGCCATCGACGCCACCCAGATCGACGAATGCGCCGTAATCGGTGAGGTTCTTGACGATACCTTTGACTTGCTGACCTTCCTGCAGGGATTCCAGCAGAGCTTCACGCTCAGCGGAGTTCTCGGCTTCAAGGACACTACGGCGGGAAACGACAACGTTGTTGCGCTTCTGGTCGAGTTTGATGACTTTAAACTCGAGCTCTTTGCCTTCCAGGTGCGTGGTGTCGCGCACTGGACGGACGTCAACCAGAGAACCTGGCAGGAACGCACGGATGCCGTTAACGTCGACAGTGAAGCCGCCCTTAACCTTACCGTTGATAACGCCCTTAACCACTTCTTCAGCTGCGAAGGCTGCTTCCAGAACGATCCAGCATTCAGCGCGCTTGGCTTTTTCACGGGAGAGCTTGGTTTCACCAAAGCCGTCTTCAACCGAATCCAGAGCAACGTGAACTTCATCACCAACATTGATGGACAGTTCGCCAGCATCGTTGTAGAACTGCTCAAGCGGGATAAGTGCTTCAGACTTCAGACCAGCGTGAACGGTTACCCAACGCGCTTGGTAGTCGATGTCGACGATAACACCGGTGATGATGGAGCCTGCCTGAAGGTTCAGGGTTTTTAGGCTTTCTTCAAAGAGTTCCGCAAAGCTTTCGCTCATTTTAATTCCTGTTGATAAGGGCGAAGAATACGCCCATCTGCCACATCCCAGACGATGTGGGTTACGTTCATATAAAAGAAAAATCGCAGGACTATGACTGGTCCCCCGCGACCCTCCTTATTCACCCGGCAATATCGCGAATGGCGATCTCACTCAAGATGTGTTGCAACACCTGATCGATGGACAACTCCGTGGAATCCAGCTGTATGGCGTCAGCCGCCGGCTTGAGCGGGGCTACCGCTCGCTGGGTATCGCGCTCATCACGCGCACGAATCTCATCTAGCAGACTCGACAGACTAACACCATCGACTTTTCCCTTCAACTGCAAGTAGCGCCGCCGGGCACGCTCTTCGGCGCTGGCAGTCAGGAAGATCTTCAATGGCGCATCGGGAAATACCACCGTCCCCATGTCGCGACCATCCGCAACCAGGCCCGGCGGCTCCTGGAATGCGCGCTGGCGCTGCAACAAGGCATCACGCACAGCCGGCAGAGCCGCTACCTGGGAAGCCCAGGCGCCAACCTGTTCATTACGCAGGTCGTCAGTCACATCATCGCCTTCCAGAATGATCCGTTGCGGATGATTTTCAGTGGCACCAAGGAACTGTACATCCAGGTGAGCCGCCAGCAGCTTCAGCGACTCTTCGTTAGTCAGATCAACACCATGATTGCGCGCAGAAAAAGCCAGCAACCGGTACAGAGCCCCGGAATCCAGCAGGCACCAACCCAGATGCTTGGCCAGCTTGCCAGCAATGGTGCCTTTGCCCGAACCACTTGGCCCATCGATGGTGATCACAGGCGCCTTGATATTCACGACTGAGCCTCTTGTGCGACACGAATCCCCACCTGCGCGCACAACGCGAGGAAGTTCGGGAACGAGGTAGCGACGTTCGCACAGTCATGGATACGAATCGGCGCATTGGCACGCAGCGAGGCAACACTGAATGCCATGGCGATACGGTGATCGCCGTGACCATGAACCTCACCACCACCAATCTGGCCGCCATCAATGATGATGCCGTCTGGAGTCGGCTCGCACTTGACCCCCAAGGTCAGCAAACCATCAGCCATTACCTGGATACGATCAGACTCCTTGACCCGCAGCTCTTCCGCGCCACGCAGCACAGTACGCCCTTCGGCGCAGGCGGCGGCCACGAACAGCACGGGGAATTCGTCGATCGCCAGAGGCACCAGCTCCTCAGGAATCTCGATACCCTTGAGCTTGGCGGCACGCACGTGCAAATCAGCAACCGGCTCACCGCCGACTTCGCGCTGATTTTCCAGACGAATATCCGCCCCCATCAAACGCAGGATATCGATCACGCCGGTCCGGGTCGGGTTGATCCCGACATGCTCCAGCACCAACTCTGAACCTTCAGCGATCGAAGCCGCCACCAGGAAGAATGCAGCGGAGGAAATATCCGCCGGCACTTCAATATGGGTCGCCTTAAGCTTGCCGCCCGACTCAACCGAGGCGGTGGCGCCGTCGACGCTGACCGAATAGCCGAAACCACGCAGCATGCGCTCAGTATGGTCGCGGGTCGGCGCCGGCTCGGTGACAGTGGTCTTGCCCTCAGCGTACAAGCCAGCCAGCAGCAGGCAAGACTTAACCTGGGCGCTGGCCATCGGCAAGGTGTAAGTCAGCCCTTTGAGCTTGTGACCGCCACGGATCACCATCGGTGGACGACCTTCGGCCGCAGTCTCGATCACCGCGCCCATTTCCCGCAGCGGGTTGGCCACACGATTCATCGGACGCTTGGACAGCGAGTGGTCCCCCGTCAGCGTACTGTCGAAACTCTGCGCAGCCAGCAGACCGGAGAGCAAGCGCATCGAAGTACCGGAGTTACCCAGATAGATCGGACCCGGCGCCGGCTTCAGGCCGTGCAGACCAACACCATGAATAGTAACACGCCCGTGATGCGGGCCCTCGATGACCACCCCCATGTCGCGAAACGCCTGCAGCGTCGCCAGAGCATCTTCACCCTCGAGAAACCCTTCGACTTCGGTGGTGCCTTCAGCCAGGGAGCCAAGCATGATCGAACGGTGGGAAATCGACTTGTCGCCCGGTACACGAATCCGCCCAGACAGGCGGCCACCAGGATTTGCCAGGAAAATCAGATCGTTGGAGTTCATAGCGTCCACATAGGCCCGGCGGGCCAGGATTTTACCGAAATGCTCGCGGGCAACCCGGGCGCGAGTGAATACGCCCAACAACTGATGCCCGTCCCCTGCATCGACCGCGTCGCGCAAGGCGTCGAGGTCGTTGCGAAATGTATCGAGTGTGCGCAGTACCGCCTCGCGATTGGCGAGGAAGATGTCGTGCCACATGACCGGGTCGCTGCCGGCGATTCTCGTGAAATCGCGGAACCCGCCCGCAGCGTAACGAAAGATATCGAGATTTTCACTGCGCTTGGCCAGGGAATCGACCAGGCCGAATGCCAGCAGGTGCGGCAAGTGGCTGGTCGCCGCCAGGACTTCGTCGTGACGCTCGACCTGCATGTGCTCGACATCTGCTCCCAGCTCGCACCAGAGCTTGTCGACAAGGTCCAGTGCAGCAGGATCGGTCTGCTCCAGAGGCGTCAGGATCACCTTGTGCCGACGGAACAGCTGCGCATTGGAGGCTTCAACGCCACTCTGCTCGGAACCGGCAATAGGATGCCCCGGAACAAAACGCGCAGGCATACCGCCAAAAGCCTCTTTCGCAGCCCGCACCACATTGCCCTTGGCACTGCCGACATCGGTCAGCACCGCCTGCCCCAGATCCATGCCAGCCAATAAGGCCAGCAGTTTCTCCATGGCCAGGATCGGCACCGCCAGCTGGATCACATCGGCTCCCTGGCAAGCCAGGGCCAGGTCCTCTTCACAGCGATCCACCACCCCCAGCTCCACCGCCAACTGGCGGGACTGCGGGTCCAGATCGACACCAACCACTTCGCGGCACACGCCACTTTCACGCAAACCCTTGGCGAAGGAGCCGCCAATCAATCCCAGGCCGATCACCACCAGGCGACCGATCATAGGCACAGCAGATTGCATTGGAATGACATCAACCACGAGCCAGAACCTTGGCCAAAGCCTCAAGGAAACGAGTGTTTTCCGCCGGCAAGCCGATGGTAATGCGCAAATGGTTCGGCATGCCGTAGTTGGCCACCGGACGCACGATCACACCTTCACGCAACAAGCCCTGGAATACCGGCGCAGCCTCACGCCCCAGATCCACGGCAATGAAGTTGCCCTTGGAAGGAATCCAGCTCAGGCCCAGGCCACGCAAACCCGCTTCCAGTTGCTGCATGCCGGCTTCGTTCAAACGACGGCTCTCTGCCAGATAATCCACATCCTGCAGCGCGGCACAGGCCGCTGCCAAAGCCAGGCTATTGACGTTGAAAGGCTGGCGCACACGGTTCAGCACATCGGCCACCACCGGGGTCGAAAGCCCATAGCCGACCCGCAGGGCCGCCAGGCCATAAGCCTTGGAGAAGGTCCGCGAGACCAGCAGGTTCGGGTAGGCCGCCAGGAAATCCAGCCCATCCGGCAGGTCGCTGCCTTCGGCGTACTCGATATAGGCCTCGTCCAGCACTACCAGCACGTGGGCCGGCACATCCTGCAGAAACTCGTCCAGCGCCTCGGCGCCGAACCAGGTACCGGTCGGGTTGTTCGGGTTGGCGATGAACACCACGCGGGTCTGCTCATCGATCGCCTTGAGCATGGCCGGCAGGTCGTGCCCCCAGCTGTTGGCCGGAACCACGCGAGCCTGGGCACCGACGGCCTGGGTAACGATGGGATAGACGGCAAAGGCGTGCTCACTGAACACCGCATTCAAGCCAGGCGCCAGATAGGCGCGAGCCACCAGCTCCAGGATGTCGTTGGAACCGTTGCCCAGGGTCACCTGGTTGATTTCCACGCCGCAGCGCTCGGCCAGCAGGGACTTGAGGGCAAAACCGTTGCCATCCGGATAACGGGTCAGCTCGGCCAGCTCGTCGCGGATCGCCGCCAGGGCCTTGGGGCTGGCGCCCAGCGGGTTTTCATTGCTCGCCAGCTTGACGATAGTGGCCGGATCGATGTCCAGCTCACGGGCCAGTTCGTCCACGGGCTTACCCGGAACGTAAGGCGAGAGTTGTTGCACGCCTGGTTGTGCCAGTGCGAGGAAGTCACCACTCATTGTTAAAGCCTCAGAGAACCGCTTTCGGGTAGGAACCCAGCACCTTGAGTGCCACTGCTTCCTGACTGATCTTCTCCAGCACGCTCTTGACCAGCGGGTCACGGTGATGGCCGACGAAATCGATGAAGAACACATAGGTCCATTTGCCACTGCGCGAAGGCCGGGTTTCAATTCGCGTCAGGTCGATGCCATTGTCATGGAACGGCACCAGCAACTCATGCAGCGCACCAGGCTTGTTGCTCATGGAGACAATGATCGAAGTCTTGTCGTCGCCGGTTGGCGGCACTTCCTGGCTACCGATCATCAAAAAGCGCGTGGAGTTGTCCGGACGATCCTCGATCTTCTCGGCCAGGCGCGTCAGACCATACAAGCCCGCAGCCATGTCGCCGGCAATGGCCGCCGAATTCCACTCACCCTTGACCCGCTTGGCCGCTTCGGCGTTGCTGGACACCGCCACCCGCTCGACATTCGGGTAGTGCGCGTCCAGCCACTTGCGGCACTGGGCCAGGGACTGAGCGTGGGAATAGATACGACTGATGCTGTCAGTCTTGGTGTTCTCACCTACCAACAGGTGGTGGTGAATCCGCAGCTCAACTTCGCCACAGATCACCATATCGTGCTCGAGGAAGCTATCAAGGGTGTGGTTGACCGCACCCTCGGTGGAGTTTTCCACCGGCACCACGCCGAAGTTCACCGCCCCGGCAGCGACCTCACGGAACACTTCGTCGATCGCTGCCATTGGCTTGCTGATCACCGCATGTCCGAAGTGCTTCATGGCCGCAGCCTGGGTGAAGGTACCTTCAGGGCCGAGGTAAGCCACTTTCAGCGGCTGCTCCAGAGCCAGGCACGAAGACATGATCTCGCGGAACAAACGCGCCATCTCTTCATTACCCAGAGGCCCCTGGTTACGCTCCATCACGCGCTTGAGCACTTGGGCTTCACGCTCCGGACGATAGAACACCGGCACTTCGCCTTCTGCCAGGGTGGCCATCTTGACCCGGGCAACTTCCTGGGCGCACCGCGCACGCTCACTGATCAGCTCCAGGACCTTCTCGTCCAGGGCGTCAATGCGCAGGCGCAGGGCCTTGAGTTCTTGCTCAGACATCAGCCGTGTTCCTTCTCGAACTCTGCCATGTAGGCCACCAGCGCGTTGACTGCATTGATGTCCACAGCGTTGTAGATAGAGGCACGCATACCCCCCACTGAACGGTGACCCTTGAGGTTCAGCAGGCCACGAGCCTCAGCGCCGGCCAGGAACGGCTTGTCCAGGCGGTCGTCCGCCAGACGGAACGGTACGTTCATCCACGAGCGGTCAGGCTTGTTGATCGGGTTGCTGTACAGGCCGCTGGCGTCGATGAAGTCGTACAGGGTGCGCTGCTTGACATCATTGAGCTTGGCGATGGCTTCTACACCACCCTGCTCCTTGAGCCACTCGAACACCAGGCCGGACAGGTACCAGGCCAGGGTCGGCGGGGTGTTGTACATCGAGCCATTATCTGCCGCGACCTTGTAGTCGAGCATGGTCGGGCACAGCGAACGGGCATGTCCCAGCAAGTCTTCGCGAATGATGTTTACCAGGATACCGCTGGGGCCGATATTCTTCTGCGCGCCGGCGTAGATCATACCGAAGCGAGAGATATCCACAGGGCGCGACAGAATGTCGGAAGACATGTCGGCCACCAAGGGAACATCACCGGTTTGCGGAACCCAGTTGAACTCCAGGCCGCCGATGGTTTCGTTCGGCGCGTAGTGCACGTAGGCGGCGTCTTTCGACAACTGCCATTCGTTCTGGCCAGGAATTGCAAAGTAGTCGTACGGCTTGGAGGTAGCGGCCACATTGACCTGCCCATAGCGGGAGGCTTCTTCGATGGCTTTCTGCGACCAGATACCGGTATCGATATAGTCGGCCTTGCCGCCTTCAGGCAGCAGGTTCAGTGGAATCTGGGCAAACTGCTGGCTGGCGCCGCCTTGCAGAAACAGCACTTTATAGTTCGAGGGGATATTCAGCAGGTCACGCAGATCCTGCTCGGCCTTGGTGGCAATGGAGACGAACTCATCACTGCGATGACTCATCTCCATGACCGACAGGCCCTTGCCATGCCAATCCAGCAATTCGGCCTGGGCACGCAACAGGACAGCTTCAGGTAGCGCAGCGGGACCTGCGCAGAAGTTATAGGCTCGTTTGCTCACATCCACTCTCGCTATGCATTCACGGTAGCGGACAGAGCAAACACTCTGCCCTGCTACGATTTATTTAGTCTTTCGACTCTTCTTCGCCTGCGGCGTCTGCCTGTTGGCCATCGGCTGCCTCATCCAGCTCGGCAGCCACATCCAGCGCGGCCCCGTCGAACTCAGCACCGTCTTCACCTTCGAACTCTTCGCCGTCGATTTCCGACGGTTCCTGCACACGCTCCAGGCCCACCAGGGTTTCATCGCTGGCCAGCTTGATCAGGGTTACGCCCTGAGTGTTACGACCCAGGCTCGACACTTCATCGACACGGGTACGAACCAGAGTGCCCTGATCGGAAATCAGCATGATTTCCTCACCGTCCAACACCTGCACGGCACCTACCAGGCGACCGTTACGATCGTTGCTGACCATGGCGATAACGCCCTGACCGCCACGCTTGTACTCAGGGAACTCGGTGATCGCCGTACGCTTGCCATAGCCACGCGCCGAAGCGGTAAGGATCTGGCTGCCTTCTTCCGGAATCAGCATGGAGATCAGCTTCTGGCCCTCTGGCAGACGCATGCCGCGAACACCGCGCGCAGTACGACCCATGGCACGAACATCAGACTCTTTGAAGCGAGTGACCTTGCCACCATCGGAGAACAGCATGACTTCACGCTCGCCATCGGTAATCGCGGCAGAAATCAGTACGTCGCCCTCATCCAGCTCCAATGCGATCAGACCCACACTGCGCTGACGACTGAAGGATTCCAGCGGTGTTTTCTTCACGGTGCCGTTGGCGGTCGCCATGAAGATGTAGTGACCTTCGGTGTATTCCTCGACCGGCAGCATGGTGGTGATGTATTCACCCTCATCCAGCGGCAGCAGGTTAACCAGCGGACGACCACGAGCAGCACGGGAAGCCTCAGGAATTTCATAGGTCTTCAGCCAGTACACCTTGCCTTTGCTGGAGAACAGCAGCAGCGTGGTGTGGCTGTTAGCTACTAGCAGGTGAGCGATGTAGTCCTCATCCTTGACGCCGGTAGCCGACTTGCCTTTACCGCCACGACGCTGAGCCTGGTACGCAGCCAGTGGCTGGGTCTTGGCATAACCACCGTGAGAGATGGTCACCACGCGCTCTTCTTCCGGGATCATGTCACCCAGGGTCAAGTCGAGACGGGCATCGAGAATCTCGGTGCGACGCACATCACCGTATTCGGCACGGATCACTTCCAGTTCTTCGCGGATCACTTCCATCAGGCGCGTGGCGCTGCTGAGGATACGGATCAGCTCGCCGATCTGGTTGAGAATCTCCTGGTACTCGGCCAGCAGTTTTTCGTGTTCAAGACCGGTCAGGCGGTGCAGGCGCAGTTCCAGAATGGCTTGCGCCTGCTCTGGCGACAGGAAGTACTTGCCGTCGCGCATGCCGTATTGCGGATCGAGGTTCTCCGGACGGCAGGAATCGGCGCCCGCACGTTCAACCATGGTCACCACCGCACTGGATTCCCAAGGCGTGCTGATCAACGCTTCCTTGGCTTCCGATGGTGTTGGCGACGCTTTGATCAGAGCAATAACCGGATCGATGTTGGACAGGGCAACGGCCTGGCCTTCGAGAATGTGGCCACGCTCACGAGCCTTGCGCAGCTCGAACACAGTACGACGGGTAACCACTTCGCGACGGTGACGGACGAAGGCTTCCAGCAGATCCTTGAGATTGAGGATCCGTGGACGACCGTCGATCAACGCAACGATGTTGATACCGAACACTGCCTGCAGCTGGGTCTGGGCATAGAGGTTGTTGAGGATCACCTCCGGCACTTCACCACGACGCAGCTCGATGACTACGCGCATACCGTCTTTGTCCGACTCGTCGCGCAGCTCAGTGATGCCTTCGAGCTTCTTCTCTTTTACCAGCTCGGCAATCTTCTCGATCAAGCGCGCCTTGTTCAGCTGGTACGGCAGCTCGGTGATGACGATCTGCTGGCGGCCACCGACTTTGTCGATGTCTTCGATGATCGAACGGGCGCGCATGTAGATGCGACCACGGCCCGTACGATAGGCCTCGATGATGCCTTCACGACCATTGATGATTGCCGCGGTCGGGAAGTCCGGGCCGGGGATGTATTGCATCAACTCATCGACGGTCAGCTCGGGATTGTCGATCAGCGCCAGGCAACCATCGATGACTTCACCGAGGTTGTGCGGCGGAATGTTGGTCGCCATACCCACGGCAATACCGCTGGAACCGTTGACCAGCAGGTTGGGGATCTTGGTCGGCATGACCGCCGGGATCATCTCGGTGCCGTCGTAGTTCGGCACCCAGTCCACGGTTTCTTTGTGCAGGTCAGCCAGCAGCTCGTGCGCCAGCTTGGTCATGCGCACTTCGGTGTATCGCATGGCCGCCGCGTTGTCGCCGTCGACCGAACCAAAGTTACCCTGGCCGTCTACCAGCAGGTAGCGCAGGGAGAATGGCTGAGCCATACGAACGATGGTGTCGTACACCGCGGTATCACCGTGGGGGTGATACTTACCGATCACGTCACCGACAACACGGGCAGATTTCTTGTACGGCTTGTTCCAGTCATTACCGAGCTCGCTCATCGCGAACAGCACACGCCGGTGCACGGGCTTCAAGCCATCGCGCGCATCAGGCAGTGCCCGCCCGACGATTACGCTCATCGCGTAGTCGAGATAGGACTGTTTCAGCTCGTCTTCGATATTGACCGGGAGGATTTCTTTGGCCAGTTCGCCCATGAGAAGCCTGATTCCTTTTTCTGGTGAAACTTCGTCACATCCATATGGGACGAACGAAGCTCGCCGCTGCAGGCCTAGTGCCCTGCACCGACTTACGACAAATCAACAAGTTGTGCCATGGATTTGCGCAGTAAAGACGGCCGCATCGGACCGCCTTGGAAACCGCCGGATGTTATCACAATCGCCGCCACGCACCTATCCCTCTGACGGGCATGGAACATAGTTAGTTGACCGGTGACAGCCTGATAAGGGACGAGAGAGGCTCAGAGGACAAATTCGCACGCATTCAGGTGTTTTTTACTGACCAGGCGGCGTTCGTTGGAAGCCATCGTCGATGACCTCAATGCAAGCGCTTGCGGCACATCAACTGCGCTATTTTTGCCGTATCCGGACGCTCGACTATGCCCTTTTCAGTGACGATCGCGTCGATCAGGTCCGCGGGCGTGACATCGAACACCGGATTGAACACATCGACTTCGGCCCCCACGCGCTTGCCAGCGAGCTCCAGCAATTCCTTGCCATCGCGCTCCTCGATAGGAATGTCCTCGCCGCTGGCCAGGCTCAGGTCGATGGTCGAACTGGACGCCACCACCATAAAGCGCACGCCGTGGTGCATGGCATTGACCGCCAGCTGATAGGTCCCGATCTTGTTCGCCACATCACCATTGGCGGTGATCCGATCGGCTCCGACGATCACCCAGGTCACCCCTTTGGTCTTCATGATATGCGCCGCGGCGGAGTCAGCATTCAAGGTCAGTGCAATGCCCTCATTGGCCAACTCCCAAGCCGTCAAGCGCGCCCCCTGCAACCAGGGCCGGGTTTCGTCGACATAGACCCGCTCCACCATGCCTTCAAGCCAGGCCGCACGAATCACCCCCAGCGCAGTGCCAAAACCGCCGGTGGCCAAGGCACCGGTATTGCAATGGGTCAACAGGGCCTGGGGATTGCCTTGGTGCCTGCGGATCAGGTCCACACCCAACTGAGCCATGGTCAGATTGGCTTCACGATCACTTTCATGGATTGCCAGCGCCTCAACCTCAAGGGCCGCCACCGGGTCGGCGTTATCCTTGACCCGCCCCAGGCGCTCGCGCATGCGATTCAAGGCCCAGAACAGATTGACCGCAGTAGGACGCGAGTCCGCCAGCAAAGCGAAGTCCTCCTCCAGGGCCGCAACCCAGTCACCACCCGCAGCAAAACGTGCGCGCGCAGCCAGCACTAGCCCATATGCTGCACTGATGCCAATGGCCGGGGCACCGCGCACCACCATTGAGCGGATCGCCTCTGCGACTCCGGCAACTTCATCGTAGGCAACCCAGGTTTCTTCAAAGGGTAAAATCCGCTGATCGAGCAGATACAGAGTGTTATCCCGCCAATCAATGGCCTTGACCTTCTCCGCAGCCAACAGACGATCGCGCATCCTTCACCCCGTACTCATGAACAAAAGCCGCCGATTATAGCGATCCCCCTGCGAAGACGCTCGGGTATACTTCGCCATCCTCTATATGACGCCCTGGACCGATATTCGATGCCAAACCGTGATGCTGCGCTCGACCTGCTCCTGTTACCGACCTGGTTGGTACCGGTGGAGCCGGCCGGCGTTGTCCTCAAGGAACATGGCCTGGGCATCCGCGACGGCCGTATCGCGTTCATTGGCCCACGGACCGAGGCCTTGAAACAGCCAGCCAGCGAAGTCCGCGAATTGCCTGGCATGCTGCTCAGCCCAGGATTGATCAACGCCCACGGGCATGCGGCCATGACCCTGTTTCGTGGCCTGGCCGATGATCTGCCACTGATGAACTGGTTGGAAAATCATATCTGGCCCGCCGAGGCCAAGTGGGTAGATGAAGCCTTCGTCCGTGATGGCACCGACCTTGCCATCGCCGAACAGATCAAAGGTGGCATCAGCTGCTTCGCTGACATGTACTTCTTTCCGAAGGTTGCCAGTGAGCGAGTCCACAACAGCGACATTCGTGCACAGATCGCCATACCGATCCTCGACTTCCCGATTCCCGGCGCGCATGACGCCGACGAAGCCATTCGCCAGGGCGTGGAGCTGTTCGGCGACCTCAAGCTTCATCCTCGAATCAAGATCACTTTCGGCCCTCATGCACCCTACACCGTCTGTGACGAGAATCTGGAGAAAATTCGCGTCATCGCTGAAGAACTCGACGCCTCGATTCACATGCATGTGCATGAAACAGCATTCGAAGTGCAGCAGTCCCTGGAGCAGCACGGCGAACGACCGCTGGCCCGCCTGGCCCGCCTGGGTCTCTTGGGTCCGCGCTTCCAGGCCGTTCATATGACCCAAATCAGCGATGACGACCTGGCTTTACTGGTAGAAACCAACACCAGCGTCATTCACTGCCCGGAATCCAACTTGAAACTGGCCAGCGGCTTCTGCCCGGTGGAGCGCCTTTGGCAAGCGGGAGTCAACGTCGCCGTGGGCACCGACGGCGCGGCCAGCAACAATGACCTGGACCTGCTGGGGGAAACCCGCACCGCGGCCCTCCTGGCCAAGGCCGTAGCCGGCTCGGCAACAGCCCTGGACGCTCATCGTGCCTTGCGCATGGCTACCCTCAATGGAGCCCGGGCCATGGGCCTGGATAACCAAGTGGGCTCCCTGGAAATCGGCAAGGCTGCGGACCTGGTGGCCTTCGACTTGTCCGGACTGGCCCAGCAACCGATTTACGACCCGGTGTCGCAACTGATCTACGCCACCGGCCGCGACTGCGTAACGCATCTATGGGTCGCCGGCAAGCAACTGCTGGATGACCGGCGTCTGACTCGCCTGGATGAACAGCAGCTCGGCGAAACCGCCCGCCGCTGGGGCCAGCGCATCAGCGGCCACACCCACTAACCCGGGCCTTGAGCTGAAGCTTGAGGCTGTACACAGAATTTTTTAGCTTTGGAGTACTACCCATGAGCAACGTCGACCACGCTGAAATCGCCAAATTCGAAGCCCTGGCCCATCGCTGGTGGGACCGCGAAAGCGAGTTCAAGCCCCTGCACGACATCAATCCATTGCGGGTCAACTGGATCGAGGAGCGGGTCAGCCTGGCCGGCAAGAAGGTGCTCGACGTTGGTTGCGGCGGCGGCATCCTCAGCGAGGCCATGGCCCAACGCGGCGCCACCGTTACCGGCATCGACATGGGTGAGGCCCCCCTGGCAGTGGCACAGCTGCACCAACTGGAATCCGGCGTGAACGTCGAATACCGGCAGATCACCGCCGAAGCCTTGGCCGAGGAAATGCCCGAACAGTTCGACGTGGTCACTTGCCTGGAAATGCTCGAACACGTCCCCGACCCTTCGTCGGTAATCCGCGCCTGCTTCCGCATGGTCAAGCCAGGCGGCCAGGTGTTCTTCTCCACCATCAACCGCAACCCAAAGGCTTACCTGTTCGCCATTATCGGTGCGGAATACATCATGAAGCTGCTTCCTCGCGGCACCCATGACTTCAAGAAGTTCATCCGCCCTTCGGAGCTTGGCGCCTGGAGCCGTTCCGCCGGCCTGAGCGTCAAGGACATCATCGGCCTGACCTACAACCCACTGACCAAACACTACAAGCTGGCTGCGGACGTGGACGTCAACTACATGATCCAGACGCTGCGAGAGGAGTGAGACATGGCTATCAGAGCCGTTCTTTTCGACATGGATGGCACCCTGCTCGACACCGCGCCTGATTTCATCGCCGTGTGCCAAGGCATGCGACGTGATCGCGGCCTGCCGCCGATCGCCGACCAGCATATTCGCGACGAAGTCTCCGGCGGCGCCCGAGCCATGGTCGCCGTGACCTTTTCCATGGACCCGGAATCCCCGGGGTTCGAGGCATTGCGCCTGGAGTTTCTCGAGCGCTACCTGAAGCATTGCGCGGTGCACAGCAAGCTTTTCGACGGCATGGCCGAGCTACTGGCTGATATCGAAAAGGCCAATCTGATCTGGGGCGTGGTGACCAACAAACCCCTGCGTTTCGCCGAGCCGATCATGCAGCAACTCGGGCTGGCCGAGCGTTCGGCGCTGCTGATCTGCCCCGACCATGTGAAAAACAGCAAGCCCGACCCCGAACCACTGATCCTGGCGTGCCAGATGCTCAAGCTGGACCCGTCCAGCGTTCTGTTCGTCGGTGATGACCTACGGGATATCGAGTCCGGTCGGGACGCCGGAACCAAGACCGCCGCCGTGACCTACGGCTATATCCATCCGGACGACAACCCCCGGCATTGGGGTGCCGACGTAGTGGTCAATCATCCGCTGGAACTGCGCCAGGTTCTGGATAACGCATTGTGCAGCTGCTAAGCAGTGGCATTTCCGACTAAACGCCGGGGACGTTCCAATTTATATTGAGGCCTTTTATGTTTGATTATTCCGCGCGCCCCGAACTGCTCAAGGATCGGGTCATTCTGGTCACCGGAGCCGGTCGCGGCATCGGCGCTGCTGCCGCCAAGACCTTTGCCGCCCATGGCGCCACGGTGCTCCTGCTAGGCAAGACCGAAGCCAACCTGACCGAGGTCTACGATGCCATCGAGGCGGCGGGCCATCCACAGCCTGCGGTGATTCCGTTCAACCTGGAAACCGCCCTGCCACACCAGTACGACGAACTGGCAGCGATGATCGAAACCGAGTTCGGCCACCTCGACGGCCTGCTGCACAACGCCTCGATCATCGGTCCGCGCACACCGCTGGAGCAGCTCTCAGGGGAGAACTTTATGCGGGTGATGCAAATCAATGTCAACGCCATGTTCATGCTGACCAGCACCCTGCTGCCCTTGCTCAAGCTATCCCAGGACGCTTCGGTGGTTTTCACTTCCAGCAGCGTTGGGCGCAAGGGCCGGGCCTATTGGGGCGCCTACGGTGTATCCAAATTCGCCACCGAGGGGCTGATGCAAACCCTGGCCGACGAGCTAGATACTGTGGCCCCGGTCCGCGCCAATAGCATCAACCCTGGCGCCACTCGGACCAGTATGCGGGCCCAGGCCTACCCCGGCGAGAACCCCAGCAACAACCCCACACCTGAAGAGATCATGCCGGTCTACCTGTATCTGATGGGACCGGACAGCACCGGGATCAATGGCCAGGCCTTCGACGCGCAGTAACCCCTTCCGTTCGTCGCGACGGAATACCGTCGCGATGCCCGAAAAAGAACTTATCCCCAAGCTTTCCAAGCCAAACAAATGCCGGTCGCAACTGATTGACCCTCAGAATAAAAACCCAAACCACTGAATTAGAACGAATTTTATTTATCTGAACCGAATGGCACGAGTTTCGCTCTAACACCACTCAATACACCGTGCATTGGCGCAGTGAAAAACAGCTTGCGTCGAGGGCTTTATCGCCATCAGCGAAGCGGCATAAAATGTGCGCGATTGTCCTACGGGGCTGATGGAACAGTATGACGCGCAGCCCTGAGCCGCCCTCACCCAAGCAGTAAGACCGTACACCGTGCTCAGGGGGCTCACACTCAGATGAAAACACCGACCCAGACCAACGCAATTGACTTCGACAGCGCCAAATTGCAGCGCCTGGGCTTTGGCCAGCAGTCGCCACTGATCAGACAGCCCGTCAGCCTCGGACAATTGCGCCAGCAGATGGGACTGCAGTTGCAGACCAGCCTTGAGCCACAGCGCATCCTCGGCCTGTTCTTTCGTGAGGTTCAACGCTTGGTACCGCTCGACGCACTGTTCTACAAGCACGCGCCGAGTGATCTGCGTCTGGAGTTCGGTCAACGCGGACACCACTCCATCAGCTATCGCCTCAGCCACGAAGGCGAACCGATGGGTGAACTGGTCTTCCGTCGCAACCAACGTTTCAGCGATTCAGAACAGGGTTATCTGGAGTCACTGCTGTCAACCCTGCTGTACCCAATGCGCAACGCGCTCTTGTACCGTGCCGCCACTCGCAGCGCCCTGCGCGACCCACTGACCGACACTGGCAACCGCATTGCCATGGATCAGACCCTGGAACGGGAAATCGAAATGGCCCAGCGTCACCTGCATCCGCTGTCGCTGCTGATGCTGGACATTGACCACTTCAAGCGCATCAACGATAACCACGGCCACAGCGCTGGCGACGAAGTACTCAAAGCAGTTGCCGCCTCGATCAAGGAACAGTTGCGCAACGTCGATATGGTGTTTCGTTTTGGCGGGGAAGAGTTCCTGATCCTGCTTTCCAACACCGGCCGCGACGCTGCAGCGATGGTTGGCGAACGCCTGCGGCATGCCACCCAGGCCCGGGAGTACTGGGCTGATGGCAACTTGATCGAACTTACGGTGAGCCTGGGCTGCTCGACCCTTTTGCCGGGGGAATCTTCGGAGAGTCTGTTGCGTCGCGCCGACAGCGCACTGTATGTAGCCAAGCGCGAGGGGCGCAATCGCCTGGCAATGGCGGGTTAGACACCGAACCCCGCCTCAGCAGATCATTCACGGGCAACCCACCGACACAAACGTCAACCGCTTGAGGCAATCGAGCAGCCCGCAAACCCCAGCCCTATCCCTCAGCCAACGCCAGGCGCTCGCGGGTCACGGTGGTCTTTTCCTGTTGCATGCAGCGCTCCAGGAACAGGTACATATAGTCATAGCTCTTGCAGATGGCCTGGCGCAATTCGGCCTGCAAGGCCTTGCTCGGGCTCAACCCAGCCAGGGTAACGATGATTTCCAGCGCTTCCCAGGGATGTGCATCATCGTACTGCGCATGCATCTTCAGCCATTTCATGGCGCGCTTGCGGTCTTCTTCCGGAAATGACGCGGCATAAATGCCATTGGAGCACACCAGGGCCGACCATTCGCCCGTCGCCCCTTCGATTGCGTAATTGGTGGCTGCGATGGCCACGATCAGCGAGTCCGCCGAACTGGTGTGCCAGCACCAATGGCTCAGTGCGTGCAACTCTGGCGCTACCTGCTGTGCCTGCAGGTCTTCCAGGGTCACGCCATGAGCCCGACTCCAATGCACCCAGTAATCCGCATGATTGAGCTCAACCCGAATATTGCGCATCAACCAGCGGCGCGCCATGTCCTCGCCGGGATGACGGGCAAAGCGGGTCTTCGTCAGGTTTTGTGCCATGTACAGGGCAAATTGCTCAACCACCGGCCAGCCGCCGATCAAGTACTGACGCATGACTTTGGCGCTGAGCTTGTTATCGCGCATGCGCTGGTACAGCTCATGCTCGACCACGCGGCGCTTGCTCTCGCTGCAGTCCTGGATCAGTTGCTGGGTCCAGGCGGGGTAACTGGCAGCTTCCATGAGCGGGCCGGTTCGGCTGAATGTGTCGATCACTGTCGGGCTCCTTTTGATTGTGATGTACGGATCCAAAAGAGGTTTCAACGGAACGTGCCGGGCGCCTTGAATAACAGGGGCTGTGGTCGCACGGGTCGACACTGCAGACTGTCACAGGTGAACAATTGCGGGCGTTCAATAATGTAGCCTTGAGCATAATCCACACCGATCTCAAGCAAGGCCTGCTCGATCTGCGGCGTTTCAACAAACTCGGCAATCGTGCGCTTACCCATGACATGCCCGATGTGGTTGATCACCTCGACCATGGCGCGGTTAATCGGGTCGTCCAGCATATCCTTTACGAAACTTCCATCGATCTTGAGGAAGTCTACAGGCAAATGTTTGAGATAAGCGAACGACGACATTCCTGCACAAAAGTCATCCAGAGAGAAACGACAACCTAAACCCTTGAGTTCATTTATAAAACGGATTGCACTGCCCAAGTTGGCGATTGCACTGGTTTCAGTAATTTCAAAACAGATCATCTTCGGCGGCACGCCATAGGCGACAAACTGCTCCCTCAGGAAGCCGAGGAACTCATCATCGCCAATGGTGATGCCTGAGAGGTTGATCGCACACGTCGCCATCGGCCCTTCGCGACCCTCTTCGATGCACTGGGCGATGATCTTGAATACGTTTTGTACCACCCAGCGATCCAGGGACGTCATCAAGCCGTAACGCTCAGCCGCCGGAATGAAGCTGTCCGGCAAGATCATCCTGCCGGCCTCGTCATGCAGGCGCAGAAGAATCTCGACATGGCCACCATCGTGTTCGACGTGGCCCAAGGCAGTAATTTCCTGGGAATAGAGACAAAAGCGGTTTTCCTCGAGGGCCATGTGCAGGCGCTGGACCCAGGCCATCTCGCCAAACCGCAGGGAAAGCTCGGAGTCGTCGGCATGATAAACCTGAACCCGGTTGCGGCCTTTTTCCTTGGCCATGTAGCAGGCCATATCCGCCGCTCGCAGCGAAGCCTCGAGGGTGGTTGGAGTCTGGGCGACATGCACCAGGCCAATACTCACGGTGGTCACGAAGGGCCGGCCCTTCCAGACAAAATGCAGGTTCTGCACCGTTTGGCGCAGCCCTTCGGCAATCTTCTCAGCCGCCTCCGGCGAGCAGTTCTCCAAGAGAATGCCGAACTCGTCCCCCCCCAGTCGGGCCAGAGTGTCGCCTTCACGTAACCCCGACTGCAGCAGCGCACAAATATGCCGCAGCAACTCGTCCCCGGCGGCATGGCCGCAAGTGTCGTTGACCAGCTTGAACTGGTCCAGGTCCAGGAACATCAACGCATGCCTGGCTGGCTGGCGCACCAGACTGTGCAGGGCTTGCTCCAGGCGGAACTCGAACTCCCGGCGATTGGCCAGGCCAGTCAAGGCATCGTGGGTCGCCTGCCAGGATAGATTGGCAATGTATTGCCGCTCTTGGGTCATGTCATGCAGTACCAGCACCGTGCCACTGACTTTCCCCGCATTGCGGATCGGTGCACCTACCAAGGTCACCGACACCGTGCTGCCATCCAACCGCTGGATCAGCTTGGAATGCTCGCTGCCACCGCTGAGCTGGCCGCTGAGGATGTGCTCAATCAAGGTGAAACCGTCGGCCTGGGCGTTTTCATCCAACAGATTGAACAGAGCCGCCAGGGGCAGCCCCACGGCCTGCTCGGCCTTCCAGCGAGTCAGCTCTTCAGCCGCCGGGTTCATGTAGGCGATAGCACCCTCGACATCGGTGGTGATCACCCCGTCGCCAATGGACTGCAAGGTGATCTGCGCGCGCTCCTTCTCCAGTTGCAAGGCATCGGCAAAGGCATGGCGCTGGGCCAGCAACTTGTGGGTACGCAGCAAGGCCAAGGCAATCAGGATCAGCGCTGTGGCCAGGTTGGTCACCAGCAATAGTCGCAGGATGACTCGCGAGCCTTCGCCCAAGGCATCGCTGAACGCCTTGGCGGCCGGAGTAACACCGTCGTTGATGGCAAATATCTGGTTTTTCCAACGCTGCACATCGGCTTCGCTGGCACTGTTGCTACTGATCCCCTGATGCATCTCCCGAGCCACGGTATCCAGTTGCAGCAGGTAGCCATCCCCCACGGTCCAGAGGTCGATGGCTTTTTCCAGGTAGCTGAAATGACGGAAATTAAGGTACAGCCAGATCAGGCTAGAAACGTCATCCGGGTGGTTGCCGCCCTTGAGGATGCCCTGGCGCGCAGCGTCCAGATCCGGTGGCCGACGATCCAGGGCCACTCGCAGCTCATGGCCGCCCTGAGGCACGGCAATTGCGTTCTGGTACTTGAGGAAAGCCCCCTCATCGCGACTGTCGGCATACAGGTTGAGGTAGTAGATGGCGTCTTTCTGGCCTTTGGACCACAGGCTTTCACCGGCAACATAGCCGCGTACTGCCGACAGGACATACAAGCTGAGGCCGCCCAACAGCGCTTGAAATAACACCACGGCAATAAAGGGCCAGACGATGCCCAACAACCGCGGCGTTGCGAAAGTCCGCTTTTGCTTCATGAGGGTCCTTGCTTCAGCACTGCCAAATGAACAACCCAGTAGTCCCGCCTCAGACAGCACAGATTAGGCTAATTTCCGCAGATCCGGCGCAAGGTGAATACCGGCCGGATCAGCCCCGTAGGAGGAAACTGCCACCGTCTCATGCTGAAGCGGTTATTCCACCAGGAAATTCAAGCACTAAGCACAGAAAGCCGAGGAAAACTCAAGACTATCGAACCTGCTGCAAATGCCCGTACAGCTTGGCGTAAAGACCACCATCGGCAATCAACTGCTGGTGGTCGCCATCTTCGGCAATCTGTCCACCATCGAACACCAAAACCCGATCAGCCTGTTTTACCGCCGACAGGCGATGAGCAATGATCAGCGTAGTCCGCCCACGCAGAAAACGCGTCAATGCCTGATGCAGGTTGTATTCGGTGGCCGCATCCAGGGCGGACGTGGCTTCATCGAGGATCACCACCTTGGGCTCGGCCAGGACCATTCGCGCAATCGCCAGGCGCTGGCGCTGTCCGCCTGAAAGGCGCACGCCGGAACGGCCAACCACGGTGTCCAGGCCCTGAGGCAACGCCCTGACCGTGGCGTCCAACTGAGCAATTTCCAGGGCCTGCCAGCAAGCGCCATCATCGCGCTCACGGCCCATGGTCAGGTTGGCGCGAACAGTGTCGTTGAACAGTGCCGGATGCTGCAGCACCACGGCGACGTTTTCCCGCACCGTTTCCAAGCCGATCTCCTGCTGGGTCGCACCACCAAAACGGATCACCCCGGTCTGCGGCGTGTACAACCCCAGCAACAGCTGCACCAGGGTGCTCTTGCCACCGCCACTGGCGCCGACAATCGCCACCTTCTCGCCAGGAGCAATGGACAGGTTCATGTTGTCCAGCACTCGCTCGTCGCCGTAACCGAAGCTCAGCCCACGCACTTCGATACCAACGGTGTCTCGCCCCTGGAAGGGATCCACGCCACCGGGGTATTGCGGCTCATCGGCCCGCGCCAGCAACTCGTTGATCCGAGTCAGGGCTCCACCCGCCGCGTAATAGGCGTATTGCAGATTCAACAACTGCTCCACCGGACCGATCATGAACCACAGGTAACTGAACACGGCGAGCATCTGGCCGATCGACAGATCGGAGAACAGCACCGTGAGCATGGCGGCGGCGCGAAAAATATCGATGCCGAACTGGAACAGCAAGCCACTGGCCCGTCCCGAAGCGTCGCTTTTCCACTGCGAGGCCACTGCGTAATCCCGCACCTCCTCGGCACGCTGTCCCAGGCGCCCAAGAAAGTAGCCCTGGCGATTGCCGGCACGAACTTCCTGAATAGCCTCCAAGGTCTCGGTCAACGCCTGGGTAAACCGCGAAGTGCTGTCGTTTTCCAGCTTCTTCAGGTGCTTGACCCGCTTGCCCAACTGCACCGTGGCAAAGATCACCAGGGGGTTGAACAGCAGAATCAGCAAAGCCAGCTTCCAGTGCATCCACATCAGGATGCCCGCGGTCCCCACCAGGGTCAGCATGGCGACCAGGAAGCGGCTCAGGGTTTCACCAACGAATTTGTCCACCGTGTCCAGGTCAGTGACCAGGTGAGTGGTGACCGTGCCGCCCCCCAGGCTTTCGTACTCACCCAGGGAGATACGCTTGAGTCGCTCGATCAGGCGCACGCGGATCCGATAGACGATGTCCTTGGCCAGGCCGGCGAACAACCGCGCCTGAATCACGTTGAACACCAAGGCTGCGCTTCGCAGGATCAACGTCAGCAGCAGCATCAGTCCGATATAGCCGGCGGCCTGGTGCCAACCCTCAGGCAGAAAGCGGTTCATCACTTGCAGTGCAGCGTCGCCTCGGCCCAGCAACACTTCGTCCACCAGCAAGGGCAACAGCAGCGGGATAGGTACACTGCACAGGGTAGCCAGCACGGCTACGCCGTTGGCGATCCACAGTGACTTCCGGTGATGCAGGGCCAGGCGGCGAATTTCTGTCCAGCTCAGACGATCAACCCGTTTGCCAGGAGCATTTGAATCAACCGGGTCAGGCACAGGCAGCACGCTCCAGCCAACGGCCGAGCAACGGTGACAGCTCACCGAGTGGCTGATAGCCGTTGGTCAGCAACGCCAGTTGGCCATTGCGCTCCGCCAGCAAGGTCGGAAACCCAGCGATACCCAGGTCCTGGACCCAGGTAAAGTCCGCCGCGGTGGCGGCGTGCTGCTCGGCCCGATCGAAAGCTTCGGCGAACTCGATGCGCGGCACCCCGGCTTGTTCAGCCAACTCCACCAACACACTGGCCAGCGTGACATCACGGCCTTCGACATAGAACGCCCGCTGGATCAGTCCCAGCAGTTTCCAGGCACAGTCAGATGCCAGACCACGAGCGGTAACGATGGCTCGACAGGCCGGCTCGGTGTCATAGACAAACCCATCGGGCAAGGCGCCGTCGAAGGTGAATGGTTGACCGGTGGCCTGATGCACGGCCTGCCAATGCTCAAGGATATAGCGCCGGGTGTTGGGTTCCAGGGCCGCACCACTCCCCGTGCGCAAGCCGCCCACCACCAGATGCAATTCAACGCCGGCAGCCTGCGCCTGATCTGCCAGGGCCTGGGCCACGGGCGCGAAGCCCCAGCACCATGAACACATCGGGTCCATCACATAGAGCAGGCGGGCAGACATGGCTCAGGCCTCGGTGGATGATTGCTTGTAGTTGAAACCAATCGGGTGCGGCATGTTGCGAGCCTTGGCCAATTCGATCTGTTTCTGCCGGTCGACGGCACTGCGGCGAGTCTTTTCGCTCAGCGTGTCCCAGCAGTGGGGGCAACTGATACCCGGCACATAGTGCTCGGACGCGCGCTCTTCGACGCTCACCGGAGTACGGCAGGCATGACATTGATCGTAGTCGCCTTCGCTCAGGTCGTGGCGCACGGTGACCCGGTTATCGAAAACAAAACAGTCGCCCTGCCATTTGCTCTCTTGCTGCGGCACTTCCTCAAGGTACTTGAGAATGCCGCCCTTGAGATGGAAGACCTCTTCGAACCCCTCGCCGAGCATGTAGCTCGAGGCTTTTTCGCAACGGATACCGCCGGTGCAGAACATGGCCACTTTCTTGTGCTTGCTCGGGTCGAAGTGGGCTTTGATGTAGTCCGGGAACTCGCGAAAACTGGTGGTTTTCGGGTCGATCGCACCTTCGAAGGTACCGATGGACACCTCGTAGTCGTTACGGGTATCGATCAACAGCACTTCCGGGTCGTTGATCAGGGCATTCCAGTCCTGCGGCTCGACATAGGTCCCGACCTTCTTGTTGGGGTCGACACCAGGTACGCCCAGAGTGACGATCTCTTTCTTCAGCTTGACCTTGGTGCGGTAGAACGGCTGATCGTCGCAGTACGACTCTTTGTGATCGATGTCGAGCATGCGCGGGTCGTTCTTCAGCCAGGCCAGCAGCCCATCGATGCCTTCTCGGCTGCCGGATACCGTGCCGTTGATGCCTTCTTCGGCGATCAGCAAGGTACCTTTGATGCCGTTGTCGAGCATCGCCTGCAACAGCGGTTCGCGCAGGTTTACGTAATCTTCGAGGGTGACGAACTTATACAGTGCCGCCACGACAATCGGTTGTGTCATGGGTAATCTCCAGGTGGCTACCCTCGCAAAGGGTGAACCGGATGCAAAAAAAACGCGCCGGCTTGAGCGGCGCGTTGCGGATTCTAACAAAAAAACCGCGGTTAATGCTTACTGCCACCAGCGCAGGTCGGCGAGGCCGGGGCTACACCGATCTTCGACCACTCCTCAGGCGTGTAAGTGTGCAACGCCAACGCATGGAACTGGCCCATCAGCTCACCCAGAGTGGCGTAGACCTTCTGGTGGCGCTTGACGCTGTTGAGGCCGGCAAACTGCTCGCTGACCAGCACCGCTTTATAGTGGGTTTCCTGGCCACGGCTGTGCATGTGGCTTTCATCCAGCACTTGCAGGTGCTCGGGCTGCAATGCACCCAGCGCCGATTCGATACGTTGTTGCATGGTCATTGCGGGCTCCGCTTACTTCTTCTTCGCAGGTGCTGCTTTTGGCTCGAGTTCGGCCGTCATGTCAGCCAGCAGTTTGTTCACCACCGGTACTGCGCTTTCCAGCTTGGCCTGGGTCATCTGCGCCGATTGCTGGGTTAGCTGAGGCATTTTTTCCAGGACTTTCTTGCCCAGTGGCGACTGATAGAACGCCACCAGGTCCTTGAGCTCGGATTCGCTGAAGTTGCTGGTGTAGAGCTTGACCATGTCCGGCTTCAACTTGTTCCAGCCAATGGCCTGGTCCAGGGCGGCGTTGGCCTTGGCCTGGTAGGTTTCCAGCAGGGCACGCTTGGATTCCGGGGCTTTGGTCTGCTCGAAACGCTGGGCGAACATTTGCTGAACTTGCATGTACACCGGAGTACCGAGCTTGTCCGCATGGGCCAGGGTCAGGAAGGACTCGGCACTGGCGTTGTGGCTGGCGGTATCGGCAAGAACTTGGCCGCTGGCACAGACCAGAACAACCGCGGTACAGATGGCACGAAAACGGGTCATCGAGTTTCCTTTTCTAGCAGGCGAGGTAAAACCCCAAGGGCGACCATTCTGCGCCTATTAATCCGCGTCCCTCAACCCCACACCCGGACACCCTTGGGTTTTGCTCAAGTACAGGACGGAAAAACACCTTTCAGGGAACCCGAGCCACGGATCACGGCCTAAACTGGCCAGTCAGACTTGGAGGATTGCCACGATGAATCGAATCGAAACTGACAGCCTGGGCCAGGTTGAAGTCCCTGAAGAGGCCTACTGGGGTGCACAAACCCAACGTTCTCTGGTCAATTTCGCCATCGGCAATGAACGCATGCCACTGTCGGTGCTACATGCCCTGGCGCTGATCAAGAAAGCCGCCGCCCGGGTCAACGACCGCAATGGCGACGTACCCGCCGACATCGCCCGCCTGATCGAGCAGGCCGCCGACGAAGTACTGGCAGGCCAGCATGACGACCAGTTCCCCCTGGTGGTGTGGCAGACCGGCAGCGGCACCCAGAGCAACATGAACGTCAATGAAGTACTCGCCGGGCGCGCCAATGAGTTGGCGGGCAACCCCCGGGGCGGCAAGGCGCCGGTGCACCCCAACGATCACGTCAACCGCTCGCAAAGCTCCAACGACTGCTTCCCGACCGCCATGCACATCGCCGCAGCCCAGGCGGTGCAGTTCCAGCTGTTGCCGGCGATCATCGAGCTGTCCGGCGGCCTGTCCGAATTGGCGGCCCGGCACATGAAGCTGGTGAAGACCGGACGTACCCACATGATGGATGCCACGCCCATCACCTTTGGCCAGGAAGTCTCCGCCTTCATCGCCCAGTTGGGCTACGCCGAGCGGGCCATCCGCAGCGCCTTGCCCGCAGTCTGCGAGCTGGCACAAGGCGGTACCGCCGTGGGCACCGGGCTCAATTCGCCACACGGCTTCGGTGAAGCCGTTGCCGCCGAACTGGCAGCGCTCTCAGGCTTGCCCTTCGTCACCGCGCCCAACAAATTCGCCGCCCTCGCCGGTCACGAGCCACTGACCACGCTCTCCGGCGCACTGAAAACCCTCGCCGTGGGCCTGATGAAAATCGCCAACGACCTGCGCCTGCTGGGTTCGGGGCCGCGAGCCGGCCTGGCGGAAGTCAAGCTGCCGGCCAACGAGCCAGGCAGCTCAATCATGCCCGGCAAGGTCAACCCGACCCAGTGCGAAGCCTTGTCGATGCTGGCTTGCCAGGTCATGGGCAACGACGTGGCAATTGGTTTTGCCGCCAGCCAGGGCCATCTGCAGTTGAATGTGTTCAAGCCGGTGATCATTCACAACCTGCTGCAGTCGATCCGCCTGCTGGCCGATGGTTGCCGCAACTTCCAGGAGCATTGCATCGCCGGACTGGAGCCCGATCCTGTGCAAATGGCCGAGCACCTGGAGCGGGGACTGATGCTGGTAACGGCACTCAACACCCATATTGGCTATGACAAAGCCGCCGAGATTGCCAAGAAAGCCTATGCCGAGAACCTGACCCTGCGGGAAGCGGCGCTGGAGCTGGGCTACCTGACCGATGAACAGTTCGATGCCTGGGTCCGACCGGAAAACATGCTGGAGGCAGGAAAACAGAGCTAAGACGGCAACTCATCTACTGATGATCCAGCGCCTGGCAAAGCTCCACCGGCCTGCAGGCGCTGGCTTGCCAGCGAAGCTCAGCCCACGCTAATACGCTGACGTCGAGCCCTGAGGCCGGCCATCAACGACGGCCCCAGCGCCGTCAGCGCCGAACCCAGTACCACCAGCAGCGCCCCGCCATAACCCAACCCATTGATCTCTTCAGCTTGTACATACTCCGGCCAGAGCCAGGCAGCCCAGGCCACTGCGGCAAAAGTCACCAGGGGGGTTATTGCCAGGGTCGCACTGACTCGTGACGCCTCCCAATGGGCCAGGGCCTCGGCAAAGGCGCCATAGGCGATCAAGGTATTCAGGCAGCAAGCCAGCAACAGCCAGCCCTGCAAGGGACTCAGCTCCAAGGCTTCCAGTGGATGGACCCACGGGGTGAGCAGCAGTGCACAGAACAGGTAGATCACCATCATCACCTGCAGCGAGTTCCATACACTCAGCAGTTGTTTCTGCCCCAGAGCATAAAAGGTCCAGACCGCAGAGGCGGCCAGGATGGTCAACACCCCGGCGGTGTAATCACTGAGTGAAGTCAGTAATTCGGTCAGGCGCTGATTGAAGAACAACCCGAAACCGACCAGCAACACCAACAGTCCCAGGCCCTGCCCCAGGCTGAATCGCTCCTTGAATACAAACACACTGGCGATCAGCAGCAGGATCGGGCCCATCTGCACCACCAGTTGCGCAGTACCCGGACTCAGCAGGTTCAGGCCCATCAGGTACAACACGTAGTTGCCCACCAAGCCACAGACCGCGATCGGCACCAGCCAGGCGCCCTGTGGACCAAGCAAGCGCCAGCGCGGTAGGCGCCCCACCGCCGTGAGGTAGAGCAGCAGGCAACCGCCGGACACCAGCAAGCGAAACCAAGTCACGGTGACCGGGTCCATCACCAGCAGCACTTGCTTGAGCTTGATCGGCAGGATGCCCCACAACAGTGCAGTCAGTAAGGCGAGGAACAGGCCATAAACCCAGCGACCGGATGAAACGTGCATGCGAACCCCACAAAGCCCTACCAGCGAGACTCACATTCTAGGCCCCGGCCTGAGGCCAACACAGAGACAGTTGGCGACGAAGCGCAATCAGGATTGTGCAGGTCGCAAAACGCAAACCGGCCCCGTCCGGGGCCGGCTCAGCCGCACAGTTCCACGAACCTAGCGCACCGCCTCAAACAATCCTGTCGCGCCCATGCCTCCGCCCACACACATGGTGACAATGCCGTAACGCAGATTGCGCCGCTGTAACTCACGCACCAGATGCCCTACCTGGCGTGATCCGGTCATGCCAAACGGGTGACCAATGGAGATCGAGCCACCATTGACGTTGTACTTGGCGTTATCGATCTCGAGCCGGTCACGGGCGTACAAGCACTGGGAAGCAAAGGCTTCGTTGAGTTCCCAGAGGTCGATGTCATCCACCCTCAGGCCCTTGGCCTGGAGCAACTTGGGCACCGAGAACACCGGGCCGATGCCCATCTCGTCCGGCTCGCAACCGGCCACGGTAAAACCGCGAAAAAACGCCTTGGGCTTAAGCCCCAGGGCCAGCGCCCGCTCCAGGCTCATCACCAGGGTCATCGAAGCGCCGTCGGACAGCTGCGAGGAGTTGCCCGCCGTAACCGAACCGTCGTCGGCAAACACCGGCTTCAGGGCTGCGAGGTTATCCAGGGTGGTATCGGGGCGGTTGCAGTCATCACGATCCACCACGCCATCCAGTATCTGCACCTGGCCGCTCTGCTTGTCCTCGACCTTGTACTTGACCGTCATCGGCACGATCTCGTCATTGAACAGGCCGGCAGCCTGGGCTTGGGCAGTACGCTGCTGGCTTTGCAGGGAATACCGGTCCTGAGCCTCGCGGCTGACCCCATAACGCCGAGCGACGACCTCGGCGGTCTGCCCCATGGGGAAGTAGATGCCCGGCACCTGCTCCTTGAGCAGCGGGTTGATCAGGTTGTCGGTATTGACGCTCTTCATGGTCAGGCTGATGGACTCGACCCCACCGGCGACGATGATGTCGCTGCAGCCAGAAGCAATCTGGTTGGCGGCAATGGCGATCGCCTGCAGGCCCGAGGAACAGAAGCGGTTGAGAGTCATGCCCGCGGTGCCGGTGCCCAGTGCCGAGAGCACCGCTACGTTGCGACCGATATTGAAACCCTGGGCGCCCTCATTGGACCCGGCGCCGACGATGCAGTCCTCGACACTGGCCGGGTCAATGCCATTGCGGCTCAGCAGCGCATTGACGCAGTGAGCGGCCATGTCATCCGGGCGGGTCTGATTGAACTTGCCCCGAAAGGACTTGGCCAGGCCAGTCCGTACGCTGTCGACGATCACCACTTCACGCATGACGCACCTCATTGTTGTTGTCGGCTGGAAGGAGCATCGAGCATAAATGCCCTTGCTTGCCGACCGCGACAATCATTCACTCGGCATATGCGTGACCATCGGCCTACTTCTTATCTTTTTTATCGTGCTTGTCGGAACGTTCGAACGCCGCCTCCAAGGCCCGGTTGATGGTGCGCAGGACCTTGACCCGGGCCCAGCGCTTGTCATTGGCCTCGACCAGGGTCCAGGGCGAGACTTCGGTGCTGGTGCGATCCACCATGTCACCGACGGCAGCCCGGTAGTCGTCCCACTTGTCGCGGTTGCGCCAATCGTCCTCGGTGATCTTGAAGCGCTTGAAGGGAATGGCCTCCCGGGCCTGGAAGCGCTCCAACTGCGTATCCTTGTCGATGGCCAACCAGAACTTCAGCACGATCACCCGGGCGTCGGCCAATTGCTCTTCGAAGTCGTTGATCTCGCTATAGGCCCGCAGCCAGTCAGCTGGCTGGCAAAACCCCTCGATCCGCTCCACCAACACCCGGCCATACCAGGACCGGTCGAAGATGGTGAACTTGCCCCGCGCCGGAATATGCCGCCAGAAGCGCCAGAGATAAGGTTGCGCACGCTCTTCTTCAGTGGGCGCGGCGATCGGCACGATGCTGTACTGACGCGGGTCCAGCGCCGCGGCGACCCGGCGGATGGCGCCGCCCTTGCCGGCCGCGTCATTGCCTTCGAAGACCGCCACCAAGGCGTGCTTGCGCATGCGCTTGTCCCGCAGCAAGCCAGCCAGGCGCGCCTGCTCGGTGATCAGTTGTTCCTCGTAGTCGTCCTTGTCCAGGTGCTGGGTCATGTCCAGGCTGTCCAGCAGGCTGCGCTGGTCGACTGCCGCCGTCAGCGGCGCTGCATTGACCTGGGCGGGCCTCAACGGTTGGCGGTTCAGGGCATTTTGCAGCCCCTCCAGCAAAATCCGTCCCACGGTGAGGCTACGATAATACGGGTCAACCCCCTCGATCACATGCCAGGGGGCGTAGTCGCGGCTGGTGCGGCGCAGCACGCGCTCGCCGTACTTGACGAACTTGTCGTAGGTTTCCGACTGCTGCCAGTCCAGCGGGCTGATGCGCCAACTGTGCAGCGGGTCATCTTGCAGGGCCTTGAGACGGGCCTTCATCTGTTTCTTGGACAGGTGAAACCAGAACTTGAAGATCAGTGCTCCTTCATCACAGAGCATCTTTTCCAGGCGCTCGGCACCATTGATCGCCTGATCCAGCCGCGGGTCCTTGATCTCGCCATGCACCCGGCTCTGGAGCATCTGGCTGTACCAGTTGCCGAAAAACACCCCCATGCGGCCTTTGGCCGGAAGCATCCGCCAGTAGCGCCAGGCCGGTGGTCGCGACAGCTCCTCATCGGTCTGCTGGTCAAAGGTGCGCACTTCGATCAGTCGCGGGTCCATCCACTCGTTGAGCAGTTTGACTGTCTCGCCCTTGCCCGCGCCCTCGATACCGTTGATCAGCACAATCACTGGAAACGTCGCTTTCTGACGCAGCTCGAACTGCGCTTCGAGCAGCGCCTCGCGCAAGGCTGGCACTTCGGCGTCGTAGGTTTCTTTGTCGATGGCGTGACCGATTTCAGCGGATTCGAACATGGGTGGCTTCCTTCCAAGAATTTCCCAAGACTAGCGGATCGACCTCCACCTAGGAAAACAAATCCCCAACCGATGTCGGCTTGCTATGGATCAAGCATCAGCATGGCGATCGGCTAGAATGGCCGCCTTGTGGTTGACGAGCCGAACATGACACCTGAACTGCCCCACGCCCAGCTCGACTGGGACGACCAAGGACGCCCGCGTTCGCGGGTCTTCGATGACGTGTATTTTTCCAGTGAGTCGGGCCTGGATGAAACCCGCCATGTGTTCATCGAACAGAACCGCCTGCGGGAGCGTTTTGCTGCGCTGCCAGCGGGCGGGCGCTTTGTCATCGGTGAAACCGGCTTCGGCACCGGGCTGAACTTTCTCTGTGCCTGGCAGTTGTTCCAGCAACAGGCGCCCGCCGATGCACGCCTGCATTTCGTCAGTGTCGAAAAGTACCCCTTGAGCCACGCCGACCTACAGCGTGCCCTGGCGCTGTGGCCGGAACTGACGGCGCTGGTGCAAGACTTGCTCAAACACTACGTGGCCGTACACGGCGGTTTTCAGCGCATCACCCTGGAAGGCGGCCGGGTCACCCTGACGTTGCTGATCGGCGACGCACTGGAGCAGTTGCCGCAACTGGATGCGCAGATCGATGCCTGGTTTCTCGACGGCTTTGCCCCAGCGAAAAACCCTGACATGTGGACCCCTGAACTGTTCGCCGAGCTGGCGCGCCTGGCCGCGCCGGGTTCCACCATCAGCACCTTCACCAGCACCGGCTGGGTGCGCCGCCTGTTGAACGCGGCGGGCTTCAAGATGAAGCGCACCCCGGGTATCGGTCATAAGTGGGAAGTGCTGCGAGGCGAATTCCTCGGCTGGCCCGAAGAGGCCCCGACCCCGGCCAGGATCAAGCCCTGGTTTGCCCGCCCGGCGCTGCAGGCAAAAACTGCCCTGGTGATCGGCGGTGGGCTGGCCGGTTGCGCCAGCGCTGCAAGCCTGGCGGCTCGCGGTTGGCAGGTGCAATTGCTGGAACGTCACTCGCAACTGGCCGAGGAAGCCTCGGGCAATCCTCAGGGCGTGCTCTACCTCAAGCTCTCGGCCCACGGCACCGCGCTGTCGCAGATGATCCTCAGCGGCTTTGGCTACACCCGCCGCCAGTTGGAGCATCTGCAGCGCGGTGTGGATTGGGACGGTTGCGGCGTGCTGCAACTGGCGTTCAATACCAAGGAGGCCGAACGCCAGGCGCAGTTGGCCGAGGCCTTCCCTGCCGACTTGTTGCATGTGCTGGATCAACCCGCGGCCCAGGCCCGGGCGGGCATCGGCCTGGAGCACGGCGGCCTGTTCTATCCCGAAGGTGGCTGGGTGCATCCGCCAGCCCTGTGCCAATGGCAGGCCAGCCATCCACAGATCCGGGTCCTGACGCACCGGAACGCGCTGGAGTTGCGCCGAGTCGAGCAACAGTGGCAAGCCTGGGATGGCGAGCAGATGCTGGCCTGTGCGGCAGTGGTGATCCTCGCCGGTGCCGCCGAGATCAAGCGCTTCCCGGCCAGTGCCGAGCTGCCCCTCAAACGCATTCGCGGGCAGATCACTCGCCTGCCACAGACAGAGCAAAGCCAGAGCCTGGCGACAGTGGTCTGCGCCGAAGGTTATGTCGCCCCGCCGCGACTGGGAGAACACACCCTGGGTGCCAGTTTCGACTTCAAGAGCGAAGACCTGACCCCCACCGCAGCTGAACACGCCGGCAACCTGGAGATGCTGCGGGAAATCTCCAACGACCTGCTCCAGCGGCTGAACGCCGAGCACCTGCCCCTGGAACAGCTGCAAGGTCGTGCGGCCTTTCGCTGTACCAGCCCGGACTACCTGCCCATCGTCGGCCCCCTGGCCGATCAGGCAGCGTTCGCCGAGACCTACGCCGCCTTGGGTAAAGATGCGCGCCAGGTACCGGACCAGCCCTGCCCCTGGCTCGATGGGCTGTACATCAACAGTGGCCACGGCTCTCGCGGGCTGATCACTGCCCCCTTGTCCGGCGAGCTGTTGGCCGCCTGGCTGGAAAACGAACCCCTGCCGCTGCCCAGGAGCGTGGCCGAAGCCTGCCATCCGAACCGCTTTGCCCTGCGCCGGCTGATTCGCGGCAAGGCTTGATCCAGAGCCGCGGCGTTCAGCCTTGAATGCCGCCGATGGTCGCCCGAGAAGCTGACAAACCAAGCCTCTGATGCCGGCACCGCACGCCGATTTATAACCTGTCGATTTAAAAGACCCGAGTCATGCACAGGTCAGTGTCCAGGTAGCCACCATTTTGACGGCGCAGCGGACCAGCCAGAACATGTGTTCATCGAAGCCAACGAGCGTGCCGTGAAGGACAACGGCCGCCTGACCCTGGCCCCAGTGGGCTGCTGGCCTTCGGTTGCGACGCCACCCACGGCTACGAACGCACCCACATCGACAGCCTGGCGACACTCGGTCGCTTGCTCGGCGCCTAGATCCTCAGCCCAGCGGTTTTCGCCAGCGATGCGCAGCCAGCCCAGGTTTCCCTGGACCGTTTCAGCCATCAACTGCACGATGCACCGATGGAAAGCGACACCCGAGTGCCCTCGGTAGACAGCCTGCTGGGGCATAAATCCTGAACCTTGGCCCGGGGTTTGTGCACGTCGTGGCTGGCGGCACAGCCCCGGGCGCAGTAGCATCCTGGATTGTTTGCCGGAGGCCCCCATGCTGATTCCCCACGACCAACTTGAAGTCGACACACTGACCCGCCTGATCGAAGACTTCGTCACCCGCGAGGGCACCGACAACGGTGACGAAACCCCGCTGGAAACCCGGGTCCTGAGGGTCCGTCAGGCCCTGAGCAAGGGGCAGGCGGTGATCGTTTTCGATCCGGACAGCGAGCAGTGCCAACTGATGCTCAAGCACGACGTGCCCAAGGAGTTGTTCGACTGATCCGCCACCCGGCTCAGGCGCCTGGGCCGGGATGCTCAACCATTGGAAAAGCGCGGGCCAAACAGAATCACACTGGCCCCGATCACACACAGCAACAGCCCCAGCCAATCCGAGCCCAGGGGCCGTACCCGCTCCACCACCGCCAGCCAGCCAATAGACGCAACGATGTAGATGCCTCCGTAGGCGGCATAGGCGCGCCCGGCATATGTAGCTTCGACTTTGGTCAGCAACAGGGCGAACAGGGTCAGGCTGATCAGCGCGGGAGCAACCCACAGGGCACTCTTGCCCTGGCGCAACCACATCCAGAAAGCAAAACAGCCGGCGATTTCAAACAGCGCGGCGAGAAAGAACCACAGGTAATTGAGCATGCAAGGTCTCGTCAGGATTGCCAGATGCGGCAACCCTAACCACGCCTTGATTAGCGAGCAAGTCTAACCGGCGACAGGTTTGGCCTTGGCGCGCATCTTGTCGGCCATCAAGGTCATTTCATCGTACAGAGCCTGTGGGTTTTTCTGCTTCAGGGCCCAGGCCATACGCCCTTGCTCGTGGGGCAGGATCATGAACTGGCCGGCACCGACCTGGGCATGGATGTAGTCGGCAATCTCGGCGGCGGTAATCGGCGAGCTTTCCAGCAGCTTGCCCACCTGGGCCTTCATCGCTGGGGTCGGGCCACGGAAGGAGTCCAGCAGATTGGTCTGGAAGAATGACGGACAAACCACATGCACACCGATTTCCTGTTGCGCCAGCTCAATCAGCAGACTCTCGGAAAGCGCCACCACTCCGGCCTTGGCCACGTTGTAATTGCTCATGGCCGGGCCCTGCATCAAGGCGGCCATGGAGGCAATGTTGATGATCTTGCCCTTGCTCTGCTCCAGCAACGGCAGGAAAGCCTTGCAGCCCTTGACCACGCCCATCAGGTTGATCGCGATCTGCCAGTCCCAGTCCTCCAGGGACAATTCACTGAAGAACCCACCCGACGCCACGCCCGCATTGTTGACGATGATATCGATGCCGCCGAACTTGACCTCGCAGGCCTGGGCAAACGCCGTCAACTGGCTGTAATCGCGCACATCGCAACGCTGCACAAAACCGTCACCACCTGCCGCGCGCACCAATTTCAAGGTTTCCTGCAGTCCCGCCTCGCTGACATCGGACAAGGCCAGCCGCCAGCCTTCGCGAGCCCAGCGCAAAGCGATTTCGCGACCCAGGCCGGAGCCGGCGCCAGTGATCATCATGCGATTTTGCATAAGAGTTGCCTTGTTGTTCCGGGGAAGATGAGCCGCAGTGTAGCGAAGGGCCCTGCGCCACCCACGTACCATCAGAGTGCTGAATGCCCGAGGCAAACCGCTGCCTGGGTGAGCATTGGCGCGCCAACGAAGGGCAACGTTGCCCAACCGAAAGGAAATAATCCCGTAAGCGGAACGCTTTAAAAAAACTTGGAATTTTTACGCTAGGCGCCGAGTCGGATTTATTAAGCGCTTGGGCTTTCTCGATAAAGCCAAGTTGTCCTTGAACAACTGCGTTGTTCAACTCTATTCAAATAAGGAAACCACCATGGGCACCATTCTGATCGTGATTCTGATTTTGCTGCTGATTGGCGGCCTGCCGGTTTTCCCACACTCTAGAAGCTGGGGTTATGGCCCTTCGGGGATTATTGGCGTGGTCTTGGTGGTGCTTTTGGTGCTGTTGTTGCTTGGCAGAATCTAAATGGCTTGATACAGCCACTAGGGTGAATACAGGCCGCTTTCAATTGCACAACTCCAGCGGCCTATTCATAAATTAAAGTAACGATGGCATTGGCCTTGACATACCCCCCCGTTACCAACGCATCCGTTTGCACGTAGCGAGCGGTCAGAGGAATGGCGACCCGCTCTTCGTCCTGATTGGAGGGCACCGCAGTGAGGTTGCTACGGACCCCGAGCGGCTGCAGGACGCTGCTGCTGGTGTCGCCTTTGAACAACTGAATGCCCACACCCGTTGCCATATCGGCGCCTGTGCCGTTGAGCAAAATATCGGACTGCCGGTGTGGACTATCGATGAGATAAGCGACCTTCACCCCCTTGTCGCACTTGAGATCAATCAAGAAGGCCTTGGCACCCGAAGCACTGCCAATCTGGTTGAACGACTGCTGTCTGGCCGTGGGCAACAAGATGTTGTCTACAGGCCTGTCGGGACGGCAGCCAATGTTTTTTTGCGTGAGGGTAAAGTTACTGAGATTGATCAGGTTGCTTCTGAAGTCGGAGTACCAGACCTCCATTTTCAGGTTTTTCGTACTACCGGAGGTGATGGGTCCGGTTTTTATCAGCTCAAAGGTGAAATGGTGGGGAACATCAAACTTCTTGTTGAACTCGAAACCACGACTTAGCGGCTCGATTCTTCTCCTGCCGATATAGGTCCCTTCTGGGGACTTGGCCTCCGGAGGGCTAAACCAAAACACCCGAACGCCGACACCAGGAATACCGGTTGAAAATACATTGTTACCGGTGTCCGCGCCCGCGCCCATCAACTCCATGCTCATATTGAAAGACGTGATGGATCCGCACGTGACAATGACGCTTCCCCTGTTGATCTCTTCCTTGAAAATAGTGGTGCCTATAGGAGCATCACGGGGTATCGAGCGCTCCAAGAGCGTGTAAGGGGTTTCCTGAGCTGTTCCACTGCAGATTGCCGCCCAAGCTGTACCTTGCCATAGGGAACAAGCGCTCAACAGCGCAGCAGGCAATACCACTGCTCGTCCCAACCGAGTCATAAACTGCCTCTCTGCCCCATATTGCGCACAGGGTTATCAGGTTTATAGGTGGCGCTATGACACAACGCCGGGTTTGACCCACTAATCATGCTTATCTAAAAGCTCACCATCACGATGACCTAGGGCTCTGCTATCGTCCCTGCCGAAACGGTTATTGCCTTAGCGCCTCCCTCTGTACAGACACCTGACAAGCCAACTTCAACGGCTGGTGGTAGTCCTCTGTGCTGGAGATTCCAGCATCAATGCTGTAGGGCGCGATACAACTCTGCCTCTTCTCTTGCCCCCATCGGACCAACAACTGCCCCGTCCCCTCTAGCCCCCGCACAAAGGCCCGACCACTCTGCCCGACCTGAGTCAATGTCTCGCCAGTAGCAGTGAGGACTTGTGACCCCAAAGGGATACTCTCGCTATCGTCACGTACCAGCTTGAGTAGGATTGGCCGTCCAACTACTGTCGGATAACGCAGCATGACCACGGCTCCCGCCCGAGGAGCCACTTGTTGCGAGGTCATCTCCAGTTCCACATCTCTCGAAGTGCCCTTTGGATCCTGGACCACTTCGTTACGACGATAAGGCGTCAGTCCGGCGACCACCGCGTAGCCGTTATCGGCGACTCGCGCATTGGTACTGCTGAGCACCTGGGCGCCTTCGGCACCCGTCGCTTCGAGCACCGCGATGGTTTCACCCTGGTTCGCCGTGGCGTTCAGCCCGCCTGGATGCGCCACCAACGTGCCCTGCATGCCGAGGTTGGCCTGACGATAGTTTTCCCCGCGGCTGGCCCCGAGGTTATAGCTGGCATGGGCTGCGTCATAACGCAGGTTGCCGCCGTAGTTGTTGCTGCTCTGCCCCCCGTAGCTATCACGGGAGCCATACAGGCTGTAGCCAAGCTCGCCCTGGTCACCGGCACTGCCACTCAGGGAGTTGTTGATGCCGTAGTTGCGATTACCGTCGTAGCGGATCGACGAACTCAGGTAAGGCGAGTACCGGGTACGCCCCAGGGGCACGCTGAAGCTCAGCAGGTATTGATTATCCATGCGCCCGCTGCCACTGCGGGTACGACGGCGCTGAGGTTGAAACTGCCCCAGTTGAAACCGTTGGAATAGCCCACTTGATAGGTGATGTCGCGGCCCTGATCGCGGTTCCAGTAGTTCTGTGCCATACCGGAAAAAGCGAGGTAGCCAAGACGCTCACCCAGGGGTTGGTTGAGGTTCAATTGCACCCGGCTGCGTTGCTTGAACAGGTGGCTGGGTGTCTCGGTGCTGCGCAGGCGGGCAAACTCACCGAAGTTCAGATAGCCCTCGCTGGAAAACCGGTAGGCCGCCACGCTGAAGTTGGTGGAAGTGGTTTCAATAAGCTTGTTGTAAGTCACCCGCAGGCTTTGTCCGCTCATCTGCGCCTGACTGTCAGGCAGCGAATCGTTCAAGCCCGATGCCTGGGAATGAGTCACGTCAGCGGCCACAGCCCCCAGCGCAGTGCTCAAGGCGACGCCTCCCAACAAGGCTCGATAATCCTGCGCAACAATCCCGCCGCCATAACCTGTCAACAGGTTGGACAGACCGCGCTGATAACTGCCCTGAAGGAAGGTCGGAGGCGTGTCGAGACTCTGATCGCGATAGCGCCCGGCACTGAGGCTGAAACGCGAACTGTCGGGGCGCAGCAACTGCGCCACTGACGCGTAAGGCACGATAAAGCTCTTGGTCCGACCATCGGCCTCGGTGATGGTGACGTTGAGGTCACCGGCATAACCGGAGTGGTACAGGTCATCGATCGCAAATGGGCCAGGGGGCACCGTGGTTTCGTAGAGCAGGCTTTCACCCTGACGCACACTGACCTTGGCCGTAGTATCTGCAACGCCGCGCACCACAGGGGCAAAACCGCGCATGGAATCGGGCAGCATTCGCTCATCACTGCTCAACTGCACACCGGTGTAGGGCATGCTGTCGAAGAAGTTGCCGGGGGTGTAGAACTCCCCCAGGGTCAACTGCGCCTGGAGTGCCGTCATGTCCCGCTGTACATAGCTGCTCAGCGCGCTGTAATGGCTGCGTCGGCCGCTGGCGGACGAATCGTTGTAGGTGTAGGAACCGTTGTGCCGCAGGCGCCAATCCCCCAGATTGATTCCTCCATTGAGGCTGCTATAGAACTGTCGACTGGTCTGTCCACTGGAACGGTTGTCGTTCAAATTGCTGCTGTAACCGAGAAAAGCGGCATCGACCCCTGAGTCCCAGTCCTTGGGTGATACATAACCACGCTTGGTCTGGCTCAAGTACAGCTGGGAAATGGACAGATCAACCCGCAGCGCCGACATATCCACATCGAAACGGCTATGGGCTGGCAGATCATCAGGGCCCAGACATTCAGAGGAGAAGGCGCGCGCCGCTTGCTCCACGGGCAGCCTGGAAAAATCCAACCCCAACTGTTCCAGTACGCCTGGCGGCAGGCAGGGCTGTACCTTCAAGCCGTCAGTGGAAGTCCTGAACAAGATCTCCTGACGTCCCAGCCAGTTCTGGTTCAGGTAAAGGTCAAGCCGGTGAGTGCCCGGTGTCAGGGGGTTGCCGCGCTCAAACTGCGACAGGTCCACAGACTGTCCCCGACTATTGTCAAAGAACGCAGGGTTGAACTGGATCAGTTCCTCTGCCTCACTGACTGCACTCAGCAGTCCAGACAACAGTGTTGCACCTCCGAAAATGACTTCCGCACGCAGAGCAAAACGGCCGCACCTCATACGCAAGAGGCGGCTAAGCGATAAAAACGGTGGGGGTGACAAAGTGCTCACTACACCTTTCCAGACGTTAGGCACCATGCGCCAGAGCTGACGAAATCACGGCTGCCGTAGTAGCGCGAAGAAGAGAACAAAACGCCCGGAATGCCTCCTAGGGCTCAAGCGAGGTTTCGCGACGAACCGCAGTTCCGTAGTCGTTAATCCACTCGTAAACCACGCTGCCCTGCCCCCCAGGGGGAGACGGTGCTTGCCCTAGCGTGAAGTCAGCAGAGGATTTCGGTGCCAGCATCCGGCTTTGCGCACTCAGACTTGGGCCACTCTTGAGCTTCACATCCACCGAATTGAAGGAAACGTGAAAGGCCGAGTCATTGCGTACCCTCAGTACGGTCTCAGCACCTGACTTGACCAAGCTCCAACGGAGTTTTTCCGCCGCGTCCATGACACTTCCCGACAGTTGCGCGGGACGGAAAAACAACTTCAAACGAGTACGAAACGCCAATTGCATGTGGTTGCTGACCGGCCCGGAAGCCAATGGCGGAACGTCCAGCAGGTTGAGCCAGTACACCGACTCGCGATCCTGTGGGACACCCGATTGAGGGGTGTAGGCGATGCGCAGGGTCTGCCCCTTTCCCTGGTTGATACGGGCCATTGGCGGCATGACCACAAACGGCACGTCCACATCATCAGGCTTGGAATCCGGATTGCCTTCGTCGATCCAGACTTGCACCAAGGCGGGTTGCCCACCCTTATTGCTGAGTCCAAGACTGACTTCACGCTCCTGAGCCGGATAGATGATCCGCGTTCCACTCACTACCACGTTGGCTTGCGCCATCGGGGGCAGCAACGCAAGGGAACAGCAGAAACACAGCAGAAACGAAAAACGGCGGGGCATGGCTCTCATCACTCGTTACGTGGAGCCCCGAAACCTAAGCCCCGGGACGTCCTTGCTCACTCAAAAACCATGTCCAGTACAACGCTTGCAGCAACTGGACCACCGGTGGTGTTATCAGCACCGGCTAGGTACTGGGCGTAGAAATTCAGCGTCGCGTCCTTACTGCCCTTATCAACATTCACTTTCTGAATATCGTCAGGAGTGATGGTATTCAGGTTGAGAGCCTGCTGCTGGCTGTTGAGCAATTGCACCTGAACGTTTGAAGCGGTTTCCACGCCAGAGTAGGTGTTGATCAAAGCACCGCTCAGAGCATCCACTTTGGTCAAGTCGGGCTTGAACCAGACTCCCACCGTACTGCCGGAGCAACCGGTGAACTTGAGCTTGAAGGGGGTCAATCCCGCAACAGTGCCCTTTTCAGCCAGCACGCTTGAGCCGACAGGGGGCAGATCAACCTTATGAACGTAGGTACCACTTGCGGTGTTTTCGACGGAGCAGGTTTCGGTGCTGATAAACCCCGTAAACTCCAACCTCACGTCGACGCCATCAGCCCAAGCACTCCCCGCCGCCATCAAAAGGCCGGAAGCCATACCCGCCGCCACAAATAGTTTTTTCACTAATCTCCTCCGTTACCAATCTTCGTGGCGGATTGCCGATCGCACCATTCAAGAACCGATGCTGCGAGCCTGATCTAGAGCGTTATCCGTATCTGTCTGGGCCGAAGCGGGAGGGATCATTACAGTCTGTTGGGATGGCCGATATGAGATGAATCCTAAAACCCGAGAAACGTCCCGTATCCGACCAAGAAATCGACTTTTCATGTAGGAATTCTTCCTAACAAACACAAGGAAATCCTTAAAACAGGAAAGATGATCTCTTTATAAAATCGGCGCGAAATCCGTGGACGAAGCAACTCTGCTAACACAGCTTGATTCGATGCAAAAAAAAACACCCCTCATGAGGGGTGTTCGATGTGCAGCGAGTCGAGCCCTGTCAACCCGCCAGCCCTCTACAGGGATTGGCGGGAGACGCGCGGATCAATCCGGTTTGCCGTTGACCACTCCGGCGGTGTTGTCGATCAGGCTCTTGGTCGCAGTCTGCAGGAAGGACTCCAGCTTCTGCTTGAGCTGCGCCTCATCCGCGGAGTCGGGAATCAGTTCGCCAGACGGCGCCGAGCCCAGTTCGTACTTGTACAGCCTTGGCGGCATTTCCTTGGGCAGTACCAGCACCCGATCCGCAGTCAACAGCGCAACGGTCTGATCGCTGCCCGAAGGCTTGATCACGCCGAAGCCCTTGTCGCCTTCCGGCAGGTTGAGCAGGTCGCGGCCCCAGCACTGATGCAGCACATCGCCACCGAGACGCCCCATGATGGTCGGCACGATGTCGATCTGGGTGCCCACGGTGTGGTCACGCTGGCCGAACTTCTCCTGGATACCCGGCGCAATCATCAGCATCGGCACGTTGAAGCGCCCCAGATCCATTTCGGTGATCTGCTGCTCGTTGCCAAAGCCATGGTCGCCCACCACCACGAACAAGGTTTCCTTGAAATAAGGCTCCTTGCGCGCTTTCTCGAAGAACTGGCCCAGGGCCCAGTCGGAGTAGCGCATAGCGGTCAGGTGCTCGTTGAGACTGCCGCGGTCGGTGACCTTGTCCACCGGCAATGGCGTCGGCAGCGCATACGGGGTGTGGTTGGACAGGGTCTGCAGCAGGGCATAGAACGGCGCCTTGCCTTCCCGGGCCTTCAACTCTTCCAGGCCACGGTTGAACATGTCCTGATCGGACACGCCCCAGGTCGGGTCGGAGAACACCGGATTGACGAAGTCGTTGCGGCCGATGAAGTTGGTCATGCCCTGGTTGCTGAAGAACCCCGACTGGTTGTCCCAGGCGAAATCGCCGTTGTAGACATACACGTCATCGTACTTGCGAGCACTGAGCAGTTGCGGCAGGCCGGACAGCTTGTGGCTGCCTTCCGGCGTCTGCATCAGGTATTCGAAGCCCGGCAGGTTGGGGAAGCACGCCATGGTCGCGAACATACCCTGGTGGGTATGAGTGCCGTTGGAGAAGAAGCGATCGAACAGCAGGCCTTCCTTGGACAGTTTGTCGAAGTACGGTGTGACCTCGCCCGGACGTCCCAGGGCGCCCACCGAATGCCCGGCGAAGCTTTCCATCAGGATCACGACGACGTTCTTGATCGGCAGGGTCTTTTCCCCGTCCGGCGTGTAGTTGCGGCGCACGGCTGCGATGTCCGCATCCACCAGCTTGTCGCTCGGCACCAGCAGCATGTCGCGCACGGTCTGCTGCGCCAGCGGCTGGGGCAAGGTGGCCTTCCAGATATTGGTGCGGTCTTCGGACAGACGATCCTTGGCCGCCGCAGCCAACTGCAGCGTGCCGTTGAGGCCCAGCTGGTTGGCAAAGTTCGATTCGGTGGTGTAGACGTCACCCCAACGCATCGGCGGGCCTTGGCGCAGGGTGCCACGGGCGGCAACCACACAGATCAGCAGGCACACCACGAACACCGCGATACGCGCATACCAGGGCGCGATCTGACGGGTACCGACATTGCCGCCACTGAACGGACCACGTGGCCGGGTAGCGCGGTCAGCGCCCTTGAATGCCAGGCTCAGGATCCAGGTACCCACGGCCCAGGCCAACAGGTAGCGAACCACCGGGAAGCCGTACCAGAGCATGCTCATCACGGTCTTCGGGTCTTCCTTCACATATTGGAAGACCAGGCCGTTGAGGCGCTGGTGGAATTCGCGATAGAAGTCCATTTCCATCAGGCCGAGGAACAGCGCGATGCTGGAAGTGACGGTCAGCCAGAAACGCAGTACCCCACGAGCCGCCATGGCCCGGGCACTGAACAGTGCCAGCAGCAGCGGCACGCTGAGATAGACCACCAGCCGCAGGTCAAAACGCAGCCCGTTGGCAAACGCCTCGAGGAAGGTCGAGGCCGGGGTGTCGAGGATCATCTCGCGGTTGTAGATCAGCAGCGCGACGCGCAACAGGGAGAGCATCACCATCATGACCAGTGCACACAACAGCGTGTAGGCCAGATGGGATTTAACGGTCGGTTGCAGCAGGCGATTCGAGGATCGCTGCTGACTCAGGGCATCCGAGTTTGCCATGTGGTTTTAGGACCCATTGGAAGTTTAAGTTGCAAAGATACAGCTGCGTTCTGCCCTCTTGTTGCCGCCAGGGCGACGGGGAAATACGCGGTGCGCAAATGTTGCACGATCACTCAAGGCATTGCCATTGATTAGTAGGCAGCACCGCCGAACCCACTGCCAGCGGCTCTGGGACAAGAGATTGCAGAGGATTAACCGAGGAAAAAGCGCCAGCGAATTGTCTTAGAGCGTTTGTGAAAATTTCGTTCAACGCATGTTTAGTCACACAAAAAAGGGCCTGATGACCCTTTTTTTCCCTGCCTAATCAGCCATTACCAAGAAGATTCACCGCCTACGAACCACGGTGCGGTGAATCCAGGCTCAGAGCCGCACATTACCTCGGGGACCGGCGATCGCCCAGATAATCAGCCCCAGCACCGGCAAGAAGATAATCAGCAGCACCCAGAGGATCTTCATCCCGGTTTCGGCGCCACTTTTGAGCACGTTGATGATTGCCCAGATGTCCAGGGCCAGGATGATCAGGCCAATCAGGCTATTGAAGGTGGAACCCATGGTCTCGCTCCCAAATGAGGTATGCCTCTTTAGGATAGCTGGGCTGAATCAGGGTTCCGTATTATTAGCGCGCAGATTTCAGACGTGCACGGCAACCTTCAGCGCTTCCAAGGCCGGCGCAGCCGCAATCCCGACCTCGCTACACAGCTCCAACACCCGCGGTACGTCATTGCCGTAGACCAGCACCACCTGCAGTTCGTCATCCAGCAACTGGCTGAAATTCATCAGCACATAACCGCCGTTTTCCGGGTTCATGCTGCCCATCTGGATCTGGATGCGGTTCAGGGCAGTCAGCGCTTCGATCTTGGCCAACTGTTTGGGCTTGATATTGAAACTCACCTCCTTGCCGAAGGAAGCAACGATCTGCGCGAACAGGTCGACATAAGTGTCGGCCTGAAACAGCACCGTCTCGGGCAGGCTGCCGACCACCACCCACTCGCCCAGGGGAATAGGGAAGCTGTCGTCGTAGTTGATGTCCGGATTGGCCGCCAGGAACACCTGGGGATCGGCGTAGGCCAGGACCGCTTCATCGGCGATCTGCTGAATCTCGGCGTCGCCCATGCACCCGGAGCTGATTTTGCTGATGAGTTCGATAAGGGCGGTTTTCATGGGCGCATCCTGAAGGCAAGGAAATTTCGAGGGCGCGAAGGATAGCCTAAAGTGCCAGGCCAGACCTATCGCTGCGACGAAGGCATGGTGCCCTCGTCCGCTCGAACCAGGCGGGCTCAGGCCAGGATTTTTTCCAGTTGCGCAGTGGTGTCCGCCGCGCCCATGGTCTTGGCCGCCTCCAGGGCGCTGACGCCATTGGCGTCAAGGGCCTTGGGGTCAGCGCCCTGGCTGATCAGGTAAGTGACGATTTCAGTGCGGTTGAACATTGCAGCCATCATCAACGCCGTGCGCCCGTCGAAGGACGAGCCTTCCACCTGCGCGCCGCCCTCCACCAAGGCCTTGACCACTGCCAGGTCGCCCTTGAATGCAGCGCCGGCAATCGGGCTCTGGCCATTGTCATTGCGGATCTCGGGGTCGGCCTGGTACTTGAGCAATACCTGTACCGCGTCTACGTGCCCGTGATAAGCGGCCAGCATCAGCAACGTATCGCCCTTGTGGTTACGCAGGTTGACCGGCAGGCCACTGTTCGCCAGCTTGTCGAGCATCTGTGCATCGCCCTGGCGAGCCACATTGAATACCTGCTCGACAAACTGGGCGGCCTCTTCTTCAGTCATCTGGCGGCTGTTGTCGGTCATCGGAAACTCCAGGTTGATCAAATCGGAAAGCCGCTAGTTTCCCCAAGCCGGCCGCAGCCTGTCATCCCTTTTTTCCCAAGAGCCGCCATAGACAGAATCAATAACGCAGACGCCCGGCCTGGATTTGCTCAAGAATCTGCGGAGTCAGTCGCTCATAGGTCTGCGCCCCTGGCAACCAGGCGTAGACCGGGTCATCGCCGATCTGCTCAAGGTCAAATGCCTGCTCCTTGAGACGGCTTTTCTGGTATTTGAAGGTTCCGGTGGTGTCCATTTTCACCTTGATCCGCAGGAACAGCGGCACCGCGTAAGCCGGCAGTTGCTGCCGGGCAAACTGCAGCAGTGCACTGAAATCCAGGGTCGCCAGGGACTCGGTGGGGGTGATCGCCACCATTCCCGCCCGGCCGTTAGTGTTGTGAATCTCGACGCCATAGGCCACCACTTCGGCAATCTGCGGGTGCCCCAGGAGAATGTTCTCCACTTCGGTAGTGGAGACGTTCTCACCCTTCCAACGGAAGGTGTCCCCCAGGCGGTCCACGAACTGCACATGGCCAAAACCGATGTCGCGCAGCAGATCACCGGTATTGAAGTAGCAGTCGCCCTTCTCGAATACATCCGTGAGGATCACCTTGAGGTTCTTCTCCGGGTCGGTGTAACCGTCCAGGGGCGCCTTGTCGTCGATTTTCGCCAACAACAGGCCCTGCCCGCCCTTGGCCACTTTCTGCATGAACCCCTGGCTGTTGCGCAGTGGTGCCCCGGTCTCGTGGGCGTACTCCACCAACGCCCAGGGGATCAGGGAGAACCCCACGGTGTTGTCAAAATTGAGGATATTGCTGAAACCGATATTGCCGTCGCTGGCGGCATAAAGTTCACAAATATGAGCGACGCCGAAACGCTGCTTGAATTCGCTCCAGACACCCGGACGCAGGCCATTGCCGATCATCTTCAGTACCCCATGATCGCTGTCGCGTGCCGTGCTCGGCTGGTCGATCAGGTAGCGGCACAGTTCGCCGACATATCCCACTGTCGTCGCCTTGAACCGCCGTGCGTCCTCCCAGAACTGGCTGGCGCTGAACTTGCGGCGAATGGCAAAGCCCGAGGCGCCTGTAATTGCCGAGCCCCAGCACACACACAGCCCGGTGGCGTGGTACAGCGGCAAGGTGCAATAGACTACATCGCCGGGCTGCATATCCAGGGCGATGGTGCCGTAACCGGCAGAGGTGCGCATCCAGCGTCCATGTTTGAAAATCCCCGCCTTGGGCAATCCGGTGGTACCGGACGTATATATGTAGAAGCAGGGATCATTGAGGAAGATGTGCTGGGTCTGCGGCAGATTGCCCGCTGGATAGCCGACACTCGCAGCCATCAGGTTGACCATCCCGTCCGGGGTCGGGCCGGGATCAACAAAGGTGTCCTGATCAGCCACGAACCAGTTACGGCTCGGGTCGATACCCACCTGGTCGCGCACCGCCGAATAAGCGGCCAGCAATTCAGCGCCAACCATGATCGCTACTGGTTTCACCAACTCCAGGCTGTGCACCAGGACACTCTGGGTCTGCGCGGTATTGAGCATTGCGCAGATCCCGCCGAGCTTGGCCACCGCGAGTACCGTGACCAGCAACTCCGGGCGATTCTCGATGAAGATCGCCAGCACATCGCCTTTAACGATGCCCTGCCCCTCCAGATAGGCGGCGATGCGGTTGGCCCACTGATTGACCTGGTCGTAGCTGAGTATCCGATCGCCATACAGCAGGGCCGGACCGTCGGGATTGCGTCGTACCGCCTGCTCGAAGCTCCAGCCCAGGCCACAGGGCTGGTCGGTTTTCTCGATATTCCCCGCCTTCATGCCTCGCACCACCCGCGGCAGTGCTTTGGCAATGGACGGCACCTTACGCAGCATCATTCCCCAGGTGATCATGTCGCTCTTGTGCTTGTTCATGGTTGCTCCGGTTCGACGACAAGGGTCTGTACCCGGGCCAGGCAGGCCGGGCATTGGCAACAGGCGACACAAGACTCAACCCGGGGTGGCGACCCAAGGCTCGGTGACCGGCAGGCAGGGGCTGCGGATATCCCGCAGGCTGAAACAGAGGCAATTCAGGCGTAGCGATGCCGAGAGCAGCGGCAGTCGTGCGGAGGGACCGTTCATGAAGGGCGTCCTATGTTCTTATTATCCGTCGGGCAGGATCGCTTGATCGTGCCGCAACCCATTCCATGTCGCAGAAACGCCGCCTGAAGCGCCTCGGGCAAGGTTGCCCAAACGCCGGAGCTGCGTGACTGGCTGAAAAGTACGTCAGCCGTTGCGGGCCTGTACACGGAGTTTTTGCAAACTTTTGTATCTCCCCTGACGCTTTTTGCAATCGTGTCCGCCCCTGCGCTATCAGCGACTGAATTTTCTCCGGATGCCTGCGGTCGGAACACCGACTGGGTTATTGCCTGCGCTGTGCCGCGAACCTGCAAAATGCAGGATGCACGATGGCCATTCATGCAATTTGCACGAAACAAAAAATCTTATGAATTAACAAGCTATTGATTTAAAAGGATTTTATTAAAAATCAATACTGGCACAATCACTGCAACTATCACTCCACCCTTGCCCTTCAAGAGCTAACGGAGCTGATAGACATGAGCCTGATTCAAGAAAAATTTTCCTCCCTGTTCTCCAACTTCGAAGTGATCACCCAGCCGCGCCCAGACGGTGGCATTCTGCTCACCCTGCGCAACGGTGAAGGCAAACAGTTCAAGCGCTCGATTTCCTACGCGCAGCTACATGCCGCAGACCAACTGTCCTGGGTCATCAGTGCGATTCGTCGTGATTTGGCCGAACAAGCCAGCGAGTTGCCACAGATTTCAATGCTGCAAAGCCAGAACCGCTTTGCCTTGCCGACCTACCACTCCGCGTAAGCCGTCCTCGATTCGTCTGCTCGGGCCGGTCCAACCTTGCGTTGGCCCGGCCCGAAAACGCTTTCCGACACTCCAGAATCGCCCTCACGCAGACTCTGGACCTTCAGATGCCCCGCCAACTCACCGCCAATGCCGGTGAGCAGCGCCTGTTCAATCCTCCAGACGCGGGAACTGGCTGGCGATGTCGTCACCAGTCAAGCGAGCAACCCAGCCCTCGGGATTGTTGAACATGCGGATGGCCACCAGATAAGGGTTTTCGCCCATGTCGAACCAATGGGCAGTACCTGCCGGCACTGAAATCAGGTCATTCCTTTCGCACAGTACGACGTATACGTAATCATCGATATGCAGGGAAAACAGACCACGGCCGGCGACGAAGAATCGCACTTCATCCTCAGCGTGGCGGTGCTCATCGAGAAACTGCGCACGCAACTGGTCCTTCTGCGGATGACTAGCATTGAGGCTGACCACATCGACCGTGACATAACCGCGCTCGGTCATCAGCCGGTCAATCTGCTCCTGATAGGCAACGATCACTTCTTCCTGGCTGGCGCCTGGCTCGATCCGGGTCGTGGCTTGCCAACGATCAAAGCTGATCCCCTGCTCAGCCAGGGTCGCAGCGATATCATCGAAGTGGGTCAAGACCTTGTTCGGCAGGTCCGGACTGGATACGTGGTAGACGGACAGGCTGCTCATAACGGCAACTCCTCGGTTTCAGTACCGCCCTCGGCGCTTTTACGAGCCACCCGGGCAATACACATCAACAGGCAACGGCTACTTCTATCGAAGCAAGCCTTAACGGTGGTTGGGTGACTCGGGGGCAATGCCATAGGCCGTGCTGCTGACCTGCCTGGCAAGCGATTCATTGGTCAGGCTCATGGCCTCTCTTCTTGCATACATGTGGCAATGATAACGGCTGCAGCCAGGGCTGAGACGCTGGCAATACTAAAGGTCAATGTCGCACCCAGGGCGTTCCAGCTGTAACCGGAATACAGAGCCCCCAGCGCACCACCAGTGCCCGCCAATGCCGCATACAGCGCCTGGCCCTGACCCTGCTGGCGAGCACCGAAACTGCGTTGCACGAAATGAATGGCTGCCGCGTGAAAACTGCCAAAGGTCGCCGCGTGCAGCAGCTGCGCCAATAGCAACACCCAGAGATGCTCCGCCAGACTACCCAGTAGCAGCCAGCGCAGTGCCGCCAGCAGAAAACTCGCCAGCAGCACCCGGCGTACGGAAAAACGCGCGAGGATCCGACTCATGGCGAGGAACATCAGCACCTCCGCCACCACTCCCAGCGCCCAGAGCATGCCGATCAGGCCGCGGGTATACCCCAGGTGCTCCAGGTGCAAGGTCAGGAATGTGTAATAAGGGCCGTGGCTCATCTGCATCAGTGCTACGCACAGATAGAAAGCCAGCACACCGGGACCGCGCAGTTGCTTGAGAAAACCCTCTCCAAACAAGCGTTGCCCCTGGTACGAAGGCTGGGCATTGGGCACCCAGAGGCTGCTGAGCACAATACCGCCCATGATGATCACCAGGGCCACCGGATAGATATCCAGGCTCAACCACTCGAACAGACGCCCCAGTGCCACCACCGTGAGAATGAAACCGATGGAGCCCCAGAGGCGGATCTGGCTGTAGCGCGAGGTCTGCCCCTGCAAATGTGCCAGGGTGATCACTTCGAACTGCGGCAGGACCGCGTGCCAGAAAAACGCGTGCAGGGCCATGACCATCGCCAGCCAGGCGTAGCTCTTGCTGACAAAGATCAGGCAGAAGCAGATCAGGGTGCAGACCGCGCCAAAACGCACGATCGCCAGGCGGCGGCCAGTGTAGTCGCCGAGCCAGCCCCAGAGGTTTGGCGCCACGCAGCGCATGAGCATGGGGATCGCCACCAGTTCGCCGATTCGCGCACTGGAAAACCCCAGGTGATCGAAGTACAGCGCCAGGAACGGCGCAGTCGACCCCAGCAGCGCGAAATAGAACAGGTAGAAACTGGAAAGCCGCCAGTACGGGAGCGCCGCCATGGCCATCAGACCATGGCGACTGGTGGAACCGCCATTACAGCTGGCCCAGTACCGGCGTGCTGACGCGCACGTCGGCATTCTGGCCACGATGACGCAGCAGGTGATCCATCAGCACAATGGCCATCATCGCTTCGGCAATCGGCGTGGCCCGAATGCCTACGCAAGGGTCGTGACGGCCCTTGGTGATGACGTCAACCGGGTTGCCATCAACGTCGATGGAGCGACCCGGGGTGGTGATGCTGGACGTTGGCTTGAGTGCCAGGTGAGCGACAATCGGCTGTCCCGAGGAGATGCCACCGAGAATGCCACCAGCGTTATTGCTGATGAACCCTTCCGGGGTCAGTTCATCACGATGCTCGGTGCCACGCTGGGCGACGCTGGCGAAACCGGCGCCGATCTCCACGCCCTTGACCGCGTTGATGCTCATCAGCGCATGGGCCAGTTCGGCATCCAGGCGGTCGAAGATCGGCTCGCCCAGGCCCGGCATCACGCCTTCGGCGACCACGGTGATCTTTGCTCCCACCGAATCCTGATCCCGACGCAACTGATCCATATAGGCTTCCAGCTCCGGGACCTTGTCCGGGTCAGGGCTGAAGAACGCGTTGTCCTCGACCGAGTCCCAAGTCTTGAAGGGAATCTCGATCGGGCCCAGTTGACTCATGTAGCCACGAATCACGATGCCCTGGCTGGCCAGGTACTTCTTGGCAATAGCCCCGGCCGCCACGCGCATGGCGGTTTCCCGCGCCGAGCTGCGACCGCCGCCCCGGTAGTCGCGGATGCCGTACTTGTGGTGGTAGGTGTAATCGGCATGTGCCGGACGGAACAGATCCTTGATCGCCGAGTAGTCCTTGGACTTCTGGTCAGTGTTGCGGATCAACAGGCCAATGGAGCACCCCGTGGTCTTGCCTTCGAACACCCCTGAAAGGATTTCGACTTCGTCAGGCTCCTGACGCTGGGTGGTGTGACGGCTGGTGCCGGGTTTGCGCCGGTCCAGATCACGCTGCAGGTCTTGCTGCGACAGCTCGAGGCCCGGCGGGCAGCCGTCGACAATCGCGACCAACGCCGGACCATGGCTTTCGCCCGCGGTGGTGACAGTGAACAGCTTGCCGTAGGTATTGCCGGACATGCAGGGAGCTCCGTGAAATCAGCCGAAATAACTCAATCTGGAATACTGAGCGCGCCAGTATACGCAGGCTACCCAACTAGTTCATCCTCGAACCTTCTGCCCGTCGCCGAGTCCAACCGGCACCTTATCCATGATGGCGTGATGATGCTGCGAGTTCTTCTCTTGAGCCTTTCCCTGTTCACCGGCCTGGTCCAGGCGGCCGTCCTGCAACGCCCTGTGACCCTGGATACCGGCCACGGCGAGCTGTATGGCTCGATGCTGCTACCCAAATCCGATCAACCGGTGCCTGTGGTGCTGATCATTTCCGGCTCCGGCCCCACCGATCGCGACGGCAACAACCCCGATGGCGGGCGCAACGACAGTCTCAAGCGCCTGGCCTGGGTGCTGGCCAAGCACAATATCGCCAGCGTGCGCTACGACAAACGAGGCGTGGCCGCCAGCCTCGCAGCGACCCCCGATGAACGCAACCTGACCCTGGACGCCTATGTCGCCGATGCGGTCGCCTGGGGCAAGCAGCTCAAGGCTGACCCGCGCCTGGGCCAACTGATCGTGCTGGGGCACAGCGAGGGCGCATTGATCGCCAGCCTCGCAGCGCCGCAACTGGACGCCGCCGGAGTGATTTCCATCTCCGGCACCGCCCGCCCGGTGGATCAGGTACTGCGCCAGCAGCTGAGTTATCGCCTACCTCCGGCGCTGATGGTGCGCAGCAATGAATTACTCGACAGCCTCAAGGCCGGCAAAGTCGACACCGATGTGCCACCGGCACTGCAAGTCATCTTCCGCCCCAGCGTTCAGCCCTACCTGATCACTCTGTTTCGCGAGGATCCGGCAGCCGCCTTCGCCCAGCTGAAAATGCCCGCCCTGATCATCCAGGGCAGCAACGATATCCAGGTCAGTGTTGACGATGCCAAGGTACTGAAGGCTGCCAAACCGGACGCCCAACTGACCTTGATCGACGGCATGAACCATGTGATGCGCATTGTGCCCAACGATCTCAAGCGCCAGTTGGCGTCTTACAAGGACCCGCAATTGCCGTTGGCGGCCGAATTGGGCAGCGCGATCATCGGTTTTATTGACGGACTTCACACCCGTTAGGCTATTTTCCCCCTCCAGTCCTGAAAAAAACGGCCGATAAGCCTTTGCCGGCCGTTCAATTGCTGTCGGCGCGCAGCGATTGGACAGGACTCGCCGTTATGACTGATACCCCGAATTCACCCGCCACCGAGCAGGAAACCGCTGCCCCGGAAGCGCCGCCACTGCCTTGGGCAGAGGTTCAGGCAGAGCATCACAAGATGCTGCGTCTGGCCCCCTTGCAGACCGACCGCGCCACTGGCGGACGTCCCCTGCGCTTTGTCGAGTTCGGCTATGCCGAACGCAACAACAAAGAGCACAGCCTACTGCGCATGACCATCAGCCTGCCGGGCCAGAGGGTCCGCAAGGAACAAAATCACCTTGATGTGTGGGTCGAGCACGACACTCGCCGGGTGCACTTCGTACCTGAAGGGGGCCTGCAGATCGAACCACTGAACCGTGGTATCGGGCGCTTCCTGTTGGCCCAAGCAGCACAGTGGGCACAAAAGAAGTGGTCGCATTACCGGGTGGACGGCTTTGACCTGGCCAACAAGGATGCCCTCAATGAAGGCACCCGCCTGCGTCGTGATCATGTACTGCGCACCCAGGGCTTCGACGTGGTCTATGCCGACGCCCAGCACCTTAAGGGCAGCGTCAAGGATGTTCAGGTGGGTGAGCTGCTGATCCAGTGGAACAGCGAAAAATTGCAGTTCGTGGAAATACTCGAGGCGGCGCAAATGCTCCAGCAGGCCGAGCAAAACCTCGAAGAACTGGAAGTCAAACTGCGCAAGCAGGAAGAGAAAGTGACCAAGTACAAGCGTGAAGACACAGGCTTGCGCTTCACCATCACCTGCCTGGTGGCCTTTGCGGTATTTCAGGCAGGGTTGCTGATCTGGATTGCAACTCACCGCTGAGTCGCCATCCGTTACGGAACAAGGCCCGCGTAATGCGGGCCCGCAAGCCAATCAGGCGCGCGAGGCGAACAGCGCCTGATGTGCGCGGCACTGCTCGGCAGTCAGCATGAACACCCCGTGACCACCGCGCTCGAAGTCCAACCAGGCGAAGTCGACCTCCGGGTACAAGGCCTCGACGTGCACCTGGCTGTTGCCCACCTCGACAATCAGCAAGCCCTTCTCGGTCAGGTGATCAGCGGCTTCGGCCAGCATGCGTCGCACCAGGTTCAGACCGTCATCCCCACAAGCAAGGCCCAGCTCGGGCTCATGCTGGTACTCGTCCGGCATGTCGGCAAAATCCTCGGCATCGACATAAGGCGGATTGGAAACGATCAGGTCAAAGCGCTGGCCCGGCAAGCCATCGAAACCATCGCCCTGCACGGTGAACACCCGCTCATCGACACCGTGGCGCTCGATGTTCTGGTTGGCCACCTCCAGGGCTTCGAAGGACAGGTCCGCCAGCACCACTTGCGCCTCGCGGAACTCAAAGGCACAGGCAATACCGATGCAGCCGGAACCCGTGCATAGATCGAGAATCCGCGCGGGTTCGTTGCCCAGCCAGGGCTCGAAGCGTTTTTCGATCAGCTCGCCAATCGGCGAACGAGGAATCAGCACGCGCTCGTCGACAATGAACGACAAGTCGCAGAACCAGGCTTCACCCAGCAAGTAGGCGGTGGGGACGCGCTCTTCGATACGGCGCTTGAGCAGATGCTGAACATGGACCAGTTCGTCGTCTTCCAACGCACAGTCCAGGTAGCTGTCGGCAATTTCCCAAGGCAGGTGCAAGGCACCGAGCACCAATTGGCGAGCCTCGTCCCAGGCATTGTCAGTGCCATGGCCGAAGAACAGATCCTCCCCATGAAAGCGGCTGACAGCCCAGCGGATATGGTCTCGCAAGGTGCGAAGGCGGGAAGTGATCACGGGACAGACTCCTGACAAAACGACCGGCAATTCTAACAGCCAAAGCGCTTGCCGACGACGAATGAAAAACCGCCGCCGCAGAATCGTCTTTCCAGTCGGTTTTAACCTGGAAGTCCTCTGACCTTGCCCCTCTTGACAAGGCTGTAGACCAATAACGGCGCACCTTACGTTAGTAGCGATTCACAGAAGCGCTCCGCCAGAGGACAATGTCGCAAAAGCCCCACTCACAGGAGCCCCAGAATGTCCGTTCCAAAGACGATGTTTCAACTCAGCGGTCGTGGTTATGCAGCGGCCAATTTGAGCCACGCGACCCTTGTGATCATCGACGCCCAGAGAGAGTACCTCAGCGGGCCACTGGCCCTGTCCGGCATGGACGCGGCGGTGGCCAATATCCGGAAATTGCTGGCAGCAGCACGTGCCGCGGGCCGTCCCATCGTGCATGTGCGCCATCTCGGCACCGTGGGCGGGCTGTTCGACCCCCAGGGCGAGCGCGGCGAGTTCATCCCCGGCCTTGAGCCCCTGGGTGACGAAACCATCATCGGCAAGCTGCTGCCCAGTGCCTTCCACGGCACCGAGCTGGAAAAGCGCCTGCAGGACCTCGGTTCCCTGGACCTGATTGTCGCCGGCTTCATGAGCCACTCCAGCGTCAGCACCACCGTTCGCGCGGCGAAGAACCTGGGTTTCCGTTGCACCTTGGTGGAAGACGCCTGCGCCACCCGCGACCTGCCCTACAAGGGCGGCATCCTCAGCGCTGAGCACGTTCAGCAGACTGAAATGGCAATCATGGCCGACAACTTCGCCACCCTTGCCCAGACTGCAAGCCTGATCTGATCAGCCTCGGTGAGCGGCTGGCAGGCCGCTCATCCATAAACACCTCGCCTGTGCAGCATTTGTCTTAGCCTCAGGAACAACCCGGTCAACTCCCGGTCGAAGGGCCGATACCCATTGAGGAAGGTCGGAATGAAGATATCCGATGGTTTTGACGCACGCCGATTGCGGCCCAAAAGCCCGCGAAACTGGCGACTGCGCCTGGGAGCGGCATTCTCCGCACTGCTGGCGACCTTCGGTGTACTACTGGCGCTGGCTGGTACCGCCAGCTTGTTGGGGCGCGCTCCGGCACTGGGGGAACTCAACGCCAACCCGGCAGGCTCGACAGTGATTCTACTGAGCGGTCTGTTACTGCTGTATATCGGCGTGCGTTTGTGGCGCCGTTGCCGGCGACGCATGCGCCAGCCCTTGGCGCTGAACATCGCGCCGCACCTGATGAAAAAACACGACTGACATTCCAGTGGCGCGATTTGCGCGCCTTAAGGTGTTCCGAGTTGGGTAAACTAGCCGCCCTTCGCGGAGGCTGACATGCAAGACGACGATTTTTCCCTGTTCAAAAACGAGATCCGCGGCGTCAAGCCGATCAAGCACGATCGTGCCGAAACAGGCAAACCCAAAGCCGACCGCGCGCAGATCGCCAAGTTGCGCCAGGCTGCCACCGTGCGCAGCGAAACCACCACGGTGGACGGACTGTCCGACCAGTTCGTCATCGACGTAGGGCCGGAAGACGAGCTGATGTGGGCCCGCGATGGGGTCCAGGAAAGCCAGATGCGCAAGTTGAAGGTCGGCCAGATCCCCTTTGAAGGCAGCCTCGACCTGCACGGCATGACGGTGGAAAAAGCCCGTGAAACCCTGTGGGCATTTCTCGCCGAAGCCACCAAATTCGAGATCCGCTGCGTGCGCGTGACCCATGGCAAGGCGGTGCGCCTGGACGGCAAGCGGCCAATGATCAAGAGCCACGTCAACACCTGGCTGCGCCAGCACCCACAGGTACTGGGCTTTACCTCCTGCCAGGCCAAACACGGGGGCACCGGAGCGCTGTACGTGATACTCAAACGCACCATGATGGAAGGTCGCGACGAATAAAGCCGCTGAGTCATGCTTGCAGCGCCGTGTCCGCCACCGTACCCTTGCCCTTTGCGAAAAATCCCACAGGTAGTTTCATGTCCCTGGAACAGAATTACACCGCGATCCTCGGCCAACTGGGCGAGGACGTCTCCCGCGAGGGCCTGCTCGACACGCCGAAGCGTGCCGCCAAAGCCATGCAGTACCTCTGCCGCGGTTATGCCCAAACCCTGGAAGAAGTCACCAACGGTGCCTTGTTCAGCTCTGACAACAGCGAAATGGTGCTGGTCAAGGACATCGAGCTCTACTCGTTGTGCGAACACCACCTGCTGCCTTTCATCGGCAAGGCCCATGTCGCCTACATTCCCAGTGGCAAGGTCCTGGGGCTGTCGAAAGTGGCGCGCATCGTCGACATGTATGCTCGTCGCCTGCAAATCCAGGAAAACCTCAGCCGGCAGATCGCCGACGCCGTTCAGCAAGTGACTGGCGCCCTGGGTGTTGCCGTGGTGATCGAAGCCAAGCACATGTGCATGATGATGCGCGGCGTGGAGAAGCAGAATTCGTCGATGATCACTTCGGTGATGCTGGGTGAATTCCGTGAGAATGCCGCAACCCGCAGCGAGTTCCTCAGCCTGATCAAGTAACAGGCTGCGAGTGAAAAGACCGGCGTTGATCGCCGGTTTTTTTCGCCCGGTAAAAATCAGGTAAGCTGCCGGCCCTTCATTCATGGGCAAGAGGCAATACCGTGATCGTCAAAGCGCTGCGAGTCGGCCTGGGCCAACTCATCATTTTCATCGATTTCATCACTCGCCCACGCAAACAGCAGCGTGTCGCCGCTGCTCAGGCGCAAGTCGAAGAGGCCGCCAAGGGCCTGACCCTGTATCAGTTCCACGCCTGTCCCTTCTGCGTGAAGACCCGTCGCACCCTGCATCGCCTGAATGTGCCGGTAGCCCTGCGCGACGCCAAGAACAATGAGCAGGACCGCCAGACCCTGCTGGAACAGGGGGGCAGGATCAAAGTGCCGTGCCTGCGCATCGAAGAAAACGGCCAGACCACCTGGATGTATGAATCCAAGGTGATCATCGACTACCTGAACCAGCGCTTCTCGGCTGCCTGACGTCTCTTCCGGAACCGATCAGTCCCGGGGCAGTTGCCGCCCCGGGAATTTGCCGCTGACATCAGGACCCGCGAACGGGTTGCATCAGCGGGGATCAACAGCATTGTTCAATCGAACATCGGCACATGTCGCGGATGACTTTGCACCCGCTGTATCCAGGCCTGGATAGCTGGATAGCGAGTCAGATCGAAGCCCCCTTCATGGGCCACATGGGTGTAGGCATAAAGCGCGATATCGGCAATCGAATAGTGCTCGCCCACCAGATATGACGTTCGGCTCAATTGCTTCTCCATCACATCCAACGCCTTGTAACCGCGTTTGTGCAGTTTGAGGTATTCCTCTCGGCGCTCTTCAGGCAGCCCCTCATACAGTTCGATAAAGCGAGCCACAGCAATGTAGGGCTCATGGCTGTACTGCTCGAAGAACTGCCATTGCAGGACCTGGGTGCGCAAACGAGGTTCGCTGGGAAGGAACTCACTGCCGTCGGCGAGGAAGTTGAGAATCGCGTTGGACTCCCACAGGCAGGTACCGTCTTCCAGTTCCAGAACCGGAATCTTGCCGTTGGGGTTCTTCGCCAGGAAGGCTTCGGTCTGGGTATCCCCCCCGAGAATGTCCACTGCCTGCCACTCATAGGGCTGCAGCAGAAGATTGAGCAGCAACTTGATCTTGTAGCAGTTGCCCGAACGGTAATCGCCATAAACCTTGTACATGGCCCTCCCCCTAGGCTGCCTGTGCAGCCTGTGCTTGACGTACGACGGCGGCCAGCCGCTTGAGGCCTTCGTCCAGCCGCGCCGGATCGATATGGCTGAAATTTAACCGCAGATGCCCATGATTGTGCTCCGGTTCAGCAAAGAATGGTTCGCCGGGCATGAATGTCACGTCTTGCGCCAACGCCGGCTGCAGCAAAGTGCGGGTATCCAGGGGCTGTTTCAAGCTCAACCAGAAAAACAAGCCGCCCTGCGGCACCTGCCAATCCGCCAGATCGGCGAAATGCTGGTGCAGCGCCAGCTGAAAGGCATCACGGCGCTGGCGATAGAAGCTGCGCAGTTCAGCCAGGTGCTGCTGGAATTTTTCGCTGCCGATCCATTGCATGGCCTGCCACTGGCCAACGCGGTTGGTGTGCAAGTCCGCGGACTGTTTCAAGCGCAACAAGTGCGGGAACAGATCCGGACTGGCGATCAGGTAGCCGACGCGCAACCCCGGCAGCAGGGTTTTCGAAACAGTGCCCGTGTAGATCCAACTGGCCTTTTTTAGCCGGCTGACAATGGGCGTAGCGCTAGCGCCGTCGAAGGCCAATTCGCGATAAGGCTCATCCTCGATCAGGGTGACGCCGAACTCGTCCAGCAAGTCTGCCACGGCCTCACGCTTGGCCTCGCTGTAGCGCACCGCCGACGGGTTCTGGAATGTCGGGATCAGGTAGACGAAAGCCGGACAGTGCTCCTCCAGGCGCGCACGCATCTGCTGCAGGTCCGGGCCGTCGGCCTCCAGCGGCACCGTCAAGCATTCGGCACCGAACAGTTGAAAAATCTGCAGCGCCGCCAAATAAGTCGGCGCTTCCAGCAAGATCTCAGTGCCCTTGTCGATGTACAGCTTGGCTGCCAGGTCGAGGGTCTGCTGGGAACCACTGACCACCAACACCTGGCTCGCCTCGCAGGGCACCCCGAGCTTACGCGCCTCTGCCGCCAAGACTTCGCGCAACTGCGGCTCGCCTTCACTCATGCCGTACTGGCCCATGGATAACGGCATGTCTTGCCACTGCACCTTGGGCAGCATGACTTCGGCCGGCAAGCCGCCGGCGAACGACATCACTTCCGGGCGCTGCGCCGCAGCGAGAATTTCACGGATCAAGGAGCTTTTGAGGCGCGATACACGTTCAGAGAAGGCCATGGAGATCACCGCTAGCGAAGGCTGGAGAAAATACGTCAAACTACTTGACCGAAATTACGCCGACCTATGTAGATACGTCAATATGCTTGACCTTAAAAGCCAGACTGCGCAACAAGCCGCCATGGAAGCCTTCTTCTTTGGCTATCAGGCCTTCACCGCCAAGGCCGACGAAATGCTCGAACGACGAGGCTTGAGCCGCGTGCACCAACGCATTGTGTTTTTCATCGCTCGCTACCCCGGTCTGAGTGTGAAAGAACTGCTCACACTGCTGGGAGTCAGCAAGCAGGCGTTGAACACGCCCCTGCGCCAACTCATGGAAATGCACCTGGTGGACAGTATTGCCCCGCCCAGCGACAAGCGAAAACGCCTGCTGGAATTGACTGCCGATGGTGTGCACCTTGAGCAGTCGCTGCGTCGCGAACAAGTCAAATTGCTGCAACGGGCTTTCGCCGAGGCCGGAGAAAATGCGGTCAGTGGTTGGCTGGCAGTGAACCAGGCCTTGGCCGGAAAACCTGCAGAAGACTGATTCCTCCCCCCTCTCGGCGTCACCTGAGTGGGCGCCGATCAAGCCGCGCCATGCCTCCCGGCCTCCAGACCCCAGACTGGGATGCGATATAGCCGCGGCCTCAGGTTTTTCGCACACAAAAACAAAAACATTATTTGCTTTCTTTGTATACAAAAGCATAATTCGCCACGTGCGAGTTCTTGACCCATAGGTCAACAAATCCCACAAGCCTTGCCTGCCTCAAAG
>NZ_JAAARM010000033.1 GCF_009908285.1 Pseudomonas sp. Fl4BN1
TCCCATCCCGAACTCAGTAGTGAAACGATGCATCGCCGATGGTAGTGTGGGGTTTCCCCATGTGAGAGTAGGTCATCGTCAAGATTAAATTCCGAAACCCCAATTGCGAAAGCAGTTGGGGTTTTGTCTTTTAAGTAGAAGTTACTGATTTTGCCGGTACGTTGGACTTTAGAGCCCAACGGGTTGGCCACAGAATTTCTTGACGACCATAGAGCGTTGGAACCACCTGATCCCATCCCGAACTCAGCAGTGAAACGATGCATCGCCGATGGTAGTGTGGGGTTTCCCCATGTGAGAGTAGGTCATCGTCAAGATTGAATTCCGAAACCCCTGTCTGCTTACGCAGACAGGGGTTTTGTCTTTGCGCGCTATAAAACCATCGCTGCAGAGCAGCAATGGCTTCCAGGGCCGACGCCAGTACTTCTGACTCTCTTGAACAAGAGGCCATTACAACTATATCTGCCTGATCTTCATCTCGTGCTTTTGCGCTTTTTGCTGCTTCTACGGGCAAGTAACTTGCGCCACCAGATATAAATGCCTGTCAGCGATAACATGGCAATCAGAACTCCCAATACAGCAACGATCACCTGCCCAGTCATTCCAATGATCCTGCCCCCATGTATCGGGAGTTGCAGTCGATAGAAACGCTCTCCCCAAGTGCCTTGCCCGGCTATCTCTTGCCCCAGTAAACGGCCATCTGTGCCGTGGAAGAACAGCCAGGATTTACCATGGGCATTGGTGTCGTGCTGACCAAAACCAGCACCATAAAAGTTGTATTCAAAGCTGTAATACAACTCACCAATGGCCTCCTTCAAACCTAGCCGCTGCCCCTCTTCCTGCGCCCGCTCAAAGGCCTGTTGATAAGTCAGTCGAGTGACCCCAAGTTCCGCCGTTGGTATGCGTCCACGAGCCTCATAGACGCTGGGCTTGATGGGTGAAAACAGTGACACTGCCGGCTTGAAAACCTGACTCGGGAGGTTCATGGCGACGCTGCTGACCGCGATCGGTAATAGCAACAACCATAACCACAACCCTCCAGCACGGTGCAGGTCGAAGTTAAGTCGATAGGCATGCCCTCCCTTGATCTTCCAAGCGCTGGACCACTTGTGCCAGAACGGACGACCACGAGGCAGTGTCAGCAGTGAGGCAACGAAACAATCGACAACCCAGCCGATGGCAACCAGCCCCATCAGCCACAGTCCCCAATTGCCGGGCAAGACCAGGTTGTAATGAAATTCCAGCAGAAACGGCACCAGATTCTTGCGCTGAAAACAGCAGGTACCCCAAAAGCGCTGTCCCTGTTGCTCGGCACTGACCGGATCCAGATAGAACACCTGATTGCGTTCGGGATAAGGCTGGCCAGTGGCTGGGTCCGTGCGCGCTACCGCCGCCAGCAGCGCAGTGTGGCCCGTCTCCTGGGGATACTCCATGTACCAGACCTGCAACCGCGGATGCTCGGTCTGCACTCGGTCCACCAGAACTCCAGGTGCCAGTAGTGGCCCATCGCTGGACGCTTGATAGAACTCGGGATTGAGCCACTCGTCCAGCTCGTGATGAAAGGCCAGGACGCTCCCGGTCAGCCCCGCCAGCAATAGAAACAATGCTGTGGCCAGACCTATATAGCGATGCAGTAGAACCAGAACGGCGCGCATGAAATTTTCCCGTAGAGACGACAAAGCCAGCGGCAGTTTCCAGGCGCTGGCTTTGTTGCAATCAACCTTGATTAGAACTGGTAACTCACCGTGGCGGCGACGTTGCGCTCTTCACCCAGGTAGCAGAAGCTCAGGCTCGCGCAGGAAGCGACGTAGGACTCGTTAGTCAGGTTGTTGGCGTTCAGGCGCACATCCACCCCCTTCAAGCCCACCTTGCCCAGGTCATAGCCGATCGAAGCATCGAACAGGGTGTAGGCCGGCACCTTCATGCTGTTCTCGGCATCAGCCCAGCTGTAACCCACATACCGTACGCCACCACCCAGGCGCAGACCGTCCAGCGCGACGCTGTCGAACTTGTAGTCGGCCCACAGCGAAGCCATCTGTCTCGGTGCCTGGGTGGGAGAGTTGCCCTTGTTCTCGATGATGTTGCCGGGACTGCTGAGGGTGCTGACCATCGACTTCGAGTACTTGATATCGGTGAAGGTGTAGCTGCCCAGGAGCTTCAGGTTGTCGGTCAGTTGCATGTGCGCTTCCAGCTCCAGGCCCTGGGAGCGAACGGCACCCACCGCGCGGTAGAAGTTTTCCTGCGGCAGCTTCGACGCAAGGTTCTCCTGATCGATGCGAAACACCGATGCGGTGAACAGGTGATCCGTGCCTGGCGGCTGGTACTTCAGGCCGGCTTCCCACTGAGTGCCGTCGGTGGGCGGCAGGGGGTTGCCGGCGCCGTCGGCGTAGGAGTTGGGATTGAACGACTCGGAGTAGCTGATGTAAGGCGCAAGGCCGTTGTCGAACAGGTACAGAGCCCCAGCGCGGCCAGTGAGTTTGGTACGTCGGTCACTGATCTGCGTGCCCAGCGGACGCTTGGCCTCAGCCAGGCGATTCTCTTCGGAGGTTTCCACCCAGTCCTGACGCAGGCCCAGGGAGAAGCGCCATTTGTCCATCTCTATCAGGTCTTGCAGATAGACGCCCGTCTGCTCCAGGCGCCGCAGGTAGCTGGTGGGAGCGAAGTAACTGATGGCCGAGTTGCCATACATCGGGTTGAAGGCGTTGATCGGCGCCAACTGGCCCTGCCTCCAGTCCACCACGGTCTTGCGGCGTTGGTAGTCGGCCCCCAACAGCATCGTGTGCTTGGTCTGGCCCGTGAAAAATTCCGCCTGCAGCATGTTATCGACGATGAAGGAGTGGAGTGTCTCGTCACCGCCTGAGTAGTAGCGGTTCAGCTCATTGCTGCTGGCATTGGTCCAGCCATAGGCATACACCTGATCCATCTTCACCCGCGAGTCCAAGTAGCGGAAGTTCTGTCGCGCGGTGAACACATCATTGAAGCGGTGTTCGAACTGATATCCGAAGGACTGCTGGTCGCGCTGGTAGCCATCGATACCCGGCTCGCCCTCGAAGAAGTGCTCGGAGATCCGCTGGCCATTGCGCTGATGCAAGGTCCCGTCCGCCGGCATGCCTCCGTGGTAGCCGCCATCCGGATCGTGTTGCAGATAGGCCTGCAGGGTCAGCGAAGTGTCCTCGGTGAAATCGATGGTCAGGGTCGGCGACAGGGCGAAGCGCTTCTCCTTGGCATGATCAAACTGAGTGTCGGATCTGTCCGTCAAACCAATCAGCCGATAGGCGATGCGCTTGTCGTCATCCACCGGGCCACTGAAGTCGAAGCCCAGGCCCTGTCTACCCTGGCTGCCTACCGTGGCCTGGATCTGATGATAGGGCTCATACAGGGGCTTCTTGCTGGTCAGGGCCACCAGGCCGCCGGGGGAGCTGCGACCATAGAGCACCGACGAAGGGCCCTTGAGAATGTCCACCCGCTCCAGGAAGTACGGATCGACTTGCATACTGCTGTAGGTGCCGCTGTCGCCCATGGACTTGAGGCCGTCGAGGTAGATGTTATCCACTGAGCCGTCGTTGAAGCCGCGCATTGCCACATAGTCGTAGCGATGGGTGGCGCCATAGGGATTGGTCAGTACGCCTGGGGTGTAGCGCATGGCCTGAGCCACGGTTTGCGCGCCCTGGTCGTCCATCTGTTCACGGGTGACCACCGAGACGCTTTGCGAGGTTTCCAGCAATGCGGTACTGGTCTTGGTGGCGATCTGGCTGTGAGTGGCGTTGTAGCCCTCGGTGCTGCCCAGGGCATTGCCCAGGGCGAAGCCCTTGATCTCGGTGGTCGGTAGAGCCATGGCGCTGCCTTGGGGCAAAGCTCGCAGCACGTAGCTGCTGCCGTCCTGGCTGATCGCTTCCAGTCCGGAGCCCTTGAGCAACTGGTTCAGGCCCTGGGTTACCGAGTAATCGCCCTGTAGCCCCGGAGATTGCCGGCCCTGGGTCTGGACTGGCGTAGTGGACAGGGTAATCCCCGCCTGGCGGGCGAATTGGTTGAGTGCCTCGCTGAGGTTACCGGGGGCAACGCTGTAGCTGTGGCGAGGGATGTCGAGGCCGGTTTCGGCAGCCTGCAGCGCCGGCGCCATGGCCCCGAGGCCGATGCTGGAGCACAGCAGGGCGGTGCGGGCGGCCTGGCGCAAAGTCTGGGCGCCGGAAGCGCTTGGGCGATTGTCGCGAACAGTCATTGTGGGTTCCGTTGAAGTGGCAGGAAGCGGATTGCAGTGCTTACTGACTAAGCCGGGCGCCCAGGCAAAACCCGCCAAAAAAATTCTTGGCGGTGAAATTCAAACGACAGGTTCCAGGGTTACCCACCAGCGGGTGCGGTAGCGCAGTTGCACCGGTAGGGTCTGGGGCAGGATGGCCAGCAGCTTCTCGGTGTCTTCCAGGCGGAACACCCCGGACAGGCGCAGGTGAGCAATGGCTGCGGCACATCCCAGGTAGCCATGACGATAGCGGCCGACTTCCTGGAGAAAGTCGTCCAGACGCATGTTGCGGGTCACGATCAGGCCATCGGCCCAAGCGCCGGCGTCCATCGCCAGCGGCGCAACCGGCTCCGCCAGGCGGTGGCTGATCCGATAGCTCTGCCCCGCTGCCACTCGTGCGGCGCGGTCGTCGGCAGTATGCGGCGAATGAATGGCCACGCTGCCGTGGGTCACGCTTAGCCGGGTGCAAGCATCGTCCACGCGCACTACGAAGCGGGCGTCGAAGCCTTCCAGCAGGGCATGGCGACTCTCCACCAGCAAAGGACGATGGGAGCCATTCTGGTCAGCACCACAGGCCACCATGATCTCGCCACGACGCACTTTGATCAGGCGTTGTTCGGCATTGAAATTCAGGTCCGCCGCGCTGTCGGTATTGAGTTCCAGGCGAGTGCCGTCCGGCAGCTGGAAGCCCCTTTGCTCGCCGATGGCAGTGGCAAAGTCCGCGGTCCATTGTTGCCAGCCCAGCAGATCCTTGCCGACCCAGGCACTGGAGCCCATGAGCAGGGCGGCGCTCAGCAGCTTCAGGGCTTGGCGCCGGCCCAGGCGCTGACTACTGTTTTCCAGGGTGTGCAACGCCACCTGAGCTCCAGGAACCGCCCGCAGGTTGGCACTGAGCTCCTGTTGCAATGACTGCACCCGCTGCCAGGCCAGTTCATGTTCCTGATGGGCGGCGCGCCATAGATCACACTGCTGCTGCAGCTTGGGATTGGCGCCGTTGTTGCGCAGGCGCAGCAACCAGTTGATCGCCTGCTTGACCACCAGATGATCGGGATTTTGTTTGTGGGGCAGGCTTGCGGAAAAGTTATCCACAGGCCTTAGCTCTCATAGCGCAGCAGGTAGCAGTGATAGAGCGCCACGGCCACGTAACGCTCCACGGTGCGTACGGACAGGCCCATCTGCTGAGCAATTTGCTTGTGGGTAAGTTCTTCGCACTGGGCTAATAGAAAAACCTGACGCACTTTCGGCTTCAGTCCTTCCAACATCCGCGCGATGCTTTCCAGCAGTTCCAGAATCAACGCTCGGGCTTCAGCGCCAGGTGTCTCGGCCTCGGGCAAATGCGCGATGGTTTCCAGGTAGGCGCGTTCAATTTCTTCGCGCCGCCAGTGATCGATCACCAGCCCCCGGGCAATCGTGCGCAAAAAGGCTCGTGGCGCCTTGAGCTCCAGGCGCTCGGTTTTCTGCAACAGGCGAACGAAGGTGTCCTGGGCCAGATCGGCCGCATCTGCGGCATTGCCCAAGCGCTGGCGCAGCCAACTGTTGAGCCAGCCGTGGTGATGACTGTAAAGCGTCTGTACGGCGAACTCGGGTGATGACATGGACAAGGACTGCCTGAACGTCACAAATGATAATTAGTCGCATTGTCATTGAAGGTTTATCGATTTGGCAATAACCACAGCGGTGTCGGTCATCAGAAAATACGCTGCAGATGCTCTGGGACACCGTTCGGCAGGTTTCTTCGATTTCTGAAAGGTATTTCAGATAAATCTCTAAGGCTTCGCGGATTGTTGCCGAAAGACTAAATGAGACGTGCGTGCACCAAAGTAGAGCGGACTAAGAATGCCGCCTGCACTGTTACATGGAATGTTGCATTACGGACGCATCCCCACTTTCGGCATAAGAAGTCCCATGAAATGAATCTCAAGTTCAGCCATAAAATCCTTTTGGCCGCCTCCGGCGTAGTGGTTCTGGCTTTTGCGTTGTTCACCTTGTACAACGACTACCTGCAGCGAAACACCATTCGACAGAACCTTGAATCCTCCATCCAGCAAGCGGGTGAACTCACCTCCAGCAGCGTGCAGAACTGGATGAGCGGGCGGATTCTGGTTCTTGAGAACCTGGCGCAGAACGTCGCTCACCAAGGCCAGAACGCAGACTTCCCAGGACTGGTGGACCAGCCGGCGTTCACCTCGAACTTCCAGTTCACCTACGTTGGCCAGGCCAATGGTGTCTTCACCCAGCGTCCCGATGCGAAGATGCCCGATGGCTACGATCCGCGTCAGCGGCCCTGGTACAAGCAGGCCGTTGCTGCCGACAAGACCATGCTGACTCCGCCCTACAAGGCGGCAGTGGGTGGCCTGGTGGTAACCATCGCTATGCCGGTGAAGAAGCAAGGTGAACTACTGGGCGTGGTCGGTGGTGACCTGAGCCTGGAAACCCTGGTGAAGATCATCAACTCCGTGGACTTCGGTGGCCTGGGCCATGCCTTCCTGGTCAGCAGCGACGGTCAGGTGATCGTCAGCCCGGACAAAGACCAGGTGATGAAGAACCTCAAGGACATCTACCCGGGTGCCAACGTACGGATCGAGAATGGCTTCCAGGAAGTGGTCCTGAACAAACAGGAACGCATCCTTTCCTTCACCCCGGTAACCGGCCTGCCGAACGCCGAGTGGTACATCGGTCTGTCCATCGACCGGGATAAAGCCTACGCACCACTGAGCCAGTTCCGCACGTCTGCCTTGATCGCCATGTTCATTGCCGTGGCGGTGATTGCCGTTCTGCTGACCCTGCTGATCCAGGTGCTGATGCGCCCACTGATCACCATGGGCCGGGCGATGCAGGATATCGCCCAGGGCGAGGGTGACCTGACCCGGCGCCTGGTGGTGGAAAGCAAGGACGAATTCGGCGAGCTGGGTAGCTCGTTCAACCAGTTCGTCGAGCGGATTCACGCGTCGATCTCCGAAGTGTCCTCGGCCACCCGCCAGGTGCACGATCTGTCCCAGCGGGTAATGGCATCGTCCAACGCCTCGATCATCGGCTCCGACGAGCAAAGCGCCCGCACCAACAGCGTGGCCGCGGCGATCAACGAACTGGGGGCCGCCACTCAGGAAATCGCCCGTAATGCCGCCGATGCCTCGCAGCATGCCAGCGGCGCCAGCGACCAGGCCGATGACGGTCGCCAAGTGGTCGAGCAGACCATCCTGGCGATGACCGAGCTGTCGCAGAAAATCAGCCTGTCCTGCACCCAGATCGAAACCCTGAATGCCAGCACCGACAACATCGGGCACATTCTCGATGTGATCAAGGGCATCTCCCAGCAGACCAACCTGTTGGCCCTCAACGCCGCCATTGAAGCCGCCCGTGCCGGTGAAGCCGGTCGTGGTTTCGCCGTGGTTGCCGATGAAGTGCGCAACCTGGCCCACCGTACCCAGGAGTCGGCGGAAGAAATCCACAAGATGATCACCTCGCTGCAGATCGGTTCGCGCGAGGCGGTGTCGACCATGAACGCCAGCCAGACGTCCAGCGAAGAGAGCGTCGAAGTGGCCAACCAGGCCGGCGCACGGTTGATCAGCGTGACTCAGCGGATCGGCGAAATCGATGGCATGAACCAGTCGGTGGCCGCGGCAACCGAGGAGCAGACGGCAGTGGTGGAGACCCTCAACGTCGACATCAACCAGATCAACCTGCTGAACCAGCAGGGTGTCGCCAATCTCAATGAAACCTTGAAGGATTGCGATGCACTGTCGCAGCAGGCCAGCCGCCTGAAGCAACTGGTCGATAGCTTCAAGATCTGAAGCTACACCAGGCAAGACCTTGAAGCCCGCTCCTGCATCACTGCAGGGCGGGCTTTTTCATGGGCGCAGCTCAAGCCAGGTGTTCCCCAAGCAACCCCAGATGAGTGTTGATGACCTGCAGCAGGCGCTGGCGCTGTGACTTGATGAAAAAGTGATTGCCGGCCACTTCGATCAGCTCGAATTCACGCGCGGTGAACTCGCGCCAGTTGAGCATATGGTTGGCCGTGGCCAATGGGTCCTCGCTGCCGTAGAAAGCCGTTAGCGGCACATCGAGGCAGCCGTTGGAGGTGTCGTACCAGGTTTCGAAGAGCTTCATGCCATTGCGCAGCAAGCGCTCATAGGACTGCAGATCGTTCTGCCCCCGGGGCATTTCCAGAGGGCTGGCGCCGAGGGTCAGGATCGCTTCACGAAAGCTGGCAATGGGCAGGGTGTGCATCAACGGACGCCGCGGCAGGCTGTCGGGGCTGCGACAGCCGGACACGAACAGGTGGCGAGTCTGTTGGGGAAAGCGCTCCTGGGTGTGTTTGCTGGTCTCGTACGCCAACAGCGCGCCCAAGCCGTGGCCGAACAGCGCGTGGGGCGCGTCGAGCCAGGGATCGAGGGCGGCGAAGGTGTTTTCCAGCAGGCTTGGCCAGTTGTCACAGGGCGCTTCGTCGCGACGGGGCCCGTGCCCCGGCAGATTGACCACTACCAGCTCGATATGATCGGCCAGGCCGGTGGCCCAGGCCCGCAACTGCTCCGCCGCCGCGCCGGCTTGAGGAAAGCAGATCAGGCGTAGCCGGGTGGGTTGTCCGGAGTTGATCACCAGCGTCCATTGTCGGGTGTCGGTGTACACAGCTTTTCCTTAAGCCTGGTGGGAGGTGCCAGCAGGGGTGGGCGATGCGGGCACGGGGCAGTTTGGCCCAGGTCGCCGAAGTCTGCGAGCGGCATCTAAAATAGTGGCTCAGGCTGCTGAATGCACGCGGTTGGTGATTGTAAGGTGCCATTGTTTTTTAGCGGTCCAGCCTTCACCATCAGCCGATTTATCACAGCTCCCATGGACTTATCGCATTGGCGGCACGTTTAGCTCTTTCTCGGACTTTGCGCTGGTTCTGCTCAGCCCTGCTGTTGGCAGGCGCGCTGCTGGGCAGCCTGCACGCCGATTGGGATTTCTCCCTGATCAGCCGTCGTGCCACGGCGCTCTATGGTCCGTTGGGCGATGGCCAGCAACGCATCGATGCCTGGCAGCACCTGCTGGCCACACAGAAGCAGGTCAGTGAGCAAGAGCAGTTGAAAGTGGTCAACCTGTTCTTCAACAAGAACATGCGCTATGTGGAAGACATCGATCTGTGGCATCAGGTGGATTACTGGGAGACGCCGATCGAGGCTTTGTGGAAGGGCGCCGGTGATTGTGAGGACTACGCGATCGCCAAGTATTTCAGCCTGCGCCACCTTGGCGTGTCCAGTGACAAATTGCGCATTACCTACGTCAAGGCGTTGCGCCAGAATCGCGCGCACATGGTCTTGACCTACTATTCCAGCCCGGAAGCCATGCCATTGGTGCTCGACAGTCTCGAGGACTCGATCCGCCCGGCCAGCCAGCGTACCGACCTGCTGCCGGTGTACTCCTTCAATGCCGAAGGGTTGTGGCTGCCCGGCGCCAAGGGCAACAAGCGGGTGGGCGACACCAAGCGCCTGTCCCGTTGGCAGGATGTGTTGAAAAAAATGCAGGCCGAAGGATTTCCGGTCGAGACGACTAACTAGGAGCACGAGCTCAGATGTCTTTGTTCAAACAACTGCTGATCGCAATCTGCGTCTTTCTGGTGGTCGCCTTCAGTGGCAGCTTCATGGTCAGCCTGGAGAGTTCGCGCACCCAGTATGTCAATCAGTTGCGCTCCCACGCCCAGGACGCGGCCACCGCGCTGGCCCTGTCGCTGACCCCGAACATCGATGATCCGGCGATGGTCGAATTGATGGTCAGCTCGATCTTCGACAGCGGTTATTACGCCAGTATCCGGGTGGTCGACCTGGCCACCGACAAGACCATTGTCGAGCGCAGTGGCATCCCCGAAGTCGGCAATGTGCCGCAGTGGTTCGTCAAGCTGATCGGCCTGGAGCCGGCCGGTGGCGATGCCATCGTCAGTCGCGGCTGGGAGCAGGCGGCGCGGGTCGAGGTGCTCAGCCATCCGATGTTCGCCGTGGCCAAGCTCTGGCAAAGCGCCCTGGGCAGCCTGGGCTGGCTGTTGATCTGTGGCGCGGTGAGCGCGGTGCTTGGCGCCTTGTTGCTACGGCGTCAGCTCAAGCCGCTGGACTACATGGTCCAGCAGTCTCACGCCATTGCCCGCCGCGAGTTTCTCAGCCTGCCGCAGCTGCCCCGTACGCCGGAACTGCGGCGGGTGGTGCAGGCGATGAACCAGATGGTGGAGAAGCTCAAGGCGCTGTTTCAGGAGCAGGCCGAGCGTAGCGAAAAACTGCGCATCGAGTCCTATCAGGACAGCCTGACCGGGCTGGCCAACCGGCGTTATTTCGAGATGCAGCTCAATGCCCGGGTCAGCAACCCGGAACAGGCCAGTTCCGGCTACCTGCTGCTGTTGCGGGTCAAGGACCTGGCGGGCCTGAACCAGCGCCTGGGCGGTCAGCGTACCGACCAACTGTTGCAGGCGGTGGGCGAGCAGTTACTGCGCGAATGCAACAAATACCCCGAGACCCACAACCTGGTAACCCGGGTCCGTGGTGGCGAATTTGCGGTGCTGGCGCCCGGGCTGGTACGTGAAGAGGCCATCCAGCTGGCCCAGAGCCTGGACAGTGCCTTGGGTAACCTGCACGCCACCGGTGCCACTGATGTGGCCTCGGTAGCCTCCATCGGCCTGGCAGCGTTTGCCCACGGCGACTCGCCGCAAGCGGTGCTCAGCCTTGGCGATCAGGCCTTGGCCCAGGCCGAAGCCCAGGGCGATGCGAGCTGGGCCTGCCTGGACCAGGGCACCGGTGGCCAGGTGGGCGATGACCATCATGCCTGGCACAGGCTGCTGGACCAGGCACTGACGGAGCAACGCTTCCAGCTGTATTTCCAACCGGTGGTGGCGGCCCAGGACATTTCGCAGGTGCTGCACTACAAGGTGCTGTCACGGCTGCTGGATGAGCAGGGCCAGACCATTCCGGCGGGACGCTTTCTGCCATGGCTGGAACGCTTTGGCTGGACCTCACGCCTGGATCTGTTGATGCTCGACCAGGTACTCAAACAGCTGGCGGGGCACACCGAGTGCCTGGCACTGAACCTGTCGGCCGCCACGCTGGCGGATCCGCAGGCCTTGAACCGGGTATTCGAGATCCTCCGCCAGCACTCGGACCTGGGGCCGCGGCTGACCCTGGAAATCGGCGAGGAACAGCTGCCCGAGCAGGCCCCACTGGAACAGTTGACCCGGCAGCTGCGGGAGCTGGGTTTCTCCCTCAGCCTGCAGCGTTTCGGCGGCCGCTTCAGCATGATCGGCAACTTGGCGCGGTTAGGCCTGGCCTATCTGAAGATCGACGGCAGCTACATTCGCCACATCGATCAGGAAAGCGACAAGCGTCTGTTTATCGAAGCCATCCAGCGGGCCGCCCACAGCATCGACCTGCCCTTGATTGCCGAACGTGTCGAGACCGAGGGCGAGCTGCAGGTGATACGTGAGATGGGGCTGTATGGCGTGCAGGGGCAACTGTTCGGTGAGCCTGCGCTCTGGCGCTGAGACCGCCTTCGCCAGTAAGCGGGTTCCTTTGGGAACCGGCTTGCGGGTGAAAGGGTTTCAGATCAAACCGGTTTCATCATCGTTGATCAACCGGCTCAAACCACCCAGTGCCTCACGGGCGTTGCTGCGGTCCATCAATTTGGATTGGGCCGCTGCCGGCAGATCGGTGATGCGGATCACCCCCTTGCTGGTCAGGACCTGAATCAGGTCGTCGAGTACCCGGATCATTTCCAGGTCACTTTGCTTGAGCTGCTTGAGGCTGACTTCCACCGCCTCGTTGGCATACCAGGTCTGGATCTCATGGTGATCGGCGGGCAGCGTATCGGTGGCTTCGGCGAAAGCGGCGGCTTCCACGCGAATCAACTGACCTTGTGCATCGCGTTGCACATAAAACATGGTGAATCCCTCAGGTTGGCTCCAGCGTCAGGCGTGCAGCCGCACAGGCCGACACAGCGTTCAGAGCGCGAGTATGCGATGCGCGGCGGCAATCGTCACGAAGCAGGCGATTGGCCGAGACTGAGCGGCCACCCGCGAGGGGTGGCCGCTCAGGCCGATCAGCTGTTGTTGTGATCGATCTTGATGGTCGGGTCGCTGCCGGCGATCAACGAGTTGATGCTGGCATTGGACCAGTTGTTGCCTTCCAGCTTGATCGTCACATCGGCGTTGGCCAGGCCTCCGGCGGCGTTGAGCTTGCCTTCGGAGCTGACCTGCAGGGTCGAGACCCCGTCCACGGTGGTGATCTTGAGGAAGTTGTCGATGGTGCTGCCGCTCTCGCCCTGCAGCAGATCCCGCAGGTCGATGCGGTCACCTTCACTGGCCTTGAAGTCCTTGATCACATCGTTGCCGATGTCGCCGGCCTTCCAGACGAAGGTATCGGCACCGGAACCGCCAATCAGGATGTCGTTGCCCTTGCCACCGATCAAGATGTCGTTGCCGGTGCCCCCCAGCAGGATGTCATTGCCCCTGCCGCCGTCCAGCAGGTCGTTACCGCCCTGGCCGAAGAGGATGTCATTGCCGTCGCCGCCCAGCAGGGTGTCATTGCCATCGTGGCTGCCGGACACATCGAACTCGGTGTAGTGCTCGGTGATGTACTGGTGCACGTTGCTGGTGGTGACCTTGCTCACATCGACACCGGTCTGCTTGGCCACATAGGCCTGCATCGCCTGGTAGCCCTCGCCGGCGACGCCATTGAAGCTCACCAGGTCGCCGAACAGGATGTCGTTGCCGTTGCCGCCGCTGACAGTGTCCGCCCCCGGCATGGTGGCCTCGGTGTGGCCGATGATCGAGTTGGCCAGGTCATTCGGATCGATGTTGGTCTGTGGCTTGCCATCGCTGTCATAGGGCTTGAGGTCGTTGAGGCTGACACCGTTGTTCAGTCCAATGGCCTCTACCTGGGACAGCTTGCTCAGCAACACGAAGCTGTCGTTGGAGTTGCTGGTTGTAGCCGAGTTGGTGCTGTTGCCGGTACCGGCCAGGCTCGACAGCTCGTAGGTGCCGTCGCCCTGGGCGTGCAGGGTGCCCAGGTTCTTGCTGGACCATGAGCCACCGCCCCAGCCGTTGCTGTTGTAGGTCTGCAGGACCACTGCACCGTTGCTGCTCACGCTGATGGCGTGAGTGTTGTCGATGTAGGTGCTGAAGGTATCCCCCAGCTTGTAGTTGCTGGTGGTCACCACGTCGTCGAGGCGTACGTTGCCGTACAGCGTCGGGTTGGTCTGCTCGCCGCTCTGGTAGTAGGTCGGCTTACCGTCGGTGATGAAGTACGTCAGGTTGGTGGCATTGCTGTTGCCGGTGGCCTGGCTGCTTTGGAAGAAGTTGGCCGTGGCCTTGAACACGTCTTCATAGTTGGTGCCGCCGCCGGAGCTCATCGAGTCCAGCACGGCCTTGAGTTGGGCCAGGGCATTCGGGTCATTGAGGTTCACCGACACCGACTTGTTGACTTGCGTGTCGAAGTCCGCGAGGAAGATGTTCACTGTCCCCGAGCCGGCGCCGCCGATGCTGTTCTTCAGTGTGTTGAAGACCGCGGTCAGCGAGTTCTTGGCTGCAGTGATCGAGGCACTGCTCATGCTGCCCGAGCTGTCCACCATGAAGGCGATGTTGTAGTTGGTGCCCGGGACCACGGTCAGGCCGCCAATGTCGGCGACCACGATGTCGTTGCCGTCGGTGCCAGTGACCGTGTCGTCGCCCGAGGTGCCGACCACGGCGTTGTAGACCGCCGGGTAGACCTTGACCGGGATCTGCGCCGAGGTGCTCGCAGAGCCGCCCAGGGACTCGGTGGAGGTCGAGGTCACGGTCAGGTTGAACGAGCCGTTGTAGTAGCTCGGCGGAGTGACGGTCAGGGTGCCCAGGTTCCAGCCGGTGACATTGGCCTCGCCTGAAGAGCCCGTGGCGGTGAAGGTGTGCCCGGCGCCATCGCTGAGTACCGAGCCTGCGGGAATCCCGCTGATCTTCACGCTGAGGGTTTCCGAGCCATCGGTATCGGTCAGGCCGGTGCTGATCTTCGACAGATGCACGCTGCCGCCTTCACCACCTTCGTTGAGCTTGTAGCCGTCGTAATAACCCTCGCCATTGGTGCCGTGCAGGTCGGATACCGAGACACCGGCATTGGTCAGGTCGGTGACCCCGGTGTACAGCGGTACGCCGGCGTTGCTCAGGTCCACCGGCGTGCCGCCGTTGACCGAGAGGTTGACGTCGTAGGCGCCAGGGCCACTCTGGTTGTGGTGGTAGATATCGATGGTGTAGTAGCCGCTGGTGGTCGGGGTGAAGGTACCGTTGAGGTTACCGCCCGCGCCCCAGGTGGTGCTGGCCACGTTCTTGCCGCCGATGGTCACCAGCAGGCTATCGTCGCCGGTGCCGGAGAAGGTGTAGGCCTTGCCGGCTTCCAGGTAGATCAGGCCGGAGGTCTTCGATGCGGTGCCGGGGGCGATGTTGCCGTCGGACTGGACGTTGGTCGCCAGGCTGCTGCTGTTTGGCGTACCAGCGGCATCGATCACCGATTTCAGGGTGCCCGCGGAGGCGCCGCTGCCGTCGGTGCCCAGGCCGCTGAGGCCGGTCCAGACTTCCTTGATCAGGCCTACCGAATTCACACCGTTGCCCGCCACACTCAGGGTTGGCGCGTCGGCCACCGGAGTGATGTCGACCTTCACCGTGCCGGTGTTGCCCAGAGCCTGGCCGTCGGTTGGCTGGAACTTGATCTGGGCGTAATCCGCCTGCTGGTTGCCCAGGCCGTTGCCGCCGTAGCCGGGGGCACCCGACTCGTTGGCATCGGGGGTGAAACGCAGTTTGCCGGCATCGATATCGGCCTTGCTGAAGGTCTGATTATTGGCCACATCCTTCCAGGTCGAACCGTCCAGGTACTGCAGTTTGCCTTCGCCTGGCAGCTGGGTGATTTTCACCCCGAGGCTGGACGCCGGGCTGTCGACGTCACTGACACCGAAGTTGGACCAGGTCAGGGCCAGCGGCGTGTCTTCGGTACCGGTCACGGCACCGCCAGTGGCCACTGGGGCATCGTTCACCGCGACCACGTTGACCGTGGTGGTAGCGACGTTGGAGTAGTTGCCGCCGTCGGTCACGGTCACGGTGATGGTCCGTGGCGTGGTGCTCGGATCATGACTGTTGTTGGTGAAGGTAATGTTCTTGATCTGCTGCATGTAGTCGGCCAGCGTCGCGCTGCCCGACAGGGTCAGGGTGATCGAACCGTCCTTGCTGTTGGCATTGATGTTGATGCCGTTGACGCTGTTGCCCAGGTTCAGCGAGTCCCCTGGCTGACGGTTGGTCAGCACGATGGTGGCGCCGGTGAGCAGGGTGCTGTCCGGGTCGGTGATGCTCAGGTCGGTGTCGGCGATCGATACGCCAGGGCCCGCAGTACCTTCGGTGAAGGTGACCTTGTAGTCGGCCCCGGTGGCGCCGCTGGAGTTGTTGGCATCCAGATCGATGACCGGTGGTGCATCGTTATCGATGATCGAGGTGGTGACGCTGCCATTGCTGCCGCTGACTACCAGGTTCTCGAAGTTGCCGCCGCTGGCCGAGTCGATCTTGACCGTGAAGTTTTCCGTGGCTTCGGTGATCTTGTCGTCGATGGTCGCCACATTGAAGGTAGCGCTGCTGGCGCCGGCCGGGATCTTCACGGTGTATACGCCGGTGAAGTCCGAGCCGTCGGTGGCGGTGCCGCTGTAGCTGATCTTCAGGGTGACTTCGGTCTGTGCCGGGTGAGTCAGGCTGACGGTGTAGCTGGCGGTCTGGCCTTCGGTGACCGAGGTGCTGCCGCTGATGCTGACCGAGGTGGTGTCGATCGTGTCGGTGACGTTGGTCACTGCTGGTGTGGTATCCGGCACCAGCTTCTCGAAGTTGCCGCCAGTGGCGCCAGTGATCGACGCGTTGACCTTGCCGGCGTCGATGTAGACGTCATCCGCCGGAGCAGCGACGGTCACGGTGCCGGTAGTTTTGCCCGCAGCGATGGTGATTACCGCACCGTTGGACAGGGTCACGGTCACCGGCGTCCCGGCCGCATTGGTCAGGGTTGCGGTGTAAACGATCGAACCGCCTTCGGCCACGGTGCCGGTAGCGCTGAGGCTCAGGGTGGTGGTGTCGATAGTGTCGGTCACCGTGGTGCTGACCGGTGACTTGTCGGCTACCAGGTTCTCGTAGTTACCGCCGCTGACATTGGTGATGGAGTTGGTCAGCGGGGTATGGCCGATCAGCACATCGTTCGGCGCGCTGATGCTTACCGAACCGCTGGATTCACCGACCGGGATGGTGATTTTCTCACCGTTGGCCAGAGTCACGATTACTGGCGAACCGGTCACTGGGGCAGTGACGGTAGCGGTGTAAGTGACGTTGCCACCTTCGGCAGCCGAAGGCGTGGCTTTCAGGGTCACGGTGCTGGTGTCGATGGTATCGGTAACGTCAGTCACCGCTGGGGTAGTGCTTGGTACCAGCTTCTCGAAGTTACCGCCTTCTGCCTTGGTGATGGTGGCTTCGACTTTGCCCGCGTCCTTGTAGACGTCATCGGCAGGCGCCGGAACAGTCACGGTACCGGTAGTTTTACCGGCTGCGATGTTGATCACCGCACCGTTGGACAGGGTCACGGTGACTGGCGTACCAGCAGCGTTGCTCAGGGTTGCGGTGTAAACAATCGAACCGCCTTCGGCCACGGTACCGGTGGCGCTGAGGCTGAGGGTGGTGGTGTCGATAGTGTCGGTCACGGTGGTGCTGACCGGTGACTTGTCAGCTACCAGATTCTCGTAGTTGCCGCCGCTGACATTGGTGATGGAGTTGGTCAGCGGGGTGTGGCCGATCAGCACGTCGTTCGGCGCGCTGATGCTTACCGAGCCGCTGGATTCACCGACCGGGATGGTGATTTTCTCACCGTTGGCCAGAGTCACGATTACTGGCGAACCGGTCACTGGGGCAGTGACGGTAGCGGTGTAAGTGACGTTGCCACCTTCGGCAGCCGAAGGCGTGGCTTTCAGGGTCACGGTGCTGGTGTCGATGGTATCGGTAACGTCAGTCACCGCTGGGGTAGTGCTTGGTACCAGCTTCTCGAAGTTACCGCCTTCTGCCTTGCTGATGGTGGCTTCGACTTTGCCCGCGTCCTTGTAGACGTCATCGGCAGGAGCGGCAACGGTTGCAGTACCCGAAGTAGCGCCGGCGGCGATGGTGATCACCGCACCGTTGGACAGGGTCACGGTCACTGGCGTCCCGGCCGCATTGGTCAGGGTTGCGGTGTAAACGATCTGGCCGCCTTCTGCCACCGAAGGCGTGGCCGTCAGCGACAGATTGGTGGTATCGACGGTGTCGGTCACGGTGGTGCTGACCGGTGACTTGTCGGCTACCAGGTTTTCGTAGTTGCCACCGCTGACATTGGTGATGGAGTTGGTCAGCGGGGTGTGGCCGACCAGTACATCGTTCGGTGCGCTGATGCTCACCGAGCCGCTGGTCTCGCCGACCGGGATAGTGATTTTCTCGCCATTGGCCAGGGTCACGATCACTGGTGAGCCAGTCACTGGGGCGGTGACAGTGGCGGTGTAGGTAACGTTGCCGCCTTCGGCAGCCGAAGGCGTGGCCTTCAACGAGACAGTGGAGGTATCGATGGTGTCAGTGACATCGGTCACCGCTGGCGTGGTGCTTGGTACCAGCTTCTCGAAGTTGCCGCCTTCAGCCTTGGTGATGGTGGCTTCAACCTTGCCGGCATCCTTGTACACGTCATCAGCAGGTGCGGCGACGGTTGCAGTACCTGAAGTAGCGCCGGCGGCGATGGTGATCACCGCGCCGTTGCTCAGGGTTACGGTCACTGGCGTACCAGCAGCGTTGCTCAATGTCGCGGTGTAAACAATCGAACCGCCTTCGGCCACGGTGCCGGTGGCGCTGAGGCTGAGGGTGGTGGTGTCGATAGTGTCGGTCACGGTGGTGCTGACCGGGGATTTGTCGGCCACCAGGTTCTCGTAGTTACCGCCGCTGACATTGGTGATGGAGTTGGTCAGCGGGGTATGGCCGATCAGCACGTCGTTCGGTGCGGTGGTGTTCACCGAGCCGCTGGTCTCGCCGACCGCGATAGTGATCTTCTCGCCATTGGCCAGGGTCACGATCACTGGTGAGCCAGTCACTGGGGCGGTGACAGTGGCGGTGTAGGTAACGTTGCCGCCTTCGGTAGTGGCCGGCGTGGCCTTCAGGGAGACGGTGCTGGTGTCGATGGTGTCAGTGACGTCGGTCACTGCTGGCGCCGGATTGGTCTCCAGCTTCTCGAAGTTGCCACCGTCAGCCTTGCTGATGGTGACTTCAACCTTGCCGGCGTCCTTGTAGACGTCATCGGCAGGCGCTGGGACGGTCACGGTGCCGGTGGTTTTACCGGCTTCGATGGTGATGGTCGCGCCGTTGGACAGGGTCACGGTCACTGGCGTACCAGCAGCGTTGCTCAGGGTTGCGGTGTAGATGATCTGGCCGCCTTCGGCCACAGTACCGGTGGCGCTGAGGCTGAGATTGGTGGTGTCGACGACATCGGTCACGGTGGTGCTGACCGGGGATTTGTCGGCCACCAGGTTCTCGTAGTTGCCACCGCTGACGTTGCTGATCGAGTTGGTCAGCGGGGTATGGCCGATCAGCACGTCGTTTGGCGCGCTGATGCTCACCGAGCCGCTGGTTTCGCCAACCGCAATGGTGATTTTTTCACCATTGGCCAGGGTCACGATCACTGGCGAACCGGTGACAGGTGCAGTGACGGTAGCGGTGTAAGTGACGTTGCCACCTTCTTCCGCCGAAGGCGTGGCTTTCAGCGACACGGTGGAGGTGTCGATGGTGTCGGTAACATCGGTTACCGCGGGTGTAGTGCTCGGCACCAGGTTCTCGAAGTTGCCGCCATCAGCCTTGGTGATGGTGGCTTCAACCTTGCCGGCATCCTTGTAGACGTCATCGGCAGGAGCGGCGACGGTTACGGTACCGGAAGTGGCCCCCGCGGCGATGGTGATGGTCGCGCCGTTGGACAGGGTCACGGTGACGGGCGTACCCGCCGCATTGGTCAGGGTTGCGGTGTAAACAATCGAACCGCCTTCGGCCACAGTATCGGTGGCACTGAGGCTGAGGTGGGTGGTGTCGATGGTGTCGGTGACCGCGGTGTCCGCTGGCTTGTCGCTGAACTCCAGCTTCTCGTAGTTGCCGCCGTCGACTTTGGTAATGGTGGTGCTCAAGGAGCTACCGCCATTCAGTGCATCGTTCGGTGCAGTGAAATTCACGCTGCCGGTGGATTCACCCACTGGGATGGTGATGGTCTGGCCGTTGGACAGAGTTACCACAACCGGGGAACCGGTGACTGGCGCGGTAACCGAAGCGGTGTACACCACGGTGCCGCCTTCGGCGACGGTTGGGGTGGCGGTCAGAGATACGGTCGAGGTGTCGATGGTGTCAGTGACGTCGGTCACTGCTGGTGCCGGATTGGTTTCCAGGTGTTCGAAGTTGCCGCCGTCGGCTTTAGTGATGGTGACTTCGACTTTGCCGGCGTCTTTATAAACGTCATCAGCAGGAGCGGCGACGATCGCAGTACCCGAGGTAGCACCGGCCGCGATGGTGATCACTGCACCGTTGCTCAGGGTTACGGTCACCGGAGTGCCAGCGGCGTTGGTCAGGGTTGCGGTGTAGATGATCTGGCCGCCTTCGGCCACAGTACCGGTGGCGCTGAGGCTGAGGTGGGTGGTATCGACAGTGTCGGTCACCGTGGTGCTGACCGGCGACTTGTCGGCCACCAGGTTTTCGTAGTTGCCGCCGCTGACATTGGTGATGGAGTTGGTCAGCGGGGTATGGCCGATCAGCACGTCGTTCGGTGCGCTGATGCTTACCGAACCGCTGATTTCGCCGACCGGGATGGTGATCTTCTCACCGTTAGCCAAGGTCACCACGACGGGCGAACCGGTCACTGGAGCCGTGACAGTAGCGGTGTAAGTGACATTGCCGCCTTCCTCCGCCGCAGGCGTGGCTTTCAGCGACACGGTGGAGGTATCGATGGTGTCAGTCACATTGGTGACGGCAGGCGTTGGATTGGTCTCCAGGTGTTCGAAGTTACCGCCGTCAGCTTTAGTGACGGTTACTTCAACCTTGCCGGCGTCTTTGTAGACGTCATCGGCAGGCGCTGGGACGGTCACGGTGCCGGTGGTTTTACCGGCTTCGATGGTGATGGTTGCACCGTTGGACAGGGTCACGGTGACCGGTGTACCGGCGGCATTGGTCAGGGTAGCGGTGTAGACAATGCTGCCGCCTTCGGCCACTTCACCGGTAGCCGAGAGGCTGAGGGTGGTCGTATCCGGAGTGTCGGTGACGGTGGTGTCCGCTGGCTTGTCGCTGAATTCCAGCTTCTCGTAGTTGCCGCCGTCGACTTTGGTGATGGTGGTGCTCAAGGAGCTGCCGCCATTCAGTGCGTCGTTTGGCGCGGTGAAGTTCACGCTGCCAGTGGATTCACCCACCGGAATGGTGATGGTCTGTCCGTTGGACAGGGTGACCACAACCGGCGAGCCGGTGACTGGCGCAGTAACCGAGGCGGTGTACACCACAATGCCGCCTTCGGCGACGGTTGGGGTGGCGGTCAGGGAGACGGTGCTGGTGTCGATGGTGTCAGTGACGTCAGTCACTGCGGGTGCCGGATTGGTCTCCAGGTTTTCGAAGTTGCCACCCTCAGCCTTGCTGATGGTGACTTCGACTTTGCCGGCGTCTTTATAAACGTCATCAGCAGGCGCGGCGACGGTCGCAGTACCCGAGGTGGCGCCGGCCGCGATGGTGATCACTGCGCCGTTACTCAAGGTCACGGTGACGGGAGTACCGGCGGCATTGGTCAGGGTAGCGGTGTAGACGATCGAGCCGCCTTCGGCCACTTCGCCGGTAGCCGACAGGCTCAGGGTCGTTGTGTCTGGGGTATCAGTCACTGAGGTGTCAGCGGGCTTGTCGCTGACTTCCAGCTTCTCGTAGTTACCGCCTTCAGCCTTGGTAATGGTGGTGCTCAGCGAGCTGCCGCCATTCAGTGCATCGTTCGGTGCAGTGAAATTCACGCTGCCAGTGGATTCACCCACCGGGATGGTGATGGTCTGTCCGTTGGACAGGGTGACCACAACCGGGGAGCCGGTGACTGGAGCAGTGACCGAGGCGGTGTACACCACAATGCCGCCTTCGGCGACAGTTGGCGTGGCGGTCAGGCTGACAGTCGAGGTGTCGATGGTGTCAGTGACGTCGGTCACTGCTGGCGCCGGATTGGTTTCCAGATGTTCGAAGTTGCCGCCGTCGGCTTTAGTGATGGTGACTTCGACCTTGCCCGCATCCTTATAGACGTCGTCTGCTGGCGCGGCGACGGTCGCAGTACCCGAGGTAGCACCGGCCGCGATGGTGATCACTGCACCATTGGACAAAGTCACGGTGACTGGCGTACCCGCCGCATTGGTCAGGGTCGCGGTGTAGACGATGCTGCCGCCTTCGGCGACTTCACCGGTAGCCGAGAGGCTGAGGGTGGTCGTATCCGGAGTGTCGGTGACGGTGGTATCCGCTGGTTTATCACTGACTTCCAGCTTCTCGTAGTTGCCGCCTTCAGCCTTGGTAATGGTGGTGCTCAAGGAGCTGCCGCCATTCAGGGCATCGTTGGGCGCAGTGAAGTTCACGCTGCCATTGGATTCACCTACTGGGATGGTGATGGTCTGGCCGTTGGACAGGGTGACTACCACCGGGGAGCCGGTGACTGGTGCGGTAACCGATGCGGTGTACACCACAATGCCGCCTTCGGCGACGGTTGGGGTGGCGGTCAGGCTGACAGTCGAGGTGTCGATGGTGTCAGTGACGTCAGTCACTGCGGGTGCCGGATTGGTCTCCAGGTTCTCGAAGTTTCCACCGTCAGCCTTGCTGATGGTGACTTCGACTTTGCCGGCGTCTTTATAAACGTCATCGGCAGGAGCTGCGACGGTTGCAGTACCCGAAGTAGCGCCGGCGGCGATGGTGATCACCGCGCCGTTGCTCAGGGTTACGGTCACCGGAGTACCGGCGGCATTGGTCAGTGTCGCGGTGTAGACGATCGAGCCGCCTTCGGCCACTTCGCCGGTAGCCGACAGGCTCAGGGTCGTGGTGTCTGGGGTATCAGTCACTGTGGTATCAGCGGGCTTGTCGCTGAACTCCAGTTTCTCGTAGTTGCCGCCGTCGACTTTGGTGATGGTGGTGCTCAAGGAGCTGCCGCCGTTCAGGGCGTCGTTTGGCGCGGTGAAGTTCACGCTGCCAGTGGATTCACCCACTGGGATGGTGATGGTCTGGCCGTTGGACAGAGTGACCACAACCGGCGAGCCGGTGACTGGTGCGGTAACCGATGCGGTGTACACCACGGTGCCGCCTTCGGCGACGGTTGGGGTGGCGGTCAGGGAGACGGTGCTGGTGTCGATGGTGTCAGTGACATTGGTGACGGCAGGCTCTGGATTGGTTTCCAGGTGTTCGAAGTTGCCGCCGTCGGCTTTAGTGATGGTGACTTCGACTTTGCCGGCGTCCTTGTAGACGTCATCGGCCGGTGCTGGAACGGTCACTGTCCCGGAGGTCGCGCCCGCCGCGATGGTGATCACTGCGCCGTTGCTCAAGGTCACGGTGACAGGAGTACCGGCGGCATTGGTCAGGGTAGCGGTGTAGACGATCGAGCCGCCCTCGGCGACTTCACCGGTAGCCGAGAGGTTGAGGGTGGTCGTATCCGGAGTGTCGGTGACGGTGGTGTCCGCTGGCTTGTCGCTGACTTCCAGTTTCTCGTAGTTACCACCTTCAGCCTTGGTAATGGTGGTGCTCAGCGAGCTGCCGCCGTTCAGGGCATCGTTGGGCGCAGTGAAGTTCACGCTGCCAGTGGATTCACCCACCGGGATGGTGATGGTCTGTCCGTTGGATAGAGTGACTACAACCGGGGAGCCGGTTACTGGCGCAGTGACCGATGCGGTGTACACCACGGTGCCGCCTTCGGCGACAGTTGGCGTGGCGGTCAGGCTGACAGTCGAGGTGTCGATGGTGTCAGTGACGTCGGTCACTGCTGGCGCCGGATTGGTTTCCAGATGTTCGAAGTTGCCGCCGTCGGCTTTAGTGACGGTGACTTCGACCTTGCCCGCATCCTTATAGACGTCGTCTGCTGGCGCGGCGACGGTCGCAGTACCCGAGGTAGCACCTGCCGCGATGGTGATTACTGCACCGTTGCTCAGGGTTACGGTCACCGGAGTGCCAGCTGCGTTGGTCAGGGTCGCGGTATAAACAATCGAACCGCCCTCGGCCACGGTCTCGGTGGCGGTCAGGCTCAGGGTCGTTGTATCTGGGGTGTCGGTGACCGCGGTGTCCGCTGGTTTGTCGCTGAACTCCAGCTTCTCGTAGTTGCCACCGTCGACTTTGGTGATGGTGGTGCTCAAGGAGCTACCGCCATTCAGGGCATCGTTGGGCGCAGTGAAGTTCACGCTGCCAGTCGACTCACCGACCGGAATGGTGATGGTCTGTCCGTTGGACAGAGTGACCACAACCGGGGAGCCGGTTACTGGCGCAGTGACCGAGGCGGTGTACACCACGGTGCCGCCTTCGGCGACAGTTGGGGTGGCGGTCAGAGAGACGGTGCTGGTGTCGATGGTGTCAGTGACGTCAGTCACTGCTGGTGCCGGATTGGTTTCCAGGTGTTCGAAGTTGCCGCCGTCGGCTTTAGTGACGGTGACTTCGACCTTGCCCGCATCCTTATAGACGTCGTCTGCTGGCGCGGCGACGGTCGCAGTACCCGAGGTGGCACCGGCCGCGATGGTGATTACTGCACCGTTGCTCAGGGTTACGGTCACCGGAGTGCCAGCGGCGTTGGTCAGGGTCGCGGTATAAACAATCGAACCGCCCTCGGCCACGGTCTCGGTGGCGGTCAGGCTCAGGGTCGTTGTATCTGGGGTGTCGGTGACCGCGGTGTCCGCTGGTTTGTCGCTGAACTCCAGCTTCTCGTAGTTGCCACCGTCGACTTTGGTGATGGTGGTGCTCAAGGAGCTGCCGCCATTCAGGGCATCGTTCGGTGCAGTGAAGTTCACGCTGCCAGTGGATTCACCCACTGGGATGGTGATGGTCTGTCCGTTGGACAGAGTGACTACAACCGGCGAGCCGGTGACTGGCGCGGTAACTGATGCGGTGTACACCACGGTGCCGCCTTCGGCGACGGTTGGGGTGGCAGTCAGGCTGACAGTCGAGGTGTCGATGGTGTCAGTGACGTCAGTCACTGCTGGTGCCGGATTGGTTTCCAGGTGTTCGAAGTTACCGCCATCGGCTTTGGTGACGGTTACTTCGACTTTGCCGGCGTCCTTGTAGACATCATCGGCCGGTGCTGGAACGGTCACTGTCCCGGAGGTCGCGCCCGCCGCGATGGTGATCACTGCGCCGTTGCTCAGGGTTACGGTCACCGGAGTACCGGCGGCATTGGTCAGTGTCGCGGTGTAGACGATCGAGCCGCCTTCGGCCACTTCGCCGGTAGCCGACAGGCTGAGGGTGGTCGTATCCGGAGTGTCGGTGACGGTGGTGTCAGCGGGTTTGTCGCTGAACTCCAGCTTCTCGTAGTTGCCACCGTCGACTTTGGTGATGGTGGTGCTCAAGGAGCTGCCGCCGTTCAGGGCGTCGTTTGGCGCGGTGAAGTTCACGCTGCCAGTCGACTCACCCACTGGGATGGTGATGGTCTGTCCGTTGGACAGGGTGACCACAACCGGGGAGCCGGTTACTGGCGCAGTGACCGAGGCGGTGTACACCACGGTGCCACCTTCGGCGACAGTTGGGGTGGCGGTCAGAGAGACGGTGCTGGTGTCGATGGTGTCAGTGACGTCAGTCACTGCTGGTGCCGGATTGGTTTCCAGGTGTTCGAAGTTACCGCCATCGGCTTTAGTGACGGTTACTTCAACCTTGCCGGCGTCTTTGTAGACATCATCGGCCGGTGCTGGAACGGTCACTGTCCCGGAGGTCGCGCCCGCCGCGATGGTGATCACTGCACCGTTGGACAGGGTCACGGTGACGGGAGTACCGGCGGCATTGGTCAGGGTAGCGGTGTAGACAATGCTGCCGCCTTCGGCCACTTCGCCGGTAGCCGATAGGCTCAGGGTCGTGGTGTCTGGGGTATCAGTCACTGTGGTGTCAGCGGGCTTGTCGCTGAACTCCAGCTTCTCGTAGTTGCCGCCGTCGACTTTGGTGATGGTGGTGCTCAAGGAGCTGCCGCCATTCAGTGCATCGTTCGGTGCAGTGAAATTCACGCTGCCAGTGGATTCACCCACTGGGATGGTGATGGTCTGTCCGTTGGACAGAGTGACTACAACCGGCGAGCCGGTGACTGGCGCAGTAACCGATGCGGTGTACACCACAATGCCGCCTTCGGCGACGATTGGGGTGGCGGTCAGGGAGACGGTGCTGGTGTCGATGGTGTCAGTGACATTGGTGACGGCAGGCTCTGGATTGGTCACCAGGTTTTCGAAGTTGCCGCCCTCGGTCTTGCTGATGGTCACTTCGACCTTGCCGGCGTCCTTATAGACGTCATCGGCGGGTGCGGGGACGCTGATGCTGCCGCTGTTGGCGCCGGCCGCAATGGTGATCACCGCACCGTTGGACAGGGTGACAGTCAGCGCGGTACCCGCTGGATTGGTCAGGGTGGCGGTATAGACGATGCTGCCGCCTTCAGCGACTTCGGCAGTGGCCGACAGTTTCAGGCCGGTGTCGTCGATGGTGTCGGTGACGGTTGTCACTGCTTTGTCGGTGCTGTGTTCCAGGTTCTCGAAGTTGCCGCCTTCGGCCTTGGTGATGCCGACCTCGATGGTGCCGCCGTTCTTGTAGACATCATTGGCCGGCGCTGCCACGTCGACGGTGCCGCTGGACTTGCCCGCCTCGATGGTGATCACCGCACCATTGGACAGGGTGATGGTCACCGGGGTCTGCGCCGGATTGGTCAGGGTGGCGGTGTAGGTGATCTGCCCGCCTTCACTGACGCTGGTATCCGCTGCCAGGGTGACGGTGGTGGTGTCGATGGTGTCGGTGACCTGGGTCACCGCCGGGCTTGGATCGACCGTGATCAGCAAACCGCCGCCGCCAGTAGTGCCGGTCACGTTGACGCTGATCTGGCCCGGATCGATATAGACGCTGTCATTGGGCGCCAGGGGCACCTGCACACTGCCGGTCAACTGGCCGGCGCTGATCACGATGACCGCGCCGTTGGACAGGGTAATGCTCAGGTCGGTCAGCGGGGCCTGGGTCAGGGTCGCGGTATACACCAGCGTGCCGCCGGCCTCGGTGATGGTCGGGGTGGCACCCAGGGTCAGGGTTGCCGGACGCAAGGTATCGCTGCCGCTGCCATTGCCGTTGGCCTGGCCGGCGTTGTTAGTCAGGCCGCCGACGGTATTGTTCTGCGCCGAAGTGGCCAGCCCCAGGCCGGCAGTGGGGAAACCGATGGTCGGGTCTACCCGGCCCGCCGTTTCCTCAAGCTGGACAAAACTGTGGCCACCCCCAGCGGCGCCTCCAGTACCTGTGGCGCTTGGGCCGGCAGCGGCAGCTTCGAGCTCGGTGGTCGGGTCGATACCCGCAGCGATGGCTTGTTGCAATTCGGCAACCGAAGGCGCGGCTTGGGCGGTCGCCTGGGCCAGGTCGGTGCCGGAATCAGGCGCGGCGCCGCTCCACTGTGTGTCACGGCCAAGGTCGAGGGTGCGCCCGTCGGTCAGCTCCAGGGTGACAGCCCCGGCCGAGCCGGTATCCACCTGGTCACCCACGAACAGTCGGTCACCTTCAATGAGTACGCGCCGGATCCCTTCCGGGGATACCACGAAAACTTGACCGACAATGCTTTTGACGATGGCAACAACACTGCTCATTGAAGACTCTCCGGTGTACCGCTCAGTTGACTTCCATGTACCGGCTTGGGCGCTGGCCGCAACTCAGTCTGGATGTGTATTCGCTATTGAGTAATTAGCGGAAACGGTTGATTTGACGTTTTGGCGTGTCAATAATTTGGCTATGAATTTTCGCAATTAACTTTATGCCAAAGTATTGACCTTATGAGTGCCATCCTAAACAATCGCCTGATTAATGTCACATTGATATTCACGCGTTAACCTGACTTGAAGTATGTGAACCAGTTCTTAGTTTGAACTTTCCGACAGACGGTCGTTGTGGTTGTAATCATTCGATGTGGCGCCACGTTCTGACGTGATTCTGGACACGCTGTCCGAGGGAAATTCTTACCATGCGTTTTCACCTGTTCAAGGCCCTGCCATTAGCCTTTGCTGCTAGTTTCGTGCAGGCACAGACACTCCCCGAAGCCATGCAGAAAGCACTGGATGTGCATCCAGAGATCCAAGCCGGAGTGAACAGCCGCCTGGCGGCTGACTACCAGCTGAAAGCGGCGAAAGGTGGCTATCTGCCACGCGTCGATGCGCTGGCCGGTTACGGTCGCGAAGGCACCGATAACCCTAGTTCTCGTGCGGGTACTGGCAACAACCACTGGGAGACATTGAACCGTGGGGAGTCAAGTTTACGTCTCCAGCAAATGGTTTTTGACGGTTTTGCTACCTCTAGCGAAGTAGGGCGTCAACAAGCCACCGTCAATTCCCGGGCTTACTCCCTGTTGGGCGCGTCCGAACGCACGGCCCTGACCGTGGCCCAGGTGTACCTGGATGTGCTGACCCGTCGCCAATTCGTCCAGCTGGCGGAAGACAACCTGCGCAACCACGAACGCATCTACGACCAGATCAAGCTGCGCACCCAGCGTGGTGTGGGCAGCGGCGCCGACCTCGACCAGGCCGAAGCGCGGATGGCCCAGGCCCGCAACAACCTGATCACCGAACAGACCAACCTGGCGGACTCCCAGACCAACTACCTGAGTGCTGTAGGGCAGATGCCCGATCAGTTGGAGCGGCCTGCCAGTTTCATGGCGATGCTGCCGGCGAACCTCGATGAGGCTCGGCGACAGATGTTGGAAAACAGCCCGATCCTGCGTTCCGCAGAGTCCGATATCGTCGCCGCCGAAAAGCAGTACGACGCCGCCAAGTCGGCGTTCTACCCGCGTTTCGATGCGGAGTTGGGGCGTACCGCGGATAACAACCTCGACGGTCAGGTCGGTCACAACAATGAGTGGCAGGCCATGCTGCGCATGCGCTTCAACCTGTTTGCCGGTGGCAGCAACAAGGCCGACCTGGAATCCAAGGCCTACCAGTCGAACCAGGCCCTGGATATCCGCAACAATGCCCTGCGGGTGTTGAACGAAGAACTGGGCCTGGCCTGGAACGCCTTGAACAATGCCAACGCCCAGGTGCCGATCGCCCAGCAGTACGTTGATCACAGCACCAGCGTGCGCACCGCTTATCAGAAGCAATTCAGCCTGGGCGAGCGCACCTTGCTGGACTTGCTCGACAGTGAAAACGAACTGTTCACTGCTTCCCGGCGTTTGGCGGAAATCAGAAACATTCAGTTATTTACTCAGTATCGAATCAAGGCGACCATGGGCGAGTTGCTCAAGAGCCAGGGAGTGGTCGCACCTATGGCGTCCGTCGTGCAAAACGATGTGAAGCCCAAGGTCCAACTGCCTGGGATGAATTGAGCCAATCTCATCCAACAGTCAGTCAAGAGTGTCGAGCGTGGAATCAGAAGTCAGTCGAGTGCAACTCAATCATGATCCACGTGGTATGCATGACGACCCCCTGCTAGATGGTTTGCTGACCCTCTGCTTCCTGCACCAGAAACCCGCCAGTGCGGCAATGTTGACCACCGGTCTGCCATTGCCGTCCCAGCGCTTGAGTGCCGAGTTGCTGCCCCGCGCAGCAGCCCGGGCCGGGTTGCAGGGGCGGGTACTGCGCCGCAAGCTCGAGCAGATTCCGGCGATCGCCATGCCCGCCTTGCTGTTGCTCAAGGATGGTCGCAGTGCTGTGTTGCTGGGCTGGCAGGGCGAGGACCAGGCGCGTTTACTGCTCAGCGAGAGCGATGGCGGTGAAGTCTGCGTCAGCCGCGAACTGTTGGCCGACGATTACAGCGGGCAGGTGTTCTTCGCCCAACCCCAGCACAAGTTCGACGTCAATCACGGTTCGTTGATTCCCCGGGCCCGCTCCTGGTTTCGCGATACCCTCAAGCGTTCGCGCTGGCTATATATCGATGCCATCGCCGCCAGCCTGCTGATCAACATCATTGCCATGGCCGCGCCGCTGTTCGTGATGAACGTCTACGACCGGGTTGTGCCCAACCAGGCCACCTCGACCTTGTGGATGCTGTCCATCGGCATCATCGGCGCCTACATCTTCGACCTGATCCTCAAGGGCTTGCGCAGCCTGTGCCTGGACCTTGCGGGAAAGAAGACCGACCTGATCATCTCCGCCACGCTGTTCGAGCGCATCGTCGGCATGGCGATGAAGTACCGACCGGCACGGGTCGGCAGCTTTGCCCAGAACATCCATGAGTTTCAGAGCCTGCGGGACTTTCTCGCCTCGCTGACCCTCACCAGCTTGATCGACCTGCCGTTCACCCTGCTGATCTTCATGGTCATCGCGATCCTCGGCGGGCACCTGGTGTGGATTCCGGTGCTGGCGTTCCCGATTGCCTTGCTGATCGGCTACGCGCTGCAGAAGCCCCTGGTGGCGACCATGGAAAAAACCATGGCCCTGGGCGCCGAACGCCAGTCGAGCCTGATTGAAACCCTGGCCGGGCTGGATGCGGTCAAGGTCAACAACGCTGAAAGCGAGCGCCAGTACCAGTGGGAGCAGACCATTGGCACCCTCAGCCGCCTTGAGTTGCGGGTGAAGATGCTCTCCAGCCTGGCGATGAACATCACCTTGCTGATCCAGCAATTGGCCGGGGTGATCATGATCATCTTCGGTGTGTACCAGATCATCGACGGCAACCTCAGCATGGGCGGGCTGATCGCCTGCTACATGCTCAGCGGTCGGGCTCTGAGCCCGCTGGCTTCGCTGTCCGGGCTGTTGACCCGTTACCAGCAGGCCCGGGTCACCATGACCTCGGTGGACCAGATGATGGAGCTGCCTCAGGAACGAAATTTCGACGAGCGCCCCCTGAGCCGCAGCGTGCTGCAGGGCGCCATCGAATGCCGGCAACTGAGCTTCACCTATCCGGGGCAGCAGAATTCGGCGCTGAAGAACATCAACCTGATCATCAAGCCGGGCGAAAAGGTTGGCATCATCGGCCGCAGTGGCTCGGGCAAAAGCTCCCTGGCCAAACTGCTGGTGGGGCTCTATCAGGCAGACTCCGGAGCCTTGTTGGTGGACGGCGTGGACATTCGCCAGATCGACGTCAGCGAGCTGCGCCACAACATCGGTTATGTGCCCCAGGATATCCAGTTGCTGGCCGGCACCCTGCGCGACAACCTGACCTCCGGCGCCCGTTACGTCGAAGACGAACTGGTGCTGCAAGCCGCCGAGCTGGCGGGGGTTCACGAATTCGCCCGGCTGCATCCCCAGGGCTATGAATTGCAAGTGGGCGAGCGCGGACAGAACTTGTCTGGCGGTCAGCGCCAGAACGTCGCCTTGGCCCGGGCCTTGTTGCTCAACCCACAGATCCTGCTGCTCGACGAACCCACCAGTGCCATGGACAACACCGGCGAGGAGCGCTTGAAGCAGCGCCTCGAAGCCGTGGTGCAGGGCAAGACCGTGGTACTGGTCACCCACCGTGCCTCATTGCTGTCGCTGGTGGATCGGTTGTTGGTGGTGGACCGCGGACAGATCCTCGCCGATGGCCCGAAAGCAGTGGTTATGGAAGCGTTGAAGAAGGGGCAGATCAGTGTTGCTTAAGTCGGGATTCAAGGACTCGATCCGCCGTTATTTCAAAGGCTCCGATTCCCTCCAGGGCCAGCCGTTGCCCGAGGTCAACAAGGCCCTGATCGAAGACGCTCCACGGGTCATTCGCCTGACCATCTGGGGCATCATCGGGTTCTTCCTGTTCCTGGTGCTATGGGCCAATTTCGCGGTCATCGATGAAGTCACCAAGGGCGAAGGCAAGGCGATTCCGTCGTCCAAGGTGCAGAAGATCCAGAACCTGGAAGGCGGTATCGTCTCCGAGCTGTTCGTCAAGGAAGGCCAGGTGGTGGAGGCCGGCGCGCCGCTGATCCGCCTGGACGACACGCGCTTCCAGTCCAACGTCGGTGAAACCGAGACCGTGCGTCTGTCGATGCTGCTGCGGGTCGAGCGCCTGAGTGCCGAGGTCGAGGAGCGTCCACTGAACTTCCCCGCCGACGTGCTCAAGGACGTACCAGGCCAGGCTGCCAGCGAAAAATCCCTGTACGAGAGCCGGCGCCAGCAACTGCATGACGAGATTGGTGGCCTCCAGGAGCAACTGATCCAGAAACAGCAGGAATTGCGCGAGTTCACCTCCAAGCAGGCCCAGTACCGCCAGCAACTGGGTTTGCAACGCCAGGAAATCAACATGTCCGAGCCCCTGGTGGCCCAGGGCGCGGTATCGCCGGTGGAAGTGCTGCGGCTCAAGCGCGCCGAAGTGGAAACCCGTGGCCAGTTGGATGCCACGACCCTGGCCATTCCTCGCGCCGAGTCGGCGATCAAGGAAGTGCAGCGCAAGATCGACGAGACCCGCGGCAAGTTCCGCAGTGAGGCCCTGACCCAGCTCAACGAGGCGCGCACCGAACTGAACAAGGCCAGCGCCACCGGCAAGGCCCTGGAAGATCGGGTCAGCCGGACCCTGGTGACCTCGCCGGTGCGCGGTATCGTCAAGCAGCTGATGGTCAACACCATCGGCGGGGTGATCCAGCCGGGCAGCGACATGGTGGAAATCGTGCCCCTGGACGACACCCTGCTGGTGGAAGCCAAGATCCGCCCCCAGGACATCGCGTTCCTGCATCCGGGGCAAGAAGCGATCGTCAAGTTCAGCGCCTATGACTACACCATCTACGGTGGCCTCAAGGCCCGCCTGGAGCAGATCGGCGCCGACACCATTACCGACGAAGACAAGAAGACCACCTACTACATGATCAAGCTGCGCACCGACCGCAGCCACCTGGGCACCGATGAGAAACCGCTGTTGATCATCCCTGGGATGGTCGCCTCGGTGGACATCATCACCGGCAAGAAGAGCATCCTCAGCTACCTGCTCAAGCCGATCATCCGCGCCCGCGCCGAAGCCCTGCACGAGCGCTGATCCGGGTAAAAAACGACCTTCGCCGGCAGCCAGCCTTGTAGGAGCTGGCTTGCCAGCGAAGGGGCCCGTGAGACCGCCTTCGCCGGCAAGCCGGCTTCTGCAGGACCGCGCCGTCCGCCAATGCCATGGGGGCCATCGGTGGCGTACCGTCCATAACCGCCGCATCGCTCGAATCAACATATCGTTATTCGCTAACGGTATTTAAATTCGCTTTCTTATATCTATAAAGTCAACTCCCTGCGTACCTGCCGACCAATCGGCGCGCCGCACGTAATGAACCCACACGGGATCTCCGTGAGTTTCTGAACGACGTGCGCGCCCTGGGCGCGCCTGCGCGGGAGTTTCAGTCATGTCTGCATCAGCCAGTGCCGCGCCCATCGCCGCACAAGCCTTCGAAATCCGTCCCTTGAATGGCGCCGTGGGCGCCGAGATCATCGGCCTGGACCTGTCCCGGCCGGTCAACGACCAGGACTTCGCCCGCCTCCACCGTGCCCACCTGGATCACCATGTCGTGGTGTTCCGCGACCAGCGCATCAGCCCCCAACAACAGATCGCCTTCAGCCGCCGTTTCGGCGTGTTGCAGATCCACGTGCTCAAGCAGTTCCTGCTGGCCGGGCACCCGGAAATCCTCATCGTTTCCAATATCATCGAGAATGGCCAATCCATCGGCCTGGGTGACGCCGGCAAGTTCTGGCACTCGGATCTGTCCTACAAGGAGCTGCCGAGCCTGGGCTCGATGCTGCACGCCCAGGAACTGCCGGCCGAAGGCGGCGACACCCTGTTCGCCGACATGCACCAAGCCTGGGACAACCTGCCCGAGGCGCTGCGCAAGGCGCTCGAAGGCCGCAGCGCCGCGCATTCCTACACGGCCCGCTACAGCGAGACCAAGTTTGAGGGCAACTGGCGCCCGACCCTGACCCCGGAGCAGTTGGCCCAGGTTGCGGAGGTGGTGCACCCCATCGTCCGCACTCACCCGGAAAACGGCCGCAAGGCGCTGTTCGTCAGCGAAGGTTTCACCACCCGCATCATCGGTTTGCCGCAAGACGAAAGCGCCCAGTTGCTGGCCGAGTTGTACGCCCACAGCGTGTTACCGGAGAACATTTACCGCCATCAATGGCAGCCCCACGACCTGGTGTTCTGGGACAACCGTTCGCTGATCCACCTGGCCGCCGGTTGCCCGAGCCATCTGCGCCGCAAGCTGTATCGCACCACCATCCAGGGCGACGCCCCTTACTGATCAGCCAGGCACGGCAGGAGAATCACCATGTCTTCATCCATTCGCTTCACTGCGCGCCTGGGCACGCTGGCCACCGCCATCGGCCTGGGTTTCAGCCTGCTGGCCGGCAGCCTGGTCGCCCCTACGGCGGCCCATGCCGAAGGCGAGATCCGCATCGCCGAACAGTTTGGCATCGTCTACCTGCTGCTCAACGTGGTTCGCGATCAGCAACTGATCGAAAAGTACGGTAAGCAGGAGGGTATCGACATCAAGGTCGACTGGACCCAACTGTCCGGCGGCGCCGCGGTGAACGACGCATTGCTGTCGGGTTCCATCGATATCGCCGGGGCCGGCGTCGGCCCGCTGTTGACCATCTGGGACCGCACCCGTGGCCGCCAGAACGTCAAGGCAGTGGCGTCCCTGGGCAACTTTCCCTACTACCTGGTGAGCAACAATCCCAAGGTCAAGACCATTGCAGACTTCACCGAAAAGGACCGCATCGCGGTGCCGGCGGTGGGGGTCTCGGTGCAGTCGCGCTTCCTGCAATACGCCGCCGCCAAGCAATGGGGCGACCAGGAATTCAATCGCCTGGACAAGTACACCATCGCCGTTCCCCACCCGGACGCCACCGCGGCGCTGATTGCCGGTGGTACCGAGCTGACCGGGCACTTCTCCAACCCGCCGTTCCAGGATCAGGCCCTGGAAAACCCCAATGTGCACGTGGTGCTGAACACCTACGACCTGCTGGGGCCCAACTCACCGACGGTGCTGTTCGCCACCGAGAAGTTCCGCAACGACAACCCCAAGACCTACAAGGCTTTCACCGAAGCCCTGGCTGAAGCTGCCGAGTTCGCCCAGAACGACAAGGGCGCGGCCGCCGACACTTACATCCGCGTGACCAAGGCCAAGATCGACCGCGCCGCCTTGCTGAAGATCATCGACAACCCGCAGTTCGAGTTCAGCGTAACGCCGAAAAACACCTACCCGTTGGCGGAGTTCCTGTACCGGGTCGGCGCCATCAAGAACAAGCCCGAGTCGTGGAAGGACTACTTCTTCCAGGATGCCAAGCCGTTGCAAGGGAGCTGACTGCCATGAATGCCCCCTTGCCAGGCCACACGGCCAGCAACCCCACCGCCACCGCCGAGGCACTGTTGGCGGTGGACCAGGTCAGCCTGGAATATCGCACCCCGCAGCGCGTGGTGCGGGCCACCCACCAGGTGAGTTTCGAGATCGATCCCGCCGATCGTTTTGTCCTGCTGGGGCCTTCGGGCTGCGGCAAGTCGACCCTGCTCAAGGCGGTGGCCGGGTTCATCCAGCCCTGCGAGGGCGAGATCCGCCTGCAAGGCCGGCGGGTCAGCCAGCCCGGGCCGGATCGTATCGTGGTGTTCCAGGAGTTCGACCAGTTGCCCCCCTGGAAAACCGTGAAGCAGAACGTGATGTTTCCCCTGCTGGCGTCGAAAACCCTCGGTCGCCGCGAGGCCCAAGAGCGCGCCCTGGAGTACCTGGACAAAGTCGGCCTGGCGGCGTTCGCCGATGCCTACCCGCACACCCTGTCCGGTGGCATGAAAGCCCGGGTGGCGATTGCCCGCGCCCTGGCCATGCAGCCGAAGATCCTGCTGATGGACGAGCCTTTCGCCGCCCTCGACGCCCTGACCCGGCGCAAGATGCAGGAGGAGTTGCTGCTGCTCTGGGAGGAGGTGCGCTTCACCTTGCTGTTCGTCACTCACTCCATCGAGGAAGCGCTGGTGGTGGGCAATCGCATCCTCCTGCTGTCGCCTCATCCGGGGCGCGTGCGGGCGGAAGTCCACAGCCACCAGTACGACCTGCAAAGCCTCGGTGGCGTGGCCTTCCAGCAGACCGCGCGACGCATCCACCACCTGCTGTTCGATGAAGGCCAATCGCCGGAAACTGCAACCGAGCTGGATTTCGCCGATATCCGTATCGCTTATTGAGCCGTCAGGCCACCGTTGAACGAGGAACGCCCGATGAGCCATTCATCCCCCGTACGCGAGGAATACGACGTTGTCCTGCAGCCCTTGCTGCAAGTTCCCCTGGAGCGCGAACTGCCCCTGGCTCAGCGCCTCTGGCAACAAGGCTGGCTGCGCAAGAGCCTGATCCTGGTGCTCCTGGCGTTGCTGTGGGAAGCCGTTGCCCGCTACCAGGACAACGACCTGCTGCTACCGAGCTTTCTGCAAACCGCCAGCGCCCTTTACCAGGGCCTGCTCAGCGGCGAATTGCTGGGCAAGGTGGGCATTTCCCTGGTGGTGCTGCTCAAGGGCTACCTGATCGGCATCGTCCTGGCGTTTGCCTTGACCACCCTGGCGGTCTCGACTCGTTTTGGCCGCGACCTGCTGAGCACCCTGACCTCGATGTTCAACCCGTTGCCGGCCATTGCCCTGTTGCCCCTGGCGCTGCTGTGGTTTGGCCTGGGGCAGAACAGCCTGATCTTCGTGCTGGTGCATTCGGTGCTCTGGGCCCTGGCCCTGAATACCTACGCCGGGTTTCTCGGGGTTTCCGAAACCTTGCGCATGGCCGGGCGCAACTACGGGCTCAAGGGCCTGCGCCTGGTGCTGTTCATCCTGATCCCGGCGGCGCTGCCGTCGATCCTCGCCGGCCTGAAGATCGGCTGGGCTTTCGCCTGGCGCACCCTGATCGCCGCCGAGCTGGTGTTCGGCGCCACCAGCGGCAAGGGCGGCCTGGGCTGGTACATCTTCCAGAACCGCAACGAGCTGTACACCGACAAGGTTTTCGCCGGCCTGGCCGTGGTGATCATCATCGGCCTGTTGGTGGAGAACCTGATCTTCGACACCCTGGAGCGGGTCACGGTGAAACGCTGGGGCATGCAACGCTGAATTGCCCACCCACCGGAGCCACCACCACCCGACCGTAGGAGCTGGCTTGCCAGCGAAGGCGTCCTCAAGGGCGATGCAAGGTTCGAAGGCCCCCTTCGCCGGCAAGCCGGCTCCTACGGGTAGTGGTGGGTTTTCGGGCAAGGATTGATCTCTCTCATTTTCCTCGGTGGCAAGCCTGCTAGCATTGCGCATGGATCATCCCTGATCAGTCATGAGTGCTTGCCATGCAACTCCCGGATATGAACCTTCTGGTCGCTCTCGATGCCCTGCTCGACGAGGGCAGCGTAGTCGGCGCTGCGCGGCGCATGAACCTCAGCCCCGCCGCCATGAGCCGCACCCTCACGCGAATTCGCGAAGCCCTGGGCGACCCGGTGCTGGTGCGTGCCGGACGGGGCCTGGTGCCCACGCCCAAGGCCCTGGAGCTGCGCAGCCAGGTACGTGATCTGGTGGAGCAGGCCGCACTGTTGTTCCGCTCGGCGGATCAGGTCGACCTGCTTTCGTTGCGGCGGCGCTTCAATGTGCGCGCCAACGACTTTTTCGTCGGAGTCTATGGCGGTCGCCTCATCGACACCCTGGAACGCCAGGCGCCCTTGTGCGAACTGCGCTTCGTGCCCGAAGGCGACGGTGACGACGAGGCCTTGCGCGAGGGGCGGATCGACCTGCGGATCAGCAACACCCGGCCCCTGACCCCGGAAGTGAAGGTGCAGAACCTGTTCACCACGGCCTTTGTCGGCCTGGTGCGCGAAGACCATCCGCTGTTGGACGAAGACATTACGGCCGAGCGTTTTGCCGCGTTTCCCCATATCAGCATGTCTCGCCGGGGCATTGCCCGCGGACCGATCGATGCGGCCCTGGCCGAGCAGGGCCTGGAGCGCCGGGTGCCGCTGATTGCCCCGAGCTTTCACGCGGCCATGTTCATGCTGCCGGACTCGGACCTGATCCTGCCGGTGCCCCAGGAAACCCTGCTCAGCGTCTCGCGGCTGGGGCTGCGCCTGCGCTCCTTCGTCCTGCCGATTTCCCTGCCGACCCTGGTCCTGACCCAGGCCTGGCACCCGCGTTACGATAAGGACCCGGCGCACAAATGGTTCCGCGAGACCCTGCGCAGCTCCTGCCAGGCCACCTGGCAGGAAGCCCAGCCCGCCTCTGCGTAGGAGCCGGCTTGCCGGCGAAAGCGGTCCTGAGGGCCCCTTCGCTGGCAAGCCAGCTCCTACGGTCCATCTGCAGCCTTCGCCACTCCTGTAGGAGCCGGCTTGCCGGCGAAAGCGATCTTTAGGGCCTCTTCGCTGGCGAGCCAGCTCCTACGGTCCATCTGCAGCCTTCGCCACTCCTGTAGGAGCCGGCTTGCCGGCGAATGCGGTCTTGAGGGTCCCTTCGCTGGCAAGCCAGCTCCTACGGTCCATCTGCAGCCTTCGCCACTCCTGTAGGAGCCGGCTTGCCGGCGAAAGCGATCTTTAGGACCTCTTCGCTGGCGAGCCAGCTCCTACGGTCTATCTGCAGCCTTCGCCACTCCTGTAGGAGCCGGCTTGCCGGCGAAAGCGATCTTTAAGGCCTCTTCGCTGGCAAGCCAGCTCCTACGGTCAATAGGGTTAATCGTTGCGTTTGGTGCACTTATAAGCTGTCGATAAGTCAGTTTTCGTCAGCATCGGCTGTTCATAAACTGCTCTGGTTTTCTTGTCTGGAGCAGTATTTCCATGAGTTCCCTCGCTGTCGCTGCGCCTGCTTCGGTCGAAGTCGCCAGCAAGCCGGCAGCCATTGCGCCGCCGGTATTCGGGCCGCGGATCATCATCGGCCTGGTGGGTGTACTGCTGGCGGTGCTGGTCTCGGGTCTTAACGAGATGGTGACCAAGATCGCCCTGGCGGACATTCGCGGGGCGCTGTTCATCGGCTACGACGAAGGCACCTGGCTGGTGGCGTGCTACACCGCCACCTCGGTGGCGGCCATGGCCTTTGCGCCCTGGTGTTCGGTGACCTTTTCCCTGCGGCGTTTCACCCTGTGTGCCATTGGCCTGTTCACCCTGCTGGGGGTGCTGTGCCCCTTCGCGCCCAACTACGAAAGCCTGTTGCTGCTGCGCACTCTGCAAGGCCTGGCCGGTGGTGCCCTACCGCCGATGCTGATGACCGTGGCCCTGCGTTTCCTGCCGGCCAACGTCAAGCTTTACGGTCTGGCCGGCTATGCCCTGACCGCCACCTTCGGCCCGAGCCTGGGCACGCCACTGGCGGCACTCTGGACCGAATATGTGGGCTGGCAATGGGCATTCTGGCAGGTGGTGGCGCCCTGCCTGCTGGCCATGGCGGCAGTGGCTTACGGCCTGCCGCAGGACCCGCTGCGCCTGGAGCGCTTCAAGCAGTTCAACTGGCGTGGCCTGCTGCTGGGCTTTCCGGCGATCTGCATGCTGGTGATCGGCATCCTCCAGGGCAACCGCCTGGCTTGGTTCGAATCGCCGCTGATCAGTGTGTTGCTGGTCGGCGGGCTGGTGCTGCTGGTGCTGTTCATGATCAACGAATGGTCGCAGCCGATTCCGTTCTTCAAGTTGCAGATGCTCGGCATCCGCAACCTGTCTTTCGCCCTGCTGACCCTGGCCGGGGTGCTGGTGGTGCTGACGGCGGTGATCATCATCCCGTCCGCCTACCTGGCCCAGGTCCAGGGCTACCGGCCGCTGCAGACCGCGCCGGTGATGCTGGTGATGGCCTTGCCGCAGTTGCTGGCGCTGCCGCTGGTGGCGGCCCTGTGCAACCTGCGCTGGGTCGATTGCCGCTGGGTGCTGGGGATCGGCCTGGGCATGCTGGTGCTGTCCTGCCTGGGCGGCACGCACCTGACCTCGGCCTGGATCCGTGACGACTTCTATGTGCTGCAACTGCTGCAGATCTTCGGCCAGCCCATGGCGGTGCTGCCGTTGCTGATGCTTTCCACCGGCAGCATCGCCCCGGTGGAAGGGCCGTTCGCCTCGGCCTGGTTCAACACCGTGAAAGGCCTGGCGGCGGTGATCGCCACCGGTGTGCTGGATGTGCTGACCACTCGCCGCCTGCACTTTCACTCAACCATGCTGGTGGACAGCCTGGGCAACTCGCCCCTGGTGGACGACAACGTCGCCGGCCTGGCCCGGCGCCTGCACCAGCAGGCCGTGGTGCTGACCTCCGCCGATCTCTATTTCTGCATGGCAGGGCTGGCCGCTGTGCTGATCCTGCTGATTTTCTGGCTGCCGACGCGGATCTACCCACCGCGGGCGCCGACTTGAACGAGACCTTTGTTATGACGACCCAGAGCAAACACAAAATCGCCATCGCGGTAGCGGCCGTGGCGGCCCTTGGCGTGCTGGCCTACCTGGCGCTGCCGGGGCTGTTCGGCCGCACCGGCGAGCAGAGCACCAACGATGCCTTCATCGCCGCCGACTACACCCTGGTGGCCCCGCGTGTGGCGGGGTTCATCAAGGAAGTGCTGGTGGAGGACAACCAGCAGGTCAAGGCCGGGCAACTGTTGGCGCTGATCGACGACCGTGACCTGCGGGCCGCGGCCCAGGCGGCGGATGCCGAGACCCTGGTGGCCAAGGCGCAGTTGCAGAACGCCCGGGCGACCCTGGACCGGCAGAGTTCGGTGATCGCCCAGGCCCAGGCGGCGCTGGTGGCCGCCCGGGCCGAGGTGGCCTTTGCCGAGCACGAGCTCAATCGCTACAACCACCTGGCCGGAGTGGGCGCCGGCACGGTGCAGAACGCTCAGCAGGCCAGGACTCGCATCGACCAGGCCAGCGCCCGGATGGCCACGGCCACTGCGGCCCTGGCGGCGGAGCGCAAGCAGGTGGAAATTCTCACTGCCCAGCGCGATGCGGCGGAAGGCGGCCTGAAACGGGCTCAGGCGGCCCTGGAAATGGCCAGCTACGAGCTGTCCTACACGCGTATCGTCGCGCCGCTCGATGGCATGGTCGGCGAGCGTGCAGTACGGGTTGGCGCCTACGTCACTCCCGGCAGCAAGATCCTCGCCGTGGTGCCCTTGCAGCAGGCCTACGTGCTGGCCAACTTCCAGGAAACCCAGCTCACCGCCATGCATGCCGGGCAAGTGGTCGAGGTACGGGTCGACAGCCTGGGTGGCGAGACCTTGCACGGTCGCGTGGAAAGCCTGGCCCCGGCCACCGGTGTGACCTTCGCCGCAGTGAAGCCGGACAACGCCACCGGCAACTTCACCAAGGTGGTGCAGCGCATTCCGGTGAAGATCCTTCTGGAGCCCAACCAGCCCATGGCCGAGCGGCTGCGGGTGGGCATGTCGGTGGAAGCCAGCGTCGACACCCACAGCTCGGCCACCAGCGCCCGCGAGGTAACCCAGCGATGAGTACCGTCAGAGGCAAGCACACGGGCGCCCCGTGGCGAGGGAGCAAGCTCTCGCTGGGTTGCGCAGCCACTCCAGATACACTCGACGCGGCTGCCCGGGCCACTCGCGAAGGCCGCTTTGCCAGTGCTGCGCACTCGAACGGCAGCAAGCTCCCTCGCCACGGCGGGCGGGCTCTGCTGGCGCTGAGCCTGCTGTCCCTGGCCGCGTGCAATCTCGGCCCGGATTTCCAGCGGCCCCAGGCGACCCAGGTCCAGGCCTGGTCCGCCCCGGCCCACGCTGCGGCCAGCCAGGCAGTGGACAACGCCATGCAGGAGCGCTGGTGGGAGGTGTTCAACGACCCGCAACTGTCGGCCCTGAGCCGGCGCGCCCTGAGCGACAACCTCGACCTGCAACTGGCCACCAGCCGTTTGCAGCAGAGCCGGGCAGCGCGCCAGGTGATCACCGCCGAGCGCTACCCAAGCACCTCGGCCAATGGCGGCTACGGGCGCAAGCGCAACAGCGCCGAGGGCCTGAATGACCCTTCGGGGAACAACGGCAAGTCGGCGTTCAATCTCTGGGAAGCGGGTTTCTCGGCCTCTTGGGAGCTGGATTTCTGGGGCCGGGTGCGGCGCGAAACCGAAGCCGCCGACGCGACCCTGGACGTGGCGGAGAACGACCGGCGCGGGGTGCTGCTGTCGGTGCTGGCGGAAACTGCCCAGGACTACATTCAACTGCGCGGCGTGCAGAGCACCCGGGCGGTCACCGAGCAGAACCTTGACGTCGCCCGCCACAGCCTGAAGCTCTCGCAACTACGCTTGGCCGATGGTGTCGCTACCGACCTGGACGTGGCCGAAGCCGCCGCCCAGGTCGCCACCATCGAGGCGCAACTGCCTGAGCTGCAACAGCGCCAGGCGCAATTGATCAATGCCTTGAGCCTGCTTCTTGGGGAGCCGCCCCAGGCCCTGCACCAGGAGCTGGCCAGTGACGCGCCGGTGCCGCAACCGCCGTCCCAGGTGGCGATCGGCTTGCCTTCGCAGCTGGCCGAGCGGCGCCCGGACATCCGCCAGGCCGAGGCACGCCTGCATGCGGCCACGGCCAGCATCGGCGTGGCCAAGGGCGATTTCTATCCGCGCATTACCTTGTCCGGCAACTTCGGTTCCCAGGCCCTGCAACTGGCGGACTTCGGTTCCTGGAGTTCGCGACAATTCGGCATCGGCCCGCAGTTCAGCTTGCCGCTGTTTGATGGCGGCCGCCTGCGGGGCATGCTCCAGCTGCGCGAGGCTCAGCAGCAGGAAGCGGCCCTGGCCTACCAACAGACGGTGTTGCGGGCCTGGCATGAAATCGACGACCAACTGACTCGCTACAACGCCAGCCAGTTGCGTCGCGACAGCCTGGCCGAGGCAGTGCGCCAGAACCAGATCGCCCTGCGCACGGCGCAGCAGCAGTACGTCGAAGGGGTGGTGGATTTCGTCAACGTGCTGACCGTGCAGGGGGCCCTGCTGGCAACTCAGGAGCAACTGGTGGAAAGCTCGGCCGGGGTGTCCCTGGCGATGGTTGGCCTGTACAAGGCGCTGGGCGGCGGCTGGGAATCGGTTTACCCATTGCAGGCCGCTGGCAGGGTGCGCTGAAAAGCGTCTTTGCCTGGTTAGAGAAAAAAGTGTAATGATAATTGCTCTCAATCATGTGCGCAGTTTCATTCATGCAAGCAACCTCTGACGGCAACGCCCAGCTCCATCGTCTGTATCAGGATCACCACGGCTGGTTGCAGGGTTGGTTGCGCAAGCGCCTGGGCGATCGCGAGCATGCCGCGGACGTGGCGCAGGACACCTTCCTGCGCCTGCTGCTCTCGGGGCGCTTTCCCGGGCAGCATGAAAGCCGCAGCTACCTGGCGCAGATCGCTCGCAACCTGGTGGTCGACCAATGGCGGCGCGCGCGCATTGAGCGTGCCTACCTGGAAAGCATCGCTCACTTGCCGGAGCCGCAGACCCCTTCCCTGGAAAGCCGTGCGCTGATTCTGGAGACCCTGATGCAGATCGACGCCATGCTCGACCGCATGCCGGACAAGGTGCGCCAGGCCTTTGTCATGTCGCAGTTCGAGGGGCTGGGCTATGCGCAGATCGCCGAGCGCCTGGAGGTCTCCGTCAGTTCGGTGCAGAAGTACATGACCCGCGCCATCCAGGCCTGCTATCAGGTGCTCTACGCAGAATGAAACCCCATCAGGCCCCCATTGCTCCGTCCATCGTCGAACAGGCCAGTGAATGGCTGATGCTGCATTGGAGCGGCGAACTGAGCCCGCAGCAGCGCACCGCCTTCGAGGCCTGGCAGCTGGCCGACGCGGAGCACCGGCGCGCCTGGCAGCGCCTGCAGCAACTGCAACAGACCCTGCAAGGTGTACCGGAGCACAGCGCCCATGTGTTGCTGGCCAAGGCCCCTGACCAGCAGCGCCGTGCTGCGCTGAAGATGCTCGGCTTGCTGCTGGTGGCCGGTGGCAGCGGCTACCTGGTGCAGGACAGCCAGCCCTGGCGTGCGCACTTCGCTGGGCAGCGCAGCGCCACCGGCGAAGTGCGCCACCTGACCCTGAGCGACGGCAGCCGCCTGGACCTCAACAGTGCCACCGCCGTCGACCTGCTGTTCAGCGCCAGCGAGCGGCGCATTCGCCTGATCCAGGGCGAGATCCTGCTCACCAGCGGGCATGACCCGTCGCGGCCGCTGATCGTGGAAACCGCCGCCGGCGATATCCAGGCCCTGGGCACGCGCTTTGCCGTGCGTGAGCTGGACGGCGGCTCCCGGGTCGATCTTTACGAAGGCGCGTTGCGGATCAGCCCGCGGCATGTCCCGGCCCTGCAACTGAATGCCGGCGAACGCCTGTGGTTCAACGCCGGACGGGTCTCGCCCCGGCAGGTGGCCGAGGTCAATGCCAGCAGTTGGAGCGAGGGGCGGCTGATTGCCGAACGCCAGCCCCTGGGGCAGTTCGTCGCCGAGCTGGCGCGCTATCGGCCGGGAATACTGCGCTGTGATGAGCAGGTTGCCGGCCTGCTGCTCACCGGGGTCTTCCCCCTGGCCGACAGCGATGCGGTGCTCGCCGCCCTGGAGCGCTCGCTGCCGGTGCGGGCCCACGCCGTGACCCGCTACTGGGTGACCCTCAAGCCGCGAGGCTGAAAGAAAAATAGTTCGTCGGGCCATTGTCGATTCTGCCGGGTCGTTCGGGATACCCCATGAAAGCCGATCAAGACGCATTCTCATGGGGAGTTCAGGAATGCCTTACCAGACCACTGCATCCATTTTGAACCTGGGCAGCGCCGCCCGGCGCCGCGCCTTTGTCGCACTGCTGGCCGTAGCCCCGGTGTTGCCGGGCATCGCCCAGGGCGACAGCAGCAGCCAGAGCCAGGCACGCAACTACCAGATCGCCGCGGGTAACCTCGACCAGGTCCTGAACCGCTTCGCCAGCACTGCGGGGATTCTCCTGTCGGTGGATGCGAGCCTGACCGCCGGCAAGCACAGCGCTGGCCTGCAGGGCCGCTATGAGGTCGCCCAGGGCTTGCAGGCGTTGCTTGCCGGTAGCGGCTTGCAGGCCGTGCAGAGCGGTTCCAGCTGGGGCTTGCAAGCGGTGGCCGAGGACGGCGCCCTGCAACTGGCGCCGACCCGCATCGGTGCGATGCAGAACGATGAGAGTGCCTGGGGCGCCGTACCGGGGATCGTCGCCAAGCGCAGCGCCACCGGGAGCAAGACCGACTCGGCGCTGGTAGAGATACCGCAGACCATCAACGTGATCGGCGCCAAGGAAATCAAGGCCCGTGGCGCCCAGAGCGTGACCGAGGCGCTGCTCTATACCCCGGGCATGACCGGCGGGGGCTTTTCCGACCGGGTGAAAATCTTCGACGAGCCCACCTCCCGTGGCTTTTCCCCGACCCCGATGTACCTCGATGGCCTGCACCTGCCCTATGGCGGCGGCAGCACTGGTGGCGCCCTGCAGATCGAGCCTTTTTCCCTGGAGCGCATCGAAGTGCTCAAGGGCCCTGCCTCGGTGCTCTACGGCCAGAACCAGCCGGGGGGCATCGTCAACATGGTCAGCAAGCGCCCCACCGAAACCCCGGTGCATCAACTGGTGCTGGAAGCCGGCAGCTATGACCACAAGAGCATCGCCCTGGACCTGGGCGGCCCGCTGGATGAGCAGGGACAGTTCCTCTATCGCCTGACCGGGCTGGCCAGCGACAGCCAGGACGCCATCGATTACGTCCAGCGCCAGCGCCAGTTCATCGCCCCGAGCCTGACCTGGCGCCCGGACCAGGACACCCAGCTGACGGTGTTTGCCCAGTTCCAGAAGGACAACGACGTACCCGAGGCCCAGGGCCTGCCCAGCGTCGGCACGGTGTTCGCCAACCCCAACGGCAAGATCGACCGCGACCTGTTTCTCGGCGAGCCCGGGGTCAATGCCTACGATCGCGACCAGTTCGTCCTGGGCTACGAGTTTTCCCATCGCCTCAACGATGTCTGGACCCTGAAGCAGAACGCCCGCTACGCCGACGTCGATGACCGTTACCGCGCGCCGCTGCACGGCTACAAGTTCGTCGCCAATCCCAAGACCGGGCTCAACGACCAGCGCTACATGACTCGCTACGGGGTCGACTGGAAGCAGCACAACAAGGTCCTCGGCGTGGATAACATCGCCCAGGCCGAGTTCGACACCGGGCCGTTCAGCCATACCCTGTTGGTAGGGCTGGATTACTACCACTACAATTCGAAATTCCACGGCAAGTACGACTACAACCCGCCGATCCTCGACATGTTCACCCCGACTTACGGCCAGTCGCTGAATTTCGGCAGCCCTTACCAATGGGACAACACCATCATCCAGACTGGCCTGTACGTGCAGGACCAGATCAAGTACGAGAAGTGGGTGCTGGTGCTGGGCGGTCGCAACGATTGGGCGGAAACCGATAACAAGGTGCCGCTCGGTGGTGGCCATACCAACGCCAAGAGCCAGTCCTTTACCGGGCGCGGGGGGCTGGTGTACCTGTTCGACAATGGGTTGGCGCCCTTTGTCAGCTATTCGGAATCCTTCCTGCCGTTGAGTGGCACCAGTGTGCAGGGTGGCGCTTTCGAACCGTCCAGCGGCAAGCAGTACGAAGTGGGGGTGAAGTTCCAGCCTCCGGGCCAGGAGAGTTTCGTCCAGGTATCGGCCTACCAACTGGATCAGGAGAACATCCTGACCTCCGACCTGGCCAACCCCGGATTCAGTATCCAGAGTGGCGCACTGCGCTCCCGGGGGATCGAGCTTGAAGCCAAGGCCAGCCTCAGTGAGTCGCTGGACGTGATTGCCTCGGCGTCGCGCAACGACATCAAATACACCAAGGACAATGACGGGCGCGAAGGGCGTCATCCGGCAGGAATGCCGCCGTTGACCGCGTCGCTGTGGCTCAACTACACGATTCTCGGCGACACGCCTCTGGCGGGCCTGGGAGCGGGAGTGGGGACACGCTACGTCAAGGGCAGCTATGGCACCGACTACGACGGTGCCTTCCAGATTCCGTCCTACACCGTGTACGACGCCAGCCTGTCCTACGACCTTGAAAAGTCGCCGTTGCAACTCAAGGGCGTAAAGCTGGCGCTGAACGTGAAGAACCTCACCGACAAGACCTACGTCGCCAACTGCACCAGCATCTGGGACTGCTACTACGGCGAAGGGCGGACCATGGTCTCGAGCCTGACGTATGACTGGTAAGGCGTAGCGGATTTTCGCCGGCAAGCCGGCTCCTGCAAAAACGGCAAACTCTGTAGGAGCTGGCTTGCCAGCGAAAGCGGCCGTCAGGCGCGTCCCGCGCTCAAGGATTCTGCAAAAACACCACATACCCCTTGAACCAGGGACTGTCGCGCAGCGCCTGCGGCTCCTGCCAGTCACCGCCCTGGATCAGGCCGACCTTGTAGGGCAGGCCCATGCGATCCAGGCGTGGCAGGTAGGTCGCGTAGCTGGCAATGCTATGGCGGCCCTGGTAGGTCTGCACCACCACTTCATCCACCACGCCCTTGAGCTGGCTGATGGCTTGCGGGTCGGCGTTGCTGCCCCAGTCCATCAGGCCGGTGATGCTCAGGCGGTATTGCGGCGGCAGGCGCTGGCGCAGGTCACGGAGGAAACTCACGTAGCGTTCGAGGTCGCGGGTGCTGCTGTCGAAATCGATCTGTATGCCTGCTACCGAGGTCCCTGTGGCCTGCCAGCGCTGCACTTGGCCCAGCAGCTGGCGATACAGCGGTTCCGGCCACGCCAGGGTGTGGGCGCGGTAGACCACCCAGACCTGTTCCTGGGGCAGGCGCGACACCGGCAGCCCCTGTGCAATGAGTTCGACGCCGCGCCCGGGATGGCGCCGCGAGTGACTGATCTGCCCTTGGAGGATGTACAGGGTCCTGGCCTGGGCCAGCACCGGCTGGGTCTTGACCCCGCTCCACAGCCAGAAAGCGTCGTACTCGGCCGCCTCTACCGCGCCGGCCGCCGGGGTTGCCCACCACAGCCAGAGCGGCAGCAGGCAGTAGCCCAGGCGCTTCACGCTTACCAGTAGTAACGCTGTGACTGCCCCCACGGGGTATCTCCCAGCTTGGTCTTCAACTGGCGGAACCAGGCCTTGCGCACCGCAGGCTCGACGCCCTTGCCGCCACAGTTGTTATGACCGGAAGAGGCATAGCAGTTGATGGCACGGTACAAGGCATAGGAGCGCTCATCACTGTTGGCCTTGGGGTTGTTGATCACCACTTGATAACCATCGAGTCGCGAAAAGGGCTTGCCCGGGAAAGTGTCAGCGGTGCCGCCCAGGGACTGGGCGTCAGGCGGGGTGTCCAGGGGCATGCGGTCGAAGCCGTTGAGGCGCATGAACTCACCGAGACAGAGCAGCCCGATCGGGCTTTTCGGATCCTGTTGCAGGGTTGCGGCGGTGTCCTTGATGCTCGGGCACGCGTAGTCGGATGTGTCGCTGCTGGCTGGCTTGCCGTACCACTGGAATACCGCCAGTGAGGGGCCATAGTCGAAGAGGTAGCCCAAGCCGCGACTGAGTTGTTCCTCGGGCAGCGGGATGGGCTGTCGCTTGAAGTCTTCGCCGAAGGCTGCGTACTGGCCGCGGGTCAGGTCTTTGTACAGCAGGACGAACCAGGCGGTGTTGCGCTCAGTGGCGGAGTCGGCCCGCTGTGCCTGTTGGCGCAGCAGTTTGGGAGAGGCCACCTGACGCAGGAGAATGTCGCGGACCTGGGTCGTCTTGATCGGCGAGTCGGCGGCGAACACCTTGGCCAGTTGCCCGCTGCGCTCGTAGTTGAAGGCCAGGGCCAGTTCCAGCTGTTCCCGTTGCAGGGGCTGCTTGGCCAGGGGCAGCAATTGCAGCCACAGCGCTTCGGCGCCTTTCCAATCCTTCTGGGCCTGCAGGGCCAGGCCGCGCAGGGTCTGCTGGCTGAAGCTCAGGTAGTCCAGTTGCGCTGGAAGCTGGGTCGGCAGTTGCTTGAGCGCTGCGGCCGGTTGCTGCTCGACATACAGGCTGAAGGCCGCCTGCAGATAGTCGAACAACGCCGGTTGCCCTTCGAACAGGCTTTTCTGCTGTTGCAGGGCTTCCCGGGTCAGCGCTGGAGGCGATTCGCTGCGCATGCGCATCAGGTCTCTGACCGCCAGTAGCAGCGGGGCCTGGAAGTTGTCGTCGGAAGTGCTCAGCAGTTTGTAGTCGACCTCTTCCACCACGTCTTCCAGGCTCATGTTGCGTGGGGTGCCCGGAGCCTGGGTCAACTGGCGGGAATAGTCTTCGGCCAGGGCCTGGAAATCCCCCTCCAGCCAGTGCACGCGCCGGATCAGGCCCTTGGCGGACACGGCATAACGTCCCTGTGGATAAGCTTTCAGATAGGCCTCGAAACCGCTTCCGGCCTGTTGCAGGACGGTTTTGTCCACATGCTCCAGGCTGACCATGTTCCATTCATCGAAGGCGTTCTGTTGGGCCAGGTTAAGCGTGGTGCGCGGGCTCATGTAGGCCGCCGTCTCGGCCAGCCAGGGCTGGGCATTGTCCTTGAGGGCGGCAAAACCGTTGCCGGCGTCGCTGAAGCGGCCGCTATAGAAGTCGGCGGCGGCCTGCAGGTAGCTGGCGAACGCCTTGGCCCCTGCCGAGTTGAGGTTGCCCGGCAGCAGCCTGCTCATCTCGCTGGCGTTCCAGTCGCAGCTGGCCAGCAGTTGCACCCTGGCCTCGGCCAGGGCCTGGCGTTCCTCCTGGCTTAGTTGGGCCTCGTTGAGCTGTTCGACAAACGCCAGGGCGCTGGTGTCCGAGTTGCTGCGACAGCGGCTACCTTCGCCGGACAAAAAGCCGTCCCCGGCGGTTTCCTTGCTATCGCGCCTCAAGCCCAGGGCCTGCAGTTGGCTGTCGAGCTGCTCGGTGGCGGGCGTTGGGCCGGCCTTGGGCGCGCTGCCGGAATCGCTTTCGGGGTCCGCCGGACGCAGGCGATACGCGGGGAAGGGCACGGGGCCGAAACCCAGGCCCAGGCCATCCTTGGTCAAGGCCCGGGGCGTCAACGGCAGGCTGCCCTGATCGGCCAGTAGCAGGCGCAGGTTGACCCGGCTGTCATTGCCGGGGTTGAGGAAGGGCAGGTTGCCGCAGGCGTCCAACTGGTTGGAATAGAGCTTCCAGCTCGGGAAGCACATGTCATCTGAGCTGGCCTGGGCGAGGGTGGTACACAAGGTGCCCAGGACCAAAGTCAATGATGGGAGAAGAGCGATACGCACGAATTATCCTTAATCCAGAGGGCCTGGAGGGCGGGTCCCGAAGTGGGGAAAATCATACAGAAGGAGCCGCTTCGTACCTACGTGCTCGGTTAAAGATTCCGGCGCTTTGTACCGTCGGTCGTGATAGTGCCGCGCGCATGCACTGGCGGCCTATCCGTTGCTTGACGCTATCGGTTGTTGCCGTAGGCTGCGATCCTGTTTCTGGGGGCAGGGCAGGAGTGTTTAGGCACTTGCGTGAGCGCTGTGAGGGCACGCCCGGGGCGCGTCCACTACGCTCTCGATGGCATTGGTAGCGCCGACGTGCCTGGCCTTTGCGGTTTTTCAGGCAAAAGAAGATGCTGTGGAGGCTGAGCACGGCGAGGTCATGCAGGTAATGGGGAGGAGCAATGGAATTTCGTAGAGCGCCGGAGTTGATCGGGCGTTTGGATGGGTCCGTCCCGGTTCGTCAGGGCAAGGGAGTCCAGGGGCTGATTCGCCTGGTGCTCGACTATTGGCTGCTGCCGGTTTTGCTATTGGCCGCGTTTACCAGGTTTTATGACCTGACCGCTGCAGCTATCTGGGGAGATGAAGGTTCCAGTCTGTTGCTCAGTCAGTACTCCTTGGGCGAGATCTGGTTCCACGCGGCCCACGACGTGCACCCGCCGCTGTATTTCATGCTGTTGCATGGCTGGATCGAACTGTTTGGCGACGGCATTTTTTCGGTCCGCACCTTCAGTGCGCTACCGGGGATCGTTACAGTGGGCCTGGGTGTCTGGCTGGTAGCGTTGGTCGCCACTCGTCGTGCAGCGATTCTCGCCGGGGTGCTGCTGGCCTTGTTGCCCACTGCCGTGCGTTATAGCCAGGAAGTACGCATGTACGCCTTGCTGGGCATGCTGCTGCTGGGCGCGACCCTGGCTCTGGTGTATTGGGTCCGCCAGCCGCAGCGTTGGCGCTACCTGGTGATTTACACACTGTTGATGAGCCTGGCGTTCTATACCCACTACTTCACGGCGTTCTGCGTGCTGGCGCACTGGCTGTACCTGGCGCTGCCAGGGCTGCGCAGCGAAAACGGCGCGCGCTTGCTGGGGCGTCCGAGCTGGTGGTTGGCCAACGCGGCGATTGTCTTGCTGTACCTGCCCTGGGTTCCGGAATTGCTGGACCTGCTGCGGCACATGGACGAGTTGAAGGCCAATGGCGATGTGGGTTGGGAGCCACCGGTTACCTGGTCATCGCTGCCGGCGATGGTCTGGCAATTGCTGATCCAGGATGAAGGCGACAGCCTGCCCGGGCCACTGTTCATCGGTATGCCCCTGCTGTTGCTGGCGGTCAGCGCGCTCCTCGCGTGGCGCGATAACCTTCCCCACAGGTTTGGCGGGTTGCTGGTGAGCTTCAGTCTGTTGCCGCTGTTCCTGGTGTTCGCGGTGTCGTTCATCTCCCCGGTATTCATCGAGCGTTACTTGACGGCCTACGCCCTGGGCCTGCCGATGATCATGGCGATCGTCATCGACCGCTGGCTCAAGACGGCGCGAATCGCCGCTATTGCGCTGCTGGTGCTGTTTGTCAGCCTGGAAGGGGTCGGCCTGAAAAACAACATCGATGTCGACGTCAATGACCAGATCAGCGTGATGGTCGACTTCGTCAATACCCACTATGCCCCGGGAGACCGCATTGTCATCAGCGACATGCTCTGGTACCTGAGCTACGTCTACTACAACCGCACCGATGCCGAGCCGATGCTCTATACGCCGCCGTTGCCGGATGGGGCTTCCAGCCGACCGAATAGCTACGGTTTCGGCACGCTGGTGAGCGAGACGGATGAAGTCTACCTGGATCGGTTGACCGCGCTACCGGTGGGCAGCGGCCGCATCTGGCTGGTAGGGACCGATGATCAACCCGAGGAGTTCGCCCCCTTGCCGGCGGGTTGGCACAAGGTCAGTGAGCTGGCCGCGGGCAACACCCGTGCGCGCTTGTTCGTTCTCTGCGGTTCGGCGGCGGTTGCGCAGTTTGCCAGCGTGCAGTGCCCTTGAAGCAGGTGCGGCAGCCCTGGTGCAGGACGCACCGGGGCGAGCCTGCGGGTGCCGGCTCAAGGTCTTGAGGACAGGTCCGCCATGCCCTTGAGCAGTTCTATGGGCAGTGGGAAGACAATGGTCGAACTCTTGTCCCCTGCGATCGCGCCCAGGGTCTGCATGTAGCGCAACTGCATCGCGCCGGGCTGGCGGCCGAGCATCTCTGCTGCCTGCATGAGTTTTTCCGAGGCCTGCAACTCGCCTTCGGCGTGGATCACCTTGGCCCGCCGCTCACGTTCGGCCTCGGCCTGTTTGGCGATAGCCCGGACCATGGACTCATTGAGATCGACATGTTTGATCTCGACGTTCGCCACTTTGATGCCCCAGGCATCGGTCTGCGCATCCAGCACCTGTTGGATGTCGAGGTTGAGGCGCTCGCGTTCCGCCAGCAGTTCATCCAGCTCATGCTTGCCCAGCACCGCGCGCAGGGTGGTTTGCGCCAGTTGGCTGGTGGCCATGAGAAAATCTTCAACCTGGATGATGGATTTCTGTGGGTCGAGCACGCGGAAGTACAGCACCGCGTTGACCTTGACCGAGACGTTGTCACGGGTGATTACGTCTTGCGGCGGCACATCCAGGACCACGGTGCGCAGGTCGACCCGGACCATCTGCTGGACCACCGGGATCAGCAGGATCAGGCCCGGTCCCTTGACTTGCCAGAAGCGCCCAAGCTGGAACACCACCCCGCGCTCGTACTCGCGCAGGATGCGAAAGGTCGACGCGGCAAGGGCAATCAACAACGCCAGGCATGCACCGAATAGCCATTGTCCAATCATTTCATCCTCCTCGTGACGCTGCTTCGGCAGGCGTCACTTCCAAGAGCAGCCCCTTGCGTGCCACCACCCGTACCCGTAGCCCGGTGCTCAGAGGCGTGGCGCTTGCGACTTGCCAATGCTCACCTTGCAACAGCACCCGGCCGGCATAGGCGTTGCCGGGCTGCACGCTGTTGATCGGGGTGAGGCTGCCCACCAGCCCGGCATCGCCGCTGACCGTGGGGCGTCGTCTGGACCTGATGGCCAGGCCGGCCAATGCCACCAGGACGATGGCGCTGAGCAGCGCCAGGCCGATGATCAGGGGCAGGGGGATGCCGTACCCCGGCACGTCGGTGTCGATGAGAATCACCGAGCCGACGACAAAGGCGGCGATGCCGCCCAAGCCGATCACACCGAAGGTCGGCAGGAAGGCTTCGGCCACCATCAAGCCGATGCCCAGCAGAATCAATGCCACGCCGGCGTAGTTCACAGGCAGCAGTTGCATCGCATACAGCCCCAGCAACAGGCAGATCCCGCCCAGTACCCCGGGCAGGGTGGTGCCGGGATTGACGAATTCGAAGAACAGTCCATACACGCCGATCATCATCAGAATCATCGCGATGCTGGGATGGGTGATGACCGACAGCAGCCGGGTGCGCCAGTCGGGGTCGTGCTGGATCAGTGCCGCCCCCTGGGTATGCAACTGCACCTCATGCCCTGCGCCCACCAGAGTCTTGCCGTCGGCTTGCTTGAGCAGGCTGTCGAGATCGTTGGCCACATAGTCCACGACTTTGATGTTGAGTGCTTCCTGGGCCGAGAGGGTGACGGCCTCACGTACGGCTTGCTCAGCCCACTCGACATTGCGCCCGCGCAGTTGCGCCAGGCTGCGGATGTAGGCGGCCGCGTCGTTTATTTGCTTGAGCTCCAGGCTGCTGTGGCTGGCGTTGGTGGGCGGGTTGTGGGTGTTTGGTGCTGCGCTGGGCGGCTCCGGCAGGAGGCCGAGTTGCACCGGTGTCGCCGCGCCCAGGTTGGTGCCTGGGGTCATGGCCGCAATGTGGCTGGCATAGAGAATGTAGGTCCCGGCACTGGCGGCCCGAGCACCGCTGGGGGCGACGAAACTGGCCACTGGCACGGGGCTGGCGAGAATGGCCTGGATGATGGTGCGCATCGATGTATCGAGGCCGCCCGGTGTGTCGAGGCGGATCACCACCAGTTGCGCATGTTCATCGGCGGCCTGGTTCAAGCCTCGTACCAGGTAATCAGCACTGGCGGGAGTAATCACGTCGCTGACCGTCAGCACCACCACCGGGTCCACAGCCTGGGCGGCTCCGGCGCTTGATCCGATCAGCAGTCCCAACCACAACGCTAGCCAGCCACCTCTGTTCATCCGACACCTCCCGGTGCAGCACGCACCTTGTTTCACGGGGCGTCTAACGGCTCTGACCTGAGTTTAGTTGAGCGCTGCTACCCGCGTGACGCAGGGGGATTGCCGTTCGGAAGTTAATGCCCGTACGCCTCGTTGCCGGATCTAGACTCATCGCAGGGAGCAACAGGACGTCAACCTACCGTCTCGAATCCATCTCGGGGCACTGAGGTGCATCATGCGTATGGCAAGAACCGTGCAACGTAGCCTGGAACAGGCACATTGCGAATTTGACCTGGTGACCCACCCGCACTCGGCCAGCAGCCTGGAAACGGCGCGAGTGGCAGGGGTGCCTGCGGAGCGGGTGGCCAAGTCGGTGATCCTCGACGATCACCACGGTCACTATCTGATGGCAGTCTTGCCCGCCAGTCGTCACCTGGACCTGAGCAAGGTACGCGGCAGCGGCGAATGGCAGGTCACCCGGGAAAGCACCCTGGCCCATCTGTTCAACGACTGCGAGCGCGGCGCGGTGCCGGCCCTGGGCGAATCCTATGGGCTGGACGTGGTCATCGACCCGTTGCTGACCCGGCAGAAAGACATTTACCTGGAGGCCGGCAATCACCACAACCTGGTGCACATGAGCGTGGCTCAGTATCTGAAAATGGTGCCCCACGCCGAAGTCTGCGAAGTCTCTCACTGATCAGGAGCCAGCCATGGAGTCACCGACACACACCCTGCCAGCGCTGTTCAAGCAGTTGGGGCTGGCTGATGACCCGGTGAGCATCGAGCGTTTCATCGCCACCCATTCGCCGTTGAAGCCTGCGCTGCACCTGGCGGATGCGTTTTTCTGGAGCGAGAGCCAGGCCGACTTTTTGCGCACGGAAGTGCTGGACGATGCCGATTGGGCGGAGGTGGTGGATCAACTGGATGTGTTGTTGAGGACGGGGCGCGGGGGCTAAGCCAGTGGCGGCCATTGGCGCGCGGTGTGTACCAGGGTCAGGATCCAGATTCTGTCCTGGCCGATCTGATAGACCAGGCGATAACTGGGGTGGGGAATCAGTTCCCGGGTTCCGGCCACCCGCCCCGTAGACCCTATATGGGGATTGAGGATCAGATGTTCGAGGCATTCGCTGAAACGCTGGTCCATTTCAAGCGCTGCCCTTGGGTTGAGGGCTTACAGGTAATCCCAGATGTCCGTGCGGTCATGTATGGCTTCGGGAGCCCAAACAACTTTCATTCCAGCCTCTATGCCCGGGCGCGCCTGGTAGCGAACTCTGCTTCAACTTCTTCATGGCTGTGCCCGCGTTGAGCGTCGACGGAGGTTCGGGCCAGCTGAACTTTCTGCTGCAAAAATGCCGCGTATTCCCGGGATTCATGCTGTTTCTGGACAAATTCGCGCATCATTTCGCAGAACGATCTGCGAGGCAGGGCGATGCGAGGCCTGCGCTTCTGCCATGAACTGATCCCGCAGTTCCGTTTCCAGTTTCATGGTAAAGACGGCGTGCTTGGACATGGGAGCTTTCCTCAAATAGTGCTGAAAAGGTATATACCTTTTCAGTACGGGCTCTGTGTTGGAACCGCTCAAGCGGATGCATGGCCTGGGTATTTGTTACAAAACTTGACTGGATTTATCCGGCAATGACATATTGATAGTTAGCAAACTAACAGTGTGCAAACCGTCTTGTGTCCAACTCCCTTGAATCACTCCACATGAATATCAGCAGTGGCATGGTGGTCGCGTCGCGGCATTGGCGGCGGATCTGCCAGACCACCCTGGTCAATTTCGGTATTTCCGAAGCCTGCGCGGTGCCCCTGTTGATGATCGGGCGCCTGGGCGAGGGCGTGCGCCAGGTCACCGTAGCTCAGGCCGCGGGGATGGAAAGCCCGTCCCTGGTGCGCCTGCTGGATCAGCTGTGCAGCGCCGGCTATGTGTGCCGCAGCGAAGACCCTCACGACCGCCGGGCCAAGTGCCTGAGCCTGACCGACACCGGCCGCGAGCTGGTGCAGGCGGTGGAGGGCGAGCTGGTGCGGCTGCGCCAGGAAGTCCTCGAAGGCATCAGTGCCCCTGACCTGGAAGCGGCGTTGCGGGTGATCCGTGCCTTCGAGTCCGCCAGCCACGTGCCGGTGCTGCCCTCTTGAAAGGCTTTTTCACCGACATGCCCCCCGCACGCGACTGGTTCTATGGGGTACGCACCTTCGCCGCGTCGATGATCGCGCTGTACATCGCCATGCTGATGCAGATGCCCCGTCCTTATTGGGCGATGGCCACGGTGTACATCGTCTCCAGCCCCTTTGTCGGTCCCACCAGCTCCAAGGCTCTGTATCGGGCGATCGGTACTTTTCTCGGCGCGGCCGCGGCGGTGCTCTTGGTGCCGATGTTCGTGCAGAGCCCCTACCTGCTGGTGGTGATCATCGCCCTGTGGACCGGCATCCTGCTGTTCCTCTCCATGCATTTGCGCACCGCCAACAACTACGCCCTGATGCTGGCCGGCTACACCTTGCCGCTGATCGCCCTGCCGGTGGTGGACAACCCGCTGGCGGTGTGGGACGTAGCCGAGGCGCGGACCGAGGAGATCTTCCTCGGCATCGTCTGCGCCGCGGTGATCGGCAGCATGTTCTGGCCCCGGCGGCTGGCCCCGGTGTTCGTCGATTCTGCCGCCAAGTGGTTCGCCGATGCCGCGATCTACAGCCAGCGCTTCCTGGCCCGCAATGTCCAACCTGAAGCAGTCAGTGCCCTGCGTGCGTCGATGGTAGGCACCTTCAACACCCTGGAATTGATGATCGGCCAGTTGCCCCACGAAGGCACTCGGCCGCAGACGGTACGTAACACCAAGGAGCTGCGTGGACGGATGATCCATCTGCTGCCGGTGGTGGATGCCCTTGACGATGCCTTGTACGCCCTGGAGCGACGCACCCCGGAACTGGTGGCGCAGTTTGCACCCTTGCTGACCAAGGCCGATGAATGGTTGCAGGCCACTGCCGAGGACGCCTCGGTGGAACGCTGGCAGGCCCTGCGCAGTGAACTCGAAGCCCTGCAGCCAAGCGCCGAAGCCTTGGACGACCGGCGCCAGTTGCTGTTCTCCAACGCCTTGTATCGCCTCGGCGAGTGGATCGACCTGTGGCAGGACTGCCGCAGCCTGCAGCACGCCATCCAAAGCGAAAGCCAAGACACCTGGCGCGCGGTCTACCGGCATTGGCGGCTGGGCCGGCTGACACCGTTTCTCGACCGCGGGCTGATGCTGTATTCGGCGGGCTCGACGGTGCTCGCGATCATCGTTGCCTCGGTGCTGTGGATCCTCCTGGGGTGGACCGACGGCGGCAGCGCGGTGATCCTCGCGGCGGTGGCTTGCAGCTTCTTTGCCGCCATGGACGACCCGGCGCCGCAGATCTACCGGTTCTTTTTCTGGACCGCGATGTCGGTGCTGTTTGCCAGTCTCTATCTGTTCCTGATCCTGCCCAACCTGCATGATTTCCCGATGCTGGTGCTGGCCTTCGCAGTGCCCTTCATCTGCGTCGGTACCCTGACGGTGCAACCGCGGTTCTACCTGGGGATGCTCCTGACCATCGTCAACACCTCATCCTTCATCAGCATCCAGGGCGCCTACGACGCTGACTTCCTGAGCTTTGCCAACTCCAACCTGGCCGGACCCATGGGCCTGCTGTTCGCCTTTGTCTGGACCCTGATCGCCCGCCCGTTCGGCTCGGAGCTGGCGGCCAAGCGCCTGACTCGCTTCAGCTGGCGCGACATCGTCAGCCTTACCGAGCCGGCGACCCTGGCCGAGCACCGGCACATGGGTGCGCAGATGCTCGACCGGCTGATGCAGCACTTGCCACGCCTGGCCATGACCGGCCAGGACACCGGCGCCGCTCTGCGGGAGTTGCGGGTGGCACTCAACCTGCTGGACCTGCTGGCCTATGCGCCGCGGGTACTGGGGGTAGCGCAAAGCCTGCTACGCCAGGTGGTGGCCGAGGTCGGCGAATACTTCAAGGCGTGCCTCAAGGCCGGTGAACGCTTGCCGGCGCCCAGTGCGCTGTTGATGACCCTCGACCGTACTCGCCGGGCCCTCAACAGCCAGGGCCTGCAAGGCGATAACGAAACCCGCCTGCACCTGCTGCACGCCCTCAGTGGCCTACGCCTGGCGCTGCTGCCCGGGGTGGAATTCGTGGGCTCGGGCGAACCCGAAGAACCTCTTCCCCATGGCATCGATGGAGCGCCTTTATGATCGGTGATCTGGATATCAGCGGGGTGTTCCTGCCCACGCTACTGGTGCTGATGGGTATCACTTATGGCTTGTACCTGCTGGTGCACGGGGTGCTGACGCGCTTGCACTTTTATCGCCTGGTCTGGCACCGGGCACTGTTCAACGTGGGTCTCTACGCTCTGTTGCTGGGCGCTGTGGACTCTCTCAGTCGATACCTGATGACATGAAAAAACCTTTATTGACCATTGGCCGTGTGGTCCTGACGTTACTGGTGGTGACCTTCGCGGTCGTGGTGGTCTGGCGCATGGTGATGTACTACATGTTCGCGCCCTGGACCCGGGACGGGCATATCCGCGCCGATGTCGTGCAGATCGCCCCGGACGTGTCCGGGCTGATCCAGCAGGTGGAGGTGCGTGACAACCAGTTAGTGAAACGTGGCCAGGTGCTGTTCAGTATCGACCAGGACCGTTTCAAGCTGGCCTTGCGCCAAGCCCGGGCGGGGTTGGCCGATCGTCAGGAAACCCTGGCCCAGGCTCAGCGCGAGGCCAAGCGCAACCGTGGCCTGGGCAACCTGGTGCCACGCGAGCAACTGGAAGAGAGCCAGTCCCGCGAGGCCCGTGCCCAGTCAGCGCTGGCCGAGGCTCAAGTGGCCGTGGACGGTGCCCAGCTCAACCTTGATCGCTCGGTGGTGCGCAGCCCGGTAGACGGCTACGTCAACGATCGCGCGCCGCGGACTCAGGAGTTCGTCACTGCCGGGCGCCCGGTGTTGTCGGTGGTGGACAGCAATTCCTTCCATATTGACGGTTACTTCGAGGAGACCAAGCTCGACGGCATCCATGTCGGCCAGACGGTGGATATCCGGGTGATTGGTGACCGCGCGCGATTGCGCGGGCATGTGCAAAGCATTGTTGCGGGGATCGAAGACCGCGACCGCAGCAGCGGCTCCAATTTGCTGCCCAACGTCAACCCGGCCTTCAGCTGGGTGCGGCTGGCCCAGCGGATTCCGGTGCGCATCGCCTTCGATGACGTGCCAGCGGATTTCCGCATGATCGCCGGGCGCACCGCTACCGTGTCGATCCTCAATGATCAGGCCAAGCAGGAGCCCGGGAAATGAACGGCGGCGCACGCTGGGCCTTGGCCGGACTCGGCCTGATGCTGTCTGCCTGCCAGATGGTCGGGCCGGATTACCAGTTGCCCAAGGACGCGGCGGTACAACGCCAGGACTTACAGGGCGACTTGGCGGCCAAGGGCGCCAATGTGATCTCGGCGCCGGTGCCTGCCGATTGGTGGCGGCTGTACCGGGACCCGCGCCTGGACCAGCTGGTGCAGCAGGCCCTGGCCTCCAATACCGACCTGCGGGTGGCGGCGGCCAACCTGTCCCGGGCCCGAGCTCAGGTGGATGAGGCCCAGGCCGCTGGCGGCTGGAGCGGCGGAGTCAAGGCCGGGGTCGAACGCCTGCAGGAATCCGGGGAAGCCTTCCTGTTACCGGAAAAGGTACCGGTGGCCAATGTCGGCAACCTGTCCATCAGCACCTCCTATCAGTTCGACCTGTTCGGCACTTTGCAGCGTGGCATCGAGGCGGCCCAGGCCAATGCCGATGCAACCCAGGCCGCGGCAGACATTGCGCGCATCACCCTGGTGGCGGATGTGGTGCGGGCCTACACCCAGGTCTGCGCGGCCAATGAAGAGCGGGAAATCGCCGAACATTCCCTGAGCCTGCAAGCCCAGAGCACCGAGCTGACCCAGCGTCTGCGCGATGCCGGGCGTGGCGACGAAACCCAGGTCACCCGCTCCCAGACCCAGTTCAAATCCTTGCGCGCCGAACTGCCGCGCTACGAGGCGGCACGCCAGTCGGCACTGTTCCGCTTGTCGATGCTGCTGGCCAAGCCGCTGGAGCAATTGCCGGCCGGCACCGGCGGTTGCGCCGAGTTGCCGCAGATCGCCCAACTGCTCCCGGTGGGCGACGGTGCGGCGTTGCTCAAGCGGCGTCCCGATGTGCGGCAGGCCGAGCGTCACCTGGCCGCTGCCACGGCGCAAATCGGCGTGGCCACCGGGGCCTTGTATCCCGATATCAGCATCGGCGCGACCATCGGTACCGTGGGCATCCTCGACAACCTTGGCAAGGCGTCCACCAACCGTTGGGGGTTCGGTCCGTTGATCAGTTGGAGCGTGCCGGCCAATGGTGCCCGTGAGCGCATCCACGAAGCCGAGGCGGCCAGCCAGGGCGCACTGGCGCATTTTGACGGTGTGGTGCTCAACGCCATTCGTGAAACCCAGACCGGCCTGGCGCAGTACAGCGCGCAATTGCAGCGTCGCGAGGCCCTGGCGGACGCCGAGCAGTCGGCGCAATTGGCGGCGGACCAGACCCATCGTTTTTTCCAGGCCGGTCGTGCCTCGTTCCTTGCCGACCTGCAGGCCACCCGCACCTACACCGATATGCGCGCGCAACTGGCGTCCGCCAATACCCAGGTGGCAATGAGTCAGATTGATCTGTTCCTGGCCCTGGGCGGTGGTTGGGAAAGCGGACGAACGCAAGGCTCGCAGCACGCGAAACCCTGAGGCCGTTGCTATGCTTTGATCAGTTGCCAAGGCGCCGCGTGCAACGCGCCTTAAAGCGATCAAAGCATGTGATGGTCATGGGGATTCCAATAATGAAAAACCCTTATGCTCCGGGCTTCTGGTGCGCGCTCTGCGCCCTGGTGCTGCTGTCTGCCACCTACTTCTACGGCATCATGCTGGCCCACCAGATCGACAAGGCCCTGGTGTTCCTCGACAGCGCCAGTGCGCTGATTGCGGTAATGGCCATCGGCGTGGTGGCCTGGGCTTCCTTCCAGGGCCAGAAAATCAAGAAAAAACAGCTCGAACAGAGCAAGACGCTGGTGGTCATCTGGGACACCAAGGTGGCCTTGCGCCGGGTTGAGACCGTGTTTGACCGCTACTTCTGGGGCAGCTATTGGCAACCGGGGCGGACCTTCGCCGAAGTCATGGGCGAGCTCACCGGCACGCCGTTGGAAAAGAGCCTGGAAGCGCTGAAGAAGCAGTGCATCCTGCTGGACAAGCAGGCGGATGACGGTCGCCACTGGCTGAGCAATGCCCGGGAGCTATCAGATGTCGCCACCGCCATGGCCCGGGAGCGTTATCAGCTGGATTTCTGCGACCCCCGTGGTGAGTCGCGGAACAACAGCGCGGTGATCGATCGGGATTTCGAAGTGCTGGTGTACACCTGGAGCGCGCGGCTCAAGAGCTTCGACCATCAGCTCGATGCCTTGGAAGTCGAGTATTCCTGAAGCCTGTCCCGGCTCTTTGGAGCCGCTGTCGCAGGCTGTGAGTAGCAGCAAAACTGACGCGCTGTTGAGATCGTCGAAGCCCTTTCGGGATCTTGTCGCCCTGCCGTGGTCGAGCCTGCGGCAGCGGTGGGAGTGCGCGCCGATCCTGCCTTCCAACGGGTGTTCCTGTGCCCTGCCTAGCGGCCCATCAACGGTTTTTCACACTCAAAGATTGGGCTCCCGCTCACCGCCAGTGGTAATCTGCGCCGGTTTTACGCGGAGTCGAGCCGCGACCCGTCATGGGTTCAGGGAAGACGACCACACCTTCAAACAACGGATATTGATCGGGTCAGACATGAATAAATCAGCAGGCGTACTGTTAGGAATCGTCGTCGCAGTAGGTGCCATCAGTGCCGGCGGCGCCTGGTACACCGGCACCAAGCTGGAAGGGGTTCTGCAACAGCAGATCATCGAGAGCAACAAGGAGCTGCAGGCGGCGCTGCTCGGTTACGACGCCACCGCAACCCTGGAACTGGTGTCCCTGGATCGTGGCCTGTTCAGCAGCAACGCCCGCTATCGCGTCAAGGGCCAGGGCGATGTGTTCCATGGTGATCTGGAACTGCTGGTCTCCGACCACATCGAGCACGGTCCGCTGCCCTTCTCCCGACTGGTGCGCCTGAAGTGGTTGCCAGTCATGGCTACCAGTCACTATGAGCTGGAAAAAAGCCCACAGACCGAGAAGTGGTTCGCCGCCACCAAGGGCGCGGCACCGTTGAAGGGCGTCGTCAATGTCGGCTACGACCTCGCCGCTGAAGGCACCCTGGAATTTGCCCCCATGGACTTGGTCCTGGATGAGAACTCCAACCTCAAGTTCTCCGGCATGAACCTCAACGTCTCCGTCAGCGACAGCCGACAGAAGGCCAAGATCGATGGCTACATGGACAGCCTGAGCCTGTCGATCAGTGCGCCGGATCAGGCTCCGGGCAAGCTGGAAATCAACGGCCTGACCCTGGCCAGCAACCTGCAGAAGAGCAGTTTCGGCTACTACCTGGGCCAGAACACCGTGGAACTCAGCGGTGCCAAGGCCACCTTCGGTGACAAGCAGTCGGTGCTGACCCTGAAGAACTTCGAGCAGAAGACCTCCAGCGAAGAAGCCGGTAGCACAGTGGCCGGGCGCGCGGATTACCGGATCGGTGAGATTGCTTTCGACGGCAAGAGCGTTGGTTCGGCCGAAATGCTCTGGAGCATGAAGAACCTTGACAGCCAGGGCATGCTCGATTTGATGCAGGTCTACCAGACTGTCTTGCAGCCATACCAGACAGCCGCGACCGATGCGGCCTCCCGTGGCGAGCCGGCTCCGGAACTGCAGATGACCGACGCCGAACAGGCCAAGGTTCGTGGTGCGGTGAACAAGGTGCTGGAAGCCAAGCCACAGATCGCCCTGGAAAGCCTGGCACTCAAGACCGGCAGTGGCGAAAGCCGTTTCAGCCTGAGCCTGGACCTGGCCAAGCCGCAGAACCTGGAACTGCCTCCGGCGGAGTTGGGCAAGCAACTGATCAGCCAGCTGGACACCAAACTGCTGTTGTCCAAGCCGATGGTGGCGGACATTGCAGCGCTGCAGGCCCAGGCTGAAGGCCAGACCGATGCCAAGCAGATCGCCGAGCAAAGTGCCGCCACCGCGGAAATGCTCAGCGCCATGGCCCTGGCTACCCAGTTGGCGAAGCTCGATGGCAATAACGTGGTGTCGACCCTGCACTACGCCAACAACGAAGTGAATTTCAACGGCCAGAAAATGACGGTCGAGCAGTTCGTTGGTTTTGTCATGAGCAAGCTGGGGGGCGCAGGCGCCCTGCAGTAAGCACTGTGTGGGTCGCCCTTGGCGACCCTTCAGGTCAATCCCCGGCGCCCGGCGCTGTGCAGAGCACAGGTCGGGCGTTGTGCTGTCTGGAGGTTGCCGGGCAAGGCTGGCTGGCACTGCAGATCGGGCTTCTACAGTGCTTGCTGCGGCTGATTCTGAATAATTATGGCAGTCCAGTTTCTCGACTAACCTTCGTGGAAGAATTCACCCAGAAAGCGTTTTTGGATCATTTGATCCCGTTTGCTGGGGCGTAAGGGCGGGGCGCAGAACTCCGGCTAGCCATGTAAGGATGCTGACGAAATGCAATGCACTGTTCATCCCGCTCGCCGTTATGGCCTTCGTCCGTTGTTTCGTCTGGCGCTGTGCAGTCAATTGCTCTGGCCTGGGTTGGTGTTCGCCGACGCGGCCTATGACCAACTGATCATCCAGGCCCGTGCCGGCAGCTATACCCCGGCACTGACTCATTTGCGCCAGGTGCCGGCCAGTCAGTTGACCAGCGGCCTGGTCAGCGACCACCTGCAGATCGCCAGTTGGGCCGGGCTCGATGCCGAGGTGGTGAACGTCTATGAGACCCAGGCACGCAATCGCGCGCTGCCGGTGCAGGCACTGGTAGCCACCGCCAGGGCCTATCGCAACCTCAAGCAATGGGACAACGCCACTCGCCTGTATCGCCAGGCCCTGGAGCGCGATCCGCAAAATGCCGACCTGCAATTGGGCCTGGCCCTGACCCAGGCCGATGCTGGCCAGCCGGCCGAAGCGGTGGCTCGGGCCAAGGCCCTGGTGGCGGCCAAGCCCGACGACCCGACCCGGCGCCTGGCCCTGGGTTACGCCTTGACCCGCGCCAACCAGCCTTACGATGCCCTGAGCGAATACGACCAGGCCTTTATCCGCGCCGGTGACAAGCCCGACGTCATCCGCGAATACATCTATGCCCTGCAACGGGCACGCTTGCCGGAGCCGGCCCTGCGCCTGGCCCAGCAGCACCCGGGGTTGATCGATCCGCTGGTTCAGCGACGAATTCAGGGCGATCTGGCCGCCGAGCGGGTAAGGCTGGCGGAGCTGGCCACCCGCAGCGAGAAAGAACGCTTCGTGATCGCCGACCGCGCCCTGGCGGATTACGATGCCCTGTTTGCCGCATGGGGCACCGACTCCCAGGCCAAGGAGGATCTCACCCGCTGGCGTATCGATCGCCTGGGAGCGCTCAAGGCCCGTGCCCGTACCGCCGAGGAAATCAGCGAATACCAGCAGTTGACCGCTGATGGGGCGAGTATTCCCACCTATGCCCTGCGTTGGGTGGCTGCGGCCTATCTTGATCAGCGTCAGCCGGAAGAGGCCGCGGATTTGTATCGTCGGGTGCTGGCTGCTCCGCAAGCCGATGCGACGTCCCGCCTGGAGGACACCACCGGTCTGTACTACGCCTTGTTGGAAAGTGAACGCCCGGAAGAGGCGCTGAACCTCGCCAATGAACTGGCCGACAGTGTGCCGCAACGAATTCAGCGGACCAGGCAATCGGTCAGCGAGTTCAACGACGACTGGGTCGATGCTCAGTTGCTGGCCGCCCAGGCCGGTGCCACCGCCGCTGCCGGGGCTGATCTGACGGGTACCGAGCAACGTCTGGCGAGCCTGGCGGAGCTTGCTCCGGGCAACACCAGTGTGCGCCTGGCCCAGGCCGACCTATACCGGACCCGTGAGTGGCCGCGGCTGTCGGAAAGCCTGCTCAAGGAAACCGAGAGCGTGGCGCCGCGGGACGTCAACCTGGAAGTGTCCCAGGGACACACCGCTCTGGACCTGCAAGAGTGGCGGCAGTTGGATGCCCTGACCGACGACGTGCTTGAGCGCTTCCCGGAAAGCCGTCAGGTGCAACGCCTGGCCCGCGAGCGCGAAGTGCATGACATGGCCGAGTTGCGAGTCTCGACCTACGGCGGCAAGAGCTACGGAGGGGGAAGCAGTGGTGCCGGTGCCGTGGCCGGGAGCCGGGATTTCGGCATCGAAAGCCGGCTTTATACGCCGCCCATTGCCGAGGACTGGCGACTGTTCGGCGGGATCGGTTATGCCATGGGAGATTTCTCTGAAGGCATCGGCAACCACCGCTGGCAGGTCCTGGGGGTGGAGCGGCGAACCCGTGACATGACCCTGGAAGCCGAAGTCTCCAATCACTCCTACGGCTACGGCGACAAGACCGGTGCCCGGGTGTCCTTGGCCCGTGATATCGACGATCACTGGCAATACGGCGGCAGCCTCGACTACCTCTCGGCCAACACCCCGCTGCGGGCGCTCAACAGTGACATCAGCGCCAATGGCGGGAGTGCCTTCCTGCGCTGGCGCGCCAATGAAAGCCGCGAATGGAAACTGTCCCTCAGCCCTTCGCATTTCAGTGACGGTAACAACCGTTTCGAAGCATTGCTCACCGGGCGTGAAGGGGTTTACCGCTCACCGAAAGTGCAGGTCGATCTCGGACTGGAAGTGGGCGCCAGTCATAACACGCTGCAAGACACGCCCTACTACAACCCCGAGGCGGATTTAAGCGTCCTGCCTACCGTGACCGTCAACCACGTGCTTTATCACCGCTATGAAACCACTTGGAGTCAACAGTTCCAGGCCGGTGCCGGGACCTACAGCGAGCGTGGCTACTCCACGGGGGCCGTCGGGCTGCTCAGCTACGGCCAGCGCTACAGCTGGAACGACGTGTTCGATATCGGCGGTGTGCTGAGCGTGATCAACCGGCCTTACGACGGCGAGCGGGAAACCGATCTGCGCCTGGCGGTCGACCTTACCTATCGCTTCTAGAGGAGAGTGGGACGATGAGTTTGATCAACCGTTGCGTCCTCCTGTTGGGAGCCTTGATTCTCAGCGCCTGTTCCCAGCCTGCAGCTAACTTTGTCGTCCCGGCACAACGACCCTTGCCCCATACCGAGGCGCCATGGCCGAAGAACCATGTGCTGGGGATTGCCTACCATGACATCGCCGATCGCGACCCTGATCCACGGGTAGTGGGTGTGCGCACCGAACGGATGATCCAGCAATTGGCGTGGCTGCGTGAGAACGGCTACCGGCCGGTGACTGTGGACCAGATCCTTGCGGCCCGCAAAGGCGGCCCGGAGCTGCCGGCCAAGGCCATCCTGCTGACCTTCGACGATGGTTTTTCGAGCTTCTACACTCGGGTATTGCCGGTGTTGCGTGCCTATCAGTGGCACGCGCTGCTGGCCCCGGTGGGCATGTGGATGGATACCCCGGCCAACCGGCTGGTGGATTTTTCCGGCGACATGCGCCCGCGTGTACAGTTTCTGAACTGGGCACAGATCGGTGAGATCTCCCGTTCCGGGCTGGTAGAACTGGCCGCCCATACTGACCACAGCCATTTGGGCATCCTGGCCAATCCGCAGGGTAACCTGCAGCCGGCGGCTGCGACTCGACGCTACGATGCAGCCAGTGGCCGCTATGAAAGCGAAATACAGTTCCAGGCGCGGATGCGCAACGACATCACCGCTATCGCCGACAAGATCCAGGCCGTCGCCGGCTACCGTCCCCGGGTCTGGGTCTGGCCGTACGGTACCGCCGACGGCACTACCCTGCAGGTGATCGATGGCCAGGGATTCCAGATGGCGATGACCCTGGATGATGGCCTCGATACTCTCGACAACCTGATGAGCAGTCCGCGCCTCCTGGTGGTGTCGGATCCTGATGGCTCGCACTTCTCCAACAGTATTGTCGGTGTCGAGAGCAGGGCGCCGATGCGCGTGGTGCATGTGGACCTGGACAACGTCTACGACCCGGACCCTAAACAGCAGGAGATCAATCTCGGCAAACTGGTGCAACGCATGGCCGACCTGGGAGCCAGCACCGTATTCCTCCAGGCTTTTGCCGATCCCCAGGGCGATGGGCTGGCGCGCGAGCTGTACTTCCCCAACCGGCATCTGCCGATGCGCGCCGACCTGTTCAACCGGGTTGCCTGGCAGTTGCGTACCCGGGCCCACGTCAAGGTCTTCGCCTGGATGCCGGTGCTCAGTTACGCCCTGGATGCGCGGTTGCCCAGGGTCACTCGCTGGGACCCGGCCACTGGCCAGGCAGCGCTCGATCCCAAGCAGTATCAGCGGCTGTCGCCCTTCGATCCGAACGTCCGGCGGCTGATCGGCGAGCTCTATGAAGACATGGCACGCATGACCTCGGTCGACGGCGTCCTGTTTCACGATGATGCGCTGCTTTCGGATTACGAAGACGCCAGCCCCGAAGCCCTGCGTGCCTATGCAGCCAATGGCCTGCCCGGCTCCATCGCGGCCCTGCGTGATGATTCGGCGACCCTGCAGCGCTGGACCCGTTTCAAGAGCCGCTACCTGATCGACTTCACCAACGAGTTGACCGCCAAGGTCCGGGCGATTCGCGGGCCTCAGGTACTGACGGCGCGAAACATATATGCCGAACCGATCATCAATCCCCAGAGCGAAACCTGGTTCGCCCAGAACCTCGATGATTTCCTCGCCAGCTACGACTGGACGGCGCCCATGGCCATGCCGCTGATGGAAGGCCAGAGCCCACGGCATTCCGGGCCCTGGCTGGAGGCCCTGGTGGATCAGGTGCGGACCCGGCCCGGAGCCTTGCAGCGCACGGTGTTCGAGCTTCAGGCCCGGGACTGGAGCCGGCAACCGACCACTGACCTGCCCGCCGCGCAACTGGCCGATTGGATGGGCCGGCTCAAGCGCCAGGGCGCCATCCACTTCGGTTACTACCCGGACAACTTCCTCGACAACACCCCGGACCTGAAAACCCTGCGGCCCGCACTCTCCAACAAATGGAGTCCTTGAATCATGATGGATAGAGTCTTCGCCCTGGTAGTGCTGGCGTTGGTGCTCGGGGTGCCCCTGGGGCTGATCTTCCTGGTGACCGGCGAGTTCCTCATGGACTTCGTCTTCTATTACCCGTTGTTCATGTCCGCACTGTGGATCTCTGGCGGCCTGTATTTCTGGCTGCACTGGGAACGTCACTGGCCCTGGACCGACGACACCCTGCCGCCGCCCCTGGCCGGTGAGCCGCTGATCAGCATTCTGATCCCTTGCTACAACGAAGGGGACAACGTCGCCGACACCATTCAGGCAGCGCTGGCCCAGCATTATCCGAACATTGAAGTGATCGCCATCAACGATGGTTCCAAGGACAACACCGGCCAGGTCCTGGACACCATTGCCGCCCAGGACCCGCGCCTGCGGGTGCTGCACCTGGCACAGAACCAGGGCAAGGCCGTGGCCCTGCGCATGGGTGCGGTGGCGGCGCACAGTGAATACCTGGTGTGCATCGATGGCGATGCACTGCTGGCACCCAACACTGCGGCGTACCTGGTGGCACCGATGCTGGTCAACCCGCGCCTCGGTGCGGTGACCGGCAACCCACGGATCCGTACCCGCTCGACCCTGGTGGGACGGATTCAGGTGGGCGAGTTTTCGTCGATCATCGGCCTGATCAAGCGCACCCAGCGAGTGTTCGGCAAAGTCTTCACCGTCTCCGGGGTGATCGTCGCCTTTCGCCGCACGGCACTGCACCGGGTGGGCTATTGGAGCCCGGACATGATCACCGAAGACATCGACATCAGCTGGAAGCTACAACTCGATCACTGGTACGTGTTCTTCGAGCCCCGGGCGTTGTGCTGGATTCTGATGCCGGAAACCATCAAGGGCCTGTGGAAGCAGCGGTTGCGCTGGGCACAGGGCGGCGCCGAGGTGCTGTTCAAGAACATCCGGGGCATCTGGGAGTGGCGTCATCGCTATCTGTGGACACTGCTCTTCGACTACTGCCTGTCCACTGGCTGGGCCTTCACCTTTCTGCTGTCGGTGATCTTCTGGGCCTTGGGCAAGTTCATCGTCATGCCCGAGGCCATCGCGGTGCACAGCATTGTGCCGCCAGCCTTTACCGGCCTGGTGCTGGCGATTGTCTGCCTGGCCCAATTCGCGGTCAGCATCCTGATCGACCGGCGTTATGAAAAAGACCTGTGGAAAACCATGTTCTGGGTGGTCTGGTACCCCCTGGTGTTCTGGTTGATCAGCTTGCTCACCACCCTGGTCAGCTTCCCCAGAGTGTTGTTCGGCGAGCATCAGAAGCGTGCGCGCTGGGTCAGCCCGGATCGCGGTATCAAGCCCAGAGATGACGAAGAGGAGGTGCGCTGATGAAGATCATCCGGACTCGCCAACGTCCCTTCATGGTTGTGGTCGACGTTATCCTCACCGTGCTGGCCTGGGTGGGCCTGTTGTATTTGCTCATTCGCGGGCTCATCCCCTTGCTCGACAGCCACGAGGGACCGCGCATCGAAGCGAGCATGCTCGATGCCCTGACCACCTTGCAGTTCTATGCCTGGGTCGCGCTGCTCAATGCGGTGCTGTTGATTTCCTGGGCGCGTTACCGCCAGCGCCGTAACAAGAGTTATCCAGCGCGGCTGCCGGCACCGGTGGTGGACAACCAGCGCTTGAGTGAAAGCTTCAAGCTCAGCGACGAGACCTTCGCCCAGATGCGCCAGCCCGGAACCATAATCGTGCACAACGATGAAGAGGGCGGTATCAGCCATGTCACCACGCAGTTTTTCCGGATCAGTCCTGAGGACGTACAGCATCCGCCGCTGATCGTGGAACCGCCTGCCCGGGTGATTCATCTGCGTTCGGAGGGTGATGAGGGCAAGTCATGAGGCAGGGCCTGGTTTCAGGTCGGAAACCTCCAGTGCGCTCCCACCAGCATTGTTGTGATGCAACTCCAGGCGAGAGGCCTGAGCGTGCTATCCAGACTTTTTGCTATATACCGTTCGTCTGTTTTTATTGGTGCGGCACTCGAATTTTCTTTGAATTCTTGAAAAGTAGTTAGTTATTAAGCGGTTAGTGTAGTTGTTAGCAATTGTGTCTTAGTTGATTTGTAGGCTTTTATAACGGCCATTTCATCGCTATTGCCCTCTAATAATAAATCACTATATGCCCTATAACCCTCTGTTTTAGTTTGGTTTCTCTTGATACTTCAAAAGTCTGACCGGAGTGTTCTATCCCGAAATTGAGCGTTGGTCCAAATGCTACGGGGCTCTGAAGGTCTACTCGGTGGCTGGTCTGCCTGATTTTTTTAACTTCATGATTAATAAGGGTTTTTATTTCCATTTCCGATTGAGTGGTTTATTTCGATCTTTCTCCGTGGGTCTATCTCGCGGGCAGCTCATTTGACGTCCAAGTAGTGGCTATTTAGCATCGCCGCTCACGCCAGACGCTGTAGCTGTATTTCGAAGGATCGAATATGTCTCTCTCCACCCTCGGGATGAGGTTGTGTCAGGTATTGTCTTGCCTGTTGTGCTTGAGCATTGTGCCCAGCAGCATCCTTGCCGCCCCTTTTAATAATCCCGGTGATCAGGAGTTGATCCGCGACCGGCAGAACCGTCTGCTGGAAGAGCAGCAGCGGCGTCTCGAAGAACTCAAGGACCTGCCCGGCAAGAGCGCCGCTCCCACAGCGCCGACCACCCCGGCCGACAGCCGTTGCTTTGCGATCAAGGACATCCAGCTCAAGGGCGCCGACTCGCTGT
>NZ_JAAARM010000034.1 GCF_009908285.1 Pseudomonas sp. Fl4BN1
CCCCCAAGCCTCCGCGCAAAAAGCCCAAGCCAAACTCCCCAGCCAAAGCCGCCGCCCCCAAGGAAAAGGCCAGCCTGCACCCGCGCAATCGCCACCAGGGGCGCTACGACTTCCCGCAGTTGATCAAGAGCACCCCGGAGCTGGGCCAGTTCGTGATCCTCAACCCCTACGGCAAGGAAAGCATCGACTTCGCCGACCCGGCAGCGGTACGGGTGTTCAACCGGGCGCTGCTCAAGGCCTTCTACGGCATTGCCCACTGGGATATTCCGGCAGACTTCCTCTGCCCGCCGGTGCCAGGCCGCGCCGACTATGTGCATTTCCTCGCCGACCTACTGGCCAGCCACAACCAGGGGGAAATCCCTCGCGGCGCAGCGGTCCGGGTGCTGGACGTCGGGGTCGGTGCCAACTGCGTCTACCCGTTGATCGGCTACAGCGACTACCGCTGGCAGTTCCTCGGCTCGGACATCGACAGCACCGCCCTGGCCGCCGCCAAGGCCATTGTCCAGGCCAACGGCTTGAACAAGGCCATCAGCCTGCGCCAGCAAGGCAACCCCAGGCAGATCCTCAGTGGCCTGCTGGAAAGCACCGAGCGTTTCGACCTGACCATGTGCAACCCGCCCTTCCACGCGTCACTGGACGAAGCCACCCGCGGTAGCCAGCGCAAATGGCGAGCCCTGGGCAAGGCCGATCCCAAGCGTAAGCTGCCAGTGTTGAATTTCGGCGGTCAGGCCAGGGAACTGTGGTGCGAGGGGGGCGAGATCCGCTTCGTCAGTCAGTTGATCAGCGAAAGCGCCAGCGTCGGCCAGCAAGTGCTGTGGTTCAGCACCCTGGTGTCAAAGGCCTCGAACTTGCCGGCGATTGAAAGCACGCTGAAAAAGGCCGGAGCCCTGGAAAGCCAGGTGGTGGAAATGTCCCAGGGACAGAAACAGAGTCGCTTCGTCGCCTGGACCTTCAAGGACAAGGCACAGCAACAGGCCTGGAGTCAGGAACGCTGGGTAAGGAAGAACTGAGAGGCGGGGATTGAGCGTCGATTCACCTTGCGTGAATCGGTGTCACACAAACCGTGCCCGGAAAGCTCCTGAGCACGGTTTCACTGCAAGTATTACTTGTTAACAGCGTCGGTCAGGCCTTTAGCCACAACCAGCTTGATAACTTTCTTGGCAGCGATTTCGATGGCAGCGCCAGTCGATGGGTTACGGCCAGTACGGGCAGGACGCTCGGTCACTTTCAGCTTGCCGATACCTGGCAGAGTGATTTCGCCGCCATTTTCCAATTGATCAGCAACGATCTGAGCCAGTTGGTCCAGGGCGTTACGCGCGGTGGTTTTCGGCGCGTCGATAGCTTCAGCGATATCAGCGATCAGTTGGTCTTTAGTAATAGCCATTGTGGTGTTCCTTCCCTATCAAATTCATTTGGATTGCAGAGTGCAGTGTCAGCCATCGAGCCAGATCTTGTGAATCTGGCACCCCGGTTACAACCACGACGAATCGGGGTTATAGATACCGAAATCAGGGTTTGGTTCGACCCGACAAATGCTGAATGCACGCTTAACGCTGAGACATCGCGTAAGACGGGGCAAAACTAGCACACAGACGGGGAAATATCCGCCTCTACCTAGCCATTTGGTCAGCTTTATTGCTCTAAATCGGTAAAAAAATGCATAAGCCTTACCGACGAGCCGTTCATCGCCCGGCAAACCGCGCCAAAACCAGTGTGTGCGGTACACTGGGCACTTTTTCGGGGAGCCCGCCCTCCCCCTTCAATCAGCCGAGAAGCCCATGCCGATCCGCCATTGCATCGTCCACCTGATCGACAAAAAACCCGACGGCAGCCCAGCAGTTCTGCACGCCCGCGATTCCGAATTGGCAGAGTCCGCGGCCATCGAGAACATGCTCGCCGACCTCAATGAAAGCTATAACGCCAAACAGGGCAAAGCCTGGGGCCTGTTCCATCCAGAGTCCGGCGCATTCCCCTTCAGCGGCTGGTTGAAGGAGTACCTCGACGGCGGCCAGGACTTCACCGCCTTCAGCAAGGTGGCGGTGGAACACCTGCAGAAGCTGATGGAAGAATCCAACCTGTCGGTGGGCGGCCACGTGCTGTTTGCCCACTATCAGCAAGGCATGACCGACTACCTGGCCATCGCCCTGCTGCACCACAGCGAAGGCGTGGCAGTGACCGACCAATTGGACGTCACCCCGTCCCGGCACCTGGACCTGGGCCAGTTGCACCTGGCGGCGCGGATCAACATCTCCGAGTGGCAGAACAACAAGCAGTCCAAGCAGTACATCTCCTTTATCAAGGGCAAGAACGGCAAGAAGGTCTCGGAGTACTTCCGCGACTTCATCGGCTGCCAGGAAGGTGTCGACGGTCCGGGCGAGACCCGCACCCTGCTCAAGGCCTTCAGCGACTTCGTCGAAAGCGAGGACCTGCCGGAAGAGTCGGCCCGGGAAAAGACCAAGACCCTGGTGGACTACGCCAGCAGCCAGGCCAAGCTCGGCGAGCCCATGGGGCTGGAAGAGCTGTCCGAACTGATCGACGAAGAGCGCCCCAAGGCCTTCTACGATCACATCCGCAACAAGGACTACGGGCTGTCACCGGAGATTCCAGCGGATAAACGCACCCTCAATCAGTTCCGCCGCTTCACCGGTCGTGCCGAAGGCCTGTCCATCAGTTTCGAGGCGCATCTGCTGGGCTCGAAGATCGAATACGACGAAGAAGCCGGGACCCTGATCATCAAGGGCTTGCCGACCCAACTGACTGATCAGCTCAAGCGCCGCAACTGATGCTCCAGGGCGTGCTGAAGAAGTTCCTGCTGATCCTGCTGGTGGTCGTGCTGTATCAGAACTGGGGCAAGATCGAACGGCTGTTCAATCCTTCGGCGGTGGTCTCAGAAGAGATCCGCAACCAGGCCCAGGTGGTGCTCTACGCCACCGACTGGTGTGGCTACTGCAAGGCCACTCGGCGCTTTCTTGATCAGAAGGGCATCCCTTTCAAGGAATTCGATATCGAGAAAGACGCCGAGGCGCGCAAGGCCTACACCGCCCTGGGCGGTGCGGGCATTCCGATCCTGGATGTCAACGGCACTCTGATCCGCACCTATGACCCCGACGGGATCATGGCGGCTTTGAAACGCTAAGCGCCGGTCGGAAGGGGCCCCACTTGCCGGCGAGGACGTCTTCGAATCGTGCGCCGTCCCTGAATATGCCTTCGCTAGCAAGCCAGCGCCGACAACACCTGTCGCTACCAAGCGCAGATTTGTGTCACTGAGGCTGAATGCGAAAACCCAGCCGTGGGAAGTGCACATGCGCCACGCCGGCGCGAGGGTCTTCACGGCGCAGGATCAGCTCTTCAGTGCCAGCGAACAACAACTCTCCCGCCACCGGATCGACACCATAGTCGGTCGCAGCAATCACCACTTGCTGGCCCGCCGTGAAACCGTTGGGGTCGACCAACTGCTCATCCGGCAGCGGCGCCGGGGTAGCGCTGCGCGATACCTCAAGGGCCTCTTCGGCGCTCATTTCAGTGAAGGAGCCATGTCCAAAGCCCAACACCCGCGCCAGCCAGGCGGACACCGCCGGATACTCGTCCACCAACGGTGCAGTCACCGGCGTACCCTTGAGGAACCACAGCGGGTGGGCCAGGGCGATATCGGCAATCGACGGCTCGCCAAACAGGAAGTCCCCCGGTTCGCGCTGCAACTGCTGCTCCAGGCGCGCCATGATGGTTGGCCATTGATGCTTGGCCACTTCCAGGGGCAAACGGCTGGCATTGCCACCACTGAACAGCCCGGCGCGATCGGCCAAGAACGCCTTGACCACGTCCGGTGGCAACTTACCGAAACGTACAGCGGCGGATTCCGGCTGGAAAACCAGGGTCACGGCGTGCTGGAACACCACTGAGTCGACCCAGGCGGCGAAGGTCGCGCTGATCATTTCCTGGCCCTCGGGGAACAGCGCCGGCGAGGCTTTCTCCTGCTCCAGACGCCGGGCGATCAAAGCCGTGTCGCAGTAGATATCAGCGCCGATCTGTAGCACCGGGGTCTTGCGATAACCACCGGTCAGGGCAGTCAGATCAGGCTTTGGCATCACCGGGGGAATTTTCACAGAGCGCCAGGACAGCCCCTTGAAGCCCAGCAGCAAACGGGCTTTTTCGGCGAAGGGAGAGGTCGGGTAATGGTGCAGGATCAACTCTGACATGCTGGGGTCCGCCGGAAGAGAGGGAGGACTGAGCTTAGCCTGCAATCCCTTGGCGGCCTACAGATCCCACTGATGGAAACCAATCAGTCAGAGTGATGCACCCGCCACCAGACATTCCTTGGCGCTCTTCTTGAGTTTCTTGATCAACCGCTCCTGGCGCAGGGCCTCGCTCTTGTCCCGGCAAAGCTCGGTATAGACCAGGGCCACCGCCGGGCTGGAAAGAAAGAACCGTGCGCCCTTGCCACTCTGGTGCTTGGCGAAGCGCTTGACCGGATCATCGCTGATGCCGCAATACAGGGCGCCATTGGCGGCGCGCACCAGATAGACGAACCAGGGTTTGCGGTCCGCCAGTGGCGAAGCTGCTTCAGCGATGGAAGAGGGAACAGGACGGGTCACAAAAGGGCATCGAGGCTTGTGGATAACAAGCCGCGATCTTAGCAGAGGATGGCTTTCAGCGACCGTTTTGAAAGGCCTTCAGGCCTTTGCGGGCCTGGGCACGGACAGCGTTTTTCAACAATGGCGTCCAGCCCAGCAACCAGCCCTTGGTGCCCAGGGCCTGACGTGCCCAACGCCACATATCGAAATGGTCGTGATGTTCACAGATCTTGCCATCTCGAAACACGAAGCGCGCCTGGATATCGTTGACCACCGTGTTGCCGGTCTGGCTGAACAGATAGGTGGCGACCCAGTGCGCGCCACCTGAGTTCTGGTCCGCACGCACCTGATCGAAGGTCAGGGAAAAGTCCTTGGCTCGAGAGGTCAGCATGCGCCACATATCACCGGCATCACGCCCGCGCAGCTCGCCAAAGGCCGGATCGCTGAACAGCACATCCTCGGTGTAGCAGGCACTCATGGCCTCGGCATCCAACCGCTGGAAAGCTTGATAGAACTCAGTGATCAGGGCGCGCTGGGCATCACTCATGGACGGACTCCGAAAAGGCATAGGGATGCCAGCACAATAATCCGCAACCCTGAAGAACACTATCGGCATTTGCCGCGCAAATACCGACAGTGAGGCCCATCAGATTCTCTCGCTTTGCACCTGTACATACAGCGAGCGACCCGCTCCCAACCCAGCAACTATCGCGCCGCAACCGAGCACCGCGAAGATCCAGCCCACGGCGTCCCAGCCGCCCGTCCAGTCATGTACCAGACCCACCGCAAAAGGCCCCATCGACGCCAGGGTGTAGCCGATGCCCTGGGCCATGCTCGACAGGTTGGCAGCCACGTGAGTGTCCCTCGAACGCAGGACGATCAGGGTCAGGGCCAGGCTGAAGGTACCGCCCTGCCCCAGGCCCAGCAGGATCGCCCAGCCCCACAGTCCCTCGATCGGTGCATACAGGCAACCGAACAGGCCGCCCAGGGTCATCAGCATGACAATCACGATGGCCAGGCGCTGATCCTTGCCGCGGGTCGCCAGCCAGGGTGCGGCCAGGGAGCTGGCCAGCTGCACGATCACCGAGCCCGACAGCACCAGACCGGCCTGCGTCGGGGTCAACCCGCGACCGATAAGGATCGACGGCAACCAGCCAAACACGATGTAGGCCAACGAGGACTGCAGGCCCATGTACAAAGTCACCTGCCAAGCCAGGCGATCGCGCAGCAGTCCGCGCACCCGGAAAGCCACATGGTGGGCGCCGTGTTTCTGCCCCACTTGCGGCAGCCAGAACAGTGCCGCCACCAACGCCGGCACCACCCAGAAGCCCAGGCCCACGGCCCAGCTGTCATCGAAACGATGGCTCAGGGGCACAGTGGCGCCGGCCGCCATAGCCGCTCCCAGACACAAGGCCATGGTGTAGACCCCGGTCATGGTGCCGGCGTGCTTAGCGAAATCGCGCTTGACGATACCCGGCAGCAGCACCCCGATCACGCCAATGCTGGCGCCCGCCAGGATGCTCCCGGCAAAGACCCCGAACTCACCGAAGGAACTGCGCACCACAATGCCCAGCGCCAGGGTCAGCAAGATCCCCAGGACCACGCGCTCAGCGCCGAAACGCCGGGCCAGCAGCGGCGCCAGTGGCGCAAACAACCCCAGGCACAACACCGGCAAGGTGGTCAGCAGCCCGGCCTTGGCCGCCGACAACCCCAGGTGCAGGGAGACGTCACTGAGTAGCGGCGCCATGCTCGCCAACGCCGGGCGCAGGTTCAGTGCCACCAGGATCAACCCCAGCAGCAACAGCCAAGGGCGGTGTACTGGCGCTGGAGCCTGCTGGACTTCTTCGTCATCGGCCTCGGCGTCGATCAGCAATTCAGGGGGAGCGAGGGTATCAGGGGGTGCCTGGTGGTTGGACATGGCAGTCTCGGATTCAGGATTCGTTGATCAACTGGCGGGAGAGGTTCTTGGCCCGTTCGGGGTCGCCCTGCTCGATCGCATCCAGCAGTTGCTGATGGAGGTCGAAGACGTCCTGGCGGCGCGGGGTGAGGCTCAGGGTCTGGCGCAACTGTGCCACTACCACGCTGGAGAAATAGCGGTACAGCTGGCTCAGCGTCGGGTTGTGTGCCGCGTCCACCAGGCGCTGGTGGAACACCAGGTCGCAGGCGATGTAGCTTTCCAGATCGCCGTGAAAGTGCCCGCCGCTGAGCTGCAAGGCCGTGCTCAAGCCTTGCAGGTCCTCATCAGTACGACGCAGGGCCGCCAGGCCCACCGCCTCCACCTCAAGGATCTGCCGGGTTTCCCGGGCCTGCTCCAGGGAGCATTGCGACAGGGCCTGGAGCATGTCCAGCGGATCGGCCACGGCCCGCAGGTAGCTGCCGTCGCCCTGACGGATTTCGATCAGCCCGGAAAACGCCAGGACCCGCATCGCCTCACGTACGGTGTTGCGGCTGATGCCCAGCTCGCTGGCCAGCTCAGGCTCGGTGGGCAGACGTTGGCCGACGCTCCAGGCGCCGTTATTGATACGTGAACGCAGTTGTTCCAGGGCCTGGTCGACCAAGGATCGCTTGATCAGGGGGGAAATTTCGCTCATTAGACTCACTCAGTCATCCAATCATCGGATGAATTGCCCGACATGGTATTCAGGATTTTCCGAGAGTTCAACGTTTTAGGCTGGAGGAGGCACTTTCGCCATTTCAAACAGGCCTTGACAAAAAACCCTATAAGGGTAGTTTCAATCAGGCATCAAAGGTGTCTCATGGAAAAGAAAACACCTCATCACGATCTCTCGCTGATCAAGGCGCAGGTCGTTCGGCAAGGGGCACAAGCCTTCACTCGAAGCGCGTTGCTCTGCGGCAAAGAACTCGGATTGTCTCTGGCCGCCATGCAACGAGTGATAGCCGGACTCCAGGGCAGCATGTTCTACAAATCGATGAGCACCTATTGCGATCACCGGGTGTGGCAGGACGTGTATTACACCGGCACCGATAACCGGACGCTCTACATCAAGATCCCCCATCGCCCCGGCATAGGGCCGCCAGTGATCTCCTTCAAGGAGGCAGACACATGAAACGACAACAGTGCTACAGCTGCGGCGCCCCGACCGGCATGCTGGCGTTCGAGCGGCGCAGCGAGCTCATCGACTACCGGCACCTGTTGCGTCACCTCCATGGCCTAGCCGGCTGGGAATGCCAGGAATGCGGTGAGATCGAATTCGACGCAGCGAGCGCAGAACGCTACGCCGCCGCGGGCGATCAATTGCTGGAGGATTACCGGCAGATCGTCACCGCAGACATGAAACGCATCCGCCGCAAGCTGCACCTTTCCCAGAAGGAAGCGGTCAGGCTGCTGTCGGGCGGCGGGCACAATGCCTTTTCCCGCTACGAGCGTGGCGAAGTCGGCGCGCCCCAACCGCTGTACATGCTGATGCGCCTGCTCGATCGCCACCCGCAATTGATGAAGGACGTACTGGATCTCAGCGAACCCCAACTGACGCCCTCGGCCTCCAGCGACCTACCCGAACCACAGCTCGGTACTGCCGGCAGTTGAACACCGGGCAAAAATAAACCCGGAGCCGGTCCGGGTTTATCTTCAGCGCGGGCCCTGCAGCAGGATCAATGCAGGATCTGGCTCAGGAACAACTTAGTGCGCTCGTTCTGCGGATTATCGAAGAAGTCGTTTGGCGCCGCCTGTTCAACAATCTCGCCCTTGTCCATGAAGATCACCCGATTGGCCACGGTCCGGGCAAAGCCCATTTCGTGAGTGACACAGAGCATGGTCATACCGTCTTCGGCCAGGCCGATCATGGTGTCCAGCACTTCCTTGACCATCTCCGGGTCCAGGGCCGAAGTGGGCTCGTCGAACAGCATGATCTTGGGTTTCATGCACAGTGCCCGGGCAATCGCCACCCGTTGCTGCTGACCACCGGACAACTGGCCCGGATACTTGTTGGCCTGCTCCGGAATACGCACCCGCTCCAGGTAGTGCATGGCGATTTCCTCGGCCTTGCGCTTGGGCATCTTGCGCACCCACATCGGCGCCAGGGTGCAGTTCTGCAAGATGGTCAGGTGCGGAAACAGGTTGAAGTGCTGGAACACCATGCCCACTTCCCGGCGGATGGCCTCGATCTGCTTGAGATCGTTGGTCAGTTCCACGCCGTCTACCACGATACGCCCCTGCTGGTGTTCTTCGAGTCGGTTGAGGCAACGGATGGTGGTGGATTTACCCGACCCCGAAGGCCCGCACAGGACGATGCGCTCGCCCTGACGCACATTGAGGTTGATGTCCTTCAACACGTGGAATTGGCCGTACCACTTGTTCACGCCCTGCATCTGAATAATGCCTTCAGGGCCCACAGGCTTTTTGCTCGCTTCACTCATGGAGATACTCCTAACGCTTGTGGCCTGTGTCCAACTTGCGCTCCAGATGCATGGAGTAGCGGGACATACCGAAACAGAAAATCCAGAACACCAGGGCCGCGAACACATAGCCTTCGGTGGCCATGCCCAGCCACTTGGGGTCGGCGGCGGCTTGCTTGACGCTGTTGAGCAGGTCGAACAGGCCGATGATGATCACCAGGCTGGTGTCCTTGAACAGGGCGATGAAGGTGTTGACGATGCCGGGGATCACCAGCTTCAGGGCCTGCGGTAAAATCACCAGGCCCATGGCCCGCCAGTAGCCCAGGCCCATGGCGGCAGCCGCTTCGTACTGGCCCTTGGGAATGGCTTGCAGACCGCCACGCACCACCTCGGCCACATAGGCCGACTGGAACAGGATCACCCCGATCAAGGCTCGCAGCAGCTTGTCGAAGTTCATGCCCTCGGGCAGGAACAGCGGCAGCATCACCGATGACATGAACAGCACGGTGATCAACGGCACGCCGCGCCAGAACTCGATGAAGGTCACACAGACCACGCGGATCGCCGGCAAGTTGGAACGTCGCCCCAATGCCAGCAGGATCCCCAGGGGCAGAGCCCCGGCAATGCCCACAGTGGCGATCACCAGAGTCAGCATCAACCCGCCCCACTGGCTAGTGGCGACATTGCTCAGCCCCAGATAACCGCCGTGCAGCAAGGTGTAGGCAACGATCGGGTACCACACCAGGAAGCACAGCCCGTAGATCGCCTTGCGGGGAAAGCGCGAGATGAACAACGGCGCCGCACCGATCACCGCCAGCCACACGGTCAGGTCCACCCGCCAGCGCAACTCCAGCGGAAAATAACCGTACATGAACTGGCCAAAGCGCTGCTGGATGAACACCCAGCAGGCGCCGTCCTTGGTGCAGTCGGCCCGGGTGGTGCCAACCCAGTTGGCATCGAGGATCGCCCAGTGCACGAGCGGCGGCACGACCAGGTAAATCAGATAGAAGGCAAACAGGGTCAACAGGGTGTTGAGCCAGTTGGAGAACATGTTGGCGCGCATCCACGCCAAGACCCCGATACTGCTGCTGGGCGGCGGCATATCGGGCTTGAAAGTATGAGTCGTCATGGGCGCTTCCTCACCGCTCGATCAGCGCAATGCGCTTGTTGTACCAGTTCATCAACAGGGAAATGCTGATGCTGATTGCCAGGTACACGCTCATGGTGATGGCAATGACCTCGATCGCCTGGCCGGTCTGGTTGAGCACCGTGCCGGCGAACAGCGAAACCATTTCCGGATAGCCAATACCGGCCGCCAGGGACGAGTTCTTCGCCAGGTTCAGGTATTGGCTGGTCAGCGGCGGAATGATCACCCGCAAGGCCTGGGGAATGATCACCTTGCGCAGGGTCGGACCGTTGCGCAGCCCCAGGGAACGGGCCGCCTCGGTCTGGCCGTAGCTCACCGACTTGATCCCGGAACGCACGATCTCGGCGATGAACGCCGCGGTGTAGACGGTCAGGGCCAGGGTCAGGGCCAGCAGTTCGGGGATCAGCACCCAGCCACCGACGAAGTTGAAACCTTGCAGCTTCGGCAACTCCCAGTGCACCGGCGAGCCGAAGGCCAGCGTGCACAGCGCCGGAATCACCAGCAGCAATGCCAGGCCGGTCCAGAACTTGTGGAACGGCACGCCGGTGGCTTCAAAGCGCTTGTTGGCCCAGCGGCACATCAGCACGATGGCGACGATGGCCAGCAGCACACTCGCGACGAAGGCCCAGAACCCCGGCGCCATCTGCGCCGCCGGCATGTTCAGGCCACGACTGCTGACGAAGAAGGTATCGCCGAAGTTGTGACTGTTACGCGGCCCCGGCATGGTCAGGAACACCGCGAAGTACCAGAACAGAATCTGCAACAGCGGCGGAATGTTGCGGAACACCTCCACATACACCGTCGCCAGCTTGCTGATGATCCAGTTCTGCGACAGCCGCGCCACGCCAATGATGAACCCCAGCAGGGTCGCCAGGACGACCCCGATAACAGTCACCAGCAGCGTGTTGAGCAGGCCGATGACGAACACCCGGGCATAACTGTCCGCCTCGGTGTAGGCGATCAGGTGCTGAGCGATGCCGAAACCGGCGCTGCGCTGAAGAAAGTCGAAACCCGAGGTAATACCTCGGTGCGCCAGGTTAGTTTGCGTGTTGTCGAACAGAAACCAGCCCAACGAGACCACCGCCACCAGGGTGATGATCTGGAATAACCAGGCGCGCACACGCGGATCGCTGAGGCTGAGCCTCTGCTTGGGTGCGCCGATTGAATTTTGCATGAAGTGCCCCAGGAATAATGGAACAGAACATCACCCGGCGGTTGGCCCGCCGGGCGATAGAACCATCAGCGCACAGGTGGTGCGTATTGGATGCCGCCGTTGTTCCACAGCGCGTTCAGGCCGCGGTCGATGGCCAGTGGCGTGCTCTTGCCGAGGTTTTTCTCGAACACTTCACCGTAATTACCTACTTGCTTGACGATCTGTACTACCCAGTCCTTCGGCAGTTTCAGGTCTTTGCCGTATTCACCGTCCGCGCCCAGCAGACGTGCAACATCAGGGTTCTTGGTGGATTTGGCTTCAGCTTCGACGTTCTTCGAAGTGACACCCGCCTCTTCGGCGTTGAGCATGGCGAACAGGGTCCACTTGACGATGCTGAACCACTCTTCGTCGCCTTTACGCACCACCGGGCCCAAAGGCTCCTTGGAGATGGTTTCCGGCAGTACGACATAGTCGGTCGGGGTCGCCAGCTTGCTGCGCTGTGCATAAAGCTGGGACTTGTCGGAAGTCAGCACGTCGCAACGACCGGACTCCAACGACTTGGCGCTTTCATCAGAAGTATCAAAGGTAATCGGGGTGTATTTCAGACCATTACCGCGAAAGTAGTCCGACACGTTCAGCTCGGTAGTGGTACCGGCTTGAATACAGATGGTCGCACCGTCCAGCTCTTTTGCGCTTTTCACACCCAGCTTCTTATTCACCAGGAAGCCAATGCCATCGTAATAAGTCACGCCGGCGAACATCAGGCCCATGCCCGCATCACGCGAACTGGTCCAGGTGGTGTTGCGCGACAGCACGTCGATCTCGCCGGATTGCAGCGCGGTGAAGCGCTCCTTGGCATTCAACTGGCTGAACTTGACCTTGGTCGCATCGCCGAATACCGCCGCTGCAACAGCACGACAGACATCGGCGTCAATACCGAGGATCTTGCCGGTCGCGTCCGGTACCGAGAAGCCCGGCAAACCATCACTGACGCCACACTGTATGAAACCTTTCTTCTGTATTGCATCCAGGGTCGCACCCGCCTGTGCGAAACCGCTCATACCCAGTACTGCAGCCGCCGTGACAACGGCCAGGGTGGATTTCAACATCTTCATTCAAACCTCCAGTCTTGCTCTTGTTGTGTCGGAGCTTGAGTCCTGCCGCACCCTCATGAGGCGCTGTTGACCCTTGTCGGCTTTTTATAGGGTCAAGCGGCGTAAGACATTAGCTATGAGTCTAGTAGGAGAAATCCACATAAAGGGGGACCTACCTCTCACCAATCGACCGAACGGGCTGTAGCCCTATGAGTTCGCAGAGCCCGTAGCGGCTATTGGCGAACGTCCATCAGAGGAGCCTGGCTAGCCCACCGCCCGCGGTGCCTGTTAGTGTTACCGCCGGCAGAGAGCGCTATCACCTCGACTCCTCTTTCTGAGCCATAGCAAAGCCCATACCACAGTCCCGGCTAAAGCGTTTCAGCCAGTGGTCAATAGCAAAACATTCAACGTTGCGACATCTTCGTCACAGATCAACTTGCCGCGCCCTTCAATCACGCACTCAATCGGCGCGCACGCACAACATTGGAGCAGCCATGACCGAGCCCTTGATTCTTCAGCCCAACAAGCCCGCAGACGCCTGTGTGATCTGGCTTCATGGCCTGGGAGCGGACCGTTACGACTTTCTGCCGGTGGCCGAGGCGCTGCAGGAAACACTCCTGAGTACGCGCTTCGTCCTGCCCCAGGCACCGACTCGCGCGGTGACCATCAATGGCGGATATGCCATGCCCAGTTGGTACGACATTCTGGCCATGAACCCGGCTCGGGCCATTAGCCGTGAACAGCTTGATGAATCATCTGAGGAGGTCATCAGACTGATCGAAGAACAACGCGCCAGCGGAATAGACGCATCGCGAATTTTCCTCGCGGGTTTTTCCCAGGGCGGCGCGGTGGTGTTGCACACCGCCTTCCTCAAATGGCAAGGCCCGCTGGGTGGCGTACTGGCCCTGTCCACCTATGCCCCGACCTTCAGCGATGAACTGCAGCTTTCGGCCAGCCAGCAGCGGATTCCAGTGCTGTCGCTGCATGGCCAGTACGATGAAGTGGTGCAGAACGCCATGGGCCGCACGGCTTATGAGTACCTCAAGCAGCATGGTGTCACCGTGACATGGCAGGAATACCCAATGGAACATGAGGTGTTACCCGAGGAAATCCGCGACATCGGCACCTGGTTGAGCGAGCGTTTGCGCTAGAAAATACGCGTTGCACGAGTCCGCAGAGCAACAGACTACGCCGCGCCCGTTTCTTGCATTACACTGGCCGGCGTACATTCCTTAACCAATTGATGAGATGACCGTGCTCAAAGCACTCAAGAAGATCTTCGGTAAAAGCGAGGCTGAGCCGCTCGCGCCCAGCACCAGCGCCCCTTCCCCCAGTTCCAGCAGCCGCAATGACGGCCGTCAGCCGGAACGGAGTGCGCCCGCTACCGCAGCTAAAAAAGAACCGGTGAACACACCGGCCGCCCCTTCAGCTCCCAAAGCACCGCGCCAAGAGAAGCCCAAGGCCGAGCAACCCAAGATCGAACAACCTCGTCGCCCACGCGCGCCGAAACCACCGGTAAGCACCTGGAAACTTGAAGACTTCGTGGTGGAGCCCCAGGAAGGCAAGACCCGTTTCCACGACTTCAAGCTCGCACCGGAACTGATGCACGCCATCCAGGACCTGGGCTTTCCTTACTGCACGCCGATCCAGGCCCAGGTCCTGGGCTTCACCCTGGCCGGCAAAGACGCCATTGGCCGCGCCCAGACCGGCACCGGCAAGACCGCCGCGTTCCTGGTCTCGATCATCACCCAACTGCTGCAGACCCCTCCGCCGAAAGAGCGCTACATGGGCGAACCACGGGCACTGATCATCGCCCCGACCCGGGAGCTGGTGGTGCAGATCGCCAAGGACGCCGAGGCGCTGACCAAATACACCGGCCTCAACGTGATGACCTTTGTCGGCGGGATGGATTTCGACAAGCAGCTCAAGCACCTCGAAGCCCGTCACTGCGACATCCTGGTAGCGACCCCGGGCCGTCTGCTGGACTTCAACCAACGCGGCGACGTGCACCTGGACATGGTTGAAGTGATGGTGCTGGACGAAGCCGACCGCATGCTCGACATGGGCTTCATTCCACAAGTGCGCCAGATCATTCGCCAGACCCCGCCCAAGAGCGAACGCCAGACCCTGCTGTTCTCCGCCACCTTCACCGAAGACGTGATGAACCTGGCCAAGCAGTGGACAACCGACCCGTCGATCGTCGAGATCGAAGCCGAGAACGTCGCCAACCAGAATGTCGAACAGCACATCTATGCGGTCGCCGGTGCCGACAAGTACAAGCTGCTGTACAACCTGGTCAACGACAACGGCTGGGAGCGGGTGATGGTTTTCGCCAACCGCAAGGATGAAGTGCGGCGTATCGAAGAGCGCCTGGTACGCGATGGCGTGAACGCTGCGCAGTTGTCCGGCGACGTGCCGCAGCACAAGCGGATCAAGACCCTGGAAGGCTTTCGCGAAGGCAAGATCCGCGTCCTGGTGGCCACCGACGTGGCCGGCCGCGGCATCCACATCGACGGCATCAGCCACGTGATCAACTTCACCCTGCCGGAAGTGCCGGATGACTACGTGCACCGTATTGGCCGTACCGGCCGGGCCGGTGCCGATGGCGTGTCCATCAGCTTTGCCGGTGAGGATGACTCCTACCAACTGCCGTCGATCGAAACCCTGCTGGGGCACAAGATCAGCTGCGAGACACCGCCTACCGAGCTGTTGCGCCCAGTGGAGCGCAAGCGTCCGTAAGCGCGGGACATCCGTAAAACCAAAAAACGCAGCCAGAGGGCTGCGTTTTTTTTGCCTGCTCGGCCAGCGCTGCCGGAGCGCTGGCCGCTGCTTGTTGCGCTCCCGAGCATGCCCTATCGCAGGCACATGACGGGCAACGCCCCCTCAAGGCTTCCAGCGATCGGCCGCGACATGGTCGCTGTCGCGCCCTTCGACCCAACGTGGGCCTTCGGCCGTCTGCTCCTTCTTCCAGAACGGCGCCCGGGTCTTCAGGAAGTCCATGACGAAGGCACAGGCATCGAAGGCCGCCTGGCGATGAGCACTGGCGGCCGCGACGAAGACAATCGGCTCGCCCGGCTCCAGCGCGCCCACCCGATGCAACAGCTCCAGCTTGAGCAACGGCCAGCGCTGCTCAGCCTCCACGGCAATCTTCCCCAAGGCCTTTTCGGTCATGCCCGGATAATGCTCCAGGAACATTCCGTGCACGTCCCGCCCATCGTTGAAGTCGCGCACGTAGCCGACAAAACTCACCACCGCGCCAACACCGGCATTGGCCGCATGCATGGCATTGACTTCAGCACCGGGATCGAAGGCCGCAGACTGCACACGAATCGCCATCTCAGCCTCCGGTAACGGTGGGGAAAAATGCTACTTCATCGCCTTCCACCAAGGGCTCGTCCAATTGGCACAGGTCCTCGTTGCGGGCGCACATCAGGTTCTGTTCGCGCAATACTTCGGCGCCCTCCCCCAACACCAATACCTGGCGCACATCCTCAACCGTGCGAAAGTCCCCTTCAAGCTGGATCTCATCGCGCCCCAGGGCTTCACGATAACGGGCAAAAAACTTCACCTTGATCTTCATGCCTGATCCACCTGGTAGTGGCCGCTCTTGCCGCCGAGCTTCTCCAGCACCCGCACGCCTTCGATGATCATGCCCCGGTCCACGGCCTTGCACATGTCATAGATGGTCAGCGCAGCAACGCTGGCGGCGGTCAGCGCTTCCATCTCCACCCCGGTCTGCCCGGACAGCTTGCAGCGCGCCACGATACGCACGCTGTCCTGGCCTTCGGCGCTGAGTTCGAGCTTGACGCTGGTCAGCATCAGCGGATGACACAGAGGAATCAGGTCACTGGTTTTCTTCGCCGCCTGGATCCCGGCGATGCGTGCCACGGCGAACACGTCGCCCTTGGGATGACCGCCACTGACGATCATCTGCAGGGTTTGCGGGAGCATGCGCACCCGCGCTTCGGCTACGGCCTCACGGAACGTCACAGCCTTGTCGGTGACGTCGACCATATTGGCGCGACCTTGGGAATCGAGATGAGTCAGCACGGCGTTACTCCTGATCAGGTGTTGCGATTGTAAACCTGCGGGTCAGTTTTTCGCACGGGGCATCGCCGGCACGAAGCAGTCAATCAACCTGACGAATACCCTGCATGCGAACAAATAATTGGCCCCCGCTTATTAATAAAAGTACAAATCCAAAAAAGGAATCCAAGTCAAATGACGTTTCTATTATCAATTCTGCTCAGCTTTCTTGCTGGATTTGCAGTTCCACTACAAGCAGGAGCCAACTCAAAGCTCGGCAACTTACTGGGCCACCCTTTATGGGCTACCGGCATATCTCTAGTTGTCAGTATTATTTCACTTACTACGATTATGCTTTTTACAAAAGCCCCTCATCCAAATTTAACCGCCGCCTATGAAGGGCCCTGGTGGATATGGCTGGGAGGGATCGCAGGCGTTCTCTACATCAGTATTTCACTACTAATGACACCACGCCTCGGGGCACTTAACTTCATTATGGCCGTCATTATCGGGCAGCTGACTATTTCTTTACTCATCGATTACTTTGGCTTGATGGGACTGCCACGCAAAACCATTAACGTACAGAAAACAATAGGACTTCTTGTTGTAGTCACTGGATTCATCATTACTACTCGCAGCTAATACAGCAACCACGGAATAAAAAGTTACACCAAGGAAGGAGAAACTTCTCATGCTGACTGCTTTTCCTGCGCACACCTATCGCAACCGTATTGATGCTATCAAACGCCGTCTCGCCGAACGTGATCTGGAGGCCTTGGTGGTCAACTTTCCAGAGAACATCAACTACTTGACCGGTTTCGACAGCCTAGGCTTCCTCTGGTACCAGGCCTTGATTATCTCGCCCAAACTGGCCGAACCAATCTTCGTTACCCGCACCAGCGAAGAACCCTGCACCTGGGAGCTGTCATGTATCAAAGATGCCATTTTCTACGACATCGCCAAGGAGGAACCACTGCGCATCGTCGCTGAAATGTTGGCCCAGGCCGGGCTGAGCCAAGCCCCAATAGGGTTGGAGATGTCTGCCTCAACCTTCTCTCCATTGCAGTTCAAAGCCTTATGCGACTATTTACCCGAGGCACGTTTTGAAGATGCCTCACGGCTGATTGCACAAGAGCGTTTGATCAAGACCCCCCTTGAACTCGCCTATCAACGCAGTGCCGCGCGAATGGCGGACCTTGGCATGCTAGCGGCTTTTGAGGCCTTGCGTCCTGGCATATCAGAAGTGGAAGTGGCCGGTATCGTTGCTCACGCACTGGGCAAGGCAGGAAGTGAAAACGCCGCCATCAGTCCAATGTGCTCAACAGGCCCGCGCAGTGCCATGGCCCACGCCATGCCGCATCGACAGACCATCAGCCATGGCGACGTGGTAATCCTCGAACATGCGGGAGTCTACAACCGCTATCACGCAATCCTGATGCGCACGGCAGTGATTGGTCAGCCTACTCCGCGCTTGCGAGAAGTCTCGGCTTTGCTCACAGAAGCGTTCAACGCCGCTGTTGAAACAGCTAAACCAGGCACACCGATGGGCGAAGTCAACCGGGTGTGCAACAAGATTCTTGATCGAATCGACCTGTCACGCACCCGCGTCCACCGCATTGGTTCCAGCCTGGGCTTGGCCTACCCCGCAACGTTGCTGGAAACCATGGTGCTCGACGAAACAGATGAATGCCTGTTCAAACCCAATATGTCGTTCTCCATTGAACCTAATCTGTCGCTGTACAACGAAGGGTTCGGTATCAAGCTCGGCGACACTGTACTTTGCAGTGCAGAAGGGTCCAGCAGCCTGTCTGCATTACCTCCCGAATTGACCATCATCAATTGAAGTGCGTAACAGGGAGATTTTTTAATCTCGACGACTTGCTGCGTAATTACACCGGCACCGACGCACTTGAGTCGCAGGATAGAGCTAAAGCCGATGCTCTCCCCCCCTTGAGCGCGCTATGAGCGACCACCTGCTTGACCTGCTCGCGCAACCAGACATGGGCCGGCTCATTGTCGAAACGCTGATGCCAGATCTGCACAAAGGGAAACGGCGGAATCGGCAACGGCGGCCGCAGCTGGATCAGGTCCTGGTTGAGCAGGGCTTCGTCCAGAGTGCGGGTGGCCACCGTGAGGATCAGGTCAGTGTTGTGAATCATGCTGGGGGCGGTCCGCCAATGGGGCACGCTCACGGCAATTCGCCGTTGCAGCCCTTCATCGCGCAGCAGGCTGTCCACCTCGCCACTGGCACTGCCATCCATCGACACCAGAATGTGCGGTCGCGCCAGGTAGCTGTCCAGGTCCAGCCTGCCGTCGGCCGGCAGGGTACGCCGGTCGAGGAGACAGGAGAAGGTTTCCTCGAACAGCACTTCGGTGGAAATGTCACCCGACAGATTGGGAAACACCCCCAGGGCCAGGTCGATCTTGCCCTGGGACACCTGCTCGAACATGCCGTGTCGAGTGTCCTGGGTCACCAGCAACGTGGTGTTCGGCGCATCGCGGCGCAAACGCACCATCAGGTTGGGCAGCACCAGCGCCGCGCCGTAGTCGGACATCGCCAGGGTGAAGATGCGCTGGGAGCTGGCGGGGTCGAATTCGATGGACTTGCCGAACAGGGTTTCGATCTGGCCGAGGATTTCGCGCAACGGTTGCTGAATGTTCTGGGCCAGGGAGCTGAGCACCAGCTCGCTGCCACGGCGAATCAGGATCGGGTCGTCCAGCAGTCCCCGCAACTTGCTCAAAGAGTGGCTGATCGCCGGCTGGCTCAAGTGCAGGCGCAGGGCCGTGCGGGTGACGTGTTTTTCCGTCAGCAGCGCATCGAGCACCACCAGCAGATTCAAATCGATATTGCGTAGTAAGACCGTGACCATCCTGTCATTTCCAACTCAGGGAGCACTCTCCCAAAAGGAGCAACACATGCTGCAACTCAAACGGATTATTGAAACAGCCCTTTATGTGAACGATCTCGATATTGCGAAGGAATTCTACGCAAAAACCTTCCAGCTGGAAGTCATGGTCGAGAGCGACGAGCTAGTGGCGCTGAACATCGGCGACCAGAATACCCTGTTGCTGTTCAAGCGAGGCGCCTCGCTGCACACCAAGTACCTCAGCGGCGGAGAGATCCCGTCCCACGATGCCAGCGGACGAATTCACGTGTGCTTCGCCATCGACAAGCAGGACCTGTCCAGTTGGCGGGAACGGCTGGCCCGTTGCGGCATACCCCTGGAAGGCCGGACAGAATGGCCCAAGGGCGGTTCCAGCATCTACTTCCGCGATCCGGATGAAAACCTCGTCGAGCTGCTCACGCCCGGTTGCTGGCCGATCTACTGAAACTGCAACAGACGTCAAGGAGTGAATGTCATGGTGTCCGTCGGTGTAACCAAGCACCCGTCCCTGCGCGCGCAACTGGTGCTGATCGCTGCACTGTTGATCCTCGGCCTGCTGGCCTGGTGGCTGTGGCACGGAACCCGGCCCGGCCCCCAGGCCTACGCACAGGCCCCGGTCAAGGTCGCGGTGGCGAACGCCAGCCTGCAGCCGTTCACCCGGTACCTGGAAGCCATCGGCGAGCTGGAGGCGGTCCAGCAAGTCAGCGTACCGGCGGAAATCGGCGGGCGCATCGTCGCACTGCTGGTCCAGTCCGGGCAGCGGGTCGAGCGCGGACAGGTCCTGGTGCAGCTCAACGATGGGCCTCAACGCGGCAATCTGCTGCGCCTGCAAGGCGAAATGGAAAACGCCAAGGTGCGGCTGGAGCGCTCGCGGCGTCTGGTATCGGTCAATGCCACCTCCAAGGAGGCCTTCGACGATGCCCAGACCGAACTTTCCACCGCCAAGGGGGCGTTGCAGGCACTCACCGCGCAGATCGAGCAGCGCACCATTCGCGCGCCCTTCTCCGGCACCCTGGGGATCCGCAAGGTCCACCTGGGTCAATATGTGAACCCCGGCGACATCTTGATCAACCTGGTGGGCGACAAGGGCCTGTACGTCAACTTCAGCGTTGCGGAGCAAGCCCTGCCCCAAGTCAGGCCGGGGGCGGTGCTGGAGGTGGTCCTTGACGCCCTGCCCGAGCAGAAGCTCAGTGCCGTGGTGAGTTCCCTCGACCCGTTCCTCGATCGCACTCGCACCCTCAGTGTCCAGGCCCGCCTGCAAGATGCACCGGCCGCGGCGTTGCCACGGATGTTCGCCCGCGTACGCCTGGCCCAGCCCATGCCCAGTGACACCTTGAGCGTGCCGGAAACCGCCGTGACCTATAACGCCTACGGCGAAGAACTGTTTGTGGTCCAGCCCGCCGAGAACGGCCAGGGCGCACCAACGGTGCGCCGGGTATCAGTCAAGACCGGTGAGCGGCGCGACGGCCGCGTGGTCATCGACAGCGGCCTGGCGCCGGGTCAACAGGTGGTGATCTCCGGGCAGATCAAGCTCAGTGACGGCTCGGCGATCGAGCCCCAGCAGCACAGCGTGCTCACCCCCCCGAACACCGCTGACGCCACCGTCGCCGTTGGAGAGACGCCGTGAGATTCACCGATCTGTTCGTTCGCCGCCCGGTGCTCGCGCTGGTGGTCAGCCTGTTGATCCTGCTGGCCGGCCTCAAGGCCTACAGCAACCTGCCGGTGCGGCAGTACCCGCTGCTGGAGAGCTCGGTGATCAGCGTTACCACCGACTACCCCGGCGCCCCGGCGGAGCTGATGCAAGGCTTTGTCACCCAGCCAATCAACCAGGCCCTGGCATCTGTGGAGGGTGTCGACTACGTCAGCTCGTCCTCGGTCCAGGGGCGCAGCCTCATTACCCTGCGCATGGCCCTCAACCAGGACTCATCCAAGACCCTCAGCGAGGTGATCGCCAAGGTCAACCAGGTCAAGTATCGCCTGCCCGAGCAGGCCTACGACCCGGTGATCGAGCGCTCCGCAGGAGACGCCACGGCCGTGGCCTATGTCGGTTTTGCCAGTCGCTCGCTGTCCGCCTCGGCGCTGAGCGACTACCTGAGCCGGGTGGTGCAACCGCTGTTTTCCAGTATCGAAGGCGTAGCCAAAGTCGAGACCTTCGGCGGCCAGCGCCTGGCCATGCGCCTGTGGCTGGACCCGCAACGGATGGCCGGCCACGGCATCAGCGCGGCCCAGGTGGAACAGGCGATTCGTGCCAACAACTTCCAGGCCGCTCCCGGCCAGATCAAAGGCCAGTACGTGATCTCCTCGATCCAGGTCAACACCGACCTCAGCAGCCTGGACGAGTTTCGCGACATGGTCATCAGCAACCGCGGTGACCACCTGTTGCGCCTGCGGGACATCGCCCGGGTCGAGCTGGGTTCGGCCTCCTATGAAACCAGCGCCCTGATGGACGGCAAGCCAGCGGTGCACCTGGGCCTGTACGCCACCCCCAAGGGCAATCCGCTGCTGATCGTCGCCGACATCAAGCGCCTGCTGCCGGAGATCCAGAAGACCCTGCCACCGGGCGTGGAAGTGGCCCTGGCCTTCGAGACCGCCCACTTCATCCAGGCGTCAATCATCGAGGTGATCGAAACCCTGATCGAAGCCGTGCTGATCGTGGTGGCCATCATCTACCTGTGCCTGGGTTCGGTGCGCAGCGTGTTGATTCCGGTGGTGAGCATCCCGCTGTCGATGGTCGGCGCCCTGGCACTGATGGAGCTGTTCGGCTTCAGCATCAACTTGCTGACCCTGCTGGCCATGGTGCTGGCCATCGGCCTGGTGGTGGATGACGCCATCGTGGTCATGGAGAACATCCACCGTCATCTCAAGGAAGGCCGTACGCCGCTCCAGGCAGCCTTTGTCGGTGCCCGGGAAATTGCCTCGCCGGTGATCGCCATGACCATCACCCTGGCCGCGGTGTACATGCCCATCGGCCTGATGAGCGGGCTGACCGGTGCGCTGTTCAAGGAGTTTGCCCTGACCCTGGCCGGCGCGGTGCTGATCTCCGGGGTGGTGGCTCTGACCCTGACCCCGGTGATGTGCGCCAAGCTGCTGCCGACGGGCCAGCAGGAAGGCCGCATGAGCCGTTGGGCCGAGCAGTTTTTCCACTGGCTGGCACGCCTCTACCAGCACGGCCTGGTGCGCTCGCTGCGCTGGCGCAGCGCGGTGCTGGCATTTGCCGCCCTGGTGCTGCTCAGCCTGCCGTGGCTCTACGGCCACGCCAGCAAGGAACTGGCGCCCAACGAAGACCAGGGCAACCTGCTGCTGGCGATCAAGTCGCCACAGCATGCCAACCTGGATTACGTCGAGCGGTATGCCTACCAGTTGGACGCGATACTTCAAGCCCTGCCAGAGACCGTCAGCACCTGGATCATCAATGGCAACGATGGCGTTGCCGCCAGTTTCGCCGGGGTCAACTTCAGCGAATGGTCGCAACGCCAGCGCAGTGCAGCCAGCATCCAGAGCGAGTTGCAACAAAATGTCGACGCGGTGGAGGGCAACTCGATCTTCGTCTTTCAACTGCCGCCCCTGCCGGCGTCCACCGGTGGCCTGCCGGTGCAACTGGTAATCCGCAGCACCGAGGACTACCGCTCGCTGTACCAGGCCATGGAAGAGATCAAGAGCAAGGCCCGCTCCAGCGGCCTGTTCGCGGTGGTGGACAGCGACCTGGCATTCAACAACCCGGTGACCGAAGTACGCATCGATCGCAGCAAAGCCAATAGCCTGGGGATTCGCATGCAGGACGTCGGCAATACTCTGGCCGTGCTGATTGGCGAGAACTACACCAACCGTTTCGCCCTGCAGGGACGCTCCTATGACGTGATCCCCCAAAGCACCGCCGCTCAACGCCTGACCCCGCAAGCCCTCAGCGGCTTCTACGTCGACACCGACAGCGGCGCCCAGGTGCCGTTGTCGACCGTGGTCAGCCTGCATGACAGCATCCAGCCCAACAAGCTCAAGCAGTTCAACCAGCAGAACGCAGCGATCTTCCAGGGCATCCCCGCGCCGGGGGTCAGCCTAGGCCAGGCCGTGGCCTTCCTGCAGCAGCAGAGCCAGGAGCTGCCCGCCAGTTTCAGCCACGACTGGCAAGCCGACTCACGCCAGTTCATCCACGAAGGCAACGCCCTGCTGCTGACGTTTCTGTTCGCCCTCATCGTCATCTACATGGTGTTGGCCGCGCAGTACGAAAGCCTGAGCGACCCATTGATCATCCTGATCACCGTCCCCCTGTCGATCTGCGGCGCGTTGATCCCGCTGGCGCTGGGACTGGCAACCATCAACATCTATACGCAGATCGGCCTGGTGACCTTGATCGGACTGATCAGCAAGCACGGCATCCTGATGGTGGAGTTCGCCAATGAGCTGCGGATCGCCCACGGCTATACCCCGGCCCAGGCGATTATCCGCGCCGCACGGATCCGCCTGCGACCGATCCTCATGACCACCGCCGCCATGGTGGTGGGGCTGGTACCACTGCTGTTCTCCTCCGGCGCCGGCGCCAGCAGCCGTTTCGGCCTGGGCCTGGTGATCGTCATCGGGATGCTGGTGGGCACCCTGTTCACCCTGTTCGTCCTGCCGTCGATCTACAGCCTGATGGCCCGCGCCCACAGCCGCTCTAGCGAGCTGGAGGAACTGCAGCAACTGGCCTAAGCCTGCGCCACATGCACAACAGGCGGCCCAAGGGCCGCCCGTTGTGTTTCAGGGGTGAGGTTACAGGTGGGTTTCGGCGTATTCCGCCAGGATCGAGCGCGGCACCCCTTGCAGGGTGATGTGCACACCGTTGGGGAAATCCTTGAAGCGTTCGGTGAGGTAGGTCAGGCCCGAGCTGGTGGCCGACAGGTAAGGGGTATCGATCTGTGCCAGGTTGCCCAGGCACACCACTTTGGAACCGGCGCCGGCACGGGTGATGATGGTTTTCATCTGGTGCGGGGTGAGGTTCTGGCATTCGTCGATCAGGATCAGGCTCTGCTGGAAGCTGCGACCGCGGATGTAGTTCAGGGATTTGAACTGCAACGGCACCTTGCTGAGGATGTAGTCGACGCTGCCATGGGTGTTCTCGTCATCCATGTGCAGGGCTTCAAGGTTGTCGGTAATCGCGCCGAGCCAGGGTTCCATTTTCTCCGCCTCGGTGCCCGGCAGGAAGCCGATCTCCTGGTCCAGCCCCTGCACGCTGCGGGTGGCGATGATCCGCCGGTAGCGCTTGCTGACCATGGTCTGCTCGATGGCGGCGGCCAGGGCCAGGATGGTCTTGCCGGAACCAGCGGCGCCGGACAGGTTGACCAGATGGATGTCCGGATCGAGCAGCGCGTACAGCGCCAGGCCCTGGTAGATATCACGCGGTTTCAGGCCCCAGGCTTCCTGGTGCAACAGGGGTTCCTGATGCAGGTCGAGAATCAGCAGCACATCGGCGCGGATTTCCTTGATCCAGCCGACAAAGCCCTGCTCGTCGATGATGAATTCGTTGATGTGTACCGCCGGCAGGTTGTCGATCAACTGCACCTGGTGCCAGGTACGACCGTGGTCCTGGCGGGTTTCCACCTTGCTCACGCGATCCCAGAACGAACCACTCATGTTGTGGAAGCCGTTGGGCAGCAGGGACACATCGTCCACCAGCTGGTCGGTGCTGTAGTCCTCGGCGGCGATCCCGCAGGCCCGCGCCTTGAGGCGCATGTTGATGTCTTTGGTCACCAGCACCACGGGCAAGTCCTTGTTGCGCGCGTGCAGGTCGATCAACTGGTTGATGATGATGTTGTCGTTGAGATTGTCCGGCAACAGGCTATTGGGCTCGTTGCGCTTGCTCATCAGGATCGACAGCAAGCCCTTGGGCCCACTCTTGCCGCGTTGGATCGGTACGCCCAGTTCGACATCCTCGGGAGAGGCTTCGCCGAGGGTCTTGTCGATCAGGCGAATGGCCTGCCGGCATTCTGCAGCAACGCTGTGATGCCCGCTCTTGAGCTTGTCCAGCTCTTCAAGGACGGTCATCGGGATGGCGACGTGGTGTTCTTCGAAGTTCAGCAGGGCGTTGGGATCGTGAATCAATACATTGGTATCGAGTACATAAAGGATTGGCTGATTGGAAGAAGAGCTACGTCCGTGGTCATCCATACTCGGTCACCTTATGTGGGAGCCAGTCGACGCAACACCATGGGGTATCGCGCCTCGAAGGGCCACCGAATTCACCCGCTGGGGTTCAGGTGAGCTGCACACAAGGAGTCTTGGGAGACGCCACCTGTGTTGCAGGTTTCGGCGGTCTGACTTCGTAATACTCCAAAAACCATGACAGGAAAAAGCACTTTGACGCTTTTTTGAAGTTTATTTTTCAGAGTGACGAAAAGCCCTTGGCGAGCTGTCCGGGCACCGCTAAAGTCATAAGTTCACCTGGCTCGAAATCTTCTGCAAGTTCAGCTCTTTTATCGGCTAAATCGCCTGTTTCCGGCAGGTTTACCGTTTCAGCGAAACGCCTCCTGACAATCCTCCCAGCCGATCCCGCTTTGCGCGGTCTGTGCCAGTAACCAGGGCAGCGTGCTCTTGACCCCATCCTGCTTGGCATTGAAGGCAATCACCCCGCGCCGCCACAGCAGCATCAGCGTCAGAACCCGCTGGCCACTGTCCTGGGCCTTGAGCTTACCGGCGCCGTCCTGGGCATCGATGTCCCACAACGCCACCTGCATGCCCTGGGCATTGAAGAATCCCTGGGCATCGGCACGGCGCTGGCCGTAAGGCGGGCGAAACAGCGGTACATAGTTTTCCGGCAGCTTGCTTTTCACCAGCTCGGCGCTGCGCTGGATCGAATACTGCCAATCCTGCCAGTGGCTGTGGGAGCGATACTCCCAGCCCTGGACACCCACGCACTGCCGGGAATACAGCGACTGCAGGCTGGCCACCGACGCCTGGTTGAGGCGGTTCTGGATGTCGTTGCCCAACACAAAGAAGGTACCGCTGAGGTTGGCCTTGCGCAGGTAACCGGTCAGCCACGGGGTGTTGTCCGGTGCCAGGTTGGCGGCGCTGTCGAAAGTCAGCAGGAACAGCCGGTCATTGAGTTCGTCGCCATTGCGCTCGTAGTCGCCAAAGCGCAGCACTTCGCTGCTGGTCTGCGGCAACAGCGCGGCCTTGCGCAGCAACTCGTCGAGATACTGCTCGTGGAAGGTCCGGCTCGGTTCGCCCCAACGGGCGTAATAGGAGTCCGCCGCCAGCTGGAACTTGCCGGCCTGCTTGCGCAATTGCGGCATGTTTTCCACCAGGAAGCAGAATGAGGCGTCCTGATCGCAGCTCTGCTGGGCGAAGTTGTAGTTCTCCAGCAAGCGTTGCCACAGATGCTCACGCAGACTGTTGATCGCCTCCATGTTGATCATGCGCAGCCCAAGGCGCTGCTTGAGCGAGCCCTCGTCCCAGGCCTCGCTGACCAGCAGGGCACGGGCAAAGGTCAGGATCTCGGCCCGCGAGGCCACATCGAACAGGACCGGGCTGTCGAGCTTTTCCGGCCAGGTGCTGCGATCCAGGGTCGCCACATCATTGGGCGCTGCCAGCACGCCGAAACTCAAAAGCCAGGCCGAGAACAAAAACGCGATACGCAAAAGGGATGCCTCCAGAACAAAACCCGCGCGGCACTATAGCCGATCTATGCAGGGGATCAGGCATGGTCATGACGGCCCCTTCGCTGGCAAGCCAGCTCCTACCGGGCCGTGTAGGAGCCGGCTGCCGGCGAAGGGGCCCCGACTATCGCCATCATAGGTGGAGTCCAGGCGCCCCAACCCCTAGAATCCCCCGACGCTTAAAGGAGACGACTCATGCTGATGGTGATTTCCCCCGCCAAGACCCTCGATTACCAGACGCCGCCGGTAACCCAGCGCTTCACCCAACCGCAATACCTCGATCACTCCCAGGAACTGATCCAGCAGTTGCGGGAACTGACCCCGGCGCAGATCAGTGAACTGATGCACGTATCCGACAAGATCGGCGGCCTCAACGCCGCACGCTTCGGCAGCTGGACCCCGGCCTTTACCCCGGAAAACGCCAAGCAGGCCTTGCTCGCGTTCAAGGGCGACGTCTACACCGGGCTCAACGCCGAAACCCTCAGCGAGGCGGATTTCGACTACACCCAGCAACACCTGCGCATGCTCTCCGGCCTCTATGGCCTGCTGCGCCCGCTGGACCTGATGCAGCCCTATCGCCTGGAAATGGGCACCAAGCTGGCCAACGCCCGGGGCAAGGACCTGTATGCCTTCTGGGGCACCCGCATCAGTGAATGGTTGAACCAAGCCCTGCACGAACAAGGCGACGACCTGCTGCTCAACCTGGCCTCCAACGAGTACTTCTCGGCGGTCAAGCGCCCAGCCCTCAACGCGCGGATCATCAACACCGAGTTCAAGGACCTGAAGAACGGCCAGTACAAGATCATCAGTTTCTACGCCAAGAAGGCGCGGGGCATGATGAGCCGTTTCGTCATCCAGGAACGCATCAACGACCCTGCCCAGCTCAAGCAGTTCGACGCCCAGGGCTACCGCTACAGCGCGGAACAGTCCAAAGCCGACAACCTGGTATTCCTGCGCGACCACGCAGCGGAATAAAGCGTTCCCCTGCCGCGCTCGTTTTCATCCGGCGAGCGCGCCAGAATGTGATCATTCGCACATTCCTCACCTTTATTAAGCCAATTTTCTGGCGCCATTAAACTTTCATATTTCTTCATAACTTTTATTTCACTCGACAGCCGTATTTTTTTTCAGTAGTGGCACCACTTTTTTATTCAGTAGTGGCACAAAAGTACCCCATCGCTTTATCTCCCCACAACTAAAGGGCGAAACCCTTAGTGCTATCAATTTGAGAGCAGTGCCATCTTTCTCAACAATTCAATAATTTTCAAAAAACAAGATGAATGGGTTGGAACTATGCCTGCAGCCACTGCTCATACCACCGGTAACGATTCTTAACGACGTTGTAAGAGATGACTTACACGCACTCAGGAAAAACCAATTACTTTACAGAATTGGTTTGACCAATGAGTCACAAACTTGAACTAAAGACTTATCAAAAGGAGATAAAGCGTCCCAACTATCCCCTAATGAGCCAAGAAACAGCTGGCCTTCAAGGACCACGGAAAGCAACTGGATAGCCCCAATTACATGGCATCCAGCCATCCACAGGAACGCGGATGGTTTTCCCAAGGGGCCTGCAGCAGGAGCCGCCGGCAACATTCAAGGGCAAGTCAAAACAACATGGATCGGTTGCGCACAACTTGAGTGCATTTATTTAATCACTCGGAACTTAGTCTGCCTGCACACGACACTACAGCGTACTTCGCTGTACTTCCGAGTGTGCAACAACAGCTGGCAAACATGAACTCCGGCCATCTAATGGCGTGAATAACACAGAGGTAAATTCGATGCGCATCAGCATATTTGGTTTGGGTTACGTCGGTGCAGTCTGTGCCGGTTGCCTGTCCGCACGGGGCCATGAAGTGGTTGGCGTGGATATATCCAAAGACAAGATCGACCTGATCAATGCCGGCAAATCGCCGATTGTCGAACCGGGTCTGGGTGAACTTCTGGCTCAAGGGATTCAGAACGCTCGTCTGCGCGGCACCACCAACTTCGCCGAAGCCATTCGCGATACCGACGTGTCGATGATCTGCGTCGGCACCCCGAGCAAGAAGAACGGCGACCTGGAACTGGACTACATCGAATCGGTGTGCCGCGAGATCGGTTTCGTCCTGCGCGACAAGGCCACCCGCCACACCATCGTGGTACGCAGCACGGTCCTGCCGGGCACGGTGAAAAACGTGGTGATCCCGATTCTCGAAGACTGCTCGGGCAAGAAGGCCGGGGTGGATTTCGGCGTGGCGGTGAACCCCGAGTTCCTGCGCGAAAGCACCGCGATCAAGGACTACGACTTCCCGCCGATGACCGTGATCGGCCAGTTCGACCAGGCCTCCGGTGATGTGCTGCAAGCGCTGTACGAAGAGCTCGACGCGCCGATCATCCGCAAGGACATCGAAGTCGCCGAGATGATCAAGTACACCTGCAACGTCTGGCACGCGACCAAGGTCACCTTCGCCAACGAGATCGGCAACATCGCCAAGGCGGTGGGTGTCGACGGCCGTGAAGTGATGGACGTGGTCTGCCAGGACAAGACCCTCAACCTGTCCCAGTACTACATGCGCCCGGGCTTCGCCTTCGGCGGCTCCTGCCTGCCCAAGGACGTGCGCGCCCTGACCTACCGCGCCGGCGCCCTGGACGTGCAAGCGCCACTGCTCAACTCGCTGATGCGCAGCAACGAGTCCCAGGTGCAGAACGCCTTCGACATCGTTTCCAGCCACGACAAGCGCAAGGTCGCCCTGCTCGGCCTGAGCTTCAAGGCCGGCACCGACGACCTGCGCGAAAGCCCGCTGGTGGAGCTGGCGGAAATGCTCATCGGCAAGGGCTTCGACCTGAGCATCTACGACAGCAACGTCGAGTACGCCCGGGTCCATGGCGCCAACAAGGACTACATCGAGTCGAAGATCCCCCACGTCTCGTCCCTGCTCAACTCGGACTTCGACGCGGTGATCAATCACTCCGACCTGATCATCCTCGGCAACCGCGACGAGAAGTTCCGCGCCCTGGCCCAGAACGTGCCCCACGGCAAGCAGGTCATCGACCTGGTGGGTTTCATGTCCAAGGCCACCTGCAGCCAGGGCCGTACCGAAGGGATCTGCTGGTAAGGCTGCGCCGGCCAGCCGGCTCCTACCCCATCCCCGTAGGAGCTGGCTTGCCAGCGAACAGTCTCACCCCAATCTCCACGCCTGCCTTAACCCCCCTCGGGCCACCCCACAGGCTCGCCCGAGACCTTGATGGACGCAGATTATGCACAGGCTAAAGCACGGCCTGCTTCAGGCCGCCGGTTGGCTGTTCTACTTGAGTTTGCTGATGGGCATGGCCTTGTTGCTGCCCGCCTCGACCTTCGACTCGCAGTCCAAGGACTTCATTTTCCTGATTGGCGCCGTGGGCATCTGGCGCTACTCCATGGGTGCCACGCACTTTGTCCGCGGCATGCTGTTTCTCTACGTGGTCTACCCGCACCTGCGGCGCAAGGTGCGCAAGCTCGGCAGCGCGGCGGACCCGTCCCATGTGTACCTGATGGTCACCAGCTTCCGGATCGACGCGCTGACCACCGCCCAGGTCTACGGCTCGGTGATCCGTGAAGCCATCGACTGCGGCTTCCCCACCACCGTGGTCTGCTCGATCGTGGAGATGTCCGACGAGCTGCTGGTGAAAAGCCTGTGGGCGCGGATGAACCCGCCGGAGCGGGTCAAGCTGGACTTCGTGCGCATCCCCGGCACCGGCAAGCGCGACGGCCTGGCCTTCGGTTTCCGCGCCATTTCCCGCCACCTGCCGGACAGCCGTGCCGTGGTGGCGGTGATCGACGGCGACACCGTGCTCGGCGAAGGCGTGGTGCGCAAGACCGTGCCCTGGTTCCAGCTGTTCGGCAATGTCGGCGGCCTGACCACCAATGAATTCTGCGAAGTGCGCGGCGGCTACATCATGAGCGAATGGCACAAGCTGCGCTTCGCCCAGCGCCACATCAACATGTGCTCCATGGCCCTGTCCAAGCGCGTGCTGACCATGACCGGGCGCATGTCGGTGTTCCGCGCCACCGTGGTCACCGACCCGGACTTCATCGCCGACGTCGAAAGCGACTCCCTGCAGCACTGGCGCCTGGGCCGCTTCAAGTTCCTCACCGGCGACGACAAGTCCAGCTGGTTCAGCCTGATGCGCCTGGGCTACGACACCTTCTACGTGCCCGACGCGGCGATCAACACCGTGGAGCACCCGCCGGAGAAGAGCTTCATCAAGGCCAGCCGCAAGCTGATGTTCCGCTGGTACGGCAACAACCTGCGGCAGAACGCCCGGGCCCTGGGCCTGGGCATCAAACGCCTGGGGCTGTTCACCAGCGTGGTGCTGTTCGACCAGCGCGTGTCGATGTGGACCTCGCTGCTGGGCCTGACCGTGGCCCTCATCGCCAGCTTCAAGTACGGCACCGCGTTCATCCTCGCCTACCTGCTGTGGATCGGCATTACCCGGCTGATCCTGACCCTGCTGCTGTCCTGCTCGGGGCACCGCATCGGCCCGGCCTACCCCTTGATTCTCTATTACAACCAGATCGTCGGCGCGCTGGTGAAGATCTACGTGTTCTTCCGCCTCGACCAGCAATCCTGGACCCGCCAGGACACCAAGCTGACCCGCGACCTGGCCAGCTTTCAACGTTGGTTCAACACCTGGTCGTCTCGGACCATGACCTTCTCGGCCGGCAGCGTGTTCGTCGCCGTGCTGTTGCTGATGGTCTGAACCGCCTTGCCTGAAATTAGGAAATCGACTCTATGAACACCCCCATGAACGTCAACGTAGTGCATGAATCCGAAGCCCAACGCCAGCACGCCCGGGTCAAGATCCCGGCCAAGCTGCGCTTCTTCGGGAACGAGGCCAAACCTCTTGAAGTACGGGTCCACGACCTCTCCGCCGGCGGCCTGAGCTTCAACGCCGGGCAGCAGATGCTGAGCATCGGCGCGGTGCACAAGGGCCGCCTGCAATTCGTCATCGACAACCTTGGACTGGCCATGGACGTCGAGCTGCAAATCCGTTCCTTCGATCGCCAGAACGGTCGCGTTGGTTGCCAGTTCCAGAACCTCGAACCCCAGGACATTTCCACCCTGCGCCACCTGATCACCTCGCACCTGGCCGGCGACATCGTCAGCATGGGCGACGTGCTCGCCACCCTGCAGCGCGACAACTTCACCAAGGCGCGAAAGGTCAAGGACAGCGGCAGCGGCATGAGCCCGCTGGGCCGCCTGCGGGCGGTGACCTTCAGCGCCGGAATCTTCATCGTCGGCCTCGCCGCCTTCGGCTTCGTGCTCAAGTCGGTGTACGGCATGTACTTCGTCAGCCACGCCGAGGCCGGCCTGGTCAGCGTACCGGGGATGAACGTGACCATGCCCCGCGATGGCACCGTACAGAGCCTGGTGCAGACTGATGGCAACGTCGCCAAAGGTGCGCCACTGGCCACCTTCAGCACCAGCATGCTGGACGTGCTCAAGGGCCACCTGGATGAAAACCAGCTGCAACCGGCCAAGGTCGAAGAACTGTTCGGCAAGCAGATGACCGGCACCCTGACCGCCCCCTGCGACTGCACCGTGGCCCAGCAACGGGTGGCCGACGGACAGTACGCCAGCAAGGGCGACGTGATCTTCCAACTGGTGCCGCGCAACAGCCTGGCCAACGTCGAGGCGCGCTTCTCTTACCGTCAATTCGGTGATGTACGCCCAGGCACCAAGGTCAACTTCCAGATTGCCGATGAAGACACCGTGCGCCGCGGCACCATCGTCAGCAGCACCAGCCTCAACAGCAACGACCTGTCCTCCGACATCCGCGTACAGATCAAGCCCGACGCGCCCCTGAGCAGCACCTTCGCCGGCCGCCCGGTGGAAGTCAGCAGCGACCGCGGCCCTTCGATGAACTGGCTGATCGACAAAGCCATGGCCGCCGGTCTCTGAGCGGAGGACATGCCTGTGACTAGCCTTTTGATTGGCGAGTGCTGCGCACTCGATCGCGAGCAAGCTCGCTCCTACCCGAGCAACGCCGCCCCCCGTAGGAGCGAGCTTGCTCGCGAAAGCGCCCCAGGCCGTCGCCATCTGGCCCTGTGCTCCCTGGCGCTGGCCGTGAGCCTGGCCGGTTGCGCCGGCCTGCCGGACCAGCGCCTGGCCAACCAAGCCCTGAAGCGCGGTGACACCGCCCTGGCCCAGCAGAACTACCGCCAGCTGGCGGACCTGGGCTATAGCGAAGCGCAAGTGGGCCTGGCCGACATCCAGGTGGAAAGCCGCGACCCGGCGCAGATCAAGCAGGCCGAGGCCACCTACCGCGCCGCGGCCGACACCTCGCCACGGGCCCAGGCGCGCCTGGGTCGGCTGCTGGTGGCCAAGCCCGGCTCTACCGAAGCCGAGCAGCACGAAGCCGAGGGTCTGCTGAAAAAAGCCTTTGCCAATCGCGAAGGCAACACCCTGATCCCCCTGGCGATGCTGTACCTGCAATACCCCCACAGCTTCCCCAACGTCGACGCCCAGCGGCAGATCAGCCAATGGCGCGCCGCCGGCTACCCGGAGGCCGGGCTGGCCCAGGTCCTGCTTTACCGCACCCAGGGCACCTACGACCAGCACCTGGATCAGGTGGAAAGCATCTGCAAGGCCGCCCTCAACAGCACCGACATCTGCTACGTCGAACTGGCCACCGTCTACCAGAAACGCGGCCAACCGGAGCAGCAGGCCGAGTTGATCAAGCAGTTGCAGGCCGGCTATAGCCGCGGCGCCATCAGCGCCCAGCGGGTCGACAGCGTGGCCCGGGTGCTGGGGGATGCCAGCCTCGGCAAGCCGGACGAAAAGACCGCCCAGGCCCTGCTGGAACAGGTCGCCCCCGGCTACCCGGCATCCTGGGTCAGCCTGGCGCAACTGCTCTACGACTTCCCCGAACTGGGTGACGTCGACAAGATGATGGAGTACCTGGACAACGGCCGCGCCGCCGACCAGCCCCGGGCCGAACTGCTGCTGGGCAAGCTCTACTACGAAGGCAAGTGGGTCCCGGCCGACGCCAAGGTCGCCGAAGAACACTTCCAGAAAGCCGTGGGCAAGGAAGTGGCCGCCGATTACTACCTGGGGCAGATCTACCGCCGTGGCTACCTGGGCCAGGTCTATCCGCAAAAAGCCCTGGACCACCTGCTGACCGCCGCCCGCAACGGCCAGAACAGCGCCGACTTCGCCATTGCCCAGCTGTTTTCCCAGGGCCGCGGCACCGCGCCCAACCCGGTCAACGCCTACGTCTTCAGCCAGCTGGCCAAGACCCAGGACACGCCCCAGGCCAACGAACTGGCCCAGCAGCTGGATCAACAACTGCCCCCCGGCCAGCGCGCCGAAGCCCAGCGCCTGCTGCAACAGGAGCAGGCGGTACGTGGCGCCCTGACCCAGAACACGCTGCAACTGCACGCCCTGCAGGAAGAAGACGGCGAGGAATCCCTATGAAGCTCACCCCATTCAACACCGCCCCTGTAGCCGCTGCCGCAGGCAAGCGCTGCAGCCTGTCGAAACTGGGCATGGCCCTGGGTGTTGCCATGATCTGGTCCAACCCGACCCTGGCCGCCCTCACCGACACCAAGAACTTCGGCCTGGAAGTGAAGATCACCGGCCAGTCCGAGGACGATCGCGACCTCGGCACCCAGGGCGGTGGCGACGTCAACGGCATCGGCCTCGACCTGCGACCCTGGGTCTACGGCGAAAGCGGCAACTGGAGCGCCTACGCCATGGGCCAGGCGGTGACCTCCACCGACGTGATCGAAACCGACACCCTGCAACAGTCCAGCGATGACGCCAGCCAGCAATCCAGCAACGACGACCGCAAGACCAAGAAGAACTACCTGGCCATGCGCGAATTCTGGGTCGGCTACAGCGGCTTCACCGCCTACCCGGGCGAGCAGTTGAAGTTCGGTCGCCAGCGCCTGCGCAACGATGACGGGCAATGGCGCGACACCAACATCGAGGCGCTGAACTGGACCTTCGACACCACCCTGCTGCGGGCCAACCTGGGGGCCGCCGAGCGCTTCAGCGAATACCGCACCGACCTCAAGGAACTGGCGCCCAAGGACAAGGATCGCCTGCACCTGTACGCCGACGCCGCCTACCAGTGGACCCCCGGCCAGTGGGTGGGCATCCGCGCCCACCATACCCATGACGACGGCAAGCTCGACTATGCCCAGCCTGGGGTGGCCAGCGACCCGCTGGACAAGAAACAGAACGGCGACCTGACCTGGCTCGGCCTGGAAGCCAACAGCGACGCCTTTAACTGGCGCAACACCAATACCGTCAACTACTGGGCCAGCCTCACCGGCATGCGCGGCGACCGCGACACGGTCAACCCGCTGAACGCCGACGGCAGCCGCCCGACCCAAGCCAAGCGCGGCGACAATCTCGATGGCTGGGCCACTGACCTGGGGGTGCGCCTGCGCCTGGACCCGAACTGGCAAGTGGGCGCGGCCTATGCCCGGGCCAGTGCCGAGTACGAGCAGAACGGCCTGCAAAGCAACCGTTCCAATTTCACCGGCACCCGCTCGCGCATGCATCGCTTCGGCGAGGCCTTTCGCGGCGAGCTGAACAACACCCAGACCGCCACCCTGTTCGGCTCCTGGCAGCTGCGCGAGGACTACGACGCCAGCCTGGTCTACCACAAGTTCTGGCGCGTGGACGGCAACAAGCCCGTGGGCAGCAACGGCATCAACGCTGTGGACAACAACTACGACGACACCACCGGCGCCCTGCTCAGCAGCACCTCGCTGCCACTCATGGACGGCAAGAAAGACCTCGGCCAGGAGATGGACCTGGTGGTCACCAAGTACTTCAAGCAAGGCCTGTTGCCGGCGGCCCTGAGCCAGTCGATCGATGAACCTTCGGCCCTGGTGCGTTTTCGTGGTGGCGTGTTCAAGCCCGGCGACGCCTACGGCAAAGAGGTCGACTCCTACATGCACCGCGCCTTTATCGACGTGATCTGGCGCTTCTGATGCAAGCCGCCAAAGGAGTGCCCGACATGAATGGCTACCCCCACAACAGCCAGCGCTACAAAGGCTCCCTGAGCCTGCTGGCCGGCGCCCTGCTGCTGGCCGGCAGCAGCGCCTTCGCCAGCGTCGAAGCGGCCAAGGCACCAATCGTCGCCAAGGAGCTGCAACAGGCCAAGACCTACACCGTCAGCAGTGCCCCCACCGAGCCCCTGGCCCTGGCCAAGCCGACCCTGCCCGACCTCTCCGGCTACACCGCCGAAGCGGCCGCGGCGAAGATCGTGCGCAGCAAGCCGGGCAAGATCAGCGTGCGCCGGATGATGCAGGAAGACGCCCTGAAGGACTTTATCGGCGGCGACAACAAGATGGCCGAATGGGTGGTGCGCCAGCACGGCATTCCCCAGGCGATCTTCATCGACGACGGCTACGTCAACCTCAAGCAACTGGTGGGCAAGCTGCCCAAGCAGTACATCAGCGAGACCGCGCCCGGGGTCTACCTGGCGCGCGTGCCCATCGTCGTCGGCCGCCACGGCATCCTGGAAATCGACCAGCAGACCCAGGAGCTGCGCCTGTCCCAGGAAGGCGGCTCGTTCCTGGTCAACGACGGCCAGCTGTTCGTGCGTGACAGCAAAGTCACCGGCTGGCGCGAGAAAGACAACGGCCCGGCGACCTTCCGCTCGCCCAAGGAATTCCGCCCGTTCCTGCTGGCCTGGGGCGGCACCCAGACCTACATCGTCAACAGCACCATGGCCAGCTTCGGCTACGCCAACTCCAAGTCCTACGGGGTGAGCATTTCCCAGTACACGCCGAACATGGCCAAGGTCCTCAAGCGCCCCGAGCCCACCGGCTGGATCATCGGCTCGACCTTCTCGGACATGTGGTACGGCTTCTACTGCTACGAGACCCGGGACTTCGTGCTCAAGGGCAACACCTACAAGGACAACATCGTCTACGGCATCGACCCCCACGACCGTTCCCACGGCCTGATCATTGCCGACAACAGCGTCCACGGCACCAAGAAGAAGCACGGCATCATCATTTCCCGGGAAGTGAACGACAGCTTCATCTTCAACAATCGCAGCTACGACAACCACCTTTCCGGGCTGGTGATCGACCGTAACAGCGTCAACAACCTGATCGCCTACAACGAGATCTACCGCAACCACACCGACGGCATCACCCTCTACGAGAGTGCCGACAACCTGATCTACGGCAATAAGGTGATCAGCAACCGCCGCCACGGCATCCGCATTCGCAACAGCGTGAACATTCGCCTGTACGAAAACATCGCCATGGCCAACGGCCTGACCGGGGTCTACGGCCACATCAAGGACCTGTCCGACACCGACCGCGACATCAAGCTCGACCCGTTCGACGCCCAGGTCTCGCTGATCGTGGTCGGCGGCGAGCTGGCGGCCAACGGCAGCGGGCCGATGTCCATCGACTCGCCCCTGAGCGTGGAGCTGTACCGGGTCTCCATGCTGGCGCCGACCAAAAGCAGCGGCATCAGCTTCTCCGGCATCCTCGGCGAGCGCCAGGATGAAATTCTCGACCTGCTGGTGCGCCAGCAGAAAGCCGTGTTGATCGACCCCGTCGAACGCCAGACCGAAATGCGCGATTGAGGATGACTGTCATGCACCCACACTGGATCAAACTCCTGGGCCTGTCGGCCCTGACCGCGGGGATTCTCGCCGCCAGCGCCGGCGCCCGTGCCGACGAAAGCAGCGCCACCAGCGCCGCGCCAAATTTCAAGGCCGAGCCGTGCTGCAACCTGTGCCCGGCCGCCCACGATGCAAAAAACTACGTGACCCGTTACCAGCAGAACTTCACCACCCTGGTGCAAGCCCAGGGCGACTGGCTGTTCCGTACCCAGGAAGATTTGCGCACCGAGTTCAACACCACGCCGGAAGGCTACCGCCGCCTCCAGCAGCTGCACCAAGCCTTCAAGAGCAAGGGCGTGGAGCTGGTGCTGGTCTACCAGCCGACCCGCGGCCTGGTGAACCGCAACAAGCTCAACCCGGCACAAAAAGCCCGCTTCGACTACGACAAGGCCCTGAGCAACTACAAGGCCATGCTCGGCCGCTTCGCGCAGATGGGCTACGTGGTGCCGGACCTCTCGCCGCTGACCAACGAACAGCTGCCCGAAACCCTGCCGGCCCACGACTTCTACTTCCGCGGCGACCAGCACTGGACGCCTTACGGCGCCCAGCGCACGGCGCAGATCGTCGCCGACCAGATCAAGCAACTGCCGGCCTTCGCCGACGTGCCACGGCGTGAATTCGAGACCCGCAAATCCGGGCGCATGGGCAAGACCGGCACCCTGCACAACATGGCCGGGCAACTGTGCGGCACCAGCTACGCCATCCAGTACATGGACCAGTTCACCACCGAGCCCAAGGGCGAAGCCGGCGACGGCGACCTGTTCGGCGATTCCGGCAACCCGCAGATCACCCTGGTGGGCACCAGCCACAGTGGCAAGAACTACAACTTCGCCGGCTTCCTTGAAGAAGCCATCGGTGCCGACATTCTCAACGTCGCCTTCCCCGGCGGCGGCCTGGAAGGCTCGATGCTGCAGTACCTGGGCAGCGATGAATTCCAGAAGAGCCCGCCGAAGATCCTGATCTGGGAATTCTCGCCGCTGTACCGCCTGGACCAGGAAACCATCTACCGGCAGATGATGGCCCTGCTGGACAACGGCTGCGAAGGCAAGGACGCGCAGATGACCGGCAGCACCACCCTCAAGCCCGGCAAGAATGAACTGCTGGTCAACAGCAAGAACCTGGACCTGCGCAACAGCGGCCATCAGGTCGACATCCGCTTCGCCGACCCTTCGGTGAAAACCCTGCAAGCCACCCTCTGGTACATGAACGGGCGCCACGAGGACATCAAGATCGAAAAACCGCAAACGTCCGACACCGACGGGCGCTTCGCCTTCGAACTGCGTAGCGACGAAGACTGGGCCGCGCAGAACCTGCTGGCGGTCGAAGTCCAGGGCCCGGAAGCGGGCACGGCGGGGCAGAAGGTCGAAGCGAAAATTTGCAAACGCAACGTATTCCCGAGCGCCGAGCAACGCACCGCGCAAATCGGGCAATGAGGTTTCCCATGCAAAGCACAGACTTGAAACGCTTGTTGATCCCCAGCCTGCTGGGGCTGGCCATCGTTACCGGCAGCGCCCAGGCCGCTGCGCCGCTGCGCCCGCCCCAGGGCTATTTCGCCCCGGTGGACAAGTTCAAGAGCGGCGACAACAGCGAGGGCTGCGACGCCATGCCGGCGCCCTACACCGGCGCCCTGCAGTTTCGCAGCAAGTACGAAGGCTCGGACAAGGCCCGGGCCACCCTCAATGTGCAGTCCGAACAGGCCTTTCGCGACACCACCGCGGACATCACCAAGATCGAGCGCGGCACCAGCAAGCGGGTCATGCAGTTCATGCGCGACGGCCGCCCGGAACAGCTGGACTGCACCCTCGCCTGGCTCAGCGCCTGGGCCCAGGCCGATGCGCTGATGTCCAGGGACTTCAACCACACCGGCAAGTCCATGCGCAAATGGGCCCTGGGCAGCATGGCCTCGGCCTACCTACGGCTGAAGTTCTCCGACTCCCACCCCCTGGCCACCCACCAGGAACAGGCGCAGAAGATCGAAGCCTGGTTCAGCAAGATGGCCGACCAGGTGGTCAGCGACTGGGACAACCTGCCCCTGGACAAGACCAACAACCACTCCTACTGGGCCGCCTGGTCGGTAATGGCTACCGCCGTGGCCACCAACCGCCGCGACCTGTTCGACTGGGCAGTGAAGGAATACAAGGTCGGCGCCAACCAGATCGACGCCGACGGCTTCTTACCCAACGAACTCAAGCGCCAGCAACGGGCCCTGGCCTACCACAACTACGCCCTGCCGCCGCTGGCGATGATCGCCAGCTTCGCCCAGGTCAATGGTGTGGACCTGCGCCAGGAAAACCACGGCGCCCTCAAGCGCCTGGGCGAACGGGTACTGGCCGGGGTCAAGGACCCGGACACCTTCGAGCAGAAGAACGGCAAGCAACAGGACATGACCGACCTCAAGGTCGACTCCAAATTCGCCTGGCTGGAACCCTACTGCAGCCTCTACACCTGCGCCCCAGATGTGCTTGCGCGCAAGCACAAGATGCAGCCGTTCAAGACCTTCCGCCTGGGGGGCGACCTGACCAAGGTCTACGACCCGGCCCACGAAAAAGGTTCCTGAGCACCACCCGCAAACGACCCACCGTAGGAGCTGGCTTGCCAGCGAAGAGGCCCTCAAGGACACCGTCACATCCAAGGACGCCTTCGCCGGCAAGCCGGCTCCTACACAGGGCGCGCTACACGCAGTACCGCTTCCCCGGTTTTCACGGGGGGGTTTGGGGGGGCTCCGGCCTCTGACTATTGGTTAAACATGGAGAGATCGGGATGGTTTTCTCATCCAATGTGTTCCTGTTCCTGTTCCTGCCGATCTTTCTCGGCTTGTACTACTTGAGCGGGCAACGCTATCGCAACCTGCTGCTGCTGATCGCCAGCTACCTGTTCTATGCCTGGTGGCGCGTGGACTTCCTGGCGCTGTTCGCCGGGGTCACCCTGTGGAACTACTGGATCGGCCTGAAAGTCGGCGCCGCCGGGGTCAGGACCCAACCCGCCCAGCGCTGGCTGCTGCTGGGGGTGGCGGTGGACCTGTGCATCCTCGGCTACTTCAAGTACGCCAACTTCGGCGTCGACAGCATCAACGCCATCATGACTTCCATGGGGCTTGAGCCGTTCATCCTGACCCACGTGCTGTTGCCGATCGGCATCTCGTTCTACATCTTCGAGTCCATCAGCTACATCATCGACGTCTACCGCGGCGACACCCCGGCCACCCGCAACATGATCGACTTCGCGGCGTTCGTGGCGATCTTCCCGCACCTGATCGCCGGCCCCGTGCTGCGCTTTCGCGACCTGGCGGACCAGTTCAACAATCGCACCCACACCCTGGACAAGTTCTCCGAAGGCTGCACCCGCTTCATGCAGGGCTTCATCAAAAAAGTGTTCATCGCCGACACCCTGGCGGTGGTCGCCGACCATTGCTTCGCCCTGCACAACCCCACCACCGGGGACGCCTGGCTCGGCGCCCTGGCCTACACCGCGCAGCTGTACTTCGACTTCTCCGGCTACAGCGACATGGCCATCGGCCTGGGCTTGATGATGGGTTTTCGCTTCATGGAAAACTTCAAGCAGCCCTACATCAGCCAGTCCATCACCGAGTTCTGGCGGCGCTGGCACATCAGCCTCTCCACCTGGCTGCGGGACTACCTGTACATCACCCTGGGGGGCAACCGCAAAGGTACCCTGATCACCTACCGCAACCTGTTTCTGACCATGCTCCTGGGCGGCCTGTGGCACGGCGCCAACTTCACCTACATCGTCTGGGGCGCCTGGCACGGCATGTGGCTGGCCATCGAAAAGGCCCTGGGCATCAACACCACGCCGCGCAGCCTGAACCCGGTGCGCTGGGCCCTGACCTTCCTGCTGGTGGTGATGGGCTGGGTGATCTTCCGCGCCGAAAACCTGCACGTGGCAGGCCGCATGTACGGCGCCATGTTCAGCTTCGGCGACTGGTCGCTGTCGGAACTCAACCGCGCCAGCCTCACCGGCCTGCAAGTGGCGACCCTGGTCCTGGCCTACGCCACCCTGGCGTACTTCGGCCTGCGTGACCTGTACCGCAACCCGGCGCCGGTCAAGGCCAAGCCTGAAGTCGACAGCCAAGCCGACGGCCCGGCCAGCGCCCAGCCCGGCCTGATCAAGGCGGTACCCGGGGACAACCCCGGCAGCATTCACCAACCGGGCTACATCGTCGGCCGCGAGGCCCAGGTGCAGCCGGCCTACTGGACTGCCGACTGGTCGCGCTACGCCATGCGCGCCCTGGTGCTGCTGCTGTTCATTGCCTCGATTCTCAAACTCTCGGCGCAAAGCTTCTCGCCGTTCCTTTACTTCCAGTTCTGAGGGATCTGCCCATGACCCGCTCATTACGTGTGTTCTACATCGCGCTGTTCCTGGTGACCCTGCTGGTCCTCGGGCTGTGGTCGGCGCGCAGCTTCTTCGGCTTCAGCACCAACAATGACGCCACCGTGCTCAACGGGCGCTGGGCCAAGGCGGTGGAAACCCACTACGACGACCAGTTCCCGATCAAGCGCCTGGGCACCAACCTCTGGGCCGCCCTGGACTTCAAGCTGTTCAACGAAGGCCGCCCGGGGGTGGTGCTGGGCCGCGACCAGTGGCTGTACAGCGATGAAGAGTTCAACCCGGTGGTCAACGAGGAACTCAACCTGCAGGGCAACTACGCCCTGGTGGAAGGCGTGCGCCAGACCTTGAAGGCGCACGGGGTGAAACTGCTGATGGCGATCGTTCCGGCCAAGGTGCGCCTGTACCCGGAACACATGGACGAAGTGCGCCCGGCGCGCATTCACGCCAACCTCTACCAGGACTTCCACGCCCGGGTCGCCGCCAACAAGATCCTCGCCCCCGACCTGCTAGGGCCCCTGCAACAGGCCAAGCAGCAGGGCCAGCAAGTGTTTCTGCGCACCGACACCCACTGGACCCCGGCGGGCGCCGAAGTCGTCGCCCGCCAGCTGGCCCAGACCATCGCCGCCAAGACCCCGCTCAGCGGCCAGCCGCAACGCTTCGTCACCGAAACCCAGGAGACCGTGGAGCACCAGGGCGACCTGCGCCGCTTCCTGCCCCTGGACCCGCTGTTCGAGAACCTGATGCCCGCCGAAGAGCCCCTGCAAAAGCGCGTAACCCGGGCCAGCGACGAACAGCCGGCCGCCGACGACGCGCTGTTCGCCGACCACGAAGTGCCAGTGACCCTGGTGGGCACCAGTTACAGCGCCAACCCCAGCTGGAACTTCGTCGGTGCCCTGAAACAGGCCCTGCACAGCGACGTGCTGAGCTACGCCGAAGACGGCCACGGGCCGATCCTGCCGATGCTCAGCTACCTGAAAAGCGACGACTTCAAGAACCACCCGCCCCAGGTGCTGATCTGGGAATTCCCTGAACGCTATCTGCCGGTGAACAACGAAATCGGCGACGCCGACCCGCAGTGGGTCGCAGAGCTCAAGCAAGCCGGTGCTCAAGCCGGGCCGAGTAGAAGCGTCGCGAGCGAAGGCAAGACAAGGCAAAAACAGGCGAGGACGCGGAGTTTACGAGCTGTAAATGAGCAGTCCGAGCCTGTTTTTAACGCTGGATTGCCGAGCGCAGCAACTTCTACCCAGCCCGGCCAGCAAAACCTAGCCAACAACACCCCGAAATCCGAGACGCCCGATCGGGCGCAAAACTGAAAAGAGGTAACACTCATGACTGTCATCACTACTCCTCGCCGTCTCGCCCAAGCAATCACCCTGGCTGCCGGCATGAGCGTCCTGTCCCTGTCCGCCTTCGCCGGTGGCGATGCCGCGCTGTACGGCCCCACCGCGCCCAAGGGCTCGACCTTCGTGCGCCTGTACAACGCCAGCAACAGCGAAGTCAGCGCCACGGTGGGCAGCACCAACGTCAACGACGTCGCGCCCCTGGCCAGCAGCGACTTCAGCTTCATGCCCGGCGGCGACTACAGCGCCAAGGTGGGCAGCCAGAGCGTGCCGGTAAAACTGGCCGCCGATCACTATTACACCCTGGTCAACAACGCCAGCGGCCAGCCGCAACTGATCGAAGAACCGCCGTTCAAGAACAAGCAGAAGTCCCTGGTGCGGGTGCAGAACCTCAGCGACCAGGCCCTGACCCTGAAGACCGCCGACGGCAAGACCGACGTGGTCAAGGCCGTGGCGGCCAAGGGCCGCGGCGAGCGCGAAATCAACCCGGTAAAGGTCAGCTTCGCCCTGTATGACGGCGAGAAAAAGGTCAGCGACCTCAAGCCCGTGGCCCTGGAGCGCGGCGAAGCGGCGGTGCTCTACGTCACCGGCAACGGCAGCAGCCTGTCGCCGGTGTGGGTCAAGCGCCCAGTCTCCACCCGCTAACGAATTTCCGGATGCACGCCGCACCCGCCGCCTCTCGTAGGAGCTGGCTTGCCAGCGAAGGCGCCCTCAAGCCCGACACAAGGCTCAAAGGCCCCTTCGCCGGCAAGCCGGCTCCTACAGGGGGCAGGCAACGCATCCGGGCACGCAACAAAAACAAGAGTGAAACGACAGAACGCAGTAGCTCTAACCCATACGATGTTTGAAGGAGTAACAACATGATTCCGGTGATCTTGTCAGGTGGTAGCGGCTCACGTCTTTGGCCGCTTTCGCGCAAGCAATTCCCCAAGCAGTTCCTCGCCCTGACCGGCGAACACACTTTGTTCCAGCAGACCCTGGAGCGCCTGGTGTTCGAAGGCATGGACACCCCCATCGTGGTCTGCAACAAGGACCACCGCTTTATCGTCAACGAGCAGTTGGCCAACCGTAACCTCGAATCCCAGCGCATCCTCATGGAACCCTTCGGCCGCAACACCGCGCCCGCCGTGGCCCTGACCGCGATGATGCTGGTCAACGAAGGCCGCGACGAGCTGATGCTGGTGCTGCCCGCCGACCACGTCCTCGACGACCAGAAAGCCCTGCAACGGGCCCTGGCCCTGGCCACCGTGGCCGCTGAGCGTGGCGAAATGGTGCTGTTCGGCGTACCGGCGACCAAACCGGAAACCGGCTACGGCTACATCAAGTCCAGCCACGACGCCCTGCTCCCGGAGGGAGTCAGCCGGGTCTCGCACTTCGTTGAAAAGCCCGACGAAAAACGCGCCACCGAGTTCGTCCAGGCCGGCGGCTACTTCTGGAACAGCGGCATGTTCCTGTTCCGCGCCAGCCGCTTCCTCGAAGAGCTGAAGAAACACGATCCGGACATCTACGACACCTGCCTGCTGACCCTGGAACGCAGCCAGCAGGACCCGGACACCGTGACCATCGACGAAGCCACCTTCGCCTGCTGCCCGGACAACTCCATCGACTACGCGGTGATGGAAAAGACCCAACGCGCCTGCGTAGTCCCGCTGACCGCTGGCTGGAGCGACGTGGGCTGCTGGTCGTCGCTGTGGGACGTGCATGAAAAAGACGCCAACGGCAACGTCAGCAAAGGCGACGTGGTGATCCAGGACAGCAAGAACTGCATGATCCACGGCAACGGCAAGCTGGTGTCGGTGATCGGCCTGGAAAACATCGTCGTGGTGGAAACCAAGGACGCCATGATGATTGCCCACAAGGACAAGGTCCAAGGGGTGAAACAGATGGTCAACACCCTCAACGAACAGGGCCGCAGCGAGACCCAGAACCACTGCGAGGTCTACCGCCCGTGGGGTTCCTACGACTCGGTGGACATGGGCGGGCGCTTCCAGGTCAAGCACATCTCGGTCAAGCCGGGGGCCTGCCTATCTTTGCAGATGCACCACCACCGCGCCGAACACTGGATCGTGGTCAGTGGCACCGCCGAAGTCACCTGTGACGAGAACGTGTTCCTGCTCTGCGAGAACCAGTCCACCTACATCCCGATTGCCTCGGTGCACCGCCTGCGCAACCCCGGGAAGATCCCGCTGGAGATCATCGAAGTGCAATCGGGTAGCTATTTGGGTGAAGACGATATCGAGCGGTTTGAGGATATCTACGGGCGTTCTACTCCGGTGGAGCGTGGCGTTTCGGTGAAGACCATAGCTCAGTAACAGCGGCAAGTTTCAAGCAAGAGCAGCCGTAAGCTTCAAGCGGCAAGCTGCAAGTAAAAGCAGGGAGTCGTGCTAGCAAGACCTTTGTGCTCCCCCGTTCCAGGTGCCTGCGTCCCCTATCCGCAGGCGGTTGGACAGGGGGATTTTTTTCAGAAGCAGGGGCAAGTGGCAAGCTTCAAGCAGCAAGCCAGATCAACAGCCATCTGTGGATACAAAAGGTCGTTCAAGGCTACACATATCGGGTTGACCGCCCTCTTCTCGCTCCCTATCCTCGCGCCTGTCACGACTCATTCGTGATCGAGGTTGACGGCTCGGTTGTTTTCTCAGGAACGCAGTTTCCAACACTGTTTCTTTGGAGCCCACCATGGCCGACCGTATCGCGTTAACCAGCAACGAATCCTCCACCCCCACCCTGTTTATCGACACCCGAGCGCCCTTGGACGAACTCCATGCCAGCGCCGCCTACCGCATCCTCGCGGTGACTCAACTGATGGAAAGCATCGTGCACATGGACAGCCGCCACGCCGATGCCACCGACCTGACACAGATCGCTCACGCCAGCGCCATTCTGTTGCGCGATGGTTGTGATCTGCTGGATGTGTTGGGTCGGCGGATTCGTGGTAGTCAGTCCCTGAACTAAAACGCCCCGTGATCGTTCCCTCCTTCAAACGCGGGGGAACGATCTGCAAGCCTATCCCCTCTCCTTCATCTCCAACCCCACCTCATCGATCACTGTCGCGCCCCTCTGCACCACAAAATGCACAGCCCTGCGAAGGGAGGCAGCCGTACGCGGATTGGTCGGCCGGAGATACAGGCACCCGGCAGGGACGAAGCCCTTCCACGCACAGCTGCCATTGCCCGAATACACAGGTGCACAACGAGCTTGCAATAGCGAAATGGGGCGCTGCAGCAGCTATCAAAACGGGTTACCAAGCGAAGGGGTGGCAGCTGCGTGCAGGTTGGTAAACCGGAGATACAGGAGCCCGGCAGGGACGAACCCTCCCACGCACAGCCGCCATTGCACGAGTGAAATACGGCGCTGCTGCGCCTGGATCAGAACGGGTTACCAAGAGCCCGGTGGTTGAATGGACAGCGACGCTCAAAGGCTAGTCCGGGTTCGATACGGAGCAACGACAAAGGCGTCGCAGTTTATGTCCAAGTCACTTGTGTTGGGAATGTTCAGGATGGCGGGAAGCCGTAGCACACTAGAACCCGCAGGCCACTACGGCCAGTTCCGATAGGGGGTGTTATTAGGCGGTGACGATGCGCTTGAAGATGTCCGCCATGGGCGCGTAGTTCACATGGACACCATTAATATTCGCTTCAAGCCACTCACCCTGGCTGACCTCTTGCCAGTCCAGTTCGTAACCGGCCGATAGCGCAAGGTGTTCAAAGAAAATCCGCTGAACCCTGCCATTGCCCTCGCGAAACGGATGGATCATGTTCAGCTCGCAGTAGAACTCCGCCAACTTTTCACAAAAGTCGTTTCGTTCAAGTCCACTCAACCAGTTGTTTTCTTGAAGCTCGGAAAAAATCTTGAGTGCTGCAACCTCGATTCTTCCGCAGTGACAGAAACGGGTTCCGCCCTTGGAGATATCAACATTCCTTATTTCTCCCGCCCAGGCATAAAGATCGGAGAACAACTGTCGATGCAACAGCTTGAAACTTTCCAGGCTGTAGGGTGGGGCGACATAGCGAACCCTGTTGACCGTCAGCGCGGTGATTTCCCTCTCTGCGGCCTCAAGGGCTGCCATTTCCTGGATATTCAGCTTGTTTTTAAGCACTGAGGATGCGGGGTAGCAGTAATGATCATGAGAGGCGTCGTACTTATCCATTCAACGGTCTTCCATGCTTGGCCAGGATTTTTTCCAAAGACGCTTTTTCGTCGAAGACAGGTATCTCTATACCTTCCAGTCTTGAGCTGCTTATAAAGTTTTTTAGCTTCTTCTGCTCAAAACGCTCATAAGGATCGAACTCCGGGCGGGTTGAACCTTTCGACAACTGATTCAAAGCTGCCCTGAGCTCGGTAAAATTCCTTGCGGTGATCTGGAAGCCGATCCTTTTTGAAACTTCATGCCGTACAGCCGGATATGGCTGCGCATTACTGATATCACGTGCGCACTCGCGGCCCTCTTCTGCCAGGGCGCCTAGAAGCCTTAAACGCAAAAACAAGGAGTTCCATCCATTGGCCCCCAACTTCAAAAAAAGCTGAGCTTCGACAAAGTGCTTTACCTCAAGAAACTTCCCCAGTCTCTTAAGATCGCTAACCTGTGCAGTTTGCAAGATCTGCTGCAGTGATACGTCCATCATCGCCCCATGACTTTTACCAAAGCCCGAAAATTATACACCCCATGGATCGCCGTCGCGGACCAGTCTCACCCCTTCCACCACCACTCTTCGCAGTCGAAACCGGGCCCCTAATCCTTCAGCCAGGATGTTCCTCGATAGATTTTTGAAGAGCTGAGAGCCTGAGCACTCTCCGATACTGGCAGGGAGTTGGAGCGCGCCTGCCGGCTGCTCAGGAAGACATCGGAGTGGACCACATGATGTCCACTATCCCCCTAAAACCGCGTTAACAGACCTTCTATTGTCCCTACCAGACAAATGAAAACCAGCTCTGCGGATAAAACCCATCGCAACCATCATCCATCGCCAACCCCACCTACGCTTAGGTAGGATGTCCCCTCCTTTTCCCCGAGGCTCGCGTCATGTTCATCGGCGTTCTGCTGGTCATCACCTGGCTGATCCTGCTTCTGCGCTACCCCGCCAAAGCCCTTCCCGTGTCCCTGGCCGCCGCTTTCGGCCTGGCCCTGGTGGCCTGCTGGGTGGTCTGGCTGGACAACCGCGAAGCCCAGCAACTGGCGCGCCTGGAATTGCGCCTGACCTACGCCCCGGAACATTGCCCCGCCGACCGGCCGTTGCAGGTCAAGCTCAATAACGGCAACAAAGTGCCCCTGATCGAGCTGCGCTGGCGGGTCGCTGCCTATGCTCCGGGGGACACGGTCAACCTCGCCGATAACCAGTACAGCGCCCCGCGCTACCGTGGCCCCGGCGAGTTGCAGGCCGGCGCCAACTGGCAGGACTGTCTGCCGCTGCCACCGCTGCGCCCGGGCTATCGCCCGCAAACCCTGGAGTTTCGTGCCGAACGTTTACAAGGTAGCTTCTCCCACTGATTCGCCCCTCCCCTCACCCCAGCACAAGGACCGCGCCATGCCCGTAGCGTTGATCACCGGTTGTTCCAGCGGCATCGGCCGCGCCCTGGCAGACACCTTCAAGGGCGCCGGCTTCACCGTGCTCGCCACCGCCCGCAAGGCCGAGGACGTCGCCACTCTGCAAGCCGCCGGCTTCACCGCGGTGCAGTTGGACGTGAATGACGGCCCGGCCCTGGGCGCCCTGAGCGAAGAGATCAACCAGCAGTACGGCGGCCTCGATGTGCTGATCAACAACGCCGGCTACGGCGCCATGGGCCCACTGCTGGACGGTGGCGTGGAAGCCATGCAGCGCCAGTTCGAAACCAATGTGTTCTCGGTGGTCGGGGTGACCCGGGCGATGTTCCCCGTGCTGCGTCGCAGCCGTGGCCTGGTGGTGAACATCGGCAGTGTGTCCGGGGTGCTGGTCACCCCCTTTGCCGGTGCCTACTGCGCCTCGAAAGCCGCGGTGCACGCCTTGAGCGACGCCCTGCGCATGGAGCTGTCGCCGTTCGGCATCCGGGTCATGGAAGTGCAGCCCGGGGCCATTGCTTCAAGTTTTGCCAAAAACGCCGGGCATGAAGCCGAACAGTTGCTCAACGAACAATCGCCCTGGTGGCCGCTGCGCGAGGGCATCCGCTCCCGGGCCAAGGCCTCCCAGGACAAGCCGACACCGGCCAGCGAATTTGCCGCCGGCTTGCTCAAGGCCGTGCAACAGGACAAGCCGCCACGCCTGGTGCGCCTGGGCAATGGCAGCCGTGCCTTGCCGCTGCTGGCCCATCTGCTGCCCAAGGGTTTGCTGGAGAAGGGCCTGATGAAGCGCTTCGGCCTGGGGGCGAAGCTGTAAGCGCCTTCGCCGGCAAGCCGGCTCCTACAGCGCTATTCAATAGCGATCAAAGCTCCAGAATCGACACCCAGCAAGCCAGGGCCATTCCCAGCAGCGCCGCGGCGAGGATCAGATCGTCCCAGGTGTCGGCAATCACTTCCTCGGGAGCGGCGGGGTTATAGAAAATCCCCACCTCAGCGCCCGGCTTTATCCCGGAAAATGTACCGTTGAACTCATGCTTGACCAGCACTCCCCCGGCAGTCGCAAACTCGACCGTGACGCTCGAACGGTAGCTGGTACCCCCTCTCGAACCGGCCACTTGCTGGCTCGAAGCGCTGACCACCTTAGCAACGCCGTGCAACCCGCTCACCCGCAGATGGAAAAAATCATAGGCAACGCTGGCCGCACCCGCAGCGCTGCCCAGCACTATGATCAACAGCAAAAACTTGGCGACGTACTTCACCCCAGCGTTCCTTGCGCGCTCGAACAGCCGGCGAATATATAGCGGCGAAGAAACCATCAGCAACTGCCGACACCGCCGGCCAAGGCCTTGCTCATCCTGTAGCTGGCGCTGCGCTTTTCATTGTGCACTCAACGGATGCCGGTAAAATGCCCCACCCTTGAGGCTTGCCAAAGCCCTCAACAAGCCGCATGGAATCGCTGGCGAACGGCTGAAATCCCCCCGCGCCCTCCTTCCATGCTCACCGCTACTCAATCGTCGTTCAGGGAATCCCCATTGAAGTTGCGCAACGTACTGCCATGGATCATGGCCACAGCACTGCTCGGCTGCGGCGCGCCGTCGCCAGACGAGGAGCTCAACGCCACCTTGCCCAAGGTCAGCCTCAACGAGCTACTGCCACCGGCGGTGGCCAACGAGCACTGCAACCCGGACCTGGACAGCGACCTGCTGTATGGCATCGGTTACCAGCTGTACAACGACAATCAATCGGCAGAAGCCCGCAACTGCCTGATCATGGCCGCGCCCACTCACGACCGGGCCCTGTGCTACCTGGCGAGCATCGCCGAGCAGGACAGCAGCAAGGACAGCGCCGAACGCGACCGTGAAGCCTTTGGCTACATGGCTTACTCGGCACGCAAAAGCGACGCTTGCGCCGAGTTCGGCATGTTCCAGAACTTCACCTTCGGCATGCGCGGGCAGACCCCGGATACGGCCCTGGGCCTGCGCTGGCTGGAGCGTTCCGCACGCCACGGCGATACCGATGCCCAGCAAACCCTGGTGCGCCTGCACAATAACAAGGGCAATCTGCCGCTGGCCTACAGCTGGGCCAGGGTCCTGGACGATACGGCGAAGACCGAGGCCTTGAAGCAGAAGATGAACCCGCAACAGATCAGCGAAGGCGAACAAGGCTACGAACAACTGAGCAAGAGCGTGACCAGCCAGGACAGCGTGCGCAAGGAGGCTCGGGAGGAAAACATCGCGGTGTACACGGCGAACATCCATATGGAGTACCCCGAGACGTTCAAGGGCATGTCCGTAGCCGATCGACATGCCTTCATGGAACAGGCTGTAGCCACGGTGAGCGCCCGGCCCGAGTTCAGCACCCGTGGCCAGCTGTACGCCTATGTGATGCTTGCCCGCAAGGCCCAGTTGCAGAAGGCCGGTGTCGACGTGCTGCAGAACCCGCAGATTTTGCAGGTGCTCAGCGACCCAGAGTTGGAAGTGGCCGATATGCTGAAAAAGGCCGAGGTGATTCTCGGCCAGGCTGCCCCGTAACCCCGCCTTCACCGTAGGAGCCGGCTTGCCGGCGAAGAGGCCCGCGAGCCGAGTGCAAACCTTGCGATTGCCTTCGCTGGCAAGCCAGCTCCTACAGCGGTGGTGCGCTTCCGATTGTGCCCCCTCGCATTCCCAGTAGAATGCGCGCGCAGCATGGAATCGCTGGCGTCGACACCCAAGCACGGAATGGCTAATGCTCCACCCTCTGCCGTCCCGTCCCAGCCTGATTTCATGCGCGTCTTTTTTCATTCGCCGATCAGGGAATACCCATTGAAATTGTTCAACGCGCTGCCACTGGCATTGGCTGTCTTGCTGGCGGCCTGCGCCTCCACGGCTCCGGAAAACACCGGACCGAAAGTCCCCGAACTGAATGACACCCTGCCCAAGCTGACCCTGGAAAGTGTCTTGCCCAAGGTGACGCCCAACGAATACTGCAACCCATCCATGGATGCCGATCTGCTGTACGGCACCGGTTACAAGCTGGACGAGGCCGAGGACTACAAGAACGCCAAGAGCTGCTTCGCCATGGCCGCGCCGCACTACACCCGGGCCTTCTGCTACCTGTCCACCACCACCGATCAGGAAACGGACAAGCCCAAGGCCGAGCGCGACCGCGAGTCCTTCAACTACATCGCCTACTCAGCCTCGCAAAACGACTGGTGCGCCGAGTACGGCATGTATGCCACCTACTGGTTCGGCGACAAGGACATCCCCAAGGACCGGGACCTGGCCCTGCGCTGGCTGGAGCGCTCGGCGCTGCACGGCAACCCGGAGCCGCAGCAGAACCTGGCCGACGCCGCCGAAGAATCCGGCGACCTAGTGAAGGCCTATGCCTGGCTGAAGATCATCGACAATACCGAAGACACCAGCCAACTGGATGCCTTGAAAGGCAAGATGAGCCCGGAGCAACTGGCCGAAGGCGAACAACGCTTTGCCGACCTCAAGAAGCGCGTGACCAGCAAGCAAGTGATGTACGACGAGGCGCGGGATGAGGAAGTGGCGATTTTCTCCGCCGAAATCCATTTCGATATCCCCGACCTGTTCCAGGGCATGACCACGGCCGAGCGCCAGGCCTTTGTCAAAACAGCGATTGCCGATGCCCGGGACAGCGGCCAGTTCAAGCTGCATTACGCGGTGACCCAGTACATCATCGTTTCGCGCCTGGCCCAGCAGCGTTACCCCGGCGTCGACATCCTGCAGAACCCGAAGCTGGTGGCCGCCATCAACCACATTAACGACGGCTTGGAAGCCACGGCGAAAAAGTCCCTGGCGATCATGCAGAAAAGCTACAAATAACCGCGCGCCCCACCGTCGTAGGAGCCGGCTTGCCGGCGAAGGGGCCCTTGAGTCTTGCATCGCCTGGGCCGGCGCCTTCGCTAGCAAGCCAGCTCCTACAGCAGTCAGATAGACCGTGCAGCTCCCCGTAGGAGCCGGCTTGCCGGCGAAGAGGCCCTTGAGTCTTGCATCGCCTAGCCCGGCGCCTTCGCTGGCAAGCCAGCTCCTACAGCAGTCAGACAGACCCTGCAGCTCCTACAGCAGTCAGATAGACCGTGCAGCTACCCGTAGGAGCCGGCTTGCCGGCGAAGAGGCCCTTGAGTCTTGCATCGCCTGGGCCGGCGCCTTCGCTGGCAAGCCAGCTCCTACAGCAGTCAGACAGACCGTGCAGTTCCCTGTAGGAGCCGGCTTGCCGGCGAAGAGGCCCGCGAGACATGCATTGCCTGGGCCGACACCTTCGCTGGCAAGCCAGCTCCTACACATGCCAGATCGCGCCTATTGAGACTCCTGGTTGACGACGACGGTACAGGTGATGCCGGCCGCCAGCAGTACGCCGTCCGGCACTTCGTCGATGTGGATGCGCACCGGCACACGCTGGGCCAGGCGCACCCAGTTGAAGGTCGGGTTGACGTCGGCAATCAGTTCGCGGCTTTCCGGGTTGTCGCGGTCGTAGATGCCGCGGGAAATGCTTTCCACGTGGCCCTTGAGCACTTCGCCACTCATCAGTTGCATGTCGGCCTTATCTCCCACGCGCACGTGGGGCAGCTTGGTTTCTTCGAAGAAGCCATAAACCCAGAACGAGTTCATGTCGACCACCGCCATCTTCGCCTCGCCAATGCGTGCATAGTCGCCGCGGTGCACGTTGAGGTTGGTGACGTAGCCGTCCACCGCCGCCCGTACCTGGGTGCGTTTGAGGTTGAGTTCCGCCGCTTCCAGCTGGGCCTGGGCGTGCTGGTAGTCGGCCAGGGCCGAGTCGGCGATGTTGCCGGCGTCGTCGCGGTTTTCCTTGGAGATCACCAGGTTGTCCATGTCGGCGCGGCGCCGGGCGTTGACCTTGCGCATTTCCCAGGTGGCCTTTTTCGACGCCACCAGGGATTGCGCCTGCTTGACCGCGATCTGGTAGTGCTCGGGGTCGATCTGCATCAGCAGATCGCCCTTGCGCACCAGTTGGTTGTCCTTGACCGGCACGTCCACCACTTCGCCGGTGACGTCGGCGGCGACGTTGATGATGTCCGCCCGCACCCGACCGTCACGGGTCCAGGGGGTGTACATGTAGTGCTCCCACAGGGTGCGGCCGATCCACAGGGCCAGGGCCAGCACGAGCAGGGTGGCGAGCAGGCTGAAAAACTTTTTCATCGCGGGGGTCTCAACGGTAGACAGTGAGCGCCATGGCGCCGAACAGACAGCAGAACAGGCTCAGGCGCAGCAGCGCCGGGTGCCAGAAGAAGCGATACAGGTCGTAGCCGGAAATGAACCGGTCCAGGGCCCAGGCCAGGGCCGCGGCGATGAAGAACATCAGGGTCATGGTGGGCATGTAAACGCCGTGGAAGGCGATTTCACGAGGCATGTTCAAGTCCTTGGGGTGCAGGCAGCGCCGGCTTGGCCACGGCATAGGCCGCCAGCGGCGATTGCGGGTCGAGCAGTGAGGTACGGATGAAGTGCAGGTAGCTCTTGACCCGGCGCAGGGCCGAAGTGTCGAAGTGCGGGGCGAAGGGTTCGTCGGTGGCCTGGACCCGGCTGATCGCGTGGTCCACGGCGATCAGCCCACGCTCCAGGTTGCTCTGGCTGGGCTGCAGGAACAGCCGCACCAGGGAGCGGCCCATGACCCGGATCGCCTGGCGCCAGGGCTGGGATTCGGCATAGGCCGGGTGCACCGGAAGAATCGCCTGTTCCTTGCGCAGCTCGATGATCGCGTGGCCGACTTCCAGCACCACGAACATCCAGCGCAGCAGCTCGCTCTGCACCTTGGGCTGGCCCACCGCTAGGCCATAGGCCTGGTGCAGCAGGTCGCGGGTGCGGCTCTCGAAGCTTGAGGCCAGGCCCTTGAGCTTGCCGCTGATGGCGTACACCACCTGGCCGCGCAGGTCCTGCTCCAGGCGCCGCCACAGCCAGCGGCTGTTGGGCGGCAGGATGATCGCCCCGGCCGCGGCGCAGACCAGCATGCCCATGACCATGGCGATGTAGTCGTTGATAAAGGTGTAGGGGTTGTAGACGGTCAGGTTGTCCGGCACCGAACCGGTGCTGAAGAAGATCAGCAGCCCCAGGCCGACCCCGGCGTACTTGGGCCGCGAGGCCAGGAACGAACCGAGCACGATCACCGGCGCCAGCATCAGGCACAGCAGCGGGAAGCCGTCGATCCAGGGGAACACGAAGAACATTTCGACGAAGCCCACCAGGGCGCCGATGAAAGTCCCGCAGGCCATCTGGAAGGCCATGCGCTTGGGGTTCGGCGTGGCAGCCGAGAGGCCGATGGTGGCGGCGGCGATCAGGGTCATGGTGGCGCCACTGGGCCAGGCGGTGGCCACCCAGTAGCTGCCCAGCACCACCAGCACGAAGGCCGCGCGGATGCCCGAGGCGGCGCAGGCCAGCCAGTTGGTCTGCGGGGTGTAGGGCTCGTCCCAGCGCTCGCGTTCGTGGCTGTGGTCGGCCAGGGAGGCGTGGGTCTGGGCGTAGCTGTGCATCTCGTCGACGAAGCGGTAGAGCAGCTCGTAGGCGGTGTGGAAATCCAGCTGCTCGGCGTCGCTCGGTCCGCTCTCCTGGAAGGCCGCCCGCAGGCTGCGCACCCGCGCCGGCAGCTCGGCCTTGTAGGCCGCCAGGGCCGTGGCCAGGCGCGCCGCGTCGGGGCTGGTCAGGGCGCGGCCGGAGAAGCCGTCGAGCAGTTCTGCCAGGTCCTGCAGGCCGGGCTTGATGGCCGCCACCACGTGATCGGTGCCGCTGCTGCGCAGGCGTTCAAGCAACTGGTGCAAGGCGTTGAAGCGCGTGGTGATGCCCATGAACTCGCTGTTCAGGCGGCTCAGGCGGCCATTGCGCCGGCGCATGTGCGGGTCTTCGAACACGGTGACGCTGCGCAGCCCTTCCAGGCCCACGGCCTCGGCGATGAAACGCACGTTGCTGGTTTCGAAGCTGTCGCGCTGGCTGCGCCCGCGCAGGCCGTCGGTGACGAACAGGGCGAACACCCCGAAGCGCTGGTACAGGGCGTTGCGCATGGCGGCGCTGGCGGTTTGCGGCAGGATCGCGGCGCTGACCAGGGTCGAGCAGAGAATCCCCAGGGAAATCTCCAGCACCCGCCACACCGCCGCCATGAAAGCGCCTTCCGGGTGGGCCAGGGCCGGCAGGCCGACCATGGCCGCGGTGTAGCCGGCGAGGACGAAACCGTAGGCGCGAAAGTTGCGATAGCGCGCGGCACCGGCCGAACAGATGCCGACCCAGATCGCCAGGGAACCGAGGAACAGCTCGGTGTTCTGGGCGAACAGGGCGATCAGCGCCACCATCACCGCCGAGCCGGCCAGGGTGCCGAGAAAGCGGTAGAAGCTCTTGGCGAACACCTGGCCGCTCTGCGGCTGCATGACGATGAACACGGTGATCATCGCGGTGCGCGGTTGCGGCAGTTCCAGGCGCATGGCCAACCACAGGGTGAGGAACGCGGCGGCCAGGACCTTGAAGATATAAACCCAGGTCACGCCGTCGCTGCGCGCCCAGTCGAAGAAACCCCGGCGCCATTCAAGGGAGTACAGCCAGCGCAAAGGGGCGGGCAAGGAAGTCATGGGAGCCTGCTTCAGTGGTCGAACACGGCCAGGGCCGCGGGAGTCTTGGGTGCCTCAAGGCGGTCTTGCGTGGGGACGTCGCGGCCGGCTTCAAGCCCGCCGCCCAGGGCCGTCACCAGGTCCGCCTGGACCGTCAGGCGCGCGGCCTGTACCTGCTGCTGGATCTGCTGCTGATGGAACAGCAGGCTCTGGGCGTTGAGTACGTTCAGGTAGTCGGTCAGGCCGCGCTGGAAGGCCACGGTGGCGATGTCGTAGGTCTTCTGCGCAGCGGCCACCGACTCGGCGGCAAAGGCTTGCTGCTTGTCCATGGACTCGCGGCGGATCAGCTGGTCGGAAATGCTTTTCAGCGCGTCCACCAGGGTCTGGTTGTACCGGGCCACAGCCAGGTCGTAGCCGGCCGCGGCTTCACCCAGCTGCGAGCGCAGGCGCCCGCCATCGAAGATCGGCAGGCTGATGGCCGGGCCGACGTTGTAGTTGAGCTTCTTGCCGGTGAGGAACTCCAGGGCCCCACCGCCGGTGGCCATGAACCCGATGCTGCCCACCAGGTCGACGTTGGGGTAGAAGCCAGCGTGGGCCACATCGATGCCGCGAGCCTGGGCCGCCACTTGCCAGCGGCTGGCGACCACGTCCGGGCGCTGCCCCAGCAGTTCGGCGGGCAGGGCCGAGGGCAGTTTCAGCGCCGCGCCCAGGGACAGCGTCGGCCGCTGCAACTGCGCGCCCTCCCCCGGGCCCTTGCCGGCCAGGGCCGCCAATTGGTTGCGGGTCAGGGCGATTTCTTCGTCCAGGGCATCCAGCTGGCGATGGGTTTCCGGCAGCGGCGCCTCGGCCTGGCTGACTTCGAAATGGGTGCCGAGGCCGCCGTCCAGGCGCCGTTGCGCCAGTTCGAGAATCTGTTGCTGTTGCTTCAAGGTGGCCTGGACCACGTCGCGCTGGGCGAAGTGCAGGGACAGCTGGATATAGCTGCGCACCACATTGTTCACCAGTTCCAGCTGCGCTTGGCGGGCTTCGGCCACGCTCATGTGGGCCAGGTCCACGGCGCGCTCGGTGCTGTTGCTTTCCCGCCCCCAGAGGTCCAGGGCATAGCTGAAGCCCAGGGCGGCGTTGTTGTCCCAGGTGGTGGAGTTGGCCAGGGCACCGGGACCGTAGAACTGATCGGTGGGCCAGTTGTGGCGCTTGAGGGTGGCGTCACCCTTGACCTGCAACGACTCGGCCGACTCGGCGATACCGGCCAGGGCCTTGGCCTGACGCACCCGCGCGGCGGCCATGGCCAGGCTCGGACTGCCGTGCACGGCGAGGCTGATCCAACGGTTCAGTTGCGGGTCGCCGTAAGCCTGCCACCATTGCGCGCTGGGCCAGTGGGCGTCCTGCGCGGCGGTCTTGATCGCCTCGTCGGTGGCCAGGGTGTTGGCGGGCAGGGTCTTGCCTTGTGGGGCAATGCCTCCGGTTCCGATGCAGCCGCTGATGGTTAACGATAAAGCCCAAACACTGAGGGTCTTGAGCCCTCTGCTGATGCGACGCGGCACTGCTGCGAATTCCTGAGATCGGGGGAGAGTATTTCTCTCGTAGGAGCTGGCTTGCCGGCGCAGCGATACGCCTGCTACACCGCGTTGCGCGGATCGCCGGCAAGCCGGCTCCTACGGATCGGCGCAATTCTAGGGGGCGGCCGTTGCGGCGATAAGCTGGGATTCCTGTGAATCTTTGTTACCGTAAACGCGATAATCCCTTGGTCGTCTATCCAAGCCCCCGTAACTTCGTGTCACAATTTGCAATCTCCCTAGAGAGCACCCCATGGACACCTTGCAAAACATGCGCGCCTTCTGTTGTGTTGCCGAAGCCGGTAGTTTCACCGCCGCCGCGGTGCAACTGGACACCACCACAGCCAACGTTTCGCGCGCCGTCTCCAATCTTGAGGCGCACCTGCAAACCCGCCTGCTCAACCGCACCACTCGACGCATCGCCCTGACCGAAGCCGGCAAACGCTACCTGCTGCGTTGCGAGCAGATCCTGGCTTATGTCGAAGAGGCCGAAGCCGAAGCCAGTGACGCCCATGCCCGTCCCGCCGGCCAGTTGAAAGTGCACACCATGACCGGCATCGGCCAGCACTTCGTGATCGATGCGATTGCCCGCTACCGCAAGTCGCACCCGGACGTGACCTTTGACCTGACCATGGCCAACCGTGTGCCGGACCTGCTGGACGAGGGCTACGACGTGTCCATCGTCCTGGCCAGCGAACTGCCGGACTCGGGCTTCGTGTCCCAACGCCTGGGGATCACCTACAGCATCGTCTGCGCCTCCCCGGCCTACGTGAAAGCCAACGGCGCCGCGCAAAAGCCCAGCGACCTGCTGAACCATGCCTGCCTGCGCCTGGTCAGCCCGGTGATTCCACTGGAGAAGTGGACCTTCGACGGCCCGGAAGGCCAGGAGATGGTCACCATCAACAGCTCGCCGTTCCTGGTGAACTCTGCCGATGCGATGAAGACCGCGATCATCAGTGGCATGGGGGTTGGCGTGCTGCCGGTGTACGCCGCGATCGAAGGCCTGCGCAACGGCACCCTGGTACGGCTGATGCCCAAGTACCGCTCCCAGGAGCTGAACCTGTACGCCATCTACCCGTCGCGCCAGTACCTGGACGCCAAGATCAAGACCTGGGTCGAGTACCTGCGCGGCTCGCTGCCGGAGATCCTCGCCGCGCACCAGGCGGAGCTGGCGGCCTACGAGCTGAGCGGCAGCCTGACCGGCGCCCGCCTGGCCAATTGACCCGAGGGGCGACCTCGCCAACCGCCCCCTGTAGGAGCCGGCTTGCCGGCGAAGAGGCCCGCACGCCTTGCACCAGCCTCGAAACCGCCTTCGCTGGCAAGCCAGCTCCTACGAGGCGACGCGTTGCGCACTCCGTCCTCCTGCCTCCTCTTGTAGGAGCCGGCTTGCCGGCGAAGAGGCCCGCACGCCTTGCACCAGCCTCGAAGCCGCCTTCGCTGGCAAGCCAGCTCCTACGAGGCGACGCGCTGCGCACTCCGTCCTCCTGCCCCCCTCCCGTAGGAGCCGGCTTGCCGGCGAAGAGGCCCGCACGCCTTGCACCAGTCTCGAAGCCGCCTTCGCTGGCAAGCCAGCTCCTACGAGGCGACGCGTTGCGCCCTCCGTCCTCCTGCCTCCCTCCCGTAGGAGCCGGCTTGCCGGCGAAGAGGCCCGCATGCCTTGCACCAGACTCGAAACCGCCTTCGCTGGCAAGCCAGCTCCTACGAGGCGACGCGCTTGCGCACTCCGTCCTCCTGCACCCTTTGGCGGCGGCGGCAAAAATGTTAGCTTGCTTGGCATTCTCCCCGCCTGACGAGCCTTCACGCGATGAAAAAGACTGTACTTGCCTTCAGCCGCATCACCCCCGAGATGACCGAACGCCTGCAGCAGGACTTCGAGGTCATAGTGCCCAACCCCAAGCACGGGGATATCGCTGCGCAGTTCAATGAAGCCCTGCCCCAGGCCCACGGCCTGATCGGCGTCGGCCGCAAGCTGGGCCGGGCGCAGTTGGAAAACGCCGCACGGCTGGAAGTGGTGTCGAGCATTTCGGTGGGCTACGACAACTATGACCTGGCGTACTTCAACCAACGCGGGCTGATGCTCACCAACACCCCGGACGTGCTCACCGAAAGCACCGCCGACCTGGCCTTTACCCTGATCATGAGCAGTGCTCGACGGGTCGCCGAACTGGACGCCTGGACCAAGGCCGGGCAATGGCAGGCCAGTGTCGGCCCGGCGCTGTTCGGCTGCGATGTGCACGGCAAGACCCTGGGGATCGTCGGCATGGGCAACATCGGCGCCGCCGTGGCCCGGCGTGGGCGCCTGGGTTTCGGCATGCCGATCCTCTATAGCGGCAACAGTCGCAAGACGGCCCTGGAACAGGAACTGGGGGCGCAATTTCGCAGCCTCGAGCAGTTGCTGGCCGAGGCGGATTTCGTCTGCCTGGTGGTGCCGTTGAGCGAAAAGACCCAGCACCTGATCAGCCATCGCGAACTGGCGCTGATGAAGCCGAGCGCGATTCTGGTGAACATTTCTCGCGGCCCGGTGGTGGATGAAGCGGCGCTGATCGAAGCGCTGCAGAAAGGCCAGATCCGTGGCGCCGGGCTGGATGTCTACGAGAAGGAACCCCTGGCGGAGTCACCGCTGTTCCAATTGAAGAACGCCGTGACCCTGCCCCATGTCGGCTCGGCCACCACCGAAACCCGTGACGCCATGGCCGAGCGCGCCATGAGCAACCTGCGCAGCGCCCTGCTGGGCCAGCGCCCCCAGGACCTGGTCAACCCGCAAGCATGGAAACCCCTGTAGGAGCCGACAACCCGGCCCACCGGACAAACCCCATCGCGGGCAAGCCTCACTCCTACGACCGCACATGCCTCTGTAGAAGCGAAACCTGCTCGCGATGAACGAAAACCCGGATCACCAGTCAGATCGCCTAGCCCGCCTGGCGAACGCGCCGGTCCCTACAATGTCCGCCAACGGCCAGTGAATATCCGCCAGTAGCTCTCCGGCGAGGCAATGCGCACAGACTGGCCAATCCATAAATGAGGTCCTGCATGAAGTTGAAATACGTGCTCCTGGTCCCGGCTTTCTTCCTCGCGGCCTGCGATCAACAAGCGCCAACGGAATCGCTCAATACCCCAGTCAAGTCCCCGCTGATGGTGGCTTTGGAGTCCATGGGCAGCCACTTCCAGCAAGAACCGAGCAATGTGATCGTGAATCAGAAAGTCGCCGGCGAGTCCCCGACAGAAGCGCTGGTCGAGATCGAGGAATCAGGGTTGATGGATGATTCGGTGTTCGCGGAAAAAACCATTTTCAGCCTGTCGATCGAGAACGATCGCTGGTCCGTGATCGACAAGACGACCCAGGTGAAATGCTACCCGGGCCGGGGCCATCAGGAATATTCGTCCGATCCTTGCCAGTAGCTCTCCCATCGCCACAATCGCCAGCAAGCCAGTTCCTGGAGGCCGCTTTGGGGGATCAGGCCAGCTTTCCGGAGCTGGCTACTGCCAGGGGCTTGGGCTTGCGAAACACCAGTACGTTACCCAGCATCACCAACACCAAGCCGGCCAGCGCTGGGGTGGTCCACTGGTAACCTTCGACAAACGCCGAAACGTTCAGCGCCACCACTGGGAACAGCACGGTGCAATACGCTGCGCGCTCCGGCCCCATGCGCCCGACCAGGGTCAGGTAGGCAGTGAAGCCGATCACCGAACCCGGAATCACCAGGTACAGCAGCGAACCGATGTAGCGCGTGTTCCATTCCATCTCGAAGGGAATGCCCTGGAACAGGCAGTAGATCGACAGCATCGCCGCGCCATAGGCCATGCCCCAGGCATTGGTGCTCAGTGGCTTGAGCCCGGCCTTCTGCTGCAGGCTGGAAAGCATGTTGCCTGCCGAGAAACACAAGGTGCCGAGCAAGGCCAGGCCCAGGCCAAGCAAGGTTTGCGGGCTGGCGCTGTGGCCCACCAGTTCCGGCCAGAACAACAGGCCCAGCCCAAGCAGGCCCAAGCCACCGCCCAGCAACACGTTGCGGGCGATTTTCTGGCCAAAGAACACCCGGGCGTTCAAGGCGTTCCACAGGGTCGCGGTGGAAAACACCACAGCCACCAGGCCACTGGGAATCCACTGGCTGGCGTGCAGGAAACACATGAAGTTGATGCAGAACAGGCACACCCCCTGGGCCAGGCAGATCAGGTGTCCACGGCGATTCATCACCTGCAGCTTGCGGGTCACTAGCAACAGGACGAACAGCACCAGGGCCGCCAGGGCGAAGCGATAAACAATCGACACCGCAATCGCCACCACCCCCAGTTGCAGTTTCAGGGCGATCCAGGTGGTGCCCCAGATCAGCACGGTGAGCAGGTAAAGCGATAGGTTCATGGCGCGACTCCTCGATAAGGAGCACAGTTTCCAACCATCGACGGCCAGTGCGCTTGCATAAACTTGCGCTTTTTATCGGCCCCGGGCAGGCAGCGCGGGCGCTACGGAGTAGGATGCGAAACACCGGCCACCGGACCTTTTGTTGACGCCAAGACCATGCCTGCACTGGATACCCTGCAAGTCTTTCAAGCCCTCAACCGCTCGCCCAATGCTCGCCTGGAGCACAGCGCCGAGCTCGGTGACGGCTTGTCTGCAGCCTTGTGGAGCAACCATCACGACGCCCAGGAGTATGAGGGGCCGAGCCATCACACCCTGTCCTGCTACCTGGCCGGCGGCACCGGCACCTTTCGCCGCGACCAGCCGGGGAGCAAGGGCGGCCCGGGCAAGCTGTGCATCCTGCCTGCCGAACACCAGTCGGCCTGGGTGATCAACGGCGATATCCGCCTGGCCCACGTGTATTTCAGCCCCGAGCAATTCGCCCTGGGCTGCGTCACCCTGCTGGACCGCGACCCCCGGGAAATGCACCTGCGCGAATGCACCTTTCTCGATGACCCACAGCAGACCCGGCATTTTCAGCAACTGATCCAACTGAACTGGGACGAGCCCGGCGAACGCCTGCTCACCAGCAGCCTGGCCCACGAGATGCTCAGCCATGCCCTGCTCAGCCAGGTGGGGCTGCGCCAGGGCCTGCGGTTGAAGGGGGGATTGGCCGCCCATCAGCGGCGACAACTGGTGGACTACATCGACAGTCAATTGGAAACGCCCCTGAGCCTCGGCCAACTGGCTGCCCTGTGCAGCCTTTCGGAGTACCACTTCGCCCGCATGTTCCGCGCCAGCTTTGGCCTGTCGCCCCATCAGTATGTGTTGGCCCGGCGCCTGAACCGGGCCCGGCATCTACTGCGCAGCACTCACCAGCCCCTGGGCGAGATCGCCCTGGCCTGCGGCTTTGCCAGTGCCAGCCATTTCACCAACCGTTTCCGCCAGGCCGAAGGGGGAACGCCTGGAGAGTATCGCCAGGCATTCCTGCGCTGACTTCCACCCCCCTCATATTCACGTTTCCGCCCTCAGTGGAAGCGTGCACGCCTATACGCCTGAATAAGCAGGAGGTGAATAGTCCTTACTTAAACAAGAAACATCTTACACAACAACAAAACTTTCCTTACTTAGTTGCGCAATAAAAACCCACCTTCAAAACACCTTCATATGACACGACCCAAACCCTAATAAACCTTTATCAAATTTATTCAATTAACCACCTATTCACCAGACTGATGATTCTTGTTTAACCACAGACTCACTTTAGTCTCAGCCTCCCGAACCCAGCCATTGCGCAAACATCGAGAAGACACATATAGCAAATAAAACCCGGCCAACCGAAAACACATCTTGGGTAATACTCACGCACACACCACACCAGAAAACCCACTCTTGTTATTCCAAGAGCCAATAACCCATACATATCGAGAACAGGTTAACACTCCCTATAAGCGCTCATTAATAGAGCGGTAATTCGCCTTGATCCGAGAACAACAAAAATAACCACAGAGGACGATCAAATGCCTTCTAGATGCTTGTCACGACAGTGGCTAAACCGCTATCTCCTGCTTTGCGCCTGTACCCTGGCCATCCCGGCAAAGGCCGACTTGATCGACGACAGCAGCGCCCGCCTGGAGCTGCGCAACTACTACTTCAATCGTGACTTTCGCGAGGGCAATGCCCCGAAACGTGAAGAATGGGCGCAAGGTTTTCGACTACACCTCGATTCGGGCTTTACCGAAGGCAGCATCGGGGTCGGTGCCGATGCCCTCGGCATGCTTGGCATCCAGTTGGACTCAGGTTCGGGACGAACCGGTACCGGGCTGCTGCCGGTGGGGCGCGATGGTCGTCCAGCAGACGAGTACTCGAAGCTGGCCCTGGCCGGGAAAATCAAGGCTGGCAAAACCCTGTTCAAACTCGGAGAGCTGGTCCCGCCGGTGCTACCGACGCTAAGACCCAACGACGGCCGCCTGTTTCCCCAAATCTATGAAGGTGGGCTGCTGACCTCGAATGAAATCGAAGGCCTGGAGTTTACCGCCGGGCGTTTCAGTCGAGTCATGCAGCGCAACGCCACGCACTACACGCCACTGACATTGAGTACCGTGAACCGGCGCTTCAAGGGCCATGGCGCCACGGCAGAACACCTCGACCTGGCAGGCGTCGACTATCAGTTCCAGAAGCAGTGGCTCGCTCGCTACCATGTCGCCCAGTTGGAGGATATCTACCGCCAGCAGGTATTCACCCTGGTCAACAAGACCGCCTTGGGTCCAGGTACCTTTAATACCGATCTGCGCTTGAGCCTGACCAACGACTACGGCAACGCCAAGGGCGGCAAGATCGATAATCGGGCCTTACAGGGCTTGCTGGGTTATGCCTACAACGGCCACAGCCTTGGCCTGGCTTACCAGCGGATGCTCGGGGACACCGGTTATGCCTCTGTCCTGGGCTCCGATGCCAACCTGATCAACTTGTCCATACTCGGCGACTTCGCCAATGCCAAGGAACGTTCCTGGGCACTTCGTTATGGCTATGACTTCTCGGCACTGGGTATTCCCGGCCTCGGCCTGCACAGCCGTTATATGTCCGCAAGCCATGCCGAGATTATTGGCACTCGCAAGATCGGAACCGCATGGGAACTGAATAATGAACTGCGTTATGTCGTGCAACAGGGTCCATTGAAAGACTTAAGTATTCGCCTGCGCAGTGCGATCTACCGCTCCAACTATGCACAAAACTTCCTTCGCGACACCGACGATGTACGCCTGATGTTCAATTATTCGTGGGCCATCAAGTAAGCGAACAACCAAACCCCGTGTAAACAATAAAACTCCTGGAGGAGCTATACACATGAAACGCCTATTACCAAAGAGTTTGACCAGTCTGTTACTGCTAACGCTGGTCGATACCAGTATTGCCCAGCAAAGTGCCCCACAGGAAATCATCCCGGAGGCCAGCCCGGGTTACCTGATCGGCTATTTGAGCCACGACGAGTTGCCCAATAGTTTGTTGCTGCTACCGCCACCGCCGGCTCCAGATACACCGGCTTTTTCTCTGGACCTGTACCAGTCTGAAAAGAACCAGGCCTTGCGTGGCAGCAAGCGCTGGGAGTTGGCAATCAGCGACGCCGAACTGAAATTCCCCGCCGCCGCCGAGGCCTTTGCCTGTGCCCTGGATGCTCCGATCAGTGAACAACAGACACCCGCGCTGTACCGGGTCTTGCGCCGTAGCTTGACCGATGCCGGACTGTCGACCTCGAGCGCCAAAGACCAATACAACCGGACACGGCCCTTTGTGTTCCACCAGCAGTCCAGTTGCACCCCGGATCACGAGGCCGCGCTGGCCAAGAATGGTTCCTACCCGTCCGGGCACAGCTCGATTGGCTGGGCATGGGCGTTGTTGCTGAGCGAACTGGCCCCGGAACGCGGCGATGCCCTTTTGGCCCGTGGCCGGGCCTATACGGAAAGCCGCATGGTGTGCAACGTGCACTGGTACAGCGATATCCGCGAGGGGCGTGAGATAGGTGCTGCAACCGTGACGCGCTTGCACAGCAACCCCACCTTCCAGGCTGATTTCGCCGCCGCCAGGCAAGAGTTGGCGGCGGTTCGCGCCAAGGGCCTGACAGCCAACCGGGACTGCGAAGCTGAAAGCCAAGCCCTGGCGCAAACATCCGGTGCTGATTAGGGCGCCAGGGTGATGACCTTGAAAGTATTGGCGTGAAACAGCGGATCCGGCTTCGGTTCACCCGGCGCCGGAGCCGGCTGGGTGAAGTCCATCGCTGCCAGGTAAGCCCGCTGACTACGGGGATCAAACGCCATGTTGTAGGCCATGGGCTGGGTACTGACCGTACCCAGCGCCTGGTAATGGTCGGCATCGAGCTGGGCAATCAGGCTGAGGTTGGCGTCCACCCCGCTGGCGATCAGCAAGCGCCGGGCCTGCGGATCGTAGGCCAGGGCGTTGACGTCCCGGGTGATCGGCAAGCTGGCCTTCAAGGCACCGTTGTCACGGTCAAGCACCAGCAGCATTGGCCGCTCGCCACGACAGGCGACGAACAGGCGTGCGCGCTGTTCATCCTGGGCCAGGGCACTGGGCCGTGGGCAATCGGGATACTGCCAGCGATCCAGTACCTTGAAGCTGCTGGAAGACAGGCGCGCCAGCGTCCCCTCATCGCGCATCGGCAAGAAGAAGCTGCCATCGCCCTTGAGCAACAACGGGTCGATTTTCTTCACCGCCAGTTCATGGGCGGCGGTGATCCGCTGTGCCTTGGGGTCGAATACGAACAGGGTCGAGCGATCGGCCCGACGCCCGCTGACGATGATCACCTGCCCGGTTCTGGGCTCGTACACAGCACTGTTGAGGTTGCTCCGGGTCACTGCGATACGCGTGAGCGGCTTGAGTGTGGATAACTCCACCACCGTCAGGCTGCCGTCAGTGTTGAGGACCAACACCCGGTCCAGTTCCGGCACGAACACCACACCATTGGCGCCGGCGGAATCCTCCAGAGTACGCACGGGCCGCTGCTTATCCACATCGAACACGCTCAGGCCATTGTCCCGTCGGGCAAGAAACAGGTAGGGCCGGGTCGGGTCCAGGGCGATAAAGCCCCAGCTGTCACCGGAGCCCGGCAACTGCGCCGTGTGCTCGCGGTGATACAGACGCTCATCGGCGGGAGCCGCCGCCAGGGCCGCCCCGCACAACGACAGAGTCAGGCACAGCAGACTCAAGGCTTTCATCAGAACTCCAGGGTGCTGGACAACGACACCTGACGAGCATCGCCCATGGACACGAAGAACTTGCTCACCGACGAGGTGTAGTAGGTCTTGTCGAACAGGTTCTTCACGTTGAGTTGGAACTTGACCTTCTGCCCTTCGACCTTGGTGTCGTAGGTGGCGAAGGCATCGGCCACGGTGTAGCCCGGCAGGTCGAAACTGTTGGGCGCATCACCGGCGCGCTCGCCGACATAACGGGCACCGGCACCGACCCGCAGGCGGTCGCCACCGAGCAGGCTGCCAAAATCGTAGACTGCCGACAGCGAGCCGGTGTTCTTGGCCACGTTCTGCAGTTGCTTGTCCTGGTACTGGGTGTCCTTGGTCACCTTGGCGTCGGTGTAGGCGTAGCTGCCGATCAGGCTCCACTGATCCGTCAACTGCCCGGTCAGGTCCAGTTCCAGGCCCTGGGAATGCACTTCACCGGCAACGCTGGTGACGGTCTCGCTGGCGGTGGCGGTGGTCACCAGAACATTGCGCTTGGTGATATCGAACAGTGCCGCGCTGGCCGTGATGCGCCCGGGGATATCCAGCTTGGCCCCCAGCTCCCAGGACTTGGCCTCTTCCGGCGCGATGGAGCCATCCAGCACTGCGGTGCCTCCAGCCAGCATGGCGATGCTGGAGTTGGGCTTGAACGATTCGGTGTAGCTGCCATAGAACGACAACTGGTCGGTGTAGCGGTACACCAGGCCGGCGCGAGGCACGAACTTCTGCCCGTTGCTGTCGGTGTTGACGTGGAACGGCCGGCCTTTACCTGCGTACTGGTCGTACTCCTGGAAGCGTCCACCGGCCACCAGGATCCACTGGTCGGTGAGGTGAATGGCATCCTGGAAGAACAGCGAATCGCTGCGCAGCAGATCGGTCTGGCCGCTGTCCGGAGCGCTGACCGTAGTCCCGGCCACTTCACGGCCATACACCGGGTTCAGGTAGTTGAAAGTGCTCCGGCTTTTCTGCCGGATCAGGTCGGCGCGGTAGATCTTGCGGTACTCGTCATCCAGGCCGAACACCAGGTCGTGCTGCATGCCGCCCAGTTGCACCTTGCCTTCCAGGCTGGCGGTGGCGTAACGATCAGTGGTCAGCGCGCCCTGGGTGCCGTCCATGGTCCGAGTCAGGGTGCCGTTGCTGTTCACCGCGGTCAGGCGCACCTGGCTGGCGTCGTAGGTCTCGCGGTTCCAGCTGTAGCCGAAGTGCGCCTTCCAGTCGTCGTTGAGCTCATGGTCGACCTCGAAGCGATACAGGTCAGAGCGCCCTTCCATGTTGTTGAACGGCTCGTCCAGGCGCCGGCTGGCCGGGATATTCAGCGGGTGCTTGGTCTTGGGATCAATGGCCGTACCGCGGTCGAACGGGGTCAGGAACTCGCGGTGCTCATAGGCCAGCAGCACCTTGGTGCGCTCGCCGTACCAGGCCAGGGACGGCGCCACCAACGATTCGCGGTGGGTGCCGAAATTGCGCCAGTAGTCCTCGTCTTCATGATCGACGATCAGCCGGTAAGCCAGCCCGGAATCACCGATCGGCCCGGTGGTGTCGAGGCTGCCACCGCTGCCGTTCTTGCCTGAGCCGTAGCTCGAGCCGCGCACGGTCAAGGCCGTGGCCTGCTGCAGTTCAGGCTTCTTGCTGACGATGTTGACCACCCCGCCCGGGTCCTGGATGCCATACAGCAGGGACGAAGGCCCCTTGAGCACCTCCACCCGATCCGCCGTGGCATTCAGCGCCCGGCCCTGCACCACCGGCATGCTGTCACGCATGATCGAGCCGTTGCGGTTATCGCCGAACCCTCGCAGCAGCACCGCATCCTGGGTGCCGCCCAGGGTGTTGGTCTGGGTGATGCCGCTGACATTCTTCAGGGCATCATCCAGGTTGCGCGGAGTCTGGTCCCGCAGCACCTGGGCCGGGACCACGTTGATGATCTGCGGAATTTCCTGGTTCAGTGCCTGGGAGCGTGCCACCGAGGTGGTAGCCGGCGGCTGATAGCTGGTGCTTTCATCGAGGCCCAAGGTACTGATGCGGGTGGTGTCCAGGCTCAGCCCGCCGTTCTTCGGCACAGGCTCAAGAACCAGGGTGTGATCGTCACTGCGCCGGTAGGTGAAACCGGAGTTGCCCAGCAGCCGCTGCAGGGCTTGCTCGGCGCTGAGCGCGCCGCTGACAGCCGGAGCCTGGAGGCGGTAAGGCGCTTCATCGGTGTAGACCACACTGATCCCGGTGACCCGGGTGAAATCGCTGAGGGCCTGGGGCAGCGGCTTGGCCGCGATGGCGAAGTTGAACAGCGCCTGGTGTTGCTCACTGCCGGCCTGGGCCGCCAATGCCACGCTCAGGGGCAGCAGCGCCAACCCCGAGACCACCAGCGCCGAAGCGCCGAACCAGCGTTTGACTGAACCATTTGCCGCCGAATTTGCCCTGGACTTCATGCTTGAGACTCGTGTGTAGAAACGCCGTGGATGCGAATGAATCGCACTTTCAAGCAGTACACGTGTCTCGAGTGGAAAAACCTCACCTGTTTTTTGAAAATATTTTCAACGCCGCAAAACCAGGCGCCCGTTAGCCGCAGCAGCGGCTACAGGGCGCGGTTCGGATTAACGTTCCCGTGAGCGTCAGTTGCTCCGCTGGATACGCCCGGCGCTGCTGCTGGAGCCCACTGGCGTGCCCTGCTGGTCCATGTCCCGGAGGTACTGGAGCATGGCGTCCAGGTCGGAAACCCCCAGGTCGCTGCGGTTAGTCCCGCTCTTGAACAGGCTGAAACGATCACCGCCATCCGCCAGGAAGCCGTTCATCACCAGGCGATAAGTGCCCTTGGCCTGCAGCGGCTTACCGTTCAGGCGAATGCTCCCCGGCACCACGCGGCTGTCCAACGGCCGCTTGGCATCCCAGAGATAGCTGAAGCCCTGGGACACTTGCAAGATGCTGGCATCGTCGGCGCCCTTCCATTGCTGGTTGAGCACCTGTTCGATCTGCCGACCGCTGAGGTCGAAGGCGATCAGGTTGTTGTTGAACGGCTGCAGGGTCGCCAACTGTCCGTAGTTGACCTGCGCCTGCCCCGGCTCCAGGGCCAGGTCGCTGCGAATGCCGCCGTTGTTCATGAAGGCGATCTG
>NZ_JAAARM010000035.1 GCF_009908285.1 Pseudomonas sp. Fl4BN1
AGGAAATGGGTTGGGTGGGGTAGCAGGCAACCCCCTGGCTCATCTATAACTAGCATCTTCTTCAAGCCAACGGTTGGAAACTCCAATGAGCAATGTCTACAAGGTTGCAGTGCTGGTCGGCAGTCTGAGAAAACAGTCCTTGAACCGTAAGGTCGCCCTGGCTCTGGCCGAGCTGGCACCGGCCAATCTCCAGCTGAACATCATCGAGATCGGCGACTTGCCGCTCTACAACGAAGACATCGACGTGACTCCACCGGCGGCCTACGGGCAGTTTCGCCAGCAGATCAGCGCTGCCGATGCTGTGCTGTTCGTGACCCCAGAATACAACCGCTCGGTGCCGGCCGCACTGAAGAACGCGATCGACGTTGGTTCGCGTCCTTACGGCAAGAGTGCCTGGAGCGGCAAGCCGGGTGCGGTGATCAGCGTTTCCCCGGGGGCCGTTGGCGGCTTTGGGGCCAACCATCACCTGCGCCAGTCCCTGGTGTTCCTCAATGTCCCGTGCATGCAACAGCCCGAGGCTTACCTGGGCGGCGCCGGCTCGGCGTTCGACGAGTCCGGCAAGCTGTCCGAGGCAACCCGGCCGTTCCTGCAGGGCTTCATCAGCGCCTATGGGCAGTGGATTGAGCAGCAGAAAAAAGTCTGACCACGATCCATGGCCGGCGACCCCGGGCTCCCTGTCCGGGAGCCGGCTTGCTGGCGAAGGCGTGAGCCTGGCATCGGCCTGGCGGGTGCCCGGGCTGACACTCGCAACGCCGTTCGGTTGCTTCTGAGCCCATCAGTTGTGGCTCATGAGGCTCCCGGTAGATGGGGCCAGAGATCGGCAACCAGGAACAACCGCTCGGCTTCTTCCCAGCTGCCTTGGGCATTTTCCTCCAGCCGCACCAGCAATTGTGCGGGGGCGTGCGAGTCAAGATCCGCTCGCCATTGCTGCAGTTGCGCGGCAGTCCAGGTTTGCTCGGCGAGATAGTGGGCCGGGGCCAGCCAGGCTTGGCGAGGCAAGAGCTGCCAGCGCCCTGGCGCGCTCTGGGAGATGAACGCTGGCCAGTCGCGCTGATGCAGCCAGCGTCCGCGCAGGTGCTGCGGATGGGCGCCGCAGGGGGCTGCGGCATGACCCGGCCAGGGATACAGCAGGTAGCCGCCGAGCCACAAGTGCGCGCTGAAGGCCTGGATATCCAGTGCTGCCAGGGCTTCATGGCTTTCATCCCGGGCGGAGATCGGCAACTGATGCTCTTTCAGGTGCGCCAGCTTGCGATCCAGGCGGTCATGACAGCCGGGGCCCAGCCATTGCGCGCGGTCCTCGCCGTCGCCGTTCTGTGGGCCCAGATAGAGCTTGATCGCCAGTTCCAGGTGATGCACCCCGTCGCGGTCACGCAGCAGCATGTCCAGTTCGCCGAGGGTATGTCCGCCCCGGCGGATCGGCAGGTTGGCGGCCAGCAGTTCCACTCCCGGGGCATGGTGCACGGCAAACTGCCAGAGGCGTTCGTAGTACAGGCCCAGGCGTCGGGTTGGACCCTGGCTCAGCCACTGGCGCAGGGCGCGGCTGTCCAGGTCCTGGCACCGCAGCCAGTGGGCCAGCAGTTGCGGCGCCTGCACCCAGTCGCTGCCGGCCAGGGGGTGGCGCTGCGGCCAGGGCGTGTGGCTGAGCATCGGCGGCGCGAGGATGACCCAGGCGAGGTCGCGGACTTCAGGTTGACGCAACTGGCGGGGGAGGCTGACTAAATCCGCGAACAGGAGCATCTTGCGAGCATAGACGCAAACCCATGCCGTTCGCGATAAATGCGTGCCACTCGCAGTTGCCGCTGATGTTCCTAAGCCCTCGTGGCTGAAAGGATTTTGTCTAACGCCGGGTTTCGCCCATAATCCTCTGTTTCGCCCGTACCCGAACCTCGCAGGAGCCCCATGGAGCAATTTCGCAATATCGGCATTATCGGTCGCCTGGGCAGTTCGCAGGTGCTGGACACAGTTCGCCGACTGAAAAAGTTTCTGCTGGCCCGCCACCTGCACGTGATCCTCGAAGACACCATCGCCGAAGTGCTGCCCGGCCACGGCCTGCAGACGTCCTCGCGCAAGCTGTTGGGCGAGGTCTGCGACATGGTCATCGTGGTCGGCGGCGACGGCAGCCTGCTGGGCGCCGCCCGGGCCCTGGCGCGGCACAATGTTCCGGTGCTGGGGATCAACCGCGGCAGCCTGGGTTTTCTCACCGACATCCGCCCCGATGAGCTGGAGGTCAAGGTCGCCGAGGTGTTGGACGGCCACTACCTGGTGGAAAACCGCTTCCTGTTGCAGGCCGAAGTCCGCCGCCACGCCGAGGCCATCGGCCAGGGCGATGCGCTGAACGACGTGGTGCTGCACCCGGGCAAGTCGACGCGGATGATCGAATTCGAGATCTACATCGACGGCCAGTTCGTCTGCAGCCAGAAGGCCGATGGCCTGATCGTCGCCACGCCCACCGGTTCCACGGCCTACGCGCTGTCCGCTGGCGGGCCGATCATGCATCCCAAGCTGGATGCCATTGTGATCGTGCCGATGTACCCCCATACCTTGTCTGGAAGACCGATTGTGGTCGATGGCAATAGTGAGCTGAAAATCGTCGTGTCCAAAGATATGCAGATCTATCCGCAAGTCTCCTGTGACGGCCAGAACCACTTTACCTGTGCGCCCGGCGACACCATCACGGTCAGCAAGAAGGCGCAGAAACTGCGCCTGATCCATCCACTGGACCACAACTACTACGAGGTCTGCCGGACCAAGCTCGGCTGGGGCAGCCGACTGGGCGGTGGAGGCGACTGATGCTCGATCCCGCGCGTAGCTACGACCTGATCGGTGACGTGCACGGTTGCGCCTTGACCCTGGAGCACTTGCTGGATCGGCTCGGTTATCACAAGCAGGGCGGCGTCTGGCGGCACCCGTCGCGGATGGCGGTGTTCCTCGGCGACATCATCGACCGCGGCCCGCGTATCCGTGAATCCCTGCACATCGTCCACGACATGGTCGAGGCCGGCCAGGCGCTGTGCATCATGGGTAACCATGAGTTCAACGCTTTGGGCTGGAGCACGCCGGCCGCCGAGGGCAGTGGCAAGCAGTTCGTGCGTGAACACACGCCACGCCACGCCCGCCTGATCCACGAGACCCTGGCCCAGTTCGAGCAGCACCCCGGCGACTGGCACGATTTTCTCGAGTGGTTCTATGAACTGCCGCTGTTCGTCGATGCCGGGCGTTTTCGGGTGGTACATGCGTGCTGGGATGCCGGCCTGATCGCCCCGCTGCGCCAGCAGTACCCGAATGGCTGCATCGATCGCCCATTCCTGCAGGCCTCGGCGTTGCCCGACAGCTTCGCTTGTACGGCCTTTGACCGCCTGCTGCGGGGCACCGACATGCGCCTGCCCCATGGCTTGACCATGACCAGTGGCGACGGCTTGACCCGGGCCTTCTTCCGCACCAAGTTCTGGGAAGACGATCCGCAAACCTATGGCGACATCGTCTTCCAGCCCGACGCGTTGCCCGAGCCGGTGGCGCGCACGCCGCTGTCGCCAGCGGAAAAGAACAGCCTGCTGCGTTATGGCGCCGATGAGCCGATGTTGTTCGTCGGTCACTACTGGCGCAGCGGCAAGCCGGCGCCGATTCTCCCCAACCTGGCATGCCTGGACTACAGCGCGGTGCTCTACGGCAAGCTAGCGGCTTACCGGTTGGACCAGGAAACCCGCCTGGACCCGAATAAATTTGTCTGGGTCGACGTCGAGCGGCCCGAGGTATTGCGATGAGTCTCTGTACAGGGCCGAGGTCTTCTCGCCAGGGTTTTAAATTGCATCTAGTCAAAGGAAGTAGCCATGGATGATTCGATGCTGGATCAGTTGGAGGCCGCCCTGCGCGCGTCTCCCGGTAACCAAGCCCTGCTCACGTTGCTGCTCGAGGCTTGCTTGGAACGCAGCGACTATGAGCGTGGATTGAGGCTGTTGCCCGAGGATCTGCAGCAATGGGCTGAAGCCGATGAGCTGAAGGCATTGGCTGCGCGGCTCTACCTGGCCGCCGGTGACCCGGGGAAGGTTCTGCCGATGGCAACGGGTTCGAGTCCGGCGCAGGGGCTGCTCAGGGCGCGCGCGCTTGCAGACCTGCAACGCCTCAAGGAGGCCCAGGTCGAGTACCGCGCTGCGATTGAGCAAAACCCGGCGCTCGAAGACATGGAGTTGTGGCGGCGATTGAATGTTTCTGTGGTGGACTTCCCCGGGGCTGAAGGGCGTCCGCGACTGCGGGTTATCTCCAACGATGATACCGACCGCAGCGAAGCTCATCGGTTACTGGTTCCGGAACCGGAGACCGTGACCTTTGCCGATATCGGCGGTTTGGATGAGTTGAAGAAGACCATCCACAAAAAAATCATCCTGCCTTATCAGAAGCCAGGGCTGTTTCAGCGCTTCCGCAAGCGCGTAGGTGGCGGGGTCTTGCTGTACGGGCCGCCAGGTTGCGGAAAAACCTTGTTGGCCCGAGCTACTGCGGGTGAGTGCAAGGCGAAATTTTTCAACGTAGCGATTTCCGATGTTCTGGATATGTACATCGGTGAGTCCGAGCGTAAGCTGCATGCTTTGTTTGCCAAAGCCCGGGCTGAAGCGCCCGCGGTGATGTTCTTTGATGAAGTCGAAGCGCTTGGTGGCAAGCGTTCCAATACCCGGGAATCGACCTCTTCGAAGCTGGTGAGTCAATTTCTCTCTGAAATGGATGGCTTCAGCAACGATAACCATGGCGTGCTGATCCTGGCGGCGACCAACGTTCCCTGGTCGGTGGACTCTGCATTCCGTCGGCCAGGGCGTTTTGATCGGGTGCTTTTTGTGCCGCCACCCGATCGGCCTGCTCGTGAAAACATGCTGCGGATGATGATGAAAGGTCGGCCGATGGCGCATGACATCGACTTTGCCTTCCTCGCCAAAAATACCTCGGGTTTTTCCGGTGCCGACCTGGGCGAGCTGGTAGAAACCGCAGCAGACGAGGCTATTGAGGAGTCCATCAACGAAGGGGCGGAGCAGGCCATCTGTGACCGACATTTCAAGCACGCCTTGAAAGACGTGCGGGCAACAACCCTGGAGTGGCTGACCACCGCGCGTAACTATGCACGTTACGCCAATGAAGGAAATCAGTACGACGAAGTCCTGAGCTTCCTGGAAAAAAACGGTAAGGGACGCTGATGGCTGCTCATGGAATCTATCGCATCGATGACGAGCCTCGGCCCGGTGCACTGGCCAGATTCGCCACCGCTCCATTCTGGCCCTTGCTGGCGCTGATGATGGGCGGATTCTGGCTCGGCCTGCCATGGTTTGTTTTCAACTCGATCGCCGTCGGCAGCCCGACCCGGGTTCGCGAGTCGCTTTGGGCTGGTGCCGGCCTGCTGGGCAGCCTGCTCATCGCGCTACTTCTGACGTGGCTGCTGAGCAGCGGCTACATCGTCAGCAAGACCCAGGTGCAATACGCCTTGCTGGTGATGGTGGTGTGGAAGTTGGCGATTGGCTATGTCTTGTTCACGCTGCAGAACGCGACCATTGAGATCTACCAATACTATGGTGGCGTGCTCAATCGTTTCGCGCCCTTGGTGGCTCTGGCGGGAGCGTTCGTGCTGAGGGGCTTTGTCCTTGATTTGGTGCCCGTCACCCTATGGTTTCTGGTGATGAGCTGATGAATACCGACTACCTGATTCAACTGGCCTACCAACGACTGCAAGCCGGCAACCCTAACGGCGCCATCGACAGCTTGCGCCAGTCGTTGGCGGAAGACCCTCAGTCGGCCGAGGCTCATGCGCTGTTGGCCATTTGCCTGATGAACACCCGGCGGGTGCATGCCGCCAGACATGAGACGGGGTTGGCCTTGGTGGCCGATCCCGACCTGCCGTTGGCGCACTATGCAGCAGCTCAGGTGATGATCGCTCAGCGCAAGTTCAAGCAGGCGCAGCAGCACCTGACGCAGTTGCTGGATATGGAACCGCTGAATCCTACCTATCACCGCAGTCAGGCTGAGCTCTATCAGTTGACTGGGCGTTTGGCCGAGAGCCTCGCGCCTCTGGAAAAAGCCCTGGAACTGCAACCCGATAGCGCCAATAACCTAGTGGCGATGGCCGAGTATTACCGTGCCGTTGGTGACTGGGACAAGGCCCAGCAGTTTGCCCGACAGGCGCTGCAGGCCGAACCGGGGCACACCGGAGCGGTTGTGGTGCTTGGGCACCTGCTATTGCGCCAGGGGCAGATTGCCGAAGCCCGTGAACACGCGGTTTGGGCGCTGCAGGAGGATGCCAACAACGTTGCCGCGTTGCACCTGCTGACAGCAGTCAAGGCACGCAGCAGCGTTTTGCTGGGTTTCTGGTGGCGCCTAAACAACTGGATGGTCGAGCGCGGCTCGACCCGGGCGATCATTGTCCTGTTGGCGATGTTTGTGGTTTATCGCGTCGTCATCATCAGTGTCACCGCCCAGGGGTATTCACAGGCCGCCGAGATGATCAACTGGTGTTGGTTGGCGTTTGCCATCTATACCTTTGCCGCGCCGCAGATGTTTCGTCGTCTGCTTGAAAAAGAACTGCGTCAGGTCAAGCTGTCCAAGGACTTCTAGCCGGGTAGTACTTGTCTGAGAACCGCCTTCGAGAGGGTTGTCGGCAATATCCCACGAGACCGCCACTGTTAAACTTGCGACATCAATTGGAGAGTGTTCAACATGTCGTCCTTTGTCGAAATGATCGAAAACATCACCCCCGAGATCTACCAGAGCCTGAAACTGGCGGTAGAAATCGGCAAATGGTCCGATGGCCGCAAACTCACCGCCGAGCAGCGTGAACTGTCCCTGCAGGCGATGATTGCCTGGGAAATGCAGAACTTGCCCGAGGAGCAGCGCACCGGCTACATGGGCCCGCAGGAATGCGCCTCGAAGTCGGCACCGGTGCCGAACCTCCTGTTCAAGTCGGATGCCATCCATTGATCGAGATTGGCCGCGGCTCCATCAGCAAAATGTCGGCGCGCCTTGACGGGCCGGATGTTCAGTACGCTTTTCGCCTGGGTGACAGCGAGGTGCCGGTCAATCCGTTGATCGGCAGCACCTTGCGCCTGGAATACCTGGGGGCGATCCACTGCTCCCACTGCGGACGCAAGACCAAGACCAGCTTCAGCCAGGGCTACTGCTACCCCTGCATGACCAAGCTGGCCCAGTGCGACCTGTGCATCATGAGCCCGGAGCGTTGCCACTATGACGCCGGCACTTGCCGCGATCCGTCCTGGGGCGAGCAGTTCTGCATGACCGATCACGTGGTCTACCTGGCCAACTCCTCGGGGATCAAGGTGGGCATCACCCGCGCCACTCAATTGCCTACCCGCTGGATCGACCAGGGCGCCAGCCAGGCGCTGCCGATCATGCGTGTGGCGACCCGCCAGCAATCCGGTTTCGTCGAGGACCTGTTCCGTTCCCAGGTGGCCGACAAGACCAACTGGCGCGCCTTGCTCAAGGGCGATGCCCAGGCCGTGGACCTGACGCAGGTGCGTGAGCAACTGTTCGAATCCTGCGCCGAAGGCCTGCTGGCCCTGCAGGAGCGTTTCGGCCTGCAGGCCATCCAGGCGGTACGGGACATCGAGCCCCTGGAAATTCGTTACCCGGTCGAGCAGTACCCGGCCAAGATCGTCAGCTTCAATCTGGACAAGAACCCGATTGCCGAAGGCACCCTGATGGGGATCAAGGGCCAGTACCTGATCTTCGACACCGGCGTGATCAACATTCGTAAGTACACGGCCTACCAGCTCGCCGTGCATCAGTAGAAGGAATTCGCCATGCGCACCGACCAACCGAAGATGATCTACCTGAAGGACTATCAGGCCCCCGAGTACCTGATCGACGAGACCCACCTGACCTTCGAGTTGTTCGAGGACCACAGCCTGGTCCATGCGCAGCTGGTGATGCGTCGCAACCCGGCCCGCGGCGCCGGCCTGCCGCCGCTGGTACTGGACGGCCAGCAGTTGGAACTGCTGTCGGTGGCCATGGGCGACCGCGAACTGACGGCGGCGGACTACCAGCTGGACGACAGCCACCTGACCCTGCACCCGAGCAGCGCCAGCTTCACCCTGGATACCAGCGTAAGGATCCATCCGGAAAGCAACACCGCCCTGGAAGGCCTGTACAAGTCCAGCGGCATGTTCTGTACCCAGTGCGAGGCCGAAGGCTTTCGCAAGATCACCTATTACCTCGACCGTCCGGATGTGATGAGCACCTTCACCACCACCGTGGTGGCCGAGCAGCACAGCTACCCGGTGCTGTTGTCCAACGGCAACCCGATCGCCAGCGGCCCTGGCGAAGACGGCCGGCACTGGGCGACCTGGGAAGACCCGTTCATGAAGCCGGCGTACCTGTTCGCCTTGGTGGCGGGTGACCTGTGGTGTGTCGAAGACACATTCACCACCATGAGCGGCCGCGATGTAGCGCTGCGCATCTACGTCGAGCCGGAAAACATCGACAAGTGCCAGCACGCCATGAACAGCCTGAAGAAGTCCATGCGCTGGGACGAAGAGACCTATGGCCGGGAATACGATCTGGACATCTTCATGATCGTTGCGGTCAACGACTTCAACATGGGCGCCATGGAAAACAAGGGCCTGAACATCTTCAACTCCAGCGCCGTGCTGGCCCGTGCCGAAACCGCCACCGACGCCGCGCACCAGCGGGTCGAGGCCATCGTCGCCCACGAGTACTTCCACAACTGGTCGGGCAACCGCGTGACCTGCCGCGACTGGTTCCAACTGTCGTTGAAGGAAGGCTTCACGGTGTTCCGTGATGCCGGTTTCTCCGCGGACATGAACTCGGCCACGGTCAAGCGCATCCAGGATGTGGCCTACCTGCGCACCCACCAGTTCGCCGAAGACGGCGGCCCCATGGCCCATGCCGTGCGCCCGGAAAGCTTTATCGAGATTTCCAACTTCTACACCCTGACCGTGTACGAGAAGGGGTCGGAAGTGGTCGGCATGATCCACACCTTGCTCGGCGCTGAAGGCTTCCGTAAGGGCAGCGACCTGTACTTCGAACGCCACGACGGCCAGGCCGTGACCTGCGATGACTTCATCAAGGCCATGGAAGACGCCAATGGCGTCGATCTGACCCAGTTCAAGCGCTGGTACAGCCAGGCCGGCACGCCACGGCTGGCGGTGAGCGAGTCCTACGACGCGGCAGCCAAGACCTACAGCCTGACCTTCCGCCAGAGCTGCCCGCAAACCCCGGACAAGGTGGAAAAACAGCCGTTCGTGATCCCGGTGGCCCTGGGCCTGCTCGATAGCAGCGGTGCCGACATGGCCTTGCGCCTGGCCGGTGAAGCCGCTGCCCAGGGCACGTCCCGGGTGTTGTCGGTGACCGAGGCCGAGCAGACCTTCACCTTCGTCGACATCGCCGAACAGCCGCTGCCGTCGCTGCTGCGGGGCTTCTCGGCCCCGGTGAAGCTGAGCTTCCCCTACAGCCGTGACCAGTTGATGTTCCTCATGCAGCACGACAGCGACGGTTTCAACCGTTGGGACGCCGGCCAGCAATTGTCGGTGCAGGTGTTGCAGGAACTGATCGCCCAGCAGCAGAAGGGCGAGGCCCTGGCGATGGACCCGCGCCTGGTCACGGCGCTGCGCAGCGTATTGACCGACGACCGCCTGGATCAGGCCATGGTCGCGGAAATGCTCTCGCTGCCGGGCGAGGCCTACCTCACCGAAATCAGCGAAGTGGCCGATGTCGAAGCCATCCATGCCGCCCGCGAATTTGCCCGCCGGCAGTTGGCCGACGAGTTGTTCGAACCTTTGTGGCAGCGTTATCAGGCCAACCGCGAAGTGTCCAAGCGCACGCCTTATGTGGCCGAGGCTGAACATTTCGCCCGGCGTGCCTTGCAGAACATTGCCCTGTCGTACGTGATGGTCAGCAGCAAGCCGGAGTTCCTGGTGCCGGCGGCAGCCAAGGAGCAGTTCGAGCACGCCGATAACATGACCGAGCGCCTGACCGCGCTGGCGGTGCTGGTCAATTCCCCTTACGAGGAAGAAAAGGCCTGGGCCCTGGAACTGTTCGCCGAGAACTTCAAGGACAACCCGCTGGTCATGGACCAATGGTTCAGCGTCCAGGCCGGCAGCCCGTTGCCGGGTGGCCTGGCGCGGGTCAAGGCGTTGATGCAGCACCCGACGTTCAACATCAAGAACCCGAACAAGGTGCGGGCGCTGATCGGTGCTTTCGCCGGGCAGAACCTGATCAACTTCCATGCGGCGGATGGTTCCGGCTACCGCTTCCTGGCCGACCTGGTGATCGAACTCAACGGCTTCAACCCGCAGATTGCTTCGCGGCAACTGGCGCCATTGACCCGCTGGCGCAAATACGACAGCGCCCGCCAGGCGTTGATGAAAGGCGAGCTGGAGCGCATCCGCGCATCTGGCGAGCTGTCCAGCGACGTCTTCGAAGTGGTCAGCAAAAGCCTCGCCTGAGGCAGCACCGCCTTCGCTGGCAAGCCAGCTCCTACGGCCACGACAACGTTCGCACTGTAGGAGCCGGCTTGCCGGCGAACAGGCCCTCGAACCTTGCACCGCCCCAGCCATCGCCTTCGCTGGCAAGCCAGCTCCTACGGCCACGGCAACGTTCGCACTGTAGGAGCCGGCTTGCCGGCGAACAGGCCCTCGAACCTTGCACCGCCCCAGGCATCGCCTTCGCTGGCAAGCCAGCTCCTACGGCCGCGCAAGGTTCGCCATTGTAGGAGCCGGCTTGCCGGCGAATAGGCCCTTGAGCCATGCACCGCCCCAGGCATCGCCTTCGCTGGCAAGCCAGCTCCTACGGCCGCGGCAAGGTTCGCACTGTAGGAGCCGGCTTGCCGGCGAACAGGCCCTTGAGCCATGCACCGCCCTAGCCATCGCTTTCGCTGGCAAGCCAGCTCCTACGGCCGCGGTAAGGTTCGCCATTGTAGGAGCCGGCTTGCCGGCGAACAGGCCCTCGAGCCATGCACCGCCCCAGCCATCGCCTTCGCCGGCAAGCCCGCGCTACGCGAGCGGTGCTGCCGTGGGGGCAGGGGGGATCTCGCTTTGTAGCGCTTCAGTCAGGCCAGGGTGATAGTTCTGCGCACCAATGGCGTGCAGGATGCCAACCCGTTCCAGCTTGGCATGCACCCTGAGGTTGGCCTCGCAGAGCTTCACCACAATCGCGCGCTTGTGCAGTTGGCCGATCACTTCTTCCAGAGTCTGCAGCCCGGTGATGTCCATGAACGGCACGTGCTGCAGGCGGATGATCAGCACTCGGGGATCACTGTGGGTCTGGGCCAGGGCACGCTCGAAGGTTTCCGCAGCGCCAAAGAACAGCGGCCCTTCAATGGTGTAGACCAGCACGCCTGGCGGCAGATGCCCTCGACCCTTGCCGTGCAACTCGTTGGCCAGGTCCGCTTCCACCACCTGCTGCACCTCCACCGAGGAGGCCATGCGCCGTAGGAAATGCAGCATCGCCAGGACCACCCCTATGTTCACCGCGATCACCAGGTCGCTGAACACCGTCAGGACAAAGGTGCACAGCAGGATCGCCACATCGGCCCGGGGTGCCCGTTGCACCATGCGCTTGAAATGGTGCAGTTCGCTCATGTTGTAGGCCACTACGAACAGGATCGCCGCCAGCGTGCAGAGCGGGATATTGGCCGCCAACGGTGCAAAGAACAGGATGATCAGCACCAGCACCGCCGCGTGGGTAATGCCGGCCAGTGGGCTGTTGCCGCCGTTGCGGATATTGGTGGCGGTGCGGGCAATCGCGCCGGTGGCCGCGAAGCCGCCGAACAGTGGCGCGGCCAGGTTGGCGATGCCCTGGCCGATCAGCTCCTGGTTGGAGTCGTGGCGGGTGCCGGCCATGCCGTCGGCCACCACCGCGGATAACAGCGATTCGATGGCGCCGAGCATGGCGATGGCAAAGGCCGGGCCGATCAGGTCCAGCACCCGGGGCAGGCTGATCGTTGGCAATTGCAGCTGAGGCAGGCCCTGGGGGATGCCGCCGAAGGCGCTGCCGATGGTGGCTACGCCCTGGAACTGGAATAGCGACTGTAGAGCGGTGGCCAGGATCATCGCCACCAGCGGTGCCGGTAGGCGCTTGAGGTGTGGAATCTTCGGCACGCACAGCAATAGCGCCAGGCTGAGCCCGGCCAACGCAGTAGTGGCCAGGTGCAGGTTGGGCAGCGCCTGCAACAGGTGCCAGAGTTTCTGGTGAAAGTATTCGCCCTGGGCGGCGGGCAGGCCGAAGAAATCTTTCCACTGGCTGACCCAGATGATCACCCCGATGCCGGCGGTGAAGCCGAGAATCACCGGGTCCGGAATGAACTTGATCAGGGCCCCCAGGCGACTGATGCCCAGCAGGAACAGGATGATCCCGGCCATCATTGTCGCCAGTTGCAGGCCGTCGACCCCGTATTTGGCGGTAATCCCGGCGAGAATCACGATAAAGGCCCCGGTGGGCCCGGCGATCTGCAAGCGGCTGCCGCCGAACAGTGACACCAGCAGGCCGCCGACGATGGCGGTGTAGATCCCCTGTTCGGGCTTGACCCCGGAAGCGATGGCAAAAGCCATGGCCAGGGGCAGCGCCACCACGCCGACAATCACTCCGGCCACCAGGTTGCGTGCCCAGTGCCGAGGTTTCAGCAACCCGGCCTTCCACGCCTCGCGTATGGCGATCATCGCTCACTCCTGAAGGTCAACGGGGCTGGCAATCCATGCCGCTCATCATAGCCAACAGTAGGGCGCGGGGACCCCTGCTGTGGATCAGCCTTTGCGCGTTTTCCGCGGCAAGGGGCGGCAAACAGGTCCAGCTTCAGCCGAGTCGGTGGTTTTTTTGTGGCGGTCCCTGCGGCTTGTCACGGGCAGTGTCGCGATATTGATCACCCCAGCGAATGCCCGAGCATTCAGGGACTTGGACAGGAACAGTGATTAACAAAAGATAACGTGGCGTTGATTGTCAGACCTTTCCAAAGCCCGATAGGATAGCCCGCAGCCGAAGGGGCTCTAGATTGCAGGTTTCAGGACGATCATCGAATCGATCCGGCCTTTACAGACCCTGGAAGGCGCCCTGAAAGGTTGAATGACCTGACAATAATAAATGGGGGAATGGTCTATGAGTGAGCCTGTCATGGGTGTGGTTGTTGGCCGCCCGCCGGCGCTGCGCACGTTCGCACTGCTGGCTACAGCGCTCTCGCTGTTGGCTGTCGTGACGCTGTCGACACCGGTCCTGGCCGCAGCCAATGCGGCGCAAACGGTCTATTCCATCGAATCGGCCAAGGCCGCGAAAAGCCTGATGCTCGATGTTGTCCACGCCGGCAAGCGCCTGGTAGCGGTGGGTGATCGCGGGCACATTCTCTACTCCGACGACCAGGGCGTGACCTGGACCCAGGCCAAGGTGCCGACCCGGCAATTGCTCACGGCGGTGTACTTCGTCGATGACCAGCACGGCTGGGCGGTGGGTCACGATGCCCAGGTCCTGGCCAGCAGTGACGGCGGCGCTACCTGGAGCCAGCAATACCAGGACCTCAAGCGCGAAGCGCCGTTGCTCGATGTCTGGTTCAAGGACACTCAGGCCGGCTACGCCATTGGCGCTTATGGCGCACTGCTGGAAACCACGGATGGCGGCCAGCACTGGGAGGACGTCAGCGACCGCCTGGACAACCAGGACCAGTTCCACCTCAACGCCATTGCCGAGGTCAAGGACTCCGGGCTGTTCATTGTCGGTGAGCAGGGCAGCATGTTCCGCTCCGCCGACGGCGGGCAGACCTGGGAACGCCTCGAAGGCCCCTATGAAGGCTCGCTGTTCGGCGTGATCGCCACCGGCCAGCCGGCGACCCTGCTGGTCTATGGCCTGCGCGGCAACCTCTATCGCTCCACGGACTTTGGTGGCACCTGGGAACAGGTGGAGCTCAACGCGGCCCGTGGCGCCCTGGAGTTCGGCCTGTCCGGCGCCACGCTGCTCGACGACGGCTCGCTGGTGATCGTCGGCAATGGTGGCAGCGTGATTCGCAGCACCGACCATGGGCAGACCTTCAGCGTGTTCAATCGTCCCGACCGCATTTCACTCTCGGCGGTAACCGCTGATGGCGACGGCAAGCTGGTGCTGGCCGGGCAGGGCGGGGTACGGGTCTCTGCAGCAACGGGCGCTGAACTTGGCCAATAGGCCGGGCACATAATAAGAAGGTGGGGAATTCCATGAGCAGTCATCACCAGGACAAGGCGAACTTTCTTGAGCGCCTGATTTTCAACAACCGCCCGGCAGTGATTTTCATCTGCCTGCTGGTCAGCACGTTCCTGTTCTGGCAAGCGACCCTGATCCGGCCATCCACCAGCTTCGAAAAGATGATTCCGCTCAAGCACCCGTTCATCGAGCGGATGATGGAGCACCGTAACGACCTGGCCAACCTGGGCAACACCGTGCGCATTTCGGTGGAAGCCAAGGATGGCGAGATCTTCACCAAGGACTACATGGAGACCTTGCGGCAGATCCACGACGAGGTGTTCTACATCTCCGGTGTCGATCGCTCCGGGCTCAAGTCCCTGTGGAGCCCGAGCGTGCGCTGGACCGAAGTCACCGAGGAAGGTTTTGCCGGCGGCGAAGTGATCCCGCAGAGCTACAACGGTTCGGCCGACAGCCTCGAGCAACTGCGCAACAACGTGCTCAAGTCCGGCCAGGTCGGGCGCCTGGTGGCCAACGATTTCAAATCCAGCATCGTCGATATCCCGCTGCTGGAGTCCTACCCGGACCCGCAGGACCAGGGCAAGTTGCTGGCCCTGGATTACCAGAAATTCTCCCACGAGCTGGAAGAAAAGATCCGCGACAAGTTCGAGGCGCAGAACCCCAATGTGAAGATCCACATCGTCGGTTTCGCCAAGAAGGTCGGCGACCTGATCGATGGCCTGATCATGGTGGTGATGTTCTTCGGGGTGGCCTTCATCATCACCCTGGTGCTGCTGTACTGGTTCACCTGGTGCATCCGCAGCACCATCGCCGTGTTGATCACTACCCTGGTAGCGGTGGTCTGGCAACTGGGGCTGATGCACGCCTTCGGCTTCGGCCTGGACCCATACTCGATGCTGGTGCCGTTCCTGATCTTCGCCATCGGCATTTCCCACGGGGTGCAGAAGATCAACGGCATTGCCTTGCAGTCCAGTGATGCCGACAACGCCCTGACCGCGGCGCGGCGCACCTTCCGCCAGCTGTTCCTGCCGGGGATGATTGCGATCCTCGCCGACGCCGTGGGTTTCATCACCTTGCTGATCATCGATATCGGGGTGATTCGCGAGTTGGCCATCGGCGCCTCCATCGGTGTGGCGGTGATCGTGTTCACCAACCTGATCCTGCTGCCAGTGGCGATTTCCTATGTCGGCATCAGCAAGCGCGCCATCGAGCGCAGCAAGAAGGACGCCTCCCGCGAGCATCCGTTCTGGCGCCTGCTGTCGAACTTTGCCAGCCCGAAAGTCGCGCCAATTTCCGTCGCCCTGGCCCTGGTGGCCTTCGGCGGCGGCCTCTGGTACAGCCAGAACCTGAAGATCGGCGACCTTGACCAGGGCGCGCCGGAGCTGCGTCCCGACTCGCGCTACAACAAGGACAACAACTTCATCATCAGCAACTACTCCACCAGTTCCGATGTGCTGGTGGTGATGGTCAAGACCGCGGCCGAAGGCTGCTCGCGCTACGCCGCCATGGCGCCCATCGACGAGCTGATGTGGAAGATGCAGAACACCGAGGGCGTGCAGTCGGCGATCTCCCTGGTGACTGTGTCCAAGCAGATGATCAAGGGCATGAACGAGGGCAACCTGAAATGGGAAACCCTGTCGCGCAACCCCGACGTGCTCAACAACTCCATCGCCCGGGCCGATGGCCTGTACAACAACAACTGCTCCCTGGCGCCGGTGCTGGTGTTCCTCAATGACCACAAGGCCGCGACCCTGGACCGTGCGGTGCATGCGGTGCAGGAGTTCGCCCAGGAACACAACCAGGATGGCCTGGAGTTCATCCTGGCCGCCGGTAACGCCGGGATCGAGGCCGCCACCAACGAAGTGATCAAGGAGTCCGAGCTGACCATCCTGATCCTGGTGTACATCTGTGTGGCGGGCATGTGCATGATCACCTTCCGCTCCTGGGCGGCGACCCTGTGTATCGTCCTGCCGCTGGTGCTGACCTCGGTGCTGGGCAACGCCCTGATGGCCTTCATGGGGATTGGGGTCAAGGTCGCGACCCTGCCGGTGGTGGCCTTGGGGGTGGGGATCGGTGTCGACTACGGCATCTATATCTACAGTCGCCTGGAAAGCTTCCTGCGGGCCGGGCTGCCGCTGCAAGAGGCCTACTACCAGACCCTGCGCTCCACCGGTAAAGCGGTGCTGTTCACCGGCCTGTGCCTGGCCATTGGCGTGTGCACCTGGATCTTCTCGGCGATCAAGTTCCAGGCCGACATGGGGCTGATGCTGACCTTCATGCTGCTGTGGAACATGTTCGGCGCCCTGTGGCTGCTGCCGGCCCTGGCGCGATTCCTGATCAAGCCCGAGAAGCTCGCCGGGCAGAAGGGCAACTCGCTGTTCGCCCACTGATCCCGCGCTGATCGATCACCCGCCGCAACCCAGGGTTGCGGCTTTTTTATGCCTGGCGATTAACTCGGCAAGAGAGGCCGGCCTTGAGGTGCCGGTGGTGTCTGTCGCAGGTTGTGCCGACGGCACGATCTGCGGTTGCAATCGACCTTCGGCAGATACGCTCTTGACGCTTCAACGGCGGCACATCGCGCTTCAAGACTGCGGCGCAATGCTGGCCCAACCCGCTGGCGCCAATCAGCTATCATTGCGCCTTTCCAATTGATGATTGATCGCTATGACCGCTGCTACCGACACCTTGCTCACCGCCCTTGAAGCCTGCGACATGCTGGAAATCGACGGCCTGCACGCCTTCGATTTCACCCTCGACGAGCAGCGCCTGCTGATCGAGTGCATGGATGGCCGCGCCGCCAAGCGCTGGAGCTTCACCCTGGCCCAACTGCAGGCCGCGACCTTCGACCCGCAGTTGCAGAGCTGGACCCTGGTGGCGGACTCGGGCGAGCACCGCCTGGTATGCATGAGCGCGTTCAGTGCCCGTGACGAAGAGGAGAGTGAGCATGAAGATGCGTAATTTCTGGCCCCTGTTGATGGCCGGCAGTGTCGGCGCCATGGCGGTCCAGGCCGCTCCGGCCGATAGCCAGGAGTTGTTGGTGGGTTCTTACACCCAGGGGCAGAGCCAGGGCCTGTATCGCTTGCGCTTCAACGAGCGCACCGGGCAGATCGATCCCAAGCCGCTGCAGGTGGTGAAGAGCTCCAACCCCTCTTGGCTGACGCTGTCCAAGGACCTGAAGTTCGTCTTCGCGGTGAATGAGAACAGCCCAGGGCAGGCCGACCCCATCGGGCGTGTCAGCAGCTACAGCCTGGCGCCCAAGACCCATCAGCTGAGCCTGATCAACCAGGTGCAGAGCCAGGGCAATGAGCCTACCCATTCGAGCCTCAGCGCCGACGGCAGCTACCTGTTCGTCAGCAACTACTCGGTGGACCCCGATCCAGGTGGCAGCCTGGCGGTGGTGCCGGTCAGCGCTGATGGCCACCTGTCGCCCGTGGTCCAGCTCAGCAGCCATCCGGCCAGCCGGGTGGATGCCGAGCGCCAGCAATCGGCCCACGTGCACTCGTCGGTGTCTTCGCCGGACGGCAAGTTCGTGTTCGCCAACGACCTGGGGGCGGACAAGGTGTTTGTCTATAGCTACGACCCCAAGGCCAATCCCGAGCATCCACTGCGCCCGGCCGATCCGGCGTTCGTCCAGTTGCCCCCTGGCAGTGGCCCGCGTCACCTGCTGTTCAGCGCGGATGGCAAGCACGCCTACCTGACCATGGAAATGAGTGCCCAGGTGGCGGTCTTCGATTATCAGGACGGCAAGCTGACCCAGCGTCAGCTGGTTGACCTGGCGGCGAATGGCGCCAAGGAGAAAAAGGCCGCGGCGGCACTGCACGCGTCCAAGGACGGTCAGTACCTCTACGTCAGCAACCGTGGCACCGCCAACCAGTTGCTGGTGTTCGCCATCGACCAGAGCAATGGTCAGCTCAAGGAGATCCAGCGCCGTTCCGTCGAGGGCGATCATCCGCGGGAGTTCAGCCTCGATCCGAGCAACCGCTATGTGCTGATCGGTAACCAGAAGAGCAACGAGATCGTGGTGATCGAGCGCGACGCCAAGACCGGTTTTCTCGGCAAGACCGTGCAGAAACTGCCCTTTGAAGCGCCCAGCGATATCAAGTTCCTGGTGCGTCAATAGGCCGCAGGCCCCGTCACCCGGGGCCTGACTCCTTCTATTAACGCCGCTGATAATGGCTACTGCCGCAAAGAATTTTTTCCCGCCAACCCTCGGGAGTAAGTTTGCTTCACGGCCCACACGGGCAAGCAAGCCAACTGAATACGAGGGTTACCCACATGAACTTCAATCTCTTCTCCGTGATCGCAGCCTCGGCCATTTCTGCCAGCGTGGTACTGCCTGCCAGCGCCAATGTGGAAATCAGCCAGAAGAAATCCGCCACCAACACCTACACCCAGAAATACCTGCAGCAGAGCGCCAACTTCTACGCCGCCCTGGATCACAAGGTGCAGAGCTGAGACTCAGTGCAGCCTTTGTTCGTCAGGTCCCAAGGTATGCAGGAGCGAAGTCACTGAAGCAGTGATGTCGCTCCTGCATTACCTGTTTGCGACCGAATCCCCGCACCAGGCAAATTTTGCTTGGTAGTATCACATGGCCATATGTTTAAATTTGACGCTGACTTATTGACTCTTTCCCGAGCAAGGATCGATAGCATGGTGATGCGTCTGACTGTGGTTCTGCTGTTGCTCTATTCCACCCCCATCCTGTCCTCGGCGCAGCCGGTGGAAGGTGAACCCGAGACTTCCCGCGAGCGCTTGGCGAGCCTGTTGCAGGACTGAAGCCTCTGGGGTTTCAGGATCAAAAAAATTGATAATGGCCATGGATAAAAACGTCTTTTTATCAGCCTTTGCTTGATGGATTCTCTGGGCACTGCAACTGCCTTCGGAGAACCCCAGCATGGCCCGCTCGCTCCTGACCTCTGCCAAACACGGCGCCTATGTGGCGATTGCCCTGTACCTGACGATGGTGCTGTGGGTCAGCCTGGCCGCCAGTCCATCGCTGGACCGGACGCAGAACCCGCCGCAACAGGCCCGGGGCAGCGAGACGCTGTCGGCCCAGCCCCATGGAGCCGCGGGGTTATGAACGGGAGCAGACTGATGGTCGCCGCCTTCCTGGCCTTCTTGACCAACGGCGCTACCCTGCTGGGAGTGGGGCAGGGGTCGGCGGGCGCACTGGCGCGCAATATCGAATGCAAGCATCTGATTGCCCATCACAGCCAGGCAGCGAAACCCCCGAACCTGCTGGCCGGCACGCCGCCGGTCAAAGCCCGGGGCGCATTCCCCGGGCCCTTTGCACTGGAATGCCCGCAGTCACAGCGCTGCCCGGCCATGACGGCCTGAGCCGCGCTCTGCGACGGCAATTACTCCGGGGGAGGGTTAGATCCGTGGTAGGCGGGCCCTGAAATCAGGACCCGCCTGGAGTGGGCTCAGGGTTTGCGTGAGCCGCGGGTTACCAGCTTCATCACCACCACGAAGAACACCGGGACGAAGATCACCGCCAGGGTCGCGGTGATCATGCCGCCGATCACACCAGTGCCGATGGCCTGCTGGCTGGCGGAGCTGGCACCGGTGGCAATGGCCAGGGGCACCACGCCGAGGATGAAGGCCAGGGAGGTCATGACGATCGGGCGCAAGCGCAAGCGGGCGGCCTGCACCGTGGCCTCCAGCAGGTCGTGGCCTTCGTCGTACAGGCTCTTGGCGAACTCGATGATCAGGATCGCGTTCTTCGCCGACAGGCCGATGATGGTGATCAGGCCGACCTTGAAGAACACGTCGTTGGGCATACCGCGCAAGGTCACCGCCAACACCGAACCCAATACCCCCAGTGGCACCACCAGCAGCACCGAGGTGGGAATCGACCAACTCTCGTAGAGCGCCGCCAGGCACAGGAACACAATCAGCAGCGACAGGCCCAGCAGCAACGGCGCCTGACTGCCGGAGAGGCGTTCCTGCAAGGACAGGCCGGTCCATTCCAGGCCCAGGCCGGTGGGCAATTGGGCCACCAGGCGCTCGATTTCCTGCATGGCTTCACCGGTACTGTGGCCGGGTGCCGGTTCGCCGGAAATGGCGATGGCCGGGTAGCCGTTGTAGCGGGTCAGCTGCGCCGGCCCCAGGCTCCAGCTGGCGCGGACGAAGGCCGACAACGGCACCATCTTGCCAGCGCTGTTGCGCACGTTCAGGCGTAACAGGTCTTCCACCTGGCTGCGTTGATCGCCTTCGGCCTGGACCACCACCCGCTGCATCCGTCCCTGGTTGGGGAAGTCGTTGATGTAGGCCGAGCCCAGGGCGGTGGACAACAGGTTGCCGATATCGGCAAAGGACACGCCCAGGGCATTGGCCTGCTTGCGGTCGACTTCCAGTTGCACCTGAGGTGCCTCGGCCAGGGCGCTTTCGCGGACGTTGGCCAGGATCGGGCTGTTTTCCGTTGCCTTCAACAGATCGGTCCGGGCTTGCATCAGCGCCGCATGCCCGAGGCCGCCACGGTCCTGCAGGCGGAATTCGAAGCCGCTGGAGGTGCCCAGGCCATCGATCGGCGGCGGCAGGATCGCGTACACCACCGCGTCCTTGATGGCACTCAGCGCGCCGTTGGCGCGATCGGCAATCGCCATGGCCGAGTCATTGCTGCCCCGTTGCGACCAGTCCTTGAGGGTGGTGAAGGCCAGCGCCGCGTTCTGCCCGCTACCGGAGAAGCTGAAGCCGAGGATGATGGTGCTGTCGCCGACCCCCGGTTCCGAGGCGTTATGCGCCTCGATCTGCTCCACCACCTGCACCGTGCGGTTCTGGCTGGCGCCGGGCGGCAACTGCACATCGGTGATGGTGTAGCCCTGATCCTCGACCGGCAGGAACGAGGAGGGCAGGCGAGTGAACAGCAGCGCCATGATCGCCAGCAGGGCGACGTAGATCAGCAGGTAGCGTCCGCTGCGCTTGATCGCGTAGGCCACGCCGCTCTGGTAGCGGTCGCTGAGGCGTTCGAAGCGGCGGTTGAACCAGCCAAAGAAGCCTTTGCGCTCATGGTGTTCGCCCGCTGCGATGGGCTTGAGCAGGGTGGCGCACAGGGCCGGGGTCAGAGTCAGCGCGAGGAACGCCGAGAACAGGATCGAGGTGGCCATGGACAGCGAGAACTGCTGGTAGATCACCCCCACCGAACCAGGCATGAAGGCCATGGGAATGAACACCGCGACCAGCACCAGGGTGATGCCGATGATCGCCCCGGTGATCTGCTTCATCGCCTTGCGCGTGGCCTCCTTGGGCGACAGCCCCTCACTGGCCATGATCCGCTCGACGTTCTCCACCACCACGATGGCATCGTCCACCAGGATGCCGATGGCCAGCACCATGCCGAACATGGTCAGCACGTTGATCGAGAAGCCCAGGGCCAGCATGGTGGCGAAGGTGCCCATCAGCGCCACTGGCACTACCAGGGTCGGAATCAGGGTGTAGCGGATGTTCTGCAGGAACAGGAACATCACCAGGAACACCAGCGCCATGGCTTCGAGCAGGGTGTAGATCACCTTGGTGATCGAGACCTTGACGAAGGGCGAGGTGTCGTAGGGGATCTTGTATTCCACGCCGGCCGGGAAGTAGTTCGACAGCTCGTCCATCTTCGCTCGGATCAGCGTCGCGGTGTTCAGTGCGTTGGCCCCGGGAGACAGCTGTACGCCGACGGCGGTGGACGGCTTGCCGTTCAGGCGAGTGCCGAACTGGTACTCCTGGCTGCCGATTTCCACCCGCGCGACATCGCCGATGCGCACCGTGGAACCGTCCGGGTTGGCCCGCAGAACGATGTCGGCGAACTCCTCAGGGGTAGTCAGTTGTCCCTTGACCAGGATCGTCGCGGTGATTTCCTGGCTGGACGGGTTCGGCAGGTCGCCGATACTGCCGGCCGGCACCTGGGCGTTCTGTGCGGCGACGGCGGCATTGACGTCCGCCGGGGTCAGGTTGAAACCGATGAGCTTCTGCGGGTCGAGCCAGATTCGCATGGCCCGCTCGGCGCCATACAACTGGGCCTTGCCGACGCCGTCGACGCGACGGATCTCGTTCATCACGTTGCGGGCCAGGTAGTCGCTGAGGCCGACGTTGCTCAAGCGCCCGTCATTGGAGGTCAGGGTGATCAGCAGCAGGAAACCGGCAGAGACTTTCTCCACCTGCAGGCCTTGCTGGGTCACGGCCTGGGGCAGGCGCGGCTCGACCGCCTTGAGGCGGTTCTGCACGTCGACCTGGGCCAGTTCCGGGTTGGTCCCGGGCTGGAAGGTCGCGGTGATGGTGGCGCTGCCGAGGCTGCTCTGGGAGGAGAAGTACAGCAGGTGGTCGGCACCGTTGAGCTCCTGCTCGATCAGGCTGACCACCGACTCGTCCAGGGTCTGTGCCGAGGCGCCCGGATAGACCGCGTAGATCTCGATCTGCGGCGGCGCCACGGTGGGGTACTGAGCCACCGGCAACTGGGGAATCGCCAGGGCACCACCCAGAAGGATGAAGAAGGCGACCACCCAGGCGAACACCGGGCGATCAATAAAGAATTGCGGCATGTTGTACTACCTACTGGCCAGGATTCTGGGCGAGCGGAACAGGGCTGTCGTCGATCTCGACGCGCTCCCCGGGACGGGCGTGCTGCAGGCCTTCGACGATCACGCGGTCGCCAGGCTTGAGGCCCTCGGTCACGATCCAGCGGTCGTTTTGCACCCCACCCAGTTGCACCGGGTGTTGCGCCACGTGGTTCTCGGCGTCCACCAGCAACACCTGGGCGATGCCGGCGCTGTCGCGCTGGATGGCCCGCTGCGGCACGCTGATGCCCTGCTGGTTGACGGCCTGTTCGAGGCGCACGCGAACGAAGCTGCCGGGCAGCAGGTCGAGGTCCGGGTTGGGGAACTCGCTGCGCAGGATGATCTGCCCGGTGCTCGGGTCGACGCTGATGTCGGCGAACAGCAGCTTGCCCGGCAGCGGATAGAGGCTGCCGTCGTCCTGGATCAGCGTGGCCTTTGCCTGGTCCTTGCCGACTTGCTGCAACTGGCCGGCGCGGAAGGCCCGGCGCAGTTCGTTGAGCTCACGGGTGGACTGGGTCAGGTCGGCATGGATCGGGTCCAGTTGCTGGATCAGCGCCAGCGGTGTGGTTTCGTTCTGGCCTACCAGGGCGCCCTCGGTGACCAGGGCGCGGCCGATACGACCGGAAATCGGCGCGGTAACGGTGGCGTAGCCAAGGTTGAGCTTGGCGCGCTGTACCGCCGCCTGGTTGGCCGCGACTTCGGCGTCGGCCTGGCGCGCAGCGGCCCGGGCGTTGTCGTACTCCTGGCCGCTGATGGCCTGGTCGGCGATCAGCTTGGAATAGCGCTGTTCCTGCAGGCGCGCCTGGAACGCGGTGGCCTCGGCCTTGCGCAGGCTGGCCTGGGCGCTGTCCAGATCGGCCTTGAACGGTGCCGGATCGATGCGAAACAGCACCTCACCCTGCTTGACGTCGGAGCCCTCGCGGAAGGTCCGCTGCAGTACTACCCCGGCTACCCGGGCGCGGACTTCGGCGATCCGCGGTGCGGCGATCCGCCCGCTGAGTTCGCTGGTGATGGACAGTGCCTGGCTCTGGATCGTTTCGATCCGTACCTTGGCCGGAGGTGGTGTCTGCTCGCCCTCGGTTTTACCGCAGGCGCTCAGCGCCGCTGCCAGAACCATCAGGCAGAGTGGCGCAAAGAGTTTATTCGACATGCTGATACCCCAATAATGACCTCGGCATGCTAAGGGCATGGGTCAAGGCCCGCTGTGAAGCTGTGTAGGTGCTGTGTGAAAAAGTGTGAAGCGGGCGCGCCTGGGTGGCCAGTGTTGTATATCCTTGGCGCCTTGCTGGTTTTGCCCGGTGCTCTATAAAGAACGCCGGTATTCTGTACTTCTTCAATAAAGACCTCTCGTCATGCCCAACATTCTTCTCGTCGAAGACGACACCGCGCTCTCCGAACTGATCGCCAGCTACCTGGAACGCAACGGTTATCAGGTCAGCGTGATCAGTCGCGGCGACCAGGTGCGGGAGCGGGCGAAGGTCAGCCCGCCGGACCTGGTGATCCTCGACCTGATGCTCCCGGGGCTGGATGGCCTGCAAGTCTGCCGATTATTGCGGGCCGACTCGGCCACCTTGCCGATCCTGATGCTGACCGCCCGCGATGATAGCCACGATCAGGTGCTGGGTCTGGAAATGGGCGCCGACGACTATGTGACAAAACCTTGCGAACCGCGAGTGCTGCTGGCCCGGGTTCGTACGTTATTGCGCCGCAGCAGCCTCAGTGAGCCGCAGAGCGCCAGCGACCAGATCCTCATGGGTAACCTGTGCATCGACCTGTCGGAGCGCACCGTGACCTGGCGCGAACAGTTGGTGGAACTGTCCAGCGGTGAATACAACCTGCTGGTGGTGCTGGCCCGGCATGCCGGCGAGGTGCTGAGCCGCGACCAGATCCTCCAGCGCCTGCGGGGCATCGAATTCAACGGCACCGATCGCTCGGTGGACGTGGCGATCTCCAAGTTGCGGCGCAAGTTCGACGATCACGCCGGCGAGGCGCGCAAGATCAAGACCGTGTGGGGCAAGGGCTACCTGTTCAGCCGTTCCGAGTGGGAATGCTGATTCCATGCTGCGCATCCTGGTCCGCCTGTACCTGATCACCATTGTTGCCTTCAGTGCCGCGATCTATCTGATTCCCGACCTGGTGATCAAGGTCTTCCATGAGCGTTTCGTGGACTACAACCTGGATCAGTCCCGGGGCTTGCAGGGGCTGATCGTCAAGCAGTTCCGTGCCATACCGGCAGCGCAGTGGCCGTCCCTGGTCAAGGAAATGGACCAGGAGTTCCACCCGCTGCAAGTGGCCCTGGTGCGCATCGACGACCCGGACTTCAGCACCTACGAGCGCGAACGCCTGCAGCGCGGCGAGAAGGTCGTGCGCCTGGGTGATTGGGGTTGGCGCACCTTGGCGGTGTCGCCGCTGGATGAGCAGTTGGCAGTGAAACTGGTGGTGCCGCCGGACCCACTGGACGTCAACCTGCTGTACTGGGCCATTAACGTGCTGATCGTTGCCGTGTTGCTGGCGTGCCTGCTGCTTTGGGTCAGGCCGCACTGGCGTGATCTGGAGCGCTTGAAAGGCACCGCCGAGCGCTTCGGCAAAGGCCATCTGAGTGAGCGCACGCAGTTGCCCGCACGTTCCAACATCGGCAGCCTGGCTCGGGTGTTCGACACCATGGCCGGGGACATCGAGAAACTCCTGAACCAGCAGCGCGACCTGCTCAATGCGGTGTCCCACGAGTTGCGCACGCCCCTGACCCGGCTGGATTTCGGCCTGGCCCTGGTGCTCTCCGACGACTTGCCGAGCACCAGCCGCGAGCGTTTGCAGGGGCTGGTGGCGCACATCCGCGAGCTGGATGAACTGGTGCTGGAACTGCTGTCCTACAGCCGCCTGCAGAACCCGGCATGCCTGCCAGAGCAGATCGAGGTGTCCCTGGACGAGTTCATCGACAGCATCCTGGGCAGCCTCGACGATGAACTGGAGTCGGACATCGTCATCGATGTGCTGCTGCATGGCACCCTGGAACGCTTCGCCCTGGACCCACGCTTGACCGCCCGGGCCTTGCAGAACCTGTTGCGCAATGCCACCCGCTACTGCGAGAAACGCATCCAGGTCGGGGTGCTGGTGAGCGATTCCGGGTGTGAGATCTGGGTCGACGACGACGGCATCGGCATTCCCGACGATGAGCGCGAGCGGGTGTTCGAACCCTTCTATCGCCTGGATCGCAGCCGCGACCGCTCCACCGGCGGCTTCGGCCTCGGGCTGGCCATCAGCCGTCGAGCGCTGGAGGCCCAGGACGGCACTCTGACAGTGGAAGCGTCGCCGCTGGGGGGCGCACGTTTCCGCCTGAGCCTGCCGCCGCCCAGAGTCTGAATCCACAGCGCACGCCCGTAGGAGCCGGCTTGCCGGCGAAGAGGCCCTTGAGCCCTGCATCGCCTGTGCCGACGCCTTCGCTGGCAAGCCAGCTCCTACAGCAGTCAGACAGACCGTGCAGTTCCCTGTAGGAGCCGGCTTGCCGGCGAAGAGGCCCTTGAGCCTTGCATCGCCTGGGTGGACGCCTTCGCTGGCAAGCCAGCCCCTACAGCAGTCAGATAAACCGTGCAGTTCCCTGTAGGAGCCGGCTTGCCGGCGAAGAGGCCCTTGAGCCCTGCATCGCCTGTGCCGACGCCTTCGCTGGCAAGCCAGCTCCTACAGCAGTCAGATAAACCGTGCAGTTCCCTGTAGGAACCGGCTTGCCGGCGAAGAGGCCCTTGAGCCCTGCATCGCCTGGGCGGACGCCTTCGCTGGCAAGCCAGCTCCTACAGCAGTCGGATAGACCCTGCAGTTCCCTGTAGGAGCCGGCTTGCCGGCGAAGGGGCCCTTGAGCCCTGCATCGCCTGGGCGGACGCCTTCGCTGGCAAGCCAGCTCCTACAGCCAGCTCCTGCAGCGAGGATGCAACTGACAGGAATTTCATGCGGTCTGCTGCAGGTCCGGGTTTATCCTGCCCGCCACTCACCCGCGCTATGAGGAGGTTCACCCATGAACGATCAGGCGATTCATCAGGCGGCGGCCGACGGCTATCAACAGGCCGCCGATACCTATGTGCGCGGTCGGCCGGACTATCCGTCAGCCCTCGACCCCTGGCTGCGGGAGACGCTGGGCCTGGGGCCGGGCCGGGTGGTGGTGGACCTGGGCGCCGGCACCGGCAAGTTCACTGGCCGCTTGCTGGCCAGCGGGGCCCAGGTGATCGCCATTGAGCCGGTGACGCAGATGCGCGCGAAACTGGCCGCCGCCCAGCCCGAGGCCCAGGCCCTGGAGGGCAGTGCCGAGGCGCTGCCCCTGAAGGATGCTTCGGTGGACGTGCTGGTCTGTGCCCAGGCCTTCCACTGGTTCGCCAGCCGCGCGGCGCTGGACGAGATTCATCGCGTGCTCAAGCCCGCTGGCAAGCTGGCCCTGGTGTGGAACCTGCGCGATGGCCGGGTGCCCTGGGTGGCGCGCCTGGACGCCATGGTCAATGCCTTGCAGGGCGACACCCCGCGCTATTACACCGGCGCCTGGCGCCAGGCCTTTCCCCACCCGGGGTTCGGAGCGTTGCAGGAGCAGCACTTCAGCCAGGGCCACAGCGGCACGCCGGAAGACGTGATCTTCAACCGCGTGCGTTCCACCAGCTTCATCGCCGCCTTGCCCCAGGCCGAGCGCGACGCCGTGGACCGGCAGATCGCCGCGCTGATCGACAGCGAGCCCGATTTGCGCGGCAAGGCCCAAGTCTCGGTGCCCTATGAGACCGCCGCCTTCCACTGCATCAAGCAGGGCTGAACCCAACCGCGAAACCACGGCCAATTGCCCTGAGCGCGGGCTTGCCAGCGACAGGGCCGGCAAGCCCGGCCAAGAGCCGGAGGCTTGTTCGCCGGCAGCCGGTTCCTGCGGGGCGATGCCCAGTCCCGCTTTTGGCCAATGCGCTGCCTTACGGCTCGCCACTGCCACTTGCTATAGTTCGGCCTCATTTTCTGCCCAGTAAAGGATCACTGCCATGTCCGAATACCAAGCCTTTCGCGTCGAACTCGCTGACAACATCGCCCATGTGCAGATCAACCGCCCGGAAAAGATCAACGCCATGAATGCCGCGTTCTGGAGCGAGATCGTCGAGATCTTCCAATGGATCGACGACACCGATGCCGTGCGGGTGGTGGTACTCAGCGGCGCTGGCAAGCATTTCTCCTCGGGCATCGACCTGATGATGCTGGCCGGCGTGGCCAATGAGCTGGGCAAGGATGTGGGGCGCAATGCACGCCTGCTGCGGCGCAAGATCTTCCAGCTGCAGGCTTCCTTCACCGCCGTGGACAACTGCCGCAAGCCGGTGCTGGCGGCGATCCAGGGTTATTGCCTGGGTGGTGCCATCGACCTGATCAGCGCCTGCGACATGCGTTACGCGGCTGATGATGCACAGTTCTCGATCAAGGAAATCGACATCGGCATGGCTGCGGATGTCGGCACGCTGCAACGCTTGCCGCGGATCATCGGCGACGGCATGCTGCGTGAGCTGGCCTACACTGGGCGCACCTTCGGTGCCGAGGAAGCGCGCAACATCGGCCTGGTCAATCGCACCTACAGCGATGCCTCCAGTTTGCTGGACGGGGTCATGGAGATTGCCCGGGAGATTGCCGCCAAGTCGCCGATTGCGATCAGCGGGACCAAGGAAATGCTCAGCTACATGCGCGACCACCGTATCGATGACGGCCTGGAATATGTCGCCACCTGGAACGCCGCCATGCTGCAGTCCAATGACCTGCGCGTGGCCATCGCCGCCCACATGAGCAAACAGAAACCCGAATTTCTGGATTGATTGACGATGATTGAACGCTGGACCACCGCAGTACTGGATACCGACCTTCCCGGCGGCTGGGCCGTGGCCCGTGGCCCGGACGGTTTTCTCTATGACGACAACGGCGCGCTGTTCCCCCGGCACTGGCTCAAGGGCCAGGACCTGCCGCTGCTGGCGGAACACGGCATTGGCCACTTGGATGGCGAGCCGGTGTACCTGCTGGAACTGAGCGCCCGCGCCGAGGTGCCGGGTTGCGGCTGGAAAGGCCTGCGGGCCTTCATGCTGGAGGGCGACCATACCCTGTACAAGGTCCTGGGTTATGCCGCGCAGATCGGCACCTGGGCCCGGGAGCATCGTTTCTGCGGCAGTTGCGGCCGGCCCATGGCCCAGGTGCCGGGGGAGCGGGCGATGTATTGCCAGCCTTGCGACCTGCGCGCCTACCCGCGCATCTCACCGAGCATGATCGTGCTGATCACCCGCGGTGATGAGGTACTCCTGGCTCGCTCGCCGCGTTTCGTCACCGGGGTCTACAGCACCCTGGCGGGTTTTGCCGAGCCCGGCGAGTCGGCGGAAGACTGCCTGATTCGCGAAGTGCGTGAAGAGGTGAGCATCGAGGTCAGGAATATCCAGTACGTCGGCAGCCAGTGCTGGCCGTTTCCCCACTCGATGATGCTGGGTTTTCATGCCGAATACGCCGGCGGCGACATTGTCCCGCAGGAAGACGAGATCGAGGACGCCCAGTGGTTCAACGTGCACGCGCTGCCGCCGTTGCCGGCCTCGCGCTCGATCGCCCGTTATCTGATCGACCTCTATGTGGCGCGGCGCTTAGGCCACGCTGAACCAGTGCTGCCAGGCTAGGCGCACGGTCAATCCCAGGACCACGGTGATGAACACCGGGCGAATGAACTTGGCACCACCGCTGATTGCGGTGCGTGCACCGAAGAACGCCCCGACCATCACCGACAGGCCCATGCTCAGGCCGATGATCCAGTCCACTTGCCCGGAGAACACGAACACCGACAGCGCCGCAATGTTGCTGACGAAGTTCATGCTGCGGGCCACGCCGCTGGCCTTGACCAGGTCGATGGGGTAGAGCAGCAGGCTGCTGACGGTCCAGAACGCACCGGTGCCCGGGCCTGCCACGCCATCGTAGAAGCCCAGGCTGAAGCCCTGGCTCGACTGCCATTTCTTCTTGATCGGCGCGTCACTGTCCAACGGCGCCTTGGGTGTGCCGCCGAACAGCAAGTACAGGCCACAGGCAAAGACAATCACCGGAAGCATCTTGTTCAGCCATTCCGCCGGCAGGTAATGGGCGACGATGGCCCCCGCCAGCGCGCCCACCAGGGTGCCGACGATGGCGTGGGTCCACTGCCTGGGGTGGAACAGCTTGCGGCGATAGAAGGTGAAACTGGCGGTGGCCGAGCCGAAGGTCGAACTGAGCTTGTTGGTGCCCAGCACCAGATGCGGCGGCAAGCCTGCGGTGAGCAGGGCCGGGGTGGTCAGCAGGCCGCCACCGCCGGCAATGGCGTCGATGAACCCGGCGATGAAGGCGACGACGGCGAGAATGGCGAGGGTGGTCAGGTCAACGCTGAGTTCGAAAGGCATGGATTCGGCTTATTTTTGGCGGGAAGGGCAAAGGGGGCTGCCCGAACGAGCGCCATATTACCCGCAACCCCGCCCGCTGCGCGACCGCCTCGACCTTGGTCTGATGCCGCCTGAGCCGAGCGCCCGTGCGGATAACGCCTTCGCTGGCAAGCCAGCTCCTACAGAACGGCACAGCGCGAATTCATTGTAGGAGCCGGCTTGCCGGCGAAGAGGCCCCTGAGCCGAGCGCCTGTGCGGATAACGCCTTCGCTGGCAAGCCAGCTCCTACAGAGCGGTGCAACGCGGATTCATTGCAGGAGCCGGCTTGCCGGCGAAGGGGCCCCTGAGCCAAGCGCCCGTGCGGATAACGCCTTCGCTGGCAAGCCAGCTCCTACAGAACGGTACAGCGCAGATTCATTGCAGGAGCCGGGCCTGAGGTCAGCGCTGCGGGCCGTTGCCGATCTGCCAGACAAAAGGCGGCTCGCTGCCGTTGATCCGCCAGTCGCCGACAATCCGCGCCTTGTAGATCACCGGGTTGTGCGACGACACCGTTCGCGCGTTGCGCCAATGCCGATCCAGGGCCTTGCCCTGGCGAATATCCGAGGCCCCCAGGGCATTGAACAGCTCGCTGGTGGCACGCTGGATCAGTTCGGTCACCACCACCTGGGCGGTGGCCGATTCGATCTCCGCCGCGACATTGGCCTTTCGTTCCTTGAACTCATCCCCGGCAAAGCGCGCCAGGTAGGCCCGTTGTGCCGGCACCGCGGCCCGCAGCGTGGCCGCTTCGGCGGCATACACCAGGGCGGCGATCTCGCCGACCACTTGCTGTACCTGGGCATCGGCGCTGACCCGGGGCGCATTGCCGTGGCTGTAGATGCGCTTGCGCACCCGCACTTCGTGGGTCACGTCACGCACGGCGGCGCGGCCGATCCCGGCCAGGGTCGCCAGCAGCACCAATTGGTAGAAGGCCGTCTGGTATTTGAAGCGGGTGGCGAAGTCGATAAGGTTCTCCGCCTGCACTTCGGCGTCCTTGAAGCGTGCAGTGCCACTACCGGTGGTGCGCTGGCCGAAGCCATCCCAGTCGTCACTCTGCTCGATCCCCGGCTGGCGGGTACGTACTGCGGCGATCACATCGCCGCCGGTATCGCTGCGCTGGGCATAGACATCGATCCAGTCAGAGAAAATGCTCCCGGTGCTGTAGAACTTTTCGCCGTTGAGGCGCCATTTCTCACCGTCCGGGGTCACCTGGGTGATGACTTGGCCGATCTCCACCGTGCCAATTTCGGTCCAGGCGCAGCCGACGATATCGCCTTCGACAAAACGCTTGAACCACAGGTCCCGGGCCGGTCCTGGCGGAGCGTTGAGGCGGTCCTCGACGAAGGCGAAGTGCCCGCGCAGGGCCTGGGGCAGATTGGCGTCGGCCTCGGCCAACTCGATCAGCAGTTGCAGCAGCTGGGGCAGGGACGCGCCGCCACCGCCATATGCCAGCGGCACGCGCAACGCGCCGAACCCGGATGCCTTGAGCCATTGGATCGGCTCATGGGGCAGGCTGCGGCTGTGCTCGCGTTCCACGGCGCCAGCCGCGATTTTCTGGAATATCGGGCGGAACCGCTCGGCCAGGGCCTCGTAGTCGACCCCAACGGACAGCGGATTGATTACCTGGTGTTCAGTCATGGTGTAGCTCCTGGGTTCGGCAGAAAAAGACAGTGCGCGTCGAGACTGATTGCACACAGCATGCCGCAATGCGCGGGGCCGGTTTACCTGGGGGAGGGTGATGAGGTGTCGCGGGCAACTGTTGCCCCGGCAACAGCCCATCAACAAATCGCCAGGTTTGCGTGGTTGCCTGTCACCGTTGCCGCAGGCCCGGGCCGTGTCCGGATACCCGCGCCGGGCGGCGCTGCGTTGAACAAGGCGTCGCGCTTGCAGCCCTTGGAACAGCCCCCGCAGGGCTTGCCGGCCCGAGCCTGCAACGGCCGCTACAAGGATGTTCAGCGCAAGGTTTCCTGGCGCTGGCACGCTTGCTGCTCAGGTCCTTGCACCTTTCCCAGTCCTGAGGACCGAACCATGAGTCAGCAAGCCGTCAAATTTGCCTATTGGGTGCCCAACGTCAGCGGCGGGCTGGTGGTGAGCAAGATCGAGCAGCGTACCCACTGGGGCATCGACTACAACCGCAAGCTGGCACAGATCGCCGAAGCCGCCGGCTTCGAATACGCCCTGACGCAGATCCGTTTCACCGCCGGTTACGGCGCCGAGTACCAGCATGAGTCGGTGGCCTTCAGTCACGCGTTGCTGGCGGCCACCCGCACGCTCAAGGTCATTGCCGCGATCTTGCCCGGTCCCTGGCAACCAGCCCTGGCGGCCAAGCAACTGGCGACCATCGACCAACTGACTGATGGCCGCATTGCGGTGAACATCGTCAGCGGCTGGTTCAAGGGTGAGTTCCAGGCCATCGGCGAGCATTGGCTGGAGCACGACGAGCGCTATCGCCGTTCCGAGGAGTTCATCCGCTGCCTGCGCGGGGTCTGGAGCGAGGATCACTTCACCTTCAAGGGGGATTTCTACCGTTTCGACCACTACAGCCTCAAACCCAAGCCCCTGGGCCAGCCGGAAATCTTCCAGGGCGGCAGTTCGCGAGCGGCGCGGGACATGGCGGCAAGGGTCTCCGACTGGTACTTCACCAACGGCAACAGCGTCGAGGGAATCAAGGCCCAGGTGGACGACATCCGAGCCAAGGCTGCCGCCAACCAGCATTCGGTGAAGGTCGGGGTGAATGCCTTTGTGATTGCCCGGGACACCGAGGAAGAAGCCCGGGCAGTGCTGCAGGAGATCATCGACCAGGCCGACCCGGAGGCGGTGAATGCCTTTGGCGATGCGGCGAAGCAGGCGGGCAAGGCCTCGCCGGAAGGAGAGGGCAACTGGGCCAAGTCGAGCTTCGAGGACCTGGTGCAATACAACGATGGTTTCAAGACCAACCTGATTGGTACCCCCCAGCAGATAGCCCAGCGGATTGTCGCCTTGAAGGCGGTGGGGGTGGATCTGGTGCTGGCGGGTTTCCTGCATTTCCAGGAAGAGGTTGAATATTTTGGCAAGCGCGTACTGCCGCTGGTGCGCGAACTGGAAGCCCAGGCCCGGCTCAAGGACCAGGAAGTCGCCGCCTGATGTGACCCGCCCCGGGCCAGGCTTGCCGGCGCAAGCGCCCCGAAGCCTGGTGCAAGGCTTACAGGCGCCTTCGCTGGCAAGCCAGCTCCTACGGGAGGGTGGTTGTTGCGCGGGCTATCTGTAGGAGCCGGCTTGCCGGCGAAAGGGCCCGAAAGCTTGGTGCAAGGCATGCAGACGCCTTCGCTGGCAAGCCAGCTCCTACGGGGGTGGTGGTTGTTGCGCGGGCTATCTGTAGGAGCCGGCTTGCCGGCGAAAGGGCCCGAAAGCTTGGTGCAATGCATGCAGACGCCTTCGCTGGCAAGCCAGCTCCTACGGGGGTGGTGGTTGTTGCGCGGGCTATCTGTAGGAGCCGGCTTGCCGGCGAAAGGGCCCGAAAGCCTGGTGCAAGGCATGCAGACGCCTTCGCTGGCAAGCCAGCTCCTACAGAGGGTAGGTGTGGCGCGGGTCCGTTACAGGCCCAGATCGGAAAGGCTCGGGTGGTCATCCGGACGGCGACCCAATGGCCAATGGAACTGGCGTTCGCTGGCCTTGATCGGCATGTCGTTGATGCAGGCGAAACGATGGGCCATCAGCCCTTGCTCGTCGAATTCCCAGTTTTCATTGCCGTAGGAACGGAACCAGTTGCCCGAGTCGTCATGCCATTCGTAGGCGTAACGCACGGCAATGCGATTGTCGGTAAAGGCCCAGAGCTCCTTGATCAGCCGATACTCCAGTTCCTTGGCCCATTTGCGACTGAGGAATGCCTTGGCCTCTTCGCGGTTGTGGGCGAACTCGGCGCGGTTGCGCCATTGAGTGTCCAGGGTATAGGCCAGGGATACCCGCTCCGGGTCCCGGGAGTTCCAGCCGTCTTCGGCCAGGCGAATCTTTTCAATGGCCGACTCGCGGGTGAACGGCGGAAGGGGCGGACGCGTTGGTACGTTAGATGACATGACCTGTCTCCAATGAAAGGTGTTGTTCAAACAAACAAGTTGCTCTTGTTTAAAACAATCAGAGGTCCAATAACTTGCGCGCCATGCATTGCGCATTATCAGCAGCACTGTGATCGCCCATGACAAGGGCAACGGTAATGGCGCCATCGATCAGAATCAGCAACTGCGCCGCCAATTGTGAGGGATGCGCTGCGCCATGGTCCTGGCAAAGCTCGCGCACGTAGTCGAGCAGTTTCTGTTTATGCTGTTTCGCCACCTGGCGCACCGGGTCCTGGGAATCACCGGTTTCGCCGCTGGTGTTGATAAAGGCACAGCCGCGGAAACCTTCCGAGGCGAACCATTCCTTGAGCACATCGAACAGCGCCAGTAGACGCGCCGCGGGGCTCACGGCCTTGTCCACCTCGGTCTTGAACCAGTGCATCCAGCGTTGGTCGCGACGTTCGAGGGCGGCTACCACCAACTCGTCCTTGTTGTTGAAATAGCGATAGACGCTCTTTCGCGAAACCCCGGCGGTTTTCACCAGAAGATCCATGCCGGTGGCGGCAATGCCACTTTTATAGATCAGCTTCTCGGTGACGTCGAGGATGATGTCGCGTGTTTCAGTGGGAGTGATTTCGTTCATGTGGCAAAGAGTAGAACGATCGTTCTCCTTGGTCAATCAAGTTGTTTGCAATTCTCCGAATACTTCTCGCGAGTCATGAAAGTAACCGGCCTGCCAGCGAAAGTGGCGCCTGCTCGGAACAAGGCCCCAAGCCTGTTCGCCAACTCGCCGAGCAGCGCCCGAGTGCTCCTGCGGATAGGCCAGGGATGGCCTTATAAATGCCAAGCAGGGGACTCTGGCCGGCCCATGGTGTAAGCTCTTGCGCTCTTTGGATTTGAGCCACTGCGAGCCCTATGCCGTCGCTTTTCAAACGTTCTTTGCTGCCCAAGCTGCGCAGCTTCCCCCTGGCTGCCGAGGCCTTCACCACGCTGACTGGCGCTGCGGAATTTCGTCGCACGCTGCTGGAGCAAATTGCCCAGGCCACTCGACGCATCTATATCGTCGCGCTGTACTTGCAACAGGATGAGGCCGGCCAGGAAATCCTCGATGCCCTGCATGCCGCCAAGGCCGCTCGCCCCGAACTGGAGGTGGTGGTCGTGGTGGACTGGCTGCGGGCCCAGCGTGGCCTGATCGGGGCCGGCAAGCAGCCGGGCAACTCGGCCTGGTATCAGGACATGACTCGCACGCATGCCAGCGAAGTACCGATCTACGGTGTGCCGGTGCAGACCCGGGAGTTGTTCGGGGTCTTGCACCTCAAGGGTTTCGTGATCGATGACTGCGTGCTGTACAGCGGCGCCAGCTTGAACAACGTGTACCTGCACAAGTTCGACAAGTACCGTTTCGACCGTTATCACCTGCTGCATAACCAGGCCCTGGCCGACTCCATGCACCACCTGGTAAAGCACGGTCTGGTGGAGTCGCGGGCGGTGCATCGGCTGGACCTGCCGAACCTGCCCAGCACCCGCAGCCTGCGTAACGATATCGGTGACCTGCGCAGCCGTCTCAAGCACGCCACCTATGACACCACCGCCGGTGGCCTGGACAAGAGCGGGCTGTCGGTCAGCCCGTTGCTCGGGGTCGGCAAGGGCAACCCCTTGAACCGGGTGGTCTGCGAACTGATCGCCGGGGCCCAGCAGCAACTGACCATCTGCACCCCGTATTTCAACCTGCCACTAGTCGTCACCCGGGAGATCAACCGTGCCTTGGAGCGCGGGGTGCGGATCGACATCATTGTTGGCGACAAGACCGCCAACGACTTCTATATCCCCCCCAGCCAGCCGTTCAAGGTAATTGCCGCGCTGCCTTATCTGTACGAAATCAGCCTGCGGCGTTTCGCCAAGCGCCACCAGAAGGTGATCGACAGCGGCCAGTTGAACCTGCACCTGTGGCGTGACGGTGACAATACCTACCACCTCAAGGGCATGTGGGTCGACGAGCGTTATACCTTGCTCACCGGCAACAACCTCAACCCGCGAGCGTTTCGCCTGGACCTGGAAAACGCCCTGTTGCTGGATGATCCCAAGGGCGAGTTGCTGGATGCGCGAGGTGCCGAGCAAGAGCAGATCTACCGTCACACCCGGCGCATTGAACACTTCCAGTACCTGGACAGTCTGGTGGACTACCCCGAGGCCGTGGGCAAGTTCCTGCGCCGGGTCAGCCGTGTGCGGATCGAGCGCTTGTTCTACCGCATGCTGTGATCACAGGGGACTCGGCATTGGCCTGGTAGCCGCTGCCGAGTCGGCGTTCAGCTCCTGGCGCGCGGGTATGGCCAGATCACCACCATGAGCAGCAACACCGCGGCCAGCAGATAGGGCAGGCGTGGTTCGATGGCGTAGATCAGGCTCCCGGCCAACGGTCCGATGACCACGCCGAAACCCTGGGCGGCACCGATGCTGCCCGCAGTGGCGCCTTGTTCCGAAGCTTCTACGGCATTCGCTGCCAGGGCCGAGAACGAGGGGAAGATACCGCCCATGCCGGCCGCCGAGACAAAAAACGCCAGCCACAGGCCCCAGGCACTGTCCACCAGCATGCTGCCGGCATAACCCACGGCCGACAGCAAGGCGCCGTAGCGGATCATCCGCAGGGGTGGCCACTCCAGCCTGCGCACCACCAACTGCGAGCAGATCAGAGCCACGCCGACCATGGCCAAGGCCACGCCCGCGGTCTGGGCAGCATCGGCCGGGCTCATGTGCAGCCGGTCCAGGGCGTAGAAACTGACGGTGATCTGGGCAATCGACACGCAGAGCATGGCGATGAAGGCCACCACCATTGGCCGGTGCAACCGCGGGTCGCTCAGGCGGACCCGGGTCGGGGCCTGCCTGAGGTGCAGCTCCTGGCGCGGCAATTTGAAGCGCAGCACCAGGAACGCCAATAACGGCAACACCGCCATGGCGTAGAAGGGCAGGCTCAGGCTGTAGCGGGCCAGCAGCGCGGCCACGGCCGGTCCCACCACCAGGCCTACGGCGTTGGCGGCACCGAGGGTGGCCATGGCGCGGGCCCGGTGCTGCGGTTCGACGTTGTCGGCGATCAGGGCGAAGCCGCCCACCGGAATCGCCGCATAGAAGGCACCGATCAGGCCGCGTCCAAGCATCAGGCCGGTAAAGGCCACGGCAATACTGGGCAGCATCTGCAGCGACAGGTCGATGAACAGGCACAGGGCCCAATAGGCCAGGGTGAAGCCGGCGGTGCCCAGCAGCAGCACCCGACGACGGCCGAAGCGATCGCTGGCTCGGCCCCAGGGGCGCGCCAGGAGCATCCAGATCACCCCGGACACGGTGACGGCGGCGCCGGCGTGCCAGGTTTCCAGGTGCAGTGCGCGGGAGATGGGACCAATCAGCGAGACGAAGGCCATCATCGACATGGTGCAAGCCATGTAGGCGACCATCAGCGGCAGCAGGCTGAACGCGCTACTGTTCTTTAAAACATGGGGGCGCGGAGTGGAGCGTGGCATGGGCTAGCTTCCGTAAATTCTTGGCTACAGGGGCGATCTCAATTGGGTATCTCTATAACGTCGACGGTTATGGCACGGAAGCGTCACTTTCACCGCTTGCGAACCCTTGGCTCTTGTTGCAGTGACGTCTTTCAAAATGTGTGCTGAAGGGTGGGGTACTAGTGGCTATCAATACGCTCTCATCATCAATTCGGGTCATCCGTTCTTGTCGAGGATCTTTCACACAAGGATCGTATGCATACATTTCGAAGTGGACGACAAAGATGCGCCCAATCGAGTTCAGCGCACGTTCATACCAGGGAGTGAGGTAGACGGTTCCGAGGATCAGCGCTGCGACGCCGAGAAGCCTCATGGTCCTAACAGAGTTAGTCCAGCGGGCCGTCTTATGTCGGATGCCTGGAAGCAGTAGGCCAGTGAAGATAATCGGTAATGAGATCAAGCTGCTTAGTAACAGTTGAAGCGAAACCCCGATGTAGATCATAGCGATGATCACCAGCAACACCGCCAATGTTGCTAACGGGGTGAGAAAGGCTGTGGTGTAGGGAAAGAGTGACGGAGGGACGCCGGTAATTTTGTTAACGATGATTGCGGCATAGGCTGCTGAGAACGCCAAGGTCATGGCCAGCAGCCCTGTCAGCACGACGCGTACCAACCAGGACTTTTTTTGCCAAGTCTTGAGTTGTGAAGCCCAGGCGTAAATTTCAATCAATACGGCTAGTGCCGATAGGGTTGCTGCCGCCCCCAGTAGTACAAGGTTCAATGGCATCGAAGAGCGAGCATCGGCCGTGGTGACAGTGCAGACCATCCACGCCAGAGAAAAGCCCATGGCGGCGGAGTACAGCTTTATGCGAGTTGGAGCTTCGATCCAGTCAATAAAAAAATTAATGATGCTGTTCAATCGTTGTTTCAAAATTTTCCCAAGTCCTTTTGATAGTCCCGTACCGGAAGGGCACGGGAACCATCGCATTATGCCTTAAGCGTCTTTAAGCGACTTGCGCTGGTCGCCTTTCCTCTTACTGAGGTCGGTGACTGCTCGTTTACGGCAATTCAGTTCAGACCCAGTTTGCCGCGCAGGGTGGAGAGGTCCTCCGCCAGGGTGTTGACCGGGCCCACCAAGGCCTTGCGGTCGGCTTCCTTGACCTTGTCGTAGGTCATGAAACCGCCGTCCGGGGTTTTGTACTTGGCGAGGATCTTGTTCACCGCGGCGAAGTTCTTGTCGACCTTGGCGACAAAGGCCTTGTCCTGCTTCTCGATTTGCGGACGGAACAGGTCGACGATTTTCTTCGCACCGTCGATGTTGCCCTGGAAGTCGTAGAGGTCGGTGTGGCTGTAGCGATCTTCTTCACCGGAGATCTTGGTCGCGGCCACTTCTTCCAGCAGCGCGGCGGCGCCACCGACGACTTTTTCCGGCGGGAAGGTCAGGCCGGCGACGCGAGCCTGCAAGTCCTTGACGTCCTTGTTCAGGCTGTCGGCCAGCTCGCCCAGGCCTTCGGTGCTGTTTTCCGAGAACAGCGAGTATTCCAGGCGGTGGAAACCGGTGAAGTCTTCGGCCTTGACGCCTTTTTCATGGTCATTGACCCGGGAGTCGATGGAGGCGTCGAGGTCACTGAAGAGTTCGGCGATCGGCTCGATCGACTCGTAGTAGACCCGGGTCGGCGCGTACAGCTTCTTGGCGGTGGCCAGGTCGCCCTTTTTCACTGCGTCGGTGAATTGCTGGGTGTGGCTGGTCAGCCCATCGAGCTGTTCGGTGACGTAGATCTTGTAGTCGGAGATCGGCCCCACCAGCTCCAGGGGCGCGGTGGCAGCGAATGCCGCAAGCGGAGCATGGAGCAAGCCAAGGGTCAGCAACACAGCGAGAGGCGACTTTTTCATGGGACTTTTCCGTGGGGGTAGTGTTGTTTTTGGTGTTAGGCAGTGATTTTTGCTTGAGTGGCATCGAGCAATGAGCGACCGATGAAATCCTGGTCGCCGGTGACACCCGGCAAGGTGAAGAAATAACCGCCGCCCACAGGCTTCAGGTACTCCTCCAGGGGCTCGCCGTTCAGCCGGGTCTGCACTGCGACAAAGCCTTTTTCCAGGTCCGCCTGGTAGCAGATGAACAGCAGGCCCATGTCCAGCTGGCCGTTCTTGTTGACGCCGTTGGAGTAGTTGAACGGCCGGCGCAGGATCAGGTTCTGCTGGCTCTGCGCGGTGCGTGGGTTGGCCAGGCGGATGTGGGCGTCGAGCTTGGTGACCTTGCCGTGGGGGTCTCGGGCGTAGTCGGGGACCTGGCTTTCCTTCTGGCCGTCCATGGGCGCGCCGCTGGTCTTGACCCGGCCGATGATGCTTTCCTGCTCTTGCAGCGGGGTGCGGTCCCAGCGTTCGACGAAGTTGCGGATGATCCGCACCGCCTGGTAGCTGCCATGGGCCGCCCAGGCCGGTTCGTCACTGCCGGGCTGGACCCAGACGATCTGCTGCATGGCCTTCTGGTCGTTGGAGTCGGGGTTGGCCGAGCCGTCGCGAAAACCCAGGAAGTTGCGCGCGCTTTGCGCCGCCTCGCCGGGCTTGGCCGGGGCCTGGGGCGGTACGCTGCCTTCCTGTTTCCAGCGCACCAGCAGCAGGTCGGGCAGGTTCTTCACGATATCGCGCAGGGCGTGGATGTTGGTGTCGGCGGTGTTGGAGCAGATCTGCAGGCTCAGGTCGCCGTGGCAGTTGGCAGGCTCCAGGGCATCGTTGGGAAACCCCACCATGCGCGTCAGGCGCTTGGGTTTGGCAGATTCCAGGCCGAAGCGTTCGTCGAACAGCGACTCGCCCACCGAGACGCTGATGGTCAGGTTGTCCGGGGTCACCACCGGGCCGAGGATGCCCGAATCCAGGGGCGGCAGTTTCGGGTCGACCTGGGTCACCGGGCCGCCGCTCATGAGGAAGCTGATGCGTTCATTGAGGGTGCGAAACAGCCGCTCCAGGTCATCGCGGTCGCTGGCCAGTACATCGAAGGACACCAGCATGCCCGAAGCCGGACGTGGGGTGACGATGCCGCTCTGGTGCTGGCCGTGGAAGTCGTGATGATCCTGGGTCTTGTCGCTGCTGGGGGCCTGGGTGACCTGGGCTGCGGCGCTGGCGGCCATGGCCGGGCAGCTCAGGCTGCTGCCGGCCAGGGCTACGCCGGCAGCGCCCATGCCCAGCAACACGCGCCGGCGTTGGGCGGAAAAAGACGGGTTGGACTGGTCTGAATCGTTCATTGAAGGCTCGTCTTGTTACAGGCCGGAGAGGCCGAGTGCGGGATCGATGCGGTCGAGGGCGTCGGCCAGGGCCTTGGCCTTGTCGGCAAGCTCTTTGCGTTGTTCGGCGCTGACCTGGTCGTAGGCGACATAACCGAAGCCATCGCGCAGGCTGTCGAGCCGGGCGGCCAGGGCATTGGCGGCGTTGTCCACCTCGGGCAGCAATTGCGCCGCAGACTTGGCCAGCAAGGGCCGCAGCAGGTCGATGACTTTGCGCGTGGTGTCCAGGTTGGCAGCAAAGCCGTTGAGGTCGCTGTGGCTGTAGCGTTCCTCCTCGCCGCTGCTGGCTCGCAGGTCGGCCAGGCTGCGCATGTTGCGGGCCACGATGCTCACCAGTTGCTCCGGCGGCAGGGTCTGGGCCAACAGCTGCTCCTTGAGGCTGGCCACATCGCTGGATAAGTGTTGCGCCACCGGGGCCAGGCCTGCCAGGTCGCGCTTCTGGAACAGGCCGTACTCCAGGCGATGGAAGCCGCTGAAGCCCGGGTCCTGTTCACGCTGTTCGAAATAGTCGGCGCGGGCGTTGATGGCGTTGTCCAGTTCGGCCAGGCGCTGGGCCGCGGGAGCCAGGCGCTGATAAGCGGCGCGGGCCGGCAGGTACAGGGCCTGGGCCTGCTTCAGGTCGCCGCTGTCGATGGCTTGCTGCAAGGCGTTCACCGCCTTGGTCAGGGCGCTGCCCTGGGTGCTCAGGTAGACCCTGAACTCCGACAGCGGGCCGATGAAGGCCACCATCGACGGCCGCGCCTTGGCCTGGGCATCAGACTCGGCGGTCGGGGTCACGTGCAGGGTGCCGCGGGGGTTGCTCAGCAGCCCGCAGGTGATGGCGTAGTCACCGGGCAGCAGGTTGGCGTTGATCACCTGGCTCAGGCCCGGGGCGATGTTCTCCCGTTCTTCCACCACCAGCACGCCGTCGAGGATTTCCCATTCCACGGCGCGATCCGAGCGGTTGACGATGCGAAAGCTGGTGTGCCCGGCCGGGACCGTCAGCGCATTGGGCTCGCAGCTCTTGGGGTGGATGGTCACGGTGATTTCGCCCTGGTGGGCCTGGCGCTTGCTGGCGGCCAGTTGCGAGGCGTAGTAGAACAGCCCGCCGGCGGCGATCATCACGATCACCGAGCCGGCAACCGCCCAGCGCAATGCGCGGGGAGGCGAGGCCTGGGGAGAGGCTTGCTGGGTCATGGGGAGCCTTACTGACTGGAAACGGAAGACGAAGAGCCGGGCGCCTTGGCGGGGGCGCCACCGGGCAGGAAGAACAGCACCAGGGTTACGGCCAGGTACAGCACATAGGCGCCGAGGGTGCTGACGGTGGGCGCGTCCTGGTAGCCGAACATGCCGGCCAGCACCGAGCCCAGCGGGCCGTCCATGGGCAGGCTGGCGCTGAAGTCGAAGAGCACGGTCTGCAGGTGGTTCCAGATTCCCGCTTCATGCAGCGCCTGCACCGAGTTGGCGAGGATGCCGGCGGCCACCACTAGGATGAACAGACCGGTCCAGCGGAAGAATGCGCCGAGGTTCAGGCGCATGCTGCCGGTATAGATGAGGAAACCGACGATGATTGCCACGATCAGGCCCAGCAGGGCGCCGATGGGCGCGCCGGGGCCTTCGCTCTGCTGGAACACCGCCAGCAGGAAGAACACGGTTTCCAGGCCTTCCCGGGCCACGGCGAAGAACACCATGGCGATCAGCGCTGTGACTTGGTGCTTGGAACCGGTCAGGGCATGGTCCAGGGACACATGCAGGGAGTGCTTGATCGAGCGCGCCACCTTGCGCATCCAGAACACCATGGAACTGAGGATGCCCACGGCCACCAGGCCGACGATGCCCTCGAACAGCTCCTGCTGCTTCTGCGGGAACTCCGCACTCATCAGCTCCAGGCCACCGCCCACCAGTAGGGCCAGGGCCACGGCGAGGAATACGCCGATCCACACGGCGGGCATCCACTGGCCGCGACCGGTCTGTTTCAGGTAGCTGGCGATGATGCCAACGATGAGCGCGGCTTCAATCCCTTCGCGCAGCATGATCAGAAATGGAACGAGCATTCAGCACCGGCGGGTCAATTTGGTTAGGAAGTAATTTGTAACATAATGATACTCATTGCCAAATGAAGATTGTTACCAACTGCTGAACGGAAGCTGAACGGGATTCGTTTACCAAGGTAAAGGCTTTTGCCGCTCCAGCCTGATGGCTGTAGGAGCCGGCTTGCCGGCGAAGAGGGCCGCAAGACGTGCGCTGATCGGCTGGCGCCTTCGCTGGCAAGCCAGCTCCTACAGGGGGGCGGCTGCGCGACGTGGCTTTTTGTAGGAGCCGGCTTGCCGGCGAAGAGGGCCGCAAGACGTGCGCTGATCGGCTGGCGCTTTCGCTGGCAAGCCAGCTCCTACGGGGGCGGCGGCTGCGCGACGTGGCTTTTTGTAGGAGCCGGCTTGCCGGCGAGGGGGGCCGCAAGACGTGTGCTGATCGGCTGGCAAGCCAGCTCATACGGGGGCGGCTGCTGCGCGATGTGGCTTTTTGTAGGAGCCGGCTTGCCGGCGAAGGGGACCGCAAGACGTGCGGCAGTTCGGCTCAGCCGAGGTTCTGTTCGGTCAGCCGTTGCACTGCCAGGCGGCGGTAGTGGGAAGGGGTCATGCCCTTGAGCTGCTGGAAACGCCGGTTGAAGTTGGAGATGTTGTTGAAACCCGACTCGAAGCACACGTCAGTCACCGGCTTGTCGCCATCGGCCAGCAGCTCGCAGGACTTGCTGATTCGCAGGCGATTGACGAACTCGATGAAGCAGCGCCCGGTGGCCTGCTTGAACACCCGGGAGAAGTAGGTGGGCTTCATCCCGAGGTGGTCGGCGACTTCGTCCAGGGTCAGCTCCCGGGCGTAGTGGGCAAAGATGTAGTCCACCGCGCGGTTGGTGCGGTCGATGCTGTGCTCATCCGCCAGCTGCACGCGAGTGGCCCCGGACAGCAGTTGGTAGTCGTCGCAGGCGGCGAGCAGCTCCATGAGGATGAAAAAGTGGCCGAGGCGGGTGATGCCGGTGGAGTCGGCAATGCGCTGCATCAACGGCAGGGCCTGGGCGATGGTGTGCTGGCAGCGAAACTCGATGCCGTATTGCGCGCGCTCCAGCAGCGCTGTGAGGTTTTTCAGCTCGGCGAACACCTGGCTGCCGCTGTCGAACAGTTCATCGGTGAAGTTCACCAGCATGTCGCGCTTGAGCACCACTTCGTCCTCGGCCACCTGGCTGATCCAGTTGTGCGGCAGGTTGGGCCCGGTGAGGAACAGCGTCTGCGGATAGAAGTTGCCGATGTAGTCGCCGATGAACACCTTGCCGGAGCTGGCGACGATCAGGTGCAGCTCGTATTCCTTGTGGAAATGCCAGCGCACCAGGGGGCAGGGGAAACCGTGCTGGCGGTAGATGATGGACAGGCCGTTGTGGTCGTCCATCAACTCATAGGAAGGATCGGTGATCTTGCCGGGTCGACTCATGGCGCAGGTCTGTTTTTGTTGTTGGCCCGGCTGATAATGCCTCGGGACTTGCCCGCGCACCAGTAGCAACGGGTCGCCAGCGAAGGCGGCCCGCTGCCTTGTGCAAGGCTCAAGGGGCTCTTCGCCGGCAAACGCAACAGCGCCCGGTGCGGCTACGAGATCGGGCGGTTTTTTGCTTCGATCCATTGCGCCATGTATTGGGTGCTCTTGTGATGATGGTGACGCAGCATGGCCCCGGTGAAGTTGTCCCGCCGCAGTTGCGCCAGGTGCTCGCGGCCGTGCAGCAGGCGCTGGATCAGCGCTGGGCCGTGGACCTGCTGCCGGTAGCGCGCCTCAAGCAAGCGTGCGCCATCCGCCTGGGCCTGGTTCCACTGGTGCTGATCCTGATGCAGGCGCACTGCTGCCGCCGCGATGGCGCTGGCGGACTCTGCCACCACGCCCGGCCAGGGCAGGCTCCCCGCGGACATGGATTCGCTGCCCACCGGCGTGGTCACGCTGGGGGTACCACAGAGCATGGCGTCCAGCAGCTTGCCCTTGATCCCGGCGCCGAAACGCAAGGGTGCCAGGCAGACCCGCGCCGCGCTCATGACCTGCAGCGCATCTTCGGCCCAGTTCATGATGTGAAAGCCCTGGGCCGGGTTGTGCAGTGCCGCCGCTTTGGGCGGGGTGTAGGCGCCATATAGATGCAGTTGTGCGCCAGGCAGTTGCTGGCGGATCAACGGCCACACCCGGTTCTTCATCCACAGCACCGCGTCCCAGTTTGGCGCGTGGCGGAAGTTGCCGATGCTCAGGAAGTGCGCCCGCTGGGCAAACGGCACGAACGACTCTGGCAACTGCTCCAGCATCAACGGGCACCAATGCAGCAGGGCCGGCGGCAGGCGGAACTGCTCGACCAGCAGTTCGATCTCCACCTGCGAGATCATCAGGCTCAGGTCGCAGCGGTAGATCGCGGCAATTTCGCGCTTGGCCAGGTCGGTCTCGGCCATGTGCTGGAACTCCTGTTCCGCTGCCTGGGCGAACAGCGCACTGAAGTCATCTTCGTCGGCGTGGCGCTTCAGGTGCTCCTTGAGTCGCTGGTGCCGGGCGTGGCGCAGGCATTGCAGGTCCGAGGTCTCCAGCACCCGCAGGGCATTCGGGCAGTGTTGCTCCACACGCCAGCCGAACTGCTCCTCCATCATGAATTGATCGAACAGCACAATGTCGGGCGCCAGTTCGGCGACGAAACGGTCAAAACTGCTGTTATTGAGCTCGATCGGGCATTCGCGGATGCCCAGGGCGCGCAGGTCTTCCTTGTGTTCGCCTTCGTTGGCCGGGCTGGCGAAGGTCAGCTCCCAGCCCTGCTCGAGAAAGCTCTGGAGGATCTGCATCATGTGCCCGCCGGCCGCAGAGGAGCGGGGCTCGGGCCAGACGTAACCAATGATCAGGACTTTGGTTGCGGCAGTGGGACTCATGAGCGGCTATTCCTGGCAGGCGAAGGCAAAAAAAGGCCGCCATTAAACCACAGTGGGCAAGCGGCTGATCCGGCCGCCCGTGGATTCAGCCGAGGATGCTGCGCACCTTGTCCCGCAGTTGATCAATGGAGAAGGGTTTGCCAATCACCGACATGCCGCTGGGTACCTCGATGGATTCGGCGTAGCCGCTGGCGAACAGCACCGGCAATTGTGGAAGCAGTTGGCGTGCACGTTCCGCCAGCTCGCGGCCGTTCATTCCAGGCAGGCCGACATCGGTCATCAGCAGGTCGATGTGTTGCCCGTGCTCTTCCAGGAGCTTGAGCGCGGTGTCGCTGCCATCGGCCTCCAGAACACTGAATTCGAGCTCTTCAAGGACATCGACGATCAACATGCGCACGATGGCATCGTCTTCTACGACTAGGATGGTGGAAGCGCTGTCGGGCATAAGGTCACTCTCGAAAAAATGAATTCGCTGGGCGGCGCAACAGCCGGCCCTGTGCATCAGTAAGTGCCGGGTTGCCACAAGTTCCCGAAGCTGTACAAAAAAATAGGATTGTACAAGCATTGGCAAGAATAACCGCTTCCATTGTCCCAGGGCAGGCCAAATTGCGGTGACACACGCATTGGTTATAAAAAATAGCTGCGGTGACTGAATGTGGGGCAAACTTCGTTTTTTTACCTGCGCCAGGTCCATCAAATGATCCGTCCGTCCTCGGTTGATGAACAGAGTTTCCGCAAACTGCTGACCCGCAACGTCAGCCTGCCGCTGGGCGTAGGCGTGCTCAGCGCGGTTTTTTTCGTCTCGTTGATCACTTACCTGCTCTCGGTGATCCAGTGGGTGCAGCACACCGACCGGGTGATCAACAATCTCAATGAGGCGGCGCGCCTGAGCATCGACCTGGAAACCGGCATGCGCGGCTTCCTGATCACCGGCGACGAACATTTTCTCGACCCTTACGAGGTGGCCAAGCCACGCATCGTCAGTGAGCTGCGCGGCATCCAGGTGCTGGTGGCGGACAACCCTCAGCAAGTGGACCGGCTCAAGCGCCTGGAAGCCTTGCAGGTGGAGTGGAACAGCTTCGCCCAGGGGATGATCGAGCTACGCCGCCAGAACGGTGATTATCGGGCGGTGGTGCAAGCCGGGCGGGGCAAGCGCTTGACCGACGAGATCCGCAAGGAGTACGACGACGCGGTGGACATGGAGCAGCAGTTGCGGGTCAGCCGCAACGCCGACGTCAGTCGCACCACGATTCTCAGCGTGAGCCTCTATCTGCTGTTCGTGGTGGGCATCAGCGGCTTGCTCGCCTATGTCGGGCGCCGTGACCTGCTGGCGCTGTCGAAGAGCTACAGCGACAACCTCGAAGCCCAGGAGCAGAGCTCCCGGCGCCTGGAGCAGCAAGCCTGGTTGCGCAACGGCCAGACCGAGCTGGCCGAGCAAATGCTCGGCCAGCTGACGCTGAACCTGCTGGGGCGCAATATCCTGCAGTTCTGCGCCCAGTACCTGGGCTCGCCGGTGGCGGCGCTGTATGTCCGTGAAGAACATGGCGGTCTCAAGCGCGTGGCGTCTTACGGCTTCTCCCGGGAGCAGGAGGCACAGGAACAGGCGCTGTACGGCGACGAAGGCCTGGTGGGACAGGCCGCGCAGCACAAGCGGTTGATTCGCCTGGACGATGTGCCGGCGGATTATTTCAAGGTCAGCTCCGGCCTTGGCGACGGCGCGCCGCGCAGTGTGCTGGTGATGCCGACCCTGGACGATGGCCGGGTCAACGGGGTGATCGAGCTGGGTTTCCTGCGGGCCTTGAGCGAGCGTGATGTCGAATTGCTGGAGCTGATTGCCAGCAACATCGGCACCTCCATCGAGGCCGCGCGCTATCGCCAGCGGCTGCAGGAAGTCCTGGCTGAAACCCAGCAGCTCAACGAAGAACTGCAGGTGCAGCAGGAAGAACTCAAGACCGCCAACGAAGAGCTGGAAGAGCAGTCGCGGATTCTCAAGGAATCCCAGGCGCACCTGGAAACCCAGCAGGTGGAACTGGAGCAGACCAATGAACAGCTGGCCGAGCAGGCGCAGATCCTGGTGGACCAGCGCGATGCCATGGACCTCAAGAACCGCGAGTTGAACCAGGCGCAGGTGCAGTTGCAAGAGCGTGCCGAAGAGTTGCAGCGCTCCAGCAAGTACAAGTCCGAGTTCCTTGCCAACATGTCCCACGAGCTGCGCACGCCGCTCAACAGTTCGTTGATCCTGGCCAAGTTGCTGGCGGAGAACCCCCAGGAAAATCTCAGCGCCGAGCAGGTCAAGTTCGCTGAGTCGATCTACTCGGCCGGCAATGACCTGCTGAACCTGATCAACGACATCCTCGATATTTCCAAGGTCGAGGCCGGCAAGCTGGAAGTGCGTCCGGAGAATGCCAGCGTGCCGCGCCTGGTGGACGGCCTGCGCAGCCTGTTCCAGCCGTTGACCGCGGACAAGGGCCTGGACTTCAAGGTGGAACTGCAGCCGGGAGTACCGCAGATGCTGTTCACCGATTGCCAGCGGGTCGAGCAGGTCCTCAAGAACCTGCTGTCCAACGCGGTCAAGTTCACCGAGAAGGGCCAGGTCAGCCTGAGCGTGTCCGCCCAGCCGGGATCGAGGATTGCCTTCGCCGTGCAGGACTCGGGAATCGGCATCGCCGAGGATCAGCAGGAAAGCATTTTCGAAGCCTTCCGCCAGGCCGACGGCACCACCAATCGACGTTACGGCGGCACCGGTTTGGGGCTGTCGATCTCCCGGGACCTGGCAGCCCTGCTTGGTGGCTTCATCAGCGTCAGCAGCGAACCGGGTCGCGGCAGCATTTTTACCTTGGTACTGCCGGAGCAGTACAGCGAAGCGCAGCAACCGGTGCTTGCGCCACGGGTCTCGGCAGTGTCGGTCGTGGCGCCGCAAGTGCTCAGCCCGGCGGCTCCTGTGGCTGAGGTCGAGCCGGTACAGATTCCGCGCTTCGCCGATGACCGGGACAAGGCTCCGTTCAGCAGTCGCTGCATTCTGGTGGTGGAAGATGAGGCGAACTTTGCGCACATTCTCTTCGATCTGGCGCACGAGCTGGGTTACCACTGCCTGGTAGCCCACGGCGCCGATGAAGGCTACAGCCTGGCCGCCGAATTCATTCCCGACGCAATCCTGCTGGACATGCGCTTGCCCGATCACTCGGGCCTGACCGTGCTGCAGCGGCTCAAGGAACATGCCCAAACCCGGCATATCCCGGTGCATGTGATTTCGGTGGAAGACCGGGTCGAAGCGGCAATGCACATGGGCGCCGTGGGCTATGCGGTGAAACCCACCACCCGCGAGGAACTCAAGGATGTCTTCGCCCGCCTGGAAGCCAAGCTGACGCAGAAGGTCAAGCGCGTGCTGCTGGTGGAGGATGACGACCTGCAACGGGACAGCATTGCCCGGCTGATCGGCGACGACGACATCGAGATCACCGCCGTGGGCCTGGCCCAGGATGCCTTGGACCTGCTGCGCGAGAATGTCTACGACTGCATGATCATCGACCTCAAGCTGCCGGACATGCTCGGCAACGACCTGCTCAAGCGCATGTCCACCGAGGATATCCGCTCATTCCCACCGGTGATCGTCTACACCGGGCGCAACCTGACCCGTGACGAAGAGGCCGAGCTGCGTAAGTATTCGCGCTCGATCATCATCAAGGGCGCCCGTTCGCCGGAGCGCCTGCTGGATGAAGTGACGCTTTTTCTGCACAAAGTCGAATCCCAGTTGTCCCATGAGCGGCAGAAGATGCTCAAGACCGCCCGCAGCCGCGACAAGGTGTTCGAGGGGCGCAAGATCCTCCTGGTGGATGACGACGTGCGCAACATCTTCGCCCTGACCAGCGCCCTGGAACACAAGGGCGCGGTGGTGGTCATCGGTCGCAATGGTCATGAAGCCATTGCCAAACTCAATGAGGTCGAGGACATCGACCTGGTGCTGATGGATGTGATGATGCCGGAGATGGACGGTTATGAAGCCACGGTGCAGATCCGCAAGGACCCGCGCTGGCGCAAGCTGCCGATCATCGCGGTTACCGCCAAGGCCATGAAGGACGATCAGGAGCGCTGCCTGCAGGCCGGCTCCAATGATTACCTGGCCAAGCCCATCGACCTTGACCGGCTGTTTTCGCTTATCCGCGTGTGGCTGCCCAAGATGGAAAGAATTTAGTGGAGCGTAATACCGAGATCGAACTGCGTTTGCTGATCGAAGCTATCTATCTGAAATACAGCTACGACTTCCGCGACTACTCCGGCGCTTCGATCAAGCGCCGGGTCAACCACGCCTTGCGCCAGTTCGAGTGCAAGACCATTTCCGCGTTACAGGAACGGGTGCTGCACGACCCGACTGCGTTCATGCAGTTGCTGCAGTTCCTGACCATTCCGGTCAGCGAGATGTTTCGCGACCCGTCGCACTTCCTGGCCATCCGCCAGGAAGTGGTGCCGCTGCTCAAGACCTATCCGTCGATCAAGATCTGGATCGCCGGTTGCAGCACGGGCGAAGAGGTCTATTCCATGGCCATCCTGCTGCGCGAAGAGGGGCTGCTGGAACGCACCATCATCTACGCCACTGACATCAATCCCAGCTCCCTGGAGAAGGCCAAGCAAGGCATCTTCTCCCTGGAGAATGTGCGGGCCTACACCCACAACTACCAGCAGGCCGGCGGCCAGTGCTCCTTTGCCGACTACTACACGGCGGCCTATGACTACGCGATCTTCGACAAGAGCCTGCGGGACAACGTGACCTTTGCCGATCACAGCCTGGCAACCGACAGCGTATTCTCAGAAACTCAGTTAATTTCGTGTCGTAATGTATTGATTTATTTCAATAAAAAATTGCAGGATCGAGCCTTTGGGTTGTTCCATGAGTCGCTCTGCCATCGTGGGTTCCTGGTCCTGGGCAGCAAGGAAACCCTGGATTTTTCCGCCTATGGCAAGCACTTCGAACCCCTGGTCAAACAAGAACGGATCTACCGCAAGACATGAACCAGCAGATTGCCAGCCTGGGTATCTGGCCGCGAGTCGAGGCCATTGTGGTAGGGGCCTCGGCCGGTGGCGTCGAGGCCTTGCTGAGCCTGTTCAGTGGCTTGGCCCAGGGTTTTCGCCTGCCGGTGATCGTGGTCCTGCACCTGCCCGACGAACGTCGCAGCCTGTTGGCGGAGGTTTTCGCCCGGCGCCTGGCGCTGCCGGTGAAGGAGGCCGAGGACAAGGAGCAGATCGTCCCGGGCACGCTGTACTTCGCCGCCCCCGGTTATCACCTGTCGGTGGAACAGGATCACAGCCTGTCCCTGAGTCAGGAAGAACGCCTGCACCATTCACGGCCGGCCATTGATTACCTGTTCGAGTCCGCCGCCGATGCCTATGGCGCGCGCCTGGCTGCAGTGCTCCTCACCGGGGCCAGCCAGGACGGCGCCCGGGGGCTGGCCGAGGTCAAGCGCCAGGGCGGCCTGACCATCGTCCAGGACCCCGATGAAGCCCATGTGTCGACCATGCCGGATGCAGCCTTGGCCCTGCACCAGCCGGATTACATCCTCCCTTTGCGCGGCATCAGCCGTCTGCTTGTCGAGCTGGAACGAATCGCATGTTAAGTAATATTCAAGCCAAGCTGCTGATCGTCGACGACCTGCCAGAGAACCTGCTGGCCCTGGAGGCGTTGATCAAGCGTGAGGACCGCACGGTGTACAAGGCGCTGTCGGCCGACGAAGCCTTGTCGCTGCTGCTCCAGCATGAGTTCGCCATGGCCATCCTCGACGTGCAGATGCCCGGCATGAACGGTTTCGAGCTGGCTGAGCTGATGCGCGGCACCGAGAAGACCAAGAACATCCCCATCGTGTTTGTCAGCGCTGCCGGGCGCGAGCTCAACTACGCCTTCAAGGGCTACGAGAGCGGGGCGGTGGACTTCCTGCACAAGCCCCTGGATATCCACGCGGTGAAGAGCAAGGTCAACGTCTTCGTTGATCTGTATCGCCAGAGCAAGGCCATGAAGCAGCAGGTCGAGGCCCTGGAGCAGAGCCGGCGTGAACAGGAGACGTTGCTGCAAAAGCTCCAGGCCACGCAGAACGAACTGGAGCAGGCGGTGCGCATGCGCGACGACTTCATGTCCATCGTTGCCCATGAGGTGCGCACGCCGCTCAATGGCCTGATCCTGGAAACCCAGCTGCGCAAGATGCACCTGGCCCGGGAGAACGCTGCGGCCTTCAGCCTGGACAAGATGCATGCCATGGTCGATCGCGACGAGCGCCAGATCAAAAGCCTGATCCGGCTGATCGAGGACATGCTGGATATCTCGCGGATCCGTACCGGCAAGCTGTCGATCCGGCCGTCGCGTTTCGACCTGGCGCAACTGGTGCACGGCCTGGTGGAGAACTTCGCGCCCCAAGTGGAGGCGGCGCAGTGCTCGCTGACCCTGCAGGCCGAGCAGCCACTGGAAGGCAACTGGGATGAGTTTCGCATCGAGCAGGTGGTTTCCAACCTGTTGACCAATGCCTTGCGTTACGGCGCCAAGAGCCCGATCGAAGTCCGGGTGTATGCCGAGGACGGCGAGGCCCGGGTTGAAGTCCGGGATCACGGGATCGGTATCAGCGAAGACAACCAGAAACGTATTTTCCAGCAGTTCGAGCGGGTCAGCGCCAGCCACGTGGCTGCGGGGCTGGGCCTGGGGCTGTTTATTTCCGAGCAGATCGTCACCGCCCACGGTGGCTCGATCCGGGTTGAAAGCCGTATTGGCGAGGGTGCGCTGTTTCGCGTGGGCCTGCCTCTTGGCGGCGCTGGCTTGTCAGTAAATGAGTAAAAACGTCACGCGCACGCAACCTCTGCGTGACCCAATGGTCGTATCTGCAGCAATTGACCGAGCAAAGGTTTTCCATGAGTGAAGATGCACAAGACGTCGTACTGATCGTCGAAGATGAACCGGTGATTCTGATGCTGCTGGCCGACTACCTGTCGGGCCTGGGCTACTGGGTCTTACAAGCCGAAAACGGTGAGCAGGCGTTCGAGATTCTCGCCAGCAAGCCGCACCTGGACCTGATGATCACCGATTACCGGCTGCCAGGCGGGATCACCGGGGTGATGATCGCCGAGCCGGCGGTGAAACTGCGCCCGGACCTCAAGGTGATCTTCATCAGCGGTTATCCCAATGAAATCCTCGAGTGCGGCAGTCCCATTACCCGCAAGGCGCCGATCCTGGCCAAGCCCTTCGACCTCAGTAGCCTGCACGAACAGATCCAGCGCCTGCTGGCCTGAACCGCCGCTCAGTCACCGACCATTTCCCGCACCTTGGGGGGCAGCAGGTCAAAGGTGAAGGGTTTGCTGATCAGCTGCATGCCGGGGTCAAGAAAGCCGCCACGGACGGCCGCGCGCTCGGCATAGCCAGTGATGAACAGGACCTTCAATTGCGGGCGCATCTGCCGCCCGATCTCTGTCAACTGCCGGCCATTCATGCCCGGCAGCCCGACATCGCTGATCAATGGATCAATACGTTGCCCCGAATCGACAATCGGTATCGCGCTGTGCGCGTTGCCAGCCGCGAGGAAGGCGTAGCCGAGTTTGCCGAGTACCGCACAGATTCGCACCCGCACCGCCAAATCGCCCTCGACGATCAGCCCGACTTCGTGATTTCTCGGATGTTTCCTACAGAGTAAATCTCAGCTTGCGTAGTAGGGTCTGCGATTGACTGAAACGCCGAGGGAACATATGCGTTTGCTCAAAAGTACTGATCCTGGAGCACACGATGCTGAGCCGCCACATTCTGCCGAGGCCACGGTCCGTAAGGCGTTGGCGAGCAATCGAGCAAGTCTTGAAGGCCTGGATGAGTTGTTACGCGAGCACTACACCATCAACAGTGATCGGGACATTCTCGATGCCGTTAGAAATGGTGACTGGGTGTTGGTCGAAAACAGCTCTAGCGCAGGAGGCGGCGGCGGTATTGCTCGCCGCGCCTTAGAGTCAGAACCGGTTTACATCCAGAAAGACCAATGGCCTGACCCCAAGCCCCGTACTGAGCTCATCTTCGCCAAATCCATCAGCACTGCGCCCTGGGGCACCACCAAGGCGGGCACCGACAGCGAGCCAGCGGCAAACTTCGGCAAGACCATGGTTCTGGCGTCCTCAACAGCAGAGGTCGGGCTGGGAAAAATTGCCGGAGAGCTCATCCTAAGAAGTTTCGTTTGGTCACTGGAAGCAAGCGGTACGCTGCTAAAAAATGCTGCAGGTCCTATGGGGCGTGTAGTGATTCTGGCAATGACCCCGACCATGCTCGGTGACGGCTCGTTCTACACCGAAAAACAGTTGCAGGACATGCGCGCCGCTACCACGCGGGTTCGTTTCCAGTTCCGCCGCGATGGCCAAGGTGCTCTCCAGATCTATGGCATCCACACCAGCGCCCAGTCAGGACAAGACTCGGTTCCGGTGATCAAAGCCCAATGGAATGCCGAAAAAAGCGCCATGGAAGCCAACCTCGGCACGATCACGATTATCTGGACGCCCAACCACGGGCCGGTGGTGACAACCCCCACCGCTTATCCTGGCGTGACTGACGAACTGGCTAACATCATGGTCCACCCCATCAGCGAAGGGGGTGACAGCAAGATCGAAGGCTCTCCCATTGATGAGCTGAAAGCCAAAGACTGTATTGTCACGTTCCCGGCTGACTCCGGGATCAAGTCGTTGTACCTGGTTTTTGCCAAACCGATGGTCAATCCGTTGGAGGTTGGACCTGCCAATGACCTGTCCAGTAGAAGTGCAAAGGATGGGTTGGATATTGACCACATGCCGTCGAAGAAAGCGCTGGAAACTTTTTTGAAGACAAACGTTCCCGGCATAACTGATACGAGGATAAAAACCGCCCTACGGAAAGCTCCAAGCATCGCCATCCCGCGCACAGTCCACCAGAAATACAGCGAGACATATGGCGGCAGAAACACCAAAGTTCAACAGGCCAAAGATGCCACAGACCTACGCACGGCTGTAGAGACTAATCTCGATGCAATCAAGCCTTATTTGCTCGAAGAAGGCTTTACCGAAGAGCAGATCGAAACGGCACGCACCGAACTGCACAACCTTCATCAGGAACAAGGCTGGTATTGATATGAACGCAGCAATGATTGATGAGCTAGTTAAAAGCCTTGGGCGTACTTACCCCGAAATGATTGCCTCAGGGATGTATCTACCGGGCGGCCCTCCAAAAGGAATCTTCGAAGACAGCGACACCTTATCAATGTCGCCTGGGCCAGGTATAGAACTGGGATTCTGGGCCAGAAATCAACGGTTTGAAGATCTATTTGTCACTTTTCTAAAAGGCTTCGAAGGAGAACAAACTTACACAGGAAGTCTGCCCTACCAACTCAAAACCAAGATGAACCAGGCTTGGGTCAGATCCCAGTATGGCGAACCGCTGGAATCAGGCGCTCCCTATAGAATCCCTGTGCTGGGTATGACTGGCGGGTGGGATTGCTATCGACTCCCAAGCATCTCCAAAGACATCAATGTGTTGTTCAAGTACAACACTGAAATGGAAGTGGATGGAGTCGTCTTTAGGCTGAACGAAAAGTCGCACGTCTAGCATCTGGAGTGATCTTTTGCCGAAGGCGGTCACCGATCGTTGTCCGGGTTGCGCAATCGCCGCAACTCACCTTGAGCGACTTCTTCCAGTAGTGCGAAGGAGTACCGCCCCAACACATGGATGTGCTCGAAGATCAGCAGTGACGCGAATGCGTTGATGTGGCTGCTTGTTCACTGGCCCGCCGAGGGCCAGCACCGTTCAACTGTTGTCGCGGACAGGCATTCGCCGGTGGCTTACAGACCCTGTTGCAATGCCGGGTCGTCGGGGTTCTGCTGCTCCAGCTGGGCCAGCAGCACTTGGACATTCTGCAGTTGGCCGCTTTCTTTCCAGTAGTTGATCAGCAATACCCGCGCCTTGCGGTTGTAAGGCTGGCGCTGGACGATTTCCTCCAGTTGTTTCTGCGCGGCTTCCAGCTCTTGTTCGCTGTACAGGGTGGTGGCCAGGTCGTAACGGTAGGCGGCGTTGTTGGGCTCCAGTTCCACCGCCCGGGACAGGCCCAGCAAGGCAAACTCGCCCTGGTCGTGGTGCAGCAGCCAGAGCCCCAGGGCATGTTGCAGGTAGGCCGAGTCCTGCTGGGCTTGCAGTTGCTTGGCCAGTAGCTGGCGGGCCGCTTCGCTCTGGCCTTGCTTGTCCAGCACTTCGATCTGCAGCACCACCGCCTGCAGGTTGTCCGGGGCCAGGCGCAGGGCCTGTTCCAGGGTCTGCTGGGCTTTGACCAGGTCGGCGTTGTGCAGGTACAGGCGCGCCAGTTGGTACTGCGCCTCGACGTTGTCGCCCCGGGTCTTGAGCACCTGGGTGTATTCGTCGATCACCTGCTGCAATGGGCCGAAGTACAAACCCTGGTCATCCGGGGACAGGCCCAGCAGGGCATCCACTGCGGCAAACCGCACGCTTTGCTCATGATCGTCGAGCAACGGTCCCAGCAGCAGGCTGCGCTGGCCGTTGGGCACCAGACCGAGCACGCTCTTGATCGCGGCTTTGCGCACTTCGGCCGAGGGATGGTAGAGGTCGGCGTCCGCCAGTTTCAGGGCTTGCGGGCTTGGGTAGTTGGGCAGTACGGCCAGCAGGCGGATGCGTTGCGGGTCGCTGAGGTCGGGCCGTCCCAGTTGCTGGTAGAGCATCCGGGCCGCGCCCGGCTGGCCGTTGCGGGCCTTTTCCAGGGCCTGGCCATAGCCATGCTTGATGGCCTCGGGCACCGCCGGCGGACTGCTGCGCAGAAAGCTCCAGGCCAGGGCCAGGACGATGACGATAACCAGGCTGATCAGCAGGTAGCGGCGGGGTCGGGTCATGCAGGAGTCCATAGCTGACGACTTTTTGAAGGCGCAAGCTTCGGTCAGGAATCGGTCCGAGTCAAACCCGCGCTCAGGTCAGCACATATTCCTGGGGTTCCAGCGCTGGCGGCAGGTCGCGCTGCCCCAGTGCCGCCAGGACTTCGCGCTCCAGGCCACGCAATAGAGCGCTGCACGGCAGGTCGTTGTCGTCGTAGCCGAAAGGGTCTTCCAGATCGTTGCCGATCTCGTCCAGGCCCAGGAAGGTGTAGCTGATGATGGCGGTGAAGATCGGTGCCAGCCAGCCCAGGGGCTCGGCCATGGCGAATGGCAGGATGATGCAGAACAGGTAGATGGTGCGGTGCAGCAGCAGGGTGTAGGGAAAAGGCAGCGGGGTGTTCTGGATCCGCTCGCAGGAGGCCTGCACCAGGCTCAGGCTGACCAGCCGGGTTTCCAGCTGGGTGTAGCGCCATTCGCTGATCAGCCCTTGCCCGGCCCATTGCGAACAGCGTTGGCCGATGCGCTGCAACTGGGCATCGGCGAGGTTCGGGTGGCCGGGGTCGAGGCTGGCCTGGGCCCAGGGACGCAGGGCGGCGGCCTCGTCTTCATGGCGCAGGCGGGCGATCAGGCTGTGGGCGAAACCGCACAGGTCCCGCAGCAGGCCCTCGCGTTCCGGATTGCTCTCGATCACCAGGCTTTCCCGGATTAGCGAACGCACTTCGATGATCAGTTGACCGAGCTGCTTGCGGCCTTCCCACCAGCGGTCGTAGCAAGCGTTGTTGCGAAAGCTCATGAAGATCGACAGCGACAGCCCCAGCAGGGTGAAGGGCGTGGCGTTGACCTTGGAGAAATAGCTCGGTTCCAGGGTTTCTATCAGCACGATGGCCGAGGCCAGCAGGGTCACCAGCGCGCAGCGCCAGGCAATGCGCTTGGCGATCGAACCCTTGAGGGCGAAGAGGATGCTGATCAGGTTGGGCTTGGGACGGACAATCATCGGGGATGGGCCAGGGCGACTACACGGCGGGTGAAGATTAGGAGCCTGCCGGCGGCCTGTCCAATCGCTATGCCCGACCGCATGATCGACGGTCTCTATCACCACGCCAACTTGTAGGAGCCGGCTTGCCGGCGAAGTGGGCCTTGAGCCGTGTAGCGTTCTGGCGGACGCCTTCGCTGGCAAGCCAGCTCCTACGGCTGGCAGGAAATATGCGGATATTTGTAGGAGCCGGCTTGCCGGCGAAGAGGGCCTTGAGCCGTGTAGCGTTCTGGCGGGCGCCTTCGCTGGCAAGCCAGCTCCTACGGCTGGCAGGGAATGTGCGGATATTTGCAGGAGCCGGCTTGCCGGCGGAGAGGGTCTTGAGCTGTGTGGCGTTCTGGCGGGCGCCTTCGCTGGCAAGCCAGCTCCTACGGCTGGCAGGAAATATGCGGATATTTGTAGGAGCCGGCTTGCCGGCGAAGGCGTCCCCGAGACGAGCAAAAAAAGCCCCGCGACCGAATGATCCACGGGGCAAAAATTTGGTTGGTTGCGGCCAACCAAAGGAGCTCGTTGCAAATCCTTACTTGCTGGCCACTGTCTGTGGCTGCCAGCCGCCACCCAGGGCTTTGTAGATGGCGACGATGCCGCGGTACAGGTCGACTTCGGCCAGGGCCTGGGAGTCTTCGGCCGCCAGGCGTTCCCGCTGGGCGTCCAGCAACACCAGGAAGTCCACGGTGCCTTCGCGGTAGCGGATCTCGGCGAGGTCGGCCGCGGCGCGGCTGGACTCGCTCTGGCGGATCAGCGAGATCAGCCGTTGCTGGCGCTTGCCGTAGTCGCTGAAGGCGTTTTCCGACTCTTCCAGGGCCAACAGCACTTGCTGCTCATAGTTGGCCAGGGCGCCATCGGCGTTGGCATCGGCACCACGCAAGCGGGCCCGCACGCTGCCCAAATCGAAGGCCGCCCAGGTGATGCTCGGGCCCAGGGCCCAGGCATTGGCCGCACTGGAGCCGATCTGCGAACCGCGTCCCGCGGTGAAACCGAGGAAACCGCTGAGGCTGACCCGAGGGAACAGGTCGGCCTTGGCCACGCCGATACGCGCGGTGGCCGCGGCCAGTTTGCGTTCGGCGCTGAGGATGTCCGGGCGCCGTTGCAGCAGTTCACCCGGATCTCCAATCGGCAGCGCCTTGGCAATCGCCGGCAATTGGGCCGGCGCAAGGTCGACGGTCAGTTTGTCCGGGCGCTCACCCAACAGGGTGGCGATGCGGTTGCGCTGGCGGGTCTGTTCGGCCTGCAGTTGCGGCACGCTGGCTTCCACCGATGCCAGGCGCGCATCGGCGCGGACCACATCGAGCTGGTCGCCCACCCCGGCATCGCGCAGGCTTTCGGTGATCTTGCGCGACGCCTGCTGGTTGTTCAGGTTGGCCAGGGCGATCTTTTCCCGTAACTGGGCGCCACGCAGTTGGCCGTAGGCGTCCACCAGCTCGGCAATCATGGTGACTTGCAACTGGTAGAGATCGGCTTCGGCGGCCTGCTGGTCGGCGTCGGTGGCTTCCAGGTTGCGCTGGATGCGGCCGAACAGGTCCAGCTCCCAGGCCATGTCCAGGCCCAGGTCGTAGCGCTCGCTGTTGACCCGCTTGCTGGTCTGGCCAGGGATCTGCCCCTTGGCCAGGTCGCTGCTGGCGCGGCTGGTGATGGTGGGCATCGCATCGTTGCTGGCGTCATCGCGAATCGCCCGGGCGGCCCGCAGGCGGGCAAAGGCCACGCGCAACTCGCGGTTGCCTTGCAGGGATTGAGTCACCAACTGGTTGAGGGTCGGGTCATCGAACTGCTGCCACCAGATGCCTTCGAAACGTGCACGGTCAAAGTTCTGCTTGGCGCTGCCATCGGCGGCGGCCGTGATGTTGGCCGCCTCCGGGGCCGGGGTCTTGTAGTCCGGGCCAACGGCACAGGCGCTCAGGGCCAGTACCAGGAGGCTCGGCAGGAAGACTTTCAGGCTCATTGTTGCGCCTCCAGTTGCAGGGCACGGGCCGCTTTGCGGGCTTCGCCACGCTCGACGAAATTACGGATCAGGACGTAGAACACCGGGGTCAGCAGCAGGCCGAAGAAGGTCACCCCGAGCATCCCGGAGAACACCGCGACTCCCATGGCGTGACGCATTTCCGCACCGGCGCCGCTGGAGAACACCAGGGGCACCACACCCATGATGAAGGCGAACGAGGTCATCAGGATCGGCCGCAGACGCAGGCGGCAGGCTTCCAGCACCGCCGCCAGCGGGTCGAGGCCTTCCTGCTGTTTATCCTTGGCGAACTCGACGATCAGAATCGCGTTCTTGCACGCCAGGCCCACCAGTACGATCAGGCCGATCTGGGTAAAGATGTTGTTGTCGCCACCGGACATGATCACCCCGGTAATCGCCGACAGCAGGGTCATCGGCACGATCAGGATCACCGCCAGCGGCAGGCTCCAGCTCTCGTATTGCGCGGCCAGTACCAGGAAGGCCAGGAGCACGCAGAGCGGGAACACGAACAGCGCGGTGTTGCCGGAAAGGATCTGCTGGTAGGTCAGCTCGGTCCATTCGTAGGTCATGCCGTTGGGCAGTTCTTCCTTGAGCAGTTTCTCGATCGCCGCTTCAGCCTGGCCGGAGCTGTAGCCGGGGGCTGCGGCGCCGTTGATTTCAGCGGTGACAAAGCCGTTGTAGTGCATCACCCGGTCCGGGCCCGAGGTGTCGCTGACCTTGATGAAGGTCGCCAGCGGGATCATCTCGCCCTTGTTGTTACGCACTTTCAGCTGGCCGATCTGCTCGGACTCCAGGCGGAACTGCTGCTCGGCCTGAACGTTGACCTGATAGGTGCGCCCAAAGCGGTTGAAGTCGTTGGCATACAGCGAACCCAGGTAGATCTGCAGGGTGTCGAAGATGTCGCTGATCGCCACGCCGTGGGTCTTGGCCTTTTCCCGGTCGATGGCGGCATCGACCTGCGGCACGTTGACCTGGTAGCTGGTGAACAGGCCGGCCAGTTCCGGCACGCTACGGCTTTTGGTAATGACGTTCTGCACTTCCTTGTACAGCTCCTCGTAACCCAGGCCGCTGCGGTCCTCGACTTGCAGGCGGAAGCCGCCAATGGTGCCCAGGCCCTGTACCGGCGGCGGTGGGAAGATCGCCATGTAAGCTTCCTGGATGTCGGCGTACTTGCCGTTCAGGGCACCGGCGATGGCCCCGGCGGACATGCTCGGGTCCTTGCGCTCGTTGAACGGTTTCAGGGTCACGAAGACGATGCCGTTGTTCGGGCTGTTGGTGAAACCGTTGATCGACAGGCCTGGGAAGGCCACTGCGCTTTCCACGCCCGGCTGTTTCAGGGCCAGGTCGGACATGCGCTTGATCACCTCTTCGGTACGGTCCAGGCTCGCGGCGTCCGGCAGTTGGGCGAAGGCCACCAGGTACTGTTTGTCCTGGGGTGGAACGAAGCCGGTCGGGGTATGGGCGAAGCCGAACCAGGTCAGCACCATCAGGCCGGCATACAGGAACAGGGCGATGCCGCTGCCACGGATGACCCGGCGCACAGTCCCCACGTAACCATGGCTTGCTCGTTCGAAGAAGCGGTTGAACGGGCGGAACAGCCAGCCGCCGAAGAGCGTGTCGAGCAACTTGGAGAAACGGTCTTTGGGCGCGTCGTGGCCCTTGAGCAATACCGCAGCCAGAGCCGGCGACAGGGTCAGCGAGTTGAATGCCGAGATCACCGTGGAAATGGCAATGGTCAGGGCGAACTGCTTGTAGAACTGGCCGGTCAGGCCGCTGATGAAGGCGGCAGGAATGAACACCGCGCACAGTACCAGGGCCGTGGCGATGATCGGGCCGGTCACTTCACGCATGGCACGCTTGGTGGCTTCGATCGGGGTCAGGCCCAGCTCGATGTTGCGCTCGACGTTCTCCACCACGACGATGGCGTCGTCCACCACGATACCGATGGCCAACACCAGTCCGAACAGCGACAGGGCGTTGAGCGAGAAGCCGAACATGTGCATGACGGCAAAGGTACCGATCAATGACACCGGAACCGCCACCAGCGGGATGATCGAGGCGCGCCAGGTCTGCAGGAACAGGATCACCACCAGCACTACCAGGATCAGTGCTTCGAACAGGGTGTGCACCACCGCTTCGATGGAACCGCGGACGAAGATGGTCGGGTCGTAGACGATGCTGAAGTCCATGCCTTCAGGGAAGCTCTGCTTCAGTTCGGCCATCTTGGCCCGCACTTCATTGGAGATCTCGATGGCATTCGAGCCCGGGCGCTGGAAGATCGGGATCGCCACCGCCGGCTGATTGTTCAGCAAGGAACGCAGGGCGTACTGGCTGGAACCCAGCTCGACCCGGGCAATGTCCTTGAGGCGGGTGATTTCACCATTGTCGCCTGCGCGAATGATGATGTTCTCGAACTCTTCCTCGGTGACCAGGCGCCCTTGGGTGTTGACCGACAGCTGGAAGCTGGTGGCGTTGGGGGCCGGAGGCGTACCCAGGGCGCCGGCCGCGACCTGGCGGTTCTGCTCGCGGATCGCGGTGACCACGTCAGTGGCGGTGAGGTTGCGCGAAGCGGTCTTGTTCGGATCGAGCCAGACCCGCAGCGAGTAGTCGCCCATGCCGAACAGCTGCACATCACCGACACCGCCCAGGCGCGCCAGCTCATCCTTGATGTTGAGCAGGGCGTAGTTGGACAGGTAGAGCATGTCGTAGCGTTTGTCCGGCGAGGTCAAGTGCACAACCATGGTCAGGTCGGGCGAGGCCTTGTCGACGGTGATGCCGATGCGTGTCACTTCCTCCGGCAACTTCGGTTGGGTCCGGGTCACGCGGTTCTGCACCTGTACCTGGGCATTGTCCAGGTCGGTGCCCAGGGCGAAGGTGATGGTCAGGGTGATCTTGCCATCAGCGGTGGATTGCGAGGACATGTAGAGCATGTTCTCGACCCCGGTGATCGCCTGTTCCAGTGGCGCGGCCACGGTTTCACCGATGACCTTGGGGTTGGCCCCCGGGAAGTTGGCACGTACCACCACGGTCGGTGGCACCACTTCCGGGTATTCGCTGATCGGCAGCTGGAACAGCGAGATGGCGCCGGCGATCAGGATCAGCAGCGACAGTACCGCGGCGAAGATCGGCCTTGAAATGAAGAACTGGGAAAAATTCATCTTGAGAGTCGTCCCTTAACCGCGCGGTGTCGCAGCGGCGAGTTTCACAGCCGGAGCCGCCTTGGCAGGGGTGACCTGCGGCAGGTTGCTGGCTTCCAGTGCTTGGCGTTGTTGGGCCAGGGCGGCGAGGGTTTCCTTGCTGGCCATGGGGATCACTTCAGGCGTGACCGGTGCGCCCGGGCGTGCCCGCTGCAAACCCTTGACGATGATCGTGTCGTCCTTGCTCAGGCCGTTGCGCACGATGCGCAGGCCTTCGATCTTCGGCCCCAGTTCGACGGCGCGGTAGGCCGGCTTGTTGTCGGCGTCCATCACCAGTACGAACTTCTTGCCCAGGTCGGTGCCCACCGCTTCGTCGTTGATCAGCATTGCCGAATAGGTGCCGCTGCCCACCAGTTTCAGGCGCGCATAGAGGCCCGGGGTGTAGCTGCCGTCGCTGTTGTCGAACACCGCGCGACCACGGATGGTGCCGGTCTTGGGGTTGACCTGGTTGTCGACGAAGTTCATTTGCCCCTGGTGCGGATGGCCTTCTTCATTGGACAGGCCCAGGTACACCGGCGTGGTCTGGCCGCGCTGGCCCTGGCGGGCGAGCTGGGTGTACTTGAGGTATACGCGCTCATCCGCATCGAAGTAGGCGTAGACCTTGTCGGTGGAGACCAGGCTGGTGAGCGGGGTGGTGTCGGCGGTCACCAGGTTGCCGGCGGTGATCTGTGCGCGGCTGACGCGACCGCTGATGGGCGCAACCACGCGGGTGAAGCTCAGGTTGAGCTTGGCTACGTCCAGTTGCGCCTGGATTGCGTCGACCCCGGCGCGGGCTTCCTGGGCGGCGCTGGTGCGGGTGTCGGCAAGTTCGGCGGAGATCGCGTTGCTGCTCAGCAGGCGCTGGCCGCGCTGGGCTTCGTTGGCACTGCGGGTTGCGCCGGCCCGGGCTTGTTGCAACTGGGCTTCCAGGCGCCGTACTTCGGCCTGGAACGGCCGAGGGTCGATCTGGAACAGCAGGTCGCCTTTCTTCACCAAGGCGCCTTCGGTGAACGCCACCTGATCGATCTGGCCTGAGACCCGCGGGCGAATCTCGACGGTTTCCGGGGCTTCCAGGCGTCCGGTGAACTCATCCCATTCGTTGACCGGTTGTTCTAGCACCTTGGCCACGCTGACTTTGGCAGCCGGTGGGGCGGAGGCGGTTTCCGGGGCTTTGCCACAAGCGCTCAGCACCAGCACGGCAAGCGCGGCCAGTGGAAAGCGTAAGAGTTTGACTGACTGGTCCATGGTGCATCCGCCAAGGTAATTTAAGATGGGCGGATGATGCTCGGCGGGGGTGGTATCTCACGAATCGAATGAAGCGAAGGTAACTATCATTCGGAATGATATAAGACCCAAGCAAGCCCTCTAGCATGCACCTTTAGTTAGGTTGCTATCAATTGCTGGGAATGCAATTCAATGTTTCCGTGCCGGTAACAGCGGCCGGGGGAAATGCCTGCTGGATCGGTTCCTCTCTTTACCCGCACCGCTGACAATGCCCATCATGGATCCCGCCGGGTATCACCGGCGCTGGCTTCATCGCGGCCAGCAAGATCACCCTCAATCCAGCGCCGCAGCCCCAGAGACCATCATGCGAATCCACGTCAGTTTCCACGACCGCGTCGGCATTACCCAGGAAGTCCTGGCCTTGCTCGGCGCGCGCAATCTCAACCTGGACGCGGTGGAGATGATCCCGCCGAACGTCTACATCGACGCCCCGGACCTGAGCCAGGCGGTACTCGATGAGCTCAACTACGCGTTACTGCGGGTGGAAGGGGTCAAGGCCGTCGAACGGGTGGACTTGCTGCCAGGCCAGCGTCGGCACCTGCAACTGGACGCGTTGCTGGCCGCCATGAGTGACCCGGTGCTGGCAGTCGATCCTGCGGGCTATGTGTTGTTGGCCAACCCCAAGCTGGTGGAATTGTGCGGTCGCGAGCCGGCGGGGGAGCCGCTGTCGCAGTTGTTCGCCGAATCGGTGCTGGCGCAGACCCTGATCGACAAGGGCTTTCGCCTGCCGATGTGCGAGGTCAACTTCATGGGGCAGGACTTGCTGCTGGATGCCACTCCCATTACCGGTGGGGCACAGCACCGACGGTTGTTGGCCGGCGGGCTGCTGACCCTGTATCCGCCGAGCCGTATCGGCGAGCGCCTGGCCTCGTTGCACCACGATCACGCCGAAGGCCTCGATGCCTTGCTGGGCAAGTCCGCGGCGCTCAAGCAACTCAAGGCCCGCCTGCACAAAGTGGCTGGCCTCGATGCACCCTTGTTGATCCAGGGCGAAACCGGCACCGGCAAAGAGCTGGTAGCGCGCGCCTGCCATGCCTTGAGCGCGCGCCGTGACGCGCCGTTCCTGGCGCTGAACTGTGCGGCGCTCCCCGAAAGCCTGGCCGAGAGCGAGTTGTTCGGCTATTCCGCGGGGGCCTTTACCGGGGCCCAGCGTGGCGGCAAGCCGGGGTTGCTGGAGCTGTCGGACAGCGGCACGGTGTTTCTCGATGAAGTGGGGGAAATGTCGCCTTACCTGCAGGCCAAGCTCCTGCGGTTTCTCAGCGACGGCTGTTTCCGCCGCGTCGGTGGCGACCGTGAAGTGCAGGTCAATGTCCGGGTGTTGTGCGCCACGCACCGCAACCTCGAGCGCATGGTGGCGGAAGGCAGTTTCCGCGAGGATCTGTATTACCGTCTCAACGTGCTCAACCTGATGGTCCCGGCGCTGCGCGAACGTGGCCAGGACATCATCCTCTTGGCCGAGCACTTCCTGCGTCAAGCCTGCACCCAGATCCAGCGTGCGCCTTGCCACCTGGCCCTGGCGACATACCCGCTGCTGCTGGGCAATCGCTGGGCAGGCAATGTGCGGCAATTGCAGAACGTGATTTTCCGCGCGGCGGCGATTTGCGAAGGCGCGGTGATCGATTGCGACGGGCTGGAGCTGGCCGGGACCGCGCTGGTCAGCCAGCAGGTCGGCCCCGAGGAGGTTTCCAGCCTCGAGGCGGCGATGCAGGGGTACGAGAAATCCTTGCTGGAGCGCTTCTACGCAGCCTATCCCTCGACCCGCCAACTGGCCCAGCGCCTGCAGACGTCTCACACAGCCATTGGCCAGCGGTTGCGCAAATACGGGATTTCCTCTCGGTCCCTGGAGTGACGGCGGGGCGGGTGGTTCGATTGTGCTCCAGTGGAGCGATTTCGCTCCGCTTGTGCGTCAGCCATGCTTGGCTGCGGTTGCGCCCGGCCAGGCCGCGGGATGTGCTTGAACCCATGGAGCGATTTCGCTCCATGGGTTCACCGGCAAGTTGCCGAAATCTTAATTAACTCATTGATAGTCAAGCATTTACTTCTATTGGCATCCGCCTTGCTCTTGTTCATCCAGCCGAGCCGTTTGCACGCTCGCCTGTTCGTCCTGCCCCAGGACACACTGATAACAAGAGGAAGATTCATGAGCACGCTGCGTTTTACTCTCGAGCATGAATGGCTGCGCCTGGAAGACTCCGGCGAGCTGACGGTCGGCATCACCACCTTTGCCCAGGAGGCCCTGGGCGATGTGGTGTTCGTCCAGTTGCCGGAACCAGGTGCCTATGAGGAAGGCTACGAAGTGGCGGTGGTGGAGTCGGTGAAGGCCGCCAGCGCGATCAGCATGCCGCTGACCGGCGAGGTGGTGGCGGTGAACCAGGCACTGAGCGAGACCCCGGAGCTGGTCAACGCTTCACCGATGGCGGAGGGCTGGTTCCTGCGCATCCGCATCGACGACCTCGCGGCCCTCGACGGCCTGCTGGACCAGGACGGCTACGACCGTTTCCTGGCCGATAACGCCTGAGCCGGGGTGCTGACATGAGCAGAGCACAGACCCCGTCCGCCACCGACAACGAGTTCATTGCCCGGCATATCGGCCCGCGCCAGGATGACGAGCAGGCCATGCTGGCGGTGATCGGCCATGAGTCGCTGGCGGCGCTGATCGCCAGCATCATCCCCGACAGCATCAAGGGCACCAGCGTACTGGAGCTGGGCCACGGCCAGAGCGAAGCCGAGGCCCTGACCTCGATCAAGGCCATCGCCGCCAACAACCAGCTGTTCAAGACCTACATCGGCCAGGGCTACTACAGCTGCCACACACCGTCGCCGATTTTGCGCAACCTGCTGGAAAACCCGGCCTGGTACACCGCCTACACCCCGTACCAACCGGAAATCTCCCAGGGTCGGCTGGAAGCGCTGCTGAACTTCCAGACCTTGATCAGCGACCTCAGCGGCCTGCC
>NZ_JAAARM010000036.1 GCF_009908285.1 Pseudomonas sp. Fl4BN1
TCCCATCCCGAACTCAGTAGTGAAACGATGCATCGCCGATGGTAGTGTGGGGTTTCCCCATGTGAGAGTAGGTCATCGTCAAGATTAAATTCCGAAACCCCAATTGCGAAAGCAGTTGGGGTTTTGTTTTGCTCGAAAGAAAAGCTGCTCTTATCCGAAAACAAATTTGCACAGTTATTTTCAGATTGGAACACTAGAATAGCCGCTACTTTTTCACTTCCAGAGCCTTCTATGCCTGATCCGGTTGAGGCCCTCGGGTTGTCAGAATTACCACTGGACGACCTGGTTGCCTGCCATGAGTGCGATTTTCTGATGCGCAAGTCAACGCTTGCCCATGGCGAAAAAGCCCAGTGCTCGCGCTGTGGTTATGAGCTGTACGCACATCGGCACAATGTCGTCGAGCGCAGCCTGGCTCTCGTAATTGCCGCTTTGCTGCTCTATGTGCCAGCGAACTTTCTACCCATCATGCAGCTCAATTTATTGGGGCAGTCTTCCGAGGATACCGTCTGGAGCGGCGTGCAAAGTCTGTTCGATACCGGTATGGAAAGCGTGGCGCTGGTGGTGTTCCTGTGCAGCATGGGTATTCCACTGCTCAAGTTGATTTGTCAGTTATTGGTGCTGTTGAGCATTCGTTGGGACATCGGCCGTAGCTACGGCCTGCTGCTCTATCGCATTTATCACCATCTACGCGACTGGGGCATGCTCGAGGTCTATTTGATGGGCGTGCTGGTGGCCATCGTCAAGCTGGCCGACATGGCGTCCATTACCGTGGGCCTTGGCCTGGTATGTTTTATCAGTCTGCTGTTGGTGCAGGTCTGGCTGGAAGTGGTGATGTCGCCTCACCAGATCTGGCAGGCATTATCTGGAGAGGACATGCATGCGGGCGATTGATGCAGGTATTCTGATTTGTACTGAATGCCACGAGTTGAACCGGCGGGAAGCCGACAGCGACGAGCAGATCTGCACTCGTTGTGGCGCTCTAGTACACCCACGTCGTCCCAACAGTATCCTGCGCACCTGGGCGCTGCTGCTCACCGCTGCGATTCTCTATATCCCTGCCAATGTGCTGCCGATCATGACGGTCAATTCCCTGGGCCAGGGTGACCCCAGCACTATCATGTCGGGCGTCATCCAGTTGGTGCAGCACGGCATGTTCCCGATCGCCGCGGTGGTGTTTGTCGCCAGTATCCTGGTACCGACCTTCAAACTGGTGGGTATTGCCTTGTTGCTGTTCTCCGTGCAGCGCCACCAGCCGTTGTCCGCAAGACAACGCATCATCATGTACCGCTTTATCGAGTTCATCGGCCGCTGGTCGATGCTGGATATCTTCGTCATTGCCATCCTGGTGGCGGTGGTCAACTTTGGACGACTGGCCAGTATCGAGGCCAATCTCGGTGCGGTCGCCTTTGCCAGCGTGGTGATCCTGACCATGCTCGCTGCAGTAACTTTCGATCCCCGACTGATCTGGGATAACACGGAGTCGGACGACGACCATGAGTGATTTGCCTACTGCCAAAACCCGCCCAGCCTCCAACTGGTCGGCCATCTGGGTACTGCCCCTGATCGCCTTGATCATCGGTGGCTGGCTGGGCTGGCGTGCCTACAGCCAGACCGGTATCGAGATCCAGTTGCGTTTTGAGAGTGGTGAAGGGATTTCTGCCAACAAGACCGAAGTGGTCTACAAAGGCATGTCTGTGGGCAAGGTCAAGGCCCTGGCTCTGGACGACGAAGGCAACTCCAGGGGGGTGATCGCCACGGTCGAGATGAACAAGGACGTCGAACAGTACTTGAGGACCAAAACGCGCTTCTGGCTGGTCAAGCCGAGTGTCAGCCTGGCTGGGATCACCGGCCTGGAAACCTTGGTTTCAGGCAACTACATCGCCGTCAATCCAGGAGAAGGGGAGCCCTCGCGCAAGTTCAAGGCCCTGGCTGAAGAGCCACCCTTGTCGGACGCCAAGCCCGGCCTGCACCTGACCATCAAGGCTGAGCGCCTGGGTTCGTTGAACCGTGGCAGCCCGGTGTTCTACAAGCAGATCCAGGTCGGACAGATCAAAAGCTACCTGCTCTCGGAAGATCAGAACACTGTCGAGCTCAAGGTCTATATCGAGCCGACCTATGCCAGCCTGGTGCGCAAGCACACGCGTTTCTGGAACGCCAGCGGCATCAGCATCGACGCCAACCTGTCCGGGGTAAAAGTGCGCAGCGAGTCATTGTCCAGCATCGTTGCCGGCGGTATCGCCTTCGCCACTCCGGAGAATCGCAAGGACAGCCCGCCTACCGATCCCAGCTTGCCGTTCCGTCTCTACGAAGACTTCGATGCGGCCCAGGCTGGCATCCGGGTAAAGGTCAAACTTAGCGACTTCGAAGGCCTGCAGGCCGGGCGCACCCCGGTGATGTACAAGGGTATCCAGGTGGGTAGCCTAAAAGCCCTGAAGGTTGATCCTGACCTGTCCAGTGCCACCGCCGAACTGACTCTGGACCCACTGGCCGAAGACTACCTGGTCCAAGGCACTCAGTTCTGGACGGTCAAACCCTCGATCTCCCTGGCCGGCATTACTGGCCTGGAGGCACTGGTCAAAGGTAACTACATCGCCATTCGTCCTGGCGACAAGGGCGCTGCGCCACAGCGTGAGTTCGAGGCGCGAGCCAAGGCGCCACCGTTGGACCTGCGTGCGCCGGGCCTGCACATGGTGCTGTTCACCGACAACCTCGGCTCCCTGGATGTTGGCAGTCCGATTCTCTACAAGCAGGTCAAGGTCGGCTCAGTGCAGAGCTACCAGTTCTCCCACACCCGCAAGCAATTGGTGATCGGCGTTCACATCGAGAAAGAATACGAAGGGTTGGTCAACGGTTCGACGCGTTTCTGGAATGTCAGTGGCATTACCCTGACTGGCGGCCTGACCGGTGGCATTCAGATCAAGAGTGAGTCGCTGCAAAGCCTGATGGCTGGCGGCATCGCTTTTGAGACACTGCAGCCTAATGTACCGTTGAAAAAACGCATTCCACGCTTCCGTCTGTTCGCCAATCAAGAAGAGGCGGCGCAGCGCGGCACTCTGGTGAATATCAAGGTCGAACGTGCCGATGGCTTGCGTGCCGGTACCCCGGTGCGCTTCAAAGGTCTGGACGTGGGCAAGCTGGAAGAGGTGACCCTGAGCGCCGACATGCAATCGGTGATGCTCAAGGCGCGGATCACTGAAGTACCTGAGCGCATCGCCCGGGTCGGCAGCCAGTTCTGGGTGGTCAAGCCGGAACTGGGGCTGATGAAGACCGCGAACCTGGAAACCCTGGTTACCGGTCAGTACATCGAAGTCCAGCCAGCAGTGAAGAGCCAGGGCGTGCAAACCAGCTTTGTGGCGTTGCCACAGGCGCCGGAAGCCAACGTTCCAGAGGCGGGCTTGAGCCTGGTGCTGAGCGCTGCCCGCCGTGGTTCGCTGAAGGTCGGTGTACCAGTGACCTACCGCGAAGTGAGCGTGGGCAAGGTCACCGGCTATGAGCTGGGACGAACTGCCGACCGCGTGTTGATCCACATCCTTATCGAGCCCAAGTACGCTCCGCTGATTCGTGGCGGCACGCGCTTTTGGAACAGCAGCGGCTTTGGCGTGGACTTCGGCCTGTTCAAGGGCGCCACGGTGCGCACCGAATCCCTGGAGACCCTGATCCAGGGCGGTATTGCATTCGCCACTCCAGAGGGTGAGCGCATGGGTAATCCCGCACTGCCTGAGCAGACCTTCCCACTGTTCGACAAATTCGAGGATGAATGGCTGACCTGGGCACCGAAGATCTCCCTCGGCAAATAACCCTGTAGAAGCCGGCTGCCGGTGAACTCGGCGCCGGATGTTCGCTAACGCTTTCGCTGGCAAACCGGCGCCTACAAAAAAGGCCGCGCTCTTTCGAGTGCGGCCTTTTTGCTATCGGCGCTGTGGAATCAGACTTCGTCCAGTTCCGCTTCGGCCTCGGCTTCCGGCTCCACGTTCAGGGTAGCTTTGACCTGATCGTGGCGACGGATGAACTTCCAGTCCGCCTCGTCGATATAGATACCGTTCGGCCCGCTGCCACCCTCCAGGTCGATGGCCACCTGAGCCGAAACCTGCGGCTTCACGCTCGCCAGGATCGGCACAAAGCCCAACTGCAGGCTGGTTTCCAGCAACGCCGCCTGGTTGCGTTCGTCGATGTCTGCCGCCTCGTCGAGGTAGTAAGGCAGGCGAATGCGACCGGCCTGGTCGCGGTCCATCAAGTGCAGCAACAAGTACATGTTGGTCAGCGCCTTGATGGTCATGGTGGTGCCGTTGGACGCCGCGCCATCGATGTCGGTGTGGATCACCGGCTGGCCGTTGACCTTGGTGATCTCGAACGCCAGCTCGAACAGGTCCTTCAAGCCCAACTGGTTGTGGTTGGCCGCCACCAGCCGCGCCAGGTATTCCTTGGCCTCTTCGTTCTTGTTGTCCTGATCGGCACTCTGGCTCAGGTCGAACACCGACAGGGTCTCGCCTTCCTCGTACTGGCCGGCGCTGTGGATGATCTGGTCGATGTGCTTGAGGGCTTCCTTGTTCGGCGCGAGGACGATGCGGAAGCTCTGCAGGTTGGACACCTGGCGCTTGTTGATCTCGCGGTTGAACAGCGCCAGCTGGTGTTCCAGGCTGTCGTAGTCGCTGCGGATATTGCGTAGCGTCCGGGCGATGTCGGTGACCGCTGCGCGGCGAGCCTTGCCCAAGGTCAGGGCTTCATCGGTGCGGTGAGCATAAGCGTTGATCAACAGTTGCAGGCGCCGCTCGACGTCATCCTCGCTGTCGAACTTGGCCACGCCCTTGAGGCGCACTTGTGCATACAGCGCCTCGATCTGCCCGTCGACCCGCTGCAAGCCCTGCCAGCTGTCCTGATAGTCATTGAGCAGCGGCAGCAGGTTATCCATGGAGTCGTCCACCGGATCCATGCACGGGGTACCGAACGGCAGATCTGCCGGTAGCAACTGACGGCGCCGCAGCGCATCGTCGAGGGTGCGCTGCTTGGCTTCCATGTCGCCAATCTGCCGGCCGACCAGCTGCAGCTTGGCCGACAGCTGCTGGACGCGCTCGGTAAAGGCATCGCTGGAGCGCTTGAGTTCGTCCTGGGCGGCTTCCATCTGGGCCAGCTGTTCCAGTTTCTCGCCTTCCTCGGCGCTCAGGGTCTGGGCGCGGCGGAAATCTTCCAGGGCTTTCTGTGCATCCAGCACCTGCTGGTACAGGGCTTCGGTCTGGGTCTTGCTCGCGGCACGGTCGGCGGCCACGGCGGCTTGAGTCTTGAGCTGCTTGAGTTCTTTTTCCAGGCGCTCTTTCTGATCGCGCAGGGCCGCACGGTCAGCCAGGGCCTGCAAGGCCGGCGGCTCGATGTGCGAGATGTCGATGGACAGCCCTGGCACTTCGAAGCGCTCGCCTTTGAAGCCGTCGAGGATCAGCTCCACGGATTTCACCCAGTCGCCGTTCTCGTCGAGGGCGATGCCGTGTTCGCCCAGGGGCAGGCTGAACAGCGCGCTGTTGAACAGGCGCATCAGGCGCTCCACATCCTGCTGGGAGAACTCTTCTCGCAGGCGTGCGTAGCTGTTGTTGTCGGCATGATCCAGCTGCAGTTTCACCGACTTCAGGCGCTTTTCCAGGTCCCGCAGGCGTTCTTCCAAGTCTTCGGCAGAGAACTGTCGCGACTGGGCCAGGGCACCGGCCAGCTCATCGTGGGCATCCTTGGCCGCCAGCAATTGCTGCTCCAGCACCTTGACGTCGTCCACCAGGGCGAAGCGATGCTTGAGCACCGAGAGTTCGCCGAGCCAGCGCTGGGTGCCGGAGATTTCCCGTTCCAGGCGCATCATTTCCTGGGTGCTGCTGCGCTGGTCGTTCTGCAGCGCGTCTTGCTCGTTGCGGTAGTGCTCGGCCTGGATGGTCAGCTCTTCCTTACGCGCTCCGGCGTAGTCCGACCAGGTGCCCAGCAGCGAGTCCAGCAGCGGTGACAGACGATGCAGCTTGCCGCGCAGGCTGTCGCGCTGTTTCACGCCATTGGCCAGGGCTTCCACCAGGGGGCCGGCGGACACCAGCGAGTTGTAGTCCTGTTCCATGCGCCGCACATCGCGGAAGGCTTCGTCGCAGGCGGCGATGTAGTCGACGCTGCCCGAACGCAGGCTGTGCTCGAAGGCATCGAGGAACAGCTGCTTGAGCTTGGCCGCAGTGATCTCGCGCATGTGCAGCAGGTTGATGAACAAGGCGCGGAAGGTCTTCAGGCTCTGCTCGCTGGTGGAACGCAGCGGGATCAGGGTCAGATCGAGGGGGATCGAGGTGTGTCCGCCCACTAGTAGACGGCGCAGTTCGTCCGGCTTGAGCTCATAGGCTTTCAGGCCCTGGCGCTCAAGGTTGGTGAACAGCTCTTTCTGCCGCAGGCAGGTGTCGTCTTTCTGGTAATGAGCCAGGTCCAGTTGTCCGGCATAGGCGAAGAACTGGTGACCGAAGCCACCGCCGGGGCCACGCCCGACCACACCGATCACGTGCGGACCGTGGGGCAGCGAGACTTCCACCAGGATGTAGCTGGTGTCGGAGGCGAAGTAGAAGCGCCGGGACTGTTCCAGGCTGTACTTGCCGAAGCTCATGTCCGACATGCGCGCCAGAATCGGGAATTGCAGGGCGTTGATCGACGCCGACTTACCCAGGTTGTTGGCCCCGTAGACCGACAGCGGCTCTTCCAGCGGAAACAGCCCGAGGCTATAACCAGCGGTATTCAAGAGGGCAAAGCGGCGGATACCGTAGCGTTCCTTGCTCATGCGTCGAGCTCCTGTTCTTCGGCAATGGCGCGAGCCATGGCGTCTTCTTCACTTTCTTCGGACTCGTCGAATACGCTCAGGTCCAGCGGGTCATCGGTCTGCAGCAGCTTTTCGTCGCTGTCTTCGTCGATCAGTACCGGGGTCGGCAGCGGCAGCACACTGTGCAGGCTGGCAGCCAGGTCGCGGTCCTGCTGTACCGACAGGCAGACATCGAGGAAGCGGTGCATTGGTGGCAGGAAGCGGTAGATGCCCGGCTCCTCGACGGCGAAGCCCAGTTGGGTCATGCGGCGCATGATTTTTTCTTCCAGCTCTTCCTGGGTCTGTACTTCGGCCTGGATGAACAGGTCGCGGTATTTTTCCAGCAAGGACGGCAGCTCGTCACGGCCCAGGCTACCGCCATCAAGCACGGCAATCGGGTCGCGGCCCTGGTCGGCCAGGTGTTCCACCAGGATGAAGGTGAACAGCGCCAGGCGCTGGGCGGTCTTGTTCACCTGGGCCGCGGCGTTGTCCGGTACGAAGTAGTAGAAACCCCGGGTATCGCAGACCAGCTCGAAGCCCAGGGCCTTGAACAGGGTGCGGTACTGGTCCTGGAAGTTCGACAGTTGCGCGTACAGTTCCGGGTCGCGGCGGCTGACGTGATAGCCCTTGAACAGCTCGCGGAAGATCGGCGCCAGCTGGGACAGTTCGGAAAGATCAAGATGCATTGGCAGTACTCGCAGGATGCTCGGGCTGGTCATCGCGGGCCGAGAGCAGGGCGAAGGAGCGCAGGCTGACCTGGTGCTCCTGGGTGTGGTAGTCGCGGCGTTCGAGGCGCTCGCGCTTGAAGCGCTTTTCCCGCGACAGGCGGGAGAACCAGTACAGCAACTCGTCGGTGGCACCGTCCGGTTCCTGGTCCAGCAGCCAGTTCATCAGGTCCGGCAGCGGCAGGGCGTCTTCGCAGCGCTCGAGCATTTCCCGAACCGTGCGCGGTGCCTTGGGCGCGAGGCCCTTGTGGGTCTTGTGGGCCTTGGGGAAGCGCGCCGGCTTGGGCTCGAAGCGGGCCAGGGCGTAGACATAGGCTTCCACCTGGCCAGAGCTGCCGAGGAAGGTGCTCTGCGGGCGAGTGAACATCGGCATCGCCGCTTGCGGCACGGCGTCGATGCCCTTGCGCCGGATCGCCGCCAGGGCCAGGGCCGCGCCGCGGGTCACGGCGTTGTGCCGGCGGGCTTCTTCACGCAGTGGCAGCAACAGTTCCCGGGCGTGACGCAGGGTCAGCTGGGCGTTGGTCTGCATTTCCAGGATCCGCGCGTGGGTGCGCAGCAGCATATCGTCGTCCACTAGGTGACCCAGGCGCTGCTGCTCGGTGAGCAGGCGCAGCAGCACCAGCTCGACCTTGCGCACGCCTTGCTCGAAGGCGCCGTCGGCATTCACCAATTGGATCATCGGCTCGACGTATTCATCCCAGGTCGCCAGTACCTCGGCGTAACGCTGGCGCAGGGGAATCTGCCGGTCGCTGGTCTTGGCCCGTTCGGCCACTGCCACCAGGGCTTGTTCGTCGTTGGCGAGCTTCTTCAGTACGTCGCGCACGCGCATGTCCAACAGTCGCAGCTGGCGCGCCAGGTCGTTGCCGTCGCGCACGTCGAAGGCGTCCTGGATGTAACCCGCCAGGCGTTCCAGGTGACGCAGGTAGGCTTCGATCTCCAGGCACAGGCCCAGGCGGTGCTCGCGGCGCAGGTAGGCGAGGAAGTCGTGGATCTGTGCATTCAGCTCGAAACGGTTCGGGCTTTTCGCCACCGGGACCAGGATGTCCAGGCGTATCCATACGTCCAGCAGGCTGGTGATGTCCTGGGGCGTGCTGTCCAACTGTTGGGCGGCCAGCTGTGAACGCAGTTCGGCAAGACTCAGGGTGCCTTGGTCGAAGTGCTCGCACAGTGGCTCCAGAAGTGCCCAGTGTTCGGCGAGGGCGCGCAAGACGCGCTTGGGTTCGATCATCGGAATGGCCGGCTGGTTGGCAATGAAAAGCGGCGATTGTACTGCATCAGGGGGCCGACGATTCACCCCCAGGCTCAGCTATGAGACGGACTGTCACTTTTGCGCGCAATCAACAGCGGGCGATCTTCGGCGAAGGACGGTAGAATCCCCCACCTCAGTTATCCACAAGTGGCCGACCTTTGCTTATCGAGTCCCGTCGTCGCGCTTATCTATCCGCCATGCAGGTGGTCAGTTGGTTGCCGCGCAGCGAATTGCCCTTTGCCGCACCCTCGCGCCCCGAGTTGCTGGCCCTGCCCGAGCCGGTGCTGGAGGCGCTTCCTGCGCCTGTGGCCGAAGTAAAAGCCCCGGCGGCGCCTGCGGCCAGGTCGATCGAACGGCCGAAAATCGAAGTGCCGCGCCCGTCTGCCGCGTCCTCGCGTCTCGCCAGTAAACCCGTAGCCGATGCCGAAGAAGCCCCGGCGCCGGTGGTCAAGGCCCCGGTAGTGCCTCCGCCGCGTTTTTCCCTGCAACTATTGCGGGCCGGTCGTTGCCTGCTGCTGGTGGAGTTACCCACAGGCGAAGCCTTCCAGAGCCGCGACCCAGCCTACCTGCTGCTCAAGGACATGCTGCGCGCCGCCGGCCTGCCAGACAGCCCGCAGATCCTCGCCGAGCCGGTGCGCTGGCCGATGCTGACCCGGGGCAACCTGGACCAGGGCCCCGAAGCGGCCCGGGACTTCGTCCAGGCGTTTGTCGGTGTGCGGGTCGAGGACGAGCCTTGTGTCTGCCTGTGGCTGATCGGCCTGCCGGCGGTACGTTTCGCTGGTGAGGCCGATGCTGAATCCTACAACCGTGAACTCCAGGTCGAAGGCCTGGGTTCGGCCTGGGCATTGCCGGGGCTGGAACTATTAATGGAAGAGCCACAGCGTAAGGCTGATGTCTGGCAAGCCATGCGTCGGCTGATGGCGCGCTGGAAAAGCACTGATGAGTAAAAGTACCAATGAGTGACACCTTGACCTTCCGCCTGGCCACCGAGGCGGACCTGGATGCCATCCTTAAAGTCGAATACGCGGCGTTCAGCCATCCCTGGACCCGAGGCATTTTCATCGATGCCTTCAAGTCCTACGAAGTCTGGCTGATGTTCGAGGGCAGCCAGCAAGTCGGCCATGGAGTGATCCAGGTGATCATCGACGAGGCTCATTTGCTGAACATCACCGTCAAGCCGGAAAGCCAGGGCCGAGGCCTGGGCCTGCGGTTGCTGGAAGAGCTGATGAAGCGTGCCTACCAGAAGGATGCACGCGAGTGCTTCCTGGAAGTGCGCTCCAGCAACCAGAGTGCTTATCGGCTGTATGAGCGTTACGGTTTCAACGAAGTCGGGCGGCGCCGCGACTATTATCCAGCGGTGGGCGGTCGTGAAGACGCCCTGGTCATGGCCTGCACCCTGGTTGATTGAACCTTGTAATCGATACCGGCGCTGGCTGCAGGCGCTGGCTTGCCAGCGAAGGTAGCTGCGCAATACCGGCTGGCATGCGCCATCTGGTTCGCCGGCAGGCCGGCTCTTGCAGGGTCAGGGTTTGCCGTCCAGCGGATCGCTGCGGGCCAGCTCGGCTTCATCCAGACCAGCGCCGCCACCAATATCCGCGCCATCGACAATACTCAGATCCCAGTCGGCCGGTTTATCGGCTCCGGTTTCACGGGCTGAGCGGGCGCCGTCTTCGCGGATCAGGGTTTCCGGGTCCAGGTCGTCATCACTGAAATCGTCATCGTTCAGTGTGGCGTCGCTCCCGGCGCCGGGTTCATCGTCATCGAAGTGCAGCTCCTCGATGGAGCCCATGCGGTCCTGATCGTCGTCGATGGGTTCGGGTTGGGGAGCTGCGTAGGGACGTCGTGATTCGGTCATGGCGATTGCTCATACTTCAGGGGCTTGAACGGTGGACCCATGGCCGCCCGGAAGATTCCCCGCAAGGGATAGCCGGTATCTGCAGCAACACGCGTGACCCCAACCGACGGTCGTCTGTCAAAGCAGCGCATCATTCTTGAGGCTTCACAGCATGAACGAACTACAAGATCTGATTGATAACAACGAGCGTTGGGCCGAAGCGATCAAGCAGGAAGACCCGGATTTCTTCTCCAAGCTGGCTCGCCAGCAGACGCCGGAATACCTGTGGATCGGCTGCTCGGACGCCCGGGTGCCGGCCAACGAGATCGTCGGCATGTTGCCGGGCGACCTGTTCGTACACCGCAACGTGGCCAACGTGGTGTTGCACACCGACCTCAATTGCCTGTCGGTGATCCAGTACGCCGTGGATGTGCTCAAGGTCAAACACATCCTGGTGACCGGCCACTACGGCTGTGGCGGCGTGCGCGCTTCGATGCAGGACCGCCAGCTGGGCCTGATCGACGGCTGGCTGCGCTCGATCCGCGACCTGTACTACGAGCACCGTGAAGCGCTGGGGCAACTGCCCAGCGAAGAAGAGCGGGTCGACCGTCTCTGCGAGTTGAACGTGATCCAGCAAGTGGCCAACGTCGGCCATACCAGCATCGTGCAGAACGCCTGGCATCGTGGGCAGAGCCTGTCGATCCATGGCTGCATCTACGGGATCAAGGACGGTCGCTGGAAAAGCTTGAACGCCACCATCAGTGGCTTTGAGCAACTGCCGCCGCAGTATCGCCTGCGCCCGGTTGGCGCTGTCTGAAGCGCCGCTGAAACACTGTAGCCACGTTGCGCAGGAGACCCGCTCCTGAGCGCCCGGGAAGGCTCTTCGAGCCTTCGCCCGAATGCGGCCCAAGCCTGCGGTAGCGGCTACAGGTGTTTCAGCGGAGCACTTAGAGGTGTGGCACCTCGGTGCTTGGCGCCGGTGCTGGCGCCTTGAGCTGGTTGAGCTGGGCCTTGACCGGCGTGCTGGTGCATTGGGCCGCGGCCTGTTGCTCGGTCAGCTTGCGCACCGAGGTGTAGAACAGCTCGCAGGTCTGCACTTTTTGCGTTACCTGCCAGGTCTGGGTGCAACTGCTGAGCAGCGTGCTCGGATCGCTTTGCGGCTTGCTGCCCATCCCCGCCTGCCAGCAGGCAGCACTTAAATCCTGGCCCATGACTTTCAGGCCTGCGGCATCGGCCTTGGCTTGATCATTGTCATAGTTTGCCGGGTCAGCCGCGTACCAGATGTAGCTTGGGTGGTTGGAACCCAGTACCGGCACGTTCACTCCTTCGCTCGGGCTGATCTGTGCCAGGCCCAGCACATTCACCGTGACCCCATATTGCTGCTTGAGCCAGCTGCGCACTGGCGCGCCAAAGGCCACCATGGGCAGGGGCGCGCCACTGGCGTTCTGGCTGACTTGTTTGACCATGGTGGTCTGGTAGCTGTTGAAGTAGCTGTAGACACCTTCCAGGTCCTTGCCAGCATTGGACGGCGCGGCAATCGGCGCGATGTCGACAATGGTCTGGTAGGCCGGGGTTTGATCGACGGCGATGCCATTGGCGGTGAGCAAGGTGGCCCAGCGGTCGGTGGTGGCCGATTCCAGGTAATCCTGGGCCTGGGTCAGCGAGTAGTCCGGCGGAAAGTGCAGCAACTCGATGCTCTTGCGGTTTTCCAGGGCCATGCCCAGGGGCAGGAACAGGTACCAGTTGTAGGCCCATTTGCCATCGGTATTGAGCTGGCTGGCGCCGCTGTAGGCCAGGTCGCCGGCATCCAGCAGTGCGCTCAAGGGCTTGTCGTAGCCATCGGGTACGCCACTGATGGAGGCCACGACCTGGTCACCCGCGGTCTTGACGCTGACCTTGGCGGCACTGTAGCCGTCGCGCTGTACGCTCTGGGTCAGGTAGTGCTCCACGGTCTGTTCCAGGGTCCAGTTGCGAAAGCAGATGACGTTGCAGTTGTTGGGGTAGGCAAACAGCTGGGTGACGCGCTGGGGGCTGCCCAGATTGACCTCGACATCGGCCATGACGGTGGCGCTTAGCGACGCGGCGGCCAGGGCGAGGGTCAGTCCTGCGAATTTGAACATGCTCAGATCCTTTTCAGCGTGAACCCCGAGGGGCAAGACATTCCGGCTCAGGCCTGCAGTAGGGAACGTGAAAAGGCCCTTGTTGCAGGCGCCAACCGTTCAGGACGGTTTCAGAGTGGTCAGCGGAAAGCCAGGATAGTACAGCTGGCAAAACACCGTGATCGCCAGCATCAGGGGCAGGAAGATGGCCTGCAACGGGCTCCAGTGTGCCCAATGCAGCGCAGTCAGCCATGGATAGCTGGCACTCAACTGCTGGTCTATGCGTCCCAGTCGTTTGTGCTCCAGCAGGTTGAGCAGGACCATCCCCAGGTAGGTCAACATGCCCAGCGCGCCTTGCAGTGCACCGAACATGGCCAGTATCACCAACTGCGGGAGACCGTGGCGCAGGACCAGCCATTTGCCGGTCGGGTCGAGGCGTCGAGGGATCAGGCGTTCACTCAGCCACAGATCCTGGCTGATCATGCGGGTGGCCAGCGGTATCCACTGGCTCATGAGCAGGATTCCAATCCACACCGGAACCCAGCCCAGCAACGACGCGGTGATGATGCTGAAGCCTGGCGAGTAATGATTCTGCTGCAGCAGATTCAGGCCCAATGCCAGTGAAGTGGCGGCCCAGAGTCTGACCCAGGATTGCGCGGCGACCGGGCGGCGCAGGTAGCGCAACCAGAAATACAGGTCTCTCTGGGGCAGGCGCTCGATCAGTTGTGGATAGCGCCAGGTCAAGATGTCCGCGAGCTGGTGGCAGGCCTGCCAGTCGCGTTGTCCGGAACCCCGCAGGAGGCTTTGCTGCTGCCGGGCGGTCATAGGCTTGAGCAACAGGTGGGCGGCCAGAATGTCGGGTTCCGAGGTCCGCTTGTCTTCGCTCTTGAGTTGTTGGATCCGATAAAAGTTTTCCTGCTGGCGGCGCTCCATCAGTGCTTCCCAGTCCAGGGTCGGCTCTGGGTGCACGCCGCTTTTGTCGCTCCACTGGAACAGCTGGCATACCTGCTCCAGCAGCAACAGGCTCCATGGGTTGTCCTTGAGCAGTTGCAGCACAATGCGTTGCCACTCCTGGCGGCGGTCGAACTCCTGTATCCAGGGCTGCTCGGTGCAAGCGCTGAGCTGCTGGATAAACGCCAGTTCCTCTTGTGCCGCCATGAGCTGCTGCAGGGTTTGCTGGTATTGCTGCAGTAGCCTTGCCGCCAGCGCCTCTTGCTGCCAGGGGCTCATCACCACGTTCTGCCAGGGGGTCAACCACTCCAGGTGTTCCACGGCCCATAGGGTGATGGCCGTGTGTGCCTCCGATCGTTCGAGGCAGTGCAGCAGCAGCCCAGCCTCGAAGCTCTGCGCACAGTCCAGTTGCTGTGCCTGTTGCCAGCGTTGCGGCAGATTGTGCAGGGTCAGGCCAAGCAGCAAGCGGTGCGCCGCAGCGTCGATGTTCGGTCTCGTCGGTTCCTGTGGGTGTATTTCCAGCAACTGCGCCCACTCATGCAGGTTGTCATGCTCGGCGTGCACCAAGGCCGTCACTGAGGTGGGCGTAGCCGACCTGTGGTCGCGGCGTTCTTCAGCGCGGTTATCCAGGCGCTGGCGAGCCAGCTGCAGGGCCTTCTCATAGGCCGCACGGAGCCGCTGGAATCCCTCGGCATCAGCTTCGGGACGGGTGCTTTTCAGCAGTTTTGCGTAGCTGCGCTTGATACTGCGCGCGTCGGCATCCGCAGGCAGCTCCAGCAGGGTCCAGCAATCCATGTTGCGGCTCCTCAGTGCCAGTGGCCATTTTCCAGGCGTTGCAGTTGTTCAGTGAGCTGGCTACGCACTTCGCGGATCTGGCGTTCGTCCTGGGTCTCCAGCACTAGCTGGAATTGCCCGGCCCAATGGCCGACCTGTTCGCGCATCTCCCCCAGGCTCTCCTGATAAAGACGCTCCAGGCGTGCGCTGAGCAGGGTGTTGACCTGCTGGTCCCGAGGGTGAATCTTCAGTTGCTCGAGGGCCTTGAGGCGTTCCTGGATTTCCTCCGGGGTCAGCACCCCGGGGTTGTTCTCGATCACCAGGGAACGGCTTTCGCCAGTCAGGGGAATGTTCACCTGGGCTTCCAGCAGGCCGTTGATGTCGTAGGTGAAGCGTACGTCCAGCGACACTTCGCCGGCCGGGCGCTTGGGTACCTTCATCTCCAGTTGGCCCAGGGCGACGTTGTCGCGCACCAGGCGGCTCTCGCCCTGGAAGATCTTCAGCAGCACCAGTTCCTGATTGTCATGCAGGGTCTGTACGGTCTTGACCCGACTCACCGGCACCACGCTGTTGCGTTCGATGATTGGCAGGTAATGCCCACCTTCGATCTGGTTGCCGTATTGCTGGGAGGTTTCGATTCCCAGGGTGTAGGAGCAGACGTCGGTCAGCACCACTTCTTCCAGAGCCGCGCAGCGTGCCTTGAGGGCGGCCTGGACTGCCGCGCCCTGGGCCACGACCTGGTCGGGGTCGAGGCTGATGGAAGGAAAGCGCCCGAACAGCCCGGCCGCCAGCTTGCGCACCAGGGGCATGCGGGTGGCGCCCCCCACCAGGAGGATTTCATCCAGGTCACTGACGCGGATCCGCGCATCGCGCAGGGCCCGTTCGATGGGTGCCCGCAGGCGCTCCAGCAACGGCGTATAGAGCGTGGCCAGTTGCGCCTGGGTAATGCTCTGGGTCCATTGCCGCCCGTCGACCCGCAGGCTGAATTCGGCGCTGCTGTCCTGGCCCAGGGCGCGCCGCACTCGCTCGGCTTCACGGCGCAGGGCCTGGAGCACGCTGCGGGGTTCGGGAAAGTCCGGGGCCTGGGCCTGCTGTTCAATGAAATACTCCAGCAGCAGGCTGTCGAAATCCTCGCCGCCGAGGAAGTTATCGCCGGCACTGGCGCGAACTTCCATGACCCCGTCGAACAATTCCAGGATCGACACGTCGAAGGTGCCACCGCCCAGGTCGAAGACCAGGAACGAGGTTTCCTTGTCCCGCTGGTGCAGGCCGTAGGCCAGGGCTGCAGCGGTGGGTTCGTTGATCAGCTTTTCCACCTTGAGGCCCGCCAGTTCGCCAGCGATCCGCGTGGCCTTGCGTTGGGCATCGCTGAAGTAGGCCGGCACACTGATGACGGCTTCTTCCACCGGTTCGCCATAGGCGCGTTCAACATCTTCCTTGAGGCTCTTGAGCACCATGGCCGAGAGTTCTTCCGGGCGAAACGAACGGTCCCCCAGGCGCACCTCGGTGGCACTGCCCATGTAGCGCTTGAACAGCGCGGTGGTCAGTTGCGGGTGGGTGTGCAAACGCTCCTTGGCCGCCTGCCCCACCAGGACCCGGCCTTGTTCGTCCAGGCCCACCACGCTGGGAGTGAGGAACTGACCCAGGGCATTGGGCACCAGCTCGCTCGAGGTGTCGCGCCAGACGGCGACCAGGCTGTTGGTGGTCCCCAGGTCGATACCCACGATCATGACAACGAACTCCCTTTCCAATCGGAAAACAGATGAAACAGATAAGTGGGGAGCAGGATATTACCCGGAGGGGGAATGGGTAAAGCGCATGATGTCACATGGCTACTACTGGTGTCGGAGGAGGGCGGCAAGAGGCCGGGGGATGGCCCCCGGCCAGATTGGATCAGGCGTTGAAGTGCAGGGCGTTGGTCAGGTCGCCCATGGGTTTCTGGCCCCGCGCGATCATCGAGGCGTCACGTTCCTTGATGCCGTCCAGCGTCTCCAGTTGGAACACCCGGGTAATCAGCCGCAGGATCGAAGCGGTGTCGTACACGGTGTGATCCACCGTGCCCTTGCGCGCGAACGGCGACACCACCAGCGCTGGAATCCGCGTGCCGGGGCCCCAGCGATCACCCTGGGGTGGCGCCACGTGATCCCACCAGCCGCCGTTCTCGTCGACGGTGACGATCACCACCATGTTTTTCCATTGCGGGCTCTCGCGCAGCACTTTCAGCGCCCGGTCAATGTGCCGGTCACCGGCGGCTATATCGGCGTAGCCGGCGTGCAGGTTGAGGTTGCCCTGGGGTTTGTAGAAGGTCACCGCGGGTAGCTTGCCGGCCTCGGCGTCAGCGAAGAACTTGTTGGTCGCCGCTTCGTCCCCCAGGCCGCCGTCACGCAGGCGCTTGGCACGTTCTGCCGGGTTTTCCGGGCCCTGGCGCACGAAATAGTTGAACGGCTGGTGGTGGTACTGGAAGTTGGGGATCTTCGGAATGCCACCGGAGTCCTTGAACTGCTCCAGGGTCGCCTGCCAGGCACCGCCGTACCAGGCCCAGTCGACGTTCTTCTTCGACAGCTTGTCGCCGATGTGTTCGTGGGTTTGTGGCACCAGCACGCTGGGCAGGTCGGGCTTGGCGTAGTCCGGGCGCTCCGGGTCGCGGATCCAGGTCGGCCAGTAGGGCGGGGCCATGGTATTGACCGCGTAGCCGTCCGGGGTCAGGGCGCTGGGACCGAACTGCGGTGCCCCGTCCATGGCACTGGCCGGGGATTTTTCCAGAGGCTTGAGGCGCGTGCCCTTGGGGTCGTCGCCTTGCAAGGAGGCGATCTGCGACTTGGCCACCGAGTTGCCGGCATCCGGGTAGAACGGCACCTTGGCGCTGATCAGGTATTGGTGGTTGAGGAACGAGCCACCAAAGGCTCCCTGGAAGAAGTTGTCGCAGAGCACGAACTCCCGGGCCACATCCCACAGGCGCAAGGAATAACGGGTCTGGGCGTAATGGCCCATGGTCAGGGCGCCGGAATCGGCCCAGGCCACGAAACCATCGTTCTTGCCGCCGTTGATCTGCATCTGGTTCTGGTAGAACACGTGCCACAGATCGCGAGTCACCAGGCCCAGAGGCAGGTCTTCGCCGCTGGGGCCCTTGAGGGCGAACGGCGCGTTGGGCAAGTTATCCTGGAACTGGGTTTCCACCGGGTAGGTGACGCCGTCCAGGGTTTGCGGCCCGACCTGAAGAATACCGCCCCAGATGGGCGGCAGTTTTGGCAGCAGGCTGCCGTCGCGGTCGCGTTGCTGGGACGCTTCGGCCGGGAGGGCCGAGAGCGGTTTTTCCACCCCGGGGAAGTTGGCGAAGAGGTTATTGAAGCTGCGGTTCTCGGCGAAAATCACCACCACGTTCTTCACTTGGTCTTGCAGCGCCTTGTCCAGCTCAGTCGGGGACAGCGGACGCTCATCCGGTTTGCTTCCAGGCTCACCGGCCTGGCCACAGGCGCTCAGGGTGGCACCGACCCCCAGAACGGCAACGCCGCCTAGGAAGCGGCGGCGGCTGGTATCGGTGGGCTGGTCGGTGGTGGAATCGGGGGTGTCGCGCAGGTCGGTATCGTCACTCATGGCGGTTCCTTGCTCGTCTCTCTGAGGATTCGTTACAAAGTATTTCGGTCGCACGGTAGCAACCGAATATGACGCAAAGACTACATGAATGCTTCGGGAGTCCACTGCAATGGGCTCGGAAATTTCTGGAAACCTTGTTGGAAATCACTTATCCACAGGCCCGCGCTTGTCTGCTGGAGCGGGCCTGTGGAGCCACCGTCAGGGGATGATCGGGGGCAGGTACGCCAGGGTAGTGCCCAAGGCCCAGAGCAACACCAGCACCAAGGGCGTGTGCACCAGCAACTGGACGAAGGAGAAGCCGATCAGGTCCCGGGCCTTCAAGCCCAGCACCCCTAGCAGCGGCAACATGTAGAAGGGGTTGATCAGGTTCGGCAGGGCCTCGGCAGCGTTGTAGATCTGCACCGCCCAGCCCAGGTGGTATTGCAGGTCATTGGCCACCTGCATCACATAGGGCGCCTCGATGATCCACTTGCCGCCGCCTGATGGAATGAAGAACCCCAGCACCGCCGAGTACAGCCCCATCAGCAGCGCGTAGGTGTCGTGGGAGGCGATCTGCACGAAGAAGGTCGAGATGTGGTGGGCCAGGGTCTGGCCATCCACACCCTTGACCACGGTCATCAGCGCGGCAATCGAGCCATACAGCGGGAACTGGATCAGCACCCCGGTGGTGGTGGGCACCGCCCGGGCCACGGCATCGAGGAAACTGCGCGGGCGCCAGTGCAGCAGGGCACCGGTCATCAGGAACAGGAAGTTGTAGGTGTTGAGCCCGGAGATCGCGGTAATCGCCGGCTTGGTGGCGAACTCGTGATACAGCCAGCCGGCGGCCAGCAGCGCCAGGAGAATGGTCAACAGCGGGCTGTATTCCAACCACTCGCCGGGGCGGGTACGGGGCTGCGGTTTGGGCATGCTGAAACTCGGGTCAACGCCACAGGCTTGTGCATCACGGGCGCTGTTGGGGCCGGGAGCGGTGGCGTAGGCGACGATCAGCGAGACGATGATCAGGGCCAGCAGCAGTACCCCCGATTGCCAGAGAAAGATGGTCTGGGTGAAGGGAATTACCCCGGTGATGGCCAGGATCGACGGCGGCAGGCTGCCGGGGTTGGCTTGCAGCTGTGCGGCAGAAGACGACAGGCCCAACGCCCAGACAGCGCCGAGGCCCAGGTAGGCGGCGGCACCGGCAGCGCGGTAGTCCATGCGCAGCTCGGTGCGCCGTGCCAGGGCTCGAACCAGCAGGCCGCCGAACACCAGCGACAGGCCCCAGTTGAGCAAGGACGCAACCATGGAAATCAGCGCGACCCAGGCCACTGCCGAGCGGCCGTTCTTGGGGATGCGCGCCAGTTTGTCGATCAGCTTCACCGCCGGCGGCGAACTGGCCACCACATACCCGCCGATGACCACGAAGGCCATCTGCATGGTGAAGGGGATCAGGCTCCAGAAACCGTCACCGAAAGCCATCGCGGCCTCGGTGGGCTTGGCGCCCATGGCCAGGGTGGCCAGGGTAACGATGATCACCGCCAGTGCGGCGAACACCCAGGAGTCGGGAAACCAGCGTTCGGCCCAGTTCGAGCAGCGCAGGGCGAAGCGGGCGGAGCGGCTATCTTGAATTTCAGCGGCCACGTAGATACCTCGTCTTTCTTATGTTTATAAGGCGGTCGGCCGCCCCAGGCAGAGGCGGCCGAGAACTGTGCAAGAATGCGGCAATTGCCACGGACTGCAAAGGACTGAACGCACATGTCATTTTCCCCTGATGAACGCGCCGCACTGCTCAAGGTCAAGGGTGTCGGGCCCACGGTGGTGGGGCGCCTGGAACAGCTGGGGATCATTTCCCTGGCGCAACTGGCCGCTGCCGACGCCCTGGACATCGTTACCCAGGCGTCGGCCCTGGTGGGTTCCAGCTGCTGGAAAAACAGCCCCCAGGCCCGCGCCGCGATCCAGGCCGCGATCGCCATGGCCAAGGGCAACTGAAGTCGTGAGCCGCGAGCAGCCCTTTGCCTATCAGGTGGTGTATCGCTACCTGTTGCAGTGGCTCGACAGTGTTGCCAGCGATCAGGAGCAGCGCCTGCCGTCATTGCGTGAGTTGGCGCAGCGCCTGAAGGTTTCCCTGTCCACCACCAAATACGCTTATGCCCTGTTGGAAGATGAGGGGCGCATCTGCTCACGCCCGCGCCAGGGCTATTTCACTCGGGTGAGGGGGCCTGCCCCCTTGACCGAGACCGGCCCTGCGCTGCTCGACAATCTCTATGCCCAGGCCCGCCAACCGGGGCGCCTGGCACTGTGCAGCGACGCGCCGGCGATGCTGCTGTCGCTGGAGCATCCGTTGCTGATGACCGAGCGCGAACTGGCTCGCCAGTACCCGCGCAACCAGGCGCCGCTGTACCAGCCCCTGGGCGAGCAGGAGCTGCGCAGTGAGCTGGCCCGGCGTTACACCCGCTCCACTTGCGACTACTGGCAAGCCGACCAGGTGTACCTGGGGGCCGATCTGCGCAGTGTGCTGGAGGTGTCGCTGCAGGCCCTGGATCTGGCCGGCAACGTGGCGTTGGTGGAGTCCCCCTGTTCCTGGGCGGTCCTGCGCCAGTTGCGGGCGGCGCGCCTGCGGATCATCGAGCTGCCGCTGAATGCCGCTGGACGCTTCGATCTGCAACAGCTGCAGGACCTGCTCAGACAGCAGCCGGTGCGTGTGGCAGTGCTGTCCTCAACGGTGAACATTCCCCACGGCAGCCTGATGCCCGCTGCCGACAAACAACAGCTGTGCCAATGGTTCACCGAGCGTGGGGTCTGGTTGCTGGAGAACGACAGCTATGGCCCATTCAGCTTCGTGCCCGATGCTGCGCGTTATCGGGATTTCGCCGATCCCGAGCGCCTGCTGGTGTTTGCCTGCCTGGACAAGGTCATTGGTGCCGAAGCGCCCTTCAGCTACGTACTGAGCCGCAGCCTGGGACCGCAGCTGCAGCGGCAGTTTCTCGAACGCTCTTTCCGTCTTTCGCCGATCCGCCAGAAAGCCGTGGCCCGCCTGTTCAGTTCCGGACGGATCGACCAGCACCTGCTGAAGCTGCGGGGGATGCTGCAGCAGCGCATGGGCCAGTTGCACCGGCTGCTGGATGAACAGGCGGGGGCACAATTGCATGCCTCGCTCCCGGCGGGTGGCGCAACCTTGTGGGTTGAGGCGCGGCGGCCGGTGGCGATGGCGCGGGTGTATGAGCAACTGCTGGCCCAGGGCATCGTGATTGCCCCGGGAGCGATCTTCAGTCAACAAGGGCTGTGGCAGCACCACCTGCGCCTGAGCTACACCCTGGACTGGAGCAAGGACATTGCTGCCGCCTTGCGCCAGTTGGCCCAGGCAGTGGCTCAGGCGTCCTGAACCACCCCGTAGCAATGCTTCAGCTCTGGGAACACGCCGTCCCGAACCTCCGCCGCAAAGTGCTCGCAGGCCTGGCTGATCAGGGCCCCGGCATCGGCGTACTGTTTGACGAAGCGCGGCACCTGAGGCCCGCCCAGCCCCAGCAGGTCCTCGGTCACCAACACCTGGCCGTCACAAGCTGGGGAGGCACCGATGCCGATGGTGGGCATCGGCGAGAATTCGCTGATCCGGCGCGCGAGGTTTTCCGCGACCCCTTCCAGCACCAGGCTGAAGGCCCCTGCATCGAGGTGGGCGCGGGCATCCTCTTCGATCTTGCGGGCCGCCTCGCCATCGAGTCCCTGGGCCTTGAAACCACCCATCTGGTTGACGTACTGCGGCATCAGGCCGATGTGCGCCATGACCGGAATCCCCCGCTGCACCAGGAATTCCACAGTCGGTGCCAGGGCCTTGCTACCTTCCAGCTTGAGCGCATCACACCCGGTGCGCGCCATGACCTCGGCGCAATTGCGGTAGGCCTGTTGCGGCGATTCCTGGTAACTGCCGAAGGGCATGTCGGCGATCACGCAAGCCAGCCGGCTGCCGGCCACCACGGCGCGAGTGTGGGCGATGATTTCGGCAAGGTTCATGTCCAGGGTCGAGGTACGCCCGTAGCCGACCATGGCGGTGGAGTCGCCGATCAGGATGAAGTCGACGAAGGGGTCCATCAGTCGCGCCATATGGCTGGTGTAGGCGGTAAGGGAGACGATTTTCTGCCGGCCCTTCATGGCCACCAGTTGCGGGACGCTCAGGCGGCGGGTGCGGGTATGTATGCTCATGACGACTTTCCTGGTTTTGCAGGGGTTGGAAAGTGCCTGATTATTGGCCTGGCGCCGGGGCATTCAATGCACAGGAAAGCGCAGAAAACCGACCCAGGGCAATGGGTGGGTTGTTCCCCGGAACGTTTGCGTAGACCATGGCGCCTTTGCTTTGTGCCGCCATTGAGTTGCCTTATGACCCCCTCCACTGCAGCGTCGCCGGCGCGGTTTTCCCGCTCCGACTACAAGACCCTGGGCCTGGCCGCCCTGGGCGGAGCCCTGGAAATCTACGACTTCATTATCTTCGTATTTTTCGCCCTGACCCTGAGCCAGCTGTTCTTCCCCCCGGAAATGCCCGAATGGCTGCGCCTGCTGCAAAGCTTCGGGATCTTTGTTACCGGCTACCTGGCCCGGCCTCTGGGCGGGATTCTGATGGCGCACTTCGCCGACCGGCTGGGGCGCAAGAAGGTCTTCAGCCTGAGCATCCTGATGATGGCGCTGCCCTGTCTGCTGATCGGCATCATGCCCACCTACGCCCAGATCGGTTACTTCGCGCCCTTGCTGTTGCTCGTCCTGCGGGTGCTGCAAGGTGCCGCCGTGGGCGGTGAGGTGCCCAGTGCCTGGGTGTTTGTCGCCGAGCATTCGCCACGCGCCCATCGCGGCTACGCCCTAGGCTTTCTCCAGGCCGGGCTGACCTTCGGCTACCTGCTGGGTGCCCTGACCGCGACGTTGCTGGCGCGGGTGTTCAGCCCCGAGGAAATCCTCGATTACGCCTGGCGTTATCCCTTCCTGCTGGGCGGAGTGTTTGGCGTGATCGGGGTCTGGCTGCGCCGCTGGTTGAGCGAAACCCCGGTGTTCGTAGCGCTGCAGAACCAGAGCGATGCGGCGGGCGAGTTGCCCCTGCGCACCGTATTGCGCGAGCACCGGCTGGCGATCCTGCCGGCACTGATCCTCACCTGTGTGCTGACCTCGGCGGTGGTGGTGTTCGTGGTCATCACCCCGACCATGATGCAGAAAAGCTTCGGCATGAGCGCCAGCCACACCTTTGCCCTGAGCAGCCTGGGCATCGTCTTCCTCAACCTCGGCTGCGTGCTGGCGGGTCTGATCGTCGACCGCCTCGGCGCCTGGCGCACAGTGATGCTCTACAGCCTGCTGCTGCCCCTGGGAATCGCCGTGCTCTATGGCTGCCTGATCAGCGGCGGTGACTGGATCGGCCTGGCCTATGCCATTGCCGGCCTGAGTTGCGGCGTGGTGGGGGCGGTGCCTTCAGTGATGGTCAGCCTGTTCCCGGCACGAATTCGAGTCTCCGGGATTTCCTTCACTTACAACATTGCCTATGCCCTCTGGGCCAGTACCACTCCGTTGCTGTTGATTGCCCTGATGCCCTGGAGCCCTTGGATCTGCGTGATCTACTGCGCGGTGATGGGGGCGGTCGGGGTGGCCAGTGCCGCCTACTTTGGCGGGCGCGTCGGCGAGGAGCGGCAAGCCTCGGCGCAAGGAGATTGGTGTCGCTGATTGGCCTGGTGAACTTTTTTCAGCGGCTAGTGATTGAGCCAAACAGCGAGCTAGAGCCTTCGCCACACCACGCCTGAATCCAGGCTGGAATCGGGCTGAAGATTCACCTTCAGCCCCGCGGGTTTTTCCCGCTAATCTCCCGGAATGCGCGGCCTGCGCATGGGTTTCCGGGAGCTGTCTTGATTCGTTCGACGCTGTGTTCCTTGCGAAATTTCTCCACCCTGGCGCCGCTGTTGCAAGTGGCTCTGGTGAGCTTTGTGCTGGGGCTGGCGTTTGCCCTGATCCAGGCCTGGACCTGCAATCTGCAGGACTATGGTCTGGAAGGTGCCAGCCCCGACGGCCTCATGGCCCGCGTGGTGGCAGTGGAGGCGGAGGCGCTGCTGATCGAGGAGATCGACAGTGGTGAACGCCAGCGTTTGCGCCTGAATCGAGATTTCACTCAACTCAAGGTGCCGCTTTCACAGCTCTCCGGACAGGTCCTTGCGCTCAGTCACCTGCGGGGCTATTTGCTCAGTTGCCTGCACGACGACCAGGAGTGGTGTCGTGCCCAGTGTTCCAGAGCCGATCAATGCCAGGAACGCCTGCGCCAGCGCGAGTCCGCCCTGGGCATGTTGTGTTTTGCCTGGTTCACCAGCCTTGCCTGCCTACTGCTCCAGGCCCTGAAGTCGCGCCAGCCGTAGCCGCCCGTGAGTCTTGGCTGGGCGCCGATGATGCCTACGCTGGCAAGCCTGGGCCGGCATGCGCGGTGGGCATGGTTATTGGGCGAGCAGTTGGTCCAGATAGTGGGTGCGCTCATTGCTCAGGCGGGTCACGCAGAGATTGATCAGGGTGACGTGGGCCGGCTTGCCCGGTTCCACTTCAAAGGCCTCCAGCACGCAGGTGCTGTCGCGGTATTTGATCCAGGCGCGTTGGGCGTTCTTCAATTTGCCGAGGTATTCCTGCTCTTGCAGCAGGCTGCTGGGGTAGAGGTTGTGGACCCGCTCCAGCAGCGCCTGATAACGCTGGTTCAGGGCGTCGTCGGCGCGCTCCTTGTCCTGCTGGGCGCAGCGATCAACCTGTTCGCTGACGCTGATCTGGCTGCAGTCCAGCGGTGCCGTCTGGGCCGGCGTCCAGCCTGCGCCGACCCCCAGCAGCAGGGCAACGGCAAGGCCGGATATCCAAGGCTGATGGTGCATGGCGGTCCCTTCGCGCTGAGAATGAAGCGGCATTCTACAGCGCCATCACTCATGCAACAGGGGGGACGCGTTGCGCGCAAGCGTAGTTATTGCAGCCAGTGCCAGAGCAGCAGGGTACCCGCCAGGCCTACCAGCGAGACGATGGTCTGTAGCACCGACCAGACCCACAGCGTCTGCTTGAGCTGCAGGCCGAAATACTCGCGCACCATCCAGAACCCGGCGTCGTTCACATGGCAGAAGAACACCGAGCCGGCACCGATGGCCAGGGCCACCAGGGAGCTTTGGGTGGCCGCCAGTCCAGCCATCATCGGCGCCAGGATGCCCGCGGTCGTGGTGGTGGCAACTGTCGCCGAACCGGTGGCCTGGCGCAGGGCTACGGCGATCAGCCAGGCCAGGAGGATGTACGGCAGGTGCGCACCCTCGGCCACCTTGCTGATGGTCTGGCTGACCCCGGCATCCAGCAGGGTCTGCTTGAGTCCGCCACCAGCGCCGATGGTCAGCAGCAGCACGGCAATCGGCGCCAGGCTTTTACGCAAGGTACTGCCCACCTGATCCCGGGCCATGCCGTTGGCCCAGCCGAGGCAGATCACCGCGGCAATCACCGCAATGCCCAGGGCAATCAATGGCTCGCCGAGAAACTTCAGGGTCAGGGCCAGGGTGTTTTCCGGGCTCATGGCCACCTTGGCCAAGGTGCTGCCGAGCATCAGCAGCACCGGCAACAGGATGATCAGCAGCGACACGCCGAAGCTCGGCTGGCGCGGGGCCTTGGGCGGGGCGCTGAACAGCGCGCCGAGTTCCGCCGGTTCCTCCACGTGCATGCGTTTGGACAACCAGTTGCCATACAGCGGGCCGGCCAGGATCACCGCCGGCACGGCGATGCAGAAACCCAGCAACATGGTCAGGCCGAGATCGGCGTGCAGGGCACTGACCGCGATCAGCGGGCCCGGGTGTGGCGGCATCAGCGCATGCAGGGTGGTCATCCCGGCCAGGGCCGGAATGGCGATTTTCAGCAGGGGCAAGCCCGAGCGGCGAGCCATCACGAAGATGATCGGCACCATCATTACCAGGCCGACCTCGAAGAACAGCGGCAGGCCGATGACCATCGCCACCAGGGCCATGACCCAAGGCAGGGATTTTCCCTTGCCCAGGCCCAGCAGGGTCGAGGCGATACGGTCGGCGGCGCCGGACTCGGCCATCAGCGCACCGAGCATCGAGCCCAGGGCGATGATGATCCCGGCCTCGCCGAGAATCGCCCCGGCGCCCTTGCTGAAGGCCTTGGCCACGTCCTCCGGCGGCAGGCCGGCGCCGACCCCGGCGATAAAGGTGCCGATCAGGATCGACAGGAACGGCGGCAGTTTGGTGGCGCTGATCAGCACGATGATGGTGGCGATGGCCAGCAGGCAACAGAGAATCAGGCGGGTGTCGTGAATCATCCAGGCGGCAGTCGATACATCCAAGGCGGGACTCCTCAATCGGCTATTTTTGTCTGTAACTTTTTGTTTCACTTTTTCTGGAGGATAGCCGAGATGCCTGCCACAGAGGGGCTTTGCCCGGTTTTGGTGCATTGATTAGCCAGCTAACAATATCGCTGCCATGGATAACCGCCAGATAACCGCACGATGACAATCCGTTCATCCAGCGCAGGTACAACGGGCAATCGAACTATCATCAGGTCGACGCTTGTTGAAGCCACAGGAGGATGTTCCATGGGGGCAGGACACAGTCACGGCCAAGTGCGGGCCGGACATGAACGCAAGTTGTGGATGGCCCTGGGGCTGACTGGCAGCTTTATGATCGCCGAGGTCATCGGCGCCTTTGTCACCGGCAGCCTGGCGCTGCTGTCAGATGCTGCACACATGATGACCGACACCCTGGCGTTGGCCATTTCCCTGGTGGCGATCCAGATTGCCAAGCGCCCGGCGGATCGCAAGCGCACCTTCGGTTACGCGCGCTTCGAGATCCTCGCTGCCGCGTTCAATGCTCTGCTGCTGTTTGTGGTGGCGTTCTACATCTTGTTCGAGGCTTGGCAACGCTTGCAGGCGCCGGCCGAAATCCAGTCCACGGGCATGCTGGTGATTGCGCTGCTGGGGTTGATCGTCAACCTGATCTCCATGGGCCTGCTGGCTTCAGGCAGCAGCGAAAGCCTCAACGTCAAGGGGGCCTACCTGGAAGTCTGGAGCGACATGCTGGGTTCGGTGGGGGTGATCATCGCCGCGGTGGTGATCATCTATACCGGCTGGGGCTGGGTCGACTCGGTGGTGGCGGCGGCCATTGGTTTCTGGGTGCTGCCACGGACCTGGACCTTGCTCAAGGAGAGCATGAACGTGCTCCTGCAAGGGGTGCCGGACGGAATCGATATCGATCAGGTGGAGCAGGGCATGCGCCAGGTACCTGGGGTCAGCGAGGTGCATGACTTGCATATATGGGCCCTGACCAGCGGCAAGAACGTGCTCAGTGCACATCTGGTGGCGCAGTTGGAGGGACGGGATGAGCAGGCGATCCTGGCGCAGGTCACCGAGTTGCTGCAGGAGCAGTTCGACATCGCCCATGTCACCTTGCAGGTGGAGCAGGCGGGGTTTCATCAACAGCAGCCTGAGCACTGATGATGCTCTGCGGGTTACTTTCTTGATGGGTGCCGGTGCTGGCTCCTGCAACCGCGAATAGGTTGTTGCCGGCTCAGTCGCGCTCTTCGAGTACGTAACCCACGCCGCGCAAGGTGTGGATCAACTTGGTGTCGAAAGGATCGTCGATCTTCGCCCGCAAGCGGCGGATCGAGACTTCCACCACATTGGTGTCGCAGTCGAAATTCATGTCCCAGACAAAGGAGATGATCTGGGTCCGGGACAGCACCACGCCGCTCTGGCGCATCAGCAGGTGCAGCAAGGCGAACTCCTTGGTGGTCAGGTCGATGCGCTGTTTGCCGCGAAAGGCCCGATGCCGGCCCTGGTCCAGCTCCAGGTCGGCAACCCGCAGCACATCCGGTACCGGTGCCTGTTGGCTGCGGCGCATCAAGGTACGGACCCGGGCCAGCAACTCGGGAAACTCGAACGGCTTGACCAGGTAATCATCGGCACCCAGGTCCAGGCCCCTGATCTTGTCCGCCAGCCGTCCCTGGGCGGTGAGCATCATGACCCGGGTGTTGCTGTCCTCGCGGATCTGGCACAACACCCCCCAACCGTCGATGTATGGCAGGTTGACGTCGAGAATCACCAGGTCATACGCGTGCTGGCGGGTTAGGTGCAGGCCGTCCGCACCGGTGTTGGCGCAATCCACCACATAGCCACTTTCAGTCAGTCCCTGATGCAGGTAGTCGGCAGTTTTGAGTTCGTCTTCAATAACCAGGATACGCATGCTGATGAGGTTCTCGGCAGATAAGAGGCAGTGCAAGAAAGTCGCGAATAAGAACTGGATTAATGAGCTGGAAGAACACCTGCCCATGTGCAGTTTCAAATGCTGGAAAGTTAGGCTGCAGCACTTTGAAAGTATCAGCGCGGATATCTTGGAGTGGCCGGATATTAATACAAAACCTTGATCCAGAGCCTTGGCTAACGGATTTGTAATATTTGCGCCACCCTGCTGATAAGGAGTGAAAGTTAAAGTTGGCCGATCTTGAAACGCTCTCTTTCAATGGGCGGAATGTTGCAGTTTCATATCGGCTAAATACTCTTTTGAATACCTGACGATATGTTCCGCTGCCGTTCCGCAGCCACTTTGCCTCTGTAGGGGCCGGAACCTGTCATGTCGAACTTCCCGAGAACACCCGCCCAGGCTGTGCGGTTCTGCTCTGCGGTGCTGCTACTGGCTTTTGCCGCGCAGTCTGTGAGCGCCGCTGAACAACCCGCGTTGAGCCTCGACAGCGCCCTGGCCAAGGCCTTTGCCAACAACCCTGAACTGGCCGCTGCACGCTGGGAGATCGAGATTGCCCAGGGCGCGCGCCAGCAGGCGGGGCTGATACCCAATCCGGTGCTGTCGGTGGATGCCGAAGACACCCGGAGGGATTCGCGCACCACCTCGATCAAGCTCAGCCAGGCGCTGGAGCTGGGGGGCAAGCGCGGGGCCCGGGTGGAGGTGGCCAGTCGCGCTCAGAAATTGGCAGACCTGGAGCTGGAACGTCGACGCAATCAACTGCGTGCCGATGTGCTGGAGGTGTATTACGCCGCCTTGCGGGCCCAGGAGCGCACGCAACTGGCCGGACGTTCCCTGGCCCTGGCCGAGCGTGGCCTCAGCGTGGCCCAGGGCCGGGTCAATGCCGGCAAGGCCTCGCCGGTGGAAGCCACTCGGGCCCAGGTACAACTGGCGGAGATTCGCCTGGAACTCAACCGTGGGCAGATGGAGCAGGACAACGCCTATCGGCAGTTGGCCAGGGTTACAGGCACTGCCACCACGGATTTTGGCGCGGTGCAGGAACAGCCGTTGACGGTGGCCCCGCTGCCAGCTTCGGCGCAGTTGTTGAGTCGTTTGCAGGAGACTGCGGAACTGCGCCTGGCGGAGCAGGAAATCGTCCAGCGCGAGGCGTCCCTGGGCCTGGAAAAAGCCCAGCGCATCCCCGACCTCGACGTCAGCATCGGCAGCCAGTACGACGCCACGGTTCGTGAACGGGTGAACCTGGTGGGGCTGTCGATGCCGTTGCCGCTGTTCAACCGCAACCAGGGCAATGTGCTCTCCGCCGCTCGGCGTGCCGATCAGGCCCGCGACCTGCGTAACGCCACCGAGCTGCGTCTGCGCACTGAAACCCGCCAGGCGCTGGCGCAATGGAGCACGGCAAAGGGCGAAGTGCAGTCCTTCAACCAGACCATCCTGCCCGCCGCCCAGAGCGCGGTGGACAGCGCCACCCGCGGCTTCGAGATGGGCAAGTTCAGTTTCCTCGAAGTCCTGGACGCGCAGCGCACGTTGATCGGTGCTCGCAGCCAGTACCTTGCCGCCGTGGCGCAAACCACCGATGCCTGGGTGCGGATCGAACGCATCTATGGCGACCTCAGCGGTTGGTGAAATCCCGCGGGTTGCGGCTGGCATGCCTCGCCGCGTTGCTGCTCAGCGACTGCAGCGCGATGCCTGCGGCAACCACCGATGAGCTACCCCGGCACTGGTGCATTCACGAATGGCACCGGGCCCTCGGCGAATTTTTCTTTCCATCGACCTCGTAAGGCTGCGCCTGGCGCCGCCGTCCCTCGATTCTTTCAGGAGCACCCATGGACAAAAAACGCAGCCTTGTTGTGGCGATCACGGCGGTGGCCGGCCTGGGGCTGGCAGCCTTGCTGCTGCCGGACCTGTTGGCCAATCCGCAACCTGTCAGCCTCCAGGCCCCTGCTGCGAGTGAGCCGGCCGGGCATGCTGAGGAGGAGCCGGAAGGTCACTTGGAACTCAGCGCCGAACAGATCAGCAGCGCCGGCATCGAACTGATCGTGGCCGGTCCGCGCGGGATCAATCGCCTGCTCAGCCTGCCGGGGGAGATTCGTTTCGACGAGGACCGTACTTCCCATATCGTGCCGCGGGCCGCCGGGGTGGTGGAGTCGGTCAAGGCCAACCTCGGCCAGAGCGTGAAGAAGGGGGACTTGCTAGCGGTCATCGCCAGCCAGCAGATCTCTGACCTGCGCAGCGAATTGGCGGGCGCCGGCCGCAGGGTCGAACTGGCCCGTACCACCTTTGCGCGCGAACGCCAGTTGTGGGTCGATCAGATCTCCGCCGAGCAGGATTACCTGCTGGCGCGCCAGACCCTGCAAGAGGCGGAAATCGCCCTCAACAACGCTCGGCAGAAAATGAACGCCCTGAGTGGCAGCGCGCAACTGGTGGGCGGCAATCGCTACGAAATGCGCGCGCCGTTCGACGGCGTGGTGGTGGAAAAACACTTGAGCGTCGGCGAGGTGGTCAGTGAAACCAGCGCGGCCTTCACCCTGTCCGACCTGTCCCAGGTCTGGGTCACGTTCGGGGTATTTCCCAAGGACTTGAACAAGGTCCAGGTCGGCAAGCCCGTCACCGTCCATTCCACAGAGCTGGGCACTCAGGTGCAGGGCCGGGTCGCCTATGTCGGCAGCCTGCTGGGCGAACAGACACGCACCGCCACGGTGCGGGTCACGGTGCCTAATCCTGACGATGCCTGGCGGCCGGGGTTGTTTGTCTCGGTACAGGTGGCAACCGACAGCTATGAGGCGGGTGTGGTCGTGCCGCAAAGCGCGATTCAGACCGTAGAAGATAAACCCTCGGTATTCGTGCGCAACGCCGAAGGTTTCCAGGCTACGCCGGTGGTGCTGGGCGGCAGCGAAGGCGGCTTCGTCGAAATCAAGCAGGGGCTGGATGCTGGAGTACAGGTGGCCTCCACTGGCAGCTTCATCCTCAAGTCCGAACTGGGCAAAGGCTCGGCTGAACACGGCCATTGATTCGCAGCACCCCCCGAGCGGCTACACATACAGAGTGACTTCCCATGTTTGAACGCATCATTCAATTCGCTATCGAGCAGCGCCTGATCGTGCTGCTGGCAGTGCTGCTGATGGCCGGGGTGGGCATCGCCAGCTACCAGAAACTGCCCATCGACGCGGTACCGGACATCACCAACGTCCAGGTCCAGGTCAACACCTCCATGCCCGGCTACTCGCCTTTGGAAACCGAGCAGCGCATTACCTACCCGGTGGAGGTGGCGATGGCCGGTCTGCCGGGTCTGGAGCAGACGCGGTCGACCTCGCGTTCGGGCCTGTCCCAGGTCACGGTGATCTTCAAGGAGGGCACCGACCTGTACTTCGCCCGCCAGTTGGTCAACGAACGCCTGCAAGTGGCCCGCGAGAAACTGCCCGAGGGTGTGGAGGCGAGCATGGGCCCGATCTCCACCGGCTTGGGCGAGATCTTCTTCTGGACCGTGGAGGCCGAGGAGGGGGCGCTCAAGGAGGATGGCACGCCCTACACGCCGACCGACCTGCGGGTGATCCAGGACTGGGTGATCGCCCCGCAGCTGCGCAACGTGCCGGGTGTGGCCGAGATCAACACCATCGGCGGTTTCGCCAAGGTCTATCAGATCGCCCCGGACCCCAAGCGCCTGGCGGCCTACAACCTGAGCCTGAGCGACCTGATGACCGCGCTGGAGCGCAACAACGCCAACGTCGGTGCCGGCTACATCGAGCGCAACGGCCAGCAGTTGCTGATCCGCGCGCCGGGCCAGGTCAAGTCCATCGAAGACATCGCCAACATCGTGATCAACACTGTGGACGGCACGCCGATTCGCGTCAGCAACGTGGCGACCGTGGACATTGGTCGTGAGTTGCGTACCGGTGCGGCCACCGAAAACGGCCGCGAAGTGGTGCTCGGCACGGTGTTCATGCTGGTGGGTGAAAACAGCCGCACCGTGTCGCAGGTAGTCGGCGCCAAGCTGGCCGAGATCAACCGTTCGCTGCCCAAGGGCGTGACGGCGGTGACCGTCTACGACCGCACCAACCTGGTGGACAAGGCCGTGGCCACGGTGAAGAAAAACCTGCTCGAAGGCGCGTTGCTGGTCATCGCCATTCTGTTCCTGTTCCTGGGCAATATCCGTGCGGCGCTGATCACCGCGATGGTGATCCCGCTGGCGATGCTGTTCACCTTTACCGGGATGTTCACCAACAAGGTCAGTGCCAACCTGATGAGCCTGGGGGCCCTGGACTTCGGGATCATCGTCGATGGCGCGGTGGTGATCGTCGAGAACGCCATTCGCCGCCTGGCCCATGCGCAGAAACATCATGGGCGTTTGCTGACCCGCTCCGAACGCCTGCATGAAGTCTTTGCCGCGGCCAAGGAAGCCCGGCGCGCGCTGATCTACGGACAGCTGATCATCATGGTGGTGTACCTGCCGATCTTTGCCCTGTCCGGGGTGGCCGGGAAGATGTTCCACCCGATGGCCTTCACTGTGGTGATCGCCTTGCTGGGGGCGATGATTCTCTCGGTGACCTTTGTGCCAGCGGCGATTGCGTTGTTTGTCACCGGCAAGGTCAAGGAGGAGGAAAACTTCGTCATGCGCAACGCTCGGCGTGGTTACGAACCGGTGCTCAACTGGGTCATGAACCATCGCTCCCTGGCCTTCGGCCTGGCGTTCCTCACGGTGTTGTTGTCGGGCCTGGTGGCCAGCCGCATGGGCAGCGAGTTTATCCCTAGCCTGAGTGAAGGTGACTTCGCCCAGCAGGCGATGCGCGTGCCGGATGCCAGTCTCACGCAATCGGTGGAAATGCAGAAAGCCCTGGAGAAAGCCCTGGTGGCCCAGGTACCGGAAATCGAGCGCGTGTTCGCCCGTACCGGCACCGCCGAGATCGCTTCCGATGTGATGCCGCCGAACATCTCCGACGCCTACCTGATGCTCAAGCCCAAGGACCAGTGGCCGGACCCGCGCAAGTCGCGCGAGGCAATCATTGCCGATATCGAGCGGGTCAGTAACAGCCAGCCGGGTAACGTCTATGAGCTGTCGCAGCCGATCCAGCTGCGCTTCAACGAGCTGATTTCCGGGGTGCGCAGTGACGTCGCGGTGAAGGTCTTCGGCGACGATATGGACGTATTGAACAAGACCGCCGAGGAAATCTCGCAGACCTTGCAGAAGCTGGAGGGCGCCGCCGAGGTGAAGGTGCAGCAGACCTCCGGTTTGCCGGTGCTGACGGTGAGTGTCGACCGTGACAAGGCCGCGCGCTTTGGCCTCAACGTGGGTGATGTGCAGGACGCAGTGGCGATTGCGGTCGGTGGCCGTAAGGCCGGCATCCTGTATGAAGGCGACCGGCGCTTCGACATGCTGGTGCGCATGTCCGACCCGATGCGCACCGACATCGACGGGCTTTCGCGCTTGCTGATTCCGGTGGCCGCGAGCGCCGGCAGCAGCAATGGCCAACTGGGGTTCATTGCCTTGTCGGAAGTGGCCAATGTCGATCTGGTGCTCGGCCCGGCCCAGGTCAGCCGTGAGAATGGCAAGCGTCTGGTGATTGTCAGCGCCAACGTGCGAGGGCGAGACATGGGGTCGTTTGTCGAGGAGGCCACTGTAGCCATCGGCGACAAGGTGACGATCCCCACAGGTTATTGGATCACCTGGGGGGGGCAGTTCGAGCAGTTGCAGGAGGCCTCCAAGCGCCTGGAAATCGTGGTGCCGGTGGCGCTGCTGTTGGTGTTCGGCTTGCTGTTCATGATGTTCAACAACCTCAAGGATGGGCTGCTGGTGTTCACCGGGATTCCCTTCGCCCTGACGGGCGGGATCATGGCGTTGTGGCTGCGGGATATCCCGCTGTCGATCTCGGCGGGGGTGGGTTTTATCGCCCTGTCCGGGGTGGCCGTGCTCAATGGCCTGGTGATGATCGCTTTCATCCGCAACCTGCGTGAGGAAGGGCGAACGCTTGCGGTGGCGGTCAACGAAGGGGCACTGACCCGGTTGCGGCCGGTGCTGATGACCGCGCTGGTTGCCTCCCTCGGCTTCATCCCCATGGCCCTGGCCACCGGTACCGGTGCCGAAGTGCAGCGGCCGCTGGCCACCGTGGTGATCGGCGGCATTATCTCCTCTACCGCCTTGACCCTGCTGGTCTTGCCTGCGCTGTATTACTGGGCGCATCGCAAGGAGGAGGAGCGGGAGTTGCAGGACATGCTGAGCAACTGACCGCTTGCCTGGCATCACCCAACCCCGCCCCTGTGACCCAGGGGCGGGGTTTTTATTTCCCTGGCGTACTTCCCAATCCTGGGGCCGAACCTGTAGCCGTGTCGCACCTGCATCGTTGCGATCGACCGGTGTAGCCGCTGCCCCAAGGTTGGATGCCGAGGACAAATCGCAGGCAAAAAAAAGCGCCCCAAACGGGACGCTAAAAATTCATCTCTTTCCAAAGGAGCATCAAAAAAAACGCTTCAGAGATGAATGTGCTCTGCAGGCAATTGCCGTCAAATATCTTCTTCGGCCGCCGGCGGCGTTGAAGCATCGGGGGGGCTATTGCCGGTGCCACCGGTGGTGGCAGTTTCCTGGTTGGCTTCGCCGTGAATCTGCTCCTGGCTGGCCAGGAAGGCTTCGCGGACCTGCTGTGGGCGTTCGCTGCCATCAGCAGCCCAGACAGCGGAGCTGGTAGTGGCCAGAAGGCCGATCAACAACAGTTGGGTTGGGTGCATGGACGCTCTCCTGACACGCTGTCCGGCCGTGGGAAAGTACGGCAAGTCCAAGTGTGTCCGGGAGTATATGGAGGCCAACCTAACGAGAAGGTGAGGCTGATATTACAGTTCTGAAAGCCATGAGTCTGTGAAGAAGTTTTAACGCCGGACAGGCCTCAACCTGCCCGGCCAGAGAGGTCAGAGCAGCGCCAGCGGGTACTCGACAATCAGCCGGAACTCTTCCAGGTCGGACTCGAACTGGCTGGAGCGGATGGTTGCCTGGCGGATGCGCAGGGACAGGTCCTTGAGAGTGCCGCCCTGGACCACATACTTGGCCTCGATGTCCCGTTCCCAACGACGTTGGTCGGTCAACGGATCACCTGCCGCATCGCGGCGCATGTACACCGAGTTGGCGTGGCTGTAGTCGGCGCCGCTGCCGCGCGCGTAGCGGGTCATGAAGGACAGTCCGGGAATGCCGAAGGGCTGCATGTCGAGGTCGTAGCGGACCATCCACGAGCGTTCCTTGGGCGAGTTGAAATCGCTGTACTGGATCGAGTTGTCGAGGAAAATCGAGTCCGACTGGCGCAAGTAGTCGAAATCATCGTTGCCGTTGTTGCGCTGGTGCGACAGGGCCAGGGTATGGGCGCCGTAGGTAGCGCCGACTTTGGCGCTCCAGATGTTGTTGTCGAATTCGCCGAGGAGTTTCTTGCCTTCATCCACGGCCTTGTAATAGTTGAAGCCGCTGAACAGCGTCAGGTCGTCGGACACTGGGTAGTTGCCCGTGGCGCCGAAGTAGTACTGATCCCAGGCGTCTTTCAGGCGGCTGCTGTAGAGGCTGAAACCGAGGTTGGGGTTGAGCTGGTAGTCGCCGCCGAAGTAGCCGATCCAGGGCGAGTCCACCTTGCCCGCGTAGAACGTCGCGAAGCCGTCGCGCATGCCGCTGCTGTCGGGTTGGCTCATGGCATGCAGGCGTCCGCCCTGCAGGTCAAGGCCGTCGATGCTGGTGTTCTGCAGGGTCACTCCGCGAAAGCTTTCCGGCAGCAGGCGCGAGTCGCCGTAGTGCACCACCGGGGTCTTGGGGAATACATCGCCGACCTTGACCACGGTATCCAGCGCCCGCAGTTTCACCGCGCCCCCGGCCTTGCCGTAGCCGTCGGCGGGCTCGTTGTCGTGGTTGAGCGCCAGCATGCCGAAGGAACCGCCACCGCCGCTGCGGCCCTTGCCGGAGTCCAGCTTGAGGCCGTACATGGCGAAGGCGTCGATGCCGAAACCGACAGTGCCCTGGGTGAAGCCGGATTCGAACTTGCCGATCAGGCCTTGGGCCCAGGCTTCGGAGTAGCCGTTGCCGGTAGGGCTGGATTGGCCCTTGCGGTCGTCACGGTTGAAGTAGAAGTTGCGCAGCAGCAAGTCGAGGCGGCTGCCTTCGACAAAGCCTTCGGGCCGTTCCTCGGCGGCCACTGCCGCCACAGGACTGAGTCCCAGCACCGCAGCGAGCACGGACAGGGACAAGGGGGGATTGATACGCATTGGGGGTCGCTCCTGAGTGTTGGCAGCTATCAACTTTTGTATCGCCAGAGGCGTTCTTATGGGGTCGACCAACAGGCGTTGAAGCGCCTTGAAAGTCGCTGTCGATAGTTGCAAACAGCAGATAACGGCGGGGTGACCCGGTGATTACAATTGTGCAAGAAAGCCTCGTGCCAAGCCTCGGCCAGAGAGCCTGAAACCTCGATGGGGCGGGCCTCTTGTCGCTGGCTGCCGGGCACCTGGAACCTGCCTTACAGATAAGTAATGTGCCTGCGATCATCCTGACAGGGTTGGCTGTTTATCCTCGCTGGGGTCAACTGGACGAGGAAACTGTCATGAAGTCATTCAACCTGAGTATCGCTGCGCTGTTGCTGTCCCTCTCTTCCCTGGCCTTGGCCGAAGGTGGTGGTGATCGCACCTTTGCCCGGGCCATGGTGGAAAACCAGAAGGCCATGGAGCTCTACGCGGCCAACCAGGGCAAACCGGCCCCAGTGGTGCAGAACTACCGGTATGGCATGAAGCTGGATATCGCCAAGGTGGTCAACGTGACCGCGCCGATCAAGGCCTGCACAGTGGTGCCGTCGCGCATGACCTATGAGGACTCCGCCGGCCAGCTCAAGACTATCGAGTACCAGGTCATGGGCCAGTGCCGTAACAACGGCAGCTGATCCATGGGCTGCCGAAGTGCGGGTGCCGGGCCCGGAGTGGTCGGCCCGGCCAGCACGCTGGCGGTCAGTCGTGCGTCGGTTCGGGGTGCAGGGCGACAATCATGTCGACTTCCACTGAGGCATTTTTCGGTAACTGATAGACCCCTACCGAGGTCCTGGTGTGCACGCCGGCTTCGGCGAAAATCGAATACAGGACTTCCGAGGCACCGTCGGCCACCTCGCTCTGCTGGGTGAAGTCCGCGGCACTCTGGACATAGACGTTAATCCGCAGAATCCGTTTGATCCGCTGCAGGTCGCCAAGCATTTGCTGAAGGATCGCCAAGGCTCGCAACGTACAGATCTGCGCCCCGTGGCGGCCCTGCTCCAGGGACGTTTCGGCACCGACCCGGCCCACCACCACCAGCGTATTGTCGATGCGCGGGATCTGTCCGCTGACATACACCTCATCACCGTTGCGCACCGCCGGTACATAGTTGCCGCCAATGCGCATCTCGCCCTCGAAACTGTGCCCGACCCGCGCCGCTGCCTGTTGGAAAAGTGCCTTGCGTGATGCATCCATGGTCCAACTCCGTCGATCAGCGTTGATTTTCCCGAAGCCGACTATACGCGCTCCATGGGGGCGGTAAATCCTCGGCGAAAGCCCCGTATCGAGGGGCTTTGCATGGCGTTGAATTATTTTTGTCAGACAAGTCCTGATGACTATTAAGAAAACTCTTTCAGGGCCGATGTTAGGCCCAAAGCAGACTATTTTTTCAGTCCCCGGTGCATCCCCATGTTCAATAAACGCTTGAAGCAAGAGCTGTCGACTCTTCGTGAAGAACTTTCGAGCCTTCAGCAAGTGAAGGAAAGTCTTGAAAGCGAGATGCTCGTGATCAATTTGAGCGCCGATGGACGGATTCAATCGGTCAATCACAATTTCGCCCAGGAAATGCTCTACAAGAGCGGCGATCTGGTGGGCCGGGCCCTGGAGGATATTGTCCCGGCCCACGTCAAGCACGACGAATTTCATCAGCGCTTCAAGGCGACCCTGACCCGGGGCGAGCACTTTGCCGGAGCGGTGCGACTGCTGCGCGGCAATGGTGAGGAAGCTTGGCTGCGTTCGATCTCCCAGCCGATTCGTGATTCCGAGGGGCAGATCAAGTCCTTCGCGATTTTCTCCAGCGACCTGACGCGTACCATCGAGGCCTCCCGGGAGCACGAGAACCTGATCGGCGCCCTGGTGCGCTCCACGGCGGTGATCGAGTTCGACCTCAATGGCAACGTGCTGAATGCCAATGCGCGGTTCCTGTCGGGCATGGGCTACAGCCTGGCGCAGATCAAGGGCAAGCATCACCGGATGTTCTGTGAGCCGGAGGAGTACAACAGCGCGGGTTACCAGGCGTTCTGGAAACGCCTGAATGCCGGGGAGTTCATTGCTGAACGCTTCAAGCGCATCGATGCCCATGGCCGTGTGGTCTGGCTGGAGGCGTCCTACAACCCGGTGCTGGACGCCAACAACAAGCTCTACAAGGTGGTCAAGTTCGCCACCGTGATCACCGAGCAGGTGAACCAGGAACTGGCGGTGGCCGAAGCGGCGAACATTGCCTACAGCACTTCCTTGCAGACCGACAGCAGTGCCCAGCGCGGCACCACCGTGGTCACCGAGGCGGTGGCAGTGATGCGTGACCTGGCCAAGCACATGCAGGACGCCGGCGACGGCATCGGCGCTCTGAATGAGCAGTCCCAGGTGATCGGCAGCATCGTCAAGACCATCAGCGGGATTGCCGAACAGACCAACTTGCTGGCCCTCAACGCCGCGATCGAGGCGGCCCGGGCCGGTGAGCAGGGCCGGGGGTTTGCCGTGGTGGCCGATGAGGTCCGGCAACTGGCCTCACGCACCAGCAAGGCCACCGAGGAAATCGTCGTGGTGGTGCGGCAGAACCAGGACATGGCCCGCGAAGCCGTGGAATTGATGGCCGAAGGCAAGCAGCAAGCCGAACAGGGCTTGGCCCTGGCGGCGGAAGCCGGCACGGTGATCGTCGAGATCCAGGACGGTGCGCAGAAAGTGGTGAGCGCGGTTGGGCAGTTCGCCAATCAGTTGTCGTCCTGAGTAGCGGGTGCCCCGGCGCTGGGGCACTGCTGATTCTCCAGGGGAGCGTCTGTGGTTCCCCGAGGGTAGTTAGGAAGTTTCTGAGCGGGACATAAGAAATTTCTGAAAGGCTGGGCAAGGCTTGGAGAAAGGTCACCGGGGGCCGATGGCAAGAGGGATCGCTGTATCCACTCTTAGTCTGTCGGTGTATCCATGTTCAACAAACGTTTGAAGCAACAGCTTGCCACCTTGAGCGACGAGCTGAATGCTCTGCAGCAATTCAAGGCCTGTCTGCAAACCCAGGTGCTGAGCATCGAACTGGATGGCGATGGGGCGATCCGCCAGGTCAACCAGAACTTCACTCAAACCCTTGGCCTCGATGCTCCGCAACTCTGTGGGCATTCCCTGGAACACCTCGTCTCGCGTCATCCCCAGGCGCTGGAGCTGTATCGCGCCTTCAAGGCGGCCTTGGGCCGCAACGAAACCTATAGCGGCCAACTGCGCCTGCAGCGCGGCGACGGGCGCGATGCCTGGTTGCACACCTGCGTCCAGCCGATCCGCGATGGCGCCGGGCGGCTCGATCATTACTCGTTGATCTGCACTGACCAGACGGCCTCGGTGGAAAGCGCTTGCGAGCATGAAAACCTGATGGCGGCGTTGTTGCGTTCCACCGCGGTCATCGAGTTCGACCTGCAGGGCCGGGTGCTCACTGCCAACCCGCGGTTCCTGGCCTGCATGGGCTATCGCCTGGATGAGGTCCAGGGCCAGAACCACCGTTTGTTTTGCGAACCCCAGGAGTATGAAAGCCCGTCGTACCAGGAGTTCTGGAGGCGCTTGAACAGCGGCGAATATGTTGCCCACCGCTTCAAGCGTATCGACAGCCAGGGGCGCGTGGTGTGGCTCGATGCCTCTTACAACCCGGTGCTGGACGCCAACGGCCAGCTCTACAAAGTGGTGAAGTTCGCCACGCTGATCACCGATCAGGTGAACCAGGAACGTTCGGTCGCTGAGGCTGCGGACATTGCCTACAGCATTTCCCGGCAGACCGACACCAGCGCCCAGCGTGGCTCCGCCGTGGTCACCGAGACCCTGGACGTGATGCGTGACCTGGCCAAATGCATGGAGGAGGCCGGTGATGGTATCGAAGCCTTGAACGAGCAATCGCTGGTGATCGCCAGCATCGTCAAGACCATCAGCGGGATTGCCGAGCAGACCAACCTGCTGGCGCTCAATGCCGCTATCGAAGCGGCCCGGGCCGGTGAACAGGGGCGGGGTTTCGCCGTGGTGGCCGACGAGGTCCGGCAACTGGCTTCGCGCACCAGCAACGCCACCGACGAGATCGTCGGCGTGGTGCGGCAGAACCAGGACATGGCCCGTTCTGCGGTGGAGTTGATGGCCGAAGGACGGCAGCAGGCCGAACAAGGCCTGGTCCTGGCGGCAGAGGCCGGCACGGTGATTGTCGAGATTCAGGACGGCGCGCAGAAGGTCGTGGGCGCAGTGGGGCAGTTCGCCAGTCAACTGGCGGTCTGACACGCGCGGGTGCAATCAAGCCTCAAGGTGAGGCTTGATCAGCTCGGCGAACCACTCGATGAACACGTTGAGCCGCCGTGAGCGATGGCGGCGGTCAGGGTACAGCGCGCAGATATCCATGGGTGCCACCGGCAGTTCATGGAGCACTTGCAGCAACTCTCCACGCTCCAGCAGGTGCTGTACATCGAAGCGCGGTACCTGGATCAGCCCCAACCCCTGGCGGCAGCAGGCGATGTAGTTCTCGACGTTGTTGACGATCACCCGGCTGGGTAAACCCAGCAGGTGTTCGCGACCTTCCAGCAGGTATTCCCAGGGCTGTTCGCGGCCCGTATCCGGCGAGGCGTAGCCGACCATCCATTGGCCATTCTGCAGGTCCTGGGCGCTGTGGGGTTCGCCGTGTTCGGCGAGGTAGGCCGGGCTGGCACAGTTGATCAGCGCCAGTTGCCCCAGGGGGCGGGCGACCAGGCTGCTGTCCGCCAGGCTGCCGACGCGGATCGCGCAGTCGATGCCTTCCTGGACCAGGTCGATGCTGCGGTCGCTGGCGCCCAGGGCCAGTTGCAAGCCGGGATATTGTCCCAGCCACTGGGGCAGGGCCGGGACGATGAGGCGCCGGGCGATGCGACTGGGCACGTCGATATTCAAGCGTCCGCTGACATCCACCTGGCGATGATGGAACAGCTGGTTGAGCTCCGCTGCGTCGGCCAGCAGGCGCCGCGCACGCTCCAGCAGAATGGCGCCGTCGGCGGTCAACTGCACATGCCGGGTGGTGCGGTGCAACAGCCGGGTGCCGAGGCCGGTTTCCAGTTGCTGCACGGCGGAGGAGACGGTAGCCCTTGGCAGCTCCAGGACATGGGCGGCCTTGATGAAGCTGCCCATGTCGGCTACCTGGATGAACACGCGATACTGTTCAAGCTTATCCATCGTAGGAACGATCCTGGTTTGGGGGACGCCTGACGGCAGTGGATCGCGGCATGGTTCAAGGTGAACCAGACCGCGGCTCGACAGGCCAATTTACCCCTTGGGCTCCAGGATTACTTGGTGGTGTAGCCGCCGTTGATCAGTAAGGTCTGCCCGGTGATCCACCAACCCTCGGTCACCAGATGGCGAATGAAGGGCACCACGTCCTCGATATCAGTGAGCCCGGTCCTGCTGGACGGTGAAAGGGCCGCGGCGCTCTTGTGATAGGCCACGGCATCGGCGCCTTCGGCGGGGTAGAAGAATGGCGTGTCCATGGGCCCAGGACCTACGGCGGTCACCGAGATACCGCGGGCGCCGAACTCCTTGGCGGCGGCCCGGGTGAAGTGTTCCACCGGAGCCTTGGAGCCGCCGTAAGCGGCGTAAAACGGCGTGAAGGCACCCAGCAGCGAAGTCACCAGGGTCACCAGCTTGCCGTTGTCCTCCAGGTGCTTGCCTGCTTCCTTGATGAAGAAGAACGCACTCTTGGCGTTGACCGCGAACATCTGGTCGTACTCGTCTTCGGTAATCTCGATGATGGGTTTTTTCAGCACCTTGCCCACGGTGTTGATGGCAATGTCGATTTTGCCGAAGCGCGCCTTGGCCTCGTTGAACAGACGCTCTACGGCGCCAGCGCGAGTCAGGTCGGCTTGCCAGGCATGGGCATCGACTCCCAGTGCCTTGAGTGCTGCCACGGTGTTGTCGGCATCGGCTTGGCTGGCGTTGCTGTTGTAGTGCACCGCCACTGCCTTGGCGCCGTGGCTGGCGAGGTCACGGGCAATCAGGCCCCCGAGGTTTTTCACCCCTCCGGCAATCAGCACGACTTTGTTGTTCAGGGAATGATCAGCCATGGCGCAGGTCCTTCAACAGTAGGGGAGGGATGAGTCTAGTGTCTGCTGTGGCCTGGATAAGCCACTGCCGGCTGGACGCTTTATCCAGGAAGTCCGCCTAATCAAGGCGTATTCAGGCGCCTCGGAAGGACTACAATCGGATTTTTTTCAGGAGCCAGCCATGCCCGCATTTCGTCGTCCGGTTCCTCTGGACAAGGCTTACCGTTTGCTCAATCACGGCCCTACGGTGCTGGTCAGCGCCGCCCATGGCGGGCAGCGCAACATCATGGCCGCCGCCTGGGCCATGCCTCTGGATTTCCTGCCGCCGAAAGTCGCCGTGGTGCTCGACAAGTCCACCTGGACCCGGCAACTGCTGGAGGCTTCGGGCACCTTCGTGCTCAACGTGCCCTGCGCCGCCCAGGCCGATATCGTGCAGAGCGTGGGCAACAGTTCCGGGCTGGAGCTGAGCCAGGCCGGCCGTGACAAATTCGCCGCCTACGGTCTTGCCAGCTTTGCCGGCGAGGCGCTTCAAGCACCATTGCTGGAAGGCTGCGTGGCGTGGCTGGAATGCCGGCTGCTGCCCGAGCCGCACAACCACCAGCAGTACGACCTGTTCCTCGGCGAAGTGATTGCCGCCCAGGCCGATACCCGGGTGTTCAGCGAGGGCCGCTGGCACTTCGACGGGCAGGACCCGCTGCGCACCTTGCACCATGTGGCAGGCGGGCATTTCCTGACCATCGGCGGCGCCGTGGACGGTCGCCAGCTACCCCTGGACGGCGCGTCCTGAATCAGGGAATCAGCCGGTAGTCGCGCAGGCGCTGCAACTGCTCGAGGACGCTCTGGTGGCTGTCGATGCAGCCGCTAAAGCCGGCCTGGCGGATCTTGATGGTGCTCTGCACCATGTCGTAGCCGGCGTTGAGCCAGCCGTCGACGAAGGGCCACGCGGCGATCTGTTCCAAGGGTGTTTGACGCAGGTCGTGAGCGTCGACAATCGCGGCCCACAGCGGCGCCTTGTCCGCCATCTGTACCCCGAGGTTCATCGGCTGTGGCGCGGCGCTGTCCAGGCCGAAGAAACCGGCGATCTGCGGCCACAACTGCTGCCAGCGAAAATGATCGCCGTTGGTGACGTTGAACACCTGTTGCCGGGCATTCGCTGTCGTCAGGGCCCACAACACCGCGTCGGCCAACACCCTGGAATCGGTGGCCTGGTGCAAGGCCGTCCAGGCCTCCAGGCTGCCGGGAAAACGCAGCGGCAGGCGCAGGGCCTGACTGATGGCGGCGAAGCTGGCGATACCGGTGAGGATGTTCATCGGTGAGTTGAGGCTGGGCCCCATGACTCCGTCCGGGCGCAGCACGGTCCAGGCAAAACCTTCACGCTCGGCTGTGCGCCACAGCAAGTCCTCCTGGTCGTTGTAGAAGATCGGTCCCATGAAGCGCGGGTCGCTTTCCTTGGCCGGGGTCTTATAGGGGCCCAGGTGTTCGCCATAGGATTTGCCGCCGCCGATCAGCACCACCTGCTGCAGCTTCGCTCCGGCCTGACCCAGGGCCTTGAGGCTGTGATCGAGCATTGCCAGGTTCGGCGCGACGCTGGCGGCCATGCTTTCACGCTCACTGTAGGCGCAGAACACCAGGTCGGTGACGCTGGCCAGATCGGCAAAGGCCTGTTGGGTGCTGGCGGCATCCAGCAGATCGACGCGGATGTGCGCCGGGGCCGGGCTGCCGTCAAGCAGGCTTGCTGGCGGGCTGCGCCGGGCGGCGGTGGTCAGTTGCCAGCCTGGGGTCTTGGTCATCAGGTCGACCACTGCGGTGCCGACCACGCCATAGCCGCCAATGACCAGCAAGTGACGGGCCGGGGAGAGTGAAACGCTCATGGGAGATACCTCGAATGAAAGGATCGCCAGCATAGAGTCGTGCCCATGAGTGAAATAGACTGCCTGCCGGAACAGCATCTGTGAGTTGAATTCATATGGCGGGCAGCGAGACCAACCGGTTTGCCGAGATGGAAACCTTCGTCAACGTGGTGGAGTGCGGGGGCCTGTCGGCGGCTGCGCGGCTGCGGCGCGTGACCCCTTCCTCGGTCAGCAAGCTGTTGGCCCGCCTTGAAGCGCGCCTGGGCGTGCGCTTGCTCAATCGCTCCACCCGCCAGTTGCAACTGACCCCCGAGGGCCGGGGCTTCTACGAGAACAGCGTGCGCCTGCTGGCCGACTTGCGTGAGGTGGAAGGTGAGGCCAGCAGTGGCCGGGAGCCCATCGGCCGAGTGCGGGTCAACACCAGCGCGTCCTTCGGCCTGCATGTACTGGCGCCCTTGGTGGCGGAGTTCCTTCAACGGTACCCGGCGGTATCTTTGGACATGGTCCACAGCGACGCGCTGGTGGACCTCCTCAGTGAACAGACTGACGTGGCGATTCGTACCGGGCCGCTGTTGGACTCGCAACTGATTGCCCGCAGGCTAGGGGAAACCCGCGGCATCATCGTCGGCTCCCCGGTTTATCTGGCCGCTCGCGGTACGCCGCAGACCCCGGACGATCTGTCCCGGCACACGTTGCTCGGCTTCGACTATGCCCGGGCGTTGCCGGGCTGGCGCTTGGGCGTCGATGGCCAGCACACCCTGGTGCAACCCCTTGGCCGGGTGCAGGCCAGCGACGGCGAAGCGCTGCGCCACCTGGCGCTGCACGGTGTCGGGTTGGCACAACTGGCGGCCTTCACCATCGTCGACGACCTGGCAGCGGGGCGCCTGGTGCCGGTCCTGGAAGCGTTCAACCAGTCCCCGGTGGAAAGCTTCTACGCACTCTATGTGGGGCAGGGTGGTCATGTGCCGTCCCGGGTGCGGGTGTTCATCGATTTTCTGGTGCAGCGGGTGCGGCTGTAGTTTCTCCCGAATGCTGCTGCTCAGTTGCCCGGTTCCGTCTGTTGAGTGTGCCCCAGGCTCTGCAAGCCGAAAGCGTCCAGCCCGCCTGAGGGTTGTTTACCAGCTCATCTGCCCCAGGGCGTCGGCGAAGGCGGTCAGTTTCGGTGAGCACTGGCGCGACGGCGGATAGACCAGCGACAGCTCCCGACAGCGCCCGTCATGGGCTTGGAGAACCGGGACCAAATGGCCGTCGTCGAGGGCCTCGCGCACCGCGAACTCCATCAACTGGGCGATGCCGAAACCGCCGAGTACTGCGTCCACCAGAGCATCGCCGATGTCGAAGATCAGGCGCCCCTGGACGGCCAGGTCCAGGGGCTTGCCCTGGTCCATGAACTGCCAGTCCACCAGCCGGCCGCTGCGCAGGTTACGCACCGTCAGGCAGTTGTGCCGCTGCAGATCGGCCAGCCGCTGCGGCGTGCCATGGCGTTCCAGGTAGGCCGGTGCCGCCACTGTGACCCAGCGCAACGGCGCCAGGGCTCGGGCAATCAGGCGCTGGTCCTGGATCACTCCAGTGCGCACCACCGCATCGAAGCCTTCGTCAACGATGTCCACCACCCGGTCGGTCATCACCGCCTCGATGCTCAACGCAGGGTACAGGTCCATCAGTTGGCCTATCACTGGCATCACCACCTTGCGCCCGAACAGCGACGGTGTACTGATCTTCAGCACACCGCTGGGGGAGTCGCGGCGGTCCCGCAACAGGTTTTCGGTGTGGGCCAGTTCCGCCAGCAGCGGCCCGGCACGGTCCACCAGCACCTGGCCGTCCGGGGTCAGGCTGACGCTGCGGGTATTGCGTTGCAGCAGGCGTACGCCGAGCTGCTGTTCCAGGCGGGAAATGGCCCGGGACAGTCCGGACTGGGTCAACCCCAGGTCCCCGGCGGCCCGAGTGAAACTGCGGGTTTCGGCCACGCGTACCAGTAGGCGAAGGGCGTTCAGATCCATGATTAAAGTCATTACTGAAAGAGTGAATGGCGTGTTTATCATTTAAACAGCATGGATGAAACTGGCGACCGGTTATTTTCCAGACAAGGATTTTCGCGATGTCCGCGACCCCATTAGCCAAGCCGTCGGGCTGGATGCTGTTACTGCTGGCCACCGCGCAATTGATCATCGCCCTGGACGCCACCATCGTCTTTGTCGCGTTGCCGGAAATCGGCAACCGCCTGGGTTTTTCCGCCCAGCAACTGCAGTGGGTGGTCAGCGCCTACAGCGTGGCCTTCGGCGGTTTCCTGCTGCTGGGTGGGCGCGCGGCAGACCTGCTGGGCAAGCGCCGTTTTTACATCGTTGGCCAGTCGCTGTATGCCCTGGCATCCCTGGCTGGAGGCTTGGGCGGTAGCGCGCTGTTGCTGGTGCTGGCGCGTGCGGTGCAGGGCGTTGGCGGAGCGATGCTCTTCCCGGCGACCCTGGCCCTGATCAACACCTGGTACGCCGAAGGCCCGGCACGTAATCGCGCCTTTGCGGTGTGGAGCGCGGCCTCGGCAGCGGGGCTGGCTCTGGGCGCCTTGCTGGGCGGCGTGCTGACCCAGTACTGGGGCTGGGAAGCGGTGTTCCTGGTCAACGTGCCGCTGGCCGGTGCTTGTGCGCTGTTGGCTCGGCGCTGGATTCCCGCCGACCCGCTGCGCCAGCGCGGACGCCAGTTCGACCTGCGAGGTGCATTGACCGTGACCCTGGGTGGCACGCTGTTGGTGTTTTCCATTGTCCAGGGCCCGGAGTGGGGCTGGAGCGCGCCGGCGACCCTGGCTTGCCTGGGATTGTCCCTGGCGTTGCTCGGGCTGTTTGTCCTGCTGGAGCAGCGCAGCCGCGATCCACTGATGCCATTGCGTCTGCTGAGTTATCCACAGCTGCGCATGGCCATGGTGATTACCGCGCTGTTTATGAGCAGTTTCGGCGTGCAGTACTACTTCCTCAGTCTGTATTTCCAGCAGGTTTACCAGTTCAGTGTGTTGCAGAGCGGCTTGGCGTTCCTGCCCTCGACCCTGCTCTGCACGCTGGGCATCTGGGTGGCGGAACGGGCGCTGCTGCGTTTTGGCCTGCGGGTGACCCTGGTCAGCGGTTTGCTGGCCGGTGCCCTGGGGATCGGCATGATGTACCTGGCGCTGCCCGGCAGTAGCGGATTTGTCGGCCTGCTGCCGGGTATCGTGATCATGAGCATCGGCCAGGGCATGACCTGGACCGCGATGTGGGTTTCGGCCGGGCAGGGCATTGCCGCTGCCGAGCAAGGGGGGGCGGCGGGCGTGGCGTCCACCAGCCAGCAGATCGGCGGAGCCTTGGGGCTGGCGCTGTTGGTGTCCCTGGCCAACACCTTGAGCCCCACTGGCAACCAGGCTTATGGCATCGAGATCGCTACCGCCGCCAGTGCCCTGCTGGCCTTGCTTGGGGCCCTGCTGGCGTTGCGCTTGCCCCGCGGTCCAGCGGCGTTGCCGGTCTGTTCCGCGGTCCAAGGCTGAAGTGCCTAGCAATGGGGTTGCGGCAGGTGGCGACGCACGGCCCACAGGACCCCGGCCAGCAACAGCAGCGCGGCGGTGCTTTGCAGCAGGCTGGGCAGATGCTGCAGGCAGATGAAGCCGTAGAGCAGGGCGAACAGGGTCTCGAACACGATCAACTGGCCGCTCAGGGTCAGCGGCAGGCGCCGGGTCGAGGCATTCCACATGCGATTGCCGAACCACGAGCCAAGCACCGCGCTGGACAGGCTCAGGCCCCAGAACAGCATCCAGCGCTGATCGCTGGCCTCGACCTGGGTGCCCGGCAGTGCAAAGCCCTTGGCCAGCAGCCAGACCAGAGCGCTCATCAGGCCGGTGGTGATGCCCCACAGGGTTGACCACTGGCTGCTGTTGAAGCGGCTGCTCTTCAGGTAGCGGGCGTTGTCGGTGGCGAACCAGGTCCAGCACAGCAGGGCGCCGAAGGCACAGAGCAGGCCCAGCGCGCGCTGGCCAAGTTCCGTCGAGTCACTTTGCGCGATAAGCAGAGTGTCGAGATTGATGCAGCAGATCCCGCTGAACACCAGCAGCAACGGCCAGCGCAGCCGACGCAACGGCACGGCGTCGGCATCACCGCGTCCGGCCAGGGTGATGGTCAGCGGCAACAGGCCGACGATCAGCGCGGTGCTGGCCACGCCGGCCCATTGGATGGCACTGGCCAGGAGCATGAAATAGATCAGGTTGCCGGTCAGTGCCAGCTTCATCAGCAGTGCGGCGTCGCCCCAGGTCAGGCGTTGCAGCAGCTCTCGGGCCTGAGGTGCAGCCAGGAGCAGGGAGAATGCACCGTACAGGGTGAAGCGGGCGCAACTGAGCATCAGCGGACTGAACTCCGGCAGCAGGCTGGGCACCACAATGGCCAGGCCCCAGACCGCACCGGCCAGGGCGGCATAAGCAACTCCGCGTTTCATGCACACACACTCACAGCGATTCATCAAGGTGCGCAGGCTAGCCATTGCTGAGCGGGTGGACAAAGGATATATAGGCAACTACCTATTCTCCTGGGGAATATCTTGTGAGTCGCTTCGCTCGCCATCTACCGCCGCTGGAAACCCTGGTGACCTTTGAGGCAGTTGGCCGCAACGCCAGCTTCACCCGCGCCGCCACCGAGCTGTGCTTGACCCAGAGCGCGGTGAGCAAACAGATCCGTGCCCTGGAACTGTCGCTGAAAACCGAACTGTTCGAGCGTCAGGCCCGAGGAGTGAAACTCACGGCCAGCGGCGCCTCGCTGTTTGCCGAGGTCAGCACTCAGTTGGAGGCCTTGCTGCGCAGCGTCAGCCGTCTGCGGGCCGGGCGCGACGCCAACACCATTACTGTGCAGTGCACCCACGCGGTGGCGCAGTTCTGGCTGTTCCCGCGGTTGCTGGCGTTCAACAAGCAGCACCCAGACATCACCGTGAGCATTCACGCCAACAACGACATGGACGAGTCCAGCGTGGCCGAGCATGACTTCGCCATTCTCTATGGCGCCGGGCACTGGTCGTCCCTGGCGGCGACGCCATTGTTCGCCGAGATCGTCTACCCCATCGTCAGTCGGCACCTGGCACTGCCCGCTGTCAGCGAGCTGGCACAGTTGACCGAGCTGCCACTGATCCAGCTGGATGCCTCGGCATGGAACTGCATTGACTGGCGGGACTGGTTCCGCCATTTCGGCCTGGACTACAGCGCAGCGCCGGGTGCCATGGGCTTCAACCAACTGACCCTGATGTTCAGCGCGGTGCAGCAGGGCATGGGGGTCGGCCTGGGCTGGGATTTCATGGCCAATCAGTTGGTTGCCCAGGGCGAGTTGCAGCGAGTGGGCGCGTGGGCGTTCCGCACCGGCCAGGCAGATTTCCTGGTGCACGTGCGGCACAAGCGACTGTCCGCCAGTGGCCAGCTGTTTCATGACTGGCTGGTGGCGCAATGTGCTGAGTGAGTGGCCCGGGACGTTGTGGCGAGTCCCGGGGTTTTGGCTCAGCAGCGGGCGCGGGGCACGCTGAAGCGGAACGCGCTGCCTGTGCCTGCTTCACTCAATGCCTGGATCTTGTCGCCGTGGCTTCGACGATGCCTCGGCTGATGTACAGGCCCAGGCCAGTGCCGTTGGGGTTGCTTTCCTTGAGGGGCCAGTCGCGATCGAAAACAGGCGGCAGTTGGTCTTCGGCAATACCTTCTGCGCAATCGCACAGAAAGATCAGAAGCTCACTTGGTCGGGCTTTTTGCACCGCCATATGGCTATCAGAGGGGCTGACATCGCCAGCGAGGCAGAAACTCCTTTTTCCGCCTGACAGGTTCAGGCCTGGGGATCAGATCCAGACATCGTTCTGCGCCGTGCGCTCGCCACCCAGGTCGCCGGTATTGAGCACGCCCTTGGGTTCGATCAGCAGCAGCTTGACCTCCTGCTCGGACCAGGGCTTGTGCTCGATCCCCTTGGGCACCACGAACATCTCACCGCTGCCGATGGACACCTGGCCGTCACGAAAATCGATGTGCAACTGGCCGTCGAGGACGATGAAGGTTTCGTCGGTGTCGGCGTGGCAGTGCCAGACGAACTCCCCTTGCAGCTTGGAGATCTTGAACTGGTAGTTGTTCATCTCGGCAATCACCTTGGGCGTCCAGTGTTCGCTGAACAGGCCGAGTTTCTGGGCGAAGTTGATGCTCTTGTAGGTGCGTTGCGCAGTAGGGGCAGCGGGGCTGTGCATGGGTGGCTCCACATCAGTGATGAATGAGCCGTGAGGGTAAACAGCCAGCGGTGGTGGATTCTTGAACGATTGTGCGTGACTCAGCGGCCGAGCATCTTCAACCAGCGTGCCGGCGGCAGACCGAAGGCCTGGCGAAATTGCCGGGTCATGTGGCTCTGGTCGGCAAAGCCTGCCATCAGCGCCGCGCTGGCCAGGGGTTGGCCCTGTACCAGCAGGGCACGCACCAGGTCCAGGCGACGCATGCTCAGGTAGCGATAGGGGCTGGTGCCGAACAGCAGGCGAAAATCCCGGGACAGGCTCCAGCGATCGCGTTCGCTGTGGGCGGCCAGTTCGTCCAGGGTGATGGTGCGATCCAGGGCACTGTGGATGTATTCCCTGGCGCGCTCGGCCGCCACATAGTCGAAGCGCTGCCGGGGCACGGTGACGCCACCGACGCGCCTCAGGGCGTGGCTCAGATCGAACAGGGCGTCCTCCTGTTCCAGCGGGTCCAGGGGGTTGTCGAGGCTGCGCAACAAGGCCTCGGTGGCGGCGAACAGTCGCGGATCATCGGACAGGCCGCCGGCAATGAATGGCAACGGCTGGCCGCCGAGGATCTGCTGGATCAGTGCCGGCTCGACGTACAGCATGCGGTAGTGAAAACCGTCGCCGGTGCCGGCTTCGCCATCGTGGGCCTCATCGGGGTGCAGGACCATGGTTGCGCCCGGCAGGCTGTGGCGCCAGCCGCCGCGGTACTGGAAACTCTGCACCCCGCGCAGGGTGCGGCCGATGGCGTAGGTATCGTGGCGGTGCATGTCATAGCCATGGCCGGCGAAATACGCCTCGATGCGCTCCAGGCCCCGGGCGGGCGGCGCGCGGTGAACCCAGTCGGTGACAGCTGCGGGTTTGGCCATGGAACGGTCCTGATGGATGAAACCAAGGGCCGTACGTTAACTCAGGGGCGCGCTGGCTGTCTTGCTCCAGGGCTCACGCAGCATCGGGCCCGGTGCCCGGGGCCTGTTTGCCCAGGTGGCCGAGTTCGATGGGCGCCTTGATGTAGAACAGCGAAAAGTCTTCGCCCTGCAAGCGCTCGAACAGCTGCTGCGATTCCGCTTCGCTGATGGCCAGGCGAATCTCCAGGGGCTGGTCGGCCAGCTCGAAGAAATGCGCCGAGTGCAGGTGCCCGGAGTGACCGAAGCCTTCGATGGCGGTGGACAGCGTAGCGCCGCGCAGGCCCATCTGCCGGGCCAGGTCGACCACCCAGTCGCCGAGCATCTTGCCGTGGTAGCGACGGTTCTGCTGAGTGAAGAAAATCACCAGATAGCCTTTCATGATTGCTCTCCTGCAACGTTGCTGCCGGTTCCTTGAGCATAGTTGCGGGCCCCATCGGCGGTTGCCTGAGCGGGCGCGAGTGGAGTAGCGTCAGCCCCCAGCCCCTCTTCACGGTCACCTGCACTCATGCACGCCTCACACCTGGTTTATCTCGCTCCGCTGTTGTCGCTGGCCCTGCTCTGGAGCGTGGCGGTGATCACCCCCGGACCGAACTTTTTCACCACCGCACAACTGGCGGCGGGCTGTTCGCGGCGCCATGGCCTGTTCGCGGCCCTGGGGGTGGCCAGCGGCACCGTGCTCTGGGGGCTGGCGGGAGGCTTGGGCATCAAGTCGCTGTTCAGCGCGGCGCCGGCGCTGTTTGTGTTGTTCAAGGTCGCCGGTGGCTGTTACCTGATCTACCTGGGGCTCAAGCAGTTCCAGCGCAAGCCGGCCCTGGACACCCCAACCGCCGATGGCGTGGCCCATGCTTCGCGCAGCCTGTTCTCGGCCTACCGGCTGGGCTTTCTCGGCAACATGACCAACCCCAAGTCGGCGCTGTTCGTGGCCACGATCTTTGCCACTTCGATGCCGGCCTCCCCACCGCCGCTGTTGCTGGGGCTGGCGGTGCTGACCATGGCCGGCCTGTCGCTGTCCTGGTACTGCTGCGTGGCGCTGTTTTTCGCCAGCAGCCGGGTGGCCGGGTTCTATGCCCGGGCCCGTCGATGGCTGGACCGCCTGGCCGGTGGCTGTTATGTGCTGTTTGGCGGGCATCTGCTGGCCAACCGTTGAATGGCCAGCGCCTTGCGCTGGCCAGGATCTAAACCCCAACAAGGACGACCCGTCCCCGTATCAGGAGACTGAACATGGCTGTTACTTTTCGCCCGGTGGCAGACGCCGACATTCCGCGGATCTGCAATTTCGTGGGCACTCCCCAGGAGTTGTATTTCTTCTTTCCCGCCGCCACCTGGCCGCTGACCCCCGAGCAGTTGCGCGACTCCATCGCCCAGCGCAGCGACTCGACGGTGATCGAGCGTGACGGGCAGGTAGTGGGTTTTGCCAACTTCTACCACTGGGCCAACGGCGGCACTTGCACCATCGGCAATGTCATCGTCGACCCAGAGGTGCGCGGTGCAGGCCTGGCGGCGCAACTGATCGGGCAGATGATCCACATCGCCTGCAGCAAGCACCAGGCCAGCGAGGTGACCCTGTCCTGCTTCAACAGCAACGTGGCGGGGTTGCTGCTCTATCCGAAGCTGGGCTTTGTGCCGTTCGCTATCGAAGAGCGCAAGAACAAGGAACAGGAGCGGGTGGCGCTGATCCATCTGCGCTACAGCCCTCGCTGAAACCTAGCGTCATCAGCGATCATTTTTCAAACGGGAACCAGTCATGAGCAAGTTGCGGGTCGGGATTATTTTTGGTGGCCGTTCGGCCGAGCACGAAGTGTCGCTGCAGTCGGCGCGCAATATCGTCGATGCCCTGGATCGCTCGCGCTTCGAGCCGGTGCTGATCGGCATCGACAAGCAGGGGCACTGGCACCTCAACGACACTTCGAACTTTTTGCTCAATCAGGACAATCCGGCGTTGATCGCCCTCAACCAGTCCAACCGCGAACTGGCGGTGGTGCCGGGCAAGGCCAGTCAGCAACTGGTGGAGACCTCCAGCCAGGAGATGCTCGGGCACGTCGATGTGATCTTTCCGATCGTCCACGGCACCCTCGGCGAAGATGGCTGCCTGCAGGGCCTGCTGCGCATGGCCGACCTGCCATTCGTGGGCTCTGATGTGCTGGGTTCGGCGGTGTGCATGGACAAGGACATCAGCAAGCGCCTGCTGCGTGATGCCGGGCTGGCGGTGACCCCGTTCATCACCCTGACCCGGGCCACGGCGGCGCGTACGAATTTTGCCCAAGCGGTGGAAAAGCTCGGCCTGCCGCTGTTCATCAAGCCGGCCAATCAGGGATCGTCGGTGGGTGTGAGCAAGGCCGACAACGAAGTCGATTACCTGGCAGCGGTGAAGCTGGCTCTGGACTACGACCACAAGGTGCTGGTGGAGTCGGCCATCAACGGCCGGGAGATCGAGTGTGCGGTGTTGGGTAACGATCAGCCGACAGCCAGCGGCTGCGGCGAAATCGTGCTTGGCAACGGCTTCTATTCCTACGACAGCAAGTACATCGATGAACAGGCGGCGCAGGTGGTGGTGCCGGCGCACATCAGTGTTGAGCACAGCGAGCGGATCCGCGCCCTGGCCATCGAAGCTTTCCAGGTACTGGGTTGTTCCGGTCTGGCCCGGGTCGATGTGTTCCTCACCGACAGTGGCGAAGTCCTGATCAACGAAATCAACTCGTTGCCAGGGTTCACTCGGATCAGCATGTACCCCAAACTCTGGCAGGCCGCTGGCATGACCTATAGCGAGCTGGTCAGCCGTCTGATCGAACTGGCGTTGGAGCGTCATGCCGAGCGGCAGGCTTTGAAAATCAACCGCTGAAGCGGATCACCATGGTTCAGGATGTGACGAATGAGTGTGGCAACCGAAGCAACGATTTATCTTTTTTCCTACGGCACCCTGCAGGACAAGGCAGTCCAGATTGCCAACTTCGGCCGTGAGTTGAGCGGCAGCGCCGACGCCATGCTCGGCTATGACCAGCACTGGGTCGAGATCACCGACCCCGAGGTGCTGGCCACCAGTGGCAAGACCCATCACCCGATCCTGCGCCCGGGTTCGGCGGACAGTGCGCCAATTGCCGGCATGGTCTTTCAGATCACCCCGCAGGAGCTGGCGGCGGCCGACAGCTATGAGGTCTCGGACTACAAGCGGGTCAGCGTGAGCCTGGCGTCCGGGATCGAAGCCTGGGTCTACGTCAGCGCCTGAGTCTTGCGGCTCACTCCGGCGGCAGCATCACCCCGATGCACGCCAGTGCCAGCAGCAGCGCCCCGAGCACGATGAACACATAGTTGATCGGCGTGAAGCGGGCGTTGCTGCGGCCTTCGAGATCGCCGGCGGCGGCATTCAGGCCGCGCTGGCCCAGCCAGGTGATCCACGCCAGCACCGGCAGCAGCGCCAGGCTGGCGATGTCGGTCACCGGGTAGCCGATGTTCTTGCGCGACAGGGCATCAATCACGTTATTGACGATCAACCCCACCACAAACAGGGTCGCCAGCTCACCGGGCCGCCAGTCATGGCTGCGACCGTCGCGCTTGAGTATCGCGTCGGCTTCTCGGTACAGCGCATGGGTGAAGAAGATGGCGAAGAACGCCCGGGCTACCGGCCACAGTTCCTGGCCGCTGGCGTGCCTGAACTGATGCCAGTTCCTGTAGGCCCAATACAGCTGGTAGATACCGAAGGTGAGGATGTACAGGGTCAGGAACTTGGCCTTGGACACCACATAGAACGGTTGTGGTGCTGCGTGCGCCGAAGGGGCGACTAGATCCGCCTGGGGTGGGGCATAGAGATTGTCAGACACGGGCACTCCATGGGTTGGGTCTGAGGGGGAAGGCGGCAAGGTTAGCGCAGCTTGGGCGGCAAGCCTAGCGCAGTCGGGCGGCTCTTTTGATCATGAAACGGCTGTCCGGCCGATCCACGAATACTGGAAGGCTTTCGCTTCACCCCGGTGCCCGCGCCGGCGATAGCTGGCCAGGGTTGGGGTCGAGCAGTAGGTGCACAGCTCGCTGATTTCGATCTGTTCATCGTTGATGCCGGCGGCATTCAGCAGGTACACGGCGTAGCGGCTCAGGTCGAACCACAGGGAGTCAGCCTGGGTCGGTTGTGGTGGAGGAATCTGTGGGGGCAGGAGCGGGGCCGGCTGCTGGCGACTCCAGGGCGCCTGCGCAGCAGGCCACAGCGGATCCTGAGTGGCGGACAGGGTATCGATGAAATCGGCGCTGACTTCATAGCAGCAGGGTTTGATCGACGGGCCGATGGCCACCCGCAACTGGCGTGGGGTGATGCCCTTGCTGGCGAAGTGTTGTAGCACATTGTCGATAATCCCGCCGTGCAGGCCTTTCCAGCCGCCATGTACCGCGGCCACCCAGGAGCTGTCGTCGCTGCTGATCAGCAGCGGCAGGCAGTCGGCGGTGACGACCGCAATCGGCCGGGTTGAACGGGTAAACACCGCATCGCCGCGAATGATTCCGCTGGGCAAGGTGGTGCTGGCTTCCACGACTTCGCCGCTGTGGATCTGAGAGCAGAAGAACAGGTTGGCCGGTACGGGGGCGCCCACGGTCGAGAACTCATGACGGATACCCGCAATCTGCTTCAACATTTCTGCCTGGAAACTCATCGGGCCTTCGCTCGGTAACCTGGGAATGGCAGCAGAGCATAGCGGTATCCGAGGTACTTTTGCTGACAGGCAGCGCTGGATGAGCAGGCGCAGACCAGCGGTAGCGTGCTGGTGTGCCTGCCCGTCGGGCGTTTCAAGCATTCAGCGGGAGATACCGCTGCACTACACTTTCCAGGTGCGCAGGGCCGAGGAAGCGTTCGCCGGAGCAGCGGCTGCCGAAGATGATCGGCAGCGTAGCGGGCGTCGTTCTTGAGGTTCGAGGCTGATCCTCCGAGTGGCCTCGGCCTGCGGCAGCCGCTGGTGTCAGGCGATATCGATAACCACTTTGCCCAGCGCCTTGCCTTGCTGCACTGCGTCATGGGCGGCGTGGGCCTCAGCCAGGGCGTAGCGTTGCTCGTCCAGCAGGGGGACGAATTGGCCTTGCTCCACCATCTGCGCCGCCGCCTTGAGAATCTCGCCATGATGAGCCCGGCCGTTTCCGCTGAGCATCGGCAGCAGTACGAAGACTCCGGACAAGGTCATGCAACGCAAGGAGCCGGCCGCCAGGCTGTGCTGACCAAAGGCTGCGCAACTGGCGATGTGGCCGTAAGGGGCAATGGCCTCGAAGGAAGCATCCAGGCTGGCGCCGCCAACCGTATCGTAGATCACGTCAAAACCTGCGCCAGCGGTATGGGCTGCGACATAATCAGCGACGCTGCCGGTGCGATAGTCGATGGCCGTTGCACCATAGCCTTCGACGATGCTGCGCTTGCCTGCCGACACCGTAGCAAATACCTCGGCCCCCAGTGAGCGGGCAATCTGCACCGCCGCATGGCCGACACCGCCGGCACCGCCATGCACCAGCACCTTGTGCCCGGCGCCGACCTTGGCCCGATCCACCAAGCCTTCCCAGGCCGTGAGAAATACCAGTGGCATCGCCGCCGCCTGCCGCAGGCTGATATTGCGCGGCTTGTGGGCCAGCAGTTGGGCATCCACTGCTGCGTACTGTGCCAGTGAGCCCTGCAGGCCGCGCACGCCGCCGGTGAGGCCGTAGACTTCATCGCCGATGCTGAAGCAGGTGACGCCAGCGCCGAGTGCTTCGACCACGCCCGCCAGGTCGGTGCCGATGATGGCTGGGAGCTCGGGCATGGCGTAAGGCGCGTTGCCGGTGCGGATCTTGTAGTCGATCGGATTGACCCCGCTGGCCACAACGCGCACCAGTACCTCACCCGGGCCGGCCTTGGGCACGGGCAGTTGCTGTTCAATCAGCTGACCGCTGGCGTAATCGTGCAGCACTAGGGCGCGCATGGTGGTAGGCAAAGACATATTCAAACCTCGAATCAATGTTGGGCGGCAATCGCCCTTGGCTTGGTTAGAATTATTGGCAGCCAGTGCCCGGCTGTAAATCAGGCACTTTTTAGTGCCCTAGACACGTGGAAGTAACCATGAGCGATCTCCCCCCCATTCCCGTTACCGGCCCGCTGATCGTCGAGGAGACCTGTCCGCCCCGACGCATTCACGCGTTGCTGTCGACCAAATGGACCTCCATGGTCCTGTACTGCCTGAGCTTTGGCGCCCTGCGCACCGGGCAGTTGCAGCGCAGCATGCCGGGTATCTCGCAGAAGATGCTGACCCAGACTCTGCGCGAGCTGGAGAGGGATGGACTGGTGGCGCGCACGGTGTTCCAGGTGATGCCGCCGATGGTGGAGTATTCGCTCACGCCCCTGGGTTGGCGCTTTGTCGAGCCTTTGAGAGCGCTGTATGGCTGGGCTGACGATAACTGTGATGCGCTGGATGAGCTGATGGACAATCGCCAGCGAGCGGGGTAGTTACAGGCGTTGTGACTGCCCCGAGTGTGCTTCAGGAAGGCTTTGTCGGCTTGATCAGGCTCTCGGCGGGAATGCCGAACAGCTGGTGCAGTTTCCAGATCATCGGCAGGGTCAGCGCGCGTTTGCCGTTGAGCACTTCGTAGACGCGGTTGGTGCGGCCGATGGCGGGCGCCAGGTCGGCGGCAGACAACCCGGACTGTTCCATGCGGAACTTGATCGCCTCGATCGGGTTGGGCAGGTCCAGGGGAAACTGCTTGGCTTCGTACGCCTCGATCAGGGTGATCATGACATCGAAGTAGTCGCCTTCAGGCGTCCCGGGCTGCGGTTCGTTGTCGAACAGCGGCGAGACGCTTTTCAGCGCTGCGCGGTAGTCCTGGTCGGTGTGGATAGGGCGGATGTTCATGTGGGTTACTCCATTTCTACGCTGTCGGCATCAATGGCATCGTACTGTTGGTGGGTGCCTACGAACTTGATGTAGAGCGCGCCGAAGCGATAGGCCACGGCAACGATCAGTCGATACTCATTTCCCTTGATGTTGAAGACCACCCTGCGACTTTTGAGAACGCTGGCGTTGCGATACTGATCCTTGATCTGCGCAGGGTTGGACCACTCTGCCTTCCTTGCTTCATCGATCCAGGCCAGCAGAGGCTGTTCTGCATCCGGGTGCTTTGCCCAGAAGGCCTTCAACTGGCTGACGGCAATAATTCTCATGGCGCGATCCTAGTCCCGTGCTGGGACTTAAACAAGTCGCTGAGTGAGTCAGGCGACGTACGGGCAGATCGGTGGATCTGCCCGCGCAGGCGACGTTGGCTCAGTGACGATCAGGTCATGCAGAGAGCGTGGCGTGCACGTCGTCCATCAGTGCCTTGCCCATCTCTGCCAGGTAGTGTGCCGCCCAAGCATAGCGGTCGAACCGCGGCTCCATGGCCGCCTCCAGGGTGAATTGCTTTGCCAGATGCAACAGGGCCGAGGCGTGTTCCAGGGCATCGCTGATCGGCACATCGGCATTCACGCGAAACAGCGGACGCAGGTGTTCGCCGCACTGGGAGAAGCGGATTTCGCCGAGGGTGGTCAGGGGCGATTGAGTGGTCATCGGGCACCTCCGGTTTTGTGTGACGGGAGGTGTGGGGGAAACAGATTGCAGAAGCAGTTCATGGTCACGACTCCTTGATTCGAAGGACCGTCACCGTCTGCCGCCAAGCAGATCAGGGTGGCGGATTGCGCAGGATTGGCGGACCGGGAATCAAGGAACCGGCGAACCCGAAGGTTCTCCCACGCAACCCGCCATAACGCAGGTATGCGGGCGCAAAAAAAGCGCCTGCATGATTGGTGGGGGCGCTGTTGCGCCTCGATTCTATCAGGCCGCCAAGCCTGTTCGCTGATTTTGCAGCGACGGTCGAACCATAGGTTGGAGGAGGGGGAGTCGCAACGGTATTACTGCGACATTTTGTGAACCGCCCCTGTAGCCGCTGCCGCAGGCTGCGAACGGCCGGAACGGTCGCAGCGATCTCCCTGGCGCCGAAGGCCCTTCGCTCCTTGTCGCAGCCTGCGGCAGCGGCTACAGAGGTTGTGCCAGCACCTCACGAAATACATCGGGCCTGAGCATCGCGATATGCAGCAATGAACGGGCAGCTCTGGAAGGCGAGCGCCGACCTTGCTCCCACTCCTGAAGGGTTCTCACCGAGACGCCAAGCAGTTGGGCAAATTTGGGTTGCGACAACCCGGTTTTACCGCGCGCTTCGGCAGCCTTGGTGATCGGAATGCTGTGGGTATGGCCCTGCCGACGGGCTTTGACATCGATGATCGCTTCCAGAAGCTCTTGGCCGATATTGCGCTTGGCATCGCGCTCCAATAGCTCTTTTTCAGTAAGGGGCATGACTCATCTCCTTCGCAATTCTGCGCAGAACAGGCGCTGGAATGTTTTCGGTGGCGCGTTGGAGATTAAGAACGTGGAGTTGCAACTCCAATGAGCGGAGTCCTGATCTCCAGTCAGCCCATTCGTTTTCTTGTGTGTGATCCATGCCCCCGATGTCACCTTTTGCATGACCTGAAACCCGGGCGATTCTGCTCAGGGCAGCTCCATGATCCGGAGTCGTTCACTCAACCTTCCAACACTTTCGCCATCTCACTGGTCGCCGCCCAACCCAGCCCCTGGTACAGCGGCTTGCCGGCCTCGGTCGCGTGCAGCACGGCAAAGCCCAGCCCGCGCTGGCTGAACTCGGCCTCCGCCAGTTTCATCAGCGCCGCAGCCAGGCCGCGGCGCCGGTAGGCCGGTTCGACGTAGACGTTGAGCACATAGCCGCGCTGATCCTGGGTCGGATGGGAAGGGTGGGGCGGCCAGTCGATGCTCATCAGGCCGATGCTGGCCACGCTCTGCTCGGCGTCCATGAGGGTGAAGCCGTAGTAGCGGCCGTCCTCCAGGCGTTCGCGCAACCAGGGGCGAAAGTGCTCGGTCATCACCTGCAAGGTGCAGAGGTCCTTACCCGCATCGAGAAACATCGCCTGGCGATGGCGGCAGATCAGCTCTAGGTCCTGGGGCGTCAGGTGTCGTGGGCTCAGGCCCGGGATATCAAGGTCGGTTGGAATCTCGTTCATTGTCTGTTCCTCCGTGGGCAGGGACGATGCTAGGGCAGATCCCCAGGCCGGGTCAGACACAGACCGGCGCAAAATTTTGCATACAGCGCCGTTGTTCCCCGCCCACAAAAAAGGGCCAGCCTCACGGCCAGCCCTCGGGTTCAGCACAGAGCCTTCAATCCCCCAGCGCTTCCCCTTCACGCCGAGGATCGGCGCCGCCGGCCCAGGACGCCTTGCCCTGTGCATCGCGCACGCGAACGATGGCCTGGGTGCCGCTGGTCATGTCGATCTCGTTCACTTCATGGCCCTGGGCCTGCAACGCCTGTCTCAACGCCGGGCTGAACTGGCCCTGTTCCAGTTCGGTGGGGCCATTGCGGCTGCCAAAGTTGGGCAGGCCGACGGCGGCTTGTGGGTCGAGGTTCCAGTCGAGCATGCCCACCACCGACTTGGCCACGTACTCGATGATCTGCGAGCCGCCGGGGGAACCGACGCTGGCCAGCAGTTCGCCGCTGGCACGGTCGAAGACCAGGGTCGGTGCCATGGATGAGCGCGGGCGCTTGCCCGGTTCGACGCGGTTGGCCACCTTCTTGCCGTTTTCCTCAGGGATAAAGGAGAAGTCGGTCATCTGGTTGTTGAGCATGAAACCCTGGACCATCAGGTGCGAACCAAAGGCCGCCTCCACCGTGGTGGTCATGGAGACGGCGCCGCCCTGGTCATCCACCGCCACCACTTGCGAGGTAGAAATGCGCATCGGCGAACGGTCCGGTGCGTAGGCCACCTGGATGCCCTGGGGTTTGCCCGGTTCGGCCTTGCCCATGCTGCGCTCGCCAATCAGCGCGGCGCGCTGAGCCAGGTAGGCCGGGGCGATCAGGCCGGCCACCGGCACCGGCACAAAATCGCTGTCGGCCACGTACAGGCCGCGGTCGGCATAGGCCAGGCGCTCGGCTTCGGCAATCAGGTGCACCGCTTGTGGTGCTGGTTCAAGGCCTGCGGGCAGGTTGGTTTTCTGTGGTTTGAGGTTGGCCAGGGCATAGCGCGGGTCGCGCTGCTCCAGGGCCTGCAGGGTGCCCAGAATCTGCGCCACCGCCACGCCGCCGGAAGAGGGCGGCGGCATGCCGCACACCTGCCAGCGCTTGTAGTCGCTGCACAGCGGCGCGCGTTCCTTGGCGCGGTAGCCTTGCAGGTCATTGAGCGACAGGCTGCCGGGGTTGGCGTGGCCCTGGACCTTGGCGACGATTTCCGCGGCCACCGGGCCTTTGTACAGGGCGTCCGGGCCTTCCTCGGCGATGCGCTTGAGCACCGCGGCCAATGGTGGATTTTTCAGCAAGGTGCCCACGGTTTTTGGCGTGCCGTCGGCATTCAGGAAGTATGCCGCCATGTCTGGCGAGCGCGCCAGGAACGGATCGGCGCTGATCATGGTATGCAGCCGTGGCGAGATGGCGAAGCCTTGCTCGGCCAGGCGGATCGCCGGTTCGAACAACTGCGCCCAAGGCAGTCGCCCATGTTTCTGATGAGCCATTTCCAGGGCCCGCAGCACGCCTGGAGTGCCCACCGAGCGTCCGCCGATCTGCGCCTGGGGAAAGGCCATGGGCGTGCCGTCGGCTTGCAGGAAGAGCTTCTCGGTGGCGCCTGCCGGAGCGGTTTCCCGACCGTCATAGGTGCGCACGGCCTTGCCGTCCCAGAGCACGATCATCGCGCCGCCGCCAATCCCCGAGGACTGCGGCTCCACCAGGGTCAGCACGGCCTGCATGGCAATCGCCGCGTCGATGGCCGAGCCCCCCTGGCGCAGCATTTCGCGCCCGGCCTCGGCCGCCAGCGGGTTGGCCGCTGCGGCCATGTGCTTGGCGGCATGGTGGGTCTGCATGTCGGTGCGGTAGCCCGAAGCGATTTCCGGCGCGGCGGGCAGGGCGTTGGAGGGGGG
>NZ_JAAARM010000037.1 GCF_009908285.1 Pseudomonas sp. Fl4BN1
GGTCGCGGGGGCAGGGTAGGTTGGGGTCATGGTCGAGCGCACGTCAGGTCAGTGGCGTAAACGATCTCATGGACATTCAAGAACGTCCATTCGCGGCTGTTGAACAGGCCGGCTCAAGCCTGTCGTGCGGACCTGGCAGATGGGTGATACACCCCGCTTGCGCCCCTTCAATCAGGGGGCCTAGATCCGCCAATGCCGAGCGCTTTTGGCCAAGCGCTGGCGCATCTCGCCGAGGGTCGCCGCCAATTGCCGGGTCAGCAGTCGATAACCGTCGAGGGCCGAATACACCGGCGTCTCCAGGGCATTCTCGGCGCTGCCTTCCAGGGTTTTTTCCAGGCGCTGGGTGACCCCCGATTGCAGGGCCCGGGCCATGCCGATCAGCTGCACGCGGATCTGCCGGTGCTCGGTCTTGAGCGCCAGTTGCATCTGCGCCATGGCGTGCGGGTCGCTGGCGTCTGGGCGGGTGTTGCCGAGAATCTCCAGGGTGCTGATGCACATCCGCAGGTTGCGCTGGATGGCGTCCAGTTCGGTCATGGAAATCCGTACTTCCTTGGACACCGAAGGCATCAGCGAACGCAGTTGCAGCATGGCGCTGTTGACCCGGCCAAGGAGCTTGAGGTGTTCGTCGTCGGTCACCGACTTGCCGCTGATGATTCGTCCGTACAGCTGCGCGCAGTCGCGCAGGGCGCTGGCCAGGTTGTAGCGCCAGGAGTACACCGCGTACAGCGGGATGGCGAAGGAGAACGCCAGGGCCAGGGCGATGCCGATGAGGATATCCACCGCGCGCCACAGGCCGTCGCTGATCTGGTTGTCGCCGTGGCCGGCGACAATGAACACGGTGATCGCCGCCAGCAGCGCGGTGTAACCGCCCTTGCCGATGGCATGGTAGGAGAAGTAGCCGCAGACCGCCGACATCGCCAGGTAGGTGATCCAGGGGTGGCCGAAATACGCCTGCTGCACCACCAGCACCAGGCCGACGCCCGCGCCCACCAGGGTGCCGATGGCCCGCTCGGTGGCTTTCTTGCCGATGTTGCCGTGGTGCTGCAGGCCGCCGATCACCACCAGCATGGTCACCGAGGCCCATTCGCCGTGGGGCAGGTTGAGCCCGGTGGTCAAGAGGATGGTGGCGATCAGGCCGAGGGCGACGCGCACGGCATGGATCAGCCGGGCGTGACGGTAACGCCGATAAGGGTCCAGTACGGGACGCAGCAAGCGCTGCAGCAAGGGTGGCAGGGTGATCCTGCGCAGGAGTTTGAACCGGCCCAGACAATGTCCTCCAAGGGTAGGCGGCGGGTAGGCACTCGCCCTTCGGCGAGCCCCTGGCCCGTTAGAAACAGCGCGCCTCAGCGCGAGGCGCGAACACTCTCTATCTACCGTCCTAGAAAATGTAGTCGGTGGTCAGGAAGCTGGAGTCGCGATTGCGGATGATGTCGCTGATCAGCTGTTTGTTGCGTTCCTGGAACTTGGTGGCCACCAGGGTGCGGATCGAGAAGGTGCGCAGTGCGTCATGCACCGACAACGTGCCTTCGGCGGAGTTCTTGCGCCCGTTGAAGGGGAAGGTGTCCGGCCCGCGCTGGCACTGGGCATTGATGTTGATCCGCCCGACCTGGTTGGCGAAGGTGTCCACCAGCCGGCCGATCTGTGCCGGGTCGCTGCCGAACAGGCTCAGTTGCTGGCCGAAGTCCGATTCCAGGACGTAGTCGATCACCGTGTCCAGGTCGCGGTAGGGCACGATCGGCACCACCGGGCCGAACTGCTCCTCGTGGTAGACGCGCATCTGCGGGTTCACCGGGTACAGCAGCGCCGGGTAGAAGAACGAGGCGCGGGAAGCACCGCCATTGGGGTTCACCACGCGCGCGCCATGCGCCTGGGCATCGGCCACCAGGGCGTGCAGGTAGTCGACCTTGGTGTTCTCCGGCAGCGGCGTCAGGGCCACGCCCGGCTCCCAGGGCATGCCTGGCTTGAGGCCTTGCAGCTTGTGGTTGAAGCGCTGGATAAAGTCCTCGACCACGGTTTCATGCACGAACAGGATCTTCAGCGCGGTGCAGCGCTGGCCGTTGAACGACAGCGCGCCGGTGACGGCTTCGCTGACTGCGTTGTCGAGGTCGGCGTCGGGCAGCACGATCCCCGGGTTCTTCGCGTCCAGGCCCAGGGCGGCGCGCAGGCGGTGCGGCTTGGGGTGGAGTTTCTTCAGGTCGCTGGCGGCCTTGTTGGTGCCGATAAAGGCAAAGATGTCGATCTTGCCGCTGGCCATCAGTGCGCTGACGGTCTCGCGGCCACTGCCGTAGATGACGTTGATCACCCCGGCCGGGAAACTGTCGCGGAAGGCTTCGAGCAGCGGTCGGATCAGCAGCACGCCGAGCTTGGCCGGCTTGAACACCACGGTGTTGCCCATGATCAGCGCCGGGATCAGGGTGGTGAAGGTTTCGTTCAGCGGGTAGTTGTAGGGCCCCATGCACAAGGCCACGCCCAGCGGTACCCGGCGGATCTGGCCGAGGGTGTCCTGCTCCAGTTCGAAGCGGCTGGAGCGGCGGTCGAGTTCCTTCAGCGCGCCGATGGTGTCGACGATGTAGTCGCAGGTGCGGTCGAATTCCTTTTCCGAGTCCTTGAGGTTCTTGCCGATCTCCCACATCAGCAGCTTGACCACCGCCGTGCGCTGCTCGCGCATGCGCGCCAGGAAGGCTTCCACGTGCTGGATGCGCTCGGCCACGCGCATCGTCGGCCAGGCGCCCTGGCCTCGGTCGTAGGCACGTACGGCGGCGTCCAGGGCGCTGAGGGCGGTGTCGGCGTCGAGCAACGGCGTGCTGCCGAGGATCACCTGCTGATCGCCTTCGGCGCTGCTCAGATAGATCGGGCTGCGGACCTGGGCCAGCGGTCCGCTCCAGGTGCGCAACTCACCGTCCACCAGGTAGTCCCGTTGTTCCATGGGGTCGGGCAGGCGATAGGCTTCGGGGATGTCGGCGGCGGCAGGAAACAGGTTGCTCAAGAGATTGGCTGTGGTCATGACTCTACCCCGTGTTGAAAATGGCTCCGGCGCGGATGGCTGATTGCGACATCGCTCCAAGGTTTATACGCCTGAATCGCCCGATGCTTTAGCGGTTTTTCCGCCCGGCATCCGCTGCTTGTGAATCGAGATTAAACGTTTCAGCCTTGGGCCGGCAACTGCCGGCTCCGGCACTGTCCATTGACTCCCCGGATACTCCGGCCACCGGGTCGATACCGTCAGATGCGCTGTGCCGTTGCGCAGCAACGCAGACGCCATCGGCCCATAACGTTAAACTCCCCAGCTTCATTCAGGAGTTCCCATGAGTTACTACCAGCCCGGCATTCTCGCTGCACCCGTTCCGTCCCACGCTCGCCATCTGTTTTTTGCCCTGGAGTCCATCGAGGCGTTGCCCCAGGCCCTCGATCAACTGCAGGCGCGAATCGATGGCGCCTCGGCGGTAGCAGGGTTTGGCGCGTCGCTGGTCAAGGCCCTGGGGGCCCGAGTGCAAGGGCTCAAGGCCTTCCCGGCGCTGACCGGCGTCGGCGTCGACAATCCCTCGACCCAGCACGCCCTGTGGGTCTGGCTGCGCGGTGACGAACGTGGCGAGCTGATGCACCGCAGCAACGCGCTGGAGGCGGCATTGGCCCCGGCCTTTCGCCTGGTGCAGATGAACGAAACCTTCCGCCACAAGACCGGCCACGACCTGACCGGCTACGAAGACGGCACCGAAAACCCCCATGAAGAAGCCGCTGTGGCGGCGGCGCTGGCCGAGGGCGACGCCGGCCTGCGCGGTGGCAGCTTTGCCGCGATCCAGCAATGGCAGCATGACTTCAAGGGCTTTGCCGCGATGCAGCAGCAAGAGCGCGACCACATCATCGGCCGGCGCCTGAGCGACAACGAGGAGCTGGACGACGCGCCGGTCTCGGCCCACGTCAAGCGCACCGCCCAGGAAAGCTTTACCCCGGAAGCCTTTATGGTGCGCCGCTCGATGCCGTGGATCGAAGGCGATCAGGGCGGCCTGATGTTCCTGGCGTTTGGCTGCACCTTGAATGCCTTTGAAGTGCAACTGCGACGCATGAGCGGCCTGGAAGACGGTATCGTCGATGGCCTGTACCGCATGAGCCGGCCGATCACTGGCGGCTACTACTGGTGCCCGCCGTTGCAGGACGGTCGCCTGGACCTGCGCGCGCTGCGCGCAGTCTGATCGCTCAAGCGGGGCGCGACACTGACGGGGAGGGCGGGGCGATGCAGACCGTACGCTGGGGCATGATCGGTTGCGGCAGTGTCACCGAGCGCAAGAGCGGCCCGGCTTTTTACAAGGTGCCGGGCTCGGCGCTGGTGGCGGTGATGGGGCGGCGCCTGGACGCGGTGCGCGATTATGCCGCGCGCCATGGCATCGCCCGGGTCTATACCGATGCCGAGGCCCTGATCAACGACCCCGAGGTGGATGCGGTGTACATCGCCACGCCACCGGACAGTCATCATGGCTACAGCTTATTGGTGGCCGCGGCCGGCAAGCATTGCTGCGTGGAAAAGCCGATGTCGCTGAACCTGGCGCAAAGCCTGGCCATGCAGCAGGCATTCGAGCAAGCCGGGTTGCACCTGTTCGTGTCCTACTACCGCCGTTCGTTGCCGCGTTTCCAGGCCGTGCGGCAATGGCTGGCGCAGGGGCGTATCGGAGCGGTCCGGCACCTGCACTGGAGCCTGAGCAAGGCTGCATCCGCGGCCGATCGCGAGGGCGTGGCCAACTGGCGCACCGATCCGCAGATTGCCGGCGGTGGTTACTTCGCCGACCTGGCGAGCCATGGTTTTGACCTGTTCCAGTACCTGTTGGGTGACATCCGCGAGGTGGTCGGCTTCACTGCCCGCCAGGCCGGGTTGTACGCCGCCGAAGATGCAGTCAGCGCCAGTTGGCGCTTTGCTAGCGGTGCGCTGGGCAGTGGGGCCTGGAACTTCGTCGCCGACCGCCGTGAGGACCGGGTTGAAATCCTCGGCAGCCAGGGGCGTATTCTGTTCTCGGTGTTCGACGAGCATCCGGTACGGCTCGAAGCCGTCGAAACCCTGAGCCTGAGCATCGACCATCATCCGCACATCCAGTGGCATCACGTGCTGGGCATGAACGCCCATATCCGCGGTGAAGGGCAGCATCCGGCGTTGGCCAGTGAAGCGCTGAAGACCGATCGCATCATGGACCGGATTCTCCAGCGCGGGGAGTGAACGGCGTTATTCGGCCGGCAGGTGCATCCGCTATTGGGCCGGCCCAGTGTTTCTCCTGCGCCGTTGCCGCCGCCTCCAGCTCCAGGTCTTCAAGGTATTGCTGCAGTTGGTCTTCCTGTACTTCGCTGCAGCAAGCTTGTTGCAGATCCGCAATACCGGCCGAGGCCGCTTGGCGCAGTGCCGCGATTCTCGCTACTTCCTCGGCGACACCTTGCCCCAGCAGGCGTAAACCTTCACCCGGAACCTTGCGGGTATTTGGCTAGCGAGCGGACTTGCCCTGCGTATTGATGAGTGGCTGTTGGTGGGCGCTGAGGACAAGTTTTCGAGTCGGCATACGGTACTCCTGGCCTGGAGGAAGAAGGGATGCGTTGGCATGGCGTTCAGCTTCCTCAGGAGAACCCCCACGAGTTTTCCAGCCAGTGCAGCGCTTGGCCGTCTTGCAAGACCGACCCCTCACCCGTGGTCGGGACAGCGCTGCCGAGGCCAGCGTGGTCGCTGGTTTTTTGCAGCGTCGAGCGTGACAATGGCGCCCGCTGCACCTCATGCGTAAGCGCTCACGGGCGACGAGTGGTGCGATGTCCCTATAATCCCAGCTTTGATCCAAGGCGCCGCGAACCTTTATGAGCACCCCGAAAAAACGCCGAAGCCGCTACGACCCCGCCAGTGAGGACTTCAAGAAGGAGCAATTTCCCTTCTACTGGTTGGCTCGTCTGTACGGGCGTTACTCCATGGCCATGGAGAAAGCGCTGAAGAAAATCGACATGGACATCCCGCGCTGGCGGATCCTGTTCATTCTCAAGGAGAACGGCGAGTCGAGCATTTCGGAGATCTCCATCCATGCCATTGCCAAGCTGCCGACCATCACCAAGATCGTCTACCGCATGAAGGCCGACGGCCTGGTGGAAACCGCCACCAGCGCCAGCGACGGGCGTGTCACTCAGGTCTCGCTGACCGATAGCGGCCGGCAGACCATCGAAAAGATCCAGCAAGGTACCCGCGACATCTTCCTCAATAGCTTCGAGGGTCTGACCGAAGCGCAGATCACCAAGCTCAACAGCACCCTGGAAAAGATTTTCAACAACCTGCCACAGGATTGAACCTCACCGCTGTGCTTTAGATCCTGGCCCGGCCTGACGCCTGACTGGCCGGCGCCAATGACCCGTACTGACCACGCTCGGCTTGCATCTTGCGCACCATGGCGCTGAAAAATTTATCGGCGAAGCCGCTGTTGCCGATCAGCATCGCGGTGAGGTCGGCGCACTTGGCACTGATCTCTTCCGGCAGGAGGTTGTCTGCGCCGCCAAGGGCGCCGGACTGGCACTGGATCTCGGCAGCGCGCTGGACGGTCCAGAGCAGGAAGAAGGTCTTGGCGATGCTGCTTTCACCGACCGCGATGCCGTGGTTGCGCAGCACCAGGATGTGTTTGTCGCCGAGACTGTCGATCATCCGGGCCTTCTCGTCATCGAACAGGGTGATGCCCTCGAAGGTGTGGTAGCCGATACGTCCGCTGAGCTGTGCACCATAGAAGTCGTGGTGAGCGAAACCGGCCTGTTTCATGGCGATGGCCGAGATCGGCGTGGTGTGGGTATGGATCAGGCAGCGAATATCTGGTCGCGCACCATGCACGGCACTGTGCAGGGCGAAACCGGCGGGGTTGCCGTCATAGGGTGAGTCTTCAAGCTTTGTGCCCTGCAGATCGACCTTGAGCAGATTGGCCGGGGTCACTTCGCTGTAGTTCAGGCCGAACGGGTTGATCAGGTAGTGGTGCGCCGGGCCGGGCAGGCGCGCGGAAATATGGTTGAAGATGGTTTCGCTCCAACCGAAGAAATCCACCAGGTGATAGCAGTGCGCGAGTTCGACGCGCAGGGCCCATTCGTCGTTGCTGCAATGGGTTGGCTTTTCCAGGGAGGCGTGGGTCATGGCGGATTCCTTGTGCACAGCATCAGAGGCATGCCTGGTCGCCGCGAAAGCGTGCCAGAGCATCAGGTGTGGGGTGTTCGACTGGCTGGGCAGTGCGGGGTGATGAATGCCACGCCGCCGAGCACATGCCGCAGACCGAGGGTCTGGCTCGGCAGGGGTCATGGTGACGCTTCTGGATTCAGCGGGGCGAGCATCTCCTGATGCTTGCTGGCCAGGCCCAGATAGGCCTCGATGACCCGTGGGTCATTGGCCAGTTGTTGCGCGGGGCCCTGCATGGCGATCTGACCGGTTTCCAGCACGTAGGCGTAGTCGGCGACCCGCAGCGCGGCGCGGGCATTCTGCTCGACCAGGAGGATCGACACGCCCTGTTCGCGCAGTGCGCTGATGATCCGGAAGATCTCCCGGGTAATCAACGGTGCCAGGCCCAGGCTGGGCTCATCGAGCATCAGCAATCTGGGCTTGGCCATCAGCGCGCGGCCCACGGCGAGCATCTGTCGTTCACCGCCGGAGAGGGTCGCGGTCAGTTGCCCACGGCGCTCCCACAGGCGCGGGAACAGCTCATAGACCTCGCCAAGGGTGCGAGCGTAGTCGCGATCACCTCGGCAATGGCGCTGGAAGGCGCCCAGCAACAGGTTGTCGGCGACACTCATGCTGGTGAACAGTTCGCGTTTTTCCGGAACCAGGCCGAGCCCCCGCGAAACCATGACCTCGACCTCTGGCACGCTCTCCAGGCGGCCATCGAAGTCCACCCGGCCATGGGAACCGAGCACGCCCATGATGGCCGAGAGCAAGGTGGTCTTGCCGGCGCCGTTGGGGCCGATCACCGTGACGATCTGGCCTTTGCCGACGCACAGGCTGGCGTTGCTCAAGGCCTCGACCTTGCCGTAGGCCACGCTCAGGTTGCTGATCTGCAGCAGCGGGTCGCTGACCTGGTTGTGCGACACGAGTTGCGGTTGTGCAGGCATGTTCATCATTCCACCCCTCCCAGATAAGCTTCGAGTACCGCAGGATCTTTCTGCACCTCTTCGGGCAGGCCCTGGGCGATCCGTTGACCGAACTCCATCACCACCACCCGGTCTACCAGGCCCATGACGAAGTCCATGTCGTGCTCCACCAGCAGGATCGCCATGCCTTCGCTGCGCAGCCGGCTGAGCAGGATGCCGAGGGCTTGTTTTTCTTTCAGGCGCAGGCCGGCTGCGGGCTCGTCGAGCAACAGCAGGCAAGGGTCGGCGCACAAGGCGCGGGCGATTTCGAGGATTCGCTGCTGGCCCAGCGCCAGGCTGCCGGCCTGTTCATGCAGGCAGTCACCGAGACCGACCCGCTCCAGCTGGAGCCTGGCCTCATTGAGCAGCATGGCCTCTTCGCGGCGCTCCAGATGCAGGGCGGCGGCCAGGATTCCGCGGTGTCCGCGCAGGTGTGCGCCGATGGCGACGTTCTCCAGCACGCTCATTTCCGGCAGCAGCTTGACATGCTGGAAGGTCCGGCTCAGGCCCATGCGGGCCACGTGTCGTGAACTCAGGCCGTTGATCTTGCGGCCCATGAACAGCACCTCGCCGGACGTCGGGGTGTCGACCCCGGACAACTGGTTGAACAAGGTGCTCTTACCGGCGCCGTTGGGTCCGATCAGGGCGAGAATTTCCCCGCTGTGGATCTTCAGGTTCATGTCGTTGTTGGCCACCAAGCCACCGAAATGCCGGCTCACGTGTCGCGCCTCAAGCACCTGCTGCCCGTGTTGCGGCTGTTCGCGGCGGGGCAGGGGCGGGGCGCTGGTGTCGACCGCCGGCCCCCGGCTGCGAGCCTTGAAGCGCTTGGGCAGCCAGCCGACCAGCAATGGCCACAGCCCACCGGGTGCGCGCTGCATCAACAGCACGATCAACACGCCGAAGACGATGGTTTCATAGTTGCCGCTATCGCCCAGCAGGTGAGGCAGCCAGTCCTGCAGCCATTGCTTGAGCAGGGTCAGGACGCTGCTGCCGAGCAGAGCTCCCCAGACACTGGAGACGCCGCCGATCAGCGCCATGAACAAGTAATCGATGCCCATGTTCAGGCCGAACGGCGTCGGGTTGACGAAGCGTTGGGTGTGGGCGTAAAGCCAGCCGGAAATCGCCGCGAAGACCGCCGAGATGACGAAGATCACCATCTTCGAGCGCAAGGTGTTGATGCCCATCGACTCGGCCATCAGTTGGCCGCCCTTGAGCGTGCGAATGGCCCGGCCTTCGCGCGAGTTCAGCAGGTTCTGGGTGATGAGGATGGCCATCAGCAGGAAGGCCCAGATCAGATAGAAGATCTTTTCGCCCTTGTCGAGCAGCAGGCCGAACAGCGAAATCGACGGTAGGCCGCTGACCCCGGTATGCCCGCCTAAGGATTCCAGGGTGCCGAACAGGTAATACAGCGACAGGCCCCAGGCAATCGTGCCCAGGGGCAGATAGTGCCCGGACAGCTTGAGCGTCAGCGCGCCGAGCAGCAGAGCCACGCCGGCCGTCAACATGACCCCGACCAGCAGGGTCAGCCAGGGCGAGGTGCTGGCCCAGGCCAGCCACGCCGGTAGCTGCTCGCTGGTGGTCAGCCAGGCCGACGTGTAGGCACCGAGGCCGACGAACGCGGCCTGGCCGAAGCTGGTCATGCCGCCGACCCCGGTCAGCAGGACCAGGCCGAGCACCACCAGGGTGTAAAGACCGATGTAGTTGAGCAGGGTCACGTAGTAGGGCGGCAACAGCAGCGGTGCCACGCCCAGGAGCAATATCAGGGCGAGTACCAGATAGCGCGGATTCATTGTTCTTCCTCCACATGACGGTGGGTCAGCGAACGCCAAAGCAGGAACGGAATGATCAGGGTGAAGACGATGATTTCCTTGTAGGTACTGGCCCAGAACATCGAGAACGCCTCGACCAGACCCACGGCCAGGGCCCCGATGGCCGCGACCGGGTAGCTGACCAGGCCGCCAATGATTGCGCCGACAAAGCCCTTGAGGCTGATGATGAAGCCCGAGTCGAAATACAAGGTGGTGATGGGGGCAATGAGGATTCCCGACAACGTGCCGATCAGCGCCGCCAGGAGGAAGGTCGACTTGCCCGCCAGCGTCGGTGAAATACCCATTAGCCTGGCGCCCATGCGATTGACTGCAGTGGCGCGCAGGGCCTTGCCATACAGCGTGCGTTCAAAGAACAGGTACAAGCCGATGATCAAGGCCAGGGACACTGCCAGCACCCAGAATGTCTGGCTGTTGAAGGTCACCGGTCCGAGCTCCAGGCCGGCTTCGGAAAATGGCCTGGTGCGCGCGCCTTCGGGACCGAACAGCAGCAGGGCAATGCCGACCATGCTCACGTGCACGGCGATCGATACGATCAGCAACACCAGGGCGCTGGCCGCGGCAATGGGCTGGAACACCAGGCGGTAGATCTGCGGTCCCAGCGGCACCACCAAGGCCAGGGTCAGCAGCGCCTGCACCAGCATTGGCAGTTCGGCCAGGGGCAGGGTCTTGATCAGCAGTGCGATGAGCAGCGCATAACCGAGCTTGAACAGCACGCGCCAGGGCCAGCGCAATGCCCGGCTGGATCGCGCGGCGCCCCACAGGTCGAGCAGGCAGTCGATCAGTGTGAGCCCGAGCAGCAGCCAGATCAGTGCGGTGGGTCGACCGCTCTGCAAGGTGGCCATGGTCAAGGCGCCATAGGTAACGAATTCACCCTGGGGGATCAACAGGATCCGCGTCACGGTGAACACCAGGAGGATCGACAGGGCCAGCAGCGCGTAGATCGCGCCATTGGTCATGCCGTCCTGGCCCAGCAGCATGGCTATCTGGAAATTCATAATGAGCACTCTCTTCTGATCGGTTGAATATCAAGCGGGGCCGGTCTGGGGCTGAAGTAGCGCCAGGTCGGCCGGGCATGCCACGGACGGCATGCCCAAGGTGTCGATCAGTTGTCGTGCAACAGGGTCCAGTTGCCGTTTTTCACCACGATCATTTCCCGGCCGCGTTCATCGAAGCCGCTGTGGTCTTGTGGCGTCATGTTGTAAACCCCCTGGGTGCCGGCCAGTTCGTGACTCTGTTCGAGGGCCTCGCGCAATGCCGTGCGGAACTCGGCGGTGCCGGGCGCAGCTTTCTGGGCGGCGATCGGAATGGCTTTTTGCAGCAGCAGGCCGGCATCGAAGGTGTTACCGCCGAAGGTTGCGGGTTTGCTGCCTGTGAGTTTTTCGTAGGCACTGGTGTAGTCGCTGGCGATTTTTTTCGAGGGGTGCGAGTCGGGCATTTCATCCAGGACCAGCATCAGGCTCGCGGCCAGAATGGTGCCCTCGACTTTCTTCCCGCCGAGCTTGAGAAAGTCCGGCAGCGCCGCGCCGTGGGTCTGGTAGACCTGGCCACGATAACCCTGGTCGAACAGCGTGGCCTGGGGCATCACTGCCGAGCTGCCGGGGGCGGCGACCAGCACGGCATCAGGCCGCGCGCTGAGGATTTTCAGGCTTTGCCCGGTGACCGAAGTGTCCTGGCGCTGGAAGCGTTCGTTGGCCACCACCTGGATGTTGTGCTCGGTGGCGAGCCCGGCCATGACCTTGGCCCAGTTCTCGCCGTAAGGGTCGCTGGTGCCGATGAAACCCAGGGTCTTGACCCCCTTTTTGCTCATGTACGCAAACAGCGCCTTGGCGATCAGGTCGTCGTTCTGGGTGGTCTTGAACACCCATTTTTTCTGCTCGGTCATCGGCAGCACCACTGCAGCCGTCCCTACGGGGGCCAGCAACGGCACACCGGCCTCGGCGACGAACTGGATCACCCCCATGGCGTTGGGCGAGCCGCTCGGGCCGATGATCGCGTCGACCTTTTCCTCATCGATCAGTTTCTTCAGGGCCTTGACGGTGGCTGTCGGGTCGCTGGCGTCATCCAGGGCGATGTACTTCACCGTCTGGTTCCCGGCCTGGGTCGGCAGCAGGGCGATGGTGTTCTTCTGTGGGATGCCGATCAGCGCGATAGGGCCGGTGGCGGAGGTGATGACACCCACTTTCACTTCAGCTTGCGCGGCGCTGGCGCAGGCAACACTCAACAACAACGTGGACACGGCTTTTCTGAAAAGCATGACTTTCTCCGAAGAGTTGCAAGGCGCTGCAAGGGGTTGCTGGCCAAGGCTCCCTAGCGTTTGAGGGCATCGGGGCTGACCTGTTTTTGTCGAACCGTTCGAGCGTTGCGGCGAATGGGCCGGACGCTGTGGCTGCTGATCGACCGACGACTCATCGGCCAGGGAGCGTGGAGGGCAAAAGCAGATTGCATGCCAGAAAAAACGTTCGACCGGCTCGCCGAGTGTTACCGCCGAGGCTTGGCAGTCGTGCCTTCGGTGGTCGATCCCCGGGCCCTTTCACGGCCGCTCCCTGGGGGCTTTTGCAGCAGCGCGAAAAGGCCACGCACAGCGTCTGGGGCAAGGCATTGACCTGGGTCAATGTTGTCTTTGTGGAGGGCGGAAAGCAGAAAAAATGAAGGGGAAAAATCGGTATTTTTTATGGGTTATTTTGCCTTTTTTTTAGTGATTTATTAGTTGATTTGGAACGTAAATATTTTCTCTGTAAGGGCGTTTTATAGTTTTCCTGTTTATTGGGATTGATTTTCATATTGCTCATAATGTGCTGAATTTAATCATAAAAATCATGATATTCGATGTTTTTCGGCTTTTTTGAGGCTGTTACCAAACTGCACGATGACGGTGCTTGGGGTCAGAAAATGCACCTAAAATACACACCAATAAAAGATGTCAAATTCAATTGACATTTCAACTAATTATTATGATTTTAGATTTAAGCGTTCACCCACTGGTTTCGGTCGGGTGCATCTGTTCTGGCGAGGTTGGCCAGTGACCCATGAAGCAGGTGAAGGGCATGTCGATTGTCGTCGAGGAATTAGCATTGGGTGGGAGCGGCAGCTCGGTGATGGTGAAAGACACCATTGATATCGCCGGCTACCCGACCCGGGCTTCGAGTCATGCATTGGCTGATGCGCCGGCTGCCGTTGAGCATGCGCAAGTGGTACAGGCGCTGCTGGATGCCGGGTGCCGAATCAGCGGCAAGACCAGCCTGCATGAGCTGGCATTTGGTACCACCGGCCTGAATGCCTGGGCCGGCACGCCGCCGAACCCGCGTTATCCGGGGCGTATACCCGGCGGCTCGTCCAGTGGTTCGGCGGCGGCGGTGGCGGCCGGGCTGTGCGACTTTGCCCTGGGCACCGACACCGGTGGTTCGGTGCGTATTCCAGCGGCCTGCTGTGGCGTGTTTGGCCTCAAGCCGAGCTTCGGCCGGGTCAGCCGCAAAGGCGTGATGCCGGCGCAGAGCTCACTGGATTGCGTGGGGCCGCTGGCACGCAGCATGGAGCGCCTGATCGAAGCCATGCAGGCCATCGATCCAGGTTTTGGCCCCTTGCCGGCGGTGACGCAGATCAGCATCGGGGTGGTTCCGGTGCAAGCCAGCGAGCCGATCCGCGCAGCCCTCGACCATGCCTTGCAGCGCAGCGCTTTCAGCCTCGGCCAGCAACGGCTGCCAGGCATGGCCGCGGCGTATGACGCCGGCATGGTGGTGATCAATGCCGAGACCTGGAACGCCTGCGGCCACTTGTTGCAAACCGGCCGAGTGGGCAGCGATATCGCCGGCCGCCTGCAGGCCGCCGGGCAGACCTCCAGTGCCGCATTGGCCGAAGCCGAGCAGGTGCGCCTGGCCTTCACCGCCGAGGTCGACGAGGCGCTGCAGCGGTTCCCGATCCTGGCGCTGCCGACCATGCCCGACTATCCGCTGGTGCTGGCCGACGCTACCGATACCCGTGCGGTCCTGGGCATGACCGCCCTGGTGCGGCCGTTCAATCTTTCCGGTCATCCGGCCCTGAGCATTCCTCTGGAAGGCGCTTCGGGACTGCCGGTGGGCCTTCAACTCATTGCCGCCCATGGCGCGGATGAACTGCTGTGTGCAGTGGCCCGCGAGCTGGTCCGGCGCCTGGAAGACTAATCGCCATGTTTACCTTGGAGAACCCCATGACTGTCCTTAGCGAGCTGGACCATCAGCGCCGTGCGCCGATCACCGCGGGTGAAGAGTTTCAGCAATTGCTCGTCGAGATCCGGGCCCGGGCCCGGGACGAGGAATTCGACCGGCAGAAGTTCATTTCTGCGGACGTGATCGAGCGTTTTCGCACCCTCGGCGTGTACCGCGCTCTAGTGCCCAAGCGTTTTGGTGGCGATGAGTGTTCGCCGGCCGAGTTCTGCCAGATGGTCGAGGACATTTCGATTGCCGACGGTTCCGCCGGCTGGGTCGCAAGCTTCGGCATGAGCCCGGTGTACCTGGCAGCGCTGCCCCTGGAAACGATCAGGAAAATCTACGCCGAGTCGCCCGACGTGGTGTTTGCCGGGGGGATCTTTCCGCCGCAACCGGCGACCTTTGTCGACGGTGGCCTGGAGGTCAACGGCCGCTGGAAGTTCTCCAGTGGCTGCATGGGCGCCTCGCTGATCGGCGTCGGCATTGCCCCGAAAAATGGCGAGATGCTGGGCCTGCCACGCCTGGCGCTGATCCCTCGGGACAAAGTGCGGATCGAGGAGAGCTGGAATGTGGTCGGCCTGGTGGGAACCGGTAGCCACGACGTGGTGGTAGAGAACGTGGTGGTGCCGGAAGAGTGGACCTTCGTGCGCGGCGGGCCATCGAACCTCGATGAGCCTTTTTTTCGCTACCCGTCCTTGTCCTTCGCCACCCAGGTGCTGTCGGTGGTTGGCCTGGGCGTGGCCCGCGCCGCGCTGGACGAGCTGAGTGGCATGGCCTCGGGGCGGATCTCGGTCACCGGTGCGCCATCGTTGTCCGACCGGCCCTTGGCGCAGGTCGAGGTGGCCAAGGCCGAGGCCTCGTTGCGGGCTGCGCGCTGCTGGTTCTACGAGGCCATCGACGACGCCTGGAACAGCGTGCTGGCCGGCGCTCCGGTGAGCCTGGAGCAGACCAACATGTTGCGCCTGTCGTCGACCCACGCCACCCGCGTGGCCGCTGAAGTGGCGCGCACCGCGCAAATGCTCTCGGGCATGAGCGGGGTGTACCGCAGCAACCCGCTGTCGCGTTTCGTCAACGACACCCAGGTCATCACCCAGCACGCCTTCATGGGCGACATGACCTACCAGAACGCCGGCGCGATCTTCTTCGGCAACAAACCGCTGCCGGGTTACCTGTAATTTCTTCAACCATTGAGTGGTGAATTTCATGACCGATAAAAAAGCCCTGCGCGTTCTGTTCTGCATCGGCATCAACCAGAACTTCTTCGATGCGCCACGCCCCGAGGCCCTGGAAGTCTGGGCCGCGTTTGGCGAAATGTGGCATGCCATCGGCGACCTGCCTGGCGTCACGGTGCTGGGCAACATGGACGACGACCAGAGCATGGTCGGACCGTCCGCCGGCTGGCCCTGGACCACCTACCTGCTGGCCGACGTGCCGGACATCGAGACCGTGCATGCCGCCTGCAATCTGTTCCGCACCACGGCGGTCGGCGACGGCCCCTACAAACTCTGGAAGTACTGCAAGGTCGAGGCCCGCACCGGCCGCGAACTGATCATCCAGCGCTGAGTGGAGAGAAGCCAAATGTCACCACAAGAGCGCATCGAAGCCCTGGAGCAACGGCTCGACCAGCTGCACAGCGAGAACGCCGTGCGCGCCTGCATGAACCGCTACATGGTGCTGTGCGATGAGTTGGGCGTGGGCTCGCCACTGGCCGAACTGGCCGGGCTGTTTACCGAGGACGCCCTCTGGGAAGGCAAGGGCGCCAAATATCGCGACAGCTTTGGTGGCTACCGTGGGCGTGGCGCCATCCGCGCCATGTTTGCGACCTACATGGTCGAGCCGGCGCACTTTGCGCTCAACGTGCATTTTCTGACCTCGGAGCTGATCCGCGTGAACGGTGACGAGGCCCAGGCCAGCTGGGTGATGTTGCAGGCCTCGACCTTCGCCAGTGGTGCGTCGCACCTCAACAGTGCCCGTTTGACCGTGCGTTTCGCTCGCGAACAGGGGCAATGGCGCATGGCGCATTTTCAGACCGAGAACCTGTTCAGTCGTCCGGTGGACCACTGGAACAGTGATGAGCATTTGCCGGTGCCGGCACCGGCCGAGCAGTAGCCCGCAGAATTCTTATAGTCGGCGGGTCACGCCGACGAGGAGTGATCGTGAATAACCTGATAGATACCCTGACCCTGGAATCCACCCCGGCTGAACGGGTGCTGCCCGACCGTGTGCACACTTCGCTGTACACCGACGGCAAGATCTTCGACCAGGAGCTGGAAAAGATTTTCTACAGCACGTGGATCTGGGTGGCCCACGCCAGCGAGATTCCCGAGACCGGTAGCTACAAGAGCACCTACATCGGCAAGCAGCCGGTGATCGTCGTGCGCGACCGCAAGCAGGACGTGCACGTGCTGCTCAACCGCTGCCGCCACCGTGGGGCCACGGTGTGCGAGCACAAGAAGGGCAAGACCAACAGTTTCGTCTGCCCTTACCACGGCTGGAGCTACGCCCTGGACGGCAGCCTGCGCGGGGTGCCGCACCCGGAGAGCTACGCCGATTGCCTGGACAAGGACGAGCTGCCGTTGGTGAGCCTGCGTGTCGAGCAGTACAACGGCATGATCTTCGCCACCTTCAAGGACGATATTCAGCCGCTCGCGGATTATCTCGGCCCGGCCAAGAAATGGATCGACCTGTTCATGAAGCAGGGCGCCGGTTACCCGGTGAAAGTCGGTGGTGAGCACCGCTTCCGCTTTCCCGGCAACTGGAAAATCCAGCTGGAGAACACCACCGACGCCTATCACTTCCCGCTGGTGCACAAATCGTTCCTGGCCTCGGTGGATGAGCAGACCCTGGAGCTGTTCGATTTCGTCAAGGGGCCGGGTTACGTCGAAGACCTGGGCAACGGTCACAGTGTGATGGTGATGATCCCTGACCTGATCGACCTGGATGCCAACCTCGACCTGCCGATTCCGCAGCGCTTCGAGGAGCTGGCCGCACAACTGCGCGCCGAGGGCCAGGACGAACAGGCGGTGCGGCGCATTGTGCGGGCGGTGGGCGGTTCGGGTTTCAACCTCAACTTGTTTCCCAACATTGCCTGCTCGATGGCGTTCTTCCGGGTCCTGCAACCGATCGCGGTGGACCAGACCGAAATCCATCACGCGGTGATCACCATGGATGGCGGCCCGGCCGTGGCCAACCGTTATCGCCTGCGCCTGCATGAACACTTCCAGGGCCCGATGGGTTTCGGCACGCCGGACGACTCCGAAGCCTGGGAGCGGGTGCAGCGCGGTGCCAGTGCCGGCACCGACCTGTGGATCATGCTCAACCGCGGTTTGCCGGGTGAACAGCCCAGCGCGGACGGCCTGATCAGCGACGTCAGTGCCGAGACCGGAATGCGCGCTGCTTACCAGCAGTGGAAAAAGATGATGTCGGCCTGAGTCGACGGAGAACACCATGATCAATCTGCAATTGCTCAACCAAGTCACGGCCTTCATCTGGCAGGAAGCGGACATGCTGGACCATGGCGATTTCGTCGAATGGCTCGATCTGTGGACCGCGACCGCGACCTACATCATTCCCATCGACCCGCTGCAAACCGACTTCGAAAATACCCTGAACTACGCCTACGACAATCACCACATGCGGCAGTTGCGGGTGACCCGCCTGACCAGTGGCGAGTCGATCTCGACGACGCCGCGGGCCCGCACCGTACGCAGCCAGTCGCGTTTTCGCCTGCTGGCCGAGGTCGATGGCGTGATCACTGTGCGCTGCGCGCAGAACCTGCGCGAGTTCCGCAAGGACGTGCTCAAGCAGTACACCGCTGACGTCACCTTCGACCTGGTGCGCAGCGGCGACAGCTTCAAGATCCAGCGCAAGCTGATCCAATTGATCAACTCCACCGATACCCTCGCCGGTATCGGTTACATCCTTTGAGGAGCCGACCATGACACCAGTAGCTTTGGTCACGGGCGCGGCCAGCGGGCTGGGCAAAAGCATCGCCACGCAGTTGCTGGCGGCAGGTTATCGGGTGGTAATCAGCGACCTTTCCCTGGTGGCTGCGCAGGCCTGTGCCGGCGAACTCGACCCCGGCGGCGAACGGGTCCTGGCCCTGCAACTGGATGTCGCCAGCAAGGCTGATTTCCAGGCCGCGCTCGGCGCGGTGCTGGACGCCTGGGGTGGGCTGCACGTGCTGGTCAACAACGCGGCGATGACCCTGACCACACCACTGATGCAGATCAGCCCGGAAGAGTTCGACCGGGTGGTGAGTGTCAACCAGCGCGGCACCTTCGTCGGTTGCCAGGTGCTGGGCGCCTACCTGGCCGCTCAAGGTTACGGGCGGATCATCAACATGGCCTCCCTGGCTGGGCAGAACGGCGGTACTGCGACCGGAGCCCACTACGCGGCGTCCAAGGGCGCGATCATCACCCTGACGAAAATCTTCGCCAAGGAGTTGGCGGCCTCGGGGGTCACGGTCAATGCCATTGCCCCGGGGCCGATCGAGTCGCCGGCGGTGCGCGCCGCCGTGCCGCCCGAGCGTCTGGAAAAGCTGATTGAGGCGATCCCGGTGAAGCGTCTCGGCAATGCCGATTTCATCGCGCGCCTGGTGGTGCAGCTGGCCAGTGAAGAGGCTTATTTCACCACCGGCGCGACCTGGGATGTGAATGGCGGAATCTTCATGCGCTGACTGGCGGGCGGCGCTCCTGAAGGCCGCTCACTACCCTGCAGGGGCCGCTGTGGCGGCCCCATTACCACGCAACCTGGATGATCCTGGATGAGCGATCAAGTATTGAAAGTCGTCGTGCGCAAGCGCGAAGAGCAGGGCGACGGTGTCGTCGTGCTGGATCTGGTCAGTCCGCAAGGGCGACCCTTGCCGTCGTTCGAGGCGGGCGCGCACATCGACGTCCATCTCAAGCCGGGGCTGGTGCGCCAGTATTCACTGTGCGGTGACCCGGCCAACGTCGACGCCTATCGCCTGGGGGTGCTCAAGGACCCAGACTCGCGCGGCGGTTCGCTGGCGGTGCACGCGCTGCTCGAAGGACGGGAAATCGAGATCAGCACGCCGCGCAATCATTTCCCCCTGGCCCCCAATGCGCGGCGCTCGATCCTGATCGGCGGTGGCATCGGCATCACCCCGATGGTGGCCATGGCCTATGCCCTGAATGCCCGCGACAGCGATTTCGAATTGCACTATTGCGCCCGCTCACGCAGCCGCAGCGCCTTTCTCGATGAGCTTGGCAGTGCCGGGTTCGCCGCATGCCTGCACACCCACTTCGACGACGAAGAGGAGGCGCAGAAGCTTGATCTGGCCAGCCTCCTGGGCAACCCGCAGGCGGACGTGCATGTGTATGTCTGTGGCCCGGCCGGGTTCATGGATTGGGTCATCGGCCAGGCCCTTGCCCAGGGCTACGCCGACGATCATGTGCACCGCGAGTACTTTCAGGTGGCGGTCGACGCCTCGGGGGCGAGCTTTGAAGTGCATGCGGCGCGCAGCGGCAAGACCGTGCAGGTCGCACAGGGGCAAAGCATCGTCGAGGCCTTGAGGACGGTGGGAATCAACATCGAAGTGTCATGCGCGCAAGGGGTGTGCGGGACTTGCCTGTGCGACGTCCTGGAGGGCGAGCCGGATCACCGCGACGTGTACCTCACCGACGACGAAAAGAGTGCCAACGACCAGATCCTCGTGTGCTGCTCGCGCGCCAGGTCGAACAAGCTGGTGCTGGATATCTGATAGCCCGGAGGCTAATACCATGGTCGATACAACAGGATTTCGTAACTCAATGTCGATGCTGGGCGGGGCGGTTTCGATCATCGCCACCGACGGTCCGGCCGGTCGCTTCGGCTTCACTGCCTCAGCGGTCTGTAGCGTCACCGATCAGCCGCCAACGCTGCTGGTGTGCATGAATCGTTCGTCGTTTTCCAACGTGCACTTCAAGAGCAACGGTGTCCTCAGCGTCAACGTACTGACCCCCGAGCTACGCGAGGTGTCGGGGGCATTCGCCAACCGTGAACTGAACGCTGAACAGCGCTTTTCCAGTGCCTGCTGGAGCACCCTGGAAAGTGGCGCACCGCTGCTCGACGAGGCGTTGGTGAGCTTCGACTGTCGCATTGCTCAGGCCCATGAAGTGGGGTCGCACACGATTTTCTATTGCGAGGTCCTGGGCATTCGCAATGGTGAGGGCCAGCAGGGCCTGGTCTATTTCAATCGTGCGTATCATCCAATAGGGGGAACTTTCAATATCTCGTGAAGTTGTTGTTGGGGTGTAAGTGTCAACTTAAGTTTTCCGTAAGTGCTGGGAAAATAGAATAACTATAACGCTGTCTTCACTGTCTTGGTGAACGATCGCGTCACGACTTTTTTTGCAGTAAGTGGTTATAAAAATAACACTGCAGGCTAACTCGAAAGTTTCATTTTCTTGTTTTATCTGCTCCCACTCAATGTGCCTTTGTGCATGTAAAAAAAGAAGGAAAGCTTCATGTTCCAGAAGAGCTGGGCAAGCCGTGTCGTCTCCACTACGGCCGTGATGTATCTCTTCGCGCCGCAGGTCGTACACGCCGATTTTCTCGATGATCGTCAGGTCAGTCTGGGGGCGCGCAACTTTTACATCGACCGTGATTTCAAGCAGTCCGATGCGCCTAAATCGCGTATTGGCAGTTGGACCCAAGGCTTTGATTTTCGCGCCATCTCGGGTTACACCGAAGGCACCTTGCAGTTCGGCCTGGACCTTTCGGCGCAGTACGCCTACCGCTTGGACGGCGGTGGCGGGCGTGGGCCCGACAGCATCATTCCCTACGACAGCCGCAGGGGCGAGCAGGTGCGCGATTACGGTCGCGCGGCGTTGACCGGGAAGGTGCGCTACAGCAAGACCGAACTGAAAATCGGCGAACTGCGGCCGACCTTGCCAGTGGCCTATCTCGACGACACCCGGCAGTTGATCACCACCTATCACGGGGTGCAGGTCGAATCCAAGGAAGTGGACAACTTGACCCTCACCGGCGGGCGCTTTACAGAAATCAGCTCACGAGAGTCCTCCAATCGGGAAAGAATGTACTTGTTCAATGGGCCCGACGTTCAACGGCGCAGTGACGGTTTGAACTTCGGCGGGGCGACCTATGCCTTCAGTCCGAACTTCTCGACTACTTATTTCTATGGGCAACTGGAAGACATCTATCAACAACACTATTTAGGGCTGACTTACAGTCACGACCTGGGCGCCGGTTACGGGGTGAAAACCGACTTGCGCTATTTCAATAACAAGGAAGATGGCAAGGCCTTGTACGGCAATATCGACAACCGCTCCTATGGCGTGATGACGACCCTGAAAAAGGCTGGCCACAGCTTTGGCGTCGGCTACCAGCGCATGCTCGGCGAGTCGACGTTCCCGACCCTCAACGGCTATGCGCCGCAGCCGTACTTGGTGAACTGGTCGACCATCGCCTTCGTCAAGCCCAACGAGAGTTCCTGGCAACTGCGCTACGACTACAACTTCGCCGCCATGGGCCTGCCCGGCTTGAAACTGATGACCCGCTATATGCGCGGCACCGGCATTGACCGGGGCAACAACGCGCTGGATCAGAACGTCGAAAGTGAACGCAACATCGTCCTGGGGTACGTGGTGCAAAGCGGCACGTTCAAGGACCTGGGCCTGGAGTGGCGCCGGATCGACGTGAAGACCCGTTATGGCAGTGGTCGTGCATCCGGTCCGGACTATCAGGAGAACCGCTTGATCACCACCTACACCTGGAAATTCTGAGGCGCTCACCTGAACCTTGCCGCTGCTGTATCGGGCGGCACTTTTGCTCTGCCGTGGTTTTCTCCCGCATGGATTGCTCCGGCAGTTTTTTCCTGTTGAACCCGAGGATTGCCCATGCGCGGTTTTTAGAGCGCAACTGACTCCGGTCGAATCCACAGGGCTACAGCCACCTCGGCCACCTGCACCGGGATGCCTTGTTCCGTTGGTGCGGGGCGCTCTTTTAACGCTCATTGGTGCGTCGCCTGACCCACTCATTACCCGTCGAGGTTGTCATGAAGTTGTATGAGCTGATCACCTTTACCTTACGCGTAGGCACCGTGGCCCAGGCCATGGACTGCTTGGAAGGCCGCCTGGCCGACAGCGTCGAAGGGGTGTCCCTGTTGGGATGCTGGGCCTCGGACATTGGCCCCTTGAACCAGATTGCGCTGCTGCGCGGGTTTGTCGATGAAGCCACTCGTCAGGCCGAGCGCGAACGTTACCTGGGGAGTGTCGACGCCTTTGGCATCGGTACCTGGTTGACTGATATGCGGGTGGAAAACTACAGCCGGTTCGGCTTTCTCAAACCGTTGCCGCCGGGCGCCCATGGACCCTTCTACGAGTTCCGGGTTTATGACCTGGTGCCCGCGGGGCTGGCGCCAACGCTCAAGGGCTGGGAGCAAGCCATCGGGCCGCGTACCGCTGCGGAGTATTCGGCGGTGTACGCGGCTTTTTACGCCACCGATGGTCGCACCCCGCGTTACCTGCACATCTGGCCTTACAGCAGCCTTGAGCAGCGCTTGGAGGTGCGCAGTCGCGCAGTTCGGGATGGCGTCTGGCCTGCGCAAAACACCGCCCCGCAATTGCGCGACATGCACTCGACTCTGTACCTGCCGGCTCGTTTCTCGCCGTTGCAGTGAGCGCCCCCGTGCAAGGGCGCGCATCCAGCAGGTGACGGCCCCTGGTGGTTAGAAGGTCTTCGTTACGCTGGCGACCAGGGTGGCGCCGCACAAGTCGCTGAAACCGTAGTTGCTGGTGCACTGGGTTTTCGACAGGTCGGTATCGATGTAGCTCAGGCCCAGCACTACGCCGAGCACTTCGCGGGTCAGCTTGGCCTGCCACTCGCGGTAGCTGTCCACGCCTTTTTCCGAAGCCCCGACCAGCCGTGGATCCTTGAAGTCCATTTCGCCATAACGCAGGCTCAGACCCAGTTCCAGGGGCAGTCGGGTTTCGTAGCCTATGTAGCGGTACAGCGTGCTCTGCTTGCTGTCGATGCCCGGTGCATCATCGGAGTAATAGGCCGCCAGCTTGACCCCGTAGACGCTGAGAATGCCGTAGACCTCGCCCTGGTTGAACTGCGACTCGCGCGGGTAGGTGAACTTCAGGTAGCCCAGGTCGAGGCTCACCGCTTCGCTGGCCTGCCACAGCCAGCCGCCGTAGTAGTCGACTTCCTGGCGGGTTTTCAGGCCGCCGCCGAAGTCGACGTTGGAGCTCCAGGCGCCCAGGTACAGGCCATTGTTGTGCAGCAAGGTCACGGCGCCTTGCACCGCCGGGTCGTTCTTGCTCTGCGAGATGCCGCGGGTGCGGTAGTCGCTGGCCAGGGTCAGTTCCAGCTCTACGGCCAGGTCATCGGTCAGGGGGATGGCCTGGCTGGTCATGGGCAGCAGGCACAAGGAACCGAGGGCGAACAGGGTGAGGGTCTTCATAGGCTTCCCGTTATTGTGATTGTTATGGGCAGATGTCACGCAAGGCTGCGCCGGGCCCCGACGTCGGCAAGACGCGGGGGCGGGCAGCGGTTCAGCAGTTGTGATTAGAGAGGGCGGGTATAGATTTCGCGGCCGGCGAACCAGGTTTGCAGGACTTGGGTTTCATGCAGGGCTTTTTCATCGACGGCGAATACGTCGCGGTCGACGACGATGAAGTCGGCCTGTTTGCCGGCGCTCAGTGAGCCGATCTGCTGCTCCAGGCCAATGGTGCGCGCGGCATTCAGGGTGTAGGCGTAGAACATGGTTTCGCGGTCCAGGCTTTCATCGGCGTTGAGTACCCCCAATGGCCCCTTGCGGGTGATGGCCTGGGCCATGGCATTCCATGGGTTGGGCGAGGACACCGGCCAGTCGCTGGCGCCGGAGAGGGTCGCGCCGTGCTTGAGCAACGAGTGCGCCGGGTATTGGTAGCGGAACGCCATGGCACTGACGTAGGGCTTGATCATGTCCGTGGTGTAGTCGTCGGCGGAGGCCCACAGCAGTTGCATCGAGGCAATCACGTTGAGCGGCTTGAAGCGCGCGAACTCCTTGGGGTTGACCATCTGCAGGTGGGTGATGGAGTGGGTGATGCCGCTCTGGCGATCCTTGCGTGCCTGCTCGATGCCGTTCAGCGATTCGCGCACCGCGCGGTCGCCGATGGCGTGGATGTGCACCAGCCAGCCGCGCTGGTCGATGGCGCTGACCAGTTCGCCAAAGTGTGCCGGGTCGATCAGCAGCTCGCCGGGTTTGCGGGAGTTCTTGTAGGGCTCGAGCATTGCCGCGCTCTGTGCCGGGTATTCGATCACGCCGTCGGCGAAGATCTTGATGCCGGGCAGGGTCAGGTTGGGGATGCCCTGGAATTGCTGGCGCACCTTGTCCAGGGTGTCGAGGTCGGCCGGCAGGCTTTTCGGGTTGGCCACCAGCAGTGCGGCAACGTGGGCGGTCATCTCGCCGCTTTGTGCCAAGGCCTTGTAGGCGGGCAGCATGCCGACGGTTTTCTCGGTGGGCTTGAGGGCGAACAGCGCCTCGCCAGGGGCGGCATTGGCGGCCGGGTCCATCCACGCGGTAATGCCCAGGCTGTTGTTGTAGTGCAGGGCCGATTGCGCGGCGCGCAGCATCGCGGCGGCATCCGCTACCGGCATTTTCGCCGACACCCGATCCCAGCCGGCGTCCACCAGGAAGCCGTTGGGGCGGCCGTCGGCCAGTTTGCCGATGGTGCCGCGCTCGGCTTCCGGCAGGCGCTTGAGCAACTCGGCGTCGATGCCGGCGCGTTGCAGCATGAAGTCATTGGCCCAGGCGGTGTGGTGATCGCTGCCGGTGAACACCACCGGCACCTTGGCCCATTCACCCTGGTTGAAGTGCTGGCCCAGGGCTTCGGCCTGGGACCAGTAGGCCGAACTCATACCGGCGATGGTCAGCACATCGCCATGCTTGGCCGTGCCGTCGTCACGCCAGGTACGCAGGCGCTGTTCCAGTTCATCGAGGTTGAGCACCGCGTCCTGCAGGTTGGCGCTGGTCATTTCCAGGCCGCCGAAGATCGCGTGGGAGTGGGTGTCGATCAGCCCGGGCATCAAAGTCTTGCCCCCCAGGTCGATGACCCGGGTGCCTGGCTCGATCAGCGCCTTGATCTGTGCGTCGCTGCCCACTTGCAAGACCTTGCCGTTCTCCACCGCCAGTGCCTGGACCTTGGGCTGGGCCCGGTCGGCGGTGAAAATCTGGCCATTGAGCAGCACCAGGTCGGTGGCGGCCATGGCTTCCAGCGAGGCAAAACTCACGGCAGCGACCAACAGATTCGGGATGAATCTTTTCATTGAATATTTCCTTGTTATTGCGTCTGATCGCCAGATTAGGGGCGGATCCCGGCCAGCAGAACGCCTCATCCACGAAAAACATTTTTGCCTGAATGGAAAAACCATGGACAAGTTGAGTGCCTTGAAGATGTTCGTGGTCACCGCCCAACTGGGCAGTTTCAGCCGGGCAGCCGAGCAGATGGGCAAGACCCCGTCGGCCCTGACCAAGGCGGTCAATCACCTGGAAGCCGATCTCGGTTCGCGGTTGTTCGAGCGCAGTACCCGGCGGATTGTGCTGACCGAGGTCGGACGGCTTTATCTGGACACGGCGCGCCAGGTGTTGCAGCGGCTGGAGGAGGTCGGCGAGGAGGTCGAGCAGTTGCAGCATGGCCTGCGCGGCAACCTGAAAGTCACCGCGCCGCTGGCTTACGGCCAGGCGTTTCTCGATCAGGTCTGCGGCGGGTTTCTGCAACAGTATCCGCAGATCAACCTGCAAGTGGACCTGTGCGATGAGTTCGTCAACCTGCTCGAAAGCGGTTACGACCTGGCTCTGCGGCAAGGCCATGACGACCTGCCGGGGCTGATTGCCCGGGGGGTCGGCAGCAACCGCCTGGCTCTGTGCGCGAGCCCGGACTACCTGGCCCGCAAGGGGCTGGCGGTGACCCCGCAAACCCTCGATGAGCATGAGTGGCTGCTGTATAGCCACCCCTTGCTCAGCCGCGAGTTCTGGTGGGTCGAGCGCGACGGCCAGCGCCTGAGCCTGGCACAGCCCCTGGCGCCGCGCTTGCGCAGCGACAACTACGACCTGCTGCTGGCCAATGCCCTGGCCGGGTGCGGGCTGCTGCACACCCCGCTGTGGAGCGCCGCGCCTTACCTGGCCGACGGGCGCCTGGTGCGGCTGATGGCGGACTACGCCATCGACCCGGACAGTTTCGGCCCGCACATCCTCGCGGTGTACCCCAGCCACCGGCGCGCGACCGCCAAAGTGCAGGCGTTCATCGATTACATCGCAGGTTTTCTGGCGACCCGTGGCCTGGACTGATTGGCGGTTCTTGTCAGATAAATCCGAGAGGAGTACAAATGTACTCCATGACGACTTTATCTCCCCGGCGCACTGCCATCCTGACCTTTATCCGCGATCGAATTGCCGATCACGGCCAGCCCCCAAGCCTCGCTGAAATCAGCGAGGCTTTTGGTTTTGCCTCGCGCAGCGTGGCGCGCAAGCATGTGGTGGCGCTGACCGAAGCCGGGTTTATCGAGGTCAATCCGCACCAGGCCCGGGGCATCCGCCTGGTGCATCAGGGCCGGCGCCCCGAGCTGCTGGAAATTCCGCTGCTGGGCCGGGTGGCGGCCGGTGCGCCGATTGGCGCGGATGCCGAGATCCACAGCCACTTGATGCTGGATGCGGCGATGTTTTCCCGGACCCCGGATTACCTGTTGCGGGTGCAGGGCGACTCGATGATCGGCGACGGCATTCTCGACGGCGACCTGGTGGCGGTGCGCCGCAGTGCCGAGGTGCGCAACGGCCAGATTGTGGTGGCGCGGCTGGACGGCGAAGTCACCATCAAGCGCTTTGAGCGCAGCGGCGAGCAGGTGCGCCTGTTGCCGCGCAACCCGGCCTATGCGCCGATCCTGGTGGCGGCCGATCGCGACCTGGCCATCGAAGGGGTGTTCTGTGGCCTGGTGAGGCAAGGGTGATGGGCGCGGTGATTGCCCTGGACTCGCTGTTCAATGCCGGGCGGGTCTGGAAGGGCCGGCCCGCTGCTCCGAGCGTCAGCCCGCAACCCACCGGCCATGCTGCGCTGGATGCGGTCTTGCCCAATGGTGGCTGGCCGCAAGCGGCGCTCACGGAAATCCTTATCGCGGCCCCGGGGGTGGGCGAGTTGCAACTGCTGTGGCCGACCCTGGCGCGGCTGTCGGCAGCGGGCGAGCGGATTGTCCTGGTGGCGCCGCCGCATGTGCCGTATCCCCAGGCCTGGCAGAACGCCGGAGTCGATGTGCGCCAGCTGTCGCTGGTCCAGGCCGCTGAGCGCGATGCCTTGTGGGTCGCCGAGCAATGCCTGCGCTCGGGCAGTTGCGGTGCCGTGCTGTGCTGGCCGCAACAGGCCGATGACCGTGCCTTGCGGCGCTTGCAGGTGGCGGCGGAAACCGGCCAGACCCTGGCCTTCGCCTACCGCTCGCAGACGGCTGCGATCAATCCGTCACCCGCGGCCCTGCGCATTGCGCTGGATGCCCGGCCGGCGCAGTTGCGGGTGCTCAAGTGCCGTGGCGGGCTGGCTCATGCGGCGCCGATTGCCTTCAGTCCGGGGCATTGAGGTTGCCATGCGCTGGGTCTGTATTCTGTTCCCGCAATTGGCGCTGGACGCGGTGCTGCGCCAGTCTGCCGAACCCGATGCGCCGCTGGCGCTGCTGAGCGGCACGCCGCAGCGGCGAGTGATCCAGGCGGTGAATGGTGCGGCCCGCGAGTTGGGCCTGCGCCCTGGCCAGTCGTTGAGTGCGGCCCAGGCCCTGACCAAGGGCTTTGCCAGCGCCGAATACGACCCCGCTGAAATCGAGCACTGGCAGCAGTTCCTCGCCGCCTGGGCGTACAGCTTCAGCTCGCAGGTCAGCGTGCATTACCCGCGCACCCTGCTGTTCGAAATCGAGTCGAGCCTGGACCTGTTTGGCCCCTGGCCGCTGTTGCAGGCGCGCTTGCAGGCCGAGCTGACGGCCCTGGGGTTTCGCCATCGGATCGTTGTCGCGCCCAATCCGGCGGCGGCCCGGGTCCTGGCCAATGCCTATGAGGCCTTGGCCGTGCCTGACCAGGACACCTTGCGCCGCACCCTGGGACCGTTGCCCATTGAACGCCTGGGCTTGCCCCCGGAGCAGGCCACGGCTTTGTCGCGCATGGGCCTGCGCACCTTCGAGCAACTGCACCAGTTACCCCGGCAGAGCCTGGCCCGGCGTTTCGACGGCGCCTTGCTCAAGCAGCTCGACACGCTGCTGGGGGAGCGTCCGCTGGGGCTGGCGTTCTACCAGCCGCCGGACCGCTTCGACCTGCGCATCGAGTTGAATTTCGATGTGCTGTCCCATCAGGCGCTGCTGTTTCCCCTGCGCCGATTGACCGCCGACCTGGCGGCCTTTCTCTGTGGCCGCGACAGCGGGGTGCAGCGTTTCGCCCTGCACCTTGAGCATGCCGAAGGCGCCGATACGCTGATTGCGGTCGGGCTGCTCAGTGCCGAGCGTGACCCCGCGATGCTGTTCGAACTGGCCCGTGGCCGCCTGGAACAGATCCAGGTGCCGGCGCCGGTGCGCAACCTGCGCCTGGTGGCTGAAGACCTGCCGCTGTTCGTGCCCCAGCACCGCGAACTGTTCGACGAGCGCCCGCAGCAGAACCTGCCCTGGGAGCAGTTGCGTGAACGCTTGCGGGCCCGGCTGGGGGATGACGCGGTGCAGGGCCTTGGGCACCGCGCGGATCATCGTCCGGAACTCAGTTGGTTGCCCAGCAGCACCCCGGCTCCCTGTCCAGCCAATCCCGGGCTGCGGCGCCCGGGCTGGTTGTTCATCGAGCCCCAGGCCCTGCACGAGGGGTCGGTACGGGTGCTCATGGGCCCGGAACGCATCGAGTCCGGTTGGTGGGACGGTGCCGACGTGCGCCGCGACTACTACTTGATCGAAACCTCGGCCGGCCAGCAAGGCTGGGCCTATCGTCGGGTCGGCGAGCCGGGGCCGTTGCTCCTGCAAGGCTGGTTCGCATGAACGGCTACGCCGAGCTGCATTGCCTGTCCAACTTCAGTTTCCAGCGCGGCGCCTCCAGTGCCCGGGAGCTGTTCGAGCGTGGCCAGGCCCTGGGTTATCAGGCTCTGGCGATCACCGACGAGTGCACCCTGGCGGGGATTGTCCGCGCCTGGCAGGCCTCCCGCGACAGCGGCCTGAAGCTGATTGTCGGCAGTGAAATGCAGGTCGAGGACGGCCCGCGCCTGGTGCTGCTGGTGGAGGACCTGCCGGGTTACCAGGGCTTGTGCCGGTTGATCACCCGGGCCCGGCGCCGGGCCGAGAAGGGCACGTACCGCTTGCTGCGGGAAGACTTCGCCGAGCCGCTGCCGGGGCTGCTGGCCCTGTGGTTGGCGGGCAGCACGAATGACCTGGAGCAGGGCCGCTGGCTGCAGCAGGTATTCCCCGAGCGGCTGTGGCTGACGCTGGAGTTGCACTGCGCCCAGGACGATGCCCGGCGCCAGCAGGAGCGGCTGGCCCTGGCCCGGCAGTTGGGGCTGCCGGCCGTGGCCTGTGGCGATGTGCACATGCATGTGCGTGGGCGCCGGGCGCTGCAGGACACCATGACCGCGATCCGCCATCACCTGCCAGTGGCCGAGGCCGGGGAGCGTTTGTTCGCCAATGGCGAGCGTCACCTGCGTGCCCTTGAGGTGCTGCAAGGCTTGTATCCCCAGGCCTTGCTCGACGAGTCGCTGAGGATTGCCGAGCGCTGCCGTTTCGACCTCGGCCAGTTGCGCTATCAATACCCCCGGGAGCTGGTGCCCGCGGGCCACGATGCCGAATCCTGGCTGCGGCTGCTGACCCAGCGCGGGATCCAGCAGCGTTGGCCCGGCGGCGCCCGGCCCGAGGTGCTGCTGCAGATCGACAAGGAACTCGAGCTGATCAGCGAGCTGGGCTACGAGAGCTATTTCCTTACCGTGCACGACATCGTCGACTTCGCCCGGCGCCAGCACATTCTCTGCCAGGGCCGCGGCTCGGCGGCCAACTCGGTGGTGTGTTTCGCCCTGGGCATCACCGAAATCGACCCCGACCGTTCGACCTTGCTGTTCGAGCGCTTCCTGTCCAGGGAACGCAACGAGCCGCCGGACATCGACGTCGATTTCGAGCACGAGCGCCGCGAAGAGGTGCTGCAGTATGTGTTTCGGCGTTACGGCCGGCATCGCGCGGCGCTGACGGCGGTGGTCAGCACCTACCACGGCGCCGGCGCGGTGCGCGACGTGGCCAAGGCCCTGGGCCTGCCACCGGATCAGGTCAATGCCCTGGCCGATTGCTGCGGCCACTGGAGCGATACCCCGCCCAGCGTCGAGCGCCTGCAGGAGGCCGGTTTCGACCCCCAGAGCCCGGTGCTGCACCGAGTGCTGAGCCTGACCGGGCAGTTGATCGGTTTCCCCCGGCACCTGTCCCAGCATCCCGGTGGTTTCGTGATTTCCGAGCAGCCTCTGGACAGCCTGGTGCCGGTGGAGAACGCCAGCATGGCCGAGCGCACGATCATCCAGTGGGACAAGGACGACCTGGACATGGTCGGCCTGCTCAAGGTGGATATTCTCGCCCTGGGCATGCTCAGTGCCATCCGCCGCTGCTTCGACCTGATCCACGGTTATCGCGGCCAGCGCTACAGCCTCACCAGCATTCCCGCCGAAGACCCGGCGACCTACGAAATGATCGGCCGCGCCGACACCATCGGGGTGTTCCAGATCGAGTCCCGGGCGCAGATGTCGATGCTGCCCAGGCTCAAGCCGAAGAACTTCTACGACCTGGTGATCGAGGTGGCGATCGTGCGCCCCGGACCGATCCAGGGCGGGATGGTTCATCCCTACCTGCGCCGGCGTAACCGCCAAGAGCCGGAAACCTATCCGTCTCCTGAGCTTGAAGACGTACTCAAGCGCACCCTGGGGGTGCCCTTGTTTCAGGAACAGGTGATGCAAATCGCCATTGTCGCCGCCGACTACACCCCGGGGGAGGCCGATCAGTTGCGCCGCTCCATGGCCGCCTGGAAACGCCACGGCGGCCTGGAACCGCACCGCGAGCGGCTGCGTGCGGGGATGAACAAGAATGGCTACAGCGATGAGTTCGCGGCGCAGATCTTCGAGCAGATCAAGGGCTTTGGCAGCTACGGCTTTCCCGAATCCCATGCCGCCAGTTTCGCCTTGCTGACCTACGCCAGCTGCTGGCTCAAGTGCCACGAACCGGCGGCCTTCGCTTGCGCCCTGATCAATAGCTGGCCCATGGGTTTCTACAGCCCCGACCAGATCCTCCAGGACGCCCGTCGCCATGGTTTGCAGATCCGCCCGGTGACGGTCGATGCCAGTGCCTGGGACTGTAGCCTGGAGCCGCTCCCCGACCAGCAGCCGGCCTTGCGCCTGGGCCTGCGGATGATCAAGGGCTTTCGCCAGGAGGATGCCGCGCGCATCGAGAGTGCCCGGCGCCAGCGCGTCTTTGTCGATATCGCCGACCTGGCTGAGCGTGCCCGGATCGACCTGCGGGCCCAGGAGTTGCTGGCGGATGCCGGGGCTTTGCGTGACCTGGCCGGGGATCGTTACCAGGCCCGCTGGGAGGTGGCCGGGGTGGAGCAGCAACTGGGGTTGTTCGCCGGCTTGCCAAGCCCGACCGAGGCCGCGGTGGAGTTGCCCCGGCCCAGCGTCGGCGAAGACCTGCAGGCGGATTACCACAGCCTCGGCACCACCCTCGGCCCGCATCCCCTGGCGCTGTTGCGCCTGCAACTCAAGGCCCAGCGCTGCCGCAGTTCCCGGGAGCTGCAGGGGCTGGAGCACGGGCGGCCGGTGAGCGTGGCCGGGCTGGTCACCGGCCGCCAGCGCCCGGGCACTGCCAGCGGGGTGACCTTCGTCACCCTCGAAGACGAGTTCGGCAACGTCAATGTGGTGGTCTGGCGCGACCTGGCGGAACGCCAGCGGCGGGTGCTGGTGGGGTCGCAGTTGCTGCGGGTCGACGGGATCCTGGAAACCGAGGGTGAAGTGCGCCATCTGATTGCCGGGCGGCTGCGGGACCTGACCCCGTTGCTGGACGGTATCAGCGTGCGTAGCCGGGACTTTCGCTGATGGATCAAATACTTGCCCGAAAAGGCTGGAGCAGGCCAACGGATCAGACAGTCAATTGACTGACGCCAGAGTTTTTTATTCCTTTTCGCGATGATGTCCATTTGGCATACTCGCCGTCGATGATGCCCCCAGCATCAAGTTTCAGTACGCCCTGCCTGGCATTTTTGCGCCCGCACAGACTGCGTTTCGGGGTGAGTGTGGCAGGGCGAAAACGCGGTTTAATGGGTTCTCGGAAAGGAACATAGAGTGCGAGTGATCTCGAAGTGGGTGTTGTCTGGTGTAACCCTGGCAGTGTTGGCAGGCCTGAGCGGTTGTGCCACGGAAAGCTCCCGGGCGTTGCCGGTGGAGAAGGTCCAGAGCGCCAATCAGGTTTGGACCGGGGTCCGGGTACCCATGGCCGTGGGCAAGTTCGATAACCGCTCCAGCTATATGCGCGGGATCTTCTCCGACGGCGTCGACCGCCTCGGCGGCCAGGCCAAGACGGTGCTGATCACCCACCTGCAGCAGACCAACCGCTTCAGCGTGCTGGACCGCGACAACATGGGCGAGATCAAGCAGGAAGCGACCATCAAGGGCCAGGCGCAGAAGCTCAAGGGCGCCGATTTCGTGGTCACCGGCGACGTCACCGAGTTTGGTCGCAAGGAAACCGGCGACCACCAGTTGTTCGGCATTCTCGGCCGTGGCAAGACCCAGGTGGCCTACGCCAAGGTTGCGTTGAACATCGTCAACATCAGCACCTCCGAAGTGGTGTATTCCACCCAGGGCGCCGGTGAGTACGCCTTGTCCAACCGCGAGGTGATCGGCTTCGGCGGCACCGCCTCCTACGACTCGACCCTCAATGGCAAGGTCCTTGACCTGGCCATGCGTGAGGCGGTCAACCGTATGGTCGAGGCCATCGATACCGGTGCCTGGAAACCCAGCCACTGATAAATGCTGCTGACAGGGAGAAGTGCAAGCATGTTCAACATCAAGATGGCGCGGCCGCTGATGGCCGTCGCCTTGCTGGGCAGCGTCCTGCTGGCCGGTTGCAGCGGTCCGAAGACGCTTTACCAATGGGAAACCTACCAGTCCCAGACCTATGAGTACTTCAAGGGCGAGGAAGCCAAGGAAGCTCAGGTCGAGGCGCTGGAGCGTGACCTGCAGAAGATCAAGTCCACCGGCAAGGCCGTGCCGCCGGGTTACCACGCGCACCTGGGCATGCTGTACGCGGGCCTGGGCAAGGATGACCAGATGGTGCAGCAGTTCAATACCGAAAAGGCACTGTTCCCCGAGTCTGCGCGGTACATGGATTTCCTGCTGGAAAACGCTAAAAAGGGAGCTGCCCAATGAGCCTCAATGCCCTGCGCAATCTGTTGGGTCTGTTGACCGTGAGCTTGCTGGTGGGCTGCGCCGCGCCCAAGACCGTGGACTACTCGGCCTACAAGCAGGCCCGGCCGAAGTCGATCCTGGTGCTGCCGCCGCTCAATGAGTCGCCGGACGTCAAGGCCACCTACAGCATGCTGTCCCAGGTGACCTTTCCGCTGGCCGAAGCCGGTTACTACGTGATGCCGATTGCGGTGGTGGATGAAACCTTCCGCCACAACGGCCTGACCACCCCGGCAGACATCCATGGCCTGCCACCGGCCAAGCTCAACGAGATCTTCGGCGCCGACGCCGGCCTGTACATCACGGTCAAGGAATACGGCACCAGCTACATGCTGATCAGCAGCCAGACCGTGGTCACCGCCAGCGCCAGCCTGGTGGACCTGAAGACCGGCACCACGCTGTGGACCGGCAGCGCCCGGGCTTCCAGCGAGGAAGGCAACAACAGCAACAACGGTGGCCTGGTGGGCATGCTGATCACCGCCGCGGTGAAACAGATCATCAACACCTCTACCGACGCCGGTCACCCGATTGCCGGCATCACCAGCCAGCGCCTGTTGTCGGCCGGGCAACGCACGGGCCTGTTGTACGGTCCGCGTTCGCCAAAATACGGCACCGACTGAGGTCTGCGGGGCGGGCAATCCGCCCTGTGCCAGGCGGCGCTTGCGAGCGTCCGCCTGGACCTTCCGAGACCGCCTGTTCTGTCTGTCCAGCCAGGTTCGGTGCACGTCGTTGCGCTTGAGGGCTGCGCGACCGACCAGCGGCAGCGATGATCGGGGCTCAGGGCAGAAAACCGTGAAACCATCCGTGCGCAGGGTGCTCAAAGGCTCTGGAGGCTGCATCGCAACCTCTTGGAAACCCATTCTGTATCACGCTTTTCGCAGAGTTCGTTCATGCCGTTCTTATCAGATCATCACGGGTGCCAGGGCTGGAAAGGCGAGATGGCCGGGCGTATCCGCGCCTTCGACTGGTCCCTCACCAGTCTTGGCGCCCTGCAGCACTGGAGCCACAGCCTGCGCAGCACCGTGCAGTTGATGCTCGGTTCACCGGTGCCGATGGTGATGCTCTGGGGGCCTCTGGGCTACATGATCTACAACGACGCCTACGCGGAGTTCGCTGGCGGTCGCCACCCTTATCTGCTGGGGTGCGCGGTGGAGTTGGGCTGGCCGGAAGTGGCCGAGTTCAATCGTGGGGTGATGCACACCTGCCTCAGTGGCGGCACTTTGTCCTACCGCAACAAGGAACTGGTGCTGCTGCGTAACGGGGTGCCGGAAAACGTCTGGCTGGACCTTTATTACAGCCCGGTGGCGGGGGACGACCAGGCCCCGGCCGGGGTCATCGCCATTGTCGTCGAGACCACCGCCCATGTGATTTCCGAGCAACAGCGGCAGGCTGCCGAGGCGGCCCTGCGCCAATTGACCCGCAACTTGGAGCAGCGCGTGCTGGAGGCGGTCGATGCCCGCCTGGCTGCTGAAGAGCAGTTGCGCCAGTCGCAGAAGCTCGAGGCCATTGGCGGTCTCACCGGCGGCGTGGCCCATGACTTCAACAACCTGCTGCAGGTCATTGCCGGCAATCTGCACCTGCTGGCCCGCCAGGAAGCGGGCAATACCAACGTGCAGCGGCGCACCAGCGCGGCCCTGGCGGCGGTAGAGCGTGGCGCCAAGCTGTCGACCCAGATGCTCGCCTTTGCCCGCCGCCAGCCGCTGTCACCGGCGGTCTACAACCCCTGCCATTTGGATCAGGGCCTGGGTGAACTGTTGCAACGGGCCCTGGGGGAAACCATCCGCATCGAGGTGGCGTTGCCCGATCAGCCCTGGTGCATCCATGTGGACCGCAACCAGCTGGAAAGCGCGCTGCTCAACCTGGCGCTCAATGCCCGGGATGCCATGGGCGGTGAAGGCACCATTACCCTGTGCGCCGAGAACCGGGTGCTGGATCGCACCTATTGCGCCGGCAAGGACATCAACCCCGGCGAGTACCTGCGGCTGACGGTCAGCGATGACGGCGCCGGCATGTCTGCCGAGGTGCTGAAGCAGGCCTTCGAGCCGTTTTTCACCACCAAGGGCGCGGGCCACGGCACGGGCCTGGGGCTGAGCATGGTGTTTGGCTTCGTCAAGCAGAGTGGCGGCCACATCGAGATGTTCAGCCGCCCGGGGCAGGGCACCCGGGTGCAGATGTATTTCGCCCGCAGCGCCGGCGAGGAGGCGCAGCCGTCACTGAGTTGTGCTGGGCGCGCCCCGGGAGGGCAGGCGCGCATCCTGGTGGTGGAAGACAACGCCGAGGTGCGCAGCGCAGCGTTGGAGATGCTTGAACATGAGGGTTACCAGGTGCATGGCGCGGCCAATGGCGATGCCGCCATGCAGCTGTTGCTGGAGGGGCTTGAGGTCGACCTGATCTTCACCGACGTGGTGATGCCTGGCCTGATCAAGAGCACGGACCTGGCTACTTGGGCCAAGAGCCAGGCCTCGCCGATCGCTGTGTTGTTCACCTCGGGGCATACCCGCGACATGATCTCGTGCAATCACCAGCTCAATTCGGACACCCACCTGTTGCGCAAGCCTTACGGGCCCGAGGATTTGAGTCGCACCGTGCGTTGCTTGCTGACGGGGCAGAGGGCGCGAATGTGAAGCCGCCTCACGCTCCGTAGCGCTGCCTGCGCACGGGCGGATTGTGTGATGATCGGGGTTTTCAGCCGTGCGGCTTTCGATATGAGGCAGGTCCATGACTTCTTCACGCAACGCTCCCAGTGACCTCCTGGCGAGCACGCCGGCGTCTCACAGTGGCGGTTTTGTCCGGGTGCGTGGCGCCCGCGAACACAACCTGAAGAATGTCGACGTGGACATTCCCCGGGATGCCCTGGTGGTGTTCACCGGGGTGTCCGGCTCGGGCAAATCGTCCCTGGCGTTCTCGACCCTGTATGCCGAGGCCCAGCGCCGCTATTTCGAATCAGTGGCGCCTTACGCCCGGCGCCTGATCGATCAGGTCGGGGTGCCGGACGTCGACCGTATCGACGGCCTGCCGCCGGCAGTCGCCCTGCAACAGCAACGGGGCACCCCCAGCACCCGCTCCTCGGTGGGCAGCGTGACCACCTTGTCGAGCCTGGTGCGCATGCTCTATTCCCGGGCTGGCAGCTACCCGCCGGGGCAGCCGATGCTGTATGCCGAGGACTTTTCGCCGAACACCCCCCAGGGCGCCTGCCCGGAGTGCCATGGCCTGGGCCGGGTGTATGAGGTCAATGAAGCAACCATGGTTCCGGACCCTGGGTTGACTATCCGCCAGCGCGCCGTGGCGGCCTGGCCCCTGGCGTGGCAGGGGCAGAACCTGCGGGATATCCTGGTGACCCTGGGCTACGACGTCGACATTCCCTGGCGCGAGCTGCCGAAAAAACAACGCGACTGGATCCTCTTCACCGAGGAAATACCGACTGTGCCGGTGTACGCCGGGATGACCCCGGAGCAGACCCGCGAAGCCCTCAAGCGCCAGCAGGAGCCCAGCTACATGGGTACCTTCAGCGGCGCCCGGCGTTACGTGCTGCACACCTTCACCCAGACCCAGAGCGCGCTGATGAAAAAGCGCGTGTCGCAGTTCATGCGCGGCAGCGCGTGCCCGCTGTGTGCAGGCAAGCGCCTCAAGCGCGAAGCCCTGGCGGTGACCTTCGCCGGGTTGGATATCGGCGAGCTGGCGCGCCTGCCGCTGCTGCAATTGGCCGAGGTGCTGCGGCCCGTGGCGGCTGCCGATTACCTGGCCCAGGACGCGGCGGGCGCTGAGGTCTTGAGCCACGCCCAGACCCGTGCCGCACGCCAGCAGCGGCATGCCCGGGGCGCCCCGGAACATCGCGGTGCGCCGGACGTGCGACACACGCCGAACCTGTCCCTGGAGAAGCGCCTGGCAGCGCAACGGATTGCCCAGGACTTGCTGGAGCGGGTCAGTACCCTGACCGATCTGGGGCTGGGTTACCTGGCGCTGGAGCGCAGTACCCCGACCCTGTCCAGTGGCGAGTTGCAGCGCCTGCGCCTGGCCACCCAATTGGGCTCGCAGCTGTTCGGGGTGATCTACGTGCTCGATGAGCCCTCGGCGGGCTTGCACCCGGCGGATGCCGAAGCACTGTTCGAGGCCTTGCAGCGACTCAAGGCCGCGGGCAACTCGCTGTTTGTGGTGGAGCACGACCTGCAGATCATGCGCCGTGCCGACTGGCTGGTAGACGTCGGCCCGGCGGCGGGGGAGCGCGGCGGCCAGGTGCTGTACAGCGGCCCGCCGGCGGGACTGGCGGCCATCGAGGACTCCCAGACCCGCGCCTATCTGTTTACCGAACAGGCCCAGGCCCGGCGCCCTCCACGCACGGCCAACGGCTGGCTGCGCCTGGAAGGCATTAGCCGCAACAACCTCAAGCAGCTGGACGCCGAGTTTCCCCTGGGCTGCTTCACGGCGGTGACGGGTGTCTCCGGTTCCGGCAAGTCGAGCCTGGTCAGCCAGGCACTGCTGGAGTTGGTGGGCAGTCATCTGGGCAAGGTGCCGGGTCGCGAAGAAACAGCCGAGTTGGACCTGGAGGACGAGGCGCCGGTCAGCGGCACGGGGCAGCTCACGGCGGGCATGGAGCGGCTCAAGCGCCTGGTGCAAGTGGACCAGAAACCGATTGGCCGTACACCGCGCTCCAACCTGGCGACCTACACCGGGCTGTTCGACCACGTGCGCAAGCTGTTCGCCGCCACCGCCGAAGCCCGGGAGCGCGGCTTTGATGCCGGGCAGTTTTCCTTCAACGTCGCCAAGGGCCGTTGCCCGGCCTGCGAGGGCGAGGGGTTTGTCAGCGTCGAGCTGCTGTTCATGCCCAGCGTCTTCGCGCCGTGCCCGACCTGCCATGGCGCCCGCTATAACCCCGAGACCCTGGCGGTGACCTGGCAGGGCCTGAACATCGCCCAGGTCCTGCAACTGAGTGTCGAGCAGGCCTTGCCGGTGTTTGCCGAGCAGCCGGGCATTCGTCGTGCCCTGGAGGTGCTGCGTGACATCGGCCTGGGCTACCTGCGCCTGGGGCAGCCGGCCACCGAGTTGTCCGGCGGCGAGGCGCAGCGGATCAAGCTGGCCACCGAGTTGCAACGCAATGCCCGTGGCGCCACCTTGTACGTGCTGGACGAACCCACCACCGGCCTGCACCCACGGGATGTGGATCGCCTGCTGGAGCAGCTGGACAAACTGGTGGCGGCAGGACACAGCGTGGTGGTGGTCGAACATGAAATGCGTGTGGTGGCCCAGGCCGATTGGGTGATCGACATCGGCCCGGGGGCCGGGGACGAAGGCGGCACCCTGGTGGCCTGTGGTACCCCACGGCAGGTGGCAAAGCAGCGTAACAGCCGCACTGCGGCCTTCCTTGCCGCGGCTCTGGCGGGGCATTGATCCAGGGCAGGAACCGGCGACGAACGGTTACCGCTGGTCTGATTGGCGGTCGACAGACCCGGGGCGGCGAGGCCATTCTGATAACTGGCGGGAGCGTGATAACGCCCTTGCTGCCGATCAACCACGGAGGTGTTCCATGCCGGTGACCCACGACCTGTACCAGGACCTGAGCTGCAGTAAAGAAGACATTCAACAGCGTCGGGCCAGTGACCCCCACCTGAATGCGCTGTTCGACAAATACACCAGCATCGATAATCAGGTGCTCAAGGCCGAAGCTGCCGCCGCTGCCGACGACGAACTGAAGAAACTCAAGGAAAAGCGCCTGCTGATCAAGGACGAGATCTCCCAGAAACTCACCGTCCGTTCCTGACTTCCCCACCCCGTAGCTGTTGCAGAATGCACCAAGGTCCTTGAGGCCTTGGTTGCCATTTCCCCGAACCCATGCCTCCTGAAGATTGCCACGCCCGCCCTCGGAACGCCTCCCAAGCCCGGCGACCACTCGCCATCAAGGTGCTAGCGCGTCCTGCAATGGCATTCGCGCCATATGGCTGGCACTCAAGGAACCCAGGTATAACGTATCGCCATACTCACGCACGGTGGTGATCGGCGAATAGTTGCCGCGGCTGCCATCCTGCAGGTTGGCAATCACCCGGCCTTGGGTATCCAGGCCCAGCACAAAACCGCGTTTTTCCACCGGCTTGGGCACCACCGTCATGGCCCGCACCAGCATCTTGCGCACGAAAGGGTACGCCGCCGTGCCATCGAGCAAGGCGTTGCGCGGTGCATACAGGGCCACCCAGAAACGCCCCTGGCCATTGAAGCTGAGGTTGTCTGGCAGCCCCGGCAGGTTGTCGATGAACAGGTCGTGGTTACCGGCCTGCTCGCCCTTGAGCCAGTAGCGGCTGATGCGGTACGCGCCGGTTTCATTGACCAGGACATAGGCTTCGTCCGGGCCCAGGGCGATGCCATTGGCGAACTCCAGGTGCTCCAGCAGGACCTCGGTGTTGCCGCTCTGGAAGTCGTAGCGCAGCAGACGACCGTCACCGCCGTGCTCGATCACGGCCTCGCCGTCATGGCCGTAGCCCCAGCGGCTGGTGGCGTCGCTGAAGTAGGCATAGCGCCCGGCGGCGTCCACCGCGACATCATCGGTGAAACCGAACGCCAGGCCGTTGGCCGCGGTACTCAGGGTCTGCAACTGGCCCTGGCGGTCCAGGGCCAGCAGGCCCTTGATCGCATCGGCGATGATCAGCCTGCCGTCCGGATGCCGGGCCAGGCCCAGGGGGCGGCCGCCGGTGTTGACCAGCACCTTGAGGGACTGGCCGTCGAGGCTGGTCTGGATCACCCGGCCGTCATGCAGGCCGGTGATCAATTGGCCGTCTTCCAGCAGCAAGGCTTCAGGGCCGTCGATATCCCGGGCACCCACCGGCTGCAGCGCCTTGAGTTTTTGATTCTCGGCAAATGGACCCTGGCTCAGGGAGGGCGCGGGCGCCGGCTTCCAGGCCACCGGCTGGACCGCAGTCGGCGCCAGCAACAGGAAGGCCAGGATGGCGACCACCAACAGCAGGACAATCCGCCCGGGGTGAAAGCGTCGAGGGGCAATCTGGTTCATGCAATGACTCCATTCAGCGGCGACTTGAGGATGGCTAGCGGGCCGGGTCGGCGGCTGGCAGCGCGATGGCTTGCTGTGCCGTCTCGCACAATGCCAGCAATGAGGCGGCGGACTCTCGCTCTATCCGTCGTTTGAATAACAGCTGATTGCCCAGGCGCATCAGCAGGCTATCGAAGCGGTAGTCCAGGGTCCGCACGAAGCGCGTGCGCTCGGCGCCCAGCGGCTGGCACTCATAGGTCACCTGCAACTCCAGACCGTGATCGCCCTGGGCCGTAGCACGCCAGCGGTGCCCCGGCAGGTACTCCTGGACCTGCCAACTGAGGTGGCCACTGCGCCCGCCGGCATGGATATCCTCCTCGAAACCTTGCCCGGCGAACAGCGGGCCGTCGTCGCCCTCGACCTTCAGTGAAGACGGATGCCACTCTGGCCAGCGCCGTGGGCTGGCGGCATACGCCAGGGTGCTGGCGGCGCTGCGCGGAATGTCGATCTGATGCTGCATGCGAGTCATGGGCGTGGACCGGGTCGAGGAATGAGCGGGGCCCGGAAACTCTTCCGGCTGCCAGTACAAGGTGCCGAACAGCCAATCCATCAGCGGCAGGACAATGTTGAAGTTGCGCTCCTGCATCAGCTCGCGGCGGTGATGCAGCTCATGCAGGCGGCGCATCTGCCGCACCCAGGGCAAGCGTGCCAGGGGATGCTTTGCGGGCAGGTGTTCGCAGGCATGGAAGACTTCATAGGCCAGGTAGCCGATCAAGGTGCAACTGGCGAACAGCGCCGCGACGTTGCTGTTCCAGAGACTCAGCAGCCACCACAGGGGCAGGGCGAACAGCAGGCTGTGAACCACGATCAGCCAGGCCGGGAACAGGATCACCCGCCAGTCCTGGCGGCCTTCATAAGTCATCAACCCCGGGGTGAAGAAACTGTGGTGATCGCCGCTATGACGGGCATAGAACAGCCTTGCGAACGGTTGTTTGTGATGCCCCAGCCAGCGGTGCACGACGTAGATGCACAGGTTGAAGAACAGCAGCGCCAGCGGCACCACCAGCCATTCCAGAGGCTGCACCCGCTCCAGGGTGCTGTACAGCAGGCCGATGCACAGCAGGCCGTAGGCGAGGACAAAGCCGCCATGCAGCCAGGGGTTGTAGCGCGGACTGACCGCGGCTCGATAGTGCTCGCGAAAATGCTCGGTGGTTTCTCGCACGGCGCTGTTTCCGTTGTTGTTTTTATTCCCTGCAGCCTAGTCCCAGGCAAATTATCCAGCCAATGGATAGCAGTAGTAATGAGCATTATTCATCAAGCCGAATGTGCAGCGCCTGGACCTCAACCACCCGGCGTTCGCCGCCGAGTTGAGCCTGGCGAGCTATCAGGGCTGCCAGCATGTGGCGATTGCCGACCGGGGCGGGCGCGGTTCACCCCTGGAGATCGTGCTCGAGTCGGCCAAGGTCCAGCGCCAAGCGCAGTTGTTTGGGCCCAACTACCTGAGTATTTCGCTGATCGTTGGTTCTATCACCGCCTACCCCAAGGCCTCCTTCAGCGTCCACTCCCAACCGGGACTCGACCCCGTTGTCTGCGGCCGCCCTCGAGTCGGGCAAGGTCAATGTCCGGGCGGCCTTTACCATCACTTACAGGTAACGGCATACAAACCTCGCTCCAGCGGTTGGGCGCGGCGCCCCCGGAAAATACAAAGGCTCAGAAACGTCCTACTCCTATTCGAGACGTGTCTTGAGTTCAGTTGGATCTTATTTGGATAGCATGATTTTTTAGCCGGAGCCGCAGGTCATGTCGACGTTGAGCGTACTGTTGTTGTGTTCGAACGCTTTTCGGGTTCGACAATTTTCAAGAATCCTGGCGGCCTCAGGTTTTACCCGGGTCCAGGTGATCAGTCATGAGTCCGACTGGAGCCCGTTTCCTCCTGCGCTGGGTGATCTCGATCTGGTGATCTGCGACTCGCTGCATTCGCTGAACGCCATCTATTACTTGCGCCAACTCTGCGAGCGCTACGGTTTTTTCTCGATGATCGAGTGCGAGGCGCTGGAGGCACCGATCCGTTGGGGGCTGGCCAATTTCCGCAGCCGTTCCGGCAAGTACTGTGTCGGCAGTTACGGCGACCTGGACACGGCGCAGATCAGCGGTTTGCTGCTCAAGGCACTAACGGTCAAGCGGACAGTGAAGAACCATTCCCGGCGCAGCGCTCAGACTGGAGAAAGAAGCGCGCCCGCGAGTAATGACTGGGTGAGCGAGCTGGATGTAGCCCAGGCCCTGGAAGCGCAGCAGATCGTCCCTTACTTCCAGCCACAAGTCTGCTTGAAGACCCGGCGCATTACTGGCGCCGAGGTCCTGGCCCGCTGGCAGCATCCGCACAAGGGGGTGTTGGGGCCGCAGTTCTTCCTCGAACGGGTGGACAGCCCGCAGTTGCACCGGCAGCTTTTTGAGTGCCTGTTGCAACAGGGCTTGCGCTTGCAACGGCAACTGCATGCCCGCACCGGCGGTGAAGCCCTGGTGTTTTCCTACAATATCGAGGCCAGCCAATTGAGTGATCCCGAATTTGCCACCCAGGTGCTGGGGCAGGTCGACGAGGCCGGGGTGCCGAAGAATCAGGTCACCCTGGAGATCACCGAACGTGAAGCCCTGACCCTGGACATGCAAAGCATCGAGAACATCAGTGTTCTGGTGAAAAGCGGGGTGCGCTTGTCCCTCGATGATTTCGGCACTGGGTATTCATCGATCATGCGCCTGGCAGACATTCCCTTTGGCCAGATCAAGCTCGACTCAGGGTTTGTCGCCAACGCCCTGGGGCTCAAGGAAACCCGGATCATCGAGGCGGTGGTGGGGCTGGCCTGTTCGCTCAACCTGGAGCTGGTGGCCGAAGGCATCGAAACCGAGAAGCAACGGGTCCACCTGCAGCGGCTTGGTGTCGATGCCGCCCAGGGCTACCTGTTTCACAAGCCGATGGACAGCGCGGCGCTGCTCAAGGTACTGGCGATGAGTCACTCGCCGCTACGCCTGATCCGCCAAGGCTAGGCGCGGCGCAGCAGCGTCGAGGCAATCTGCGTGCTTAATGCGCTTTCAACAGCACATAGGCTTCGCCGCCACGCCGATCGTGCATGAGGATGAAGGCCTGGCCGTCGAGAGTGATCCGGGCGGGCACGCTCTGTGCTACCGGCGTACTGGAAAACTTGCCGGCGGTGCTCAAGAACTGCTGCGTCAGCGAGCTGTCGTTCTGGTTCGGCGTGGTCACCGCGCATTCCTTGTTCAACTGCACCTGGACGCCCAGGGTCTGATCCTGGTTCATGCCCATCTTGGCGAAGCCGGCGTCGCTGAGTTCGGCGATGCCGTGGGCCCGGGCAGCGGTCTCGGCGCCGGCGAAGGAGGGTGCGGACTTCAGGCAGATATCGCGAAAGGCCAGGATCCCGGGGGAAGTGATGGTGGGTTCCCGGTTGATTTCCCGGGGCACGCTGGAACAGGCGCTGAGCAGCGCCAGGCTGGCGAGAAGGGCGGTGCGGGTCAGAGTGTTCATGAACATCCTTGGAAGCGGGCCGGCAAGCAGGCCGGGTGTTGGTTCGTGCCGACTGCGCGAGTCGGCTGGCTAGCAGGGTAGGCATGGCCACCGTTCAGATCAATGTTTTGTCACGGTGACCTTCAGCGGGGCGTCGGCTTCGGCCAGTGTGGTACCGCTCCACGCCAGCCCTCATAGGCCTTGGCCACTTGCAGCAGCCATTGATCGGCGAAGCGCGGGGCGATCATCTGCAGGCCGATGGGCATGCCATCGGCAGCGAAACCGCAGTTGATCGACAGCGCCGGCTGTTCGCCCATGTTCCAGGGCAGGGTGAAGACGATGTGCTCGAACGGTTGCTGCGGGTCGTTGGTGGGCGACGGCCACTCGGCGGGAAAACGGTTGACCTGATTGGTGGGCGAGAGCACCAGATCAAACTCGCTGAACACCCGGGCGGCGCGGCGGCGCATCTCGAAGGTCTGGTTGAAACCCTGCACCGCCTCGACCCCGGACAGGTCGGCGCCAGGGGCAGCCCAGTCGCGGATATAGGGCAGCACCTTGGCGAACTGCTCGGCGCCCAGGGCTGACAGTTCCGCCCACTGTCGGGCCCGCCAGAAGCGGTCCAGGCCATCCAGTTGCGCGCGGTCCATGATCGGCGCCAGAGTGCGCACCTGGGCGCCGTGGCTTTCGAACAGCCGTGCGGCGCGCTCCACCGCCTGGCAGACAAAACCTTCCGGTTGCAGCCCGGCGCCGGGTTGCAGCATCAGGCCGATCTTCAAGCCGTTGACCGACACGGGTTCATCGCTCCAGTCGCTGGTCAATGGCGGCAGGCTGGTGGCATCGCGGGCATCGGGCTTGGCCAGGTAGCGCATCAGCAGCACCGTATCCTCGACGCTGCGGGTCATGGGCCCGGCGCAACGCCCGGTGTAGTAGGGGTCGATGGGAATCCGCCCGAGGGTCGGCTTGAACCCCACCAGCCCGCACCAGGCGGCGGGCAGGCGCACCGAGCCGCCGATGTCGGTGCCGATGTGCAGCGGCCCGTAGCCGGCTGCGGCCGCCGCCCCGGCCCCGGAGCTGGAACCACCGGTATTGCAGGCAGTGTTCCAGGGATTGCGGGTGATGCCGTGGAAGCTCGACAACCCCGAGGACAACATGCCGAAATCCGGCACCGTGGTCTTGGCCAGGATGATCGCCCCGGCTTCGCGCATTCGCGCGGCGGGCGGTGCATCCTGCAGGGCAGGTTTCAACGTGGTGGCGGCGCTGCCCAGGGGAATCGGCGTGCCCTGGGTGGCGATCAACTCCTTGACCGTCACCGGCACCCCATCCAGCGGGCCGTTGGGCGCGCCTTTGTTCCAGCGCTCGGTGGAGGCCCGGGCCTGCTGGCGCACCTGCTGCGGATCGAAGGCGTAGAGCGCGCGGATATGCGGCTCCCAAGCCTGGATATGGGCCAGCAGATGCTCGTAGTAGTCCGTGGGGGAAAGCTTGCGGCTGGCGAACAGTGCCAGTAACTGGGCGGCTTGCAGATCGTGTAAATCAGTCATCGAACCCATCCTTGTGTCGGGCGTCAATCGGGTTGTTGATGAACCGACTCTAGCGCTTGCGCTTCGCTCCAACCATTACCCATGACGCCGCGGGGTATTGCATTTGTGTGTGTCCTGTCCCTGAATGGTCGACTTTCCTGGCGCTGTTTGCCGCTGACTGAGGCGTGTCACCGATGATCGTGAGAACCTGGCATGGCTGTGTACCCGTGGTGCATGCCGAAGGCTTCCGGCAACACCTGCAAGTGACCGGGATTCAACACGCCCAAGGGGTCGCGGGCAATCTCGGGGCATTCGTGCGTCAGGAGCGGCAGGGCGATTGGGAGCACTTTTTCCTCGCGACCTACTGGCAGGACCTGGAGGCGGTCAAGGCATTCGCCGGGGAGGACTGCCACGTGGCGGTGACCTACGCCGACGACGAGCAGTACCAGCTGCTCTCTGACCCTTACGTTTTTCATCATGAGGTCGAGCGAGTGGCGCGGCTCTGAGCAGGTTTTCCGGCCCCCTGGTTCAGGCTGAACCAGGGGGACGGTGATCGGTGCCGGATGCAGCAACGGGGGGCGGGATCTTCAGGTGTCGGTAGCCGCTGCCGCAGGCGGCGATCAGCTTGCAGGGTGCGGCAGCGGCGCCAGGAGAATCAGCCCCCGACTATCGGCGCTTGCGGATGGTGGTTCGCAAATGCCTGCTCGTAGGCCCGGCACAACCGCAGTACCTGATGATCGGCAAAGCGTGGGCCGACCACGTGCAGGCCCACCGGCAGGCCGTTATCGGCCAGGCCGCAGGGCACCGATGCCGCCGGTTGCTGGGTCAGGTTGAAGGGGTAGCTGAAGGGCGTCCACTCCATCCATTCCTCCATGCCCGAACCTGGCGGCACGTTGTGCCCGGCGGCGAAGGCGGTCAGCGGCAGCATTGGCGAAACCAGCAAGTCGTAGCGTTCATGGAAGGCCGCCATTCGTGCCACCAGAGCCGCGCGAGCCTCCAGCGCCAGGCTGTATTGCGTGAGGCTGATCCGCTCCCCTCGTTCGGCGATGCGCAGCAGGCCGGGGTCCAGCAGGGCGCGCTGGCTCGGGCTCAGTTGCCCGGCCAGGCGCGCGGCGCCGGCAAACCACAGGGTGTTGAACATCTCCAGCGGATCGCTGAAACCGGGGTCGACCTGTTCCACCTGGGCCCCCAGTTGCGCCAACCGTTCCACGGCCAGGGCCACCACTCGGGCCACTTGCGGATCGACCTGCACATAACCGAAGTCCGCGCTGTAGGCGATCCGCAGGCCCGTAAGGTCGGTGCTGTGCGGCAGCCAGGGGGTGTTGCGGGGCGCGCCGATCAGGCCGTCGCGGGCATCGGGGCGGGCCACGGTCTGCAGCATCAGCACCGCATCGTCGACGGTGCGGGTCATCGGGCCCAGGTGCGAAAGAATGTTCATCGCGCTGGCCGGCCACTGCGGCACGTAGCCAAAGCTCGGCTTGATGCCGAAGGTGCCGGTGAAGGCGCAGGGAATGCGGATCGAGCCACCGGCATCGCTGCCCTGGTGCAGCACGCCGAGGTTCAGCGAGGCCGCTGCCGCCGCGCCACCGGAGGAACCGCCAGCGGTCAGGCGGGTGTTCCAGGGATTGCGGGTGATGCCGTACAGCGGGTTGTCGGTCACGCCCTTCCAGCCGAATTCCGGGGTGGTGGTCTTGCCCAGCAGCACCGCGCCGGCTGTGCGCATGAACTCGCAGAAGGGCGCATCGACTTCCCAGGGGCCCTCGGCCGAGGTGGTTTTCGAGCCCTTGCGGGTGGGCATGCCACGGGTCAGGGTCAGGTCCTTGATCGACGCCGGCAAGCCATCCAGGGCACCGCAAGGCTGACCCTTGAGCCAGCGTTGTTCGGAGGCCCGGGCGGCGTCGAGGGCACCCTGCGCATCGACGTGGCAGTAGGCGTTGACCTGCGGGTTGAAGCGTTCGATGCGCGCCAGGGCGTCCTCGGTCACTTCCACCGGCGACAGGCGTTTGTCGCGGTAGTGGCCCAGCAGTTCGACGCCGCTCATCTGGGCGATATCAGTGGACTGTTTCATCGTGCTTGAGCTCCTTGCGCGGCATTGACCATGGCGCGCAGCAGCACGGCGCAGCCGTCGGCGAGGTCCTGGGGCGCGGCGTTTTCGATTTCGTTGTGGCTGATGCCGCCTTCGCAGGGCACGAAGATCATCCCTGCCGGGCCCAGTTCGGCGACGAAGATCGCGTCGTGGCCGGCGCCACTGACGATGTCCAGGTGGCTCAGGCCCAGCTGTTCGGCGCCCTGGCGCACGGCGGTGACGCAGGCCGGGTCGAAGTCCAGCGGCGGGGAATCGGCGGTCGGGGTCAGCTCGAAGCTCAGGCCATGCTGCCGGCAAGTGTCCTCGATCACCTGGCGGACTTCATCGACCATCGTCTGCAAGCTGTCGGCATGCAGGTGGCGCAGGTCGAGGGTCATCTGCACCTGGCCGGGGATCACGTTGCGCGAGCCCGGGTGCAGGCTCAGGCAACCCACGGTGCCGCAGGCGTGGGGCTGATGGGCGTGGGCGATGCGGTTGACCGCGCTGACCACTTGCGCGGCGCCCACCAGGGCATCCTTGCGCAGGTGCATCGGGGTGGGCCCGGCATGGGCCTCGACCCCGTTCAGGGTCAGGTCGAACCACTTCTGCCCGAGGCAGCCCATGACCACGCCGATGGTGGTCTGGCGGTCCTCCAGTACCGGACCCTGTTCGATGTGCGCCTCGAAATAGGCGCCCACTGGATGGCCGAGCACCGGCCGCGTACCGGCGTAGCCGATGCGCTGCAACTCGGCGCCCACCGACAGGCCCTGCTCGTCCTGTTTGCCCAGGGTGTCGTCGAGGTCGAACTTCCCGGCAAACACCCCGGAGCCCATCATGCACGGCGGGAAGCGCGAGCCTTCCTCGTTGGTCCAGACCACCACTTCGATCGGCGCCTCGGTCTCCAGGCCCAGGTCGTTGAGGGTGCGGATCACCTCCAGCCCGGCCATCACTCCGTAGCAGCCGTCGAACTTGCCGCCGGTGGGCTGGGTGTCGATATGGCTGCCGGTCATCACTGGCGCGCGCTGTGGATCGCGTCCGGCGCGGCGGGCAAAGATATTGCCGATGCCGTCGACGCTGACGCTGCAGCCGGCCTCTTCGCACCAGTGCACAAACAGATCCCGGGCCTGGCGATCGAGGTCGGTGAGGGCCAGGCGGCACACGCCGCCCTTGGCCGTGGCGCCCAATCGGGCCAGGTCCATCAGCGATTGCCAGAGACGCTCGCGGTTGATCAGCGGGGCATTGCCTTGCAGCGGTTGGGCTAGGTCGATTCGACTGTTCATGGCATCTCTCCCGTCAGGCGCTCAGGGCCAGGTAGCGGTTCTTGATGGTCGGGTCGGCGCGGAACTCGGCGGCACTGCCCTCGTAGACCACGCGGCCCTGTTCGAGCACGTAATGACGGTCGGCGAGCTGGTCGCAGACCATCAGGTTCTGTTCCACCAGCAGCACCGGCAGGCCGTCGCTCTTCAGGCTGCGCAGGATCTTCACCAGCTCGTCGACGATCACCGGCGCCAGGCCCTCGGTGGGTTCGTCGAGGATCAGCAGCTTGGGATCGTTGAGCAGGGCACGGGCGATGGCGAGCATCTGCTGTTCACCACCGGACAGCGCATGGCCGGCGTTGCGGCGCCGCTCCTTGAGGCGCGGAAACATCCGGTAGACATCATCGAGCTGCCAGCGGCTGCCCTTGCGCAAGGCAATGCGCAGGTTCTCCTCGACACTCAGCAGGCGGAAGATGCCCCGGTGCTCCGGCACCAGCGCCAGGCCCTGGCGGGCGATCTCGAAGATCTTCTGCCCGACCAGTTGCTGGCCGTTGAAGTGGATCTGCCCCTGGCGCGGGCAGATGATCCCGAGAATGCTGCGCAGGGTGGTGGTCTTGCCGGCGCCGTTGCGCCCCAGCAGGGTCACCAGCTCGCCGGCCTCGACCTTGAGCGAGACGCCTTCGAGCACGTGGCTTTTGTCGTAGTAGGAATGGATGTTCTCGACGGTCAGCATCAGGCGGCTTCTCCCAGGTAGGCGACGCGTACACGTTCATCGGCGCGCACCAGCTCCGGCGGACCCTCGACCAGGATCTGGCCGTGGCTCATCACGGTGATGCGTTGGCTGATGGACATGACGATGCTCATGTTGTGTTCGATCAGCAGCACTGTGTGGTCGCGGCCCAGGTCGCTGATCAGCCGGGTCATGATCGGGATGTCGTCGATGCCCATGCCGGAGGTCGGTTCGTCGAGCATCAGCAGGCGCGGTTTCGAGCAGATCGACATGCCCACTTCCAGCACTCGCTGCTGGCCGTGGGACAGCTCGCCGGCCAGGGTCTGGGCGCGGGCGGTGAGTTGCAGGCGCTCCAGCACCTGGTCGGCCACCTCCAGGTGTTCGCGGCGGCTGTCCACGTGCCGCCAGAAGTTCAGCGCGCCCAGGCCGTCGCGGCCCTGGGCCGCCAGGCGCAGGTTTTCTCGCACGCTGAGGTTCTGGAACAGGCTGGTGAGCTGGAATGAGCGGGCCATGCCCAGGCCGACCCGGCCGTGGGCCGGTTTCTTGATGATGTTCTGGCCGTTGAAGCGGATCGCCCCGGCACTGGCCTGGCGTTCGCCGGTGAGGCAGTGGAACAGGCTGGTCTTGCCGGCACCGTTGGGGCCGATGATGGTGTGGATGGTGCCGGCCTCGACCTTGAGGTTGACGCCGTTGACCGCATGGAAGGCACCGTAGGCCAATTCCAGGTCGCGGGTTTCCAGCAGGTACTCTGCGGGCTGGCTCATGAGCGATTCTCCTCGGCCTGCAAGGCCGTCTTGCGTGCGCCTTTGAGGCGTTCGAACAGACCCGACAGGCCACCCCACAAACCGCCGCGCAGGAACACCACCACCAGGATCAGGATCACCCCCAAAAGGATCAGCCAGCGCGGCCAGAGCTCGGAGAGGAATTCGCCTAGCAGGACGATGGAACCGGCGCCGAGCAGGGAGCCGAACAGCGAACCGGTGCCGCCGACGATGGTCATGATCAGGATGTTTTCCGACATCGCCAGGTCGATGTTCGACAGCGGCACGAAGTGCAGAAGCATGGCGTACAGCGCCCCGGCGATCCCGGTCACGGCGCCGGAGAGCATGAACACCAGGATCTTGAAATGCCGGGTGTCGTAGCCGATGGCGGCGGCGCGGGTTTCGTTCTCGCGGATGGCCATCAGGGTGCTGCCGAACGGCGAGGCGATCACCCGCCGGGCGCCGATGAAAATCAGCAGGAACAGAACCGCGACAAAACCGTAGAAGTAGCGGGCGTCGGCCAGGGACAGCAGCACCGTGTCGCCGAGGCGGATCTCCGGCCGCGGCACGCTGAGCAGGCCGTTGTCGCCGCCGGTCCAGTCGCTGAGGGTGTAGGCGATGAAGTAGGCCATCTGGCTGAAGGCCAGGGTCAGCATCACGAAGTAGATGCCGGTGCGGCGGATCGCCAGGGCGCCCACCAGCAAGGCCAGCAGCGCACCGACCAGGGCCGCGCCGAGCAGGGCGCTGAACAGGCCAAGGTGCAGGTGGATCATCATCAGCGCGGCGCAATAGGCGCCGGCACCGAAGAAGATGCCCTGGCCGAACGACAGCAGCCCGGTGTAGCCCAGCAGCAGGTTACAGGCCAGCGCCGCGAGGGCGAAGATCAGGATCTCGCTGGCCAGGGTCGCCGACGGCAGCACCAGCGGCAGGCCCACCAGCACCCCGATCACCAGCCACAGCAGGCCGCGCGATTGGGTCTTGGCAAAGGGCAGGGGGTTGTTCTCGCTCATCATCATGCTCTCCCGAACAGGCCGTAAGGACGCACCAGAATCACTGCCGCCATGGCGCCGTAGATCATCAGGCTGGCGCCCTGGGGCCACAGCGTGGTCATCAGGCTTTGCACCACGCCCACCAGCAGGCCGCCCACCAGGGCGCCGCTGAACGAACCCATGCCGCCGATCACCACCACCACGAAGGCCACCCCGAGAATTTCCGGGCCGACAAAGGGCTGGGCCCCGCGCAGTGGCGCGAACAGCACCCCGGCGATGCCGGCCAGGGCCACGCCGAGGGCGAAGGTCATGGAGAACAGACGCAAGATGTTGGTGCCCAGCAACGACACGGTTTCGGTGCTTTCACTGCCGGCGCGCACCAGGGCGCCGAAGCGCGTGCGCTCCAGCAGCAGCCACAGGCCCAGCCCCACCAGGGCTGAGAACAGGATCAGGAACAGCCGGTAGTAGGGGTAGACGAAGTCGCCGATGACCAGCACCCCGCGAAGCGCCTCCGGCACCGCCACGGCCTTGCCCACCGGGCCCCAGATCATCACGCTGGCTTCCTGGATGATCAGCGCGATGCCCAGGGTGACGAGGATCTGGAACATGTGCGGCAAGTGGTAGATGCGCTGGATCAGCACGCGCTCGATGACCCAGGCCAGTGCCGCCACCACCAGCGGTGCGATCAGCAGCGCCAGCCAGAAGTTGCCGGTCAGGGCGACAGCGGTGTAGCACAGGTAGGCGCCGAGCACGAAGAACGCGCCGTGGGCGAAGTTGACGAAATTCAGCAGGCCGAAAATGATCGTCAGGCCCACCGCGATCAGGAAGTAGATCATCCCCAGCCCGAGGCCGTTGAGGATCTGGAACAGGTACAAATTGAGCATGCAGGAACCCTCGGCAGGGAGCACGTCGACGCAAAAGTCACGGAGCCCGCTGCCTGTAGCCAGCGATAGAAAGGGCGGTCAGGCCAGGGTGCAACCCGTGGCGCTGACATCCTGGAACGAGCGGCCGGCGCTGAGCACTTCGGCCAGGTCATCCTTGTCGCGCATCTTGGCGGCGGCCTTGCCCAGCAGCAGGTAGTAATCCTTGATCACCTGATGGTCGCCGGCGCGAATGCTTTCCTCGCCGGTGGGCCCCGGGTAGCTCAGGCCCTGCATGGCCTTGGCCACGGTCGGGCCCTCGAAGCTGCCGGTGGCGACAATGCTGTCGAGGATGATCTTGGTGCCGATGTAGTCGGCGGCCAGGGGGTAGGTGGGGTTGATACCGTATTTGGCCTGGCTCAGCTTCACCAGTTCGCGGTTGAGCGGGGTGTCGACCTGGTGCCAGTACTGCGCGCCGAGGTAGACGCCTTCGAGTACGTCGCTGCCCAGCTCCTGGAACTGGTCGAGCCCGGCGGACCATACCAGCAGCACCTTCATGCGCTCCTTGATGCCGAAGTTCACCGCCTGGCGCAGGGCGTTGGACGACTGGCTGCCGAAGTTCAGCAGCACCAGTACGTCGGGGCGGGCGGCAATGGCGTTGGTCAGGTAGCCGGAGAATTCCTGTTCCTGCAGCGAGTGGTAGCTGTTGCCGATGTGCTCGATGCCATGTTCGGCGCACACCTGTTTCGCCCCTTCGAGCAGCGCCTCACCGAACACGTATTGCGGGGTGATGGTGTACCAGCGCTTGGCCTCGGGCAGCAGTTTGATCAGCGGCACCATGGTTTCGCGGATCGCGCCGTAGGTCGGCACCGACCAGCGAAAGGTCGAGGCGTTGCAGTCCTTGCCGGTGACCTCGTCGGCGCCCACCGGGGTCATGAACACGCCGCCGACCTTGCCCACTTCCTTGGCCACCGCCAGCGCCGAGGACGACAGGGTGCAGCCCTGGAAGAACCGTGCGCCGTCCTGGGCAATCGCCTCCTGCACCCGGCGTACCGCCTTGCCGGCATTGCCTTCGGTGTCGATCACCTTGTAGTTCAATGGCCGGCCCAGCAGGGTCGGGTACTGTTCCACCGCCAGGCGCGAGCCCATGTCGGCGAACTTGCCATAGCTGGCAAAGGCACCGGACATCGACTTGAGTCCGTAAAAGGTAAAGGGCTCGGCGGCAAAGGCGCTGCGCACCCCCAGCGGGAGGCTGAGGGCACCGCTGACGGCGAGGCCGGCTTTCAACAACGTACGACGCTGCATGGGGTAACTCCCTGGTTTAGTTATTGGCAGGAGTGGCAATGGCGAGTCGACGTAGCAGCCTGTGCTCAGGCTTGTTATTGGAGAGGCGTTGCACTGCGGGCCCGATCAATGGTGGTGGTCGAACTCCAGCAGGAAGTGTTGGGTGACCTCGCCTTCGAGGGCGGTCATGTGGTGCTCGGCGTCGCACATGTGCTCGTGCATCAACTGGCGCACGGCGCTTTCGTCCTTGGCCTGCAGAGCGACCAGCAGGCGCTTGTGGTAATCCAGGTTGGCGGCGTCGAACTGCTTGCGCTTGGGTTTGTAGGCTTTCTTCAGCACCACCAGGTCGCGCAGCAGGTCGTTGAGAAACTGTGCCATGAAACTCAGCAGCGGATTGGGACAGGCGCGCCCCAGCAGATTATGGAACTCCAGCTCGGCGATGCGCTGCTCACGCTGGCCGGCCTCGCTGTCCTCGGGGTGGCTGCAGAAATCGATGTTGTCCTGCAGCGCCTTGAAGTCCGCCTCGCTCAAGTGGCCGATCACCGCCACCGCCAGTTCCACCTCGATCACCTTGCGCAACTGATACACCTGCTCGCCGTCCATGTGCTGGAAGTGCAGGTAATTGCGCAGCGCACGGCTGGCCGGCTCGGTGCCGGCCTGGTTCAGGTAGGCGCCGCCGTTGGGCCCGGTGCGAGTGTTGACCAGGCCTTCCACTTCCAGCGCCTTGAGCGCTTCGCGAGCCGATCCCTTGGAACACTGGAAGCTTTCCATCAGCTCCTTCTCGGTGGGCAAGCGGTCGCCGGGGTGCAGCGCATCGGTGACGATGGAGCGCTTGACCGACTCGACGATCACGTCGGAGAGCTTCTGGCGTTTGCGGCGAACGGGGCGTTTCAGCATGGGCGGCTATTTATCGTATTAATGCGGATAAATAGTAATAAATAGCGATGAGGGAGGCGCGTCAACCGCTAACGGATTGAGCTGTCGTTTTTGATGTCGAGGGGTCGTTGAGGGATAAAAAAAGCCGAGGTTTTAGGAAGGGCGAGGGCTCTGACTCCCTCGCCATTGTCTGGATTCAGTCCAAGGTCCGGGCCTGCAAGCGGCGGCCCAACACATCCAGCACATCACAGCCATCGCGCAGCGGAATGGCGCACACCAGTGCCAGCTCCTGCAGCACTACGGCATCGCCGGGAATGTCGGGGCGGGCGGCGAAGTTTTCCAGCAGTTGGGTGACGGCGCGGATGCGATAGGCGGCCGCTTCGTACAGCACATCGGCAGGGGCCAGGGTATCGATCAGCAGGGAAGGGATGATGCAGTCGTGGCCGGTGATCGGCATGTATCTGTTCATAAGTAACGCCTCGGTCGGTTGAGAGCGCCACTGGATCGTCGCCAAACGAAGGGTGGCAGCTGTACGCAGGTTGGCGAACCGGGACCGGGGAGCCGGCAGACCCGAAGGTCTCCCGCGTACAGCTGCCATAAAGCAGTGTACGGATGCGAAAAGCCCTGCAAACAAACGCAGGGCTCTCGCACACGGTCACAGGGTCGCCAAACCCGATCGTCATCAGGACGACCCGGAACTATAGGCATGCACCCCAGAACGGAACAAGGCACTGGCAGGGCAGGACTTTCTGAGTTTGCTGTAGGACTCAGGAGCGCGAGTGTGGATCAAGCGTGCCGCAGGTTCAATGGCCGGGTTCAGTCGAAGCCGACGCTGGCGCTGTGGCGGGTTTCGCGGTCGTGCAGTGAGTCGATATTGGTTTCGTAGGTGCACTGCCCGCTGCAACTGTGCTCATAGCTAATGGCCGGCTTGAACTGCAGCTTGAGTGTCGGTATGTCGCTCTGGGGCGCCGGGGCCTGGCTGGGGG
>NZ_JAAARM010000038.1 GCF_009908285.1 Pseudomonas sp. Fl4BN1
GCAGGGGGCTGTCCAGTGTTGTGTCGTGCGTGCCTGCATCAGTGCTGAAGGGGGGCGGCTTCAATTGTCTTGGCTGTGATCGGCACACAGCTCGTACACACAGCCGCGTAGCCAGCGATGGGCCGGGTCGGCCTCCATGCGCGGGTGCCAGAGCATGGAAATGGTCATGCCCTGCAACGCCAGCGGCAGGCTGAAACTGTGCAGGCCGTCGCGCAGGCTGGCGGTGTGGCGCTCGGGCACCGTGGCGATCAGGTCCGAGCCCCGGGCCAGGGCCAGGGCTGCGGAAAAACCGCCGACCTGGGCGACGATTTCCCGCTCCAGGCCCAGGCTGCTCAAGGCGTGGTCGATGCGCCCATGGCCCTGTCCCTGGCGCGCCAGCAGGATGTGCTGGCCTGCCGCATAGCGTTTCGCAGTGACCTTGCCCCGGCTTAGCGGATGTCCGGCACGCACCACGCCAATCAGGCGGTCGCGATACAGCGCACGGGTGCGCAGTTCGGGGCTGGTGTGTGCGTCGATCACCGCGGTTTCCAGGTCGACGCTGGCTTCGCGCAGGGGCGTGCTGTCGCGGGTGAGCTTGTTAACGAAATGCAGGCGCACCTGGGGCGCCTCGGCGCGCAGGCGAGTGATCAGCGCCGGGCCGAAGTTCTCTACAAAACCATCGCGGCTGCGCAGGGTAAAGGTGCGCACCAGGTGCTTGAGGTCGATCTGCTGGGCAGGAAGCAGCAGCGCCTGGGCATCCTCCAGCACTGTGCCGACCCGCTGGCGCAGTTCCAGGGCCCGGGGTGTGGGCACCAGGCCGCGTCCGGCACGCACCAGCAGCGGGTCGCCGGTGGTCTGCCGCAAGCGCGCCAGGGCCCGGCTCATGGCCGAAGGGCTCAGTTGCAGGCGCGCCGCCGCCCGCGCCACGCTGCCTTCACTCAGCAGTACGTCCAGGGTCAGCAGCAGGTTCAGATCGGCAGTTGTCGGCATGGGGGCAATCTAGCACGGCCAAGGGTGATAGCGCGTGGCGTGCATTGATTAGCTGCAAGACAGGCGTCTTCCGCCTGGTCTGGAAGCTGAATAGGCTGGCGACACCCTCATTCATGGAGCAGCGCCAATGACCTCCCTAGCCACGCCGGCGACTGTCGAAGCCTTGCCATCCCGGGCCCGCTGGGCCCTGGGCAGCCTGTCCCTGGCGATGCTGATGCCGTCGCTGGATACCAGTATTGCCAACGCCGGATTGCCGACCCTGGCCCAGGCGTTGGGCGCCTCGTTCCAGCAGGTGCAGTGGATTGTCCTGGCCTATCTGCTGGCGATAACCACGCTGATCGCCAGTGTCGGCCGCCTGGGAGACCTGCTCGGCCGACGCCGCCTGCTGCTGGGCGGGATCGCGCTGTTCACCCTGGCTTCGCTGTGCTGCGGCCTGGCCCCGAACCTTGGCTGGTTGCTGGCGGCCCGGGCCCTGCAAGGCGTGGGCGCGGCGCTGATGTTGGCGCTGAGCATCGCCCTGGTGGCGGACAGCGTGCCCAAGGCCCGCACCGGCAGCGCCATGGGCTTGCTGGGAACCCTGTCGGCGCTGGGCACCAGCGTCGGGCCGTCCCTGGGTGGGCTGCTGATTGCCAGCGTTGGCTGGCGCTGGATCTTCCTGGTCAACGTGCCCCTGGGGATCGTCACTCTGCTACTGGCCTGGCGCAGCCTGGCTGTGGACGTGCGGCCCAACGTGGCGACGCGGTTGGCCTTCGACTATCCCGGCACGCTGCTGCTGGCCCTGGCCCTGGCGGCCTACGCCCTGGCCCTGACACTGGGGCAGGATCTGCTGGCGCCCTTGAACCTGGGATTACTGGCGCTGGCGATACTGGCCTCGGCGCTGCTGGTAGGGGTGCAGCGCCGGGCCGCGGCGCCACTGTTCCAGCCGGCGCTGCTGCGCCTGCACGGATTGCGCGTGCGCCTGCTGCTGAACCTGCTGGTGTCCACGGTGATCATGTCGACCCTGGTGGTGGGGCCGTTCTACCTGGCTCGCGGCCTTGGCCTCGAGCCTCTGTTGGTGGGCTTGAGCCTGTCGGTCGGGCCGTTGGTGGCGACACTCGCGGGATGGCCGGCGGGGCGTCTGGTGGACCGCCTGGGTGCCCGTTGCATGTCCCGCAGTGGCCTGCTGGGCATGTTGCTCGGCCTGCTGGCCCTGGCGCTGCTGCCCGGCAGCCTGGGATTGGCCGGGTATCTCACGCCGCTGGCCCTGGTGACGGCGGGCTACGCGCTGTTCCAGGCGGCCAACAACAGCCTGGTGATGCTCGACGTGGACCCGCAGCAACGTGGGCTGACCGCGGGCTTGCTGAGCCTGTCGCGCAATCTCGGCCTGATCAGCGGCACCGCCGCCATGGGCGCACTGTTTGCCTGGATCAACAGCGCCAGCGCAGTCACCCGGACTATGCCCGAGGCGGTCGGCGCTGCCATGCACGGGACTTATGGCGTGGCTGCCCTGCTGATTGCCCTGGCCCTGATGCTGGCCTTGAGCGACCGGCTGTCAGTGCCTGGCGAGCCCCCTTGTGAGCGGCTGCGCCCGGGCTAATCTGCCAATACCATCACGCAGGGAGCCGGTCATCATGAGCACACTACGTACGCCATCCTTGGGCCCGATTGTCGGGCACACCACTGACACTTCCTGCCGTTTATGGATCGCCGCATCGGATGCCCTGGACGAGAAGGGAGTGGCCGAGGACATCCGCACCATCGGGGTCATTGGCGTGGTGGGCAGCAATGGCCGGGTTGCCGGCGAGAACATCTTCTACTTCCGCCTGCGCCGCGAGTATCACCGTACCGGCACCTTCAACCTTGGCGTCGACCTCAACCTGTGGCGCAACGAAGCCGAGCGCAAACAACTCAAGCCTTTCCTCCTGAGCCCCGCGACTCACTACCGGGTGCGCATGGCGTCGCTCAACGTTGACGATGCCGGCTCCATTGACGACGAGGTTCCCAGCGAGTCGGTGGTGCAACGCCTGCCTGCGGCCTCGGCCTGGGCCAATGATCTGAATCGCACCGGGATCGACAAGATGTATGTCGAAGCCGAGTTCACGACCCACGCCAGTGCGCCGGCTGCGGACCCATCACAACCGCTGAGTTTCCTCCTGGGCTCCTGCCGCTATCCCGGGTTGCCCTGGCAGCGCAAGGATTCGGATGCGATCTTTGGGCCGATGCTCAACACCCAGGGAGATGTGCAGTTTGTGCTGATGGTGGGCGACCAGATCTACGCCGACGAATTCAACCGGTACGTACCCATTGGCCGGGCGGACAGTTACAAGGAGTTCGAGGAGCGCTACCACACCGCTTTTGGTTCGCCGAACATCAGCCGACTGCTGGCGCGCAAGCCCACCTACATGATCCTCGATGATCATGAAATCGAAGACAACTGGACCCAGGACCGCATCGGCAAGAGCAGCAAGCGCACGCTGTTCAATTGGGCCATGGGGGCATACATGAGCTATCAGTGGAGCCACGGGCCACGCTTTGAGGACAGCTATGTCCATGGGCGCACGATGACCGGTAACGATGTCTATTTGAAACACCAGGCGGTCAATCAACTGTTCTACGATTTTTCCTGTGCCAACTATCCGTTCTTCGTCCTCGACACCCGCACCCAGCGTTTTCTCGATGATGTGCCAGGGGCCTTGACCGACAACCACTTGCTGGGCCGGCCGTCGTTGCACCCGTCCGAGCCCAGCCAGCTCGACCGGCTCTGTGCCTGGCTGGTGCATATGCAGAAAGATCGAGGCAACATGCCGAAGTTCATCGTCAGCTCCAGCGTCTTCGTGCCCAATGGCGTGGATACCGCGGGCGAGGGTGAGCGTTACGACCGGCGCAAGAATGAAAGCGACGCCTGGTCGGCGTTCCCCAGCACCCGCAGCACGGTGCTGGAAACCATTGGCCGCAACGGTGTGCAGAACGTGGTGTTCCTGTCCGGGGATATTCATTGTTCGAACATCTCCCAGCTGGAGTTCAGTAACGGGGTCCAGGGGATCGTGGCGTATGCCGTCACCTCATCGGCGTTCTACTGGCCATTTTCCTTCGCCGACGGTGACCCGGCCGGTTACGTGCATGACTCGCGATCGGCACAGACCCCCGACAGCTTTCCCCTGAAAAACGGGCCGGGCGTTATGGACTACCGTACCTGGGCCTTCACCCAGGCGGACAACTTCGCACGGATCGACCTGCATCCTGGCACCGCGGAGATGCTGGTGCAGTTCTACGATGCTGACGGCGCCCCCCTGGTGACCCGCAAGCAGGATGACTCAGTGAACGACCAGCCGCAGCGGCTCAAGCTGTTGCCCTGGTAGCTCGTTGGTCGAACGAATGATGGATAATCAACGTGCCGAGACTGTCCGCCCGTATTAGCCTCTGGTCGGCGACCAGAGGCGTGTCGGTGGGCTGTCTTGGTCGTGGGGTTTGCAATCGATCAGTCAGTCAAGGATGTCATGCATGCGGCTAGGCCAGCAGGAAATTAACGGCAATATTGGTGAGTACAAAACCTCGGCGCTGTTGTTGAAGCGATTCTGGGTATTGAAACGCACACCGGATGTGGATGGTTCCGACTTCCTGGTGCAGTTTCCACAGACCGATCTTGAGTCCATCAGGGCGGCTGCCGGGGGCATTCAATGCTTTGGCATTGTCCAGTCCAAGTACTTTGAGAAGAAAAACCCGGTACGGATTCAAAAGCACTATGTGCTGGACCAACAGGTTCCGCGCAGTGATTTTTTTTGCCTGATTCACTCCCAGGATGATCAGGGTAATGACCGCACCTATTTCTTTTGTGCGAAAGAGATTGTCGAGAGTTTCGAAGATAAAGGTGATCAGTATGTGTTCTCGATCACTAAGAAGAGAACTTACGAGAAGTACAGGAATCGTAGCGCCGATGTGATTTTCAATAGCATTGAAAATGGCATGTACGAGGCAGATGTCGCGAATAACAAAGTTTATATCAATAAAATATTCGAACGCATCATTACACCGACGCAGCATTATCAGACGGCACCAGACTTCGAGTATTCATTGCGGATTGTTGACGGGGTCAGGGTGGTGCTTTGCCACGACCGCCAATCATCACGCAAGCATCTGCTGGAAGGTCGGCGTGACCTGCATGCCAACCAGGGTGAATATGGCTGGGGTGGTACTGGCACCGGCAGCAAGTTTTTGGCGGTGTCCATGCTGGCTCACCACTTGGATGGTGCGACACCCGATGAAGACGATATCAACGCGCTTTTGAATAACTTGATTGCACGGCTCGATTTCCTTGGAGAACATCGTATCTCCAGTGCGGATGTGTGTTTTGCCCTGATGAAAGTCACTTCCCAAGGTCAGTTGCTACTAAACAAGACTCGAGCCGAATTGGTGCAGGATGAGCAATTCTCAAGGGAGTTTTTCATTATCAATGACCTGATCGGCAAAACTCTGCATATGGAATGTTATCGCGGAGAAAAGTATGAGGTTGCCGTGGAGGAGAAACTGATCAGTCAGGTCTCTATCTTTTTACCTGTAGCGAAAAAGAACCTAGACGCGACGTCCAACAAACTACTGGCAGTGGTAGCGCTGCAGCGAGAGTGGGAGAACGGCAAGGTTTCCGAGATCCTTGGCATTCAAGGGATTTACTACGATAACTAGATCGCTCCTTGGGAGCCCCTGGGCTTTGGCTGCTGTCCTGGTTTCTTGACGTAGAGTTCATGCAGGTCCTTTACTCGGCCAAGAAACATCGCCTGGCGAAAGAGCATGGAAGCGACAAGCGCCGCGGCAATACAGAAGTACAGCATTTTGTACTGGGGGATAGGGATGAAGTTCGGAGTCTTGTAGTTCAATTCCAACAAGGCCAAGACAACGAAGCCAGTCAACAGATTCTGGCACAGCGTGACTTCAGCCATGGCTTTGATCAGGATCTTGCCCGCACCATCGTTTTCCTTGATGACTTGATCGATATTCTTTGAAACGGCTTTCCATTTCTGGGTAAAGCGCAGCGGCTGCTGGCTTGCCAGGCCCATCAATTCGGTCATGTTTCTGGTGCAGGCCAATATTGCGATGGACAGCAGGTCCCAGAGGATGGCGAAACCGGTGAAGACGATGCCTGATACGTAGCTCAGGATGATCAGCACAATTAGCAAGGCCCCGGTAATGGCGCTCGGAACATCCTCTTGTTCTACGCCCGGCAGGATCGGGTACTTGAAGGAAAGGACTATCCAGAACGCCATGCCTGGGCAGACCCGGGCAATCAGGTCGTAATAGACGTTGGGAACGACGTTCATGATCGACGTGAGTCCGCCGCCGCTCTCGCCTTTGCTGCTCTTGTCGTCGCTCATTGCATAGGCCTTCGCTAAGAGAACCTGGGTGGTTAACTCATAGGTGAAGGTTGATCGTCTGTCTACTGTATCGGGAGCATGGCAAGAGCCAGGCCATGCTCCAGAACAGAGGTGGCAGGGTGAGGACTCGTTAGACCCTCAGAGCCCCAGCTCCAGCTCCAGCAGGTCGGCCAATGGCTGGCGCCGGCGGATCAGCCTCGGCTGGCCGTTCTCGAACAGCACTTCCGGCAGCAGCGGCCGGCTGTTGTAGTTGGAGGACATGCTGGCGCCGTAGGCACCGGTGTCATGCAGCACCAGCAAGTCGCCGACCTGGGCCTGGGGCAGCAGGTGCGGGGTCAGGCATTCGTCGTCCTGGGTGAAGATATCGCCGGATTCGCACAGTGGGCCGCCGACCACGGTGGGCTGTTGCGGGCGTGCAACGGGCTGGCCGTTGGCATCCAGCAGGCTCATGCCGTGATAGGCGCCGTACATCGCTGGGCGCATCAGGTCGTTGAAGCCGGTGTCGACCAGCACGAAGTGGTGTTGGCCGGCGGTCTTCACCACCCGCACTTCGCTCACCAGGCAGCCGGCCTCGGCCACCAGGAAACGCCCCGGTTCGATTTCCATGCGCACGCCGTGGCCCAGGTAGGCTTCGATCTCCCGGCGTGCGAGGCTCCAGGCGCTGGCGTAGCGCTGCACATCCACCGGGGTGTCGCCTTCGCGGTAAGGCGTCGACAGGCCGCCGCCGATGGAGAAGGCCTCGATGTCGTGGTCCAGGGATTTGACCGCCGCGACCATCGCCGCGCCGACTTGCTCCAGGTGGTCGTAGTCGACTCCGGAGCCGATGTGCATGTGCAGGCCCACCAGGTGCAGACCGTACTGACGGATCACCGCCAAGGCTTCGCCGACCTGATCGTGCCAGATGCCATGCTTGCTGTTTTCCCCGCCGGTATTGGTCTTGCGGCTATGGCCGTGGCCGAAGCCCGGGTTGATCCGCAGCCAGACCCGGTGGCCCGGGGATTTCGCGCCCAACTGGCGGAGCATGTCGATGGAGCCGGCGTTGACTTCCACCTGCAATTCCACCACCCGGTTCAGGGTCGCTTCGTCGAACAGATCGCAGGTGAAGACGATGCCCGCGTCGACGGGGCTGAAGCCGGCCAGCAGGGCCCGTTCGATTTCTCCCAGGGAGACGGCGTCCACACGCACCCCGGCTTCGCGGATCAAGCGTAGCAGGTGCAGGTTGGACGAGGCCTTCTGCGCGTAGCGCACTACGTCAAAGCCCTGCAGTTGAGCAATCCGCGCCTGGATGGTGGCAGCGTCATAGCACCACAGTGGGGTGCCGTACTGGCGGGCGGCGGCGACAAGTTGAGCAGGGGAGAAGGGGATGGCCATGGCGATTGCAGTCTGTGGTCAGTGGGAGAGCCGGCATCATGCCGATTCTTGGCTATTCAATAAAATACCTATTCTTTGTTTGGTAATTCATATCTGATATGGGCTGTTTGATTGAGCGAGTCTTCCCTCCATGGCTATTTCCCTGCGGCATATCGAAGTGTTCCGCGCCATCATGCAGGCCGGCAGCGTCACCGGCGCCGCGCGGTTGCTGTTCACCTCGCAGCCGACGGTGAGCCGCGAGCTGGCGCGGCTGGAGGCCCTGTCCGGTTTGTGCCTGTTCGACCGCGAGGGCGGGCGCCTGTTGCCCACGGCCCAGGCCATGCTGTTGCTGGAAGAAGTGGAGCGGGCCTACGTCGGCCTGGAGCGGATCAACAGCGTGGCGCAGTCGATCCGCCGTTTCGAGCACGGCCAGTTGAGCCTGAGCTGCCTGCCGCTGTTCTCCCAGACCTTGCTGCCGCAGGTGTGCAAGCATTTCCAGGCGCAGCACCCGGGCATCGGCCTGAGCATCACCGCCCAGGAATCGCCGTTGCTGGAAGAGTCCCTCAGCGCCCAGCGCTATGACCTCGGCTTGACGGAAAGCGAGCACCTGCCCCGGGGCACCCAGGGTGAATTGCTGTTCTGCGCCGACATGGTGTGCATCCTGCCTGAAGGGCATCGGTTGTTGGCCAAGGCGCAGCTGTCGCTGGAGGATTTTCGCGGCGAGAACTTCATCAACCTCTCGGGCCTGGACATCTACCGGCAAACCCTGGATGAGCATTTCCGCCTGGCCGGGGTCGATCGCCGGGTGGTGATCGAAACCACTAACGCCGCTTCGGTGTGCGCCATGGTGCGTCAGCAACTGGGGGTGGCGATCATCAATCCGCTGAGCGCCATGGAAGAGGCGGGCCGGGGCCTGGCGATCCGCCCGATCGAGCTGTCGGTGCCTTATCGGGTGATGTTGATCCGTCCGGATTACCGGCCGTCTTCGAGTTTTGTCGAGAGTTTCTGCGTAGCACTGCGCAGTGCGGCCCGGCAGTTGCTGGAGGCGTTGGCGAGCGGCCCGGACTGACAGCCTTCATCGGCTTTTATCCAGGGGCTGCAGCACGTGTTTTGCGGCCGTTCGATAAAGGGCCCGCTACCTGCGGGTTGTTGCTTGAGGGCGTCGATACCCAGCCCTTGCAACGCAGTGCTGCCGGGCAAGTGGTCGGGCAGCTCCAGGCGATCTTGCGCCTGTAAGTCGCTGAAGAGGGGGGAGCCATTTGCGGGATGGGAGCCCGATGCAGGCGAAGCTGCACCGGGGTGTTGCCGCCCGGCCGCCGGATGTCGCGGGTCCGAGGGCCGGGCGTTGAACGCGGGAGGGTTGTCTAGCGTTCGATGGCCAGCGCCACGCCCTGGCCGCCGCCGATGCACAAGGTGGCCAGGCCTTTCTTGGCATCGCGCTTGATCATTTCATGCAGCAGGGTCACCAGCACCCGGCAGCCCGACGCGCCAATCGGGTGGCCGATGGCAATCGCGCCGCCGTTGACGTTGACCTTGCTCGCATCCCACTCCAGTTCCTTGGCCACCGACAGTGATTGCGCGGCAAAGGCTTCGTTGGCTTCGATCAGGTCCAGTTGCTCCAGGGTCCAGCCGGCCTTGTCCAGGCAGCGGCGGGTGGCCGAGACCGGGCCGATGCCCATGATCGCCGGATCAACCCCGGCATTGGCGTAGGCGGCGATTCTGGCCAGTGCCGGCAGGCCCAGGGCCCGGGCCTTGCTGGCGCCCATCAGCATCACGGCGGCGGCACCGTCGTTCAGCGACGAGGCGTTGCCGGCGGTGACACTGCCGTCTTTCTTGAACGAAGGCTTGAGCTTGCCCAGGGCCTCGGCGGTGGTGCCGGGGCGCGGTTGCTCGTCGGTGGCGAAGGTCAGTGGATCGCCCTTGCGCTGGGGAATCTGGATCGGGGTGATCTCGTCGACAAAACGCCCGGCCTCGATGGCCGCTGCGGCTTTCTGCTGGGAGGCAGCGGCGAAGGCGTCCTGGGCTTCACGGGTGATGCCGTACTTGGTCACCAGGTTCTCGGCGGTGATGCCCATGTGGTAGTCGTTGAAGGCATCCCACAGGCCATCGCTGATCATGGTGTCGATCATCTGGCTGTGGCCCATGCGCAGGCCGGTGCGAGCACCAGGCAGCACGTAGTTGGACAGGCTCATGTTTTCCTGGCCACCGGCGATGATCACCTCGGCGTCGCCGCAGCGGATCGCTTGGGCCGCCAAGTGCAGGGCCTTGAGGCCCGAGCCGCAGACCTTGTTCAGGGTCATGGCGGGTACCGCGTGGGGCAGGCCGGCCTTGATTGCGGCCTGGCGCGCAGGGTTCTGCCCGGCGCCGGCGGTGAGCACCTGGCCCATGATCACTTCGTCCACCTGGGCCGGGTCGATGCCGGTCTGGGTGAGCAACTGGCGGATGACCGCGGCGCCCAGGTCAACGGCGGCAATGGACGCCAGTGAGCCCTGGAAACTGCCCACGGCGGTACGGGTGGCGGCAACGATTACGACGTCTTGCATGGTCTGGCTACTCCTCAGGCGAACTGCATTTCAGGCACATGGTCCGGCACGATCAGCTTGCCGGCGGTCTTGCTGACGATTTCCTCGACGCTGACCCCGGGGGCGCGTTCCTTGAGGATGAAGGCGCCGTTCTCGATCTCCAGGTAGGCGAGGTCGGTGAGCACGCGCTTGATGCATTTTGCACCGGTCAGCGGCAGGCTGCAGCGGCTCAGCAGTTTCGATTCACCGTCTTTCGAGGCGTGGGTCATGGTGACGATGATGTTGTCGGCACCGGCCACCAGGTCCATCGCGCCGCCCATGCCCTTGACCAGCTTGCCGGGGATCATCCACGAGGCGATGTTGCCCTCGACATCGACTTCAAAGGCGCCAAGCACGGTGAGGTCGATGTGGCCGCCGCGGATCATCGCGAAGGATTCGGCGGAAGAGAAGATCGAGGCGCCGATGCGCGCGGTGACGGTTTGCTTGCCGGCGTTGATCATGTCGGCGTCGACCTGGTCTTCGGTGGGGAAGGCGCCCATGCCCAAGAGGCCGTTTTCCGATTGCAGCATGACTTCCATGCCTTCGGGGATGTAGTTGGCCACCAGGGTCGGGATGCCGATGCCGAGGTTGACGTAGTAGCCGTCCTGCATTTCGCGGGCGACGCGCTGAGCCATTTGTTCGCGGGTAAGAGCCATGTTTGTTGTCCTTTTAGTCGGGCTGGGGAAGGGCGATCACTTGCGCACGGTGCGCTGTTCGATGCGCTTCTCGAAGGTGCCGCAGATGACCCGGTCGACGTAGATGCCGGGGGTGTGGATCTGCGTCGGGTCCAGCTCGCCCGGCTCGACGATTTCTTCCACTTCAACCACGGTGATCTTGCCGGCGGTGGCTGCCAGCGGGTTGAAGTTCTGTGCGGTGTGGCGATAGACCACGTTGCCGAAGTGGTCGGCTTTCCAGCCCTTGACGATGGCGAAGTCGCCGGTGATGGACTCTTCCATCAGGTAGGGACGGCCGTTGAACTCGCGGGTTTCCTTGCCGTCGGCCACCGGGGTGCCGACGCCGGTGGCGGTGAAGAAGGCCGGGATACCGGCACCGCCGGCGCGCATCTTTTCCGCCAGGGTGCCTTGGGGGGTCAGTACCACTTCGATCTCGCCGCTGAGCAGCTGTTTCTCGAACAGGGCGTTCTCACCGACGTAGGAGGCGATCACCTTGCTGATCTGGCGGTCTTCCAGCAGCACCCCAAGGCCGAAACCGTCGACCCCGCAGTTGTTGGAAACCACGGTCAGGTCGCGGATGCCCTTGCGCTTGATCTCGGCGATCAGGTTCTCGGGGATTCCGCACAGGCCGAAGCCGCCGGCGATCACGGTCATGCCGTCTTGCAGACCTTCCAGGGCTTCCTCGTAGGACGCCACGCGCTTATCGAAACCTGCCATATGCACCATCCTCGTTCTTGTTCGTTGGCGGCTGGCCAGCCGTTTGCGGACCAGTGTTGCGCTGCGGGATTGATTTGTTAAGTTGATTTTTAAGGTTGATTGATAAATAAAACAGCATAATCGGTGGCGCGTTAATGCTTCAGCCTCCCTCTTGCCGCTCGAAACGGGCAGTTGCGCATACCTTAGGACGATGAGATGACGGTCAAGCAGATCCGGGCCTTTCTGGCGGTGGCCCACAGTTTGAGTTTTGCCGTGGCCTGTGAGCGCCTGCATTTGTCGCAGTCGGCCTTGAGCCTGACCATCAAGGCGCTGGAGCAGGGCCTGGGTGGGCGTTTGTTCAGCCGTAACACGCGCAACGTCGCACTGACTCCGGAAGGTGAGGCCCTGGTGCCGCTGGCCCGGCGCCTGATCGCCGATTGGGACAATGCCGAGGATGAAATGCGCCAGCGTTTCAGCCTGCAACGCGGGCGCGTGACCCTGGCAGCGATGCCGTCGTTTGCCGGTAACCTGCTGCCGCCGATCCTGCGCACTTTCAGGGCCCGCTATCCACAGGTCAACGTCACGGTCAACGACGTGCTCAACGAGCAAGTGCTGGAAATGGTCCGCGACCGCCAGGTGGAACTGGGGGTGGCCTTCGAGCCGCAGGACAGCAGTTCCCTGGCATTCACACCGCTGTACATCGACCGCTTCGTTGCGGTGGTGCCGCGTGATTCGCCGCTTGCGACTCTGACCCGGATCGATTGGCAAACCTTGTTGCTGCATCCCTTCATTACCTTGCAGCGGCCCTCGACCGTGCGGGTGATGCTGGAGGAGCACCTGCGCAGCCGCGACATGCAACTGCCGGTGGAGTTTGAAAGCCATCAGCTGGCGACGGTGGGGCGCATGGTCGCCAGTGGCCTGGGCGTCAGCGCGGTGCCGGCCCTGTGTGTCGGGCAGATGGGCGAGTTGGGCGGGCATTGCCTGATCCTCGACGAGCCGGTGGTGGAGCGGGCGATTGGCATTCTGACCCACCCCGGACACGAGCTGTCGACGGCGGCCCAGGCAATGTTCGACATCCTCCGTGCCGAGCAGTTGGACCAGCGCCTGGCCGTGGTGCCTTGAGCCCTAGGCCAGGCGTTCGGCCAACAACGGCAGGAGTGTGTCGCACGGCTCGCCGAGCTTGAGGTCGAGCAGGTCATCGGCGCGGGTCTTGCCGAAGTTGATGGCCAGCAGCGGCTTGCCCTGCTCGACGATGCTGCGGCACAGGCGAAATGCCGAGAAGGCCATCAATGACGAACCCACCACCAGCAACCCCGCCGCCTGTTGCACTGCGGCCTGGGCCCGAGCGGCGGTGGGCTGGGCGACGTTCTCGCCGAAAAACACCACGTCGGGCTTCAACCGGTCGCCCGCGCAGTAGGGGCAGCGGGGCACCTGGAAGCGTTCCTCGAACGATGGATCCAGCAGGGTATCGCCGTCCGGCGCCTGCACCGCGTCGACTCCGGCCAGGTAAGGGTTGTGCGCTTGCAGCAGGTGCTGGATCGCCTCGCGCTGGCTGCGTTGCCCGCAGTCCAGGCACAGCACCCGGTGCAGGCTGCCGTGCAGTTCGATGACGTCCAGGCTGCCGGCCTGATCGTGCAGGGCGTCGACATTCTGGGTAATCACTCCGCCAATCCGCCCGGCGGCCTGCAGCTGGGCCAGGGCCTGATGCGCGGCATTCGGTCGGGCCTGGCGCATCCGTGGCCAGCCGAGCATGGCTCGCGCCCAGTAGCGGCGTCGGGCCTGGGGCTGGCTGAGGAACTCCTGGTACATCATCGGTTGCTTGCCCCGGCGTACGCCGTCCTGGTCACGGTAGTCGGGGATGCCGGACGGGGTGCTGATCCCGGCCCCGGTCAGGACCATGAACGACTGGCGGGACATCAGTTGGCAGAGGTGTTCGAAAGCATCGCTCGGGTGAGTGGTCATAGGCGCTGTCGGGCTCCTGGACGAGGGACGATGCAGCACCAATACCTGCAAAGCCGCCTTGGCACCAGCGATTTTCCCCAGCCGGGGCCGAGCCCGGCTCAGCGGCGTTTGCCGAACACCGACTTGGGCGACTGGCCGAAGAACCGGCTGAAGGCGACGCTGAAATTGTTCGGGAAACGGTAGCCCACCTGATACCCCGCCTGGGCCACCTGGCAGCCGTTTTCCAGCAGCCGGTAGGCATGACGCATGCGCAGCTCCAGGAGCATGCGCTGGGGCGTGGCGTCGAAGCGATAACGCAGGCCGCTCTTGAGCTTGAATTCATTGAGCCCCACCGCCGCACACAGGTAGGCCACGGTCAGCGGCTGGTCGAGCTGGGCCAGCATGATCTCGCGCACCCGCTCAAGTTTTTCCAGGTCCTGGGCACTGAATTGCGGGCTGCTCCGAGGCGCTGCCGGGGCCAGGTATCTGAGCTGTTCGCTGAGCAGGCTGAGGCAATGGATATGCCGGTCGAGGCTGGCGGTGGCGACAGGCTGGAGGCCGCCGAACAGGCTGTGGGCCAGGCTGCTGCTGGCCGCCGAGGTGCGCTGGAAAGCCAGCTGGCGCAGCTGGCCGTTGCCCAGTAGTTCGCCTGCCGTTGCCGCGCCCAGATAGGTGCCGAGCAGGCGCTCGCTGACCAGCAGGCGCAATTGCGCAACGCTGTCGCCGGCCTGGTAGCAGCGTTCGCCCTGGCTGTGCTGGAAGGCACTGACCGTGGTGTGCCGGGCGCGAAACGCCAGGTGTGCACCGTCGCTGCTGCGATAGCCGGAGTCGCCTTGCAGGCCGAAGGTGATCACCAGCATTGCGCAGCCATGGGAGGGGCGGGTTTCCTCGATCAGCTGGCGTGTGGGCAAGTAGCGCGAGCGCACCAGCAGCAAGTCTTCACTCAGGGCCAGGTGCTCGCAATAGCACTGGCCGAGGGCTTCCGGCAGTTGCTGGCGGCTCCAGCCATCGGCGCGGGCGAGGCACAGGCGAGGGTCGTCGGAGGTGACCCGATACGACTGCGACAGGTTCGGTGACGAGGCCAAGATGCCGATCTCCCCAGGGGCGCCGAGGCGCAGATGAATGGATCCGTTGTGCATATGAACACAGATGATAAGCGTTCGCGTTAGTCGATAGCATGTTCCCGCTCGTACCGTCAGCGCAAGTTGCAGGCACTGCGCGCCCCTCGTGTGCTGGAGATCAGCCTGCGCGCAAACGCAGTGGCCGGCGCTGATGGGTCGGTCATGAAGAATTGCCCGGAGGGCAACAGCTCGCCACGGCAAAGCGCCCCGCGCTTGAGCGTGCGCATTCGACTCATTCCCAGGAAGGCCCCGACATGAATACTCAACTCAGCCCCGCATCGACCTCCAGCCTGAGCACCCCCCATCCCATGCAGCCCTATTGGGATCTGAACCTGGCGGCGGTGCAGGCCGAAGCCCTGGACCTGGCCCTGGAATGGCAACTGTTCGAGTGGCTGGTGCAGCCAGCCAATGCCGCCGAGGTTGCCGCGCACTTGCAACTCGATCCAGGCAATACCGGGCACTGGCTGGAATTGCTCTGGGCCCTGCAACTGCTGGAACGGGACCCAGGACCGATGCCGCGCTACTGGCCCACGGCGCTGGCCCGGGACTATCTGTGCAGCACTTCGTCCCTGAACTGTGGCGCGGCCTGGCGCTTTCGCCTGCGTGGTCTGCGGCAATTTGCCGGGCAGTTGGGACAACAACTGCGCAGCGGCCAGCCGGCCACGCCACTGCCGGACCCGGCGCGAAGCGTCGAACAGTGGACTGCGGCGGCGCGGGTGCAGATCGCCCAGGAGCAGCAGGCGGTCACCTGCGATGTGGCGCTGCGGCTGCTGGCGCGGATTCCCGAGATGGCCAGTGCCAGGCAGTTGCTCGACCTGGGCGGCGGCCCGGGTTATGTGGCGCTTGCCCTGGCCCGCGAGTACCCGCAGCTACGGGCGACGGTTTTCGATTTTGCGCCGACCGTGGCAGTGGCGGCGCAGAACATCCGCCAGGCGGGCCTTGAGGCACGGGTTGGGGTACTCGGGGGTGACCTGGCGGTGGACGACATCGGCCAGGGTTATGACCTGATCTGGTGCTCCTCGGTGCTGCATTTCGTCCCGGACCTGGCGGCGACCCTGGCCAGGATCCACGCGGCCCTGCGTCCTGGCGGAGTGCTGGTCAGCGCCCATGCGGAATGCCCCGGCGATACACGGACGGCGCAACGGGTACTGACCTATTACCTGTCGATGCAGATGCTCGGGCGCCGGGTGAGTGACCAGGGTGAGTTGCAGGAGGCGCTGCACGCCAGTGGTTTTCGCAGCGTCGAAACCCTGGGCGAAGTGGCGTTCGCGGTGGCCCCGGTGACGGTGCTGGTGGCGCGTCGGGGCGAGCGTTGAGGGCGCATCGGCGATCGGCGTCTTGCAACTGCTGTGCTGCGCAGCCAGTAGGCCGCAACGCCCCTGCGCCTGCAGTTGTTTCTGCTGATGCCGGGCACTGCGGGTCAGGTGCTGACCCGCAGTGCGAGAGGCCTCAGCTGGACTGGGCGCTGTCGTCGTCCTGGACTTCGCTGGCCCCTTCGCTTTGCCCCGGTAGCTCGGTAATCACGCTGAAGTCGCTGACTTCCACCGCGCCCAGGCCGTAGCCCAGCAGGTGGAAGGAGAACGCCTTGCGGGTCTGTGGGTTGTCGAAGCTGAAGTCCATCTGCAGTGGCTGGTCGGGGGTCACCAGCATCTCGTCCGGCAGGCCCAGGGGCACGTCCTGTTCCAGCTCTTTGCCCTTGAGCAGGATGTAGGCGCTCTGTTGCGGGTCGGCGGAGCGCACCGTGAAGCGCACTCGGGTCTGCGAGCCCTTGGGCATTTCCAGGTACTGGGCGCCGATCAGGTTGTCGGCCCAGTCATCCTTGATCTGTGCCTGCAGCGGAATGATCGCCGGGCTGCCGAACTGGTAGTGCTGGTTCAACGGCGATTGCAGCAGGCTGCGATCCAGGTTGTCGGCCCGGGCGACGACCTGCCGCGCACGCTGGCCGCCGTACTGGCCCTGCAGGGTGGCGCTGTCGGCAATGAAGCCGGGGCTTGCGTAGTAGCGGCAGCGCTGCTGGAAGTCGCACTCGGTGAAGGTGCCCTGGCCGTCGTGGTAGCGCAGCTTGCCGTTGGTGTAGGACATGATTTCCCGGCCTGTTGCGTAGTCGCGAAACAGCGAGCGGCCACTGAGGCTGGCGGGCACCGGCAGGCCGAAGTAGTCCAGCACCGAGGCGCTGAGGTCGATGTGGCCGTAGGTGCCGGACTTCAGGTGGGGCAGTTGCGCCTGCTCCGGCGCGAGCATCAGGTTGAAGCCCCAGGACGAGGCCAGGCGTACGCCGTCGAGGCCGTGGGACTCGTCGGAGGTGATGATCACCAGGGTGTCCTTGAGCACGCCCTTGCGCTCCAGCTCGCTGAGGAACTGGCCGAGGGCATCGTCGAGGTAACCGACGGCGGCCTGTTTCGGCGTCTCATAACGCTCCAGGTATTCCTCGGGGGCCGAGTAGGGCTGGTGGGTGCCCACGGTCAGCAGGGTCAGCATCCACGGCTTTTTCTTCTGTTTGAGCTGGTCGACGTAGGTCAGCGCACCTTCGAAGAAGGCCTTGTCGTCCTTGCCCCAGGGGAAGTCCAGGTAGTTGGCGTTGCTGAACCATTCCAGGCCGTGAGTGGCGTCGAAGCCGATGTGCGGCATGATCTTGTCTTTGGCCATGAAGCGCAGGCCGGCGCCTTGCAGGTAATGGGTGGCGAAGCCGAACTTGTGCATCTGTGCCGGCAGGCAGGCCTTGTTGCGCTGGTCCTGGGTGAGCATTTCGACGCCCTTGGGGGTGCCGTTGTCGAGCTTGTCGTAGTCGCCGCAAAGCATCGCGTACAGGCCGCGGATGGTCTGGTGGCTGTGCAGCACATAGTCCGGGGTGTTCATTCCACGTTCGGCCCAGGCACTGAGGTTGGGCATCAGGTTTTCCTGATAGCGGCTGTTCATGGCCTCGCGATTGGTCTTGATGTAGGCGCCGGGAATACCTTCCAGGGTGATCAGCAGCACGTTGCGCGCGCGGCCCGCGGAAGCCAGCAGCGGTTGGCCTTCAAGGTCGAGCTGGGTCAGGCCGGCCATCTGCGGCGGCACATCGACGACGTCGCCTTCCAGCCAGTCTTCCACCTGCATCTGCGCCTGGCCTACGGCGGTGGCCAGGGCCTGGTGGGGCAGGTTGAACAGCTGCCATTGATCGGCTTCGCTGGGTTTCAGGTACTGAGTGGTGCCATGGGCCAGCAGCAACACCAGCGGTACCGCCCAGACCGGGCGCGGCAGGGCTGGGGCCGTCACGCCACGGCTGGTGCGCTGGATGATCAGCCACAGCACCAGTCCCAGCAGCAAGGCCAGGCCCAGGTCTGGATGGGTCAGGCCGCCACCGGTGGAGTTGCCGACGAATTGCGGGTCCACCAGGTAGTGCAGGTCGGCGAGGTTGGGCATGCGCCCCACGGCACTCACCAGCTCGGCGCTGACCAGGGTCAACAGGGCCCAGACCAGCAGCACCGGCAACGCCAGCCACCAGGGGCGGCGGTACAGCAGCAGGGTCAGCAGGCTGGCGCTGGCCAGGTCCGAGAGATAGCCCAGCGGGTTGGACCAGCCCAGGGCCAGGCGCGCGCCCATGGGCACCAGCAACAGCAGGCCGAACAGAACGCACAAGGGTGCAAGAGGGTGTTGTAGGCAACTACGGATCAACTTCACAAATAACCTGCCTGTCATCAAATCTTCACGCAAATATGCGCAATGGTAACAAGAGCTGGAGGCAAGACGTTTCTTATTCGTGACGCAAGTAAGGTCCGGGCTGCTTGAGAATCGGCTTCGGCACTCTGCGACGACCGCCTGGAGCCCGTATTCAGGCACCTGATGCCAGGGTTGGGGCGGGGCGCGCAGCGGCTGGATTTACTATTTCAGGGTGTTTAGAAAGCCCGGACCCGGTAGTCAGCGTAAGCAGCTGATGAGCCGCCGAGTACCGAACGTCCGGTGAACAGCCCCGGCAGCTTGTGCCGCGCGGGGCCTGTGCCGTGTGCCAGCGCAGGCGCCAGTCAGGGCACTGGCAAGCTCATGTGCCTGAGCCCGTCAGACCACAGTGCCAAAGGCGCTGCCGACAGCGGCAGTGATGCCCATGGCCAATGCACCCCAGAGGGTTACGCGCCAGGCGCCCAGCAGCACCTTGGCGCCACCGGCACGGGCGGCCACGGCCCCGAGGCTTGCGAGAAACACCAGGGACATACCGCCAATCCACGGCACCACCTTGTGCTCAGGGGCCAGGAAGGTCACCGCCAGGGGCAGTGCGGCGCCCACCACAAAACTTGCCGCCGAGGCCAGTGCCGCTTGCAGCGGGTTGGCCGCCAGGGCTTCGCTGATGCCCAGTTCATCCCGGGCATGGGCACCCAGAGCGTCGTGGGCCATCAGTTGCACCGCGACTTGTCGCGCCAGTTGCGGATCGACCCCGCGGGTCTGATAGATGTGCGCCAGTTCGTTGAGTTCGGCTGGGTGATTATCGGCCAGCTCCGCCCGTTCCCGGGCCAGGTCGGCCTGTTCGGTGTCCGCCTGGGAATGCACGGAAACGTATTCCCCGGCCGCCATGGACATGGCGCCAGCCACCAGGCCGGCCATCCCGGTCACCAGCAACGTGCTGTGGCTGGCACTGGCCGCCGCCACGCCGATCAACAGGCTGGCGGTGGACACAATGCCGTCGTTGGCGCCCAGGACGGCGGCACGCAGCCAGCCAATACGGTCGTTGCGGTGCAGCTCGCGGTGTCGGTGCATGAATTTCATCGGACTAATGGGCTCAGGTTGTTGGAGTTGAAAATACTGGGGCAGCGAACAATGGTTCAGCGGGTGTCGATCCGGGCCTGCAACTCTCCGCCCACAATAGACACTTCCCGCCACTGCGTACCGTCGCGAATCACGAACAAGGCATCCATGCCGCGCTCCTGGGCCAGCCGTGGCCCCTCGATTTCACCGAGCACCAGCAACGCAGTGGCCCAGGCATCGGCCAGCATGCAACTGCTGGCCACTACGCTGACCGCCGCCAGGCGATTGTCCAGGGGCATGCCGGTGGCCGGGTCCAGGGTGTGGGCATAGGACTGCCCGGCGATCTCCACCCACTGCCGGTAGTCGCCGGAGGTGGCGATGGCGGCATTGCTGATTTCCATGACCCCCATCACTTCGCGTACGCCGCGCAGGGGTTTCTCCAGCGCTACGGTCCAGGGCTGCCCGGCGGGCTTGCTGCCTTTGGCGCGCATTTCGCCGTCGATCCCCACCAGGTAATCATGGATGCCCGAGGCGTCTAGGGCGCGAGCCAGTTCATCGACGCCAAAGCCCTTGGCAATGCCGTTGAGGTCCAGCTGCACCTTGGCGCGCTTGCGCAGGCGCTGGCGCCGTGGTTCCAGCACCAAGGCGTAGCCGGCCGGGGCGCGGCGCTTGCGGCCTTGCTCAGCCAGGGCCGGCGGACCCAGGGTCCGGGTACCGGGACCAAACCCCCAGCCCTGCACCAGGTCACCCACGGCGAGCTCAAAGGCCCCGCCGGATTGTTCGCTGATCCGCAAAGCGGTGCTGATGACGTTCATCAGCTCCCTGGGCACGGTCATCCAGCGATGCCGGGGAGCGGCATTGAGGCGGCTGAGGTCGGACTCGGGGTTCCAGCTCGACATCTGCTGCTCAACCCGTTCCACGGCCTGGGCCAGGCGCTCGGCAAGGTCCTGGGTGGCGAACCCCGGGGCGGCATAGAACAGTGCGGTGTAGCGGCTGCCCATGGTCGGGCCGTTGAGGCTGTAGCGCTGCCAGTCGGCGGTTTCAGTAGACATCTTCACGGTAACGTCCTTGGGCCTTGAGGGTCAGTACGCTGAGATTGAGCGGTGCCAGCACTTCGTCCAGGGCCTGCATCACTCCCTTGGCCATGTCCCGGCTGCCGCAGACCAGCACCTGGGCGCCTTTTTCCATCAGCCGGCGCACGGCCAGGGCATCGGCGAGCAGCCGGTCCTGCACATAGAAATGTTCCTGGACCTGGGAGAAGGCCGCACGCAGGGCGGTCAGGCGCTGGTCGGCGAGGTAGCCCTTGAGTTCCGGCTCGTAGAGAAAGTCCGAGGCCGGGTCGCGCCCGCCCCAGTACAGGTGCATCGGTTGCCGGGCCCGGTTGCCGCGGATAAAACCCGCCAGGGGGCCGATCCCGGTGCCGGCCCCGATCAGGATCACCGGTTGCGCGCCCAGCAGCGGACGAAATTGCGGGTTGGGCTGGATGAAACCCTGAATCCGCGCACCCGGTTGCAAGTCATGGAGAAAACCCGAGCACAGGCCGCCGGGGTGCTTGCGCACGCAGATCTCCAACACACCGTCGGCGCGACTGCTGGCCAGGGAATAGAAGCGCGGCTGCTGGCCGCCGGGGGGCAAAATGCCCACCAGGTCGCCGGCCTGGAACTCGGGCAGCGCTTGCCCGGAGCGGTCAGTCGGAGCCTTGAAGCGCAGGATCTGGGTCGGGGCCTGGACCTGGGCGCCATAGGCCACGGACTCCACCAGCTCCAGGCAATGGCTGGGCAGGGCTTCGGCCTGATGTTGCAAATCCAGCTCCAGGCCCAGGGTCTGGCCCAGCGCCCGGCCCCAGCGTTGAAACTCCTGGGGGGATTGGCGGTTGATGGTGTCCAGGGGCAGCAGCGGTTGCGCGCCGCTGGCGGCCAAGGCGGTCTGCACCTGCTCGGCAAAGCCGCAGAAGCGCGGGAACTGGCGGTCGCCAAAACCCAGCACGGCAAACTTCAGCTCCGGCGCCAGTGGATGTTGTCCCAGGCGTGACAGGAACCCGCTGGCCGAGGCCGGGGCATCGCCATCGCCGTGGGTGGCACTGAGAATCAGCAACTCGCGGGCCATGGGGTAGTTGCTTTGCAGCTGGTTCATCGGCGCGCTGTGGACCTTGCGTCCAGCCGCCACCAGGGTCTGCTGCAGGGTGCGGGCAAAACCCCAGGTGCTGTGGTTTTCGCTGCCCACCAGGATGATGCAATCGGCGCTGCGGGCCGGGCTGTTGTCGCGGATCGGTGTGTCGGCACGGCGCCGGCGCCACCACAGCAGCAGGCCGGTGATGCTCATGAACGGCACGCTGAGGGCGCAGCTTCCCAGCAACAGACCGAGCCACCACAGGCCCTCGCCGGTGTGCAGTTGGTAGAGGAGGGCATAGGCGTGGTGCGTAGCGTCATAAGGCTGGAAGGACAGCAGGGCGCCGCTGGCCGGATCGACATAGCCTTCGCCAGCGGTGGTACGCAGGGCGTAGAGGTCCTGGGGGTCTGCGGGGTAGACCAGTTCACGCAGGTCGTTCAGGTCGAGCGCCTGCAGCGCCGGCAGGTTGGCCACCGGCAGTGCGGGGCCGGTGCTGAGTGCGGAGGGCAAGGCCGGTTCGCTCTGGCTGCCCTCGGCGATCAGGCCGAAGGTGCTGGCCGCCAGGTACAGCCCGCTCAGGGCCGACAGCAACAGGCCAAGGGTGGCCAGGCGCCCGAGCTCGGCGTGCCAACGCTGGCTGAAGTTGCCTCGCAGCGGGCGCAGCAGCTTGCCCCAGCCACCGGCGCGGCGAGCCAGCAGCGAGGCCCCGGAGATAGACAGCAAGAGCAGCGCCAGGGCGCCCAGGGCGGTTACGCCGTGGCCCGCAGTACCGAGGAACAGCGAGCGGTGCAGCTCCTTGACCCAGCGGCTGAAGGACGACGGCGCGTAAGGTGCGAGCACCTCGCCGGTCAGCGGGTCGACGCTGCTGGCCACGGCCTGGCCGTCCTGGCTGTGGTAGACGATCAGCGTGCCCGAAGGCGTGCGCTGGATCCGCTCCACCCCCTGCAGATGCGCGGCGAGGCGCCCGGCCAGTTGCCCGACCGAGACCTGCCCGGCCGCCGGTTGTGGCGTGTGCAGGTGTTCCAGCGCCGGGTTCAGCGCCAGGGTCGCGCCGCTGATGGCCAGCAGCATCACCAGCACGGCGGCGATCAGCCCGGGAATTGCGTGCAACGAGCGCAGCATGATTGAGTCTCCTGGCAGCGAGGTGATTACAGGTCGTAGCGCAACGACTGCACATAGGTACTGCCGTTGGCCGGCTGGCCCGCGCCCTGGAGCGTCAGCGGCAGGATGAGCTCGGCACGGACATCGCGCAGGTCCTCCACGGCGCTGTCGATGCGGATCTGATACCCGGCGTCGATCAGGCTGTCTGCCAGCTCGGCACTGACGGTCAGGGTCTCGCCGCTGCCGACGCTGGCACCGCTGATGCCGTCGTACTGGGCCGGCGCCAGGCCACTGCCCCGAGCCCAGCCCGACAGGTGCTTGTAGTATTTGGCCTTCTTGCCGGCGACCCACAGGGTCTGTTGATAGACGCCTTGGGCGTCGGTGAGGTAGATCGCCAAGTAGGCGCCACTGCCGTTGTAGGGCTTGAGGTGGGTGGTCAGCGTCACTTCACGGGCCTGGGCCAGCCCCGGCAGGGCCATGGCGGTGGCGAGGCAACTGGCGACAACAAGGGTTTTCATGAGGCGGTCCTTTGAAGAAATGTGCCTGCAGCCTGGGCTGTTTAGCTGACAGCAACCTGAAGGGCGTTGAAAAAAAGCCGAGCCAGACGCTGTCTGCGCAACAGCTGCTTTTGCTGATCTGGCTCCGGTGGCCAGAGGGCGTTGTGGTTAACCTGAGGGTTATTCCTGGCCACCGCTGGGGGGCTTCAGATTCACGTCAGGTTCGGCGGTTAAGCTGCGTCACCACACAGATCAGGAGAGAGCGTCGATGCGGGTGTTATTGGTCGAGGATGCGGCGGGATTGGGGGAGGCGGTGCGTGAGCAGATCGCCGACGATGGCCATGCCGTGGATTGGGTACAGCGCCTGGAGCAGGCCCGGGCCGGTGTCGCCAGCACGTCCTACGACCTGATCTTGCTGGACCTGATGCTGCCCGACGGGCGCGGCCTGGAGTTTTTACGCCAGCGGCGCAGCGCCGGGGACGTGACGCCGGTGATTATCCTCACCGCCCAGGACCAGATTTCCGAGCGCATCGCCGGGCTCAATGCCGGCGCCGACGACTACCTGGTCAAGCCCTTCGACCTGTTCGAACTGTCGGCGCGGGTCGCCGCGGTGGCCCGGCGCTACAGCGGCAACCCCAATCCACAGATCCGCCTCGGCGAGCTGCAGGTGGACCTGAGCGCCCGTACCGTGCAGCGCGGTGGCACTATCGTCGACCTCACCGCCCGCGAATGGGCGGTGTTCGAGGCCTTTGTCCAGCGCCCCAGTGCCTTGCTCTCCAAATCCCAGCTGGAGGAGCGGCTGTATGCCTTCGGCGCGGAAATCGAGAGCAACACCATCGAGGTCTACGTCAGCCGTTTGCGCAAGAAACTTGGGCGCGAACTGATCGAAACCGTGCGCGGCATGGGCTACCGGCTGATGCCCGGATGAAGCGCCCGATCAGCCTGCAAAAACGCCTGAGCCTGGGGCTGACCCTGGGCATGACCCTGCTTTGGCTGGGGGCCACTGCCGGCACCTGGCTGGTGATCCAGCATGAACTGAACGAAACCTTCGACAGCGCCCTGGAAGCGACTGCCCAGCGTCTTCTGCCCCTGGCTGCGCTGGAGATCGGCAACCGCAGCGGGCCGCGCCGGGCACGTCACGTGGCGACCCTGAAGATGGACAGCGAGTACCTGACTTACCTGGTGCGCGATGCCGAAGGGCGGATCCTGATGCGCTCCCACGACGCCAAGCTGAAGATCTTCAGCCACCGAACCGCCCCGGGCTTTACCACCACCGACCACTACCGCCTGTACAGCGCCAGCGTCGAGAATGGCTCGATCGTCATCGAAATCGCCGAGCCCCTGGCCCATCGCCGCGAAGCCACCCGGGAGGCGCTGTTTGCCTTGCTGCTGCCCTTGCTTGGCTTGATCCCCATCAGCCTGTTGGGCACCTGGCTGTTCGTCCGGGTCAGCCTGCGCAGCGTGCTGGCTTATCGGCGGGCGGTGGAGGCAAGGGGCGTGGGCGACTTGTCACCGATCAAGGTGGCGCGCCTGCCGGCAGAAATCGATCCCCTGGCAGAAGCGGTCAACCATCTGTTGGAGCGCCTGCGCAAGGCCCTGGAAACCGAGCGCAGCTTTACCGCCAACAGCGCCCATGAACTGCGCACGCCCCTGGCGGCGACCCTGGCGCAGATCCAGCGCCTGCGCCAGGAAGCCCCGCAAGGCCCGCTGCAGGTACGGGCGGCGAAGATCGAGAACGCGCTGCGGGAGCTGGCCCGGCTCTCGGAAAAGCTCATGCAACTGGCCAAGGCCGAGGGCGGCGGGCTGTTGTCCGAAACCCCCGAGGACCTGATTCCGCTGCTGGCCCATGGCGTTGCGGAGTGGAATCGCGGCGGCGCCCCACGGATTCAACTGCAGCTGCCGGAGGTGACCCAGGTGTGCACCGCCATCGATCCGGACGCCTTTGGCATCCTGCTGCGCAACCTGATCGAGAATGCCCTGAAGTACGGCGATCCGGCACAGCCGGTGGATGTCAGCCTTAGCGCCGACGGTTGTTTGCGGGTAAGCAATGGCGGGCCGCTGGTACCAGCGGACGTACTGCAACGCCTGACTGAACGTTTCGTGCGCGGCAACAGCGAGGCCAGCGGTTCCGGGCTGGGGCTGGCGATTGCCCAGAGCATCGTCCAGGGCGTGGGCGGCCAACTGCAACTGGCCTCACCGGCCAGCGGCCGTGACGATGGATTTGAAGTTCGCGTGCAATTTCCCCTCCAGACACCGCCCCACCCACTGTAGGAGCTGGCTTGCCAGCGAAAGCGCTGGTTAGGGCGATGCAAGGCTTGCGAGCCTGTTCGCCGGCAAGCCGGCTCCTACGGGGGCTGTGCATTTTGTGGGGCTTGTGTAGGAGCTGGCTTGCCAGCGAAGGCGCTGGTTAGGGCGATGCAAGGCTTGCGAGCCTGTTCGCCGGCAAGCCGGCTCCTACGGGAGCTGTGCAATTTTGTGGGGCTTGTGTAGGAGCTGGCTTGCCAGCGAAGGCGCCGGTTGGGGCGATGCAAGGCTTGCGGGGTTATTCGCCGCGGATGTACTGCTCCAGCTGGCGGATCAGGTCGGCCTGCTCGGCAATCGCTTCCTTGACCAGGTCGCCAATGGACAGCAAACCCAGCAACTGGCCGTTCTCCACCACCGGCAGGTGCCGCAGATGGCTCTCGGTCATGATGCTCATGCAGCGATCCACGCTCTGGTGGGTGTCCACGGTGATCACCGGCGAACTCATGATCGCGCTCACCGGGGTGCCCACCGAGGAGCGGCCATGGAGCACCAGCTTGCGCGCATAGTCACGCTCGCTGATGACCCCGACCACCACGCCGTGCTCCATCACTGGCAAGGCGCCGACGTTTTTCTCGGCCATCAGCATCAGCGCTTCCAGGACCATCTGGTGCGGGGCAATGGTGTGCACTTGCTGGTTGTGCTTGGCCTTGAGTTTCAGCAGTTCTGCGACGCTCTTCATGGGGCGCTCCGGTTGTTCTACGTGGGGCGGCGATACGTCGCCCTGAGGGGTTTCTAAAGAATCGTAGAGACTGGGCCAACCGGCAAGGCTGAAAACGGCAGATAAGCAGCGAAAAACGCCAGCCTGCAGATTTTTTTTCATCGCGGCCCCCGAAACAGGGCCGTGGTTATCAGTTGAAGCGCTGCAGGGAAAAACTGTTCAGGTCGATTTTGCTGCGTCCGTCCACCTGCTGTTGCGCCAGGGCCTCGCCAATCGCCGCCGAATGCTTGAAGCCATGGCCGGAGCAGGCGCTGACCACGGTGACATTGGCCAGGTGCGGGTGGCGGTCGATGATGAAGCCCGAATCCGCGGTCACGGTGTAGGCGCAGACGCTGGACTTCACCAGTTCGGGCGCCAGGCCAGCGATATGCGGAGCCACCAGGTCGCGGAACAGGCGCTGGGCGTCGGCGCTGCTGGGCTGGCGGTCGAGGCTGTCGGGTTGGCTGCTGGCGCTGTACTGCTCAGTGGCGATCTTCACGCTGCCTTCGCCGGGAATCGGCGGAAAGCCGTAGCAGGCGTCCACGTCATCGGCGCTGTGGAGGATGAAGCTGGGGGAGCGGGCCGGGTAGCGCTCGGGTTCATCCAGGCGGAACCAGTACAGCTGCTGGCGGCACACCTGCAGCAGCGAATCGAAGGGCGCGCCCAGCAACTGCGCGGACCACATGCCGGCGCTGACAATGACTTGCCGGGCAAACAGCCGCGAGCCGTCGCTGATGATGTGCACCCCGTCATCCTGAGGCTTCAGCTCCAGCACCGTCTGGCCGGTGATCAGGGTTGCCCCCAGTTGCCGGGCCCGGGTCAGTTGCGCGTCGATGCAGCGTTCCGGACGCACATAGCCGCCGCCGGGTTCGAAGTAGCCCCGGGCGCTGTCATCCAGAGGTGCGAACTGCGGGAAGCGCTGGCGAATCCCGTTGGCGTCCAGCACTTCGTGCTCGATCCCGTAGCGCCGGGCCAGTTCGATGCTGTGGTCGGTGAAGTCCTGTTCATTCGCCGGGCGTTGCGCCGGGGTGCTGGCGGTCATCACCAGTACCCCGCACTGCTCGAACAGCTCGACCTCGAGCTCGGCTTCCAGCTCGCGCCAGATCTGTTGCGAACGGATCGCCAGGGGTACATAGGCCGCGCCTTCGCCCACCGCCTGGCGGGTGATGCGGGTATCGCCGTGGCTGGAGCCCTGGTCGTGGGGCGGGGCGAAACGATCGATGCCCGCGACCTTCACGCCGCGCTTGGCCAGCTGATAGAGAGTGGCGGCGCCCATGGCGCCCAGGCCCACGACAACAACATCGAACTCGGGTGTCTGCACGGCAAAATCCTTGAGGGGCGGTTTAGTGGGCATTGATATTGGCCAGGGTCATGGGCGCGATGATCCGGTGGAACGGCGCCACCGGCAGCATGTACAGGCGCCCCAGCAGATTGTGCGGGTGGACCAGGGTCGACAGCACCACCGGGCGTTGGCCCTCGGCGGTCAGCGGTAGGCGGTTGAGGGACAGGTAAACGTCCAGGTGCTTGTCGCGGTCCACCACCAGCACCTCGTCGGGGCTCTGGGAGATCAGGGTGAAGATGCCGACCCGGTCGCCCGCCTGGTAATCCTCGTCCGCCCGGGCCAGGTCGATGTGCCTCAGGTGCCCCAGGTCCTTGAGGCCGAACAGCTGCACCACGCGGTTGCGCAGGCCCATCATCCGCTCGATCCAGGCCGGGGTCTGGCTCATCAGGATCAGCAGGTGGCGCATGGCCGTACGTTCGGGGTCATTCGCCAGGGTGTGGCGGCAGTCGATGAAGGTCGCGCCCGGGGCGAAGGCGGCGATGCTCGACGAGGCGAGCAACGAGCAGGCAGTGACGCTGGCTGGCATGGAACCGATCCTTGGAAGCAATGCCCGATAGCGCAGGTGGCGATGGGCGGGGGGCCACTTTACTGCGTCGTCGGTGAGGTTTCCAAGGGCTCTATCGCCAGTGCTCTGAGGCGGTGCTCGGCGGCTACTTTGTGACGTTGCAGCCAGCCCTGGGCCGGGATTGCCCGGCCGCTGCCGTGCAGAACCGCTGCCAGTGCGGTTGCGCCTGTCCGCCGCGAGCGTTGCTTGCGCTCTTGCTGCTTTGGGGCAGGCACAAAAAAGGCGCCCGAAGGCGCCAAGGATTCACCCCAGCCGAGGGAGCGGGGTGAAGCCGTTCGCAGAGGTGTCGCGGTGGTAAGGCGCGACGTGAACGGAAGAGGGGGGCCGCCGCGCAGGCGGGCAACGAGGGTTACTTGCCGAGCTTGATCCGCGTCCAGCCACGGTTCATCACGCGCTGGATGGCAATCGGCTGGTCAGGCACTGCGTACAGGGTCGCCAGTACCGCCTGCGGTGGGTACGACGCCGGGTCGTTGCGGATCGCTTCGTCCACCAGCGGCGTGGCCGCCGAGTTGGCGTTGCTGTAGCCCAGGCTGTTGGTGACCTCGGCGATGATGTCCGCGCGCATCAGGAAGTTCATGAACAGGTAGGCGTTGTCGACGTTGGTCGCATCCTTGGGGATCGCCATCATGTCGTAGAAGCTGCCGGCGCCTTCCTTGGGAATGCTGAACGCGACCTTCTCCTTGTTGCCGGCCTCTTCGGCGCGGGAACGCGCCTGCAGCACGTCGCCGGAGTAACCCACGGCCACGCAGATGTTGCCGTTGGCCAGGTCGGAGATGTACTTCGACGAATGGAAGTAGGTCACGTAAGGGCGGATCTTCATGAACAGCGCCTCGGCTTCGAGGATCTGTGCCTTGTCCTTGCTGGTGACCGGGTAGCCCAGGTAGTGCAGGGCTGCAGGGATCATCTCGGTCGGCGAATCGAGGAAGCTGATGCCGCAGGCTTTGAGCTTCTCGGCGTTCTCCGGCTTGAACAGCAGGTCCCAGGAGTTGGTCGGTGCGGTGGCACCCAAGACGGCCTTGACCTTGTCCGGGTTATAGCCGATGCCGATCGAGCCCCACATATAAGGGAAGGCGTGGGCGTTGTCCGGGTCGCTGGCGGAAGCGTTCTTCAGCAGCACCGGGTTGAGGTTCTTCCAGTTGCTCAACCGCGACTTGTCCAGGGGCTGGTAGACCCCGGCCTTGATCTGCTTGGCCAGGAAGCTGTTGGACGGCACTACGATGTCGTAGCCCGATTTGCCGGTGAGCAGGCGCGCTTCCAGGGTTTCGTTGCTGTCGAACACGTCGTAGGTGACGTGGATACCGGTCTCGGCCTCGAACTTCTTCAGGGTGTCCGGGGCGATATAGTCCGACCAGTTGTAGACGCGCAGCACTTTGTCGTTGGCCTGGGCAGCGGTAACCAGTACGCCCATCAAGGACAGTGAGAGCAGAGTCCTGCCAAGCATTTTCATCACTACAACTCCATTTCTTATTGTGCAGATTGCTGCGTTTGCAAGGTGGATATCGGGGTGGACGCCTTCGCCGGCAAGCCGGCTCCTACAGGTTTGTGTGGTCCGTAGGAGCCAGCTTGCTGGCGAAGCGGCGGCTCAGGCTGTCGCAGGCGTCGATACAGCCGGTTTTTTTGCCGCCGGTGGCTGCCAGGATTCATTGGCGGTGAAGTCCATGGCTTCCTGGATCGCGCGTTTGCGATTGGCTTCGGCGCGGCGGCCAAAGTACCAGACCAGGAAGGTCACCAGGGACACCGCCAGCAAAATCAGGCTGGCCACGGCGTTGATCTCGGGTTTGACCCCCAGGCGCACCGCCGAGAACACTTCCATCGGCAAGGTGGTGGAACCCGGGCCGGAAACGAAGCTGGCCAGCACCAGGTCATCCAGGGACAGGGCAAAGGACATCATGCCGCCGGCCGCCAGGGACGGCGCGATCATCGGGATGGTGATCAGGAAGAACACCTTGAATGGTCGTGCCCCCAGGTCCATGGCCGCTTCTTCGATGGACAGGTCCAGTTCCCGCAGGCGCGCGGAGACTACCACGGCTACATAGGCAGCGCAGAATGTGGTGTGGGCAATCCAGATGGTGACGATGCCACGCTCCATCGGCCAGCCGATCAATTGCGCCATGGCCACGAACAGCAACAGCAACGACAAACCGGTGATCACTTCAGGCATCACCAGCGGCGCGGTGACCAGGCCGCCGAACAGCGTGCGGCCCTTGAAGCGGGTGACCCGGGTCAGCACGAAGGCCGCCAGGGTGCCCAGGGCCACTGCGGCGACGGCGGTGTAGCAGGCGATCTCCAGGGAGCGCGCCACCGAGCCCATCAACTGCTGGTTATCCAGCAGGCCGACGTACCACTTGATCGACCAGCCGCCCCACACCGTCACCAGCTTCGAGGCGTTGAACGAGTAGATCACCAGGATCAGCATCGGCAGGTAGATGAACAACAGGCCGAACACCAGCATCAGTTTGGAAAATTCGAAACGTTTCATGCCCGTGCCTCCATCTCTTTGGCCTGGCTGCGGTTGAACAGCAAGATTGGAACAATCAGGATCGCCAGCATCACCACCGCCAGGGCCGAGGCCACCGGCCAGTCACGGTTGTTGAAGAACTCCTGCCACAGCACGCGGCCGATCATCAGGGTTTCCGGGCCGCCCAGCAGTTCCGGGATCACGAACTCGCCCACCACCGGAATGAACACCAGCATGCAGCCGGCGATGATGCCGTTCTTGGCCAGGGGCACAGTGATCTTCCAGAAATTGTTGAAGTTGCTCGAACCCAGGTCCGAGGCAGCCTCCAGCAGGCTCTGGTCGTGCTTGACCAGGTTGGCGTACAGCGGCAGCACCATGAACGGCAGGTAGGCGTAGACCACGCCTATATAGACGGCGGTGTTGGTGTTGAGGATTTCGATCGGCTGCGAGATCAGCCCGGTCCACAGCAGGAACGCATTGAGCAGGCCGTTGTTGCTGAGGATGCCCATCCAGGCGTAGACGCGGATCAGGATCGCGGTCCAGGTCGGCATCATGATCAACAGCAGCAGGACGTTTTGCGTGTCCTTGCCGGTCTTGGAGATGGCGTAGGCCATGGGGAAACCCACCGCCAGGCACATCAGGGTGCTGAGCAGGGCCACCTTCAGCGAACCCAGGTAGGCCGAGATGTACAGCTCGTCACCGGCCAGCAGGCCATAGTTGCCGAGGTTCAGCAGCAGCTGGAATTTCTGTTCGGCGTAGCTGTAGATCTCCGTATAGGGCGGAATCGCCAGGGCCGCTTCCGAGAAGCTGATCTTCATCACCAGGAAGAACGGCAGCATGAAGAACAGGAACAGCCAGAGGAAAGGAATGCCAATCACCAGCTTGCGACCGCTGGGCAGCACACGGATCAAACGCTGATTGAGAGTGCTCATGTGCGCAGTACCACGCCGCTGTCGTCTTCCCACCAGACATAGACATCGTCGTCCCAGGTCGGCCGCGCGCCACGGCGCTCGGCGTTGGCCATGAACGACTGGACGATCTTGCCGCCGGGCAGCTCGACGTAGAAAACCGAGTGGCCGCCGAGGTAGGCGATGTCATGCACCTTGCCCTTGGACCAGTTGTAGCGGGCGTCGGGCTTGAGGGTAGTGACCAGCATCTTTTCCGGGCGGATGGCGTAGGTCACCGACTTGTCCTGCACCGAAGTGCTGACCCCGTGGCCGACGTAGATCTGCTGTTGCAGGTCCGGGCAGTTGATGATCGCGTAGCCTTCCAGGTCTTCGGTAACGGTGCCGTCGAAGGCGTTGACGTTGCCGATGAATTCGCACACCAGGCGGCTCACCGGCGCCTCGTAGATGTCCACCGGGCTGCCGGTCTGGGCGATCCAGCCCAGGTGCATGATGGCGATGCGTTCGGCCATGGTCATGGCTTCTTCCTGGTCGTGGGTCACCATCACGCAGGTCACGCCGACCCGTTCGATGATCTCGACAAGCTCAAGCTGCATCTGCGAGCGCAGCTTCTTGTCCAGCGCGCCCATGGGCTCATCGAGCAGCAACAGCTTCGGGCGCTTGGCCAGGGAGCGGGCCAGGGCCACGCGCTGGCGCTGGCCGCCGGACAGCTGGTGCGGCTTGCGCTTGGCGTACTGGGTCATGTGCACCAGCTTGAGCATTTCCTCGACCCGGGCATCGATCTCGCTGGCCGGCAGGCGATCCTGCTTGAGGCCGAAGGCGATGTTCTGCGCCACAGTCATGTGCGGGAACAAAGCGTAGGACTGGAACATCATGTTGATCGGCCGCTCGTAGGGCGGCATGTCGGTGATGTCCACGCCATCCAGCAGGATGCGGCCTTCGGTGGGGCGTTCGAAGCCGGCGAGCATGCGCAGCAGAGTGGATTTTCCGGAACCGGAACCGCCCAGCAGGGCGAAGATCTCGCCCTGGTGGATCTCCAGGGACACGTCGTCCACGGCCACGGTTTCATCGAACTTCTTGGTCACGCGGTCGATTTTAACCAGGACCTTTTGCGGGCTCTGGTTGCCTTCGAGGGCCTTGCGGTAAGTGCTGGAGGCGTTTGCCATGTGAAACTCCCAACAGGTGTCAGCAGCGGGGCCAATACGGCCCGGCTCAAAGGTTGATTGCCAACCCGCGGGGGAGCGGGTTGATTCGGCGCTGCCTTCCTGGCGGCCTGACGCTATTTGTTGTTGTGGTCTTGCCGTGTGTTGCTCAGGTCGAACGTCGGGCGCGCACAAGCGCGCTCGCCGCAGGACCGGGCGTGGTGACTCTTGTTGAATGCCTGGGTTTTTTGATTGGCGCTCAGCGACGTTGCGCGGCCCGTTGCCGGCACGCCTGGCCAAAAGCCTGGAAGATCCGCAGGTAGGCCGGATTCGACAGCACCTGCCATTCCGGGTGCCACTGCACGCCGAAGGCAAAGGCCTTGCTGTGTTCCACCGACACCGCCTCCACCAGGCCATCCGGCGCCACGGCTTCGACCCGCAGCCCGGGGGCGACGCGGTCGATGCCCTGACTGTGGATCGAGTTGACCTGGATCTCGCCGGCCAGGCCCATGGCTTCGAACACACCGCCGGGCTGGATCGCCACCGAGTGCGCCGGGGCGTACTGCACCTCGATGCGTGGATCGTCGGCTTCGCGGTGATCCATGTAGCCCGGCAGTTCATGCACCTTCTGGTGCAGGCTGCCGCCAAAGGCCACGTTCATCTCCTGGAAGCCACGGCAGATGCCGAGCACCGGCACGCCGGCCACAATGGCGGCGCGCAGCAGGGGCAGGGTGGTGGCATCGCGCTGCGGGTCGTGGGCGGTGCCCGGCTCGCTGGGAGTGCCTTGGTAGTGGAAGGGTTCGACATTGGACGGCGAGCCGGTAAACAGCAGCCCATCCACTTGTCGCAGCAGATCCTCGATATCAATCAGGTCCGCCAGGGAAGGAACGATCAGGGGCAGGCCCTCGGCCGCGACGCTGACAGCACGCAAGTACTTGTCGCCGCTGACGTGGTAGGGGTGCAGGCCGATCTCTTTGATGCACGCAGTAACGCCGATCAATGGCTTGAGTGCCATTTTTATCACCTCGAAATTCACGCTGGAACGAGTTTTTCCAGAGCTTATCCGCGTTTATTTTAATTAACAACTTCAATGTAAAAAATTCTAAACGCTATTCGTCCGAAACCCTTGAGTGGCGCGGATTGCGCTGCGTATTGGCATTGATGGGGATAAAATAATTGACGGTCAGCCACCAATTTTGGCCCTTGACTTCGGTTTTTCTTTCGGATTGACTGCTGTCGTGTCACAGCAGTGAACATAATAATTAACACAATAGGTGCATCATGTCGGTCCCCCCGCGTGCCATTCAACTCAATGAAGCCAATGCTTTCCTGAAAAAACACCCCGAGATTCTCTACGTCGATCTGCTGATTGCAGACATGAACGGTGTGGTGCGCGGCAAGCGCATCGAGCGCACCGCGCTGCACAAGGTCTATGAGAAGGGCATTAACCTGCCGGCCTCGCTGTTTGCCCTGGATATCAACGGCTCCACGGTGGAAAGCACCGGCCTGGGCCTGGACATCGGTGATGCCGACCGCATCTGCTACCCGATCCCCGGCACCCTGTGCGTCGAGCCTTGGCAGAAGCGCCCCACCGCGCAACTGCTGATGACCATGCACGAGATTGAAGGCCAGCCCTTCTTCGCCGACCCGCGGGAAGTGCTGCGCCAGGTGGTGAGCAAGTTCGACGAACTGGGCCTGACCATCTGTGCCGCCTTCGAGCTGGAGTTCTACCTGATCGACCAGGACAACGTGAACGGCCGGCCGCAGTCGCCGCGCTCGCCGATCTCCGGCAAGCGTCCGCACTCGACCCAGGTCTACCTGATCGATGACCTCGACGAATACGTCGACTGCCTGCAAGACATCCTCGAAGGCGCGAAAGAGCAGGGCATCCCCGCCGACGCCATCGTCAAGGAAAGCGCCCCGGCGCAGTTCGAAGTCAACCTGCACCACGTCAGCGACCCGATCAAAGCCTGCGACTACGCGGTGTTGCTCAAGCGCCTGGTGAAAAACATCGCCTACGACCATGAAATGGACACCACCTTCATGGCCAAGCCCTACCCGGGCCAGGCGGGCAACGGCCTGCACGTGCACATCTCGATCCTCGACAAGCAAGGCAACAACATCTTTGCCACCGATGATCCAGCGAGCAACGAGGCCCTGCGCCACGCCATCGGCGGCGTACTGGACACCCTGCCGCAGCAGATGGCGTTCCTTTGCCCCAACGTCAACTCCTACCGTCGTTTCGGTGCGCAGTTCTACGTACCGAACTCGCCGACCTGGGGCATCGACAACCGCACCGTGGCCGTGCGCGTACCCACCGGTTCCGCCGACGCGGTTCGCATCGAGCACCGGGTTGCTGGCGCCGACGCCAACCCTTACCTGCTGATGGCCTCGGTGCTGGCGGGTATTCACCACGGCCTGACCAACAAGATCGACCCGGGTGAGCCGGTTGAAGGCAACTCCTACGAGCAGAATGAACAAAGCCTGCCGACCAACCTGCGTGACGCCCTGCGAGTGCTGGACGACAGCGAAGTGATGGCCAAGTACATCGACCCGATGTACATCGACGTGTTTGTCGCCTGTAAGGAAAGCGAGTTGGCAGAGTTCGAAAACTCCATTTCCGACCTGGAATACAACTGGTACCTGCACACGGTCTGATGGCCGTTCCTTGGGGCCTGTACGAACACGCGCCGAGCCGGTTTTAACCCGGTGCCGGCCGTGTTCGTACCGGGCCTAGTCCTGCGTGGAGTCGACAGCATGAGCAAAACCCGCAGCGACTGGGAGCAGCGCTTCCAGTCCCTTACCCTCGAAGGCCGGGCGTTTATCGACGGCCAGTACTGCACCGCTGCCAGCGGCGCCACTTTTGAATGCCTGAGCCCGGTAGACGGGCGCTTCCTGGCCAACGTCGCCAGCACCGATGCGGCCGATGCCAACCTCGCCGTGCAGGTGGCGCGGCGAGCCTTCGAATCCGGCGTCTGGTCGCGCCAGGCCCCAGCCGAGCGCAAGCGCATCCTGATCCGTTTCTCCGAGCTGATCCTTGAGCACCAGGAAGAACTGGCGCTCCTGGAAACCCTGGACATGGGCAAGCCGATCGGCGACTCCATGGCCATCGACATTCCCGCCACGGCCAACGCGATCCGCTGGAACGCCGAAGCCATCGACAAGATCTACGACGAAGTCGCGGCCACCCCCGAGGATCAACTGGGCCTGGTGACCCGCGAACCGTCTGGTGTAGTGGCGGCCATCGTGCCGTGGAACTTCCCGCTGATCATGGCCAGCTGGAAATTTGCCCCGGCCCTGGCGGCGGGCAACTCGTTCATTCTCAAACCGTCGGAAAAGTCGCCGCTGACGGCGATCCGTATCGCCCAGCTAGCCCTGGACGCCGGCATCCCCCAGGGCGTGTTCAACGTCCTGCCGGGCTATGGCCACACCGTCGGCAAGGCCCTGGCCCTGCACATGGACGTGGACGTGCTGGCCTTTACCGGCTCCACCGCCGTGGGCAAGCAACTGCTGGTGTACGCCGGCGAAAGCAACCTGAAGCGGGTGTGGCTGGAAGCGGGGGGCAAGAGCCCCAACGTGGTATTCGCCGACGCCCCGGACCTGCGCGAAGCGGCCGAAGCCGCGGCCGCGGCGATCGCTTTCAACCAGGGCGAAGTCTGCACTGCCGGCTCGCGCCTGCTGGTGCAACGCTCGGTCCACGAGCAGTTTATTCCGCTGCTGGTGGAAGCCCTCAAGGCCTGGAAGCCCGGCCACGCCCTCGACCCTGAAACCCGGGTCGGCGCGGTGGTGGACCAACGCCAGCTGGACAACGTGCTGCGCTACATCGAAATCGGCAAGGAGCAGGGCGGGCAACTGCTGGCCGGCGGCGCACGCACCCTGGAAAGCACCGGCGGCCTGTATGTCGAGCCGACGATTTTCGACGGCGTGACCAACGCCATGGCCATCGCCCGGGAAGAAATCTTCGGCCCGGTGCTTGCGGTCATCAGCTTCGACACCGAGGAACAAGCGCTGCAGATTGCCAACGACAGCATCTTCGGCTTGGCGGCCGGGGTCTGGACCAGCAACCTCAGCCGCGCCCACCGCTTCGCCCGGGGCCTGCGCGCTGGCAGCGTGTGGGTCAACCAGTACGACGGCGGCGACATGACCGCGCCGTTCGGCGGCTTCAAACAGTCCGGCAATGGCCGCGACAAGTCGTTGCATGCCTTCGACAAATACACTGAGCTCAAAGCGACCTGGATCAAGCTCTAACTCTTATAAGAACAGCGGGGCGGGCGATACGACCCGCACTTGCTGGAGAATTTCTCATGCAAAACTACGTGAACAGCTACTACGCCGAAACCCGCAACCCCACCACTGACTTCCCCATGCTGGAAGAGCTGGTGGAATGCGACGTCTGTGTGATTGGCGCCGGCTACACGGGCCTGTCCTCGGCATTGTTCCTGGCCGAAGCCGGCTACAGCGTCACGGTGCTCGAAGCGGCCAAGGTCGGCTTCGGCGCCAGCGGCCGCAATGGCGGGCAACTGGTCAACTCCTACAGCCGCGACGTCGACGTGATCGAAGAGCGCTATGGCGAAAAAAGCGCTGAAGTGCTCGGCAGCATGATCTTCGAAGGCGCCGACATCATCCGCCAGCGCATCCAGCACTACGACATCCAGTGCGACTATCGCCCCGGCGGCATCTTCGCGGCCCTGAACAACAAGCAGCTCAAGGGCCTGGCCGAACAGAAGCGCAACTGGGAGCGCTTGGGTAACAACAACCTGCAGATGCTCGACAAGGCGCAGATCGGCCGCGAAGTCGGCACCCAGAACTACATCGGCGGCCTGCTGGACATGCAAGGCGGGCACATCCACCCGCTGAACCTGGCCTTGGGTGAAGCCAGCGCCATCATTGGCCTGGGCGGCAAGATCTTCGAACAATCGGCGGCGCTGGAAATCACCTACGGCGAACCCAACGTGATTCGCACCGCCAAAGGCGTAGTCCGCGCCAAATACCTGCTGATCGCCGGCAACGCCTACCTGCAGCAAGACCTGGACCCACGGGTTACCCGCAAAAGCATGCCCTGCGGCTCGCAGATCGTGGTCACCGAACAACTGCCGGAACAGCTGGCCCGCAGCCTGATCAGCAACAACTACTGCGTGGAAGACTGCAACTACCTGCTGGACTACTTCCGCATCACCGGCGACAACCGCCTGCTGTACGGCGGTGGCGTGGTCTATGGCGCCCGTGAACCGGACGATATCGAACAACTGATCCGGCCGAAGATCCTCAAGACCTTCCCCCAGCTCAAGGACGTGAAGATCGACTACCGCTGGACCGGCAACTTCCTGCTGACCATGTCGCGCATGCCGCAATTCGGCCGTATCGAAAAGAACGCCTACTACATGCAAGGCTACAGCGGCCACGGCGTCACCTGCTCGCACCTGGCCGGCAAACTGATTGCCGAAATGATCCGCGGCGACGCCGAGCGCTTCGACGCCTTCGCCTCCCTGCCACACATGCCGATGCTCGGTGGCCGCACCTTCCAGGTGCCGCTGACCGCCATGGGCGCGGCGTACTACGCCTTGCGTGACCGCTTCGGCATCTGACCTCGACGCTGCTTCGGCTCTGGCCCGTGCTTGCGCGGGCTTTTACCCTGTAAAGCACTGCCCAGGCCGCGCGGGGCCTGGCCTGCAGCGGTGTTGCAATACAGCCATCGGCAGTCCTTACAGCCGCGGTGTTAAACATGTTTAAATAGCCGCCGTTTCAGGTTCCAGGGGCAGCCAAATCGCGATGATCGCGACCCAACCGCCACAAAATACCCTTAAGTTCCTCTCACATAAGGCTGTTATGGACACGGGCACTCGACTCAAACTCGTTCGCGAAAGCTACAAACTGTCCCAGCGCGAGCTGGCCCGTCGTAGTGGCGTGACCAATGCCACCATCTCCCTGATCGAACAGAATCGCGTCAGCCCCTCCGTCAGCTCGCTGAAAAAGCTGCTGGAAAGCATCCCCATGTCCTTGGCTGACTTCTTCACCTTCGACCAGCCGCCTCGTGAGCATCAGTACATCTTCCGCGCCAATGAACAGCCGGACCTGGGCCGTGATGGCCTGCGCCTGTTGATGGTGGGTGCCCCCGTGGCCAACCGGCAGATGCGCTTTCTGCGCGAGCAATACGCACCGGGCGCCAGCTCTGGCGAGGAAGCGATTGTGCATGCGGAAGGCGAGGAGTGCGGCCTGGTGACCCGCGGCACCGTGGAGTTGACGGTGGATGGGCAAGTGAGCGTGCTCAATCCAGGGGACGGGTATTACTTCCCGACCACCTTGCCCCATAGCTTTCGCAATATTGGCCAGGATGAGGCGGAGATCATCAGCGCCAACACCCCGGCGAACTTCTAAGTGGGTTGCTGACCGATTCAGCATTGCCTGTTGAATGCCAACCCTGTTGTCGCCGTATTCAAGCCTGCGCCTGCTGAGCCGCGGGCTTTGTTTTTGATGCAGGCACCGACTGCCAAGGTTGCCAAGTTACTGTCGTTACAGCGCGGTCGGGCAGGGCTTGGGGCGGGTGTCGTTCAGACAAGGAAGATCAATGATCAAGGACCGCAGACAAGCATTCCTGAGCGAAGCGCGCTTCAAAAACTTCTTCAGCAATTACCGCCGCAGCGTGGAGTTCTTTGCCGAGAACAGCTTCCAGGCCGATTCCGAGGAGCAGGAAAAGTCCCTCAGGGCCCGGCATTTCCAGAAGTTGATCTTCAAGGAAATCCTCATCCGCTACACCGCCGGCAACAGCATCGACCTGCTGATTCCCTTGCTGGAAACCCTGGTAGACAGTTACGAACAACTGCAAAAACAGTTGGCCCACTACGAGCAGATTCCGAACATCACCCCCTTGGCGATCGACGACTGGCTTGACCAGTATGAAGAGTGCGTCCAAGTGTTCAGCCTGTGCATCCTGCTGCACCGCGCCGACCTGCTCAAACGCTTCGTGGCCCTGATCGACCCGGCGGGCTACGCAGGGGACGACACCCTCTACGAAGACCTGCTGAGCAAACTGCTGCCCGAGCGCAGCGATGTGGACGACTGGTACCACGACGTCTACACACCGCTGATACAGGCCATCTACGCGGACGAGCCGGCCGAAGCCAGCGCACTCCTGCAGCAGTACTGTAACGACTGGTACCCCGCATTCGAGCAGGCGCCCTGGCACGACAGCCACCTGCAAGGAGACGAGGGCAGCTACTGCGGATACTGGGCATTCGAGGCGGCCGCCATCGCTTTTTTGTATGGCCTCGACGACAGCGGGGTCGAGCACAGGGTTTACCCCAAGGATCTGGTGGCCTATGCGAGAAATCTTCGGCCGAGTCACCCGAAACATGTAGCGCCGGTAGCGGCGGGACAATGCTGCAACAAGGCCGGTTATTGGTTCACCCCAGTGGAGCCAGAGTCGCGGCGCTATTTTGAAGAGGAGGACGTGATGCCTGAGTTTGACGGTGAAACGATCTGGTATTGGGTGGCGCAGGGGTAGAGGGGAGACGGGTATCGGCTAGAGCAGAGAAAGTAAATCTATCCCTCTGCCCCAGTGCCTTTTTCTAAAAGTTGAAGCGTTGGTCAAACACGGTCTGCTCACTCACCATCACGGTGCATTGGCGGGCCACTTCAACCGGCATCACCTTGCCCAGCAACGGCGCCAGCGACTTGTAGAACACCTTGTCGCAGGCGTCGTCTTTGCTGAAGGCTTGGGAGTTACCGGCCGCGTCTGCCTTGATCCGGCAGCCTGCCACCAATTCGGTGGGCAACTCGCTCAATGGCACTGTCTTCGAGCCGGAGCCCTGCAACTCGATCAGCTCGTTACACGAGCCCTTGGCCGGACCTTCCTTAATGGTTTTGGTAAAGGCGACGCGTTGGTAGTCAGTACCGGTGAACAGCACCTGGTCGTTAACAGTGACTCGGTATTGTGATGGTTTGAAAGCGATGGTTTTGATGCAGAACTGCGTAGCGACTGGTTTCCCATTGACCTCAGAGGTGGACGCTTTGCAACCTGGGGTGGCCTGGGTGAAGGTAGTATCGGGCGAGCTGACACAACCGGCCAGTGATAGCAGGCACACACCGAACAGCATTCTTTTCATGGGACTTCCTGTGCTCAAACACACCGCCTCCAGCAGGCGGCTCCGGACGCAGATCATACCAGCGACCTGTTGGCCAAAGGCGCAGAAAGGCAAGGTGGAACCTTGGGGCAGGGTGATCCTGCGTAACCCCGGTTGAGTTGTTGAAAAACGAAAAAGGCGACGTATTGCGTCGCCTTTTTGCTTGAACGGGGCGCTTTCCAGAGATCGACTTTGCGCCCGCTGTCCGGCCTCTGCCGTCGGCCTCAACTCCGCTCACCGTTTTTTGATAATCACCTTAAGGCCCCGCCCGAACTCCTGCGTTAGCGTCTCCTGTCTCCCGGACGGGAGGCCCTTTCACTCGAAGCGCAGGAGATGCCAAATGATCTCTTCTTCACGTTTGGGCGACAGCCATGTCTGCCCGCTGCCGGGGCACAGCACCACCGCCATTCTTACTGCCTCCGACGATGTCATCATCAACGGAATGGCGCTGCTCGGGTCGGTGATGCCTGTGGCTGCGGCGCGGTGATTACCAGCGGATTTCCGTCTGTTCTGGTCAATGGTCGGCCCCTGGCCCATGTGGGCAGTCTCACCAGCCACGGCGGCACCCTTGTTAGCGGCTCGGGCGATACCTTTGGCGGCTCGCTCTTCGCGCCCTCTGAGGGCGCTGTCATCATCAACTTCGCCACGCTTGGCGCCATTCGCCCCGATGGCTCGATGGACGAGTCGCGCCTGGCCGCGTTGCTGGCCGATCCCGCCCTTGCGGAAAAAGCCCAGGCTGCCAATACCCTGGTCAGCCCGCTGACGACAGCCCAAGGCTGTTCTGCAGGAGGGCGTCGAGCCGGGATTTCATATCGTCGAGCAACCCATGCCCCGTTCGGCACTGGAGTCCATACTCTTCGCCACGCCCGATGGTGCCGTGCTGGAGAAGTTTCGTCGCCTCGACCCGCAACTGACCGACTACGCCAAGCCGGGGCAACTGATTGTGCTCAGTGATCCGGCCAACTTCCAGTGCTCCCGCGAGGAAGCGTGGCTGATGGAGGCGGCGGAAAAGGTCAACGCGGCACTGGAGCCCATGAGCGATGAAGAGGCTGGTTTCCTGGCACGCCACCGTGATTTGCTGGAGTCCTTTGCCTCCCAGGGATCGACCGCGATGGGCGTCGGCGCCGCGATCTTCACCAAGAACCTGGAGCACGTGAAAGCTTCGCTGCGAGATATCGAGAACCTGCATATATGTACCTTTGAGCAGCATGGGCATTTGCGTTCTGCCGAGTTTTTTACCGAGCGCAAAAGGTTGCTGGCGCAGTTGGATACTCGGCTGGGCTTGTAGGTAGATAGCTAAGAACGACTACTCATCACCGATGGCAATGACCCGCAGATGGCTGTCACTGCGTATCGTGCCGCTGGGGCACCGTCGTTGTTGGTTAGAATGGCGTGTTGAAGTCCATGCTCGCAAGGGAGCCCAATGAGCACTGAAAAGCCAGAGCTTTTGTTCATCCTTCAAAGGTTTCTAGATAAGGTTTATGAGAAGGCTTCGAAAAGCCAGAGTGGTTTACTCAGAAGAAACCATGGCCATTACACATACGCCAATGAAATGCTCTTCGTCTACGTGACCATTTTCCCTAAAGAGGTTGAGCTTGTTTTTGAGAGCAAGCCGGTAGGTAACGGGGTTTTTAGTATTGCTTTGGATATGTGCATGTCCAGCGGAGAAGTACTGGCTGGCGACCTGCTATCTCTGAATGGGAGATGCGAGGAGATCAGCGCGGCATTGGCCTCGCAAGAAGATTGGGTATTGACCCTGTTGTTGAAGTGCTTGGACAACTGATTCTTTTTTCGAGAGCGCGGACACCGCAGGCGTTTCGGTTTGCCGGTTCGCGAGCGCCAAGTTCATGCATTGACCGTTTCTGGCTGAAAGCGGACCCGGCCGATACGCAGGTGGCCGGGATGCCGCTGCCCACCTCAACGCGGAGCCGGGTCGCCATGCACCATGATCCGGCCGTCATATCCACAACTGATCCAGCGACCGGACCCGGTGGGGAGCACATCGGTTGCAAAGTTGTCGTGCGACCCGATGATCGCCCCCTGGCGTGATGACAGATTCCACCGGCTAACGAGTCCATCCTCGCCGCATGTCAGCAGCACGTGCCGCGCCTCGAATCGCACGCGCCGGACAGACCCGTCATGAGCGGCAAAGCTATCCATGAGCGCCAGCCTCGGGCCGGTGGCTAGCAGGTGCACCGTTCCGTCAAGATCACCCACAGCCAAGGTGACGCTGCCATCGGCGTCGATCCAGCTGGCCAGTGTCCTCAGGGGGCGGCCCAGATCGATCATGTGCAGGAAGTCCCGCTCTTCGGGTTGCCACAGCTTGATCGTTGCGTCCTCCGATGCGGTGGCGAAACCGCCGTCGCCCGAAGGCGCGATGGCCCAGATCCAACTGTCGTGAGCCTGGCGCCTGTCCGCTGCGCCCGAGGTCAGGTTCCAGAGTGTCACGCGGCCGTCGGCGGTCCCGGTGACGAGACGGCCACAGTCCAGCCGTGCACAGGACAGTGCGGCCGAGTCCGAGGTGCCGACCAGCGTTGACGTCCCGGTCGCCAGGGACCAGCGCCGGATCGTGCGGTCTCGCGAGTGCGACACCAGCTCGCCAGGCGCCGTCTCTACCAGGCCGAGGATCGACTGTGTATGTCCGTCGAGCTGGCCCAGGCACTCGCCCTCGCGATCCCAAAGCCGGATGGTTGCGTCGCGCCCAGCGCTTGCAAAGCCCATCTCTCCAAGGCTGGCCAGCGCCCAGATGTATCCTTTGTGGCCAGGCTGGAAGGGGCCGTCGGCCTGCGGGGGATGCTGCGGCTCGTACATCAGGTCACTGCGCAGGACGTATTTTTGGCCAGAGTCCACTAGGGCGCCCGCGTGCCACAGCGCGTGGTCGAACACGATCAGGCTGCCCTTGCGCGGCCGCAGGCAGAGGCGGGCATTGCGGCCCGACATGGCCGCGGACCTTCCCTCGAAGAACAGCGTCTCGCCGCCGCTGAAGGCATCGTCGTTAAGATAAATCATGAAGGTCAGGCGTGACTGTGTGTGCTGGCGATGGTGCACACCATCCTGGTGAGCGCGGAACTGGGTGCCGGGCCGGTAGCGGCAAAAGCGCAACCGCTCATTGACACCGACCATGCGCCAGCGGTCCTCGTCCAGCATCGCACCGAGTCCCGGTGCCCGTGAGGCGCAGTGGGTCAAACGTTCGAAAAGTCGCCCGGCCAGGGCTGGGTCGTCGGCCACGATCCGGTCGTTGTCACGGTAGGAGGGCGGGTAGTCGGACCCAGCGTTGGCGAACCCGAGCTTTTCCGCAGCTTCCACCAAGGCTTCGCACTCGCTTGCCGAGAGAAACCCGTGTACGAGGATGCACCGCACAGCGTCACCCAGAGGCCGCTCGACCGTGACCGAGGGAGCGTTGGCTCTCGCCGCCAGTATTTCAGCGAAGGATTTCATGGTGATCTCCAAAGTTGGTCTATTGACCAACATTTGGCAAGCTAGGGTGTAGCGAAGCCGATGTCAATGCTAGGCTGGTCGCATGACCAATATTGGAGGATCACATGGCACGCCGTTCGAACACCGATGAAAGGCGCGGCCAGATCGTGGCGGCACTCCAGGCCGTCATGGCCAGGACCGGCTACGCCGGCGCCACCATCGCAGCCATCGCCCGGCACGCGGAGCTCGCTCCCGGCCTTGTGCATTACCACTTCAAGGACAAGCGCGAGATCCTGGTGGCCCTGGTCAACTCGCTGGCCGGCTACGCCCAGCAGCGCTACGAGTCCCGGGCTGCTACGGCCCAAACGGCCGAGCAAAGGCTGCAGGCCTACATTGCCGCACACCTTGCCTACGGCTCGGACGCGCAACCCGATGCGGTTGCCGCGTGGGTGATGATCGGCGAACAGTCGGCGCACGACCCTGACGTGCGCGAGATCTATCAGGCTGTGCTAGCGGCGCAGATGAAACTCCTCAAAGGCCTGCTCCGGCAGCGATTCGCCGAACGTGGACGCCGCGTCCGGCGGCTCGACTCGCTCGTGGCTGGCATTACCTGTTTTATCCAGGGGGCGTTCACGCTGTCCACCACGGCGCGGCCGCTGCTGCCGGAGGCCTTCGCCGCACCGACCTTGAGCGCCTGGGTGGAGCGTTACATCGATGGGGAGCAGGAGCGATGACGGAATCAGCGCAAGGGGGCAGCAACCCATTCTCCACCAGCGTGCCCAAGGTTCCTGAGGGTGTGGGTTGCACCGCCTGGGCTCGCGTCTGGGCGGAGCTTGGAGTCGAATGCCCGCCGCAAGAAACATACGCAGAGCTCGTTCGACACTACTGCGAGCCGCACCGTGCGTACCACAACTGCCAGCATTTGGATGAATGCCTGCGGGTGCGTCGACTGATCAACGCGGCCTGTCATGCCCCCGCTGAAGTCGACCTCGCACTCTGGTTCCATGACGCCCTATACGACCCCCTTCGCAGCGACAACGAACGGCGCAGTGCGCAATGGCTGGACGACGTGGCCCGGGATAACGGCCTGGGCGATGAGGTGCGAAGCAGACTGCACGGCCTGATCATGGTGACGCGGCACGACGGCGCTCCAGCGTCGGCAGACGAGGCAGTGTTGGTGGATACGGATCTGGCGATCCTTGGGGCATCGGCTGAGCGGTTCGAGGAATACGACCGGCAAGTCCGCCGCGAGTACCGATATGTGCCGCTGTTTGTCTACCGACGAAAGCGGCGCCAGGTCCTGGAGGGTTTCCTGGCACGCGAGCGCATCTATGCGACTGCCCCATACTTCGATGCATTCGAACAGCAAGCTCGCGCAAATCTTGCACGCGCCATCGACCGCCTCGGCTGAGGGGCTGGCCGCAATTGCCTGGGTGATCGGTGCAAATCGGCGCAGAAGCGCTCTACAAAGCCGGGGCTGTTCAGGCACCCTGGCGAACGCATTGCACAGGCTGGGGCGGTGTACGACGCAGCAAGCTCCAGGGTAACCCCCCCACGAAATCCCATTGACCTTCACCCGAGAAAACAGGCACAACGTGGAAGAAACTTCTGACTTTACCGAAGCCGAATTCATTTCCTTCGTCAACAACATACGGCTCGTCAACAAGGGCGGGACGGGGCACGAGCTAGGTGAGTTGCTTGAGACGTTCAGTAGGCTCGCAGGCCATCCAGATGGCTACGACCTGATTTTCCACCCTGAACCCGGCGCCGATAACTCCGCCGAGGGTGTCACCAGGACAGTGAAGCAATGGCGCAAGGCCCAGGGGCTGCCGGGATTCAAGAACGACTGATTGCAGCGTCACCCACATCAAGAGACGCACTCAGGGTGAAAGATGGCCAGTAACTGCCATTCGGTCACTGCAGGCCATCACCGTCGCTACTCTGTGCAGCTTTGATCAGCCAATCACGCAACTGCCTTGCTACCGCACCCAGAGGCCGATCATTACTGCTGACCAGGTAGTAACCTTTCCCGGTCCACAGCGTGTACGGAAACAGCTGCACCAAGCTTCCGCGCTCTACATCATCTTCCACCAGCCAAGGGCTGGTCAGTACCAGACCCTGCCCGCGCCGGGCAGCGTCGATGGCCATTTCCGACTGATCGAAACGCAGGTCGCTGGTCATGCCGTCGAAGGACAGACCGACTTGCCCCAGCCATCGCGACCAATTTGAGTGAGAGGTGGTGAAGAGCAGAGTCGCACGCACCATGTCATCCAGCCTGGTCAGTTGCAGGCGCTCGCGGTAGGCAGGGCTGCAATAGACTCTGACCTCGTCACGCAGCAGCAACTGGACATCCAGATTGTCGTCTTGGCCGTCGAAATACCGCACCGCCAGATCGTAGGTTCGGGAGTGAAAATCCACCGTCTCGGTCGAGGCACTCAGGTGAAGCTTCAAGCCAGGATGGCTACCGGTCAGGGAGGGCATGCGCCTCGCGAACCAAGTGTTGGCGAACGCGGGTGGCAAGCTGAGTCGCACCTGAGATGCGCTGCGCCCCTGTACAGCGGCGTTAGCTTCGTCGATCTGTTGTAGCGCCGGCTTGATCTGTTCCCAGTAGTGCGACGCTTCTTCGGTCGGCTGCAATTTGCGCACGGTACGTACGAACAATGGGACGCCTAGCCACTCTTCCAACTTGCGAATCTGCTGGCCCACCGCTCCCGGCGTGACAAACAGTTGTTGAGCCGCCAGCACCGCGCTACCTGTCTGCATGACGGCATCGAAGCAAGCGATGGCCTTGAGCGGAGTATCGGATCGCATGGTGTAGTTTTTCTCTTTCATAGCGTTAAAACAGATGATTTGTACCGCTTTGGCCACGTCAGGACAATCACCTCATCAGTCGTACCAACTATGCAGGTGCCAAGACATGAATATTCTGATCATCCACGCTCATCCCGAGCCGCGGTCATTCAATGGAGCCATGACGCAGACCGCCGTGCGCACACTCACAGAGCAGGGGCATGACGTACAGGTCAGCGACCTTTACGCCATGGGTTGGAGCGCAGCGCTTCAACCAGATGATTTTGCTGATCGCGCCGACGCCGACTATTTTGATCCATCAACGGAACAAGAACATGCCCAGGCCACGGCATCGATTTGCAGAGCGGTCGAGCGCGAACAAGCCAAAGTCGAATGGGCTGACCTGGTGATTTTGCAGTTTCCGATGTGGTGGTTTTCCATGCCCGCCATGCTCAAAGGCTGGGTCGACCGGGTCTTCAGCCGTGGCTTTGCCTACTCATCCGGGCGCAAATATGAAACCGGACACCTCACCGGCAAACGCGCCATGCTCAGTCTGACTACGGGTACCGCCAGTTCCCTGTACCAGCCCAACGGTATTGATGGCGACCTCCACCACATCCTCTGGCCCATCCATAACGGCATCCTGGCCTACACCGGCTTCACCGTGCTGCCGCCTTATGCTGCATGGATGCCTGCCCGAGTCAGCCAACAGCAACGTGAACAGTACCTGCAGGAATATGCCGAACGGCTGTCTCGGCTGGACGATCTGCAACCGTTGTTCTTCCACCCTCGTCGAGACTACGACGAGCATCAGCAGCTCAAGCCGGGTGTCATCGCCCGCTCCGGCGTCCAGTGGAACCCTCGCGCTGGTCAGACTCAGGTGGAGTCGGCTTCATGCTTTGCACAGCAGCATCCTCAGGATGAAAAGGCCTGACAAGCGCAACAAACAAAAGAACGCAAATCTGCATATGGGGCAATCAAGTGAAAGGCTATTGGATCATTTTCGGCTCGGATGTCATCGATGCGAATGCACAGCAGGAATACAGCCGACTGTGGGCGCCTATCAGCGAAAGGTATGGAGCAAAGGTCAGGCTTCTGCAACCTGGAGTGCTGGTGGAGGCCTTGACCAGCAAGCGGGTACTTGCCGTCGAGTTTCCCAGCTACGAACAGGCCCAAGCCTGCAATATAGATCCTGCCTATGCCGAAGCGAGACTGTTTGCGTTAAGCGCTTACAAGCGCGAAATGATCATTATTGAAGGCGATTTGGCGTAATAGCAGAGCGGGCCGACGGAGGGTGGCTTCCCTGGGCGACGAGCGCAACTTAACTGTCGCTGGTTGATTGAAAGCCGCTGGTGGTAACAGGCAGCAACCGACCCATTCTGACTGACTCAGGTGTTGCAATGAAGGATCGAAGTGGGTCGCAGGCAGCTAATCGCTAACGACCGCTGTTGGCCGATTGTTGCCCATTGGGAGCGACTCCCAATTGGCCAGTTTTCGCTTTTCAGTTTGCTCGTTGAAACTGAAAGCAACTCGGAACACACTCAGGCTCTACGATCTCATGATCATTAGCTATACCTCATTTAATAGAGGTGTGAATTATTAATTCTGGGTTTTGAATGTCTATACGTGACGATTTTCGGGCCAAAACGATTCGCGGTCTTGCCGCTCGTGTGGGCTACCACTGCTCGAATCCATCCTGCATGCGCTCGACTTCCGGCCCAGCATTAGCTGAGGAGGGGACGGTCAATATCGGTGTCGGCGCGCACATAGCAGCGGCGGCGCCAGGAGGGAAACGTTACGATCCCAACATGAGTTCGGCCGAGCGCAGCAGCCCCTTGAACGGCATCTGGATGTGCCAGAGTTGTTCAAAACTCATCGATTCCGACGATTCGCGCTTTACGGTCGCACTGCTGCACGAATGGAAAAATAAGGCGATACAACGGGCCCTCGACGCGATCGCGGGTGGCGAACCGTTAGGTTCTATTAGACCTAATGATTTACTCGATGATGCAGACCAGGATTTTCTCCGCGGGCTCAATCTTCCAACTGTTGAAGCGATCGGTGCGGTTGGAGGAAGACTTCGTACGGCGACATTGAGAGACATTCAAGGATTTCGAGCTGCACCTGGTCAACTTGCGCGAACCATCGCGCTAACACTGAGACTTGAAGGTAGTTCCACACCTCAAGTGACATTTGAAAGCTTTGCACGACTTGTATCGCTTGCTGAGCCGGTTGGCGTTGTCTCGGTAGGCGGCGCGGGGAAATCGACCACGCTTTTACAGCTAGCAGAATGCATGGGCAATCAGGAAGGTTTGATTCCTTTGCTTGTCCCCCTCGGTGAGTGGTCTGACCGACAGGAAGACTTTTACGATTTCGTCCTGCGTCGTAACGCTTTCTATGGCATTAGGCGAGAACATCTGATGCAACTGGCCTACCATGGGAATCTTGCTCTGCTTTTAGATGGCTGGAATGAACTGCCAGCTGATGCTCGGTTGCGAGCAACTCGTGACCTGAAGGCGTTACAGCGTGACTACCCGCAACTCGGCATTGTCATCAGCTCAAGACGTCAGGCTCTACCGGATGTTCGGCCGATTATCGTGATCGATCCCCTTTCCGATGAGCAACAGCTAGAGATCGCCCAAGCGGTTAGGGGGGATGAAGGAGTTGGTTTTGTGGATAGGGCATGGCGAACGCGTGGTGTGCGCGAGCTAGTGAGCAATCCTCTTTATCTAAATGCTTTGCTGACGTTGCCGATAGGTGCGGCGTTCCCGGTGACAAAGGAAGCGGTGTTGCGCATGTTTGTGCAGCAGAATGAGAGCGCACCTGAGAAAGTCGAGCGTTTGCAGCGAGATACTCTTGGTGAACATAACGCTTTTTTGATTGGGCTCGCAGTCGAAGCATCCCGTGGCGCGAATACTATAGTCTCCAGCAGCAGCGCTAATCGCATCATTTCAGAAGTCACGAAGTGTCTTATCGCGTCAGGGCAAATTGGCTCAGCGCCGCAACCCCGTGCAATTGTTGACGGGTTAGTTGCCGCGCACTTATTGGTTCGCTCGGCTGGCACCGACGGAGCAGTAAGTTTCCAACATCAGTTGTTCCAAGACTGGTACGCGTCTTTGGAAGTCGAGCGTGTGATGCGTGAGGCGTCAGCAGGTGATGCCGATGCGCTTAGCAGGCTGCGCGAACAGATGTTCAATTGGTCTAGCTGGGAGGATTCGATCCTCTTCGCATGCGACAGAGTTTCACGTGAAGGCGAGGAGGGAGCGCAGACAGTCGCAGTTGCGATTAATGATGCACTGGGTATTGACCCGATTTTGGCTGCCGTCATGCTCGAACGGGCCGATGATTTGGTATGGCAGAAAGTGCGCGATCGAGTGCTTATTTTTATCGAGCGCTGGCACAGTCCCGGTGAAATCGATAGAGCGGTGCGATTCATGGTCGCCGCGGGTAAGCCCGATTTCGCGCAGACAATTTGGCCGTTTGTGTCAAATACAAACGATCAAATTCAGTTCGCACTATTTAGAGTATGTGATCGTTTTCACCCCGGTGTCCTCGGCGTCGATAGCGCGATCCGTTTGCGTACGTTACCTGCGGCCCAGCGACTAATAGCCTTCCCTGAGATCGCAAGCAATAGTGGATTCGATGGTTTGGAGTTAGCGGCTGAACTGGCTGCTTCCGAACCTGATCCCGAGGTCGTTGTTGCTGTGGTAACGGCTCTTGCATTCCGCCGCGCTGACCGACATGTGAAACTAATTTTGGAGACGGCTTCGGATGCTGTTTGGAGAGCAATAGCGGAGGAGGGTTTCCCAGACCACCTTGCTGACGAGCAACTCAACGCTCGCCTTTTGAATGAGCGAGAAACTGTACGCATTGCGGATGCTGGGCCAGGGCGACTGCTTGAATGGATGTTGCAGGAGAGTCCTGAAGATGCGGAATGCCATATTACGCAGCTGATTGGCACGGCCGAGTTCGAACCTAATGGTAGGGGGATCGAGCATGCAGTGATGACTTCATTCTCAAAGTATCCTCTCGCCGTTGCTGCTGGGCTTGTTGCCAGAATCGCCGCTGATCTATCACTTCCTTATCACGTCGAGGACTATCTCAATCAGACTCCACTGATCGACTCAGGACCAGTAGCTGAGGCCGCTATTGACCCCCTCACCCCGGATCGACGTTTAAATGCTGCTGCGGCTGTCATTGGCCCGGTCACCATCGCTGCGCTCTTCGACCAGTTATTTGTAATAGATAGTCAACTGGAAGCACTGGGGCGATACGATGAGCAATTGTCGAAAGCCCATTATCGATTGGTAGGTGCGCTATCTGGTACACGGCAAAACGTTTTTGCACAGGTGCTTATTTCCATATCCGAAGAGGCTGGCTATCGTCGTATCGGTTTGTTAGCTGATGTGCTCGCCCGCCATGGCCGGGATGGAGGTGATACGAAGCCTCCGTTTGATGAAGCACATCGCTCAAATTTGTCTCGTGTCGTCGAAACTTGGATGGACACACTGCAAGCTGCTCCAGTGTTAGCTCGTAACGTTGCTTCTGAATTAGCTCGCGCCGCTGAAAGAGTTGCGGATGCAACGCTGGCTGAGCCTTTGTTCAACCTCCTCGAACGTGACTTGGTTGAGTATGAGTCTGCACGCTCTAGTTGGCTTCAGGCAGCGGGACGTGGAGGGGTGGTCCCAATGGGGTATACGTTGATGTACACCCGGGCCTTAGCGGCTATGCATGACGCACCTGCCGTCGCGGTTCTCATTCGTGGATTGGGTGATTTACGTTGGGGCAAGGAGGCAGCCGGGGCGTTGCTGGAGATCTGGCAGGCCGGTAATTCCCCTTCACATAAGCCGAATTTCAATCGGTCGACCGACTATTCGAATCATCTGATTCGGAGAGCAGAACGTGCTACGCAACGCCCTGCAACGTCGCATTTTGCTGAGTCGATTTTTGCTGTGGTGATGGGTTTCGGAGTCGCTTCAAAGCCCGATGCTGAACAGAAGCATGCTCTCGCCCTTGCTGGGACATGTCTTGCTTTACCGCACGGAGTAAAGTGCCAAGAAATAGATTTGCTTCTGTCGCTTCCTCAACCGACACCGTGCAAGCATCGCTTACTGGTAAATGCTGCTCGCGCAGGCGAAGTTATTCCCTCTGCGATACTGATGGAAGGTGTGCAGGCGCTACTCTCCGAAGCCCAGGAGCAAAGATGGCGACTTGACGAGAATCGCGGTGAGTTGATGGGCTGGATTGATCTATTCCCTTTTTCCGACAGTCCAGAACGGGTACACGATGCCATTTTCATGTTGTCGGATCAGCACCGCAGCCCGAACGCGTTGCGGCGTCTGTTGGAGACCATTCCCCAAAGCCCCGCTGATACTGCGTTTGTCATGCTAGAACGTCTGGCCGCTGACATCCCCGAGTTTTTGCGTGATTCCCAATGGACAAGCGCAATGTTGAGTTTGAACACTCAAGAGGCGGCTGTTGCTGTGCTTGAGCATCTTGGCGAGGGCAGAATCCCAGCAGGGGATGGTTTTCACTTGTCGTCTGAGTTAACCAGGCTCGCCAATTTGCTCCCTGATTTTCATAGGAGTCTGATCAAGCGCTACCTTGCACTACCCCCTGGAAATACTCGCCGAGTTCTCGAAATGGCAATGGATGACTTACCTGGTGAGGACAACTTCATGGCGCTTTTTGACGGTAATGTCGAAGCTACTCATTCTTTTCAAAACCTGGGTTGGGCGCTAAGAAACCTAGCTATTTCCCGGCGACCCTCGGAGCAGTGGCGGGGCGCTTTTGAGGAGTTTGGATTGCCACTGACAGGGATGCGTGCGCGACTATTCGCAATGTTACCTGCCAACGATGCACGCTCATGGCTGGCCAAACAGTGCTTGCTGGCAATTGAAGAGTACCGAGACGAAAATGGTCGGATTAATGACGAGCCGCGGCATCCGGATATAGCGACGGGGCGAGCATGGCCGCCGGAGGCCGAAACTCAATTCGCGTGACGTGATTATTGAGCCGGAATACCCAGCGAGTTGCAGGCTCTATTTTAGTCGACACGTCCGAAGGTTTGCTTCTGGCCGTTTCGTAAGCTAGACCGTTTGTGCGTGCTTTTGAAGAAGGCTCCGAAGGCTTGGAAAGTCCGGTGAGCCGTTAGGAGTAGGAAGTATGGATTGCTACCTGTGCAGTGAGACTCTGACGCCTCAAAACGATTCTGGTGAACACATCATCCCTAACTCAATTGGCGGGATATGAATCGCCCCGGATTCTCTAGACACCTTGCAAGCTCATTGCGTAACGCTTTTCAAACTCTACCGGTGACAGGTGCTTGTTGAAACCATGGCGGCGTTTTACGTTGTAGAACATCTCGATGTAATCG
>NZ_JAAARM010000039.1 GCF_009908285.1 Pseudomonas sp. Fl4BN1
GGGGGAGGGAGTTTGTTCGTGCTCGGCCGGGTTGCGGTCGTGAACCTGAGGCTTCAGGTTTCTTTAAGGAGAAGCGGTTTTGCAGTTGTTGGGGGGGAATGTGTAGATGTCCGTTGCTGCGGTCACTGGTGGTTTTGTTCTGGGTACATATCCGTTGCTGCGGTTATGGCGACGATTGGTTTCGCTCTTACAGCGACTCACTTTTGAACAGCGCAAAAGTAAGCAAAACGCTTTGCCCCTCCACTCGGTGCCTCGCCTAGGCTCGGCATGCCCTCTCTCCGGCATTGATCCGTGGGCCGCCGCCACAGGCCATCCATGGCCTGGGGCGGCTAACCCGGCATCCCTGCCGGGTTACCCACGGATCAATGCCTGCGTTCGGCCATCGTGTTTAAGGGGGCAGGCAGATCAAGATCAAAATCTGACGGCGGCCTATCGGCCGGCCTGGAGATTGGTGTGCGGACACCTCGATAGCTACATTCCGTTGCTTGGCTTTTGATCTTGATCTGGCTCTGGCTCTGGCTCTGGCTCTGGCTCTGGCTCTGGCTCTGGCTCTTGATCTTCTTGCCCTGTCAGGAGGCCAAGTGGAGGTGCTGCGCAGTGGCCAACTCAGCAGGGATGCCGAGTTGGCCGCCCCAGGCCATGGAGCAGGACCCGACGCTGGGGCAAGAGCCCTTTGGTTGCTTTGGGCTGGGCCGGTGTTTCGGGTTTTTCCAAAGTGACCCGCCGTCAGGGCGGAACCCTAAGTGGCCGTTACCACAGCAACCTCATCCCTTATCCCCAACCCCCAACTCCAGCAACTGCCCCCGGGTCTCTTCTGCTGACACGTGCTGAATCGCGTGCCACCCCAGCGCCCTGGCCGCCACAATATTCGGCGCATGATCATCAATGAACACCAGTTCATGGGGCGCAACATCCGGCAACTGCACGCGGATCCGGTTCAATGCCGTCTGATAAATCTCGGCATCAGGCTTGATCTGCCGCTCCTGCCCGGACACCACAATGTCGCGAAAACACCGCAGGAAAGGATAATTATCCCAGGCATAGGGAAAGGTCTCCTGGGACCAGTTGGTCAGTCCGAACAGTGGCATCTGCGCTTCATGCAACTCCTCCAGCAGCGCCACACCGCCGTCCAGCGGCCCCTTGAGCATTTCCGGCCAGCGTCCGTAGTAGGCCTCGATCAACGGCGTATGCTCGGGATGCTCGGCCACCAGGCTGCGGGTCGCTTCGGCCAGGGGCCGGCCGGCGTCTTGCAGGGTGTTCCAGGCCTGGGTGCAGACGGTGTCGAGGAACCATTGGCGGCGGTCGTCGTCGGGGATCAGTTGGCGGTACAGGTGGTGCGGGCTCCAGTCGAACAGCACGCCACCAAAATCGAACACCACGGCACGAATCGTCATGAACACTTCCTGTTGAGCGGTTGTGGGCCAGGGCGTCATCCTGCGACGCTGCGCTGCGCAGCGCAATGCAATTTGCCGGTGACCATTGGTCCGCTGGCCGGCACCCTTGGAACGGATCGCGATCCAACGCCTGTACCCGTCCTTTTGCGGGCTAGCACAGGAGCTGACCATGGCTGCCAAGAACCCCACGGGGCCGTGCTCGTCCGAGCACGCCTCGAATCATCATGACCCGGGTTTCGACCCCGATTCGCCAGACCTGGCCGACCCCCAGGTCGATCCGGTAGGCCCGGCCAGGGCACCCCTGGACCGCCCTGAACCCGAGCGCCGGCGCAAACGCTCGCGGGCCTACGATCCCCTGGCCAACCTGAGGAAATGACCGCGGCACGCCGACATGCGGCCGTCGCCGGGCCGTTCTGCGGGTGTAAGGTAAAACGGCCAAGCCCCAGGCACGCTGACAAAAAGGAGGTGTCCATGAGTACGCCGCTGCTGAACAAGTTGCAGATCAACGGTTATCAGGTATTGAGCGTCAACCACGGCCCCTGGAAGGTCTGCACAGCGGGTGACCGGCTCGCCACTTTCGGCACCCGGGAAGAAGCCCTGGCCTTTGCTGCCGCCTTGCCGGTGCGCAGGGCGTCACCGGCCACCCAGCATCGATAGCGTCCGGCAGAAAAAAGCCCCGATCGGTGCGGGGCTTTTTTGTGTCCGGGCTGCTGCCAGCGGCGGGTTAGTCGACAATCACCGGCTCGTTCGGATCATCGCTCAGGCACACGGTCAATTGCTCCCCGGCTTTGTTGAACGCGCAGCGGGGCAGGGATTGCTGCTTGATGAAGCTCAGCGGTGGCAGGATGAACGCCGCCGCCAGGACCAGCGCCCACAGGGTTTGCAGAAACAGCACATCGGCGCTGGTGGCGGCGGGCCGTGAGACGAGGCGTCGGCGCCAGTAGAAGTACAGGCCGCTGATAACGAACAGGCACACGATGCCCATCATGTAGTCCAGTTCCCAGTCCTGGGGGCTGAAGGAGCGGCTGCCATCTTCATCATCCGGGTAGGTGAGCCGCCACCAGGCCCCCAGCAGCAAGGGCACGAGCCCGGCCATCAGCCAGGCCATGCGCGCGCCGGGCATCCGGGTCAGCAGGGCCAGGACCAGGCCGATCAGGCACAGTACCCAGGCAAACAGGTACAGCTGAAAACCCATGGCGCCGCCGAACAACGTGCCGCTGACATCCCGCGGTTGCATCATTTGCACGTCGCACAACAGCATCACCGACAGCGGGATGGCGACGACGATCCAGCACAGGGGGCGGTACAGCCACAACCACAGGGTAAACAGGCGAGACATGGGCACACTCATCAAGGTCGAGAAAAGGAGGAATGAAGTCAGGGGGACGCTCAGTCGACAATCACCCGGGTGCCAGGGCCCAGGCATAGGCTCAACTGATTGCCGGCCCGGTCGAAGGCGCAATAGGGCAGGGGCTTGCGGGTGATGGCCTGCAGCGGTGGAAGGATGAAGGCCGCCCCCAGCACCAGGGCCCACAGGGTCCGTAACAACAGCGCATTGCGATTGGCGGGCGGGCGCGGCTTGAGCCGCTGCTGGCGCAACAGATGGACGCCGCTGTAGACCAGGGCAAAGCCGAAGACCATCACATAGTCCAGCTCCCGGGCCTGGATGCTGAAGATCAGGTTGCCGTCGTAATCATCCGGGTAGTTGATCCGCCACCACAGGCCCAGCAGCAGTTGCACCAGCCCGGCGACGATCCAGGCCAGGCGCGCGCCAGGTACCCGGGTCAGCAGAGCCAGCACCAGACCCAGGACGCTGAGGGCCCAGCCGCCCAGGTACATCAGAAAGCCGATGGAACCGCCGAACAGGGTGCCGCTGACATCCCGGGGGACGATCAGGTGCAGGTTGCAATGGATCATGGCGGCCAGCGGCGCGGCGACGGCGATCCAGCACAGCGGGTAGTAGAGCCGGGACCAGAAGGTGTTCAGGCGGGACATGGGCAAACTCGGCAAGGTGGAGAAAAGGCAGAAAAGGGTGGGGTGGCGCTCAGTCGACTATCACCCGTTCCTCCGGGGTGCCCAACAGGCACGCGCTCAGTTGCTCGCCGGCCTTGTTGAAGGCGCAGTGGGGCAGGGGCGGCTTGCTGGCATTGACCAGCGGCGGGATGAAGAAGCCCGCCAGCAGCAGCGCCCACAGAGTCCGCAGCGCCAGTTCATGGGCGTTGGCGTGGGGCCGCGGCTTGAACCGCTGCTGGCGCAACAGGTAGATGCCGCTGTAGGCCAGGGCGAAGCCGAACACCATCACATAGTCCAGTTCCCGGGCCTGGATGCTGAAGGTCAGGTTGCCGTCGAAATCGTCCGGGTAGTTGATCCGCCACCACAGGCCCAGCAGCAACTGCACCAGCCCGCCGATGATCCAGGCCAGGCGGGCGCCGGGCACCCGGGTCAGCACGGCCAGGCCCAGGCCGATGACGCTGAGGGCCCAGCCGCCCAGGTAGAGCATGAAGTCCATGGAGCCGCCGAACAGCGTACCGCCGACTTCCCGGGGCACGACCAGGTGCAGGTTGCAACGGATCATGCTGGCCAACTGTGCGGCCACGGCGATCCAGCACAGGGGGTAGTAGAGCCGGGACCAGAAGGTGTGCAGGCGGGACATGGGCAAACTCGAAGTGGGTGATTCGGCCCCGGGCCATGGCCGGAAGCTGCGGGATTCATGGGTGTCGGGCAGGGCCGGGGCCGCTGCGCAATGGGGGCCAGTCAGCTGAAAAGCAGCAGGGTGCCGGCACTGAACAGCACCAGCGCGATGCTGATGCCTGCCAGGGGAATGCGAAACCAGTAACGGATGGCCAGGACCCAGAGGCTGGCGAGAAACCCCAGGCCGATCAGCAGCAGGCCACGGGCTTCCTGCAGCAGCGCCGGGTGTAGCCAGGCCAGGTAGCCGTAGACCAGGCCGAACAGCATGGCCCCCAGGCTATGGCTGGCGTTGAAGCCGACCCAGGCCCGCCACAGGCTGGTCTGGCGGGTGATCATCGGCGACACCTGGCGCATGCGTTCGGCCAGGGCCGGATCACGGGGCTGGAATTTGTCGGTGGCGAAGGTGTAGATCAGGTGCAGGGTGCCGAGCAGCAGCACGATGGCTGAGCTGGCGATGATCAGGGCGGGGGCCAACACGTTTCTTCCTTGGGCGGTGTCCGGGTGCGCGGAGTATGCAGCGGCGCCCGAGGTTTTGCACCTGCGGGCGCGGCTTTTTTACCCGCCAGGGGCAGGGCGTTCGGGCGCCCCGCCCAGGGGTTCAGAAGTGTTCGGCGTCGAGGCCGAACAACGAGGAACTGCCGGCGCGGATGCTCTGTTCCAGACTGAGGACGCGCGGCAGCATGCGGCTGAAATAGAAGCGCGCGGTGGCCAGCTTGGCGCCGTAGAAACCGTCGTCCTCGGAGCGCTTGTGTTCGGCCACCTGAGCCATGCGCGCCCACAGATAGGCGTAGGCCACGTAGCCGAACAGCTGCAGGTATTCGACGCAGGCGCTGCCCACCGCATAGGGGTTCTGCGCCGCCTGCTCGCGCAGCCAGTCGCTGAGGTCTTCCAGGCGTTGCACTGCGTCCAGCAGCTCGGCGGCGTAGGCGGCGCCAGGCAGGTAGGCGTAGTCGCGGATCTCGCCGGTGAACAGGCGCAGGGCCACGCCGCCGTTGCCCACCACTTTGCGCCCCAAGAGGTCCAGGGCCTGGATGCCGTTGGTGCCTTCGTAGATCTGCGCGATGCGCACGTCGCGCACCAGTTGTTCCTGGCCCCATTCGCGAATGTAGCCGTGGCCGCCGAAGACCTGCTGGCCGAGCACGCAGCTGTCCAGGCCGGTGTCGGTGAAGAACGCCTTGGCCACCGGGGTCAGCAGCGCCACCAGGGCCTCGGCGTTTTGCCGTTCAAAGGGCTGGTCGGCGAACTTGGCCAGGTCCAACTGCTGGCCGACGTAGCTGGCGAAGGCGCGGCCGCCTTCGGTCATGGACTTCATGGACAGCAACATGCGCCGCACGTCGGGGTGAACGATGATCGGGTCGGCGATCTTGTCCTTGGCCATCGGGCCTGCGGGGGAGCGGCTCTGGGTGCGCTCGCGGGCGTAGGTGCGGGCGTTCTGGTAGGAGTTCTCGGCGCAGCCGATGCCCTGGATGCCGATGGACAGGCGCTCGTAGTTCATCATGGTGAACATCGCCGCCAGGCCCTTGTTGGCCTCGCCGATCAGCCAGCCGCTGGCGCCGTCGAAGTTCAGCACGCAGGTAGCCGAGGCCTTGATGCCCATCTTGTGCTCGATGGAGCCGCAGCTCACCGCGTTGGCCGCGCCCAGGTTGCCGTCGGCGTCGACATGAATTTTCGGCACCAGGAACAGCGAGATGCCCTTGGGCCCGGCCGGGGCGTCCGGCAGCTTGGCCAGCACCAGGTGGATGATGTTCTCGGTCAGGTCCTGCTCGCCGCCGGTGATGAAGATCTTGCTGCCGCTGATGCTATAGCTGCCGTCGGCCTGGGGTTCGGCGCGGGTGCGGATGATCCCCAGGTCAGTGCCGGCGTGGGCTTCGGTGAGGCACATGGAACCGGCCCAGCGACCTTCGTACATCGGCGGCAGGTACAGCTGCTTCAGCGCTTCGCTGGCGTGGGCGTCGATGGCCAGGCAGGCGCCGGAACTCAGGGCCGAATACAGGGCGAAGCTGGAATTGGCGGCGTAGAGCATTTCCTCGAACTGCACCGCGAGCATCTTCGGCATGCCCATGCCGCCGTAGGCCGGGTTGCCGCTCAGGCCGACCCAGCCGCCCTGGATATAGGTGCTGTAGGCCTCCTTGAAACCGGCCGGGGTGCGCACCTGCCCGGCGTGCCAGCTGGCGCCTTCCTCGTCGCCGCTGCGGTTGAGCGGGGCGATCAGGTTGGCGGTGACCTTGGCCGCTTCTTCGAGAATCGCCTCGGCGGTGTCGCCGTCCACGGTGTCGGCCAGGGCCGGCAGCCGCGCCCAGAGCTTGGGCGCGTTGAACACTTCATGCAGGACAAAGCGCATATCGCGCAGCGGAGCGTTGAATTCGGGCATTGTAGGAACCTCGGGCAAAAGGAGAGGTTGAGCGGCCGTGGCCGCATGAATCAACAACGAAAACCCCGCCACCCTGTAGGAGCCGGCTTGCCGGCGAAGAGGCCCGCAAGCCTGGCGTCGCATGGGCCGACGCCTTCGCTGGCAAGCCAGCTCCTACAAGGGCTGGGTAGGTGTATTCAGGCTAGAGGTTTTTCGCCATGTCGCGCAGGACGAATTTCTGGATCTTGCCGGTGGAAGTCTTGGGCAACTGGCTGAAGACCACAGTGCGCGGCACCTTGAAACCGGCCAGATGCTCGCGACAAAAGGCGATGATCTCGGCTTCGCGCACGTCCTGCTGGTCGGCCTTTAGAGTGACGAAGGCGCAAGGCGTTTCCCCCCATTTTTCGTCGGGCCGGGCCACCACGGCCGCTTCCAGCACCGCCGGGTGGCGATAGAGCACGCCTTCCAGTTCGATGGTGGAGATGTTCTCGCCGCCGGAAATGATGATGTCCTTGAGCCGGTCGCGGATCTCCACGTAGCCGTCCGGGTGGGTCACCCCCAGGTCGCCAGTATGGAACCAGCCGCCCTCGAAGGCTTCGGTGGTGGCGCTGGGATTCTTCAGGTAGCCCTTCATCACGGTGTTGCCGCGCATGAAGATCTCGCCGATGGTCTGGCCATCCCGGGGCGTCGGTTCGAGGGTTTTCGGGTCGGCCACCATCAGCCCTTCCAGGGTCGGGTAGCGCACCCCCTGGCGCGACTTGATCTGCGCCCGCTGCTCCAGCGGCAACTCATCCCAGGCCGCGTGCCAGGCGCACAGGGTCACCGGGCCGTAGACCTCGGTCAGGCCGTAGACGTGGGTCACCTTGATGCCCATTTCCTCCACGGCGCCGATCACCTTGGCCGGTGGCGCGGCCCCAGCCACCATGGCGGTGACCGGGTGGTCGATGGCCGCCTTGGCGGTGTCGGGCATGTTCACCAGGGCATTGAGCACGATGGGCGCGCCGCACAGGTGGCTGACCTGATGCTCGCGGATCAGGTTGAGGATCTTCTGCGGGTCGACCCGGCGCAGGAACACATGCACCCCGGCCAGGGCGGTGACGGTCCAGGGGTAGCACCAGCCGTTGCAGTGGAACATCGGCAGGGTCCACAGGTACACCGGGTGGTTGCCCATGGCCCAGGTCATCTGGTTGCCCAGGGCGTTGAGGTAGGCGCCGCGGTGGTGATAGACCACGCCCTTGGGGTTGCCGGTGGTGCCCGAGGTGTAGTTCAGGGCGATGGCCTGCCATTCATCCTCCGGCCACTGCCAGGGATACTGCGGGTCGCCCTCGGCGAGAAAAGCCTCGTAGTCCAGGTCGCTGACCGCCTGGCCTTCGCCGTATTCCGGGTCGTCGACATCGATCACCAGCGGCGGGTGATCAAGCATGGCCACAGCGGCGTGGATCACCTCGTGGAACTCGCGGTCGGCGATCAGCACCTTGGCTTCGCCGTGGGCCAGCATGAAGGCGATGGCCTCGGCGTCCAGGCGCACATTGAGGGCATTGAGCACGGCGCCGATCATCGGCACGCCGAAGTGTGCCTCAAGCATCGCCGGAATATTCGGCAGCATCACCGCCACCGTGTCGTTCTTGCCGATGCCGCGTCCGGCCAGGGCCGAGGCCAGGCGCCGGCAGCGGCTGTAGGTCTGGGCCCAGGTGCGACGGATCGAGCCGTGGATCACCGCCGGGTAATCGGGGTAAACCGCAGCGGTGCGTTCGATGAAGCTCAAGGGGGAGAGGGCGATATGGTTGACGGCAGACGGCGCCAGGCCTTGCTCGTAGATGGACATGGTTCGGGTACCCGGTGGCTGATTATTAGCTCTATTGGCCGAGGCTCGGGTGGCGTGTGCTGTGTACCTGGGGGCACCTACTGTAGGAGCCGGCTTGCCGGCGAAGGCGCTCTCAAGAACACCTGCGCCTGTAGGAGCCGGCTTGCCGGCGAAGGCGCTCTCAAGAACACCTGCGCTTGTAGGAGCCGGCTTGCCGGCGAAGGCGTTCTCAAGAACACCTGCGCCTGTAGGAGCCGGCTTGCCGGCGAAGGCGATCTCACGGGCCCCTTCGCTGGCAAGCCAGCTCCTACGCTCAGGTACGCAGCACACCCAGCGAAAGCTCGGTGACTTATCCGGGGTCTTTTATATACTGTTTGTCGATTGATATGGAAGTACTACCTGAGTTGTATAGTATTTATACTATATAAAGAGTCCGCCACTCCGGCCCCGAGATTGATCGACCATGTCCGACTCCACCCACCTGCGCCGCTGGTTGCGCTTGCAGCGCGAAGGCCGCTTGCCGGACTCGCCCTGGCTCGGCCACGACCCGCAACCGAGCCTGCTGCTGGATGCCCAGGCGCAGCCGCTGGACCTCAATCCGGCGCTGCGCCAGTGGCTCGATAGCGCCGCGTCGGGCGATCTGGCGGCGCTGCTGCCGGTCAACCACCCGGCGCTGGTGCGGGCCTGCCTTGCGCAGCAGCGCGCCATCGAACAGGTGGAAGCTCAATGGGGCGAACGCATCCTGCTCTGGAGCTTTATTCCCGATCCGCTCCAGCAGCGGGTGCTGGCGCGCTGCCAGGACGCCACCGCCCAGGTCCTGGCCGAGCGCGAGTCGGCCAAGGCCCGGCGCCTGTACCGGCTGATCACCGAGAACACCACCGACCTGATTTCCCGGCACACCCCGGACGGCAGTTTCCTCGACGCCTCGCCGGCCTCCTGGACCCTGCTTGGCTACTGGCCCGAACAACTGCGCGGCCTGCTGGCCCGCAGCCTGTTCCATAGCCAGGACCTGGCCGGGTTGATGCAGCGCACCCAGGATGCCCTGGAGCAGGACGGCTACCACACCATGACCTACCGCATCCGCCATCGCGACGGCCATTACCTGTGGTTCGAAACCGCCTGCCGGGCGATCCGCGACACCTACACCGGCACCGTGGTCGAAGTGGTGGCGGTGTCCCGGGACATCACCGCCCGGGTCCAGGCCGAAGAGAACAAGCGGCGGCTGGCGGAAGTGGTGGAAGCCAACCCCGACCCGGTGCTGTTCATCCAGCCCGGCGGCGCGGTGACCTACCTCAACCCGGCGGCGCAGCGCACCCTGGGGCTGACCGCCGGGCAGGCGCTGCCGCAGCTGGCGAGCATTCTCAGCGAGCCGGTGCTGTGCAGCCTGCAGCGCGAAGGCTGGGAGTGCGCCGAGCGCAGCGGCCGCTGGAGCATTGAAGCGCGCCTGCAACCACCGGCCGGCGGCGCCTCGGTGCCGGTGTCGCTGATGCTCCTGGCCCATCGCGCCGCCAGTGGCGAGCGCTTCTATTCCCTGGTGGCCCACGATCAGAGCGAGCGCGAACTGCGCGAAGCCCAGCAGCGCCACCACCAGGACGAACTGGCCCACAGCGCGCGGCTGGTGACCCTGGGCGAACTGGCCTCGGGGATCGCCCACGAGATCAACCAGCCGCTGGCGGCGGTGGTCAATTACGCCAACGCCAGCCAGCGCTATTTGCAGGCCCTGGACACTCAGCCCGAGGCCGCCCGCAAGGTTGCCCAGGGCCTGGAGCGGATCGCCGAACAGGCGACCCACGCCGCCGAAGTGATCAAGCGTCTACGGGCCTTCCTGCGCAAGGGCGGGCGCCGGGTGCAGGCCCTGGATATCGCCGAAGTGGCCCGGGAAACCGTGCGCCTGTGTGCCTGGGAAGCCCAGGCCAGCCAGGTGACGATCGACTTGCGCCTGGCGGATAATCTGCCGCCGGTGTACGCCGACCGGGTACTGCTGGAGCAGGTGTTGCTGAACCTGCTGCGCAACGCCATCGAGGCCAATCGCGAAGTGCATCCGCAACAGGGCTCGCACATTGTGCTGGCTGCCGAGGCGACGGCCGAAGGCGGGGTGCAGATCAGCGTCAGCGACCAGGGCCCCGGGGTCTGTGCCGAACAGCTGCCTCAGCTGTTCACCCCGTTCTACACCAGCAAGGCCAACGGCCTGGGGCTCGGGCTGTCCATGAGCCGCAGCATCGTCGAAGGCTTTGGCGGTGATTTGCAGGCCCAGCCCCAGGACCGTGGCTTGAAGATGTGCTGCCGGTGGCCGGCCACGGCCCCGGCCGATCCCGATGCAGCTTCCCAGCCGATAACAGGAGCAAGGCAATGACCCGTGAAGCGCAGCAGTTGGTGTACGTGGTCGACGACGACCCGGGCATGCTCGACTCCACCGTCTGGCTCCTGGAATCGGTGGGGCTCAAGGCCGTGCCGTTTACCAGCGGCCGGGAATTTCTCGAACACTGCGACCCCAGCCTCAATGCCTGCGTGCTGCTGGATGTGCGCATGCCTGGCATGGGCGGGCTGAATGTCCAGGAAGAACTGCGCCAGCGCGATATCCAGCTGCCGCTGATCTTTGTCAGTGGCCATGCCGACGTGCCCATCGTGGTCCGGGCGTTCAAGGCCGGAGCGGTGGATTTCATCGAGAAGCCCTACAACGAGCAGTTGCTGTTGGACAGCGTGCAGCAGGCCCTGAGCCGTGCCGACCGGCATCAGAGCCAGAGTGCCGGCCAGGCCGGTGTCCAGGCGTTGCTGGAGAGCCTGACGCCACGGGAGAAGGACGTGTTGCTGCCCCTGGTGCAGGGTTATACCAACCGCGAGATTGCCGAGCAGTTGGGAGTCAGCATCAAGACCATCGACCTGTATCGCTCACGGGTAATGAAGCGCATGCAGGCCGAGCACCTGCCGGAGCTGGTGGGCATGGCCATCGCCGTCGGCCTGGTGGACCCGTTGCAATTGCGCTGAGGCTCAGGCCACCGCGCTGTGCAACGGCGTGCCACCCAGCAGCCGCTCGATAGCGCCGCTCAGCAGGTTTTCCAGCAGGGCTTCCCGTTCACGTTCGGGCAGCGGTTGTTCACTGAACCAGCTGGGGGCGCTGTTCAGCAGGTTGGCCAGGGCATGGGCAGCGACGCGCTGCGCCTGCGGGCCGAGGCCGGGCGGGGTGCCCAGCAATTGCAGCAACTGGTGCTCGTAGCGTTCGCGCAATTGCCCAACCCGCAGTTGCTGGTCGGGATTGAGGCAGCCACTGTCGCGCTCCACCAATCGAAAATGCCGTGGCAATTCCCGGTGCAGCTTCAGGTGGGCGCGGATCAGCGCCGGCAGGCAATCGCCCTGCACCTTACGCCGTTGCAGGCGCTTGAGGGTGCTGTGCAGCTCATCGAAGAACTCTTCGATCAGGTCCAGCAACAGGTGCTGCTTGCTCGGGTAATGGTGGTACAGCGAGCCCGGGGTCAGCCCCAGATGGCTCGCCAGCTCACGCATGCCGACCTGGCCGAAGCCCTTGCTGGCAAACAGCTCCAGGGCCTTGTCGCGGCTTTCGGCAAAGCGTGAGCAGCGCTCAGCCATAGGTATGGAAACCCCGACCGATCTTGCGTCCCAGGTAGCCGGCGGCAACCATTTCCTTGAGCAGCGGCGCCGGGCGGTACTTGCTGTCGTTGAAGCCGTCGTAGAAGGCTTCGAGGATCGCCAGCAGGGTATCCAGGCCGATCAGGTCGGCCAGGGCCAGGGGGCCGATCGGCTGGTTGCAGCCCAGGCGCATGCCGGCATCGATGTCCTCGGCGCTGGCCAGGCCTTCCTGGAACACCAGGATCGCCTCGTTGATCATCGGCACCAGGATGCGGTTGACCACGAACCCCGGGCGGTTGCCGGCGGTGATCGCGGTCTTGCCCAGGCGCTCGGCCATGGTCATGGCCAGGGCGTGAGTGGCGTCGCTGGTCTGCAGGCCGCGGATCACTTCGATCAGGCCCATCACCGGCACCGGGTTGAAAAAATGCAGGCCGATAAAGCGCTCCGGGGCACTGACGCTGGCGGCCAGCTGGGTGATCGACAGCGACGAGGTGTTGGAGGCGATCACGCATTCACTGCTGACCTGGGCGGCGATCTGTTGCAGCACCTTGAGCTTGAGGTCGAGGTTCTCGGTGGCCGCTTCGATCACCAGCTGGGCATCCTTGAGCACGCCGTAGTCGGTGCTGATGCGGATCTTGCCCAGCGCGGCGAGCTTGTCGTCTTCGCTCAAGGTGCCCTTGCTCACCTGCCGGTCGAGGTTCTTGCCGATGGTCGCCATGGCCTTTTCCAGGGCGCCCTGGGCGATGTCCAGCAGGGTCACCTCGAAGCCCGCCTGGGCGCAGACCTGGGCAATGCCGTTGCCCATGGTGCCGGCGCCGATCACACCGATATTCGCAAGATTCATCTTCAGCTCTTCCTTTGTTCATTGCCTTCGCGGAGCATGGCGCGGTTGCCTTGCACTGCGGGTTTTCCAGCGCGAGTCTAGAGCCCGGCACGGTGGCCGGCCTATGCCGAAAGCGGTCAAGGGTGCTGGCGTTTTTTGCCATAGTTCCAGCTACGGGAGCACAGCCTCTACATGCGTGAAACCGATTCGGTCGCGGTCTACTTTGTCCAGGTGATGACCCATGCCCTGCGCGAGCAGCCGCTGCGCCTGGCGGCGCTGCTGAGCGAGGCCGGCATCGACCCGGGGTTGCTCGACCAGCCCCGGGCCCGGGTGCCCGGCAGCGCCTTTGCCGCGTTGTGGTTGATCCAGATCCGTGAACTGCAAGACGAATTCTTCCAGCTCGACTCTCGCGGCATGCCGCCGGGGGCCTTTGCCCTGATCTGCCGCGGGCTGATCCAGGAGCCCAATCTGGAAAAGGCCCTGCGCCAGTGCCTGAACAACTTCAGCCTGTTCCTGCGCGACGTCGGCGCCAGCCTCAGCGTGCGCGGCAAGCGCGCGGTGCTCAGCCTCGACAGCCGCGGTGACGATCCGCTGCGCAGCCATTACGCCGAGGAAACCTTGCTGGTGCTGATCATCAGCCTGCTGTGCTGGCTCGGCGGGCGACGGATTCCTATCGACCGCGCCGACTTTCGCCATTCACGCCTGAGCCTGAGCGACGACCCGCTGCTGTGGGGCAGCAACCTGACCTGGAACGCCGGGCGCACCGAGATCGAGTTCGCCAGCCGCTTCTTGCGCCTGCCGGTGGTCCAGGATTTGGCCTCGCTCAAGGTGTTCCTGCGCAGCGCCCCGCAATGGCTGGTGATCCGCTTTCGCAACCAGCACGGCCTGACCACCCAGGTGCACCAGCGATTGCGGGGCAGCCACTACAGCCAATGGCCGACCCTGGAAGCCTTTGCCAGGGAAGTGCAGATGAGCCCCAGCACCCTGCGCCGGCGCCTGGAGCGCGAGGGTGGCGCTTATCAAGAGATCAAGGACGAAGTGCGCCGGGGCGTGGCCGTGGAACTGCTGCGCCGCTCGGCGGCCAGCATCAGCGAGATAGCCGAACTGACCGGCTTCCAGGAGCCCAGCGCCTTCCACCGCGCGTTCAAGAAATGGACCGGCGAAAGCCCCGGGCGCTACCGTGCGCGTTTCCAGCCCGCTCCTGCCTGACGCCACGACCTCACGGCTCCTACGGATCTCGCCACAGCGCGCAGCCTTGTGTAGGAGCTGGCTTGCCAGCGAAGGCGTCCGCAAGATCGACGCCCCATCCGAAGGCCTCTTCGCCGGCAAGCCGGCTCCTACGGATCTCGCCACACCACGGAGCCTTGTGTAGGAGCTGGCTTGCCAGCGAAGGCGCCCGTAAGATCACCGCCCCATCCGAAGGCCTCTTCGCCGGCAAGCCGGCTCCTACGGATCTCGTCACACCGCGTAGCCTCGTGTAGGAGCTGGCTTGCCAGCGAAGGCGTCCGCAAGGTCGCCGCACAATCCAGGGGGCCCCTTCGCCGGCAAGCCGGCTCCTACGGATCGCGTCACACCGCGCAGCCTTGTGTAGGAGCTGGCTTGCCAGCGAAGGCGTCCGCAAGATCGCCGCCCCATCCGAAGGCCTCTTCGCCGGCAAGCCGGCTCCTACGGATCTCGTCACACCGCGGAGCCTTGTGTGGGAGCTGGCTTGCCAGCGAAGGCGCCCGCAAGATCGACGCACAATCCGAAGGCCTCTTCGCCGGCAAGCCGGCTCCTACGGATCTCGCCACACCGCGTAGCCTTGTGTAGGAGCTGGCTTGCCAGCGAAGGCGTCCGCAAGATCGCCGTCCCATTCAAGGGCCTCTTCGCCGGCAAGCCGGCTCCTACGGTCGGTGTGGGTTAGGTCGGGTTTCTGCCGGGCATCTGGATGCCGTGCTGCTGCACGCGGCGGTACAGGGTGGCGCGGGAGATGCCCAGGGACTTGGCCGCCGCCAGGGGTTTCCAGCGGTGACGCACCAGGGCATCCAGCAGGGCCTGGCGCTCGGGGCTGGTGGCGGTTTCCGGGGCGGGCAGGGCGTCTGGCGCTTCGCCGCCGCGCAGTTGCTCGGGCAAGTCATGCAGTTGGATCAAGGGCCCTTCACACACGGCGCAGGCGTAGCGCAAGACATGCCGCAATTGCCGCACATTGCCCGGCCAGCGGTAGCCCAGCAGGCATTCCAATGCCACATCACCCAGTTGCACCGGCGCGCCGCAGCGTTTGGATTCTTCCTCGACAATCCGGGTGATCAGCGCCAGCCGGTCGCTGCGTTCGCGCAGGGGCGGCAGTTGAAAGCGTGCGCCCCCCAGGCGGAAATACAGGTCTTCGCGAAAGCTGCCCGCAGCCACCAGCGCTTCCAGGTCGCGGTGGGTGGCGCAGATCACCTGGATATCCACCGACTGGCGCCGCGAGGCCCCCAGCGGTGCCACTTCACCCTCGGCCAACACCCGCAGCAGGCGGGTCTGCAAGGCCAGGGGCATGTCGCCGATTTCATCGAGGAACAGGGTGCCGCCATCGGCCTGTTGCAGCAGCCCCTGCATGCCCTTGTTCGAGGCCCCGGTAAAAGCCCCGGCGACATAGCCGAACAGTTCGCTCTCGATCAGGCTTTCCGGGATCGCCGCGCAGTTCACCGCGACAAAAGGCCGGTCGCTGCGTTGGCTGGCCTGGTGCAGTTGGCGGGCGAAGACTTCCTTGCCGGAACCGGTCTCGCCCTGGATCAGCACCGGCAAATGCCGGTCCTTGACCCGCACCGCCAGGCGTAGGCTTTGCTCCACCCGCGGGTCCAGCTGTTCCCCGGCGAGGCTCAGGCGCGGGCGACTCTGGGGCCGGCGCGGCGCCTGCAAGCGGCCATGCAGCTCGGCGGACAGCGGGCACAGGCCTTCGTCGCGGGCGCGCTGCAACCGTTGCGGGTCGAACACCTGGGCAATGTGTTGCGGCAGCCGGCCATGGCGCCGCAGCAGGTAATGGCGCGCCGCCGGATTCAGGGCCCGCAGGCAGCCGTCGTCGTCCCAGGCCAGCAGGTAATCGGGCTGGCTGTCGACATAGCCCGGGCTGGCGTGGGCCCGCAGCACCCAATAGCCCTGGGCGCTGTTCATGAAGAACGCCTGTTCGATCTCCCGCGCGCTCTGCACCACCATCTGCCGGATCAGGTGCTGGGAACGGCGGTCGTCCGGGGAGCGCACCGCCGACACATCCAGCACCCCCAGCAACTCGCCCTGGGGGTCGAACACCGGGGCGGCGGAGCAGGTCAGGCCGATGAACGCGGCGCGAAAGTGGTCGCGCTTGTGCACCGTGATCGGCGCGCGTGCGGTGAGCACCGCCGCCACGCCGCAGGTGCCTTCTTCACCCTCCGACCAGCAGGTACCCAGGTACAGCCCGGCCTTGCGGCAGTCGTTGCGCAGGGTGGACTCCACCCGGTAGTCGATGGTCTGGCCCTGGGCGTCGGTGAGCAGCACGCAGTAGTCGGCATCGCGCACCCGGCCATGCAGGCGGGCCACTTCTTCGCTGGCAATGCGCAGGAACAGCTCGGAACGTTCGCGGCATTCCTTGAGTACGTTCTCGGACAGGATGCGCGGCCCCTGCAGCGAGCCAGGGTCCAGTTGGTGCTGCTCCATCGAGCGGCGCCAGGAATCGAGGATCAGGCTTGGCACTGGCGCCTGGGGCAGGTGCGCGGCGTTTTTCAGGACCCGGCTGACGCAGTCCACATGGGCTTTTGAATGTGCGGAAAGCATGAAGGCCTCCGGTTGCAGCTTCTTATCGTTGTCGGCGCATTAAGCGCTGTTCCGCGAGCCTCGACAAGCACTGGCTGCCCGGACGGCGGGGGTGAGACGGAACGTCTCAAGGTCTCGCCAAGAGCCCGTGCCGCCTGACATGCAACGTCTCAGGCGGGCCTGTGAGCAAGCCTTGCAGTCACCCAAGAGAAGCGCTCTGGAACAGCGTTTTTCAGGCTTTTCAAGGCAACTGGCACCGGCCTTGCTCTAGGCCTTGGCAGCCAGCGACCGACCATTCGCCGCGACTGGCCCATCGAACAATAAGAACGAGGTGCTGTATGTCTTTCCCTGCCTGTGAACCGCCAGCGGTGAGCTCATGAGTCGCCCCTTGAGCGTCGGCATCATCGCCAACCCGGCTTCGGGCCGCGATGTGCGTCGCCTCACCGCCAACGCCGGTCTGTTCTCCAGCACCGACAAAGTCTCGGTGATCCAGCGCCTGTTGGCAGCCTTCGGTGCCACCGGCATCACCCAGGTGCTGATGCCCACCGACATGACCGGCATCGCCGCTGCGGTGCAGAAGAACAGCCGCAGCCGCCAGGCCCGGGAGCAGCACTGGCCGGCCCTGGAGTTCCTCGACCTGACCCTGCGCCAGAGCGTCGAAGACACCCGCCAGGCCGCGCGCTGGATGGTCGAGCGCGGGGTGGCGCTGATCGCCGTACTCGGCGGCGATGGCACCCACAAGGCGGTGGCCGCTGAGGTCGGCGACATCCCATTGCTGACCCTGTCCACCGGCACCAACAACGCCTTTCCGGAACTGCGCGAAGCCACCAGTGCGGGGCTGGCCGGTGGGCTCTACGCCAGCGGCCGGGTGCCCGCCGAGATTGCCCTGCGGCGCAACAAGCGGCTGCTGGTGCGCGAGCCGTCCCGCGGCCTGTGTGAAGTGGCCCTGGTGGATGTGGCGGTGTCGCCCCTGGCCTTTGTCGGCGCCCGGGCCATCAGCCGTGCTAGCGACCTGGCGCAGGTGTTCGTGACCTTCGCCGAGCCTCAGTCCATCGGCATTTCCGCCCTCTGCGGGTTGTGGCTGCCGGTCACCCGCCAGGAGCCCCACGGCGCCTGGATGCGCCTGGACCCGCACTCCCCCCAAGCGCTGCTGGTGCCCCTGGCCCCCGGCCTGTTGCAGGGCTGCGGCGTGCTGGACGCCGGCTACCTGCAACCCGAGGTGCCCCAGCCGCTGTGCCTGAACGCCGGCACCCTGGCCCTGGATGGCGAGCGCGAGATCGAATTCAACCCCCACGACCGGCCCACGGTCACCCTGGATGCCGGCGGCCCGCTGAGCATCGACGTCAACTCGGTGCTGGAACACGCGGCGCGCCAGCGCCTGCTGGCCATCGACCGCCATCACCGGCAACACCCCGTGAACCTTCAGTCCGAAGACACCCTGGAGAATAAAAATGTCGACACCCCTGACCACTGACCAGTTGCTTCACGCCTACCGGGTGATGCGCACCATCCGCGCATTCGAAGAACGCCTGCACGTGGAATTCGCCACCGGCGAGATCCCCGGTTTCGTCCACCTCTACGCCGGCGAAGAAGCCTCGGCCGCCGGGGTCATGGCCCACCTGCGCGACGATGACTGCATCGCCTCCAACCACCGTGGCCACGGCCATTGCATCGCCAAAGGCGTGGACGTCTACGGGATGATGGCGGAGATCTACGGCAAGAAGACCGGGGTCTGCCAGGGCAAGGGCGGCTCCATGCACATCGCCGATTTCGAGAAGGGCATGCTCGGCGCCAACGGCATTGTCGGCGCCGGTGCGCCGCTGGTGGTGGGCGCGGCCCTGGCCGCGCGGCTGCAAGGCACCGACGGCGTGTCGGTGGTGTTCTTCGGCGACGGCGGCTCCAACGAGGGCGCGGTGTTCGAGGCCATGAACATGGCCTCGGTGTGGAACCTGCCGTGCCTGTTCATCGCCGAGAACAACGGCTACGCCGAGGCCACGGCGTCCAACTGGTCGGTGGCCTGCGATCACATCGCCGACCGCGCCGCCGGCTTCGGCATGCCCGGGGTGACGGTGGACGGTTTTGACTTCTTCGCCGTGCACGAAGCCGCCGGCGCCGCCGTGGAGCGGGCCCGGGCCGGGGAGGGGCCGTCGCTGATCGAGGTCAAGCTGACCCGTTACTACGGCCACTTCGAGGGCGACGCCCAGACCTACCGCGCCCCGGACGAGGTCAAGCATTACCGCGAGCACAACGACTGCCTGATGCAGTTCCGGCAAAGCACCAGCCGTTCCGGGCGGGTGCAGGCCAGCCAGTTGGACCAGATCGATGCAGAGGTGGAAGCGCTGATCGAAGACGCGGTGTGCAAGGCCAAGTCCGACCCTAAACCGAGCCCCGCCGACCTGCTCAGCGACGTGTACGTCAGTTACCCGTAACGCCTCCTCCCAGAACAACAAGAGACCACCATCATGGCGAGAAAAATCAGTTACCAGCAGGCCATCAACGAAGCCCTGGCCCAGGAAATGCGCCGCGACCCCAGCGTGTTCATCATGGGTGAAGACGTGGCCGGCGGTGCCGGCGCCCCCGGCGACAACGACGCCTGGGGCGGCGTGCTCGGGGTGACCAAGGGCCTCTACCATCAATTCCCCGGGCGGGTGCTGGACACCCCGCTGTCGGAAATCGGCTACGTCGGCGCCGCAGTCGGTGCTGCTACCCGCGGCGTGCGCCCGGTGTGCGAGCTGATGTTCGTCGACTTCGCCGGCTGCTGCCTGGACCAGATCCTCAACCAGGCGGCGAAGTTTCGCTACATGTTCGGCGGCAAGGCCCAGACCCCGCTGGTGATCCGCACCATGGTCGGCGCCGGCCTGCGCGCCGCGGCCCAGCACTCGCAGATGCTCACCTCGCTGTGGACTCACATCCCCGGGCTGAAAGTGGTCTGCCCGTCGTCGCCCTACGACGCCAAGGGCCTGCTGATCCAGGCCATCCGCGACAACGACCCGGTGATTTTTTGCGAGCACAAAATGCTCTACAGCCTGCAGGGCGACGTGCCGGAGGAGTCCTACGCCATTCCGTTCGGCGAGGCCAACTTCCTGCGCGACGGCAAGGACGTGACCCTGGTGTCCTACGGGCGCACGGTGAACACCGCGCTGGAGGCGGCCCGTAGCCTGGCCGGGCGCGGCATCGACTGCGAGGTGATCGACCTGCGCACCACCAGCCCCCTGGACGAAGACAGCATCCTGGAAAGCGTGGAGAAGACCGGGCGCCTGGTGGTGATCGACGAAGCCAACCCGCGCTGCTCCATGGCCACCGACATCTCGGCCCTGGTGGCGCAGAAAGCCTTCGCCTCCCTCAAGGCGCCGATCGAAATGGTCACCGCGCCCCATACGCCAGTGCCGTTCTCCGACGCCCTGGAAGACCTGTACATCCCCGACGCGGCGAAGATCGAGAAAGCCGTGCTCACTGTGATCGAGTGGAGCCGCTGATGAGCCAGATCCATACCCTGACCATGCCCAAGTGGGGCCTGTCGATGACCGAGGGCCGGGTCGATGCCTGGCTCAAGGAAGAGGGGCAGAGCATCAGCAAGGGCGACGAAGTGCTGGACGTGGAGACCGACAAGATCTCCAGCAGCGTCGAGGCGCCGTTCTCCGGCATTCTGCGCCGGCAGATCGCCCGCCAGGACGAGACCCTGGCGGTGGGCGCGTTGCTGGGCATCGTGGTGGATGGCGAAGCCAGTGACGCCGAGATCGACGCGGTGATCGAGCAGTTCCAGGCCAGCTTCGTGCCCGGTGACAGCGCCGACGAAGACAGCGGCCCGGCGCCGCAAAAGGTGGAAATCGGCGGTCGGTTGATCCGCTATTTCGAGCGCGGTGAAGGCGCCACGCCAGTGCTGCTGGTGCACGGCTTTGGCGGCGACCTCAACAACTGGCTGTTCAACCACGAGGCCCTGGCCGCCGGGCGCCGGGTGATTGCCCTGGACCTGCCGGGCCACGGCGAATCGACCAAGGCCCTGCAACGGGGTGACCTCGACGAATTGAGCGAAGTGCTGCTGGCGCTGCTGGATCACCTGGAGATTCCCGCGGCCCATCTGGTGGGCCACTCCATGGGCGGCGCGGTGTCCCTCAACACCGCGCGGCTGGCGCCAGACCGCGTGCGTTCCCTGACCCTGATCGGCAGTGCCGGGCTGGGCCGCGAGATCAATGGCGACTACCTGCAAGGCTTTGTCGAGGCGGGCAACCGCAATGCGCTGAAGCCGCAGCTGGTGCAGCTGTTCTCCAATGCCGAGCTGGTGAACCGGCAGATGCTCGACGACATGCTCAAGTACAAGCGCCTGGAAGGGGTGCAGGCGGCCCTCGGGCAGCTTGCTAGCAACCTCTTCGCCGACGGCCGCCAGCAGGCCGACCTGCGCCCGGTGGTGCAGGACGGCCCGCAGCCGGTGCTGGTGATCTGGGGCAGCGACGACCGGATCATTCCAGTGAGCCACAGCGCCGATCTCAAGGCGCAGATCGAGGTGCTGCCGGGGCAGGGGCACATGCTGCAGATGGAAGCGGCGGAGCAGGTCAACCGCCTGATCCTCGACTTCATCCAGCAGCACTGAGGTGTTCTGCGGCGGCCAGGGGGCCGTCGCAGCTCGATAACAATAAGGAGAAGCCAAGATGAGTGTTTCCCTCAAGCCGGTTCCCAGCATGCGTGCCGCGGTCTGGCACGGCCGCCACGATATCCGCGTCGAAGACGTGCCACTGCCCGACGCGCCAGCGGCCGGCTGGGTGCAGATCCGCGTCGACTGGTGCGGCATCTGCGGTTCCGACCTGCACGAATACGTGGCCGGGCCGGTGTTCATTCCGGTGGCGGCGCCGCACCCGCTGACCGGGATCAAGGGCCAGTGCATCCTCGGCCACGAGTTCTGCGGCGAGATAGTCACTCTGGGCGAAGGGGTCCAGGGTTTCAGCGTTGGCCAGCCAGTGGCCGCCGACGCCTGCCAGCATTGCGGCACCTGCTACTACTGCACCCACGGCCTGTACAACATCTGTGAAAACCTGGCCTTTACCGGGCTGATGAACAACGGCGCCTTCGCCGAATTGGTCAACGTGCCGGCCAACCTGCTGTACGCCTTGCCGGCCAACTTTCCCGCCGAGGCCGGGGCGCTGATCGAGCCGCTGGCGGTGGGCATGCACGCGGTAAAAAAGGCCGGCAGCCTGCTGGGGCAGAACGTAGTGGTGGTCGGCGCCGGCACCATCGGCCTGTGCACCATCATGTGCGCCAAGGCTGCCGGCGCGGCCCAGGTGATCGCCCTGGAAATGTCCGGCGCGCGCAAGGCCAAGGCCCTGGAGGTGGGCGCGACCCACGTGCTCGATCCCAAGGAATGCGACGCCCTGGCCGAGGTCAAGCGCCTGACCGGCGGCCTGGGGGCCGATGTCAGCTTTGAATGCATTGGTAACAAGCACACCGCCAAGCTGGCCATCGACCTGATCCGCAAGGCCGGCAAGTGCGTGCTGGTGGGCATTTTCGAAGAGCCCAGCGAGTTCAACTTCTTCGAGCTGGTGGCCACCGAGAAGCAGGTGCTGGGGGCCCTGGCCTACAACGGTGAGTTCGCCGATGTGATCGCCTTTATCGCCGACGGCCGCCTGGATATTTCGCCCCTGGTGACCGGGCGGATTCAGCTGGAACAGATCGTTGGCCAGGGCTTCGAAGAGCTGGTCAACAACAAGGAACACAACGTCAAGATCATCGTTTCGCCGGGACCGTTGCGACGCTCGTAAACGAGCGATTTGGCGATGGCCGGCAGCGGCCATCGCACTTTTTTACAGTTTTGCGTTCTATCACCAGGCCTGGCTACGCCGATCCCCGTCGCAGCCCGTGAATTCCGACCCGGTGCCGATGGCCTACGCTCCCTCTTCTTGCATGATGCAAAACCGCTTTCAGCGCCTGCTTCTGGCAGGGCTGCTGATGCTCAGCGCCACTGCCTGCACCCAGCAGCAAGGGCGCGATATCGCCAAACAGTTTCGTGAAGGCAAGCCTGACGAATTTTTCCAGACCAGCGTTGATCGCATGGCCACCATCGGCATGCGTGACAACCTGCAGAGCCTGTACCTGCTGATGGGCAAGCTCTATCTGCGCAACCCCAGCCAGTGGCGCAAGTCGGGGTTTGCCGATGGCACCACAGCCCAGCGGGAGATCCGCAATGCCATTGAACAACGCCAGCCATTGCCAGCCTTGGGCGATCGCCGCGACCTGGTGGCCCTGAGTTATTCCCTGAGCCCGGAGTTTCAGGGCGATCGGGTCGGGGCCTTCATCTATGCCATTGGCAGCATGCTGGTGACGGCCCACGGCGGGCGTACCGAGTTCTACATGACCGACAGCATCGATCCGCAGTTCATCAGCAACGCCGCGCGCAATATCGAGAAGGCCACCTGGCTGCTGAGCCAGCGTCAGGATGCCAACGGCGTGCTGTTGCTGTTCTCCAATGAGATTTCCGAGGAGGGCAGCAACCTGAGTTTTGCCGTGGAGTTCGGCAAGATCGTGGCGCGCCTGGATTTGCTGACGCAGATTCTGGATGAGCGTTATCGGCGGGTGGGGCTCAATTACGCGCAGAGCTTGTTGCTGATGAATTTCTTGCCGGTGCAGTAGCCGACAAGCGCCGCTACCGAAGGCTGCGATAAGGTCCGACGTCGAAGGGCTGGTGCTGTGAGGCGCGTACCGCGCAAAATACCGGGCGAGTGTGTGAAGCCTTGGCCAGGGCGGTTACTGGCAGCGCCGGGAACGCTGCGGATAGGGTCTTGGCTTTACGAAAAATGCGCCGGCACTGCGCTGGCGAAACAATCAACGTGTTGCCATAAGGAATAGCATCATGGTTGTTTTTGATGCCGCTGAATTTCACCGCCGAGTTGTCGCGGCCTCTCGTCAGGCGATAGCGAAATTTACAATGCAAATGCCCGAGTCTGAAGTGTGCGGCTTTGCGTTGTACTCCGACGCGGACGCAACCTCCCTGTCTGTATCGCTCAACTGCAAAACCCACCTGGCGAAGATGCAGGCCAAGTACCCTGAAGATCCCGTCTATTTCAAGTGGAGTCCCGGCGAATGGAGTCATGAGGGCTTTGGCGAGGAGTTTTTTGCGGACATATCCGAGGATATGCGGCGCTCCTGTGAGTCGGTCTCGGAAGGGCCCGACTTCAAACAGCATTGCGATGCTGTTTTTGGCCTCTGCGTCGACGCCCTTAAAGAGTTGCGCCAGACCGAGTTGGCTGGGGTCATTTTCGCTTTCTCGGTGACCGATACTCTCGACCCGGAGACGGAAATCCATTGGATCAGGGACACCAATTGCCCTTCGCAGGCGGCCGAGTTTGAGCGCTGGATTGTCCAGCAATAATGTCAAATGTTCCGGTCCAGGTATCGCACGGGTATCGAACAGGAACGCCTGCTCAAGCAACTGGTGTTGTTGCCGGTCGGCCTCAACGGTGAAGGTATTCACGGCCCGACCGATGATGTGGGATTTGGCGACAACGGCAAGCACATGACCTGCTGGCACCATGAGCACAGTCTCGATCATCAAAGGCTGGTGTTTTCCGATGATCAGACCGACTGCCCGATCTTTGGGGATGTGAAGCAGTCATCAGGTGCGGATTTGATACGGATATTAAAAGGAGTCGATGGATGCTGGATCACATTCAGGAAATCAAATCGATCATATTTTGTGAAAAGTATGAATCAATAGTGAATGCCATTAAGTCCGCTGCAGGGATTGAGATTTTTCAAGAGTATGAAGATGTAATGGTTGCAATAGACGCCAGAAGGATCGCCTTGTCTGGCGTGTCGTATAAAGAAATACAGGAAGCTTTGAATGATGGAGAGGGTTTATTGAAATTCTCAATCAATAAACTTGCCAAAAAAGACCAGGATGTGGAGCAGGAAGGCTATGAGCCCAGCGTGCTGGTCAAGTGTCACGGGTATTCAAAAGCCTTTCTCTTGATCAATCTTGTGGACCTCATAGTGGCTAGGCGGGGGAGTAAGGAACTTGAACAGTACTTTAAGTCCTCCCGTATTCCTGATTGGAAGAACTATGCGAAAGAGGTTTTGAACTTTGTGCCTTGAGGGTTTTTGATCCTGCGAAAGCCACCTGATCCATGCCCGGACCTGGCACACCGCAGGACATGACCGAGGTCGAAGGGCATAGCGTGTGGTGCGCTTACTGTAAGGTGCAGTGTTAAGCGTATTGAAATGTAGGTGGTGTATGAGTCTTGAAAATAGAGCGATATTTGAGCGGAAATTGCTTGAGAAATTGAAGGAGATTGAGCTTTCCAACTCAATGATAAAAGCCTCAAAAAACAAACTAAAATTCAAGAGTGGAAATAAATTTGTCGCGGAGCTGTATATTCAACACCTGGCCCGAGTTGACAGCTACTACCTTGGTGGGACTGTTTACGGGGGCGCGATTTTTGAGGGTTTGTCCAGCATTGAACCGCCCTACAAAAGTAATGTGTTCAATGACTCCTGTTGCTCATTTACGACGCTTGGTCAGGAGGATAAAAAATTCAGTCTGGAACTTGGAGGGGCCATAAAAACTCCCTCACTTGCTGACGTGGAAGCTGTTTGCGGGCATATTAAGAAAGTCCTTGAAGATCACTATGTGCCGAAAATCATCGCCTGCATCATTCCCGGCCAAAGAACCATTCGTGATGTGTTGGAGTCTCCAGACGAATACTCTTTTCCAGCGCCATTCATTTATTGTGCAATAAAAAATGACGCGAAAATTGTCGAGTGCGGCATGTTGGATAAGGTGCGCCAGAGTAAGCGGGTTATAAAAAATAAAGAATTTGATTTAAAACTGTTTGAAGGCTTTTAGCCCATGGGCAATACGCTGGCAGGTGTTTAAGGTGGTAGCCCGACTCTTTCCACGGCGCGCCGATGGCACGTCGCAGGAGTTGAGTAATGTCCAAGGGCATGTGGTGTAGCAACGGCAGCAGGAGGATAGATCATGATGGCCGCTATTCTGGATTCTAAAGGGCCTATTGCCCACGGCCCCGGGGGCAATCTTGTATTAATCAGATTGGACAATAACTCCCCGGAGATATTCTTCTGGGATCATGAGACCGAGGCAGATGAAGGTGAGGAGCCCAGCGCAAGCAATATGTACATGATCAGTGATGGTCTTCCAGGGTTTTTCACGGGTCTCTATAAACAAGCTATTTAACAATAAATGCCAGAGGTGTTTATTAATTGCCGGTTGCCCTGCGTTTTCATGGCCGCCCCTCTTGGGTGGAAGTGTCGCGCCACTGCAAGCGTTAGAGCTGATCGAGAGCCGGTTCAAGGAGATGGGCTGAGATGATGGGGCTGAGTGAAATACTCTCCAGGATAAATGACGGTGTTTTTCTTGAGCTGATTTTCCAGGAGAACACTGACTGGGATGCCAGGTTGGATTCACGGGATGGCATCGAGTTTGCCAGCGCGTGGAGCGCTAGCTATGAACAAGTGCTTTCGTCATGTCCGCCTGAAGATGAATCCATCAGGCAAGTCAGAGAGGCTGCCTTCAAGAAGGTCTATCAGATCACTGGCAATCCGGATCTTGCAGGCTATGTGTCGGATGATTTTGGCCTGATCGTGCAGGCATTCATGCACCAGGTCGATAGCGGTTTTATACACCGCCTTTGGCAGGCTTACGCTCAAGGAACATTTCCCCATTAAAGAGTCAGCGCACTCTTTCATCCGTCTGCGTGTGTTGAATGTCAGCTGGGGCATCAGTCCTGCACGGTGAAGTCCGTTACCACTACGCCGCCCTTGGGTGACGGAGTGGCAAGAACCTCAGCCGATGCATCCAGCCTCACTGCAACTTGAGTTTTCTCCCCGCCATCAAAATTGCACCAATACTCAAACAGGCTGCCAGCATCAGATAAAAACTGGGTGCCAGTTGCGAGCCGGTGAGGGCGATCAATCCGGTGGCGATCACCGGGGCGAAACCGCCGAAAATCGTCACCCCCAGGTTGTAGCTCAAGGACATGCCGGTGACCCGGGTGCGCACGGGGAAGATGTCCGCCATCAGCGACGGCAGCGGGGCGAAGTACACCGCCTTGATCAGCGCCATCATCGCGACCACCAGCAGCAGGGAGCTGGCGCTCGGACGGCTGTTGAGCCAGAAGAACGCCGGCAGGATCGCCACGGCGTAGACCACGGCCGCTGCCAGCATGATTTTCAGGCGCCCGACATGGCCGGACAGGTAGCCGACGATGGGCGTGACTATGGTCAGGATCAGGCCGCCGGTGAGGGTCGCCAGAAAGCCCGAGGACTGGGAAATGTTCAGGCTGGTGGCGGCATAGGACGGCATGTACTGGATCATGTAGTTCGAGGCAGTGGACACCACCAGGGTGCCCATGGCGATCAACAGCAGGGTCTTCTGGGTCACCAGCACTTCGCGCAGGGGGCGTTCCCCCGGCTCGCTGGCCTTGAAGTCCGGCGATTCGTCGACGGTGCGGCGGATGTACAGGCCCACCGGGCCCAGCAGCAGGCCGAAGAAGAACGGCACGCGCCAGCCCCAGTCAAGCATCTGCTGGGGATCGAGGTGCTTGGTCAGGAAGTAGCCGAAGGTCGAGGCGATGACCACGCCAAAACCCTGGCTGGCGAACTGCAGGCTGGCGACAAAGTGCCGGGTGCGCGGCGGCGCGTGTTCCAGCATGAAGGCGGTGGAGGTGCCGAACTCGCCACCGGCGGAGAAGCCCTGCAGCAGCCGCGCCAGGAGAATGCCGATGGGCGCGGCGATACCCAGGGTGGCGTAGCTGGGCATGATGGCGATCAGCAGGGTGCCCGCCAGCATGATCAGGATCGACAGGGTCAGGGCTTTCTTGCGCCCCCGGCGGTCGGCGTAGGAACCCAGTACCGCCGCGCCCAGGGGGCGGATCAGGAACGAGATGCCGAAGGTGGCAAAGGCCAGCAGCAGGGAGAAGGTCGGGTCGGCGGTGGGAAAGAACACCTGGCTGATGGTCAGCGCGAAGTAGGCGTAGATCGACAGGTCGAACCACTCCAGGGTGTTGCCGATCAGGGCGGCGCCTATGGGTTTGTACAGGGCTTTGGGTTCGACCCGGATCGCGGTCGAGGTGGCGGCTAATTCTGTCATACAGGACGCTCCTGCTTATTGTTGGATTTTGAGCGACAGGTGCCCGACGTGAGCCGGGCGGGGCAGCGACGGCCTCAGGCCCGGGGCAGGTCCCCCAGGTCCCAGAACAAGGCCGTCATGATCTCCAGGCCCTGGCGAATCACCGGCAGCAGCAGGTGTTCGTCCGGGGCGTGCTGCGAGCAGCCGGGGTAGGAGTGGGGAATCCACAGGGTCGGCAGCCCCAGTACTTCGGCAAAGATGTCGTTGGGCAGGGTGCCCGCCAGGTTCGGCAACAGGGCCAGGCGCTGGGAGCTGCTGTTGGCGATGGAGGTCTTGGCGAACCTGACCCAGGGGTTGTCCGGGTCCAGGCGAGTGGCTGGGGAGCAGCGCTCCATGACGATCTCGACCTGGCTGAAGCCTTCGCGGTCCAGGTGCGCCCGCAGCAGGCTTTCCAGCTCTTGCCAGGGGGTGCCGAGGACAAAGCGCAATTGGCAGAAAGCCACGGCCCGGGGCGGAATGGCGTTCACCGGTTTTTGTGGGTTGCCGGTGCTGAAGGCGAGGATTTCCAGGGTGTTCCAGGCGAACAGGCGCTCGCCCAGGGTCAGCCCCGGTTCGCCCCAGTCTTCGTCCAGGGGCCGGCCCAGGGAGTCGCGATCAATCTCCAGGTCGGCGATGGCGGCGCGCACATTCTCGGGAATGCTCGCCGGCACCAGTTCGCGGCAGCGGATGCGCCCGTTGCGGTCCACCAGGCTGGCCAGGGCGTTGGCCAGCACCACGCCGGGGTTGCTCATGACCCCGCCCCAGTTGCCCGAGTGCAGGCCCTTGTCCCGGGTGTTGAGCTCCAGGCGGAACTGCGCCGAGCCCCGGGAGCCGAGGAACAGCGTCGGCCGGGCCTGATTCAGGCGCGGGCCGTCGGAGGCGATGAACACATCGGCCCGCAGCCGTTCGCGGTGTTCCTGGCACAGCTGGCGCAGCCCCGGGGAGCCGGCTTCCTCGCCCATCTCGAACAGCAGCTTGAGGTTGAAGCCCAGGCGCCCGTCGCGGGCCTTGAGCACCTGCTCCAGGGCCGCCAGGTTGATGCTGTGCTGGCCCTTGTTGTCGGCGGTGCCACGGCCGTACCAGCGTTCGCCTTCCACGGTCAGTTGCCAGGGGTCGAGGCCCGCGCGCCACTGCTCGGCATGGCCGGGTACCACGTCGCCATGGCCGTAGCTGAGCACCGTGTGCAGCGCCGGGTCTTCCAGGCGCGTGGCAATCAGGAACGGGCCGCCGGTTTCGGGGTTGGCCAGCATCTGGCAGTCGAAGCCCAGGCGTTGCAGCAGCGGCTGGATCTCTTCCAGCAGGTAGCGCGGCAACTCGCTGGCGTGGGCGGGGTCCTGGCTGTCACTGCGAAACGCCACCCGGCGCCGCAGGTCCTGTTCAAAGTGGCCGTCGTCCAGGTACTGGCGCACGCCAGTGAGGGCAGCTTGCTTGGTCATTGCGACTCCGGTCGGGCAAGGGGAACAGGCCCATGGTGGAGTGGGTCAAGGCATCTGTATATTGCTGTTTTTTGAAGGCATGATTCTAAAAATTGGATGCCTTGCAAGGGGACGCAGATGGACTATCGGTATTTTCTGGCGGTGATCGATGCCGGCTCCCTGGCGGCGGCGGGGGAGCGTTTGCATATCGCCCCCAGTGCGGTAAGCCGGCAGATCGCCCTGCTGGAAGAGAGCGTCGGGGTGGCGCTGTTCGAGCGGCGCCCGCGGGGCATGCAACTCACCGCCGCCGGCGAAGCCCTGGCCGAACACGCCCGGCGTACCTGGCTGGAGCAGGAAAATATCCTCGCCGAACTGCGCGGCGAGGGCTATCCGGGGGCCAAGGTCATTCGGCTGGTGTCTACCGAGGGGCTGTCGCGGTACTTCCTGCCGCGGGTGCTGCTGGAGCATTACCGCCTGCGGCCCGGGGCCGAGTACCGCCTGGAGGTGATCTCGCCCCATGAGTGTGTGCAGCGTATTCGCCGGGGCGAGGCGGATGTGGGGCTGACCTTCAGCACTGAGCCGGTGGAGGGGGTGAATGTGTGTTACTCGATCCGCTCGCCGATTCGCGCCCTGATGCGCGCCGGGCATCCGTTGGCCAGCGCCGGGCTGCTGTCATTGGCGCAGGTGCAGGGGTATCCGGTGGCGTTGACGCCCAAGGGCACCACCCAGCGGCAGTTGCTGGACCTGGTGTGCCAGATGGATGGCTTGAGCTTTGATCAGGTGATGACCTGCAACTTTTCCGGGGCCCTGCATGAGTTTGTCCGGCAGTCGGATACGGTGGCGTTTGCCAGTGCCATCAGCGGCGAGGGGCAGGGCATGGATGGGCTGGTGTCGGTGCCGTTGTCCAACCCGCGCTTGGGCGATCGGGATATCCAGGTGCTGACCATGCCCAAGCGGGTGCTGCCGCAGAGCCTGGAATTTTTTATCCAGACCTTGATCGCCGGGTTGCAGCGGGAGGGCTGAGGGGGCTTGCCGGGTTACCCACGGATCAATGCCTGCATTCGGCCATCGTGGTTAACGGGGCCTTGGAGATCAAAAGCCAAAGCCAGAGCAAACGGCGGCCTTGCGGCTGGTCTGATTCTTCTTTGTAGGAGCTGGCTTGCCAGCGAAGGCGTCGGCTGGATCAATGCATGGCTTGCGGGCCTCTTCGCCGGCAAGCCGGCTCCTACGGACGTGGGTAAAACCCGTGGGGTGTTTGATCTTCCTGCCTCTTGCCGTCACTTTTTCAGCGCTTTGCCCTGGCTGGGAATGTGCAGGTACGACATCACGCTTTCCGTCAGTTCGGTGGCCAGTTTCACCGCTTTTTCATTGCGCGCCATCACTCCGGCGACCAGGCCTTCGATCAAGGCCAGCACGGCGATGTTGGAGCTGGTCAGCACCGGGTGATCGCAAGGCGCAAACAGCGTGTGCTCGGCAATCGCGGTGAGCGGCGAGGCGGGCGAGTCGGTAATCGCCAGCACCGTTGCCCCGCGTTCATTGGCGAAGCGTGCCAGTTGCAGGGTGTCGAGGGAGTAGCGCGGCAGGGAGATCGCCAGCAACACATCCTGAGCGGTGATCGCGGCCAGCCGGTACGCGGCATTTTCATTGCCACCTTCCATGCTGATGGCCGTGGCTTCGGCGCAGAAGGGCATCAGGGTCGCGGCGGCGAGCCCGGCCAGGTAGACGCTGTTGCCGAACCCCAGGATGTAGACCTTGCGGGCCGTGGTCAGGCGGGTGATGAAGGCTTCAAAACTGTCGGCGTGGTTGTTGCTGGCGGCGGTGGCCAGGTTGCTGCTGGCGCTCTGCAATTGCTCGTGCAGGCCGAAGGCACCGCCCGGGCGCTGGGCCAGTTCGTTGCGCAGCTTGTCCACCGGCGACACCATCTGCTGCAAGGTAGCCACCAGTTCGGCCTTCATGCCGCTGTAGCCCCCCAGGTCCAGGGCTTTGGCCAGGCGGTTGACGGCGGCGGGCGAGGTCAATGTTGCGTGAGCCATCTCCTCGATGGTCAGCGTCGCGGCCTTGAGCGGGTGACGCAGGATGAAGTCCGCCACCTTGCGCAGTGATGGCGGCAGCTCGGCAACGATTTCCGTGAGTTTGCGCATGACCGGCGCGGCGTAGACGGTGGTGTCTTTGGATGGGCTTGGCATATCCGGCTCAACAGTGGCTGAAGGTGAGAGAAGGGCTGTGCCTGGTGCCCTGACGAGATCGGCTGGAGTGTATCCGAGGCCGACCACGTCAGGGTTGCGTTGAGCGGTGGCGCAGCGATCTTATTTCAAACTTCCCGCAAGAAACTGCTGGAGGCGTTCGGACTGCGGATTGGCCAGTACTTCGCGAGGGGCGCCGCGCTCTTCGACCAGGCCCTGGTGAAGGAACACCAGTTGGTTGGACACCTCTCGGGCAAAGCCCATTTCGTGGGTCACCACCACCATGGTGCGGCCTTCCTGCGCCAGATCCTGCATGACCTTCAGCACTTCACCCACCAGTTCGGGGTCGAGCGCCGAGGTCGGCTCGTCAAACAGCATCACCTGCGGCTCCATCGCCAGGGCGCGGGCAATCGCCACGCGCTGCTGTTCGCCACCGGACATGTGCCCCGGCCAGGCGCTCATGCGCTGTGCCACCCCGACTTTTTCCAGGTAGTGCTCGGCCCGTTCCCGCGCCTCCTGCTTGCTCAGGCCGAGCACCTGCACCGGGGCTTCCATGACGTTTTCCAGGGCGCTCATGTGCGACCAGAGGTTGAAGTGTTGAAACACCATCGACAGCTGCGAACGCATGCGTTGCAACTGCTTGGGCTCGGCGGCCTTCAGCCCGCCCTGCCGGTTGGCCACCAGCTTCAGCGCTTCGCCATTGAGCAAGATGCTGCCCGCATTGGGTTGCTCCAGCAGGTTGATGCACCGCAGGAAGGTACTCTTGCCCGAGCCGCTGGAGCCGATCAGGCTGATCACGTCACCGGCCTGTGCCTGCAGGGATACGCCCTTGAGCACCTGGTGCGTGCCGTAGCTTTTGTGCAGGTCCTGAACTTCAAGTTTGTACATGCTGTGAACTCTCTGGAATCAGTCGCTGAGCAAGCGACCCTGGCGAATGGGGGTAGCACCTGCCACCTTGGCTAACCACAATCCGGGCTGGGCAAAGCGCAGCCGTTCGCGGGCATAGAGAATGCCGTCGACGCTGGCGCGGACCAGGCTGTGGCGGTCGGTTACAGGGTCGATGACTTCGAACAGCGGGTCACCGATCTTGACCTCTGCGCCCAGCGGTTGCAGAAAACTCACCACCCCCGGATGCGGCGCACAGGCGTACTGCGCGCCGGCAAAGGGCAGTGCCTGGCAATGGCTCGGCGGCGCCGCGGGCCAGTCGCCGCTGATCAGGCCTTGCTCGGCGAGGTAGCCGAGAATGGCTTCGGCGCTGTCGGTGCATTGCTCGCGCTCGGTGTCTGCCATGCCGCGCAGTTCGATGGTGGTGGCCGCACACGCCAGGGGAATGTTGGCTTCGGGAAAGCGCTCCGCCAGGCGCAGCCAGGCAATCGCACAGGCTTCGTCGAAGGCACTGCCGCCGGCATCTTCGGCCAGCAACGTGACCCCGGTGCCGAGGCGCGCAGCCAGTGACTGCAGGCGCGGCCAGTGTTGCGGCATGGCGTACAGCAACATGATCGATTCGAAATCGCAGTGCAGGTCCAGCACCAGATCGGCGTTGCACGCATGCTGCAGCAGCAGGCGGCGCAGGCCGTCGAGTTCCGAGGCGGGGGCCGGCATGGCCGCGAGGGTCTCGGCCATGGTGCGGCGGATCAGCGCGACATTGGCCTCGGCGTCGGAGCCCAATTGCCCTTGCAGCTCTGCTGCAACCGGCTCGAACAGTTCCGGGAAGTCGCGATTGAAGTTCTTGCCGCTGGAGAACTCGAAGCGCCCCTGGTGGGTGGCCTGGAACATCTGGGCGATGCCGATCGGATTGGCCATCGGCACCAACTCGATCACCCCGGTCAGGCGGCCTTGTGTTTCCAGCTCCAGAAGCCGGCGCTTGAGTTCGACGGCGACGCGCATTCCCGGCAGCTCGTCGGCATGCAACGACGCCTGGATATAGGCTTTGCGGGTGCCGCTGCCAAAACGAAACAGCGTCAGCGTGCGTTCGGTGCCCGAGGCACTCCACGGCAATCGGTATTGAATGTGCTCCATGGCAGCTCCTTAGTGCTTGCGCGGTGCCAGGTACGCCAGCCAGCGGCGCTCGGCCAGCTTGAACAGACGCACCAGAATGAAAGTCAGGACCAGGTAGATGAGACCGGCGGTGATGAACGCCTCGAACGGCAGGTAGAACCGCGAGCTGACCGTGCGCGCCGCCCCGGTGATGTCGACCAGGGTGACGATGGAAGCCAGGCTGGTGGTTTGCAGCATCATCAGCACTTCGTTGCTGTACTGCGGCAGTGCCCGGCGCAAGGCCGACGGCAGGAGAATGCGCCGGTACAGGGTCAGGCGTGACATGCCCATGGCCTTGGCAGCTTCGATCTCGCCCGGGGGCGTGGATTTCAAACTGCCGGCCAGCAGCTCGGCGCTATAGGCGCTGGTGTTGATCGCGAAGGCCAGGCAGGCGCAAAAGGTCGCGCTGGACAGGTAAGGCCAGAACAGGCTTTGACGCACGGCTTCGAATTGCGCCAGGCCGTAGTAGATCAGGAACAATTGCACCAGCATCGGCGTGCCGCGAATCACGTAGGTATAGAGCCAGGCCGGCGCGTTGATCAGCGGCGAACGCGACACCCGCATCAGCGCCAGTGGCACTGCCAGCACCAAGCCCAGGGCCAGGGAAATAAGCAGGACCTTGAGGGTCACCAGGGCGCCGTTGAGGTACAGCGGCAGGTTTTCCCAGATCAGTTGGTAGTCGAGAATCATCGATCGTTCCCCCTCACAGTTCGGCGGCTTTGATGCCGACCGAGTAGTGTTTTTCCAGACAGCGCAGCACCAGCAACGACAGGCTGGTGAGCATCAGATACAGCGCCGCCACCGCGAGGAAAAAGGTAAAGGGCTGGTGGGTGGCATCCGCTGCGTTCTTGGCCTTGAACATCATGTCCTGCAAGCCGATCACCGAGATCAGCGCAGTGGACTTGGTCAGCACCAGCCAATTGTTGGTGAACCCGGGAATGGCGAAACGCACCATCTGCGGCACCAGAATCCGCCAGAACACCTGCGCACCGCTCATGCCATAGGCCATGCCTGCCTCGGCCTGGCCCTTGGGAATGGCCATGAAGGCACCGCGAAAGGTCTCCGAGAGGTAGGCGCCAAAAATGAAGCCCATGGTGCAGACCCCAGCGATAAAGGGGTTGATGTCGATGTAGCGGGCGTAGCCGAGCGCCAGGGCCAGGCGGTTCACCAGATCCTGGCCGCCATAGAAAATCAGCAGGATCAGCACCAGGTCGGGAATCCCGCGAATCAGGGTGGTGTAGCTTTCCCCGAGCAGCGCCAGCCATTTCATGGGTGACAGGCGCAAGGCCGCGCCGATCAGGCCCAGGGCAATCGCCAGGGACATGGACGTCAGGGCCAGGTTGATGGTCAGCCAGGCGCCATCGAGAATGCTCGATCCGTAGCCTTGGAGCATGATGAAGTTCCTCAAGCGAGCGCCGCGAGGCGCGCAACACAAGCCCCGGGAGACGCCTGCAACAGGCCGGCGCCGGGGCTCAGGGACAGGCTTACTCGCCGTAGATATCGAACGCGAAGTACTTGGCCATCACGCGCTGGTATTTGCCATTGGCGCGAATGGCGTCAATCGCCGCATTCAGCCGCGCGACGTTGGCGCCGTCGCCTTTGCGCACGGCGATCCCGGCGCCCCGGCCAAAGTATTTCGGGTCGTTGATGTCCGGCCCGGTGAGGGCGAAACCCTGGCCTGCGGCGGTCTTGATGAAGCTCTCGTTGGTGTTGACGATATCCGCCAGGGTGGCGTCCAGGCGGCCTGAGGCCAGATCGAGGAAGGCTTCGTTCTGTGAGCCGTAGCGCACCACGACCACACCGGCCGGCTCCAGTTGCTCGGTGGCAAAACGATCGTAGGTCGAGGCGCGTTGCACGCCGACTTTCTTGCCCTTGAGGTCCACCAACGGGTCATTGATCAGGTTGCCGGCCTTCATCGCGAACTTGCCCGGCGTGTGGTAGTACTTTTTGCTGAAGTCCACGGACTTCATCCGGTCTTCGGTGATCGACATCGACGACAGCACGGCATCGATCTTGCGCACCTTGAGCGACGGGATCATGCCGTCGAACTCCTGGATGACCCACTCGCACTTGACCTTCATTTCTTCGCACAAGGCGTTGCCGATGTCGTAATCGAAGCCGCTGACATTGCCCTCGGGGGTCTTGAAGGAGAAGGGCGGGTAGGCGGCTTCGATACCGATGCGCAGGCTGTCTTCGTCGGCATGGGCCAGCAAGCTGGACGCGCAGAGCAGCAGAGCACCTAGAAGTTCGGTCTTGTTCATATTGTTGACTCCTTGCAGGGCATTGGGGGAAACGGGTGCCCGCCATCCGGGGTGGCGCGGTGGATCAGTCCCGTGATCGGCGAGGCTATAAATGACACAATAAAAATCTATCTGCAACAGTATTGAAAAAAATCATATCAGTCTGGGTCGTGAGAAATGGCCCAGAGTCCGGTCGCTGCGGGCATTGAGTCCGAGATCGTGTGGGGCGTGCGGAGGCCTTTATCGGCCGTTTTTTTCCAGCGCCGCATCCGTCAGACAAGATGGCCGGCGCTTGAGGGTGTGCTTGTGCAAGCAGCGATCGATCTGCCGAAGCACCTGGCCTGGCAAGGTCACGTCGACCTTCTTGGTTCTACCCAGGCAAGGCGCAATTGGAAGTCGGGTTTGACATGGTGCGTACGGGTGGGCCTGGGTGTTGTGCGCCGGACGCTGATAAAAACTCCGGCGCAGAGGTGTCTGGGCTGTTTTATTTGTACGAATACTTCAGATAAATATCGGTGTCCTGACTGCCCCTGGCTTTTCCATTGAGGATGTACTTAGCCATCGAGCTGATGTCGTCAAGGTCAAAGCCGTGAAGGGTTCTGCCCAGCAAAAAAGATACGGTGTAATCTTCCCAGCCAGTTCCAAGTCGGCGGGCAATATCGACAGCATCGTGGATAAATGCCCAGGTCTCTTGTTCGCTCAGATAACCCGCCCAATAACACCATCTGGCCAATGACACCGCTCTCATGGTGTCCCAGGCAAAAGTGGACCGGGTGCGTTCTACTGTCGCCAGTGATATTCCCAGTTCTTTTGCAATGCTTTTCTGCACGGCTTTAATCTCTGGATTAAGCGCACTTTCAATGTATTGATCGATGTCTTTGCTCTTGGAGAGCTTGATCAGTTCACCCAGTGTTTCTTTCGCAGTATCGGGGCTCTCGATTTCCCATTCGTGTTTGAGTCCTGCGATGTATTTGTTCAAGTCATCTTCTGGGAAGATGCTGAGAATTTTTTCAAATCGATTACTGAACAGGATTCCGCCAAACGCCAAGGCGTTTTTTTGCTTTTCATCGAGCGAAGTGCCGGAGTGGCGAGATTTGAATTCGGTGAGTTGAGCTGTTTTTTTGCGCTTCATGAAGATGAGAAGTATGGCCAGGTAAACAGCAAAGGCACATCCAACTAAGATGACTGTATTCATTGTGAAAATTCTATAAGAGTGGTGGTGCTGATGGTGCGGCACGTATGTTTGGTTATACGTGCCTATCGGGTTACTTGCTGGCTGGCATCTTGCTCATGGCTTGTTTCATCATGTCAGATGCTTGCTTGCATGCCGGCTCTTGAACCGTGCTCGGCATTTCTTTCATTTGTTTTTTTGTTAGCTCGTATTGCGACTTCATTGATTCGCCCTGAGGGTTGGCCGCTACGAATTCATCAATTTGCTGGAAGTATTCGGTGCACGAGGGGCCGAGGTCGGCGGCCAGGGTGGCGCTGGATAAGGCGAGTGCGGAAATTGATGCGAATGCTGCGAGAGCTTTTTTCATGATTTATTTCTCAGTGATGTGTTTTTAGTTGCGCGCATAACCTGAGGGCGGGGAGGGATTTTAGATATGAGAAGAGTCTTAATCGGTTTGCGGGCTTTTCCGAGTTTGTTTCTGAACAAATTGGCTGGGGTGGTGTGGCAGGGGGGCGGGGTGGTTGTGTCCTGCGCAGGCTTTGGCTGTTGCTCTAAAGTCGTTCCTGGTTGTACCGGCCGATATGAGAGAGCTTGCGCCCGGAAGCGGATACTCGGAATGTGCTCGCTTTTCCGACGTTCTGGAGGCGGCGGCATGGGGTCACTCCAGCGTGTCTTGAGCAAGAGCGGCTAGGCGCGGTCATGCCGATTTCGTCGACCCTTTGCCTACCGTAATTCCCGGAGTCTTTGCCCAGTGTCTGACATGCCGATCAACGCCGCCTACGCGAAACGCTTCAATGCTGTACTCGCCTATATCGATGCCAATCTTGAAGGCGACCTTTCGGTGAGGACGTTGAGTCATGTGGCGAACTTTTCGGCGTTTCACTTCCATCGGCAATTCACCGCATTCGTGGGCGTGCCGGTTTCACGTTATGTGCAACTGATGCGGTTACGCGATGCGGCGCATCGTCTGGCGTCCCAGGCGGATTACTCGGTGCTGGAAGCCGCACTTGGTGCGGGTTTCGAAAGTCCCGAGGCATTTTCCAGGGCGTTCAGGCGGGCGTTCGGCATGACGCCGAGTGTGTTTCGGAAGCAGCCGAACTGGCAGGTCTGGAATGCGGTGTTCGCTATCCCTCATTTTTCCAGGAGCATCATCATGCAGGTACGAATCGTGGACTTTGCCGAGATCCGGGTCGCAGCGCTGGAGCACTGCGGGCCTGCCGGGCTGGTCGATGAAAGTGTGCGCAGGTTTATCGATTGGCGCATGCAGAGTGGGCAGTCGCCGGTGGCGTCGAGCCGCAGTTTCGGTATTCCCTACGGCAATCCGGATACCACGCCGCCGCAGGCGTTTCGCTTTGCCATCTGCGGTGAGATTCGGGAGGCGGTGGCTCCGAATGAGTCTGGTGTCCGGGAGATTGTCATTGCGGGTGGACGCTGTGCAGTGGTGCGGCATGTAGGGTCGCCGGATCATATCGGTGAAACGATCTACCCGGTTTATCGCGATTGGCTTCCGGGCAGTGGGGAGGAACTGCGGGATCAGCCGCTGTTTTTTGAGTATTTGAGTGTTTATCCGGAGACTGCGCAGGAGCTGTGGTTGACGGATGTTTATGTGCCGTTGCAGTAGTGGGCGGACGTGTCGACTGGCGCGGCTAACCTGGCATCCTTGCCGGGTTAGCCGCGGCTCAATGCCTGCGTTCGGCCATCGTGATTAATGGGGCAAGCAGATCAAGATCAAAAGCCAAATCAAGAGCAAGATGGCGGCCTGTCGGTTGGCCTGGAGTTGGCGGGGAGACAGCCGCTAGTCTATGTAGCGGTGCTGACGCACCCCGGTACAGGTGCTGATTTAGCCAGCCGCTGACTTTGATCTGAAGTTCATCTCCCGCGAAGAGGGTACATTGCTGATGAGTGATCTGGGTTCGAAGGTTGTCAAGAGCGTTGAGTGGTGCGGTGGTAGTTCCGGAGTTCGCTCTCGGTTAAGCTCTTATTTGTAAAACAAGGTTGTATGAGAAATGAAAATAAAAATACTGTTCAGCGCTTCGCTAGGGATTCTATCGCTGATTCAAACATCACTATCCCTTGCGGATAATGCCAGTGGGAAAAATCTCTATTTACAGCGATGCGCCATGTGCCATGGAGTCGATATCAAGGCAACCGGACCACTGGCTCATAAAAGCAATCCTCCTACACCGGACCTGACAACAGCCGCTTTCAAGAAACGGCTGAATGATTACCCGGGCGTTATCGTCTCATCGGTAATACTGCGTCCAAATGGCGACTTGATTCCAAGGACGTTGCGAGAGAATGGTGTAAAGGTTGCGCCACACGCTTGGAGTGTTCAGGATTTTCGCGATTTAAATCAATACATGAGTGGCGTGATTTCAAGAAGTCGATGATTTGAGATGTGGGGCGCATCGCTAATCAACAATCTCGGATAACGCCCGCCCAGGCGTTGTCGGCAGATTTGAGAGAGTGCTTTCCAGTAGACGCGGGCAGTCAGGAGCAAAGCGGGGATCGGCCAAATCCCGGATCTGCATCGCGATGCAAAAGTGACCTATGAGTGCAGGAATTCAAGCGTTGAACAAGCTGAAGAAATTTACCGTGCATGGAACCGCCGTTGACAGCGACACAAGCATCCAGCTGGATGAGATTTCGATTCTCGCCGAGCCGGAGACACTCAGGGAGCTGGGTATTTTCCTGATCAATGCTTCGTACGAAATGGCAGTAAACGGGCGGGAGCATGTGCATCTGCAAGACGTGATCGAGAGTTTTTCGCACAAGGAACATGTGGACTTCATCGTACTCAACCAGAAGTTGATCAAGCCCGCATGAGGCATCCCTGCGGTCTGCTCGAGCGCCAACCACGCAGGCTGCGGGCTACATGTTGCGAATTCTTTCGTAAACTTTAAGCTCAAACTCGAAGCCGATACCCACGTCATGGAGCATCTCGGTAACGCGTTCAATGAAACACTTGGCTTGCTCCGGGAGTTCATACAATCCCAGGACACGGATGATGGGGTACTTGCCGTAAGCACCGGGAATCTCGGTGTAGATCTCGCCACTTTCGATAAAGGCGATGTAGGCGTTGATCTTCTCTTGAAGCAGGAGCAGGTGTTCGCCTTGTGCCGCTTTGTCTCCCCATTCCAGGTGGTCGGTGATAATCAATAGCACGCTGTTGGACTCATCCTTGGGAGTTGCGCAGATATCGATGACTCTGGGGTTGGTGATGGACATGTCTGATCCTTCAGGAGGTCGAGTGGAAAGCATTGTATGACGAGGCTGGCGGTTGCTTTGGGGCGCAGTAGTGGGTGGCGGCTCTGGGTTTGGCTGACCAGGTTCTCGGAAAAATGCTGAGCTGCTCCTGCTGTCGTAAAACCCTCTGCAGCGCAGCTTCTGGCTGCTTTCGAAGAAAGCCCCCAAGGCATTCATAGAAAAGTCCCGGCTTTTCACTGCAGGAAAAAATGCTCCCTGATCGAGTCCAGCAGCAGTGATTTGACCACTTGCAGCGTGTTGTCATGTTTGCTGCCCACTCGTATACCCAGCTCCAGTTCATAGGACGGCATCGGCACGGGGCAGGGAAAGATGTGCAGCGAGGTGATCTTTTCCATTGCCCGTGCGGCATGGGTGGGCACGGTGGTGATCAGCTTTGAGCCAATCAGCAAAAAAGGAACCGCGGCAAAGTGTGAAGTGGAGGCCTTGATGGTGCGGGTCAGACCGGCATTGTTCAGCCCTTCGTCAACAATGCCCACATAACCCCCGGATGAAACCAGCAGGTGCGGGCGTTGCGCATAATCTTCGGCGGTCAGCGGAATGGGGTTGTCGGCATCTGCGATGCATAGGTAGTTGCCTCGTCCGAGGCGGATCCGGGTGATCAGTTGCGACGACAAGCCGCCTGCGGAGATGGCAATGTCTATCTTCTGGCCCATGAGCATGTCTTGTACGACGCCGCTGTGGGTTTGTCGGAAGATGATGCGCAGCCCGGGCAGGCGTTCTTCCACAGCCGAAAGAATCTTCTGCCCGAGTGCTATTTCACTGTCATCAGAGAGCCCGATGGTGATAGTGCGGCCCTTCACTTGCTGGCCGCCGGATGACATGGCAAGGGCCAGTCTGCAGCGGTTAATCGCCTCTTCGATCAGCGGGTACAACTCGTTCGCCCGCATGGTTGGCCTCAGGCCACGGCCCGTCCGCTCAAACAACGGGTCGCCATAGATGTCCCTCAAGCGCCCCAGGGAAGCACTGACCGCCGGCTGGGTGACGCCGAGCCGGATCGCCGCACGGCTGGCACCGCCTTCTTCTATCAGGGCCACAAAGACTCTCAACAGGTTGAGGTCCACGGTTTCGATATCAATATGATTCATATCAGATAGCTTGGATGAGGTGTTGATCTATATTGTATCAGCCGTAAAAATGGCCTGCCAAAACAAATTGCAGGTCGCACTAGAGAGCTGATGAGGATGTTTGTTGTTCCTGGAAAGTATCTGTTAGTGCGGTTTTTTCAGCGGCAACTTGGGGCTTGGCGGTTGGATGAAAAGCTTGAAACCCGAGGTTGAAGTATGACGCGCCACTCCAGGTATTTCGGGCTCATCGTGCTCTTTGGCTGCGCTTTTGAAACCCCCGCGGGTTTGCTGGGGGCTCCAGTCACTACGGACGATGCCGCACCGATTGAAGTGCAACGATGTGGGTCGGTCGATAGCCACTACTGGGTGCAAGCCCCCCATTCACCCTTGGCTGCAGAGGTGATCGGCACGCTGCAACGGGCGCTGGCAGAGCGCAATTATTATCAAGGAGCAGTGGACGGCGTGGCAGGAGAGCAAACCGCAGAGGCCATCTTCCTGTTCCAGATGGACTGCGAACTGCCATTAACGGGCAGCATCAATGCAGAGATCCTGAAGAGGCTGAATATAAGGTCTCCCTTATGGTTATCGGAATAAGTGCGTGGCTTGAAGGGCCCGTAAAAGGAAGCGTTGTCCTGTCAGTGTCCAAGGTTACCGGTTGGAAAGTGGTTTTATTATTATGGCTTTGACCCGGGCGACTTCACCTCGCTATCCGTGGCGATTCAGGCTGGCGGTTTTTCTCGTAGCAGCAATGTCCCTTATTGTTTGTGCACGGATTATCCAACTGCAAATAACCGACAAGGCATTTCTGATCAGGCAAGGCGATGCCCGAAGTTTGCGATACGTCGCTTTGCCGGCGTATCGGGGTTTGATCACCGATCGAAATGGGCAGCCTTTATCCGTGAGTACGCCGGTGACAACGGTCTGGCTGAACCCCAGGGAGCTGCTGGCTGAAAAGCCCAATTGGACAGCGCTGGCCCAGGCGCTGGACGTTCCAGAGAGTGGCTTGAGTTCAATCATTCTGCGTAACCAGAACAAGGAATTTGCCTACCTGCACCGACGCATTCCGCCGCAGGTGGCGGAGCGGATGATGCAGGCGGTGCATCAGCTCAACAGCGCGGGTGTTTATACGCTGCAGGAATCCCGCAGGTTTTACCCGGCGGGCTCAATCGCCGCTCATGTCACCGGCTTTACCGATATCGATAACCGCGGCAGCGAAGGGGTCGAGTTGGCGTATGAGAATGTGCTTCGCGGGCGTGATGGCAAGCAGCGGGTGGTCAAGGATCGGCGCGGTCAACTGATCCAGGACCTGGGGGTTTCACACCCGGCCAAGCCCGGGCAGACGCTGCAGCTATCCCTGGATCTGCGGCTGCAATATGTCGCCAGCCGGGAGTTGCTCAAAGGCGTTGAGCAAAATGCGGCGGAGGCTGGCAGCGTCGTGATCCTGGATGTCAAGAGCGGTGAGATTCTGGCGCTGGCCAATCACCCTTCATACAACCCCAACAATCGCTCGCAGCTCACGCCATCGATGATGCGCAACCGTGCGGTGGTCGATGTCTTTGAGCCAGCGTCCACCATGAAGCCGTTTTCCGTGGCGGCGGCGCTGGAAACCGGGCGTTGGCAACCTGCGGATACGGTGCATGTGGAGACCGGTACTTTGAAGATCGGCAGGTATACGATTCGGGACGCTTCCAGGACGGCGGGCGAGACGCTGGACATGACCGGCATCCTGGTGCGCTCGAGCAACGTGGCCATCAGCAAAGTGGCTTTTGATATTGGCGGACAGAAGGTTTACGAGCTGTTGCGCCGGGTCGGTCTGGGTCAGGCGACGGGCATCGGTTTTCCCGGTGAGCAGAGCGGGGTGCTCACTCGGCGTCCTGAATGGCGCCCCAGCGAAACCGCGACCTTGTCCTATGGCTATGGTGTGTCGGTCACTGCGCTGCAGTTGGCCAGAGCGTATGCCACGTTGGTCAACGGCGGTGTCAGCGTTCCAACTTCGCTGCTGCGAGTGTCTACAGCACCCAATGGCACTCAGGTCATTCCCGCCAGTGTGGCCAACACCGTGAAAGACATGCTTGTGCAAGTTGTTGAAGGGCCCAGGGGTATCTATCGCGCGAAAGTGCCCGGTTATCACGTTGGCGGTAAAAGCGGAACGGCGAGAAAGACCAGCGTCGGGGCAAAGGGGTACCTGGCTAACTCCTACCGCGCCATGTTCGCCGGCTTCGCGCCAGCGACAAACCCCAGGTATGTAATTGTCGTGGTAGTGGATAACCCCAGGGCCCAGGGCTTTTTCGGTGGGCTGGTATCGGCGCCCTTGTTCAGTCGCATCATGGCGCACACCCTGCGGCTGAATCATGTAGTCCCGGACAACATCTGACACCGGCACGTTTACCGTCACTGAACAGATTCACGGCTGTCCGCTGTGGGCCTGCCTGTGGCTGAGGTTATCCAGAGTTGGCGGTTGCCCGGTGCAACTGTGCTCCAGGTTTAAAGCGTTCCTTTCAATGAGTGTTTGGCCGCCGTTTTGGCTGCCCGTCATTCCTGTGCAGTAAGAGTGACCAATGGCGGATTTGATCAACCTGAAGGACCCACACACAGAAGCTGGAATCATAACCGGGAGGATAATCGCCAGCGCTGTACTGGTGGTGTTGCTGACCGCTGCGCTGATTGTCCGGCTCTATGTTCTGCAAGTGACGCAGCATGAATATCAGGTTTCCGTGGCGGAGAAAAACAGGGTCCATATACGGCCGATTCCGCCGGAGCGCGGGGTTATTTACGACCGCAATAAAGTGCTCCTGGCCAATAATGTGCCGGCCTTCAATCTGATGTTGACCCGTGAACGGGCCGGGGATACCGGCTGGGTGGTGAGTAACCTGGTGAGGATCCTGGACCTGTCGCTGGCCGAAAAAAGCCGCATCGAGAACGACCTGCGCCGCGCCAGAAGGGCCTTCGAGCCGGTTACGCTGATGTTCGACCTGAGCGAAAAACAGATCGCCCTGGTGGCGGTGAATCAGTTCCTCTTGCCGGGTGTGGAGGTGCAGGCCCAGTTCTTGAGGGAGTACCCTCTGGGCGACCATTTTGCCCACTCGGTCGGTTATGTCGGGCGCATCAACGAGCAGGAGTATCGCCGCCTTGATCCGGCGAAATACCTGAGAAGCCAGCTGATCGGCAAGACCGGAATCGAGCGCTTTTATGAACAGGCGTTGCACGGCCAGATGGGCTTTGAAGAAGTCGAGACCAATGCCCAGGGCAGGGTGATGCGTGTGTTGCGCCGGCACAACCCGGTTCAGGGGCAGGACATCGTGCTGACCCTCGATGTGCAACTGCAAAGCGCGGCCGAGGATGCCCTGGGCGACCGGCGCGGCGCGGTAGTGGCGTTGGACCCGGCCACCGGGCAAGTGTTGGCCATGGTCAGCCGGCCCAGTTTCGATCCCAATCCCTTTGTCAAAGGCATCTCGACCCAACGCTACGCCGCCTTGCGCGACTCCGCCGATATGCCGCTGTTCAACCGGGTTCTGCGCGGGCTCTACCCACCGGGCTCGACCATCAAGCCCATGGTGGTAGTGGCCGGGCTCGACAGTGGCGTCACAACGGCCAGCAGCCGGGTGTTCGACCGGGGTTATTACGAGCTTCCAAACTACAAGCACAAATACCGCAACTGGAACCGCGGTGGCGACGGTTGGGTGGACATGTACGACGCCATCATGCGCTCCAATGACACCTACTTTTATGACCTGGCCCACAAGTTGGGCGTCAGGCGGCTGCACAGCTACCTCAGTGAGTTTGGCCTGGGGCAGAAGGTCTCGATGGACCTGTTCGAAGAGGCCGCGGGGTTGATGCCATCCCCTGAGTGGAAGCGCGCAACCCGTCGCCAAGAGTGGTACCCCGGGGAAACGCTGATCCTGGGCATCGGCCAGGGCTACATGCAGGTCACCCCCCTGCAACTGGCCCAGGCCACCAGCCTGATTGCCAATCGCGGGGTCTGGCAACGGCCGCACCTGGCGTTATCGGTGGGGGGGCGCCAGCCGGTGGACCCAAACCCCATGGCCAACATCGTGCTGAACGATGCGCATATCTGGGATCAGGTCATCGACGGCATGCAGAGGGTGATGCACAACCCCCGTGGTGTCGGCCGAGGCGCCGCCAAGGGCGCGCAATACCGCATCGCTGGAAAGAGCGGCACGGCGCAGGTGGTGGCGATCAAGCAGGGCGAGCGCTACAACCGCAACAAGACCCATGAACGGCACCGCGACAACGCGCTGTTTGTCGGCTTCGCCCCGGCCGAACATCCGGCCATCGTGGTGGCGGTGATGATCGAGAACGGCGAGGCCGGGGCCCGGGTGGCCGGCCCGGTGGTGAGGAAGGTCATGGATGCCTGGCTGCTGGATGGCAATGGCCATCTCAAGGCGCAGTTCGCCGAGCCGGCATCGTTCGACAAACCCGCAAGCACGCTGACGCTGAACGCCAGCTAAGCGCGCAGAAACCTTTGCCCATGGCCATCGCGGCAAGCGCGATGCCGCCGGCATGCACATTCAACACGGTCACTGAGGACACAACGGGTGCGATTCATCAACTATCTGGGCTGGAGCCTGCTGGCACTGGTCAGCGTGCTGCTGCTCGCCGCTAGCGGTACCTACCTTTATCTGCAACCCCAACTGCCCGATGTCGCGGCCCTCAGGGACGTGCATCTGCAGGAGCCGCTGCAGGTCTTCACCCGGGATGGCAAGCTGATCGCCGAGTTCGGCGAAGTGCGCCGTGTACCCATTGCCAGCGCGGACATTCCGCCGGACTTTCGCTCGGCCCTGATGGCCGCCGAGGATGGCAACTTCTATCACCACGCCGGGGTCGATCCGGCCGGCCTGCTGCGGGCCGCGCTGCAACTGCTCAAGAGCGGCCACGTGCGCTCCGGGGGCAGCACCATCACCATGCAAGTGGCGAAGAACTTCTTCCTCAGCCGCGAGCGAACCCTGTCGCGCAAGTTGACCGAGATCCTCCTGGCCCTGCAGATCGAGCGCAGCCTGAGCAAGGAGGAAATCTTCAACCTGTATGTGAACAAGATCTACCTGGGCAAGCGTGCCTACGGAATAGTGGCGGCGGCCAACGTCTATTACGGCAAGCCGGTATCGCAACTGACCCTGGCCCAGGTGGCGATGATTGCCGGGCTGCCCAAGGCGCCATCGCGCTACAACCCGATCAATAACCCGGCCCGGGCCCAGCAGCGTCGCGACTGGATCCTGGGGCGCATGTACGAGCTGGGCAGCATTGATCGGCAGCGCTATCAAGCTGCATTGGCTGAAGAGGTGGACGCCAGCTACCACGCCCCGGAACCCGAGATCGATGCCCCCTACATCGCCGAAATGGCCAGGGCGGACATGCTCCGCCGCTTTGGCGATGCGGCCTACACCCAAGGCTTGCGGGTGGTGACCACGGTGCCCAGCCAGTTGCAGGCGTCGGCCACCTCGGCGTTGCGCAACGGCTTGAAGGTCTACGACAAGCGCCACGGTTACCGCGGCCCTGAAGGCCATTTCGCCGGCAAGGTCAGCGATCAATGGCCCGAGCAACTCAAGCGCTATCCGGCCTATGGCGGCTTGCCAGCGATGGCGGTGACCCAGGTCTTCGAACAGAGCATCAGCCTGGTGGACGCCAGCGGCCAGGCACACTCCGTGCCCTGGAGCAGCATGAAGTGGGCGCGCCCCTACCTTGGCCACAGCGCCCTGGGGCGCGCGCCGGTGCGGCCGGCCGATGTGGTCAAGGTCGGGGATGTGGTGCGCGTCGACCCGCAGAACGACTCGCTGCTGGGCTTCAGCCAGGTGCCCAGGGCCCAGGGCGCCCTGGTGTCAATCGCCCCTGAAGACGGCGCGATACAAGCGCTGGTGGGCGGCTTCGATTTTCAGCAAAGCAGCTTCAACCGGGTGCTGCAGGCCAAGCGTCAACCCGGGTCGAGTTTCAAGCCCTTCATCTACTGCGCGGCCCTCGACAGCGGCTACACCCCGGCGACCCTGGTCAACGACGCCCCCATTGTCGTGGGCGGCGGCGACGCCGGGCCGGTGTGGCGCCCGCAAAATGAGAACCGCACCTTCCTGGGGCCGATTCGCCTGCGCGAAGCCCTCAACCGTTCACGCAACATGGTCTCCATCCGCCTGCTGCAAGCCATGGGGGTGGAGCGAACCATCGACTACATCACGCGTTTTGGTTTCGACCGCGAGGACCTGCCCCACAACCTGTCCCTGGCCCTGGGCACCGCTTCGGTCACCCCCATGGAAGTGGTGGCCGGCTGGAGTACTTTTGCCAACGGCGGCTACAAGATCAGCCCGTACTTCATCGAGCGGATTGAAGACCGCAAGGGCGCGATCCTGTTCCAGGCTCGCCCGCCAGCGGCGCCCACCCCGCAGCAGCCGGCCCCCGAGACGTCGGCGGAACAGATCGTCGACAGCCGCACCACCTACCTGCTCACCAGCCTGCTGCAGGGCGTGGTCCAGCGTGGCACCGGCCGCGCCGCCGCGGCCATGCATCGCCCGGACATCGGCGGCAAGACCGGCACCACCAACGAGGCCAAGGACTCCTGGTTCACCGGTTACAACGGCCACAACGTCACCAGCGTCTGGGCCGGCTTCGACCAACCGCAGAGCCTGGGACGGCGCGAATGGGGCGTGACCATCGCGCTGCCGATCTGGATGGAGTTCATGACGGCCGCGCTTGAGGGCACGGCGCCTTATTCCCAGGCGGAGCCGGCTGGCATCGTGACCCGGCGCATCAACCTGGAGGACGGCACGGCGGCCAGTGCGGATTCTTCCCGCACCGCGATGGAGGTGTTCAGGAGTGACAATGCGCCGCCGGTGGGCGCAGGTGAGGGGGCATCTGTCGACGGCGCCGCGGACATGCAGCGCACGCTGCAGGAACTCTTCTAGTGGCCGGGCAGGGCCCTGATGGCGAGAACCGACCCAGCGATTTTCCAGCAACCATTGCGTAATGAATATTTGGCCATAGGATGTGCGCGTTGCCGATGATGATCGGGCCCCCATCGTCGTGATCCTTTACTCAGTTTCAAGGTTGATGCATGAATCCGGATGACTTCAAGAAATTCAATATCGGTTCAATTATTCGGGCCACTGAAAGCTCTGCTGCGCTCAAACACCAGCTCGGATTCCTGATCAAGGTTCTGGAAGAACTGGAGATCAAGTTCTCTGGCTGCGAGCAGGATCCTTTGCGGCTGGCGAAAGCCTATGTTGCCGGGGAAATTCCTGTTGAGCGCTGCAAGGCGCAGGCTGCAGTCTGGTGGGCAAAAATCGATGAGCAAGGAGCAATACGAGAGCTCAAGGATCGGGACGTGTTGCAGGCACGACTGGCCATTTGTCTGCTGGCGAATGATGAGGACGATATTTCCGTGTTGGGAGATAACCTCTCGTGGTTTCTTGAGGTGTTGGGTTTCTTGAATGTGGAACCGATGAAGCCCATTGCAATGATGAGAGAGTATTTCGAGTTCAAATAGAATTTCATTCGCGCCCGGCTCACTCTCGGTGCCCTGGCCGGCAGCCTGACAATAGGCAAGCCCCCATGCGGTTTGCTGGCTCCACCCGTCACGCGGGCGGGGTGCTCGAACTGCACTGATTGCGCGGTTGCAGAAGGAGGGGGGAGGGAGCACTGATGACGGTGGAGCGAGCCTGTTGCCGACCGCCCGCACCGGCAAGAGGTGATCGAGGGTTTTCCCATGAGCAGCATGTGGATTTCATTGCGCTTGATCGGGCGCTGATCCTGCCGGCATAAGGTATTCCTGCGCGCAGCTCAATCGGGGAGCGCGCAGGGAGCGAGCTACAGGCTGGGAGCTTCTTCGTTCACTTTCAGCTCGAAATCGAAGCCAATGCCGCGATCGTTGAGGATCTCGGTAATGCGTTTGAAAAACCAATCGACCTGCTCTGGCACTTCGTGCAAACCCAGCACTCGGAAAATCAGGTGCTTGCCACAGGCATCGGGAATTTCGCTGTAGATCTCGTCACTTTCGATAAAGGTGATGTAGGTGTTGATCTTCTCTTGCAGCAGGAGCAGGTGTTCGCTGTGTGCCGCTTCGTCACCCCATTCGAGGGGGTCGACCATGATCAACAGCAGGCTGTCGGGCGCGGATTTGGGGATTGCCCAGATATCGATGACTTTTGGGTTGGTGATGGACATTGCTGATCCTTCAGAACGTGGGGGGCGGCATTATAGGCCGTAGCGGTTGGTTTCTTCAGTGGGCAGTTGCTGGTCGTCGTTCTGGCACGTGGGCGAGGCCAGGGTGGGCTGCCGGGTCTTGCTCCGTTCAGGCGCAACCTGGTCGAACGGCGTCGAGCGGTTTTCAAGAGCTGTCGGATCGACGGTAGTGACGAAATGCCATTATCTGCTACGGCTTGTTAGGCCCAGCGGTGGATAGACGCCGGGCTTCAGGTGCCACTCCCCAGAAGAGTCGAGACGGCGCGGGCCGCGTTATTCGACTTAACTGATGCTCACCCGCCAAGGGGTGGTTCAGGGGCGCAGGAGGACGGAGTGGGGCCTGCGATCCCGATAGGTCTGGATAGACCCGAGTGAGTATCGACGTTGCCGTGCCGGGTGGGCCGCTAACCCAGTCGTCGGCTTGTTTGCAGCTCTCTGACACTCAGTCGATAGCGTGGAGTGACAGCAGGGAAGTACCGACCATTCTCTTAGAGAGATAAAAAATGAACGTCAGGGCAATGAACCTCGCTCCAAGGTCTGCGGCTTTTTTCTCACTCATTGTCCTGGTGGTTTTGGCCCTGGGGATTGTCGCTGTCCTGCAAATGGGCAAGCTGCGAGACTCCGAGCAGGACGTCGAGACCAACTGGATGGCCAGCATCCGCGAGATCGGCAAGATGAAGACCGGCGTCTTGCGCCTGCGTCTGGAAAGCATCCGCATCACCGTGACCACCGACGAACAACAGCGCCAGACTCGCATCGCCTCGTTGAGCGGTTATCGATCCACCCTGCAGAACACCATCAGCCAGTACGAACCTCTGATTACCGGGCCGGCGGAGCGTGAGCTGTACCAGGCGGTGGCGACCGATGTGCAGGCCTATTTCAAGCTGGTGGACGAGCTGGAGCCGCTGCTGCGCAGCGGTGACAACGCCGCGGCCATCACCTTGATCAACACCCGCATCAGCCCCATGACCAACGCCATGCAGGAGAAGATGGACAAGCTCTCGGACTTCAATGACGAGGGCGCGAGGCAGGCGGGGATCACCTCCTCGTCGGTTTACAGCAGCGGCCTGACGCTGGTGCTGGTGTTGATGGGGGTGACGGTGGTGCTCACCGTGGTGCTGGCCACCGTACTGACCCGCAGCATCACCGCGCCCATCGGCGATGCCCTGGCGGTGGCCGAGCGCATTGCCGGCAGCGACCTGTCCCGGGAGATCGGCGTCAGTGGCCGCGATGAAGCCGGCCGCCTGCTGGCCGCCCTGGCGCAGATGCAGGGCAACTTGCGGGAAACCATTGCCCACATCGCCGACTCTTCAACCCAACTGGCCTCGGCTTCGGAAGAAATGACCGCGGTGACCGAAGACGCCAGCCGCGGGCTGGTGCGGCAGAACGACGAGGTCAATCAGGCGGCCACGGCGGTGACCGAAATGAGCGCCGCGGTGGACGAGGTGGCGCGCAATGCCGACGCTGCTGCCCAGTCCTCCCGCGAGTCCATGGAGTTCACCCGTTCCGGCATCGACAACGTGGCCCAGACCCTGAAAGCCATCGAAGGCCTGGCCAGCAACGTCGCCAGCACCGGCGAGCAGGTCAAGGCGCTGTCCGGCAGGGCTCAGGACATCAGCAAAGTGGTGGAAGTGATTCGCGCGATTGCTGAGCAGACCAACCTGCTGGCCCTCAACGCGGCCATTGAAGCCGCCCGCGCCGGTGAGCAGGGCCGCGGCTTTGCGGTGGTGGCCGATGAAGTGCGGGCCCTGGCCCACCGCACCCAGCAGTCGACCCAGGAAATCGAACAGATGATCACCGCGATCCAGGCCGATTCGACCCAGGCGGTGAGTGCCATGAACGTCAGCGTGGAGATGGCCAACGGCTCGATTGCCGTGGCGCAGAACGCCGACCTGTCCCTCAAGCAGATCGCCCAGGCGATTACCCAGATCAACGAACGCAACCTGCTGATTGCCACCGCCTCGGAAGAGCAGGCGCAGGTGGCGCGTGAAGCGGACCAGAACCTGACCAGTATTCGCGAGCTGTCGATTCAGAGCTCGGCGGGGGCCAGCCAGACGGCCAGTGCTTGTGGGGAGATGGCCAATCTGGCGATCGAGTTGAACCGGTTGGTGGCGCGGTTCAAGGTTTGAGCGCGGTTTTCTTGCCCTACGATGGCCTGTCCCCTCCGTAGGAGCTGGCTTGCCAGCGAAGGCGCCCGTCCAGGCGCAGCATGGCTTACGGACCTCTTCGCCGGCAAGCCGGCTCCTACAGAGATATGTGGTGGTTGGGCCACCGTAGGAGCTGGCTTGCCAGCGAAGGCGCCCGTCCAGGCACTGCATGGCCTACGGACCTCTTCGCCGGCAAGCCGGCTCCTACAGAGATGTGTGCTGGTTGGGCCACCGTAGGAGCTGGCTTGTAGTGGTCCAGTTTTTTTGGACCATCCTGTAGGAGTATTAGGCCGCCAGCCTTTCAAAAGCAGCTGGCGGCAGGTTGTTCGAGGCAGAGTGACAACGCCGATGGTTGTAATG
>NZ_JAAARM010000003.1 GCF_009908285.1 Pseudomonas sp. Fl4BN1
GGGGGCGGGCGCTGGGGTGTTGCGCCCTGGCGGTGGCGGTCTGGGTACTCGGCCTGAACCTGTATGCGGCCCGTGAGGCCGAGCAGGGCCAACGGCTCAAGGCGCAGATGAGCCAGCGGGTCAAGCAGGTGTTTCCCGAGTTGCCGGTGGTGCTCAATCCCCTGCAACAGGCCCGCCAGCAACTGGCGGCGCGCCAGGCCGGTGCGGCAGCGGACCCGAGCCAGGGTTTTGCCAGCCTGCTGGCACAGGCCGGCACGGCCATGCCGTTCATGGTGGGCAGTGTGCAAAGCCTGACGTTTGCCCAGGAGCGCTTGCAGCTGGAACTGCTGGCGGACACCCCAAACAGCGCCGACAGCGGCTGGCAGGGCACCTTGACCCAGGCCGGCTACAGCGTCCTGCGCGAGGGCAATGGCTGGGTTCTCGGCCCGGCCGCCGGGCAGCCTGCCAACACCGTCGATAACGCCTCGGGAGACGACAATGAATAAGGCCATGCTGGCGCAGTATCAGGCGCGCTGGTCGCGCCTGCGAGGCCAAGCCCAGGGCCATTGGAACGGCCTGGCACTGCGGGAAAAACGCCTGTTGGGCGCCACCACGCTGGGGCTGTTGGGGCTATTGCTATGGCTGCTGCTGATCCAGCCGCCGCTGAAGAAAATCGATTACTGGCAAGCCGAGACCCCGAAGCTGCGTGCCCAGGCCGAAGCCCTGGAAGTGCTGCTGCACGAGGTGCCGGCGGGCAGCCGCAACAGCCAGGGCCAGAGCCTTGAGCAATCCCTGCGCGAAGCCCTGGACGGCGCCGGGCTGAAAGACCATTACCAGTTGCAACAGCCTGATGAAGCCGGCCCCGAGAGCTGGCGGTTGACCTTTGAGCAGGCCCCGGCGGATGCCGTGGTCGGCTGGCTGCTGGGGATGCCCCGGCAGTTTTCACTGCAGGTGGTGGAGGCTCGTCTGCAACGCGCAGGCCCGGCCGCCGCCCAAGACTCGGCAGGCACACTGTCCGGGACCGTTCGCATGGATCAGGCGCAGGGCGCTAAGGAAGCTTCATGAAGTGGTCAGGTTGCAATTACGTGCGCCAGTGTCGCAAGGCCGCACCTTTTCTGCTGCTGGCATTGGGGGCCTGCAGCAACACCCAGTCCACCACCCCCGCACCGTTGCAGGTGGACAGTGAGCTGGGCCAGCCCCTGGCCGACACTCGACGCAGCGGCGATGTCCTGGTGGACCGCCAGCGCCTGCAGGCGCAGCAGGCCCAGCGGCCGAAAGTCGTGCATCCGCTGACCAACAGCAGGCGCACTCACAGCACGCCAGGCAGTACCAGCGTGGCGCGCAATCCCCTGGGGGATCAGCCGGTGCAGTTGAACTTCGTCGACAGCGATATCCAGGCGGTGGTGCGCGCCTTGTCCCGCTCCACCGGCCAGCAATTTCTGGTGGACCCGCGGGTCAAGGGCAACCTGACCCTGGTCAGCGAAGGCCCGGTGCCGGCCCACCAGGCCTACGACATGTTGCTGGCGGCCCTGCGCATGCAAGGTTTCAGCGTAGTGGACGTGGGTGGCGTGGCCCAAGTGGTGCCCGAGGCCGATGCCAAACTGTTGGGCGGGCCGGTCTATAGCGCGAGCAAGCCGGCGGGCAACGGCATGCTGACCCGGACCTTCCGCCTGCAATATGAAAACGCGGTGAACCTGATTCCGGTGTTGCGCCCGATTGTCTCGCCGAACAATCCGATCAACGCCTACCCGGGCAACAACAGCATCGTGGTCACCGACTACGCCGAAAACCTGCAGCGGGTGGCACAGATCATCGACGGCATCGACACCCCAAGCGCCATCGACACCGATGTGGTGGCGGTGCAGAACGGCATCGCCGTGGACATCGCGACCATGGTCGCCGAGCTGCTGGACACCCAGGGCGCCGACCCGACCCAGAAAATCAGCGTGATCGGCGACCCGCGCTCCAACTCCATCATCATCCGTGCCGGCAGCCCGGAGCGGACCGAGTTGGCACGCAACCTGATCTACAAACTGGACAATGCCCAGAGCAACCCCAGCAACCTGCACGTGGTCTACCTGCGCAACGCCCAAGCCGGCAAACTGGCCCAGGCCTTGCGCGGGCTGCTCACCGGTGAAAGCGACAGCGCCAGCAGCGACGGCGCCCGGGCCATGCTCAGCGGCATGGGTGGCGGTACCCAGAATGGCCAGAGCAGCACCCAGAACAGCAGCGGTACGCCCACCGGCAGTGGCGCCCTCAACAGCAGCAGTAGCGGTGGCGGTGCCTATGGCCAGGGTGGCAGTGCCAGCAGCGGGGCCAACGCCAATGCCCAGCAGAACGATCAGAGCAACGCATTCAGCGCCGGTGGCGTGACCATCCAGGCCGATGCCACCACCAACACCTTGCTGATTTCCGCACCGGACCCGCTGTACCGCAATTTGCGCGAAGTCATCGACCAGCTTGATCAGCGCCGGGCCCAAGTGGTGATCGAAAGCCTGATCGTCGAGGTGAGCGAGGACGATGCCAGCGAGTTTGGCGTGCAATGGCAGGCGGGCAACCTTGCTGGCCGCGGTGGCTTTGGCGGAGTCAATTTCGGCGGCAGCGGGCTGGTGGGCACGCCGACCAGCAAGACCAGCATCGATGTGCTGCCCAAGGGCCTCAACGTTGGCCTGGTCAACGGCAGCGTGGACATCCCGGGGATTGGCAAGGTGCTGGACCTCAAGGTCCTGGCCCGGGCGTTGAAGAGCAAGGGCGGGAGCAACGTACTGTCGACGCCGAACCTTTTGACCCTGGACAACGAGGCGGCGAGCATCTTTGTCGGCCAGACCATTCCCTTTGTCACTGGCAGCTATGTAACCGGTGGCGGTGGCACCAGCAACAACCCGTTCCAGACCGTGCAGCGCGAGGAAGTGGGCTTGAAACTGAACGTACGGCCGCAGATTTCCGAGGGCGGCACGGTCAAGCTGGACATTTACCAGGAGGTCAGCAGTGTCGACCTTCGGGCCTCGGTGGATGCGGGGACGGTGACCAACAAGCGGGCGATCGATACCAGCATTCTGCTGGATGACGGGCAGATCATGGTGCTTGGCGGGTTGCTGCAGGATGGTTACAGCCAGAGCAATGATGCGGTGCCATGGTTGTCGAGCATTCCCGGAATCGGCGCGTTGTTTCGCAATGAGAAGCGCAGCGTGAGCAAGACCAATCTGATGGTGTTCCTGCGGCCTTACATCATTCGCGACAGCGGGGCAGGTCGCAGCATTACCTTGAATCGCTATGACTTTATGCGCCGGGCCCAGGGTGGGTTGCAGCCGGAGCACAGTTGGGCCATGCCGGACATGCAGGCGCCGCAGTTGCCTTCGGCGGCGAAGGGGGTGCCTGAGGCGCAGCCGGTGTCGTTGCAGGTTGTGCCGCAGGGTGGCGGGCAGGCGCCGCGGGCGACGATTCGGGCGGTACCGGTGCAATGAGCCAGCTCCCCTACGCCTGGGCCAAATCCCAACGCATCCTCCTGCGCCACGGCGAAGAAGGCGCAGTGTTACTGGTCTGCCCCTCAACCCCCGGCTGGTCCATCAGTGAAGCCCGCCGCCAGTTCGGCCCGGCCCGCCTGGAGCGCATCCGCGACGATCAACTCGACGGCCTGCTGGCCAGCGCCTATGCCGACACCGGCAGTGCCGCCGCAGTAGTCGGCGCCGCCGAAAACGAAGTCGACCTGGACCGCCTGATGCAAGACATGCCGGAAATCACCGACCTGCTGGACACCCAGGACGGCGCCCCGGTAATCCGCATGATCAACGCCTTGCTCACCCAGGCCGCGCGGGACGAGGCCAGCGACATCCACATCGAACCCTATGAAACCCATTCAGTGGTGCGCTACCGGGTCGATGGCACCCTGCGTGACGTGGTTTCGCCGCGCAAGGCGTTGCACGCGGCCCTGGTGTCGCGGATCAAGATCATGGCGCAGTTGGACATCGCCGAAAAACGCCTGCCCCAGGACGGCCGCATCGCCTTGCGGGTGGCCGGGCGGCCCATCGACATTCGCGTGTCCACGGTGCCCACCGGCCACGGCGAACGGGTGGTGATGCGGCTCCTGGACAAACAGGCCGGGCGCCTGCAACTGGAAACCCTGGGCATGGATCCGGAGCTGCTGGCCCGCCTCGACACCTTGATCCGTCAACCCCACGGCATCGTCCTGGTCACCGGACCCACCGGCAGCGGCAAGACCACCAGCCTCTACGCGGCCCTGGCGCGGCTGGACGCCAGCACCAGCAATATCCTCACCGTCGAGGACCCGGTGGAATACGACCTGCCAGGCATCAGCCAGATTCAGGTCAACGCCAAGATCGACATGACGTTTGCCTTGGCCTTGCGGGCGATCCTGCGCCAGGACCCGGACATCATCATGATCGGCGAGATCCGCGACCTGGAAACTGCGCAGATCGCGGTGCAGGCCTCGCTCACCGGGCACCTGGTACTGGCGACCCTGCACACCAATGACGCGGTGTCGGCGGTCAACCGCTTGATCGACATGGGGGTCGAGCCGTTCCTGCTGGCTTCGTCGATGCTTGGGGTGCTGGCCCAGCGCCTGGTGCGGCGCCTGTGCAACCAGTGCAAGGAGCAGGACCCGGCCAGCCCCGGCACTTGGCGCCCGGTGGGCTGCCCGGCCTGCAATCACATTGGCTACAGCGGGCGCACCGGGATTCATGAGTTGTTCTGTATCGATGACGCTATCCGCAGCCTGATCCACCAAGGGGCCGACGAGCAGGCCTTGAGGGCCGCCGCGCGCCAGGCCGGGATGTTCAGCATGCGCGAGGACGGTGAGCGTTGGGTGCGCAGCGGTGCCACCGCGCCGGAAGAAATCCTTCGTGTGACACGGGATGCCTGATGAATCGCTATCGCTACGAAGCCGCCGACAGCCTCGGCAAGATCGAATCCGGGCACCTGGAGGCGGACAGCCAGGGAGCCGCGTTCGCGACCCTGCGCAGTCGCGGCCTGACGGCCTTGCAGGTGCAGCTTGAGAGCAATAATGGCGCCGGCGCAGCAGGGGGGCTGTTCAGTCCCAAGCTCTCGGACAATGACCTGGCCTGGGCCACCCGCCAGTTGGCGAGCCTGCTGGGAGCCAGCCTGCCACTGGAGGCGGCGCTGAGCGCCACGGTGGAGCAGGCCGAGCGCAAGCACATCGCCCAGACCCTGAGCGCGGTGCGCGCCGATGTGCGCAGCGGCATGCGCCTGGCGGAAGCCCTGGCGGCCCGGCCGCGGGATTTTCCGGAAATCTATCGGGCGCTGATCGCCGCTGGCGAGGAGTCCGGCGACCTGGCCCAGGTCATGGAGCGCCTGGCGGACTACATCGAAGAGCGCAACGGCCTGCGCGGCAAGATCCTCACCGCCTTCATCTACCCGGGGGTGGTGGGGCTGGTGTCCATTGGCATCGTGATCTTTCTCTTGAGCTACGTGGTCCCCCAGGTGGTCAGCGCCTTTTCCCAGGCGCGCCAGGATCTGCCGGGGCTAACCCTGGCGATGCTCAATGCCAGTGATTTCATTCGCGCCTGGGGCGGCCTGTGCTTTGCCGCGATGGTGGGCGGGTTCTGGGGCTGGCGGGTGTATTTGCGCAACCCCCAGGCGCGCTTGAACTGGCACAGCCGGATTTTGCGCCTGCCATTGATCGGGCGTTTCGTCCTCGGGCTCAATACCGCGCGCTTTGCCTCGACCCTGGCGATCCTCGGCAGTGCCGGGGTGCCGCTGCTGCGGGCCCTGGAGGCGGCGCGCCAGACCCTGTCCAACGACCGCCTGAGCCAGAGCGTCAGCGAGGCCACGGCCAAGGTCCGCGAGGGCGCCAACCTGGCGGCGGCGCTGCGGGTGGAGAAAGTCTTTCCGCCGGTATTGATCCACCTGATTGCCAGCGGCGAAAAGACCGGGACCCTGCCGCCGATGCTCGAACGGGCGGCGCAGACCCTGTCCCGGGATATCGAGCGTCGGGCCATGGGCATGACCGCCTTGCTGGAGCCGCTGATGATCGTGGTCATGGGCGGCGTGGTGCTGGTGATCGTCCTGGCGGTGCTGCTGCCGATCATCGAGATCAACCAGCTGGTGACCTGAGCCGTCCAACCCAACTCGACCTGATTCAATCCGATCCGTAGGCGCTGGCTTGCCAGCGAATGCGTCGGCGCCGGCGATGCAGGCCTCGCGGGCCCCTTCGCCGGCAAGCCGGCTCCTACGAGAGTGAAGCTGTGGTTCGAAGGGCAGGGCAGCGATAAAACTTCACCCCGCGAGCGTCACTCCCGACCCGGCAATCGGCCAAGCTCGGGTTCCTCGTTCTGTCATGTTCCAACGCCGTCTGCAGCACCCTCGGTGCTTGCCGGGCGATGCCGGTTCCAGCCCCGGAAACCTGGCTGTCACCTTCGCGGAACAGGCCGGTAAATCCGCGACGAACACCCGAGAATCTTTTGCAAAAACAGTGGGTTTCTCCCGAGGTTTTTTCCTTTATCTGTCACCGGAAGCTGCGAACTTCTCTCCCCATGGCCTCACCCATCAAGCCGTCTGGATCAAGGCTTCTGGCCCGAGTGCCATGGCGTCATGCAAGAGCTATTCACCCAACGTACGAACACGACGAAAGGAGATTCTTCATGTTTAAGCGCAACGTTCTCGCGGCATCCCTGACCCTGGCAGCCCTGTGCTCGGCACAAGCTGCCATGGCTGATATCAACGGCGGTGGCGCCACCCTGCCACAACCGCTGTACCAGACCGCTGGCGTGCTGACCGCCGGCTTCGCTCCCTACATCGGCGTAGGCAGCGGCAACGGCAAGGCTGCCTTCCTGAACAACGACTACACCAAGTTCGTGGCCGGCACCACCGGCAAGAACGTGCACTGGGCCGGCAGCGATTCCAAGCTCACCGCCTTAGAGCTCAAGGGTTATGAAGACAATCACCAAACCGCCTGGGGCAAGCTGATCCAGGTGCCTTCGGTGGCGACTTCGGTGGCCATTCCATTCAACAAGGCTGGTAGCACTGCAGTTGACCTGAGCGTCAACGAGCTGTGTGGCGTGTTCTCGGGTCGCGTGTCGAAGTGGGAGCAGATCCCGACTTCAGGCCGTACTGGCACCATCACCGTGGTTTACCGTAGCGAAAGCAGCGGCACCACCGAGCTGTTCACCCGTTTCCTCAACGCCAAGTGCGCTGAAACCGGCACCTTCGGCGTGACCACCTCCTTCGCTTCCAGCTACACCGGCGGCCTGCCTGCCGGTGCTGTGGCCGCGACCGGCAGCCAGGGCGTGATGACCGCTCTGAACGCCGCTGACAGCCGCATCACCTACATGAGCCCGGACTACGCCGCGCCAACTCTGGCCGGTCTGGACGACGCCACCAAGGTTGCCCGCATCGCCGGTGTCTCGCCTGCTCCAGACAACGTTTCCGCTGCCATCGGCGGTGTCGCGATTCCAGCCCTGACTGACCGTGGCAACCCGGACAAATGGGTACCTGTATTCGGCAAGGCCGGCGCTGCTGGCACCGTGCCTTATCCAGACAGCGGCTATCCGATCCTGGGCTTCACCAACCTGATCTTCAGCCAGTGCTACGCCGACGCCAACCAGACCAGCCAAGTGCGTGATTTCTTCGCTCGTCACTACGGCCAGAGCACTTCGCCGAACAACGACGAGGCCATCCAGGCCAACCGCTTCGTGCCGCTGCCAGCGTCCTGGAAAGGCGTTGTTCGCAACACCTTCCTGACCGCCAGCAACGCTCTGAGCATCGGCAACAGCAACGTCTGCAACAACATCGGTCGTCCGCTGTAACTGCGAACCCCACCGAGAGGCAACACCCGATCAGCAACGGTTTCGGCCGTTGCTGATTTTTTTTGCTCGGCGCTGCTGATCAGTCCGAGCCTTGGCCCGTCTCTGTGCACAGGTCGCCGGGTCGATTTGAGCACAGCCTGATCCGACAGGAGTCTTGTCATGTTCAAAACGCATTGGTTAGTCACGTCACTGATGGGCAGCGCCTTGTGCGCGCAGTTGGCCCTGGCAGATATCAACGGCGGCGGCTCGACGCTGCCCCAGCCGTACTACCAGACCTCAGGGGTGCTGACAGCGGGCTTTGCGCCCTACATCGGCTCTGACCTGGGCGACAAGGAAGCCTTTCTGAACAACGATTACAACCGCCTGATTCCGGGCGCTCCCAGCAATAACGTGCATTGGGTGGGCACTGAATCGAAGTTGAGGAGCATCGAGCTCGACGGCTACGCCAACGCTCACGGGCAGGCCTGGGGCCCGTTGATCCAGGTGCCCGCCGCAGCGACTTCGGTGGCGATCCGCTTCAACAAGCCGGGCGGGGGCAACCTGAACCTGAGCATCAATGAGGTGTGCGGGATTTTCTCGGGCAGGCTGGACCAATGGCAGTACCTGACGAACAGCGGAGGTCGTAGCGGCCCCCTGACGGTGGTCTATCCGCAAGGACCCAGTGGCACCACCGAACTGTTTACGCGCTTTCTCAACGCCAAGTGCTCTGAACCTGGCGGGCCTTTTTCGGTCACCCGGTTCTTCGTCTCCGCCTATCCGGCTTCGGTGCCACTCACGGCCAAGAGTGCTCAGGGCAGCCCACAGATCATGGAACTGCTGAACGCGACCCCGGGAAGCGTGACCTTTATTGGTCCGAGCCATGCGGCCAGCAGCCTTGCCGGGCTGGAAGATGGCAGCAAGGTGGCGCGGGTAGAGGGGATGGCCCCGACACCGGCGAACATCGCTAACGCCATCAGCACCATCAACCCGCCGACGGGGAATCCATCGACCAACCCGTACCGCGACCCCGCCAGGTGGGTGCCGGTGTTCGCCGCTTCGTTCGATTCCAATGACCCCACGGTGGTGCCATTTCCCAACGTCGGCTATCCGATCCTGGGCTTCACCACGGTGATTTTCAGCCAGTGCTACGCCGATGCGGCGCAAACCGCTCAGGTGCGGGCGTTCTTTGCCCGTCAGTACGGTCTGCTGGCCAATAACGATGCGGCGCTCATGAACAACAACCTGCAGCCCTTGCCGGCCATCTGGAAGACGGCCGTGCGCAACGCCTTCGTGACGGCCACCAGCCCGCGCAGCATCGGCAACCCCAACGTCTGCAACGCTATCGGCCGAGCCTTTTAACCGCCCTTTGCCGCCTGCCCCTGTCTGCCCCGTGGCGGGCAGGGGCAACACCCTGCACCCGGAAGATGAATTTTCCGTGACATCCGTTCGGTCGCGCCCCGCGCCAACGGCCTATCCCCTATAGCAGTGACGCGCGCCCTGGGCCCTACAAGCGTCGCGCTCCCGTGGGCGTCATAACAAAGGATGAGTAGTAATGGTTCGCTGCAAACCACCGGTCAAATCCCCAGCCCTACGCCATGACGGCGAGCTGCCGAGCCTGCGGCTCAAGCCCCTGGCCCATGCCATCGCCTTGCTGATGATGGCCGGCAGTGCCCATGGCGCCACGGCCTTCAGTTCCGCCTGGTTTGCCGACAAGGGCGCGTCCCAGGCCGCCACCGCTGCGCGCACCAATGGCCAGGTGCCGGGCATGCCGCCGCCGCTGTCCCAGCGGACCCGGGCCAACCAGCAGATGCAGCGTTCCCTGGGCAACCTCAACGCCAGTGTCGCGGCGATTGCCGCCCAGCAAGCGGCCCAGGCTGCTGCACGCCAGGCGGCACTGGCCTCGGGCTCGAGCATTCCCGATGGCCTTGGCAAAGGCGGGTTGCAGGTCGACACCAGTCTGAGCCAGGGCTGGAGCAACGCCAAAGGGCCGGTGCAGAGCCAATCCGGTGGCAAGACCACGGTGACCATCGAACAGACCGCCGATAAAGCCATCCTCAATTGGGAAACCTTCAACGTCGGGCGCAATACGACGGTGGACTTCCAGCAGCAGTCCACCTGGGCGCTTTTGAACAAGGTCAACGACCCCAATGGCCGGCCCAGTGAGATCCAGGGCCAGATCAAGGGCGCGGGCACGGTGATGATCATGAACCGCAACGGGGTGATCTTCAGCGGCAGCAGCCAAGTCAACGTGCGCAACCTGGTGGCGGCGGCAGCCACTATCACCGACGATCAGTTCACCCAGCGCGGGCTGTATGTCGACGCCAATGGCACTCTGCCGACCTTCAGCGATGCCCTGGGCAAGGTCGAGGTACAGCGCGGGGCGCTGATCCAGACCCACGCCCCGGCCAGTTCCACCGAGTCTGGCGGCTATGCCTTGCTGCTGGGCTCGGAAGTGGAGAACGCCGGCACCATCGTCACCGCCAAGGGCCAGACCACCCTGGCCGCCGGCGACAGTTTCTACATCCGCCGCGGGGTCGGCACCAGCGGCAACCCGCATTCCACCACCCGCGGCAATGAAGTCGCCACCTCGCTGAAGGCCGGCAGCAGCGCCGGCCAGGTCAGCAACAGCGGCCTGATCATGGCCGCCACCGGCGACATCACCCTGACCGGGCACCAGGTGGCGCAGAACGGCGTGGCCCTGGCCAGCACCTCGGTGGACACCCGCGGCACCATCCATCTGCTCAACTCCGCCAGCGACCGCACCGGCAGCGTGACCCTGGGGCAGGGCAGCACCACCGCGATCCTGCTGGACAGCAGTGGCAGCAGCGCCCTGGACAGCCAGCGCAACAATGGCCTGATCAACCTCGACGGCACCCCGACCAACCTGATCAGCGGCCAGTTCAACAACTTGAGCAGCGTGGCCGATCGTACCGACCAATCGCGGGTGGAGATCGTCAGCGGCGGCACCGTGGACTTCCAGAACGGCTCGATCACCCTGGCCACCGGTGGCCAGGTGGCGGTCAGCGCCGGGCAGCGCAGCCTGGTGCGCGATGGCGCGGTGATCGATGTCGCCGGCGCCGTCGGGGTCAAGGTGGCGATGGAGTCCAACAACATCAAGATCAACGTCCAGGGCAACGAGCAGCGCGACTCGGCGGGCAACCGCGACAGCGGCCAGTTGATCAATAACGACGTCTGGGTCGACCTGCGCGAGCTGGTGTTCGTCCCGGCGGGCACTAATGGCTACGCCACCGATCGCTGGTACACCGCCGGCGGCTTGCTGGAAGTCGGTGGTTACCTGGGCACCCAGGGCCACAACGTCGGCGAGTGGATGGCCCAGGGCGGCACCCTGACGTTCACCGGCAAGGACGTGGTGACCCAGTCCGGCGCCCAGTTGAACCTTTCCGGCGGCACGGTGGACGTGCAAGGCGGCTATATCCAGCAGAGCTGGCTGCGCGGCGTCGACGGACGCTTGTATGAATTGTCCCGGGCTCCGGGCGATTTGCTCTACACCGGGATCTACAAGGGGTATGTCGACAACAGCCCGCGCTGGGGTCGCACCGATTACTACTACAACCCGCTGATCGCCCAGCAGCGTCGCTATGAGGCCGGCTATACCGTCGGCCGCGACGCCGGCAAACTGGTGATCGGCACCAGCAATGCGGTGCTTGAAGGCCAGTTGATCAGCGAAGTGTTCAAGAGCGATCGCCAGACCCAGGCCCCCAACGTCAATCTCGATGGCTACCAGCAGTCCTACAAGGCCGCGGCCCAGCGCGCGCAGCTGATCATTGGCAACTACACGCCGATCTTCAATAAAACCACTGGCACCCTGCGCTATGCCTTGAGCCCGACGGTGGACCAGGTGCTGATTGAGGGCAATCAGCAGAAGATCGCTGACGGCCTGGACCTGAATACGGCCTTGCCGGCCAATCGCCAGGGCCAACTGGTGCTCGACAGCGACCTGCTCAATGGCATGCAGCTGGGGGCGATCAAGGTTGGCGCCAAGCAGCAGATCCAGGTCAACAGCGCGCTGCAGGTGGCCGACGGTGGCGACATCACCCTGTTCGGGCCGCAGGTCAGGATCAACGCCAACCTCACCGCTCACGGTGGCAGCATCAACGCCGGCAACGTGCTCAATCAGGTGGACTTGAACCGCAACTTTGTGGTCGGCGACGTGATCCTGGCCCCCACTGGCGCGGTTCAGCCGCGGGTCGATCTGGCCAGCGGGGTCAAGCTTGACGCCAGCGGGCGCTGGAGCAACCTGGCGCTCAACCCCGTCGAAAACTCCACGGTGGCCTTCCACAACGGTGGCAAGGTATCGCTGCGCAGTACTGGTGAGCTGAACCTGGCCAGTGGCTCCCTGGTGGACACCGCGTCCGGGGCGAGCATCGGCTATGACGGCAAGACCACCGGCGGCAAGGGCGGTGATGTAACCCTGGCGGCCGATGGCAAGCTCGACCTGAATGGCCAACTGCGTGGCTATGGGCTTAACGGTGGCGGCACCCTGGCTCTGCAGGCGCACAAGGTGCTGATTGGCGCCAAGGATACCGCGCCCGAGGACGGCACCCTGCAACTGGCCGGGGACTTCTTCAACAAGGGCTTCTCGGCTTATGACATCACCGGCAACGAGGGCCTGAGCGTCGCTGACGGCGCCCAGGTGGACGTCAATATGCCGGTCTACCGCTTCGGCTCCCAGGCCAGCAGCAGTGTCAGCGGCAGCGATCCGTCCAGTGTGCTGGAGCGCTGGCTGCCGGAGCTGTACCAGCAGGACCCGGTCAAGAGCGTGCTGAGCCAACGCCGTGGCGCCGGGCTGAGCCTGACCGCAGGCAACCAGTATTCCACCGTCGCCCAGTTGGCCACCACGGCGTTGACCGTGGGCCAGGGCGCGGTGATCAATGTCGACCCGGGGCAGGGCATCAACCTGCGCAGCGTCGGCCAGTTGACCATGAACGGCACCCTCAATGCCTGGGGCGGCAGTGTCAGCCTTGGCGGCTTGACCGTGGCCAGTTCCGAGGCGGCCAATGCCGCCGGTCACGGCCGTTCGATCTGGATCGGCGAGCAAGCGCTGATCGATGTGGCGGGCCGTGCCGTGACCGCGGTGGACAACCGTGGCCGCCGCTATGGCCAGGTGCGCAATGGCGGCAAGATCGCCATCGGCGGCGAGATCGACCTGGCCACTGGCATCGCCAAGGCCAGCGACCTGTTCGTGGTGGTACGCGACGGCGCGCGCCTGGATGCCTCCGGCACCCAGGCCGCCCTGGACCTCCCCGGCCAGAGCCGGGTGCAGGTGGCCAGCAATGGCGGCAGCATCAGTTTTGCCTCCAACAACGGCCTGTACCTGGATGGCAGCTTCGTCGCCCGGGCCGGTGGTGCGGGTGCGGCGGGGGGCAGCTTGTCCCTGGCCCTGGAAAGCCCGTACTACATCAAGAACGCGGTCAACGACCGGGTGCTCAAGGCCCGGGAACTGCTGCTCAGCCAGGTCCACCAGGGCAGCGTCTTGCCGGGCAGCGCCGATGCCGCAGCCGCCAGCCTGGAATACGGCCACGCTCGTTTGGGGGTGGATCAGGTCACGGCCGGCGGTTTCGACAATCTGGCCCTGCTGAGCAATGGGCTGTTGAGTTTTGACGGCGATGTGTCGCTGAACATGGGCCAGAGCCTGCGCCTGTACAGCGGGGCGCTGAACCTGAGCGATAGCGCCGCGGCCAATTCCCGGGTCAACCTGTCGGCGCCGTACCTGCTGCTGGCGGGCATCCTGGCGCCGCTGGAGGCCAAGGACCAGTACCTGCGCCCGGTGGCCACCGGCACGCCGTCGCAACGGGCTACCCAGGCGCAGTTCAATGCCAGCGGCAATCTGATCGATGTGCGTGGCAATGTGGTGTTCGGCAGCAAGGGCAACCTGATCCAGGCCGACAACAGCCTGGTTGGCGTCGAGCGTCGGGGTTTCGATGATGTGCAACTGACCAGCCAGGGGGACTTGCGTTTCCTTGCCGGTGCCGGCGCGGACGTCATCGCCACGGGCATCAGCACCCAGTTGCTGACCCAGGGCGACATGACCCTGCGGGCGGCGCAGCTGTACCCGGCCACCGAGGTCGGGGCCCGGGTGCTGGCCGGCTACCTGAACGAAGTCTCCGGCGTCAGCGTCAACTTCGATCCCTCGCGGACCCTGACCATCGGCCGCACCGGCAACGACCAGGCGGCGGTGCCCTATTCGGCTTTCGGGCGCCTGCAACTGGGCGCTGCAACCATCCGCCAGGGCGGGGTGGTGCGCGCGCCGCTGGGCCTGATCGAGATCGGCAACATGGGCTCGAGCAAGGTCGAGCTGCTGCCCGGCAGCCTGACCTCGGTCAGCGGCAAGGGCCTGGTACTGCCCTACGGCGGCACCGTCGACGGGCAGATCTACAAGTACAACGGCAAGACCGTGAGCTTCCTCGGCCAGGGTTCCCTGGTGAATGAAAACAGCGACCTGCACGTCGGGGTGATCCTCGGTGGCCGCTCGGTGAAGGTACTGCCCGACGCCACCGTGGACCTGTCCGGGGGTGGCGAGCTGCTGGGGGCCGGGTTCGTCTCCGGGCGCGGCGGTTCCACCGATGCGCGCTACAGCCCGCTGGTGCAGATCGGCGCCAACGGCAGCTTTATCCTCCCGGGCCTGGGCAGCAACCCGATCTACGCCATCGTTCCCGGGGTGCAGCCGGGCTATGCCCCGGTAGCGCCGGAGGGCGGCGCGGTGGACCCGCTGATTGGCCAGCAGATCAGCATCGGCGCCGGGGTGCCGGGGCTGGCGGCGGGCACCTACACCCTGATGCCGTCCACCTATGCGCTGATGCCGGGGGCCTTCCGGGTGGAGATCAACGGCCTGGCCGGGCTCGGTACCGAAGGCGCGACCCAGCAACTGCGCAATGGCTCCTGGTCCACCGCCGGGCGTCTGTCGATCGCCCATACCGGGATCAGCAACAGCGTGGCCAGCCAGTTGATCCTGACCTCGGCCGATACCCTGCGGCGCTATTCGCAGTACAACGAAACCGGCTACGCCCAGTTCGCCCTGGCCGATGCGGCCAAGCTCGGGGTGCCACGGCCGATGCTGCCGGTGGACGCCAAGACCCTGAAGCTGGCGTTGCTGCCGGGCGCTGGCACGGAGGCGTTTTCCTTCCAGGGCATCGGTCGCTTCGATGCCGCGGCCGGTGGCTACGGCGGCACCGTGGCGGTGCTGAACATGGGCAACGGCGACATCGAGGTGGTGGCGGCCGGCAAGTCGGCCACCAGCGGTTACGCCGGAGTCACCCTGGAGGCGGACAGCCTCAATGCCCTGGGCGCCGCGCGCTTGATGCTCGGCGGCATGACCCTGATCAAATATGGCCAGCCCGGCAATTTCATCACCCTGGCCGAGGGCCTGAATGCCGCCAAGGGCTCGATCACCCTGCGTGAAGGCGCGACCCTGGCCGCCCCCGAGGTGTTCCTGGTGAGCAATACCGGGGCCATCGTCCTGGAGCAGGGCGCCTCGATCAACAGCATCGGCCGCGGCAAGGCCAGCTACGACGCGCGTGACGGTTTCACCTACCAGATGGCCAACGTGCTGGCGGTGTCCAATGGCCTGCTGAATGTGATCAACAAGGGCCAGACCGCCGGCACCAGTGGCGGCATCCAGCTGGGCAGTTGCGCCAGCCCACCCTGCGGCGGGCAGACTGCGCTGTACTCCGAGGGCAGCATCGTCGCCTTGACCGACGGCAGCTTCGAGCTGGGGGATCAGGTGAGCTACGGCACCCGGCATCTGAACCTGGGCTTGAACACGATCAATGTCGGCAGCCCCGAGGCCCTGGCGGCTGCGGCGGCGGCAAACCGTCTGCCCAGCGGCATGACCCTGACCCAGCAAGTGCTCGACCGCCTGCTGCGAGGCGACACCCGCTTCGGCGCGCCGGCCCTGGAAACCCTGCAGCTTTCGGCTCGCGATGCGTTCAACTTCTACGGCAGCACCACCCTGGACACCTACGACCCGCTGACCGGCAAGTCGCTGCTGAGCAACCTGATGCTCTCGACCCCGGCGATCTACGGCGCCGGTGATGCCAGTGACGTGGCCCGCATCCACACGGCCAACCTGATCTGGCAGGGCGCCCAGAGCCCCGCCGGAGCGGTGGTGGCCGGTGGCGCCGGGACCGGCAGCGGGCGCCTGGAGATCAATGCCGAACGCATCGAGTTCGGTTATGGCGCCTTTGCCCAGCCCAGTACCACCAAGGCGTTCGAGCGCCTGGCCCTGGGTTTTGCCAACGTCGACCTGAAGGCCAGCCAGCGTATTACCGCCAACCACAAGGGCAGCCTTGCGGTGTACCAGGCTCAAGGCGCCTACGACCCGCTCAAGGGCTTTGCCTACAGCGGCGGCAACCTGAATATCCTCACCCCGCTGATGACCGGCGAGGCCGGTTCGGTGAACCGCATCACGGCCGGTGGCGCCATCGATATCAGCGCCTCGGCGGGGCCCCGCGGCACCGCCAATGGCCAGGGCGCGGAACTGTCGCTGCAGGGCGACAGCATTCGTCTGGCCAGCGCCGTGGTGCTGCCCAGCGGCAAGGTGACCCTGGGGGCCCGGGGTGATGTCAGCCTGACCGACGGCTCGCTGATCGACGTGGCGGGCCGGGCTATTGCCTTCAACGATCTGACCCGCTACGGCGCCGGTGGCGACGTGCTGCTGGAAAGCCGCGCCGGCAATGTACTGCAGGCGGCTGGCGCGACCATCGATCTCTCGGCCAGCAACAACCAGGCCGGCAAGCTGCGGGCAGTGGCCGTCAATGATGCTGCCGGGCAGGTGGACCTGGCCGGCAAGATCCTCGGCAGCAGCAGCGGCTCTTACGATGCCGGTGGCACCTGGGTGCCTTACCTGGGCGGCGCGGTGGAAATCCAGGCCCAGCGCCTGGGCGGCAGCGGCACCCTGGACGAACAGTTCGCCGCGCTCAACCAGCGCCTGAACCAGGGCCAGGTCTTTGGCGCACGCAGCTTCCAGCTCAAGCAGGGCGACCTGAGCATCGGCAACGGGGTCAAGGCCAGCAGCGTCAACGTCTCGGTGGACCACGGCAGCCTGCGGGTCAATGGCCTGATCGACGCCAGTGGCGAGCGGGTCGGCAGCATCAACCTGGCGGCCAGGAACGGCCTGACCCTGGACACCGGGGCGGTGCTCGATGCCCATGGCAGCCAGCTGCGGGTGGACAGCTACGGCAAGATCATCGACTCGCCCAACCGTGCCACTGTGGTGCTCGGCTCCGGCCTGGGCCGGCTGACCCTGGCCGATGGCGCGCGCATCGACCTGCGCCATGGCACCGACGTGGCCGTGGGCAGCGCCGCGGGGCAGAACGACGGTCGCAGCCGCGGCACCCTGGAGCTGAACGCGCCGCGGCTGTTCAAGCCGGACGGTAGCAGCAACGACATCGACATTGATGCCCGTGGCCGGCTGGATATCCAGGGCGCGCGTTCGATCGCGGTCAACGGCATGGTCAGTTATGACGACGCGCCGCAGAAGAACGACGCCGTCAGCGGTCGTCCTTACCAGGAAATCACCCAGGACTATCTGAAAAAGAAGCATGACTTGAGCACGGCGTTCATCAACGCCGCCCTGCGGAACAACGACCTGCTGCAGAACAAGCTCGCCGGCCTGAACAACCCGACCTATGCTGATGCCTTCCACCTGCGGCCCGGGGTGGAAATCGTCAGCAAAACCGCGGATGGCGATCTGGTGGTGCAGGGCGATCTGGATTTGTCCGGTTATCGCTACACCAGTCTCAATCCCCACACCCGCAAGGACGACAACGTCTACGGTTCTGGCGAGGTGGGCAGCCTGACCCTGCGCGCCGGTGGCGACCTGAATATCTACGGCAGCATCAACGACGGCTTTGCGCCACCGCCGCCGACCGATGATGACAACGGTTGGGTGCTGTTGGCCGGTATCGACTACACCGGCGGCGTCCAGGTGGTGCCGGGCAGCGGCGTGACCCTGGCCGATGGCAGCCGCTTCCCGGCCGGCTCGATCCTCAATTTCGATCTGCCGATCAAGGCCCAGACCTTGCCGGCTGGCACCCGCCTGCCGGTGGCGGCGACCCTCAGTCAGCCACTGGTGTTGCCTGCGGGTAGCGTGCTGGCGGCAGCGGTGCGCGACGCTTCGGGCAATGTGCTGTTCGCCGCGGGGACGCTGTTGAGCCAGAGCCAGACCCTGGCTGTCGGCAGCACCCTGGATGCCGGTCACCTGCTGGGCAGCGACGCCAGTGTCGCGCCTCTGACCTGGCCCAAGGGCGTGCCACTGCCCGGACGCCTGGGCAGCAGAGAGATGGTCACCCTCAGGGGCAGCAAGCCGTTGCTGCGTGGCGCGCTGTTGCCGGCGGGTACCGACGTCAAGTTGCCGGGGGGCGCGACCTCGGTACAGCTGCGGGCCCAGGAATCCGGCCGCCAGGGCAAGAACTGGGCGCTGGCGCCGATGCTCGCCGAAGGTTCCCAGTCCTGGTCGATACGCCTGGTGGCGGGGGCCGACACCCAGGCGGCCGACAGCCGCCTGCTGCAGCCCGCGCCGTTGAGCGGCCACTTGCGTCTGGCCGACAGCCACTACGGGATGTTCGGCGAGGGCGCACTGGTCTGGACCGAGGAGGGCTCCCTGGGATGGTTCGGTGACGACAGCCGGACGGGCCAGCCGATCGATTTCAACGAAGCCTATGCCGGAATCTGTGAGGACTATCTCGGGTACTGCGCCTCGGGAGGCGATGAGTACACCCTGTTGGCAGGGGGCAGCACTCGCTTCAGCGTGATCCGTACCGGCGCGGCAGACCTCGACCTGCTGGCCGCAGGCAACCTGAACATGGAGTCGCTGTTTGGCGTCTACACCGCCGGCAGTTCCTCCACCGGCACTGCGGCCAACGATCCTTACAACCGCCCGCGGGCCCTGGGTAGCAATGACAAGGTGCTGGGCAACGCCGCCGGGGGCAACGAGAAACGGGTCAATGGCGGTACCGACAGCCTGTACCGTGCCTGGTACCCGGACGGTGGCGGCAACCTGCTGTTGAAGGTGGGGGGCAACCTGACCGGCAACATCACCAGCCTGGCGCAGAGCAAACAGGGGCGCCCGGTGGTGGGCGACCTGGGGCAGGATTCGACCAACGTCGGCAACTGGTTGTGGCGCCAGGGCAACGGTTTGAGCGGCAACCAGGCGCTAGCCACCGCCTGGTGGATCAACTTCGGTTCCTACGCCCCCAACATGAACCAGGGGGCTGCCGACCAGCTAGTGGGGTTCACTGGCTTCGGCACCCTGGGCGGCGGCAACCTGAATGTCGAGGTCGGCGGGGATGGCGGGATCCTCCGGCCGCTGGCGGCAGACTCCACAGCGCAAAACATCAGCCCCCGCAGCCAGGGGCTGGTGCTGGCGGTGGGCAGCACCGGGCGGGTCGCGGCCGATGGCAGCCTGCAACTGACCGGCGGCGGCGACCTCAACCTGCGGGTTGGTGGGGTGCTCAACCCGGGTAGCCAGGTCACCCAGGGCCATCTCAATGGCGTCCTGGTGGATGTGCGCGGGCATGCGCAGCTGAGCGGTGGTGCCCTGGGCAGCCTGACCCTGCGCTATGGCAACCAGCGGGTGGATCAGAGCCCGAGCGAGGTCCGCGCCTATGATCCGCTACGCGCCACTTCGGCCCTGGCGGCCGGGGGCTTGAGCCTGTTGCCGGGGGACGCCACCTTCAGCCTGGCCACCCGCGGCGACCTGGTGCTGCAGGATGTGGCCGACCCGGGGCGTGCCCCGCAGATGAATGCCCAGGCGTTCAAAAGCGGCGCGGTCAACGGGGTCGGACAGAGCTGGTTCAGCCTGTGGAGCGAACGCACGGCGGTGGACCTGTTCTCCGCCGGGGGCAACCTCACACCACTGACCCAGACCATGGAAACCGATATGGCGGCGGTCTATCCCGCGACACTGCGTGCCGTCGCCGCCAGCGGCAGCCTGTATTACGGTCGAGCGTCGGTCATGGACGTGGGCAACCTGGGGCCGCTCCGGGCCCTGGTGCTGGCGCCCTCGAACCAGGGGCAGTTGCAACTGCTGGCGGGGGATTCGATCTATGGCGGTGACCTGAGCATCAGCCGTTCCAGCGCGGCGCCAGACAGCCTGGCGACGATCTGGAATCCGGCGTTCGTGGGCTTCCTCAACGGTGCCCAGGTACTGGGTAGTGGCAACCTGTCCAGCGATGGCAACCGGGCCAAGATTGGGGTTTCGCCGTTGTTTGCCTTCGGCCCCGACAGCGCCAGCCTGCTGTGGAGCAATACCCAGGATCCGGCACGCTTCTACGCATTGAGCGGGGACCTGCTGGGGGTCAACAGTGGGCGCAGGTTGACCATCACCACCTCGGATGATCCGCGTTATGGCCAGACCTACCATGCCGGCGCAGGGCCGGTGTGGATGCTGGCCGGGCGCGATATCGTCAGCAGCGGCACGCCTCTGGGCGGTGCCACGGGCGGCGAGAAGGAGTTCGGCGGCTACAGCTTTGCCGGCAACTTGTTCGTGCACAACAACCCCAACGATATCTCCGTTGTCAGCGCCGGCCGCGACATCCTCTACAGCAGCTTCAACGTCGCCGGCCCCGGCACCCTGGAGCTGACGGCGGGGCGCAGCATCCTCATGGAGGACCGGGTCAGCGTCACCAGCATCGGCGCCGTGGCACCGGGGGACAGCCGCCCCGGGGCGAACATCGTGATGCAGGCCGGGTTCGGCGCCCACGGCCCGGACTACCGGCGCTTCGTCGCGGCTTACCTCAATCCGCTCAACCTCGCCCAGCCTGGCGAGACCCTGTCAGGCAGCAAGGTGGCGAAGATCTACGACAACGAACTGCTGGCCTGGCTGGCTGAGCGCTTCGGTTTTGTCGGTGACAGCACCCAGGCCCAGGCTTACTACATGGCCTTGCCGGCCGAGCAGCAGCGAGTGTTTGCGCGCAATGTGTATTTTGCCGAGCTCAAGGCCGCCGGCCGTGAGTACAACGAGGAGGGAGGCGTGCGCCAGAGCAGCTATGCCCGGGGCCGTGCGGCGATCGCCGGGCTGTTCCCGAGCACCGATGTGGCCGGCAACCCGATCACCTACAAGGGTGACATCACCCTGTTCGGGGGCGCCGGGGTGCACACCGATTTCGGTGGCAATATCCAGATGCTGACCCCCGGCGGCAACCAGACCTTCGGCATTGAAGGCACGGCGCCACCGGCAACGGCGGGGATCATCACCCAGGGTTCCGGCGACATCCAGTTGTTCTCCCTGGGCAGCATCCTGCTGGGCCAGAGCCGGATCATGACTACGTTCGGCGGTTCGATCATGGGCTGGTCGGCCCAGGGCGACATCAACGCCGGTCGCGGTTCCAAGACCACCGTGGTCTACACCCCGCCCAAGCGGGTCTACGACAACTGGGGCAACGTCAGCCTGTCGCCGTCGGTGCCGAGCACCGGGGCCGGGATCGCCACCCTCAACCCGATCCCCGAAGTGCCGGCCGGGGACATCGACCTGATCGCGCCTCTGGGCACCATCGATGCCGGTGAGGCGGGCATCCGGGTTTCGGGCAACATCAACATCGCCGCTTTGCGGGTGGTCAACGCGGCGAACATCCAGACCCAGGGCAAGTCCTCCGGGGTGCCGATCAGCGCGGCGATCAATACCGGCGCCATGACCTCGGCCAGTGCCGCGGGCTCGGCGGCGTCCCAGGCGGCGGAAGACGCGGCACGCAACCAGCAGGCCGCGGCCAAGCAGGGCCGGGCGTCGATCGTCACCGTAGAAGTGCTGGGCTTTGGCAGCGAGCCGGTGCAGCGCAACCGTGAGGAAGCCAGCCGTGCCCCGGGCTACAACCCGGACAGCCCGGTGCAGGTGCTGGGCGCTGGGCCCTTGAGCGAGCAGGCGCGGGCGCGCCTGACCGATGAGGAGCGCGGGCAACTGACGCTATAGGTTCTCTCGTGGTTGCAAGGCTTGGGGGGCGATCACTGATCGCCCCCTTTTTTTATTCTTGCGTGGCGATCTCAGGAGCAGGCGGGAGCCGTGGCATCCGCGCGGGCCTCGGAGGGGAGGGTGCGGTGGCCCTGCAGCCAGTCGAGGATTTCATCCCAGAGCGGCATCGAGTCGTCGCGAAAGTAGCCCATGTGGCCGATAGGCCTGGCCCCGGCCCGTGGTTGCAGGTCGAGGTGGATTTGCGGTGCGTTGCGGTAGTGCTTGACGAAGGCGTCGCGGGAACGGGGCGGAGCCCACAGGTCGTCCACGGCGCTGGCAAACACGCAGGGCGTGCGGACGCTGGCGTAAAGCGCTGGCAGATGAGGCATCGCGGGGTCGTCGAAGAAGTAGTTCGGGTAGGTGCACCAGTGCTTCCAGTCCCGGTAGACCCCCAGCGGCAGATCAACGCCCATGCCCAGCAGGCTCCAGGCCATGTAGCCTTTCCAGGCAACGATCGGCGGCATGATCAGGTTCCAGAACAGGCGCACCTTGAGGGCTTCGGTCCTCGGCATCCAGCCGCTCCACCCGGCACCGGTGCCCAGGTTGTAGCAGGCGGTGAGTGCCTGATGGTTGGGCAGCAGGCCAATGGCGTGGCCGCCAAAAGAGTGACCGACCCAATACAGCGGCAGCGCCTCCTGGCTTAGCAGGTCGACGGCCGCTGCCAGGTCAAGGTGGGCCCAGTCCAGGTAGGCCATGGCAAACCCCTTGAGGCTGTCTGGCTTGGACTGGGCAATCCCGCGGTAGTCCAGGGTCAGGACATTGAAGCCCTGGCGCGCCGCGTGCTCGGCGAAGCGTCGGTAGAAGCGCTGTGGTACGCCGGTGGCGCTGGCCACCAGCAGGTTGCCCTTGACCTGGCCTGCGGCGAGGTAGCGCAGGGCAGCCAGGCGGTAGCCGTCACGGGCAACGAGGACCAGGCTTTCGCAAGGGATCGACGGGGGCGGAGTGCCGGTTGTGGTTTTCAATGGTTGTGCTCCTCAATGGCCGCTCTGGAAAGCCGCTGCAATGCCCGGAAGTTACTGACCAAGTGTTTGCTTTGAGTAAACTAAACAAACATTCGGTAACCGTCAAATTGAGGCGGGCTGGCTTATGGCCTAGAATCACTGGCCGTGATCGACAGCAGGAACCCCCCGTGCGACCGCCCAAAATCTCTCGTGATGAATTGCTCCAGCGATGTGCCACTGCCTTCAGGCGCCTGGGGTATCACGGCACCACCATGGACACCCTGGCCAGCGCCTGTGGCTTGACCAAGGCGTCTTTCTATCATCACTACCCGAACAAGGAATCGTTGCTCCGGGATGTACTGGAGTGGACCCATCAGGCCATCAGCCAGACCTTGTTCGCCGTGGCGTTCGACGCAACGCTGAGCCCGGCGCAGCGCCTGGAAAAGATGGGGCGCAAGGCCCTGCGCCTGTTTCAGGGGGAGGCCACGGGCTGCCTGATGGGCGTGATCGCGGTCGACGCAACCTATGGCAAGGCCGAACTCATGGTGCCCATTCGCAACTTTCTCGATGAGTGGGCGAGGACTCTCGCGCACCTGTACCAGAGCCGTTTCGACCCGGCCCAGGCCCTGGCCATGGGACGTCAAGCGGTGGCGGATTACGAAGGCGCGATCCTGCTCGCGCGTATTTATGCTGACCCGGGCTATATCGAGCAGGTCACGCAACGGGCCCTGAAGGCCCTGGATCAGGAGTTGGAGCAATAAGGATCGATATGGATATTCAACGCTTGCTGAAAAAGCGTCAGCTTAATGTCCAGCAACAGAATGCCCTCAGCGCCCATGCGCTTGAGTGCACGGCCCGGGCCTGGCGGGATGAAGGGGTTCCCATGGCGTTACGCCGTTACGCCGAGGCCCAGGGGGTGGACTGGGCGGCAACCGTGGTCCTCGCGCTGGATATCGACTTTCCCGGGATGTGCAGTCTGTTTGGCCGGTTGCTGACTCAGGACGAGCGCTTCATCGATTTTGAAATGGATACCGATGCTGCACACCAGCAGGTTGAAACGGTGGAGTGTTGGCAGGACGTCACCAGCAGCCTCAACCACTCGACGCGCAACCGCGGTACGGGCCGGGGTTTTGCGGCGATTGCCCGGCAAGTCCGGCGCGAGCTGCTTGGACTGGCCGATGACAACTGATCGACGGCTGGAGGGTCTCCAGGCCAATAAGGAGTATCTGCACGTGCCTGCATCAACAGACGACTTGCGCGCCGATTTCATCGAGGCACTGGCTGAAGTATCCAGTCTGATGCGGCGTGCCTACGAGCAACTCGGCCCGGTGCCGCAAGAGCATGTGCTGGCTCAGGCGGGGCTGGAGCAGGGGCACGCTATCGTCCTGGACTACCTCGAGCATAACGAGGCCGGCATCGCGTTCGACCACCTGCTGTACATGATCAACGAGCCGCCCCTGGTGGTTTCGGCACACTGCATGAACGTCCTGGCGCGCATTGCCAGGCACCTGGGCAGGGCGCTTGCCTGACGCTGGCGAGCGTCAACCCGCGGCCCTGGCCCCGGCCTGGCCCGGGTTGGCGGCCCCCAGGCAGTAGAACAGTCCACCGGCGATGATAAACAGCGCTAGCATGTAGAAGATCGCGTGGGGTGGCTGGGTCGCCAGGAGCATGCCGCAGAGGATCGGGCCCAGGGCCCCGCCGAGGCTCGAGAGATTTTGCGCGGCGTAATACAGCCCCCGCAGAGGCTCGGGAGCAATGCTGTCGATGAACATGTATTCGGCCGGAAACACGATGATTTCGCCGAGGGTGAACAGGGCCATGGACAGCATCCACAGCGGCAGGCTGGTAGCCAGGGCGAAGCCGCCGACCCCCAGCATGAACAGGCTCAAGCCGGCCGCCAGCCAGCGCCCCAGGTGCCGCTGGGAAATCCTTCGGCCAATGCTGTATTGCAGGGTTATCACCAGCAGTGCGTTGGTCGCTACCAGGTTGCTGATGATTCTGTAGGTGGCTTCGGGTGAGGTGGTGACCATCAGGTACTGCGAGAGATAAGCCGAAAACTGGCCAAAGACCACGGCGCTGAGCAAGCCGCCCAGGGTGAAGCAGACGAGGCGGTAATCGCGCAGCAGCTGTTTTCCCAGCGCCAGGAAGGCCATAGGCGGGTGCGTCGCATCGCGGCTGTTCAGGTGCCTGTCGCCCAGCGCCAGGTAGAGGCAGAAGAACCCCGCGCCCAGCCCGCTGGACAACAGGAACGGCAGGCTGATGTCCAGCGTGGCCAGCCCGGCCCCGAGAAAGGGGCCGACGGCATAGCCGATATTGCTCAAGGTGTATTTGATCGAGAACGCTTCGCTGCGTTCAGCCACCGGCAACTGCCGGGCAAACCCGGCCTTGACCGCGATATCCAGCACTGCGTAAGCCAGGTTGATCAACACCAGGCACAGGTAGAACAGCCACAGCTCGCGGGCGGCAAAGGTGCCGATAAAACCCAGGCTGAATACTGCGCAGCAACCCAGGATCAGCCGGTAGATGGCGATTCGGTCGACCAGGAAACCGCCGTAGAGACTCAGCACCGAGCCGAGGATCAGGCTGCTGCCAATCACCAGGCCGATATCGGCCACGTCCAGGTGGAAGCGGCTGGCCAGGTAGATGACCAGATAGGGCAGGGTGATCGCCCGCGCCAGGGTCAGGATCAGGGCGCCTGAGAGCAACAGATTGATCGTGGTCGGGTAGTTTTTCAGGGTGCGCAGCATCCGTGCCTCTGTAAATTCTGCCGATTGAGCGGCGGGCTGCGATCCAGCTTACTGGGGAATCCTGTTCTGTTTTATGATGATTTCTATCGAATGGATGGAACTGAATTCATGAATAAGGAGCCGCCATGTTTTCCTCGGAGCGCTTGAAGGGCATCGATGTATTTGTCTGTGTCGCTGACTCCGGCAGCTTCAAGGGTGCTGCCGAACGGCTGAACCTGACGGCGTCGGCGATCAGCAAAGCCATTGCCCGACTGGAAAGCCGGCTGCAGGTCCGGCTGTTCCACCGTACGACCCGGCGCCTGTCGCTGACGGATGCGGGGGCTGCGTTCCATCGCACCTGCACGGGCGTGCTGGCGGACCTGGAGGAGGCCGAGTGGGGGTTGCAGGCGCAGAGCACCGAGCTGCGGGGCAAGGTGTGCATCGACCTTCCGGGGGCTTTTGGTCGTTCCCAGGCGCTGGCGGTGATTCTGCGCTTTGCCCAGGCGCACCCACTGCTGCAGCCGCAGGTGACGTTCTCCGATCATTGGGTCGAGCCGCTAGCGGCCGGTGTCGATATTGCCGTGCGGCTCGGCGGCCCGGACTTTTGGCCGCAGGCACTGGGGCAGCGCCAGCTGGGCAGTGAGTGGCATCTGTTCTGTGCCTCCGCCGATTATTTGCGCAGGCATGGCACGCCATTGACAGCTGGCGACTTGCAGCAGCATCAGTGCATCACCTACGGCTGGGTGGATGGCCGGGTCAGCCCCTGGAGCTTCGCCACTGGCCGTCCGGGCGAGATCGAGCGCCGGGTAATGCCTGCCAGTTGCATCATCGGCGACGGTGAGGGTTTGTTGATGGCGGTGTTGGCGGGGTATGGCATCGCGCAAATGCCTTCATGGCTGGTCAAGCGTCAGCTTGCAGAGGGGACCCTGGTTGAAGTACTGCCGCAACTGGCAACCCGCGGGCAGGTGATCAACCTGCTCTGGCTGAAAAGCCGACAAGGCCTGCCCAAGGTCGCTGCATTGCTGGAGGTGCTTGCAGACAGCCTGACGCCGGCTCAATCGAGCAATGCATGAGCAAGGTGGGGCTGAAACAGGGCGACGGTTCGGCACTCGGGCCATGACAATCGGCTGAGTTGTGTGTTTACCAACATAAGGAAAATGGCAGGGGCGGCTGGATTCGAACCAACGCATGGCAGGATCAAAACCTGCTGCCTTACCGCTTGGCGACGCCCCTGTAGCTATTGCGACGTTACTTGCGCTGATAACCGGTCTTGGGAGGACCGCTGCAAGAACGGGCGCAAATTTAACAATTTTTGCGCGCTCTGGGAAGCCCCTGAATAAAAAAATAAGTGTGAAAACAGCTGGTTAGTACTGATCAGGGATATTTTTCCCCCTTGCCAGCTCAGATTGCCAGGTACGCCTCCTGGCAATCCTGCAGTGGCTGGGCGACCTGCAGTACGCGTTTGATGGCGCGCAATTCATCCCCTGAAAGCACCCGTCGGCCAAAGTCATAATCGTCGCCGCCCGGGCTCAGGTAGACCGACAACAACCCGACAATCTGCTGCTCGTTCACCTCAACGATCATCTCCAGATAGGTTTCGCAAGGGCGAGTGGCTACCAGGTAGGTCAGCCCTGCGGCCTCGGCGCGCCCACACCAGGTCAGTTCATCCCAGCTCAGGCAGGTGCCTGCTGCGCTGCCGATTTTTGCCAGTTGCCACGCGGCGGGGTCGAGCGGTTGTGCTTGCAGGGCGGCTAGCAACGGCTTGCAGGACAGGACGTCGAATGCGTACCGCTGCATGCCATGGTGGATGGCATGCAGCGGTGCTGCCGGTGCCTGGGCCGGGCCGCTGATCTTGACGCGCAACAGCTGGCTCAGGGCAATCTCCGAAGGCTGTTCACTCCAGCCATTGAGGTCGGAGACCGGCGGGCACCAGATCAGTTGCAGGGTTTCGCCAATTGCGATGCCGTCCTGGTGCTGGAAGAAGGCCGAGCTTTCCTCGCCCACCACCGGCAGCAAGTCGCGCAGGTGCAAGGTCGGTGCGCCGTAGTCGATGCCCAGGTCCGTGGACCAGAACAGCGGGGCGCAGGTTTTCAGCGTTGCAGGCATGGGGGAGTGACCCTGGCATGGGAGCAGTGGATTCTTCGGCAGCAGGTGTGATTTGTCACGCTCTTTGCGGGTGAACAGGGGATCAGGCACTCATGCCTTGCCTGGTTCAGGCCGTGCCTCGACCAGCGCCAAGCGCTCCGGCAGTTTCTCCAGCAAAGCATCCACCGCCACCCGGGTTTTCAACGGCAGGTGTGGTGCATGGGGACGCAGCGCATTGATCTCGAAGCGGATGCCTGAGTGTTCCGGCAGCACTTCCTGCAATTGACCTCGTTGCAAGTAGTCTCGGGCCAGCCAGTACGGCAGCCAGGCGATGCCCTGATGAGCAAGGGTTGCGTCGGCCACTGCACGCAGGTCGTCCATCAGCAAGCGGGCCCTGGGTTTGACGGCCACGGCCTGGCCATCGACCTGCAATTGCCAGGGCAGCACCTGGCCAAAGCGCATGTAGGCCACGGCCTCGTGTTGTTGCAGGGCTTCGAGGGTGCGAGGAACGCCGCAGCGTTGCAGGTAGGCCGGGGAGGCGCACAAGGCCATTTGGTGTTCGCCCAAGCGACGCGCAACCAGTTGGCTGCTGTCCGGCAACGCGCCGTTGCGGATGGCCAGGTCGAAGCCTTCTTCCATCAGGTCTACCTTGCGGTCGCTGAAGGACATTTCCAGGATCAGCTCGGGGTGCTGACGAGCCATGTCGATGAGGATCGGCGCGATGCACAGGTGGCCGAAGAGTACCGGCATCGACACTCGCAGGCGTCCGCTGACCTGCCATTTGCCGCTCTCCAGCAGCGCTTCGCCGGCGCGGACTTCTTCCAGGGCCCGCAGGCAGTGTGCATGGAACAGGCCGCCTTCCAGGGTCAGGCTCTGGCTGCGGGTGGTGCGGTGGAACAGCTGCACGCCCAGGCGTTGTTCCAGCCGGGCGATGCGTTTGCCCACGGCGGAGCGGGTGAGGTGCAGTTTGTCCGCCGCCTGGGCAAAGCTGCCGGCTTCGACCACGCAGACGAAGATGTCGAGGCCATTGAGTTTGTCGGTCATGATGTTGTTGCCAAAAAGTCGCCAATACCGGGAGATCTTATCGCCACTGAGGACAAAAAGGCGATGTTAGGATTTCGCTCATTCATCCAGGGTTTCGGAGTTCCTTTCATGTCGCGTGTCCTCGTCCTCAAGTCCAGCATCATGGGCAACCAGTCCACCACCAGTGCACTGCTCGACAACCTGCTCGCCGAGCGTCAGGCCAAAGGCTGCGAGGACCACGTGGTGGTGCGCGATCTGGCCGCCCTGGAGCTGCCGGTGCTGGATCTGGAACTGTTCCAGGCGTTGCGCGGGGGGCACAACCCTAGTCAGCGTGCCCAGCGTGCGGTGGCCTTGTCCGACCAGTTGATCGCCGAGTTGCAGGCCTGTGATGTGTTGTTGATCGGTGCGCCAATGTACAACCACAACGTGCCCACGGCGTTGAAGAACTGGTTCGACCTGGTGGTCCGGGCACAGGTCACCTTTAAATACACCGAGAGTTACCCGCAGGGGCTGGTGGAAGGGGTGAGGGCGGTGGTGGTCAGTTCTCGCGGGGGCGTACATCTGGGACAGGAAACAGATGCACTGACGCCTTATCTGCGCTCGGTACTGGGTTTGATCGGGATTGGTGAAGTGCAGTTCGTCTATGCCGAAGGCCTGGATGTGCGGCCCCTGGGGTTGGCGCATGGATTGAAACAGGCGCGAGAGCAGATTGTCGCGCTGGTGGACTGAGGCGGCCGCTGACAAGTCGCGCAGTGGCACCGGCAAGGCACCGCGTTGACTCAATTGGCTACACCAACTGGCGCAGTGTGACCGTGACAGCAACCAGCCTCGAACTACTATAGGGAACCTGAAGCAAGACCTATAACAACAGCACAAGGACACACGCATGCGACGCTGGAATGGCTGGGGGGAAGCAACCACGGTGGTCGAATTGCCGGCCCAGGGCGCGGGGTTTCTCGCCGAGCGGCTGGGGCCGGGACAGCGGTTGCCGGAGGCGACCCTGGAGCAGGCGCTGTCCAGGGTGCCGGCGTCACGCCTGCAAGCCCACTCGCTGTACAGCATCGACCCTCATGAGCGCCTGCTGCATGCCCGTGGCCAGAGCCTGCCCGACTGGCTGGCGCTGCGCGAAGGCGAGCTGGGGGTTTATCCGGACGCGGTGGCGTTCCCGGAAACCGCCGAGCAGATCCGCCAGTTGCTGGCCCTGGTGGAGGACCGCGACCTGTGCCTGATTGCCTATGGCGGCGGCACCTCGGTGGCCGGGCACATCAACCCGGCGCGCTCCGAACGCCCGGTGCTGACGCTGTCCCTGGCGCGCATGAACCGCTTGCTGGAGCTGGACGAAGACAGCCTGCTGGCGACCTTCGGCCCGGGTGCCAGCGGCCCGCAAGTGGAAAGCCAACTGCGGGCCCGGGGTTACACCCTGGGGCACTTTCCGCAGTCCTGGGAACTGTCGACCCTCGGTGGATGGGTGGCCAGTCGCTCCAGTGGCCAGCAGTCGTTGCGCTACGGGCGCATCGAGCAATTGTTCGCCGGCGGCACCCTGGAGACTTTTGCCGGACCGATGCCGATCGCCACTTTTCCAGCCTCCGCCGCCGGGCCGGACCTGCGCGAAGTGGTGCTGGGCAGCGAAGGGCGCTTCGGGATCATTTCCGAGGTCAAGGTGCGGGTCAGCCGCTTGCCCGCCGCCGAGGGTTTCTACGGGGTGTTCTTGCCGGACTGGACGCAGGCGCTGCAGGCCGTGCGTGCCCTGGCCCAGGCCCGGGTGCCGCTGTCGATGTTGCGCCTGTCGAATGCCCTGGAGACCGAAACCCAACTGGCCCTGGCAGGCCACCCGACCCAGATCGCCTGGCTGGAAAAGTACCTGGCGCTGCGCGGCGCGGGGCCGGGCAAGTGCCTGCTGACCTTCGGCGTGACCGGCAATCGGCAGCAGAATGCCTTGTCCCTGCGCCAGGCGCGAAAGCACCTCAAGGCCTTTGGCGGGGTGTTCACCGGGACCTTGCTCGGCAAGAAATGGGCGCAGAACCGCTTTCGTTTTCCCTACCTGCGGGAAAGCCTGTGGAACGCCGGCTACCTGGTGGACACCCTGGAGACGGCCACCGACTGGCGCCATGTCGACGGCCTGCTGCAGCGCATTGAAGGCAGCCTGCGCGACGGCCTGGCTACCGAGGGCGAGCAGGTGCACGTGTTCACTCACCTGTCCCACGTCTACGGCGAAGGTTCGAGCATCTACACCACCTACGTGTTCCGCCCGGCGGCCGGCTACCCGGCGACCCTGGCGCGCTGGCAGGCGCTCAAGCATGCGGCCAGCCAGACCATCGTCAACCACCACGGCACCATCAGCCACCAGCATGGCGTGGGCAAGGACCACGCGCCTTACCTGCTGCGAGAAAAGGGCGCATTGGCGATCGACACCTTGCAGGCCCTGAGCCGCCATTTCGATCCTGCCGGGCGCCTCAACCCCGGCACCTTGCTGGAGCAGTGACGCCATGAGCCAGGAGTGGAACGACCGATGGCGGCAACAGGCGCTGCCCGGGTTGGCGGCACAGACCTGGGACCTGATCGTGATCGGCGGCGGCATCAGCGGTGCCGGCATCCTGCGGGAAGCGGCCCGGCGTGGCTGGCGCTGCCTGCTGCTGGAGCAACGGGACTTTGCCTGGGGCACTTCCAGCCGCTCGTCGAAGATGGTCCATGGCGGCTTGCGCTACATCGCCAAGGGCCAGTGGCGCCTGACCCGGGACTCGGTGCGCGAGCGCCAGCGGCTGTTGCAGGAGGCGCCCGGATTGGTGGAACCGATGAGTTTCCTGATGCCGCATTACCGCGGCAAGTTTCCCGGGCCCAAGGTGTTTGGCGGTCTGTTGAGTGTCTATGACGCCCTGGCCGGGCGGCGCACTCATCGCTTCCACGATGCCCAGCAACTGCGCTACCTGGCGCCGGGGGTGAAGGCGCCGGGACTGCTGGGCGGTACCAGCTTTCTCGATGCCCTGACCGACGATGCACGACTGGTGATGCGGGTGCTGGCCGAGGCCCGGGCCGACGGCGCACTGGCCCTCAATGGCTTGCGGGTCACGCAGTTGCTGCGCGAGGACGGGCGAGTGTGTGGCGTCGAGATCGAGGACAGCGAGGGTGGCGCGCCGCAACAGTTGCGTTGCCAGGCCCTGGCAGTGGCCACCGGTGCCTGGGCCGAACGCCTGCGTGCGACGGACAATGGCCGGCAGTTGCGACCGCTGCGAGGCAGCCATCTGTTGCTGCCGGGCTGGCGCTTGCCGGTGGCCCAGGCCTTCAGCTTCATGCACGCCGAGGACGGTCGGCCGGTGTTTGTCTTCCCTTGGGAAGGCGCCACGGTGGTCGGCACCACCGATCTCGACCACCGCGAGGACCTGGACCAGAGCGCCAGTATCAGCCAGGAAGAACTTGACTACCTGCTGGCCGCCTGCGCCCAGCAGTTTCCCCAGGCCCGGGTCGAGGCTGGCGACGTGCTCTCGACCTGGGCCGGTGTGCGCCCAGTGGTGGCCGCCGCGGGGGCCGAGCAGCAGGGCAAACCTTCCAATGCAACCCGCGAGCACGTGCTGTGGCAGGAGCCCGGCTGCGTGACCTTGGCCGGCGGCAAGCTCACCACCTTCCGGCCTCAGGCTATCGAAGTGCTGCAAGCCTGCGCCGCGATGCTTGGCCGTAGCGTCAGCGATGACGGTTCGGCGGTGTTCGCGCCGGTAGCGCCGCTGGACATTCCCGGGCTCAGCGGCGCCCAGCTGCGGCGCCTGGCCGGGCGCCACGGCCGCGATTTGCCGCGCCTGGCGCAATTGGTCGCAGCCTTGGGCGCTGACTGCGTCGGCGCCAGTGACACCCTGTGGGCGGAGCTGGCCTTTGCCGCCGAGGCGGAAATGGTCCTGCACCTGGACGACCTGCTGTTGCGCCGCACTCGTCTCGGCCTGCTGCTGGCCAGGGGCGCGGCGGATTACCTGCCGGCCATCCGCCGCCTGTGCCAGCCGCGGCTGGGCTGGGACGACAGCCGCTGGCAAGCCGAAGAACAGCGCTACCTGACCTTGTGGCAACGCCATCACAGCCTGCCCTCAGCCTTGCATTGATGCCCAACCCAGAGAGCCTCATGGATAACCACAACAACAATAAGCAGGCCTACCTGCTGGCCATCGACAACGGTACCCAGAGCGTACGTGCACTGTTGTTCGACCTGCAGGGCAACCTGCTGGGCAAAGGCAAGGTCGAGCTGCAAGCCTACTACTCGACCCAGCCCGGCTGGGCCGAGCAGGATCCGGACTACTACTGGGCCAAGCTCGGCGAAGCCTGTCAGCTCCTGTGGCAGCAGACCGGCATCGACCGCTCGCAGATCCGCGGCGTGTCGCTGACCACCCAGCGCGGCACCCTGATCAATGTCGACGCCCAGGGTCAGGCCCTGCGCCCGGCGATCCTCTGGCTCGACCAGCGCCAGAGTGAAATCGAAGGCCGCATCAAGGGCCCTTGGGGCTGGTTGTTCAAGCTGATCGGCGCCGAGGCCACGGTGGATTACTTCCGTGCCCAGGCCGAGGCCAACTGGGTGGCCCAGGAGCAGCCGGAGGTCTGGGCCGCCACCGACAAGTTCCTGCTGTTGTCGGGGTTTCTCACCCATCGCCTGACCGGTAACTTCGTCGACTCGGTGGGCTGCTGCGTGGCCTACCTGCCGTTCGACTACAAGCGCCTGCGCTGGGCCGCTCCCAGCGACTGGAAATGGCAGGCGCTGGCAGTGCGCCAGGAGCAATTGCCGACCCTGCTCAAGCCCGGCGAGACCTTGGGCCGGATCAGCGCCGAGGCCAGCCGCCACACCGGCATTCCCGAGGGCCTGCCGCTGATCGCCGCGGGTGCCGATAAAGCCTGTGAAGTGCTCGGTTCCGGGGTCCAGGACGCCACCACGGCCTGCCTGTCCTACGGCACCACGGCGACCATCACCACCACCCGCTCGCGCTACCTGGAAGTGGTGCCGCTGATTCCGCCGTACCCGGCGGCGGTGCCGGATCACTACAACTGCGAGGTGATGATCTTTCGTGGCTACTGGATGGTCAGCTGGTTCAAGCAGCAGTTCGGCCTGCGGGAAGTGCAGCAGGCGGCAGAGCAGGGGCTGGAGCCGGAGCAATTGTTCGACGCCCTGGTCCAGGCCGTGCCGCCCGGGTCCATGGGTTTGACCCTGCAGCCGTACTGGTCGCCGGGCATCCGCGAGCCGGGGATGGAAGCCAAGGGCGCGATGATCGGTTTTGGCGACGTGCACACCCGGGCGCATATCTACCGGGCGATTCTCGAGGGCCTGGCCTATGCCCTGCGCCAGGGCATGGAGCGCATCGAGCAACGCTCGAAGCTGAAGATCACCCGCTTGCGGGTGGCCGGTGGCGGTTCCCAGAGTGATGCGGCGATGCAACTCACGGCGGACATCTTCGGCCTGCGGGTCGAGCGGCCCCATGTGTATGAAGCATCGGGCCTGGGAGCGGTGATTGCCTGTGCCGTGGGGCTGGGGCTGTACCCGGATTTCCCCACGGCAATCAGCGCGATGACTCGGGTGGGCGCGGTGTTCGAGCCACAGCCCGAGGCGCAGCAGATGTACCAGCGGCTGTACAGCGAGGTGTACCTGCGCATGTATCGCCAGCTCAAGCCGCTGTACCAGAGCATTCGCGAGATCACCGGGTATCCGGCATGAGAGGGCGCTGCCTGCTTGCCTGAAGGCGTGGGTTTTTCCGGCGGAAAAAAACATCTCGGGCGCCAAGGCTCATCTATCTTGATAAAGGCAGGCCGACCTCTCCAACCACCTGAAGCGGCGAGATGAACATGAATCGTCAGGACGCGCTGAACACCCTATGGAAGCGACTGTTCATCATCTTTGTGCTGCTGTTGCTGTTGTCCCTGTTGGCGGTCTCCAAAGCGGAGGGCTACACCATCCCTTCGATCGTGTTCATCGCCGGCAATATTGGCGGTTATGTGGGGTTTCACCGGCAACTGTCGAGCCTCAGTGACGATGAACTGGTAGGCCTGTGCAGCTCCTGGTTCGGCGTGTTGCTGCCTTCGTTCATCGGCGGAATTCTCGCGGGCCTGCTGTACATCCTGTTTCTCTCCGGGGTGGTGCAGGGGGAGCTTTTTCCGCTGATCGTCAGTGATGAGAACTGCCGCTTCACCGAGAACAACTTCTATAAGATTTTCTGTCAGCATGCCGCAGGTTATGCCTCCTACGCCAAGCTGCTGTTCTGGTCGTTCGTGGCGGGTTTCAACCAGAACTATGTGGTCGATCTCATCGACAACATCAAGGGCGGGAAAAAGGCCGGGGAGTGAACCTCGGGCGACCGCTTGAGAACTTCCAGGAGGCCAGAGGGGCTGTGCCGTCGGCAAGGCGGGCAGGGCGCTAGTGGTTGCCCATGGCGCTTGATCGGGATCAACCGCGCCCTGGCGACGACGCGGTAGCTTACCTGCCTCGCCAGTGCTAACCCCGGAGCCTCCATGGCCAAGCCATTTCCCGCCAACCCCAAGCACCCCGAGCGGATCTGCTGGGGCTGCGACCGCTACTGCGCGGCAAGCGCCCTGGCCTGTGGCAATGGTGCGGACCGCACCATGCACCCCGCGGAGATGTTTGGCGAGGACTGGAATCAACAGCGCGACTGGGGGCTCGAATCCCCCCAGGAGCAGGACGGCGTCACGGCTGCGCGGGTTGGAGCGGATACGCCTTGAGCGCCGCAGTGTCGATTCATGACTCACCCAAGCCGCTGTAACAGGCATTCGGGAGATGCCGGGCATTCAGCCTGAAGTAGCGTTTGTCATTGCAACGAGAAGGCTGCAACAACAGGCCCGGCCCTTTGCTTGTGTGAAGCGACTGTTTGCTGCTTGCAGAAGAGTAAGCGCCTGGAGAACCGCTGCCCTGAACGGTCTGCGGGCAGCGGCTAATGGATGAGATCTAGGCCGGCTTGAACCAGGTTTTTCCTGGCGTGAAAAACAGCAACCACACCGCAATCACTTGCAGCAGTGCTTGAATCACGCTGAGCGAACCGATGAGAGGAGAGCGCCCGAACTCCGCCATGATCTCTGGGAAAAATGGCAGGAATCCAACCACCACCATCACCATGAAAACAATTCGTGCCCAATTTTTTCCTGTGTGGATCTTGTAAAGCAGAAAGCTGGCGAAGGCGGTGATCAGCACAATCACAACAATGGCCGTCAATACGGGAATCCCTTGCTCCTTGATATACGAGAGGTTCAACAGGGTTTTCACCACACCCAGTGCAAAACTCGCTAAAACACAGTAAATCGCTTTTGAAACTTCTACAGGTCTTTCCATGGTTTCATCTATCCCTGGTGAACGTAACGGCACGGCACATGTGTAGCGTGCTGGCCGGGGGGCAAACTACTGGTTGGCCATTATCCTGTCCACGGTTTTTCAAGCACTGCGGCGAAGGCTGATGGTCGTCGCCAGCTATTGCACAACAATCGATCCAGAGGTCATGGCGGTGATGCAGACCTGGCTGGATGCAGTGCGTGATAGCGCAAGTCTGGTGGCTACTCATTACCTTGGGCAACCGAGTGGCGCTGGCTTTCCTGTACGAGTCTGACGGGCTGCTTGTTGCGGTTCTGCTCTGCGCAAGCCGGCGTATGTGCATCGACAGCTGTCCCCTTGAGAAAAAAGCCAAATTGCCATGTGTTTCCTTCGTTCCTTGATACGTCGCAGCTTGCACTGCCCGTTTCTCTGCGTTGGAGTTTTTCAGATGCCCTTGCCCAAATCCTTGCCCACAGCCCTGTTGGGCCTGGCCTTTGCCTGTCCGGCGCTGGCCGAGACTCAGGGCGTGGAGCTGGCCCCGGCGCTGATCCAGGGGCAGGGGCCGGTTGGCGAAGGGCAGCGGATGGAAGAGGCCGCGGCCCGATTGGCCCAGGTGCCGGGCGGCACTAATGGGGTGGACATGCGCGGCCCGTTGCAGGGCCGTGTGGCCAGCAACCAGGACGTCCTGGCCTATCAGCCCGGGGTCTATGCCCAGTCTTCGGGCAATGAAGGGGTCAAGCTCTCGATCCGCGGTTCGGGCATCAACCGCGCCCCGGGCGCCCATGCCTCGGGGCTGTACAGCCAACTCGATGGCCTGCCGCTGACCGGCCCCGGCGGCACCCCTTATGAACTGTTGGAGCCGCTGTGGCTCGACCACGTTGAAGTGCTGCGCGGCGCCAACGGTTTCGATCGCGGCGCCCTGGCCCTGGGCGGCGCCATCGACTACGTCAGCCATACCGGCTACGACTCGCCGCTGCTGCAGGTGCGCTACGCCACCGGCAGCCATGGCTATCGCCAGCGTCAGGTCAGCTCCGGGCAGGTGCTGGGCAATTTCGACTACTACGTGGCCCTGACCGACGCCCGCGCCGACGGTTACCAGGACCACACCGCCAGCGACAGCCAGGGGGTGATTGGCAATTTCGGTTATCGCTTCAATCCGAACCTGGAAACACGTTTCTATCTGCGCTACCGCGAGACCGACAACGACCTCGCCGGGCGAGTGACCAAGCACTCCATCGAGCACAGCCCACGGGCGGCCAACCCCGCCTACCTGTCCCGGGACGATCGCCGCAAGCAGCCGGGCAGTACCTTTGTCGGCAACAAGACCACCTACTACATCGATGACGACTCAAGCATCCAGACCGGCCTGGTCTACCACGACTACCCGATGGACCTGCGCGAGGGCCCGAACCGCCTGAAGGTGGCCTACAGCGATGTCAGCGGCACCTTCGACTACAAGCGTCGCGACACCCTCTGGGGCCTGGAAAGCCATAGCACCGTGGGACTACGGGTGACTAAACACCTGCCCAATGACGGCGCCAGCGAGTTTGTGCGTATCCCTACCGACAACACCGCTGGCTACGCGCCGGGTACGCGAATCCGCAACTTCACCTACCAGGGTTCGGACACGGTCCTGCACGTGGGCAATGACCTGGAGATCGCCGACGACCTGTGGCTGACCACCGGCCTGGCGGCCATCTACACCCGCCGCGAGAGCGCCGTAACCTACCCCGCAGGCGGCGGCAAGACCAGCCTCGGTGACTGGGACTACGCGCCACGCCTGGGCCTGCGCTACCAGCTGACGCCGGATGTGCAGCTGTTCGGCAACCTCAGTCGCTCGGTGGAAGCGCCCCATCCCTGGTCGCTGATCTACAGCGCCAACCAGCGCTTCCCGACCGGCAGCGGTGTCGCCACGGGTGCCCAGCGCGCCCCGATCAAGTTGCGCAACCAGACCGCGACCACCCTGGAACTTGGCGGTCGCGGTGACAGCGCCCTTGGGCAATGGAGCCTGGCCTGGTACTACGCCCAGGTGCGCCACGAGTTGCTTTCGGTGCTGCCGGACGCCAACGCCACCATGCACTATGAACTCAACGCCAGCCCCACTGTGCACCAGGGCGTGGAAGCCAGCCTGCAGAGCAACCTGTGGTCGCCGGAGGGCGGTGGCCAACTGAGCTTGCGCCAGGCCTACACCTTCAGCGACTTCCACTACCGCGACGACCCGCGCTTCGCTGACAACCGCCTGCCGGGCCTGCCGATGCATTACTACCAGGGCGAACTGCGCTATGACTGGCCCCAGGGTTTCTTCGCCGCAGTCAACACGCAACTGGTGTCCAAGGTCGCGGTGGATTACGCCAACAGCTTCTACGCCGATCCTTACGCACTGTTCGGCGCGACCCTGGGCTACAACGCGCCGAAGCACGACTGGCAGACCTGGATTGACCTGCGCAACCTGACCGACAAGCGCTACGCCGCCACCGTCACTCCGGGCTATGACGACAAGGGAGTGGACTTGGCACGGTCGACGCCGGGAGAAGGGCTGGGGGTGTATCTCGGGGTGTCGTGGAGCCTGCTCTGAGGCGGGTTGGTTAGGTGGCTGGCGCGAGCTGTCCAGCGTGCTCCGATAGCAGGCCAGGAGTTGCTCTCGAGTGGCGAGCGCCAAGGTCTCCTGCGCTTGGCAACGAAGTGTCGATGAGCGCAAGCCAAACTGCATGACAAGCACATCCCGCGGTTGTTCGCTGCGGTTGGCTGCGCCGCCGTGCAGCGTGGCCGAGTGCAGGGCCACGCCGGGCATCAGCGTCAGGGCCAGCCAGTGTGTTCTTGCGCTAAGCAGGGTGTGCGGTTCCTGCCGGATCAGAGAAATTCCATTGGCGCCGCGGATGATCGCAGATGGCCGGACAAGTGCAAGCTTGAGCGATTGCCAATGACCCGGGTGATCTTGGCGATGGCTCAGAGCACCGCGCCATTAGCACATTTGAGCTAATCGACGCTGCTGTATCACGGCGATATATTCCCCGACGTATCAGCATCAGGCCCTAGCCGGCGTCACGGTTTCACCGGCTGTCCAAGGAAAGGAACACCATGCGCTTGTCCTTCAGGTTCACCCTATCCCTGGTCCTTCTTGCCACGCTTACCGGCGCCGGGGCCACCTGGGCGCAAGAAGCCGCCGGTGACTTCTGGGCGGTTTATGGCCGGGGTGAGCGCTACAAGAACCAGATGTTCGTTGCCGATGCCCAATCCATTGCGCCGCTGGCCAAGCCCAAGGGGGCCCAGTCGCTGCTGCTGTTCCAGGTGTTCGAGGAGCGCAGCATGCCGGTGCTGGTGGCGTACACCCTGGAGTTCCAGTGTGGCGCGCGCAAGGTGCGCTTTGCCGACGCCAAGGCCATGCGCCGGCCGGACAATGCAGTCAAGGAACTCAAGGTGTCCCACGAGTGGCAGGACCTGAAGGATTACTGGGTACAGCGCAGCTTTGCCTTTGTCTGTGCACCAGGCAACCGCGAGAACAACCAGATGCTGCACCTGGGCCAGATGCCGGCGATACAGATGATCAGCACCACCCAGGCGATGTTCCAGGAACTGATGGGGATCCAGGAGAAGGGCGAAGTCATGGATGACCTGGACGTAATGCTGGGCAATCGGCCCAAGGCCCAATGAGGCCGGCCATGCAGAGCAGCCGCAGCTTGGCGATGCTGTTGCTGGTGACGCTGTTCGCTGGCTGCATGCACGTGCCTTCGCTGCCGGAGCTGCGCGCCCGCAGCCAGTGGCAGCAGCGCAGCGCCCAGGATGCGCTGGACTTCTTCGGGCCGCCGGGGCGGATGGTGCCCACTGCCGACGGCCAGCAAGTGGTGATGAGCTGGTACCACGACACCACCTATGTGCGCCAGGAAGTGGTGGCCCAGGGCTCGCAGATGCAGGGCAATGTCATGGTCCATACCAACTACATGGATGACGTGGAGCATCCGGGTTCTTGCGTGGTGTCGATCACCGTCGACAAGGCCAAGCGAGTGGTCGACTTTGGTGTCCGCGGGCGTTGTTACTCAGTGGAATTAGGGCCGTCGTGATGAGGGCTTGATCGAAGCAAGCACTGCGCAACTGACAGGCCCTGGTGATTGTGCGCGCGGGTATCAGCGCTTCAGTTGCTGAAGTACAACTCATCCAGCTGCCGCCGGCGAATCTGCTGGTACTCCTCCCAGACTCCGGGAAAATCCTCATCTGGGGTGAGCGGGAAGGTCAGGTAGATAAACCTGCCAGTCACCCTGATGTACTCGCGCACCCGCTTGAAGGCTGGCTGTTCGAACAGCGAGACGCTTTCGTCATAACCCTCATGGTGATGGGAAATCCGCACGCGGTGCGGGGCAATCCTGCAGTGGACAAAATCGAGCACCCAGCCGTGCTCCACTCCTGCGCTCAAGTAACCGTAGGCGCCGTCTTCGGAGAGGCTGATGCAGGACCGGGCCTGGCTGCCATCGTCATCGTTGACCAGGACAATCTGCTGGGTGAAGTACTGGATCGACTGCTGCTCCGGCCCCAGCAAGAGCAGGTTCCAAGCTTCGGCGCCCATGCGGAATTCGCCCTGGTTGGTGAATTCGGCGGTCCAGCCGTTGGCGAGGGAGATGTGGTGGCTACTCATCAGCAGTCCTGATCGTGGTGTATTGGAAATCGTGCCAGGGTACTGCCAATCCGTTGAGTAGCAGTGTTGGCCAGCAAGAGGATTTCGTGCGCGGCGGTTTTTTCGTGGCTGCAACCTTGATGGATGGGTCGCAAACATCCTCAGTCTTGTTATAAGCCTGCTGCTTGTCAGGGGCCGATTGCGTTCGCGGGTTTGGCATCAAGCCCATTCATGCTCGGTCAGCCTTTTGAACTCGGCGCAGGCTTCTTCAAACTGCAGCCTTGAGAACTCGGCGCGTTGAACATGGAGGTTCCAGGCGACCGCAGTGACAACGCCATTGATCAGGTCGACGGCCCGGCCAAATCTCTCCCAGATCAGCTTCTCTCCCCGCACTACTTGCTCGACTACGGCAACCGTGCAGCTCAGGTCCATGTCGTCGGGGCAGATCAGCAGAGGGACAACGGTCGAGCAGTCCTCGGACAGCGGCGCCAGTAACTGCCAGGCATGTTTTTGCTGCTCGTCATCGATGAGCCAGCCTTGGGCCGGCACCAGCCCCTCGGTATCGTCTTCACCTGATTGGGTGTAGATCACGCCCTTGATCCACTGGTCGAGGGCTACACCGTCGATGGTGAAAACCGGGTGGGGGGCCTTGCTGTACTTCGATTGATGCATGACGGCGTTGATCGAGTTCATGTGGCTCACGTTAAAAGCTGGGTGGGCGGCTTACACACGGCGAGCAGTGCGGGATTCAGTGGTGCAGCGCCAGGCGTCTCTTGGCCTTGTAGCTTTGCTCCAGGTGTTGAAGAACGGGGCCGTTACGGCCCCATCCCACACCTGTCACTGACCGCTCAGCAACGCCGGCGTACGCGGTGGAATCAGGCGTTTGCTCCCGGTCGACTCGAACGCCGAAGCCAACCGCAGCAGGCGCGAATCGTCATAGGCACGGCCGGCAAAGGTCAGGCCCACCGGCATGCCGATGTCCGCCATCACGCCCATGGGCACGGTCACCGTCGGTACGCCCAAATGGCGGATCGCCAGGTTGCCATTGGCCACCCACACGCCGTTGCTCCAGGCAATGTCCGCCGACGCCGGATCGACATCGGCATTCGCCGGGCCGACATCGGCCACGGTAGGAAACAGCACCGCGTCCAGCCCCAGTCGATCCATCCACTCTTCGAGGTCGATGCGCCGGGTCTGCTCGAGCCCGCGCAGGCCGTCGGGCAGGGTGGTGATCTGGTCCCAGGTCTTGAGCCCGCGCTTGGCCATGTTCACGTATTCATCCATGCCGGCGGCCAGGTCATCTTCGCGGTTGGGCAGGGTGCCCGGGTCGTGGGGGAAGATCTGCGGTCCGTCGACATCGGCCAGGCGGTTGAGCTTGGGATCGTCGTTGGCCCGCAGGAAGTCGTCGAAGGCCCAGCCCGACAGCTCCCACAGCTCGTCATGGAGGAACTCCTTGCTGACCAGGCCGCGGCTGTACACGGTCGGCGCGCCGGGACGATCGCCCTCGCAGTTCGATACCAGGGGGAAATCCACTTCCAGTACTTCTGCGCCGGCCGCTTCCAGGGCTTTGCGCGCCTGTTCCCAGAGAGCGATCACCGAAGGCCGGGTGTTGATCCGCTGGCCAGTGGGGCCGCCGATGCCCGGGTTCTCGCTGGTGCCGGCTTCGGGGTCGGCGTTGATGTACATGCGCGGCACCCCCAAGCGCTTGCCGGCCAGGGCGGCCGGGGTTGCTGCCAATTGCGGGTAGGACGCCGGGCGCACCGAGGCCACGCTGGGGATTGGCACCCAGGGCTGCAGGCGCCACAGGTCGCCGCGGGTGTCCGGGTCTTCGGCTACCACCACGTCGAGCACTTCCAGCAGGTCGGCCATGGTCCGGGCGAAAGGCACGACCACGTCCATGGTCGGGGTCAGCGGCCAGTTGCCGCGCACCGAGATCACTCCGCGCGACGGGGTGTAGGCGCACAGGCCATTGTTGGAGGCCGGGCCACGGCCGCTGGACCAGGTTTCCTCGGCCAGGCCGAAGGCGGCGAAGCTGGCGGCGGTGGCCGTGCCGGCACCGTTGGACGAGCCCGAGGCGAAGGGCGCAGTCAGGTAGTCGGCGTTGTAAGGGCTTTCGGCGCGGCCATAGACCCCGCGCTGCATGCCGCCGTTGGCCATGGGCGGCATATTGGTCTTGCCCAGGCAGATAGCCCCGGCGCCGCGCAGGCGCTCAATGGTGAAGGCGTCACGGTAGGCCACCAGCTCGGCGAAGGCCGGGCTGCCGGAAGCGGCGCTCAGGCCCTTGACCAGGTAACTGTCCTTGGCGGTGTAGGGGATACCGTCCAGCGGCCCTAGGGCCTGGCCCTTGGCGCGACGGGCATCTGCGGCCTGGGCTTCCTTGAGCGCCTCGGGGTTGGGCACCACCACCGCGTTGAGGGCCGTGGCAGTGCCCGGGCGGTCATAGGCGTCGATTCGCGCCAGGTAGGCCTGGACCAGCTCCACCGAGGTGGTCTGGCCGGATTCGAGGGCCGCGCGCAATTGCGCAATGGAGACTTCGGTGACTTCGATCATGCTGCTATCGCCGCTGGCTGGTGAGTGACTGGGTGCAGAGGGCGCCCAGGGCACTGCTGTTGTTGTCGAGGGTGTGCATTGGGTTTCTCGTGGTACGGCTGGGTACGACAAGGGGTGCATGGGAAACAGGTGGGCCTTTTTAGCATTTAGCGCGAGGCAGAGGAATCGTTGCTGGCGTTTGTGCACGTTGGCTGCGGCTAAAAAGCCCCGGCATTTCCTTTGGCTATGACGGCGACCAGGATCCGCTGGCTACGGGCTGGGCCGGTAAGAACAGTGGTTTCCTGGGGATTGATCGCAATAACGATGGCGTGATTAGCAGGACCACGGCGAGCCATCCCCAAGGTGCGAATCACTTCGAGCCGGGGTAGAAGCTGGCAATCACTTTCCAACTCGCCTGCCCCTTGGGGAAGATCGGCTCACCGGAGAAGCGGTAGGTGCTCATGGCTTGCAGCACGGCCTGGTCGATAGCGCTGTCGCCCGACCCCTCCAGCAGCGAGATCGAGGGCACATTGGAGCCTGGGATACATTCAAGCTGGAGTTTGAGCGGCTTGCCCACAGACCCGGGTTCGAGCTTGCTCGACACGCTCATCTGCAGGCTGCGCATCTTGCTGCGCAGCCTGTACGTCGTGGTGTCGACCCAGACCTTGTTGTAGCGCTGTTCCTGTTCGGCGCTCAGCACCAGCCCTTTTCCACGCAACCTGTCTATGCCCTTCCACGCATCGCCAACACTGCTGGCAAGAGCGCTGAGGTAAAGCTGCAGCGCGCCCTGAAGATCCTCAGGGCCGCCTTTGCCTTCCTCCATCAGCCTGGCCAGACGGGTCGTACTCTCCGAATTCCCGGGCTTGGCAGTGGCACGCTGATAAAACGCTCTGGCCTTGACGTAGTCGGGTGGGCCGCCAATACCTTCTTCCTCCATGCGCCCGAGCTGGTAGTAGGCCGAGGCGTTCACCTCGGCTACAGACTGATAGAGGGCTTTGGCCTTAGGTACGTCTTGCGCCACACCGTGGCCACGTTCATACAGGTCGCCGAGCAGGGTCTTGCACTGCAGGTCGCCGTTGTCGCTGCGGTTACGGATGTAGTTGACCTGCTCCCGGGTGATGGAGCTCTGATCGCGAAATTGCCAGCAGCGCAAGCTGGCGAAGGTGTCTTGCTGCTCCTGATCGACGCCGGTGCTGTGGCAGCCGGCCATGAAAGTACTGAGCAGCAGTAAAACCACAACCTTGTTCATGCGGGGCATCCGTTGAATTCGCCCAGGTAGTCGAGTGAGGGAGTGCTGGAAGGTTTGCGCTGATTCGGGCCTGAAGAGTCCGATCGCTGGTCGCCATAGATTGACTCGCTGGCGACGAGGATGAAATGGCTGTAACCCGTCTGCGCCCGGCAGCGAAGCTGCTGTTGCTCAGCGTCGCTGTGGATCAGTGACTCCAGGTACTGCGGGCATTCCTGGCTCGAAACCAGCTCGACGAAGTCGGAGTCCATGTAGAAGCCCAGCTCCTGCTTCAGGCGCCAACTGGGGTTGCGGTCTTCCCAGGCCTGGTAGTCGGCGGCACCGCTGTCGGGCGCAGGTTCTGCTTCCCACTGTTCGAAGGCGAAGCGTTCGGCCTCGGTGTTGTCGGCAAATCTGCCTGCGAACAGGTGGAAGGCGTAGTAGGTGTTGTGCTCTGGCATTGAGTGATTGGTCCCGTTTGATCCTGAATGTGCTCCAGCACTAGAGGGGTTGCCCGGTGGAACTCGGTTCATACCAGGCTGGTGCGCTCCAGGCGGACGACATGGCCGAGTCCGGCGTTGTTCAGGCGAGTTACCAGGTCTTCACGGGCAGCCCGGCCACCGTTGCGTACATATTCCAGCTCGGCGGCGCTGATCAGCACCACCGGCACCAGGCTGACCGGGGACAGGGGCATGTCTTCCAGGCGGGTCGGGAAGTCGGGGGCGGGGCCGCCGATCAGCACGCCGACGCAATCGTCTTCAGTGGCGAAGTGCGCAGGCAACTGGTCGCTGATGAAATGCGACTCGCTGAAACCGGGCAGCTCCAGGGACAGCACACCGTGCTGTTGCAACTGGTGGGTGATGCCGCCGGCCTCGGCCACGGTATTGGCCACATGGCGCAGTAGTTCGAAGGCCCAGCTCTTGGCGAACGGCGAGACGTCGCCCAAGGGACCTTGGGCGTGGGCGGGAATGTCCGCGGTTTCGATGAACAGTTCCATTTCAAAGCCGTTGCCCAGGTCGTCGCCTTCGACGCCATCGAACGGGTCGCTAAGGCCTTCAGTGGTGAGCAGCAGGGTATTGGGCCGGCGCACGATGCGAAACGCCTGGCGGGTCGAAGGCCAATCGGGGCCGCCCATCAGACTGGGGCTGATCATGTAGCCAAGCACGTCGGACTCGCAGGTGCCGAGGCTTTGCCAGTGACGGTCGAGGCAGGCGGCGGAAGCTTCGCGGGCGGCGAGGTTGGCCTGTTCGGCCTTGCTCAAGTGCAAAGGATCGGTGGATTGATCAATGGCTTCGCTCGCGGGAGTGGCGCAGAGGATTGACTCGGCGCTTTGGGGCTCGGGCTTTTTGACGGCGTTGAGCAGCTTTTTGAAGAAGTCCATGGGCGGTCCTTGCAGTGGGGCGGTGTTGTGCTGGGGTACGGCGAGTGACAGGGCAAGCATTGTGCCGGGTTGGCAAGGAAGCGGAAACCGCAAGGTTGTTTTTACTCGAGGGAAGGGCGAATCGAAGGACGGGTGCCTTGCCTTTCCAGCGCCAGACACCGGAGAATTCGCACCCACCGAATATCAAGGAAAGACACTCAACATGCTCTACCCGAAAAAACTGAGCTCGGAGTTTTCCGGGGCACTGAGAACCTTCAGTTTCTGGGTCGCCAACGGCACCCTTGGTTATCCATTGCTGGAAGGTGTCGACTATCGAGCCTGCCTGGGCCAGGAGCCGAGCATGCTGGAGATGGCCTATGCAATCTTTGCCAATGTGCTGGAACTGGATGAGCAGGGTGTACCGGTGAACGCCAAGTACGCAGAGCACCGGGCGGCGCAATACATTCGCCAGTATTGTGACCCGGGGTACAGCGCGGTGCCGGGGTTTGAGGCGTGGGAGCAGGCGTTGCACGAGCCACCGGACAGGGATGATTCCAAGCCATGGCCGCTGGCTGTGGTCTAGGTTGCGGAAGGTGCTTGGCAGGCGTCGGCGTTGGGCGCTGAACCGCTAAGCGGGCGCTGTCCTCAACGCGACGCTGCGTGGCGCGCTACGCCAGGCACGGATCGATCATCCAAGGAATGAACATGACATTGACTGTCGAACGATTGGTCGCCATCGCGATGGCCAATCCAATAAACGCCGAGATCACTTCACGCTTGCCTGCACTCGGATTGGATCAATGCCTGCTCACGGCCGGCTGCCTGTTCCAAGCCGTGTGGAATGATCAATCGAACTTGCCCGCCGCTTGGGGAGTAAAGGATTACGATGTCTTTTACTTCGACAATGATCTGTCCTGGGAGGCCGAAGATGAGGTCATCCATTCGGCCCAGGGACTTTTCCAGGACCTTGAGGTTAACGTTGAACTCAAGAATCAGGCTCGCGTCCATCTCTGGTACAGCCAGCGGTTTGGCCGACCTTGTCCTCGGCTACAGTCGGCGAAAGAAGGCATTGACCGTTACCTGATAGCGGCGACCTGCATTGGACTGGATGTGCAAACGGGTGAGGTGTATGCGCCGTATGGCTTGGCCGACCTAGAGCTAGGCGTGCTTCGGATCAATCCAGAAAATCCCCAGCCGGATTTGTTTGCTCAGAAGGCAAAAAGTTATCAAGCTCGCTGGCCTTGGCTGAGGATCGTGGAAGCCAACATTGATGATTAAGGACAATGCATGTCACTGATTGCGCAACGAGTAGCGCAGGCCCGCAACGGCGCCAACGATAAAGTCATTTGCCGGATGGCCTCCGGTTGGGCAGTCATGGGCGACGTACAGTTTCTCGAGGGGTATTGCCTGTTGCTGCCCGACCCTGTGGTTGCGAGCCTGAATGATCTCGATAGCCAGGCCAGAGCCGTTTATCTACTGGACATGGCCCGCATCGGGGACGCGGTTCTGCAGGCCACCGGGGCCCTGCGCATGAACTATGAAATCCTCGGCAATACAGAGCCTGAACTGCATTGCCACATCTTTCCTCGCTACGCCAGCGAGCCAGAGCAAAAGCGCAAGATGCCCGCATGGTTCTATGACTGGAAAACCGCGATTGCCTATGCCGAGGAAACCCATGGGCAATTGCGCAAGCGCATTGCCCAACTACTGCAAGCAGCGAACCCCAACCCTTGAATGCCGCGGGCTAGCGCTTGCTATTGAGCGCAGCGGGCCTGTTCATGAATGGTCCCGTAGCCCTGAGATTCACTCATTCGTCTCAACATCAACATGGAGTAGGCAGTATTCGATGGACATCCAATTTCGCGGTAACGCAATGCTTGATAACCCAGCGGTAGGCACCTGTGACGAGTACCGCGTGAGCGCCATCTCCAGCCTGGAGGATCTGCTTGAAGCCTACCGCACGATCGCCGCCAACCACCCTGGTTTCAGGCCGCTGCTGTCGCTCGATGATCTGCCGCAGGCCCGCTACACCTCGGGGCATGCACGCAATAACCTGGGGCTGGACGATGCCTCGGAGCAGGAGATCGCCGGGTTACCGGCAGAATGTTTCGAGGACGGCGAGTACCTGGGCTATCCAACCACGAAAGCCGAGTTCGCGATCCTTTATCGCAACTTCGTCGAGCAGGCGGCAGCCACCTCGTTCGCCGACGCTTGCGCTCATGGCCTGACGCTCGATGAACATGCCCTGCAAGAGTGGATTGATTACCAGGACAATCCCGTTTCGCTGCTCGATCAGCCGCTCTCGGCGCTGCTGGTTCCGGTCGAGCATAGCTGTGAGGCACTCGCGGCTTTTCCCAACGGCTATTTCACCAGCGACCTCGGCCCGGCACAAAACTTTGCGGTTGCGCGCCATTTTGCTCTCAGCCATGGCTATGAGTTGATGGGGGTAGGCGCGTCCTATCTCGGTTTTCTACGTGCAGAACCTCCTGGCCTATCCGTAGCCAACGCGGTGGCGACAGACTTCTGTGCGCTCTACAACACCCTTGAAGAGCACCGGGAAACATTGGTTTCAGTCGTTACAAAGGCTATTGCCGCTCGGACACATCTGTGGCTGCGCTACGTGGAGTGAGGCTCAGGGAAAGGCGGTGCCGAGGGGAGCGGTAAATGACTACGACCCTCGACGCCTGCTGTGGGGCGGTTGCTAGCTGTGGCAAGCAGCAGTGGGTGACGACCAGGTGCGGCGAGCCAAGCCCGCCCGAACCGAAACATCAGGCTCTCTTGCCAGCGCATCCGTGGTTAAACATCCATCAAATAAAGTGAAGGTGCATGTCCTCTCGTAGATCACCGTTAATTGCCTTTGTCATGTCCTGCCTGATAGCCGGTTGGGGCCTGGTGTATGTCGGTCGTGTCAAATGGGCGCTGCGTGTCGCAGGGCTGTCGTATGGCGGGTTGGTGTTGGCTGGCGCCCTGGGCTGGATTGCCAGCCCCAAGGGCATCTATGCATTCTTCATATTCGTTATGCTGGTCAAGCTGGTCTCGGCCATCGCCGCCGCAGTACTCAGTTGCCGACATGATGATGCAATGACGCTGCCCAGTGTCCGGTTCCATTGCTTTTATGTCGCCGCTCTCATCGTCGTTACCCTGGTATTGCTCTATCCGCTCAGATCGACAGTGTTCGGTTATCAGCTTTATCACGTCCCTAGCGGCTCTATGGTGCCGACCTTGGCAATCGACGATTACATCGTCACAGACACCCGCTACAGCAAGCCGAAGGTCGGAGATATCGTGGTGTACCGGTTCAACGGTTCGGAGGCTACCAAGCGTGTTGCTGCAGTAGGTGGCGACACTCTGCAAATCGTCAACGGTGACCTGATCGTCAATGGGCAGAATCTCGGGCTGTTCTTTGCACCCGCAACCCAGGTTAAACAGGCGTATTCGCTGAACCTGGCGCCGCTCAAGGTCGAAGCGGATCATGTGTACCTGTTAGGCGACAACCGCGACGTCAGTAACGACAGCCGTTTCATGGGCCAGGTCGCACGCGGCGACATTACGGGCAAGGTGACCGGGATATGGCTCTCCAAGGACGCGGCAAGGATCGGGAGCACTTTTGAGTGAGCGCCACCATCGATGACGCGCGGGTTACTTCCGACTGTGGCCCATCATGAGTTCCGGTTTTCGCAGAGGTGCATAGGAGGGAATTGATGGAAGCATTCAAGGTTCGCGAGCTGAGACACACCGACATCGATGCGCTGCTGGCATTCGAAATCCACAACCGTGAATGGTTCGAGTCCCATATTGATGCGCGCGATCCGGCTTTCTACTCAGTGCAGGGTGTTACCGAGCACATTGATGGCTACTTGTCCGACTTTGCGGATGGCACCTGGCACCCGTTGGTTATCGAGGACGCCACTGAGCGCATCGTCGGGCGAGCAAATCTGAAAAGCATCCATGCGCCGGAGGGCGAGGCGCAAGTCGGCTATCGGATTGATCAGCACCTTTGCGGGCAAGGGTTGGCGACACTGGCGCTGAGGCATCTGATTCAACAGGCACAGGCGCGTTGGCAACTGAGGCAACTGGTCGCCTATGTCTTCAAGGAAAACATGGGCTCTCGGAAGGTGCTGGGGCGCTGCGGGTTCGTGCTTGAACAACCCGCTGAAAACGCAGCAGTAGGAGGGGAGTGCCGTTTCGTTCTTGCGCTCTAGCGGTCGCCCGCCAGGGATGTACCACCGCCCCTGGACAAAGGCTTGAGGGGCGGTCTTGGAGGCTCTTTGCCACGCATCAGCCTTGCAGATTGAGACAGGCCTGAGTCTGCGCGTGCAGGCCATCCAAAAACTCGGAGATCTGCCGCGCACTTCGCAGATGGATCACCGGAACCAGCGGCCCGATGGCCGAGCGAACGGCCTCGATACCGGGACGGTTCACTCGGTCAAAATTCCAGATGAAGTGCAAGAACTTCAAGAACTCCTTATTCAGCTTCTCTGCGCAACCTGCCGGAAGATCAGCGCGTGGTCGTTTCAGTGCGCTGCGCAGCATCACTCGCCTCAAGCATGTGGCACGGGGCGTGTCGAGCCAGATGACCAGGTCTGCGCGGGGCAGGCGCAGATCGAAGGTTCGCCGAGCATAGTTACCCTCACAGATCCATTCATCCCCGCCGATGGCATGCAGGACCCGGGAGCGGAAAACTGGGTTGTCGGCTTCGATCCAGCCGGGCTCCCAGAACAGCCTGTCGAGGTGCACCACCGGTAAGCCGAGGCGGCTGCCTATTTCACGTGCCAGCGTCGATTTACCACTTCCCGCGTTGCCTAATATCACGATGCGCTGCATGAGCAAATCCCTGCTGTAAACGGCCAAGTTTATCATCCGCATGGTTGTCTTGGTGTTCACCCAAGAGACTTGAATACCTTGGCCAGCGACTCTTTTCGCCCATGCTCTGCCGCAATCCCACGCAGGCAAAATGAGCAGGTGACAAGGAATAGCTAAGGAGCGAGCCATGACCCCGGTCGCATAAAGTTGAAATGCACCGCGTTGATCGACAGAATCGCCCCCGTTCCGGCCAAAGGTGCCGGGCGTTCGTGGTGAAAAGGGGCAGCAGTTGAACCAACAGACATTGTCCATGCGCCTGGAGCGCGTGGCAGCGCACGTACCCGCAGGTGCACGCCTGGCCGATATCGGCTCGGATCACGGCTACCTGCCGGTGGCGTTGATGCGTCGTGGCGCCATCGCCACGGCGGTGGCGGGGGAGGTGGCATTGACGCCGTTCCACGCAGCCGAGCGCACGGTGCGCGAGAACAGCCTGGAGCAGCGGATCACGGTGCGCTTGGCCAATGGCCTGGCGGCGATCGAAGCGGCAGACAGAATCACCGCCATCAGCATCTGCGGCATGGGCGGCGAGACCATCCGCGACATCCTCGACAGTGGCAAGGCCCACCTGAGCGGCCAGGAGCGCTTGATCCTGCAGCCCAATGGTGGCGAGCAGCCGCTGCGCCAATGGCTGATGGAAAATGACTACCGCATCCTCTGCGAGGAACTGCTGCGAGAGAACCGGTTCGACTATGAAATCATTGTCGCCGAGCGCGCCGGCCCGGTGACCTACAGCGCCGAGGAGCTGTACTTCGGCCCGCTGCAGATGCAGGCCCGCAGCCCGGCGTTCCTGGCCAAGTGGCAGCGCCTGCTGCGGGTGAAGCACAAGACCCTGGCCCACTTCGCCAAGGCGCGGCAGGCAGTGCCCGAAGACAAGGTCGAGGACGTCGCCCGGCAGGCTCGCTGGATCACCGAACTGCTGGCTTGACCTCAGCGAGAGGCGAGTTCTGGCTTGCTCGTTGGCCGAGCAAGATCAACCGATGGCGCTGTTTTGTCGGCGCGATTAGTTGGACAAGCCCGCCACCTTGGCCCGCGCCGCATGCAGCTTCTGGTAGCTGTCGATCAGCCGCTGGTGCCGGTCGAGGCCTTCCAGCTGCATGCTGGTCGGGGTCAGGCCGTAGAAGCGCACGCTGGCGTTCACCGAACCAATCACCGCATCCATCCGCTCGTTACCGAACATCCGCCGGAAGTTGGCCTCGTAGTCCGCCAACTCCAGATCTTCGTCCAGCTCCATCTCCAGCACCGCGTTCACCGCCTGGTAGAACAAGCCACGCTCGACGGTGTTGTCGTTGTACTGCAGGAACATTTCCACCAGTTCCTTGGCTTCTTCGTATTGCTGCAGGGCCAGGTAGATCAGCAGCTTCAACTCCAGGATGGTCAACTGGCCCCATGCGGTGTTGTCGTCGAATTCGATGCCGATCAGGGTGGTGATATCGGTGTAGTCATCCAGCTCGCTTTCTACCAGGCGCTCAACCAACGCCTTCAACTCGGCCTCATCCAGGCGATGCAGGTTGAGGATGTCGGCTCGGAAAAACAGCGCCTTGTTGGTGTTGTCCCAGATCAGGTCGTCCACCGGGTAGATTTCCGAGTAGTCCGGCACCAGGATGCGGCAGGCGGTGGCGCCGAGGTGCTCGTACACTGCCATGTAGGACTCTTTGCCCATGGCTTCGAGAATGCCGAACAGCGTTGCGGCTTCCTGGGCGTTGGAGTCTTCACCCTGGCCGGAGAAGTCCCACTCGACGAACTCGTAGTCCGACTGGGCACTGAAGAAGCGCCATGACACCACGCCGCTGGAGTCGATAAAGTGCTCGACGAAGTTGTTCGGCTCGGTGACCGCGTGGCCTTCAAAAGTCGGCTGCGGCAAATCGTTCAAGCCTTCGAAACTGCGGCCTTGGAGCAATTCCGTGAGGCTGCGTTCCAGCGCCACTTCCAGGCTTGGGTGCGCGCCAAACGAGGCGAACACGCCGCCAGTGCGTGGGTTCATCAAGGTCACGCACATCACCGGGAATTCACCGCCCAGGGACGCATCCTTGACCAGCACCGGGAAGCCCTGGGCCTCCAGGCCCTGAATCCCCGCGAGAATTCCCGGGTACTTGGCCAGCACTTCGGCCGGTACATCCGGCAGGGCGAATTCGCCTTCGATGATTTCGCGCTTGACCGCGCGCTCGAAGATCTCCGACAGGCACTGCACCTGGGCTTCGGCCAAGGTATTGCCGGCACTCATGCCGTTGCTCAGGTACAGGTTTTCGATCAGGTTGGAGGGGAAATACACCACCTCGCCGTCTGACTGGCGTACGAACGGCAGCGACACGATACCGCGCGCTTCATTGCCCGAGTTGGTGTCGAACAGGTGCGAGCCGCGCAGCTCGCCCTCACGGTTGTAGATTTTCAGGCAGTAGGCGTCGAGGATTTCCGTCGGCAGCTCATCTTTGCGGCCAGGCTGGAACCAGCGCTCATCCGGGTAGTGCACGAATGCCGCGTTGGCGATTTCTTCGCCCCAGAACTGATCGTTGTAGAAGAAGTTGCAGTTGAGGCGCTCGATAAACTCGCCCAGGGCCGAGGCCAGTGCGCCTTCTTTGGTCGCGCCCTTGCCGTTGGTGAAGCACATCGGCGAATGCGCATCGCGGATATGCAACGACCAGACGTTGGGCACGATATTGCGCCACGAGGCGATTTCAATCTTCATGCCCAGGCCGGCGAGAATCCCGGACATATTGGCGATGGTCTGCTCCAGCGGCAGGTCTTTGCCGGCGATGTAGGTGCCGGCTGCCGAGGTCGAATGAGGCATCAACAACGCCTGGGCATCGGCGTCGAGGTTTTCCACCTCTTCAATCACAAACTCAGGCCCGGCCTGCACCACTTTCTTTACCGTGCAACGGTCGATGGAACGCAGGATGCCCTGGCGATCCTTGTCGGAGATATCCGCCGGCAGCTCGACCTGGATCTTGAAGATTTGGTTGTAGCGGTTTTCCGGATCGACAATGTTGTTCTGGGAGAGGCGGATATTGTCGGTGGGGATATCGCGGGTCTGGCAGTACAGCTTGACGAAGTACGCCGCGCACAAGGCCGAGGAGGCCAGGAAGTAGTCGAACGGACCGGGAGCCGAGCCGTCGCCCTTGTAGCGAATGGGTTGGTCGGCCACCACCGTGAAGTCGTCGAACTTGGCTTCAAGTCGAAGGTTGTCGAGAAAGTTGACCTTGATTTCCATGGGGGGCACCGGTGCGACGAGGCAAAAAAATGGTGGGCATTATCCGGGTTTTTGACCAGGATGTGTTGTGGTTTTCGGTGAGGGCTGCTGATCGGTCCTGGGTTGCCGCGACGCAGGAAGTCGCTTTTTTGTAGCGAGCCCAGTGTTCAGGCAGGTTTCAGGCGATGGGGGCTCGAAGCCGTGCCGGGATGACTTCTGCTCCGTTGCCCTCGGTGCTGTCGAGCTTTATGGCTTTTTACAGCGGTAGGTCTCGCCGGCAATGATCATTGAGTTCTCTTTGGAGCAAGTGCGGGTGTAGCCCGAATACACCAGGGTGCCAAATGCTACTTCACCATCAACGCACGACTTAAGCTCATCCTGGTCTGCAAAGCCGTACTCCATGAGACTGACCCCAGCAATGCCGGCCAGTCGCGACAGGTTTGCCCCGTTGATTTCTCCATGCTCGCCAAAGTCAAAAGCCATTGGCGTGCTTGTTTGTCTCGCTGGGTCGTACCGCTTCTAGTCGCCAGTTGCTCGGCGGTGAAGTGAACTTCGTCCATGGTTTGCAGTGGCCAGAAGATCCAGGAGGGCTTTTTTCATTTGGGGCGAGTTACTTGAGGCAGGTGGGCACTTGGGGGAATTTCAGCATGCGGGGTGGAAAGCCCACTCAAGCCGCGCTCCAGATCCAAGTTTTTCTAATGGCTGCTCTAAAAAATCGTGGTTTGTTGATTGCAGGCCATTAATTTAAGTTGGCCCGGTACTGAGGCCTGGAGCACCGGTTGCAGTTCGCGTTTTGAACCCTGTTTTTCTTCATTGCAGTGACGTACTGCTGACCTATCAATACCCATTTGGAAATCACTGATGAAGCGTTTGTCGCTTTCCGCTCGAAAGCTAATCCTGACCCTTGTCTTACCCCTGTCTTCGCTATTTGCCTGCCATTCAGCATTTGCCGGATCCGAGTCATTGGAGCAAAAACTCTCTGCACTGGAAAAGCGTGCCAATGGCCGTATTGGCATGGCGCTGATCGAGTCGGGCAGCCAAAGAATGCTGACCTATCGAGGGGATGAGCGCTTCGCCATGGCCAGTACTTTCAAGGCACTGCTGGCTGGCGCAGTGTTGCAAAAAAGCGTCGGGCAGCCAGGTCTCTTGAGCAAGCGAGTCACTTACGATAAAGCATCTTTAGTCGTCTACTCCCCGGTTACCGAACAGCACCTGGAGGAGGGCATGACGGTCAGCGAGCTGTGCAAGGCAGCGGTTGAGTGGAGTGATAACTCAGCGGCCAATCTGCTGCTGAAGGAGCTGGGTGGCCCCGCGAGCGTGACCCAACTGGCCATGTCGCTGGGCGACGACAAAACACGCCTTGATCGATGGGAGCCGGAGTTGAATTCTGCGATTCCTGGTGATGAGCGTGATACATCGACACCACTCTCGATGGCTCGGAACCTGCTGAAGTTGACCGTCGCAGATGGGCTGCCGAAAGAGCAGCAGCAGTTGTTGGTCAGCTGGTTGAAAGACAGCAAGACCGGCGCACAAAGTATCCGGGCTGGGGTTCCAGGGGGGTGGCCAGTCGGCGACAAGACCGGCGCAGGTGAATACGGAACCACCAATGACCTGGCAATAATCTGGCCACCTACAGGGCAGCCGCTGGTGCTGGCCATTTATTTTACCCAGCGGGAGCAAAAGGCGCAGGCGCGTCGGGATGTTCTGGCTTCAGTCAGCAAAATGGTCTTGGCTGAATTCACGGGTAACCCGACCAAGCATTGAGGACGGGGGGCTTGCGAAAGCACGTGGCTAAATCGCGGTGAATAATCCGAGACTTTCCGAAGCCGATGGCAGTTATTTGGAAGCAGCTCTATCACGCTCATCTCCACGTAAAATGCTAACGAAAGCATCCCCTGACACCGGGCGTCCAAACAAATAGCCCTGAAGAAACTCCACGCCATGTTCGGCCAAATAGTCTCGTTGCTGTTTGGTTTCGACGCCTTCGGCAACCACGCGCAAATCCAGCTTGGCCGATAGTTCGATGATGCTGTCGAGTATGTGCCGGGACAGGGCATCGACACCGATCATCGCCACGAAGCTTTTATCGATCTTCAAGTAGTCAACGTTGAGGTTACGCAAGTAGCTGAGGCTGGAGTGACCGGTGCCGAAGTCGTCAATGGCGATCATCACACCCAGTTCATGCAGTTCCTGGAACAGCTTGTGGGTCACCTCGGTGGGCTCGATCAGCTCGCGTTCAGTCAGCTCCAGCACCAGCGTTACATGCCCCGGGGGAAAGGCCCCGAGGAACTCTCGGCAGTCCTGTAGCAAATCCATGTCCTGGCAATGGCGCGCCGTGATGTTCACTGCGATATGAAACCCCGGTTTGAGCAACCGAGTGTGAGAAGCCAGCAGCGAAGCGGTCTGGCGCAGTAGCGAGCGGGTCATAAGCACAATCAGCCCACAGTCCTCCGCCAGGGGAATGAACAAGTCCGGGCGCACCAGGCCTTCCTTTGGATGCTGCCAGCGCATGAGCACCTCGGCGCCAGCCCACTCAGCGTTGTCGCTGCGCACCACCGGTTGCAAGTAAGGGATGAACTCGTTGGCCTCGAGGGCCCGCTGCAACTCGTGAGTCGGCGCTGATGAACGCTTTTGCAACCGGTGCCCGATGCCGGCTGCCAGTAAGCCGAAAAATACCAGCAGGCAGAACAGAGCGGGGTAGTGCGAGATCATGTAACGCCATACTTCGCCCTCGGGCATGCTGGCCTGGATGCTATAGGGGTAGCGGGTGGACGCCCGACGATTGGGGGCGACGGCCGGCGCCGGTACAGCGGTTTGCTGGACTTGGCCGTCTACCGACAGCCAGTTACGCCCTACCTGCAGTATCAGGGGTCTATCGCGGCTTATCAGGCGCAACGCATTGGTCAGGTGGTAGCCGTTGACTCTGGTCAGTGCACTCTGCTCGCCGAGGCTGACCCGATAGATCAACACCGATCTGTCAGTTGTCGCCTGTTTGCTGTTGAGTAACCACAGTTGGCCATCAACGTAATTGGAGGGATTGAGTTCTACCACGCGATCGCTGCCAAACAGCGAGCTGCAGTAGTTGCTGTTGCGCCATACCAGATTGCTCGAGCGCACGAAGGGCTGGCGAGTTACCAGTTCGCGCAATATCAGCCGGGTGGGGGCATCGCATGCATGACCTGCCAGCGGCAGGATCTGGTGGGCGACATGGGCGGCGTTATCCAGCATGAGGTCCAGCTCACGCACGGCCTCTTGCGTCGTCTTGTCGGTAATTTTCTCAAGCGTCAGCTCGGCCTGCATATACAAAATCACGCTGCCCAGCAGGATGGGTAGAAGACCGGAAACTAACACGACCCAATAGCGATGCTGGCGTTTTTGCAGGGAGTTAAGATTCAGTGGCATCGACGCAACCTTTTACAAGCAACGACGAACGTGCGTGTCAAATAATCGCAGTGCTTGTAAAGGCGGTTCAAAGGCCGGTTTGCATGAGGGCCATGGTAGGTAGCCCTCTGGAAACATGCTTGTTGGAAAGCACTTCATATCTGCTGTTACTGGCGTCCAGCTGCTCATAATCTTCTGCCTAACATTCCATGGCCTCTAGCTGGGCCTGTTACTGACCGGTGGGTAAAACACTCACAGATAGGGCCTGAGTAGTCAATGAATCACTGCTGCTTTTGTAGAAGTGCAATGGCTGCTTCTGGCCGACCCTGTTGAAAAAAAACGGTCACGCTAAGAGGGTGTAGACAAAATCAAGCCGTCAGTCGACGTGTGAGTGTACGTGCCTCGGCCAACCACACCCATGCGCAGGCCCCAATGAGGAAACTCGAGCGGCAGCATGCGCCATGAGCACCCCCGTTCAGTATCAGTCAAGCAGCTGGGGTATCGTTGCTCCGGCAACTGGCGTCGGTGGGTTGCGTTGTAGCCATGGGAGTTGCGAGGTTCGGGGGGCATAACGCTGCCCGTGGCGCGTTGTTTTATACGTGTAATCCCCGCCAGCTTCAGGCTTCTGCAAATGTGTGGTGATGAGCGGTGATACCCGTTTCAGCGTGGAATGCATCCGCTAATTCGGCTTGGCTGGAGAAAGGATGAGCCTGTACAAGCTTGACGAGCATTGGTTGCCGCTCTGCGCCAATCAGGGGCGGGCGTCCGGTTCAGGGCATGACTTCAAGGCTGTGTAGGCAGCAGGAGTGGCAAGTTTAGTTTGTTGTGTCTAAACCCTCTTGGAGGTTATCTCCAGACGAAAGCGTGCATTTCAACTTGGAGAGAAAACATCCCGTTTTGGCATGAAAAATCGGGCAAATAATTCGGACTGCGACTTGATGTTCAATTTTGCGTAAATATTGCGGCGATGAACTTTTATCGTTTCTGCCGAGAGGGAAAGTTTTCCTGCTATCTCCTTGTTGGAGAAGCCACTAAGCAACAATCTGAGTACGTCACTTTCGCGCGTTGTTATTTGTGTGCCGAACTGGCTAATCGTTTCTGGGCATAGCGATGGTTCGGCGAGACTTTTCTCTACGTCAATCTCAAAACTCATGCGCTGATGCATTAATGCAGTGACCCATGGCTTGATAATATCAAGCATTGTAATTTGTTCTTGATTGAAGTGGGCGTTGCTGCCAATGGAGACGCACAAGGTTCTATTGGCGTCGAGTTGAACGTTATACTGCACCTCGTCGGCCGAAATATATTGTGCAAAGTATTTATGATAATACTCGGTTTCAAGAAAGTACTCAGGCGCAATATCAAGCAGGTGAAAGAAGCCGCTCTGTGGGTTTTCTCGATTGGCTATATAAAATGGGTCGAGTAGATAAAGACCCTTCACATAGAGATGAATGAACGCATCTACCTCTTCGGCATCTGCTATTTCGGGAAGGCTGACAACTTGTACGTGTTGGTTGCTAAAGATTAATACAACCCAGTTATCGATCTGTACATATTCATTTAGTGTGCGAATAAGTGAACTCCAGAATTCTGGACGGTTCAACTGCATGATCAGCTTCCCAATCGATCGGTGCCAAGCCAGGCTATGAAGGTCGAGTGGCATTTTCTACCCCTTTAGGGTTAGGGATTCGTAGGTCAGAGGTAAGTAATCGTAGGTATTTACTATTGGGTAATGCCCGGTATATTCGCTGTCAGGGTTTACGATGGCCATGAGGGCGTGTCGTCTTGACAAGGATGTTGCATGAGAAAGTCTCATTTGCGAACCATTTTTTCGGTCGCGTTTCTCTGTGCCGGAATAAGCACATCAGCGGCGGCGGTAGAGCCTGGGATGTACCTGTATAACTGGTTCGGGCTTATCGCACCGCAGACCCCAAAGGAGTTCGAAAAGGAAACCGGCACCAGAATTCATATGGATGCCTTCGACAGCGCCGAAATCATGCAGAGCAAGGTAATGGCTGGGCGCACGGGGTATGACGTGGTTGTGGCGACCTCCAATGTGTTGCCAAGCCTGATTCAGGCGGGCGTGCTTCAGCCGTTGGATCCTGATCAGCTGAGCAATTTTTCACACATCGATCCTGATATCTTGTCCCAGCTCGCGGTCAACGATCCTGGTAATCGCTACGCTGTGCCCTATTTATGGGGCACTACCGGGATTGGCTATGACGTTGACAAAGTCAAAGCGGCATTGGGTGATAACGCTCCGGTCAATAGCTGGGACTTGATCTTCAAAGAAGAGAACATCAGCAAGCTGCAGTCCTGTGGTGTGGCAATGCTCGACTCGCCCAGCGAGATCATTTCGATTGCCTTGAATTATCTTGGGCTCCCTAGCAATAGCAAGAACCCGGATGATTACCAGAAAGCTCAAGCGCTGCTGTTGAAGATTCGTCCTTACATCCTTTATTTCGACTCGTCCAGAATCGACGCTGACTTGGCGGATGGCAATATCTGTGCCGTTGTGGGCTGGGCCAATGGTGCCCTCGCTGCGCAGTCCATCAACGAAAAGTCCAACACGGGACGCAAGATTACCTACAGCCTTCCTCGCGAAGGTGCGCTGGTCTGGTCGGAGAATCTGGTTCTGCTAAAAGACGCCCCCCACCCCAAGGAAGGTATGGCGTTTATCAACTACATGTTGCGGCCGGAGGTTATTGCCAAAACCTCAAATCACACGCTGTATCCTAATGCTAATAAAGATGCCACTGAGTTTGTTGAGCAGAAGTTGCGCGAAAACCCTTGGATCTACCCAGACAAGGAAACTGTCGCGACCTTGGTTCCGCTTGAGCCGCTGCCATTGAAGCTGGAAAGGATTCGCACGCGGGTCTGGACTAAGGTGAAGAGCAGTATCTGATCTGGCTTGACTCTTCGCTTGCTGTTTCATGCGCTTTTTAGTGCGTGTTAACTCATTGTTTAAAACACTCGGTGAAATGTACTCGCTTTGCGGAAGATGATCTTTTCCGCAAGGCGGTATGCGACAGCGTCCGTTCAACAGGTTATGCAAGAAGAGAACAGTGGATGTTAAGCCCAGCCAATCAGACCCACTTCAGTTTGACCATCGACGGTTTCGAACATGACTTTCAAGTGCTCGCATTCAGCGGGGAAGAGTCGATCAGCAAGCCTTACTTCTTCAACGTGGAGCTTGTTGGGCAACGGCCGGACCTGGATCTGCAACGCCTCTTCGATGCGCAGGCATTCCTGGCTTTGGATGCACAGGGCAATGGCATTCATGGGCGCATCTATCACATTGCCCGAGGCAGTAACGCTCAGGGTTTGACGCACTACAATCTGGCCCTGGTTCCGCATCTGTCCTACCTGCGCCACCGCATCAATCAGAGAATCTACCAGCAGTTCTCGGTGCCGAAAATCGTCGCCTTGATCCTTGAAGAACATGGGATTCTGGGCGACGCCTACCGATTTGAGCTGGGCTCGACCTACCCTGCGCGCGACTACTGCACCCAGTACGATGAAACCGATTTGCACTTTGTTCAGCGCTTGTGCGAAGAGGAGGGGATTCACTTTCACTTCCAGCACAGCGCTCAAGGCCATGTACTGGTCTTTGGCGATGACCGGGCGGCTTATCGCAACCGTTTCCCATCGCTTGCGCTGGACCCCTGCGATCTCCCGCCTTTGGTTCACCAGAAGCCTCGGGCGCCAGGTAACCAGACGGCGCTGGTCATCGCGCTGGAAGACCAGGCGAGCCCGTGTGATCGACGCCTCAAAAGGGTCAAGGTCAAGTTTCCCTGGGATCGCGAAGGTCGGTTTGACGACAAGAGCAGCTGCTGGCTGGAGGGCGTGGCCAATTGGCGTTGTGAACTGGCGCCACTGCGACCCGGCGTGGAGGTCAGGGTCGCCTTTCTTGAAAACGACCCCGATCAACCGCTGATCAGTGGTTGCCTGTGTTGCAGCTAAATGCCCCTTATGGGCAGATGTTCCTGGCGGCGAATGTCTCGCCAGTGATCCTGATGGACGCCTCTTTTGAGCAGACGCTGGTGATGTTGTTTATCACCACTTTAAGAACGCTTGAATTTGGGAACAGCGAAAAGAACAGCTCGAAATACAGGTAGTCCTGGACCAAGCACGCCGCGAGGTCGCAATGGTCTTGCAAGAGCGTGCTGAAACTGGGGTAGCCCAGCGCTGCGAGCTCCGGAATGTCGACATAGCCTTGGGCGATATCGTCGGTTTTGCATTCGGCAATGAAAGCTTCTGCGCACTCCACAAAGCGTGGTGGCAGGTCGCTGTGGTTGACGCACAGCTCATAGGGCGTTGCAGGGATCGACAGCGCCTCGCCGAAGCCCAGGCTGCGATAGCCGACGGTTCGTGGGTCGATGAGTTGGCCGGCTGAGGTGAATTTCATGCTGCTGTTCCGGGGTTCGCGGGTGATCAAATAGGGGGCTCTGATCCATGAAACCGTATCAGAGCTCTGTCAGTATCCGTGGCGTTCAATGAGTCCATGGTCATCAACGAAGGTTCAAGGAATGCAATCGCGAGATCCAGGCCGGCCATCAGGTTGGGGAGCTTACTACGCGCACCACAGAGAGCGGCCGATATCATCGCTTCTAGGTGCAGCGCTCGATAGGCTGAGCCCTCAGGCGAACTGGCGGCAGGCCATTGATCTGGGCTGTGGCAGCGGCAATGAAACCCGCGCCCTACTGGCGGCGGGCTGGGATGTGCTGGCGATTGACCAGGAGCTCGCGGCAATTGAAATGGTCAGCGCCATCCGCGCGGACTTCCCGGGCGTCTGCTTGGAAACCCGCGCGCAACAGTTTGAAAGCCTCGCGATATTGCCGGCCGCCTCGCTGATTCACGCGGGCATGTCGATACCCTTTTGTCATCCGCAGCATTTCGAGAAATTCTGGGCCCAGGTCAGGGCTGCTCTGCTGCCGGGAGGCCTCTTCGTTGGGCAACTGTTCGGCAACCGGGATGATTGGGCGGGCGACCCGTCGAGAACCTTTCATTCCGAGTCACAGGCCCGTGGTTTGTTGCAGGGGCTCGATCTGATCCGCTTCGAGTCGCATGAGTGCGATGGGCCCAGCCTGCGTGGCACCAAGCATTGGCACCGCTTTGAGGTGATCGCCCAACGGCCGGCGCCCCACGCCTGAACCGACAGTGCGTGGAGCGCTAGGTCGGTATGCGCTTCAGGCTGAAGGTGTGTGGCCATCGACTCGGTTGCGTGGCCGGGACTCAGCCGCCACGACGTAGTAAAGGATGTAGCCCGAATACACCAAAGCCCCGGCTGCCACTTCATGCTCAAAGCACTGCTTGAGTTCATCCTCATCGGTAAAACCGTACTGCGCGAGCCGGTTCTTGGCAAAGCCGGCGAGCCTGGACAGGGTGACGCCGTCGATCTCTCCCTGCTCGCCAAAGTCGAAGCTCACCGTTGCCGTTGGCAGGTGAACGGCGCAGCCATAGCCGTGCTTGAAGTAACGAATGCCGCCAGTCAGCTGCCCTTGCTCTGGAATATCGAGCCCCGCCCAGTCGCTGTTGCTGGCAGGAAGGGGGATGGCGCATTGCTGCATCAACTCGACGGCGCAGCGGACGCTGGCCTGGTAGTCGCATACAAGCTGGGCGAGGCGTGGGTTCATGGGGATGGGCGTCGTGGTCAAAGGGGCGGGGAGCCTGTTTGCTGTAACACGTTCAAGGACTCACTCTCCTCAACTTGCTCCAGGCGCCCGCGGCCATGGTAGTTCAGAAAGTCCCGCATCGGTGCGGTCAGGGTTTCCTGCGATGCAATGCGCCAGAACCGGGTATCCCCCAGCAGCGGTTGAACGCGCTTGATCAGTTCCTGCACCGCGTTGTGGTGCCCGGTGTGCAGCCAATGCCTGAACAGTTGCTCGTTGTCCTGCCGGGGTAGCTGCGCGGCCTGGAGCAGTACCAGCGTGTACCGGAAGTTAAGGGGCCATAGGCGCTTGAGGAAATCGATTCGCTCGGGAGTGGGCAGGCTTAGCAGCCATTTGCGCGCCTGTTTGTCTGCCTCGGCAGTGCCGGTTCTATTGGCCAGTTGTTCGGGGGTGAAGTGAGTGTCATCCATGATTTTCAATCGTCAGCGAAGCCAGGAAGGGACTGTAGTGTGTTCGATGTGATGCGCGAACAAGTTGCTCTATTTTTTTACATCATCCTGAAGGTAGACCTGGGAGCCTGTGGGAATGTGTTCCTTGTTGATCATGGCGGGTAGAGAGAAGGGGATATGGTTCAGGGTACGTGTGCTCCTGACTGACACAAAATATTCAATATGTGTGTGAATATGCTCGCCTTGTGGTGTGCAGATAAGCAAAGGCGCTCCGCTTTTTAGTTCGTGCGCAAAATCATGTGGAACACCGGGAACGAGCACGCAACCTTGACCCGTTATGCTGAAGACGTCTTCAACTGCAAAAAGAAATTGCATCAGGTGCGCCTTGATTGATCAGTTTTTCAATGTGGCCTGACTCTATCTTTTAGTGGAGGCGCTTCCAACTATTTGATGCGTTACTCAGGTTTGAAGTATCTGGATTTGGAGCTTGAAAATGGGGTTCTCCACCACTGTCTGGGAATGGTACGGGCAGGATGAGTACAAGCGGGTGCTGGCGGTGGGAGAGGCCATCGATGCCCTTGGGTTCCTGGCACTGGATGCGGGGGCTCAGCAGGCCAGCATTCCTGATTGCGCCGCCTGTGAGGCCTGGTCCATGGCGATGTTGCCGTTGCAGGCGCTGCTGGCAACGTGTGCGAGTGCCTTGCCGGGTGAAGTCCGGGCTGGGGTACAAAACCTCTGGGACCTATGTAATGGCTTGTCCGAGGCGGCCTTTCATTGTGGCGACCGGGAGATCTTCGGGCATGGGCAGTGGCAGTCGCTGCGGGAGGCTGCCAGGCAGTTGTTGGGGTTGATGGAGGAGCAGCAGTTGCGACCCTTTCTGGAGGAGCTGATGGTGGATTGTCGACGAGCGCTCTATGGATTGAAGTCTTGACGCACGTAGTTGCCAGAGACGCTCAACGACTGCGGCACAACCTGTGACTGAGTGGAAAGAGACGGATGTTCAACGAGCTGATTTTTACCTGTGAAGCACCTGCAAAAGAGGACGCCTATGCCGGTGGTGGGGCCTGTCTGCCCGACGATCTGGCTTGGCCCTGTGCACCGGACGGCGCGCCGCTGACACACTTACTGGCCTTTCCTGGGCACTGGTTTTCAGCGGCCTTGATCGACAGGGACTATTGGGTCTCGGTGTTTGTGCCTTACCTGCCGGGCGAGGTCGGCCACTATCGAAAGCTGCGGGCCATTAGCGGTAGTTCGCAAGCGGTTGTCGTTGGCTATGTTCGAGCCAGTAGCGAGCGGAATGAGGCTGCCCAGCAGATTTCAGATCGCGGTGCGGTGCGGCTGGGGCTGAACTGCGACGCGGACGATGATGAGAACCTGGCCTCCAAGCTGGATGGCGTGGACGCTTGGTTGCAGTCGCCTGTTGCATCTGCGTCAGGACGCAGGCGGGTCGCTATTTATGGGGGCGACCTGGATCTGGCGCTTGCGCGTCACAAGGGCATACTTTCGGACGGCATGGGTTATCTGTTTCTGGATGAGGACTTTTCACAGAGAACCGGCGCGGGGATTGGCCGGTTCTTTTTGCAGTTGGGGTAGTGCGATACCGCACTATCGAAAGCGGCGGCAAGGCTAGAGACATTTGCTCAAGAGGCGTTCGGCTTGGGTACGGAACCCAAGGTTGATGATCCAGCTGGTGCTGAGCAGTTGTACCGACGCTAATGCGCTGCAATTAGATAGCCAGCGTCTTTGATCAAGCGGATGGTCAGAAAGGCAGGATGGACATGCCTATCCCTTGGCCGGAGCTTTACCCAAGGGGCTGCGGCGCTTGGAAGCTACCAGTTTGGATTCACCAGCGTCGGCACCTTTCTCTGGGAGCACGTTCCAGGAGATATTGCGAACGCGGTACTGAGCTGGCGTTTTTTTGGCCTTGGGCCAAACGGTTTCGAGAGTTGCTGCCTTTTCTGAGGCTGGCGACACGAAAGCACTGGGCTCCATCGAAAACCGCTCCGCCAGCGCGTATGCCATCTTGTGACTGATGGGCCGACTCCCACTGAGCACCTTGGACACTGCTGTTTTATCGCCAATTTCAGGGAAGTCAGAGCCTGTGAGCCCGAGCGTCTCCATCAGATCCCTGATCAACTGGACAGGGGTGTAGGTCGCCTCAAAAGCAGCGTTCGATTCGCGAAACTGCTCGGAGTGGCGCTGGTAGGCCAGAATTTCATCCTCGAGTTCGGCAAGAATTTTTTCTTCGACCTTGCTCAGTTCGCGCCCGTCAGTGAGCTCATCAAGCAGGTCGGTCGCACGCTCATAGTCGGCAGGGGTCTTGATGCCGTGCACAAACTCACCGCGCAAGCGCTCCAGTACCGCGTGCAGCTCGCCTAGCGTTGCGATCACGGTTTGAAGTTGGTTCCGGGCTGTGCTCATCGTTTTACCCCTTTGTTTCGTGCATACCAGGCGTTGGCAAGGTCGTAGTCGGCATGGGTGTAGATGTGTTTGACGTAGAACTTCTGCCGGGCGTAGTTGACTCCGCCGATCACCCTGAGATTGTTGCCGCCTACGTCGATCACGACCCAATTCGCTGCGGCTCTGGGTTTGAACAAGTCGATCCCTTGCGCACCGAAAAGCTTTTGCAGGTCCGCGAATCCATTCGGGCGTGCCATCCTCAAAATCCGCAGGCAACGATCAAGCCCGGCCTTGTCGTTCGGGTACAAAATCGCAGCGTCGGCAAAACGTGATGGCGTGAGAATGTCCATAGGCTTCCCTGTCATTGAGCCAATGCTACTCTGGTTGTGTTTTTTGACAACTACGGTTTGTCGGCAGCCTGGGATTTAATGGTTCCACCTTGCGGGGGCTATTCCCCAGCAGGTTACGACTGTCGCGCAGAGGGATTTCTGCGACCTTGGCGATGTGCTGCTGGTTGGTGTTGTCAGCATTTTCCGGTGCGCGAGAGGCGCTTGAAACGCGGGTTGGCGAACCGAGAGAGACTATGGGCGTTGGGTCCCGGAGGGGACAAGTCAGACACGTCTGCAAGTTTTGTAGGATTGCGTTATGGGGCTTGGCGGTTTGAGAACTGGTCAGTTTTCTGGGACATATCCGTTGCTGCGCTCATGGCGACTTGGAAGTCGTGCATATTGCGAGTTGGATGGTAGGGAAAGGGGCAGGGGCCGTTCCACTGGGACTGTCATAATTTCCTCTTGGTGCATTAGAAGAACAAGGCGCACTGCGTATCCTGCGCCTGCAAACGCAGAATCAGGCCCGAGGTGAATTCAATCACCAGGTGATGATCCGCAGGGAAGTAGTTCGAGAGGTAGAAGGTCTTGGTGGCGGCGCCGGCTTCCACCACGCCTATGGCATGCAGTTGGAAGGTGTATGGAAACAATGAAGTACAAGGCCGCATAAGCCCTGAGGGTTTTGTAAGATACGAGAAAATAGTAGATAGCCCTGTATTTATTAATGAAGTCCTGGCTAACTCGCCAAAATAGAGGGCAACCATGAAAATAAACAACATCATCATCCCCGGAGTATCCATTGGGGGAGTATCGATTGGCGAGCAGATAGAGAACATAGCCAAAACAATATTAAAGAGCGAATACCTTCTTGAAAAAACACCGAATGCATTAATCATAAATAATGGATTAATAACCGCATACCATGACAGCGAAGGTATAATTTCGGCAGTATCATGCAATGAAAAATTCCAAGGGAAGTACATGGATAAATTATGGCCTGGAATCACCGTTTCAGAGGTGCTAGCCAACTCAAAAACACAAATGGCGTGGTCAGGTTTTGTTCAAGTAGACCAGCTTCGCGGAGTTGGGCTATCTCTTCCTGAAGAGCTTGACGACTTTGAAAGTCTCAGCGACATCCTTGATCCTGAATATGTATTTAATGAATTATGGGTATATGGATTTTGACTTCCATCCCAGCTGCTAACCCTCCCGGATTGTCAAGCTCTACTGAGATAAATCAATATCTAACCTTGGCGTCCTTTGATTGATACATGAATCGCCCCAGTTTAGTAGATGCCATGAGTGACTCCTTTTGGCCGTATTTACATATACCTTCCAACAGCAAAGGACGCTTAATGAGAACCCCGCTACTCGCCCTGACCCTCGCAACTCTATTGAGCGCATGCGCCATCCCCTACCAAACCCCGGAAGCCCGCGCCAGTATTGAGCGCGATCTGAAGCTCAGCGCAGACGAAATCGTCACTATCACCGAAACCAACTGGTGCTTGTTTCCCTATGGTGATTTGCAAGTGTGCAGACCCAAACAAGGCCTGGGTGTGCTGACCAAGAGCAAGCTAGTGCTGGCCTTCTATAAGGGCGGCATCTACCAGCAGGCTGAAGTAATCAACGCCAGCGATGTGCAGTGTGCCCACCTGCAAAGTGGCAGAACCGCAGCTGATACCTTCTACCTATTCAGTGAACGTTGGGCCGCCATGCTGGCGCCAATTACCGTGGGAGGTGCCTTGGCCCTCGACAAGAAAGCCCAGTTCCTGAGCGTGCTAGTGCCGCCAAACACTGAGAGTTTCACAGCTGCGCAAGGAAATTTCATTCAGGTCACCGATCGTAAAAATTACTCGGCTGTGGCGGTACCAGGTACCAAAATTTATGTAGGAACCAGCGAGAGTATTCATCAGATTTTTAATCCGTGTACGCAGGGAAAAAATCGCTCAGCCGCATCCTAAGTCCTGACCTGACCTTTCGAATGAAACAGTCCCGGCAGCAATTGAAGCCTAAGTAGTTCAATGCAGGCCCGATGCGCCGGGTCTGTGGAGAGCCGACAGTTACAGACACAATAAATAAGAAGGGCTGTATTGGGTCGATTGCAGTCAATTTTAAAAGACCTCTCGCCCCCAAAAAACATATCCCCCGACCCCATAAGAAATGCTCCGCGCCACCAAGCAGCGCGGAGCGCCCAGGAGTCAGGCTTGAAGCCGCCAGCCCATAACCCCCAACAGGTCGCAACTGTCACGCAACAGAATCGCCGCTGCGTTGGGGATATGTTGCAGATCGGTATCGTCAGCACTCTTCAGCTCTGCGCGGGAGAGGCTTTCCAGCAGTTGAGTCACGGCCAGTAAACGTGCGGCACCGTTGGCATGCAGCACGTCGAGGGGGCGTTCTTGTCGATAAAGAGGCTGGGAATCAGGCAGTCGATGTCGGTGATGGGGATGTATTGCTGAGTTATGGAAACCTCCGCTTGTGGGTAAGGGAGCTGTCCTGTCGTCGCCAGTCGAGTAGGTGGCAGCTATACGCGGGTTGGCGAGCCGACTCATCCCACAATAATCGGCAGATCCGAGGATCTCCCGCGTATAGCCGCCATGAAAGATCGCCGTGAACATAAGGGTTCAGCGGCAATAGTTGCAAGCGGGACTGCCTGTGGGTGAGTAGCCAAGTCGCCAAACCCGGTCGCCGTTTGGGCGAGTGGGGACTATGGGCGTTGGGTCTTGGGGGGACAAGTCAGACGCGTCTGTAAGTTTTGTAGGATTGCGGAGGGGGACTTGGCGGCCTGAGAGCCGGCCAGTTTTTTTGGGGGGGGTACATATCCGTTGCTGCGGTAACGACCACTTAGGGTTTCGCCCTTACGGCGAGTCCCTTTTTACAAACGCCTAAAAAGGAACCAAAAACGCTTGCCCCTCCATGGGCCCCTCGCTAGGGCTCGGGGTTCCCTCACTCCGGCGCCGCTCCGGGGGCACGCCGCCACAGGCCATCCATGGCCTGGGGCGGCTAGCTCGGCATCCTTGCCGAGCTGCCCCCTACGCAACGCCTGCGCTCGGCCTGCTGGGAAGGGGCTTGAAGATCAAGATCAAGAGCAAAAGCCAGAGCCAGAGCCGCGGCAAGCGGCGCGCCCGTCCGGGCGGCGCTTTTTTCTGTCTTGTTAAAGCAATCAGTTTCTCCTCCCGTAGGAGCCGGCTTGCCGGCGAAGAGGACGGTCTGGTCGTGCGCGGAATAAACACAGTTCAGCGCTGCCCTGGCGCAGGTCTTCGCCGGCAAGCCGGCTCCTACAAGGTTTCTGCAGGTCGTGGTTTGTCCTTCCATTGGCCTTTGTGAATGAAGCTTTTATGACAAAAGTTCGGTAGCACATGGCCACGCAAGTCTTGGGTATGTAACGCGCTTGAGGGGGCCGCAAGGCCACTTTTTTAAGCCGAGGCGGGACGCCGGGAGTGAGGCTATGGGGACTATGGAACGCTACTCGAAAGTGGGCATGCAGGAGCTGGATCAACGGCTGTCGAAGATTGTCGAGGCCGCGCGCAAGAAGCCGGTGTCGGTCTATCGCTATGGCGCGCCGTGGGTCTGGATTGTCTCCCAGGATGACTGGCAGGGCGCGTCCAAGGAGGTGGCGAGTTATATCCCGCCAGGCCATTCGCTGGTGCTGCTGCGCCCGCAGATCGAGGACCTGCTGGATCAGCATCGGCAACTGTTCCTGGCCCTCAACGCCGAGCCGGGGATGCTGATTGCACCACGCACGGTGATGCACATTCTGTTGCTGCAGTTGCTGTATTCGGTGCCCAGCGAGCAGCAGTTGTATGAGCAGCTCAGCTACAACCTGCTGTTCCGCTGGTTCGTCGGCCTGGACCTGAATCAGAAGGTCTGGAGTTTCAATGTCCTCAGTCGCGAGATCGCCACGCTGTTGAACAATCCGCGGGCGGTGCAGTTGATCCAGAAAATCATCGGTGAAGTGTTCTGCGGCGCCTTGCTGCAAATGCCGGAGTTCTCGCTGAACTTCGCGCTTCTGCACACCTGGCTGGCCCGCCACGAAACCACCTCGACAGCCAGTCATTGAGTCGGCCAAACGCCGTGAAGTCGGCGACGGTCCAGGGCGCGTGGGCGCCAATCTTCAGTCATCTAGGGGGCGGTGTGGAGCATCTGTTGAATTCAGGATGGCCGGGCAGTAGCGGGCGTTGGTGGCCGTTGTGCGGCTGGTTGACCCTGTTGGCGCTGGTGCCGGCGGTGCAGGCCGAAGAGGGCGCACCGGTGGCGGCCGAGGCTACTCAGGCGGCGGCGCCGGCGCGGTTGGTGGACGTCAATGAGTATTTTGTGCGCGGCAATACCGTGCTCGATGCGCGGGCCATCGAGGAGGCGGTGTATCCGTTCCTGGGGCCGCAGAAGGCCTTGGGGGATATCGAGGGCGCGCGTGATGCGCTGCAGAAGGTCTATCAGGCCCGCGGCTATCAGTCGGTGTTCGTCGAGTTGCCGGAACAGAAGGTCGAGGACGGCATCGTCTATTTGCAGGTCAGTGAAACCAAGGTCGGCCGGGTGCGGGTGGTGGGTGCCAAACATTATTCGCCTGTGGAGATCCGCGACCAGGTACCGGCGCTGAAAGAAGGCCAGGTGCCGGATTTCGCCACGGTGCAGAACCAGTTGTCCGGGCTCAATCGCAGTGCCGGGCGCCAGGTGATGCCGCTGGTGCGCGAGGGCCAGCGGCCGGGAACCATGGATGTGGATCTGCAGGTGGAGGACCAAAGTCCCTGGCACGCCAGCATCGGCTTGAACAACGACTACAGCGCCGACACCGAGAAGCTGCGCACAGTGGCGACGGTGGGTTACGACAACCTTTGGCAGTTGGGCCACAGCATTTCCCTGACCTATTTCACCGCGCCCCAGGACACCGACAACGCCAAGGTCTGGTCCGGTTCCTACACCGCGCCCCTGAGCGATCGCTGGGCTCTGCAGTTCTCCGGCTACCAGTCCGACAGCAACATCGCCACCATCGGCGGCAGCAACGTGCTGGGCAAGGGTCATTCCTACGGGGTGTCGGCGATCTACACCTTGCCTGCGGCCGGCAACTGGGCCAACTCGCTGTCGGTGGGGGTGGACTTCAAGGACTTCGACGAAGAGATGCGCTTTGGCCGCAGCAGCGACCAGATCCCGCTGAAGTACGCGCCGCTGACCTTTGGCTACAACGGCTACCGCTACAGCGAGAAAGCTCAGTTGGGCCTGGGCCTGAACCTGATCGTCGGCACCCGGCGCTTCTTCGGCTACGGCAGCGACGCCAAGGAGTTCCAGTACAAGCGCGACGAGGCCAATGCCAGTTTCTCGGTGCTCAAGGGCGACCTGAATTTCACCTACACCTTCGCCAACGCCTGGCAGTCGGCGTCCAAGGGGGCGTTCCAGCTGGCTTCGGGGCCGCTGGTGTCCAACGAGCAGTATTCCGCCGGTGGCGCTACCTCGGTACGCGGCTACCTGGCCGCCGAGCGCACGGGCGATGAGGGTTACCTGCTGTCCCAGGAGTTGCGCACGCCGTCCCTGGCCAAGTTTCTCGGCAGTTATGTGCAGGAGTGGCGTTTCTACGCTTTTGCCGAAGGTGCGCGCATGCGCCTGCACGAACCGATGGTGGAGCAGGAAGACCAGTACAGCCTGGCCAGCGTTGGCCTGGGTACCCGCGCCAGCTTGAGCAAGTGGCTGTCCGGCAGCCTGGACTGGGGTTACCCGCTGCTGGACGGACCCAATACCCAGAAATACGACCCGCGCGTGCACTTCAGTGTGCAGGCGACGTTCTGACGCCTTTTTTCGGAGAACCCTTCACATGCAACGCTTATTCCTGAGCCTGTTGATCTGCCTGGGCTTCGTGCTCCCGGCCACGGCCCATGCCTGGTGGCAGGACGACTGGCATTACCGCAAGCAGATCTCGGTGGACACCACCCCGCAAGGCGCGGCGATCAACGAAGCCCTGGGCCGCACCGCGCTGCTGGTGCGCCTGCACACCGGCAACTTCACCTTTGACGGGGTCAAGGACGACGGCGCCGACCTGCGCTTTGTCGCCGCCGATGACAAGACCGTGCTCAACCACCAGATCGAAAGCTTCGACCCGCTGATGGGCATGGCGCTGATCTGGGTCGATGTGCCCAAGGTCGAAGGCGGCCAGCGCCAGGACATCTGGATGTACTACGGCAACCAGAAGGCCCCGGGCACCAGCAATGGTCAAGTGACCTTTGACCCCGGCTACACCGCGATCTATCACTTCGACGGCAGCAACGGCACGCCGGCCAAGGACACCACCGCCTACGGCAACACTGCACAGAACGCCACCGGCGCGGCCATCGACGGGGTCATCGGCCGGGCCCTGCAGTTCAGCGGCCAGCCGCTGCTGCTGCCGGCCAGCCCGTCGTTGCAGCACAACGCCGGCGGCGCCTTCACCTTCAGCGCCTGGGTGCGCCTGGATCAGGCCAGCGGCGAGCAGCTGATCCTGGCCCGTCGTGAAGGCGCCGGCAGCCTGCTGCTGGGGATCAACCAGGGCATGCCGTTCGTTGAAGTGGACGGTCAGCGTGCGGCGTCGAGCCAACCGCTGAACCCGGGACAATGGCAGCACCTGGCCCTGAGCGGCGAGGGCAGCAAGCTGGCGCTGTACGTCAATGGCCGGGAAACCGCGACCCTGGCCCAGGCCATTCCTGGCTTCAATTCGGTGCTGGCCATCGGTGCCGACCTGCCGCCGGCGGCGGGGGCCGAGGCCAGCCCGTTCCTGCCGTTCACCGGGGCCCTGGATGAGCTGCGCCTGTCCAAGGTTGCACGTCCGGCGGCGTTGATCCTGGCGGATGCCAGCGCCCAGGGCGCGGAGTCGAAGCTGGTGGTCTACGGCGTCGATGAGGAGCAGTCGGGCTTCGGTTTCGGCAGCCTGGGCTTCCTGCTCAAGGCGGTGCCGGTGGACGCCTGGGTGATCATCCTGGTGCTGGTGGGGATGATGGTCCAGTCGTGGATCATCATGCTGCGCAAAAACCGCATGGTCAGCCGGGTCAGCGCTGCCAATCAGGTATTTCGCGAGCAGTTCGCCAAGGTCGGCACGCGCCTGGAAATGTTCGCTGACGATCAGGCCCTGGCCCAGCGCCTGGAGCATTCCTCGCTGTGGCGCCTGTACCAGGTGGCGGTCAAGGAGATCCGCACCCGCCGCGAACAGGGCGCCGATACCTCGTCGGTGTCGGCGGCGACCATCGAGGCCATCCGCTGCTCCATGGACGGCGTGCGCACCCGGGAAAACCAGCAGCTGAGCGCCAAGCTCTCGACCCTGTCCAACGCCATCGCCGGCGGCCCCTATATCGGCCTGCTGGGCACGGTGCTGGGGATCATGGTGGTGTTCCTTGGCACCGCCATGGCCGGTGACGTCAACATCAACGCCATCGCCCCGGGCATGGCCGCGGCCTTGCTGGCCACCGCCATGGGCCTGTTCGTCGCGATCCCGGCGCTGTTTGGCTACAACCGCCTGATTACCCGCAACAAGGAAGTGGGCGCCGACATGCGGGTGTTCGTCGATGAGTTCATCACGCGTCTGGCGGAGCTGCATGGCGAGAGCCAGCACAGCGAGGCCGCGCACTGGCGGGTGGCTCACAGCAACGCGTCGGTTCCGGCCTGAGGAGAACTGCCATGGCTTCTGTGAATGCGTCCCACGATGACGAAGACGACGCGGCCGTCGACAGCATCAACATTACGCCCCTGGTGGACGTGCTGATGGTGGTGCTGGTGATGTTCATCCTCACCGCCACTGCCCAGGTCTCGGGCATCCAGATCCACCTGCCCAAGGCCAGCGCCTCGGTGTCGTTGTCGGAGGCCAAGACCAAGGCGATTTCAGTCAACGACGGCGGCCAGGTGTTCCTCGATGCCTACCCGGTGACCCTCGGCGAGCTGGAGGAGCGCCTGCGTATCGAGAAGGCGCAGAACCCGGACTTCCCGGTCATCGTCCGCGGCGATGCCACGGTGCAGTACCAGAAGGTCATCGAAGTCCTCGACCTGTTGCGCCGCCTGGAGTTGTCCCAGGTTGGCCTGGTCACCGGCAAACCGAGCCAGGGCTGAGTCATGACCGCACAACAACCAATCCAGCTACCGCCGGTGCAGCGCAAGCCAGACCTCGTGCGCCTGTTGAAGTGGGGCGCCGGGCTGCTGCTCGGCGCCGTCGCCGCCTGGCTGCTGTGGCAGTGGGCCAATGACATGGCCGGGGTGCGCCGGGAAGCGCCGAAGGTGCCGACCATCATCCCGTTGCCGCCACTACCGCCTCCGCCACCACCGCCGCCGGAAAAACCCAAAGAACCGGAGCCGGTGGAAGAAAAGATCCCGGAACCCGAACCTACGCCGACTCCGGAGGAGGTCAAGCCCGAGGACGAGGCGCCGCCTTCGCCGGCGGATGACCTGGCCAACCCGATGCAGATCGATGGTGACGCGCAGTCTGGCAACGACGGCTTCAACGTCGGCGCCGGCAAGGGCGGCGGCATGGCCGGCGCCGGTGGTGGCGGCCTGGGCACTGGGACCTACAAGCAATACCTGGCCTCGATGTTCCAGAAGGCCCTGCGCGAAGACCCGGAGTTGCGCAAGAAAGCCTATGCGGTGCAGGCCGATCTGTGGCTCGGCGCCGAGGGCCAGGTGACCCGCGCCGAGCTGGTGAATTCCAGCGGCGATGCCCAGACCGATGAGCAGGTGCTGGCCGCGTTGCGCGCTACACCGCGCTTGAAGGAACGGGTCCCGGCTTCCCTGACCCTGCCAGTGCGCCTGTCCCTGAAGGGCCGGCGTCCGGATTGATCGAACCTCTTTTGCAGTTTCTACAGGAGTTGTGTGCAGATGATTTCCACCGTGAATCGATTGACCCTGGCGCTCGGCCTGGTCGCCCTGACCCTGGCCGGCTCGGCCGTGGCCGCTGCGGCCGCGCCCTCGGAGAACGCCACGATCAACCTGATCCGTCTGTTGGTGCAGCAGGGGGTATTGAAGCAGGAGCAGGCCGATGGCCTGATCGCCCAGGCCGAGAAGGAGGCCCAGCAGGCCCGTCAGACCAGTGCCGCCACCGCTGTGGCGGCCACCGGGCCCGCCGCAGCGCCGGGGGATGTGCGGGTGCAGTACGTGCCGGCCATCGTCCGTGACCAGATCCGCGACCAGGTCAAGGCCGAGGTCATGGCCACCGCCAAGCAGGAAAACTGGGCCCAGCCCAACACCTTCCCGGATTGGGTGTCGCGCATCAGCTTCGATGGCGATATCCGCCTGCGCAGCGAGTCGCGGTTCTTTTCCGACAACAACAACAACCAGATCACCGACTACGCCAAGCTCAATGACAGCGGGCCCTACGACGTCAACAAGAACACCAACAGCAAGCTGCCGCCGCTGCTCAACACCCGTGAGGACCGCGACAACCTGTTTCGCCTGCGGGCACGCCTGGGCATGAAGGCGATCATCGCTCCGGAATGGACCGCCGGCATCCGCATCGGCACCGGTTCGGACAACAACCCGGTGTCCACCACCCAGACCCTGGGTGGTGGTTTTGGCAAGAAGGACATCTGGCTCGACCAGGGCTACCTGACCTGGAAGGCCACCCCGGACTTGACCCTGACCGGCGGCCGTTTTGCCAACCCGTTCTATTCCACCGACATGATGTATTCCAACGACCTGAATTTCGACGGCGTGGCGGCGATCTTCAACCACAAGCTCAACAGCGACTGGGGCCTGTTCGGCACGCTCGGGGTGTTCCCGGTGGAGTACACCAACGACACCGCCAGCAGCAACGGCTGGGACAAGGAAGAGAGCGACACCAAGTGGCTGTTCGGCGGGCAGATCGGCGCCAACTGGAAGATCAACCGCAGCAACAGCCTCAAGGGCGCGGTGGCCTACTACCGCTTCGACGACATCGAGGGCCAGCGCTCCAGCCCTTGCTCGCCATGGGCCGGGGACCCGGGCTGCGACACCGACACCAGCCGTGTGGCGTTCATGCAAAAAGGCAACAGCGTGTTCCTGCTGCGCGACATCACCCCCAACCCGGCCACGCCGGGCCTGACCCCGCAGCCGCAGTTTGTCGGCCTGGCCTCGAAGTTCGACGTGCTCGACCTCAACCTGGCCTGGGACACCGAACTGCCGGATGACTTGAAGCTGCGCAGCCAGGGCAACTTCATCCATAACCTGGCCTACGACAAGGGCGAAATGCTCAAGCGCAGCGAGGGGCAGATCGTCAACAACATCAACCGCAATGGCCAGTTCGAAAGTGGCGGTAATGCGCTGCTGGTGCAGTTCACCCTGGGCAACGCGCTGGAGATGAAGAAGACCGGCGACTGGAACCTGCTGGCTGGCTACAAGTACATCCAGCCGGACGCCTTGCCGGACGGCTTCAACGACTCTTCGTTCCACCTCGGCGGGACCAACGCCAAAGGTTATTTCATCGGCGGCAACTACGGCATCGACAAGAACATCTACGCCAGCGCCCGTTACTTGAGCGCTTCAGAAGTCTATGGCGCGCCGTTCGAGGTCGACGTCATGCAGCTTGAACTCAACACGCGTTTCTAAAGCGCAGGGAGATGACGGTATGAACACCCGAGCGAGGGCAGGGGCCATCTGGTTGCTGGCCTGGGGCGTGCTGACTGCCGGCCAGGCCTCGGCCGAAGGCATGGAGGAGCGCCTGCGCACCCAGTTGCGCAGCACCACCCAGCAGTTGCAGGCGTTGCAGAGCGAACAGGCCCAGGCCAGCGCGGCACGGATTGCTGCGGAAAACTCGGCCAAGGACGCCCAGGCGCAGATCAAGCAACTGAGCGCCGAACTGGCCAAGACCCGGGGCGTGGCCGAGCAACTGGTGGGCCAGCAGCAGACGCTGCAAAGCCAGGCCCAGGCCCAGGCCGCCGCCAATGGTGAGCAACTGGGCAAGTTCAAGAAGGCCTACGACGAGTTGCTGGTGCTGGCCCGAGGCAAGGAAGCCGAGCGGGCCAAATTGCAGGTGCAATTGGCCGAACGTGACACACAAGTGCAGCAATGTGCAGTCAAGAATCAACAGATGTACGGCATCGCCAAGGAGATTCTCACGGCCTACGAAAAAATCGACGTGGCCGAGGTGGTGAAAATCCGCCAGCCGTTCGCCGGCAGCGCCCGGGTCAAGTTCGAGGAACTGGCCCAGGGCTTTGGCGATGACCTCTACCAGACCCAGTTTGACGCGCGCAGCGCAGCGCAAGCCCATTGATTGACCACAAGGAAGATTGCTTCATGACGCAGACCATCTTGATCGACAGCGTGACCATCGACAGCCTCACCGAGCTGCTGCAAGGCGCCGGTTACCGAGTCAACCAGACCGAGCAGAACGGCATCGTGCAATTGCTCAGCGCCAGCCAGGGCATCGGCTACGCGGTGCGTTTCGGTAACCCGACGGCCGAGCCGGGCCACTATGTGGACTTTACCTTCAGCTGCGCGCTGCGGGTCCAGGGCGAATTGCCCGGCGGTTTGGCGGAACTGTGGAACGCCTCGCGACGCTTTGCCCGGCTGTCGCTGCAGGGCGAGTTCCTGGTGATGGAGATGGACGTGGTGGTGGCCGGGGTGGGTGAGACTCACCTGCGCGGCAACCTGGAACTCTGGGACCGTTTGCTCCAGGAGTTCATCGTCTATCTGCGCGAATACAGCCAGCAGGCTGCGCAGTTGCGCGCCCAGGCCGAACAACCGCCGGAGCAGCAATCAGAGCTGCCACTCGACGCGGCCTCCGCCAGCCCCCGTGAAGAGGCGGCGACCCTGTGAAAAAGCCAACCCTGGTGGTCGGCGCCGGGGCCTTGGCGCTGCTCGGGCTGGCGGTGGGCTTGAGCCTGCGCCCGGGCAACGATCCGGTGGCGGCCCAGCAACCGGCGCTGGCGGTGTTGCCACAGAGCGTGGCCAGCGGCCCGGCGGTGGCCCGCCTGGGCACCCAGCAGGTGGCGGCCGAGGAGCTGAAGGCGCTGTTTGCCGGCTTGCCCGAAGCGTCCCGCGAGCAGTTGCGGGGCAATCGCCCGGCCCTGGAAGCCTGGATTCGTTCACGCCTGGCGCAAAAGGCGGTGCTGGAACAGGCCGATGCCCAGGGCTGGGGCCAGCGTCCTCAAGTGCAGCAGCAGACTCGCGATGCGACCGAGCAGATTGTCTTTCGCGACTACTTGCAGTCGGTCAGCCAGGTGCCGGCGGATTACCCCAGTGCTGCGGAACTGCAACAGGCCTATGACAGTGGCAAGTCGGCCTGGATGACCCCGCCGTTGTACCGGGTCAGCCAGATCTTCCTCGGTGTCGCTGATCCACAAGCCGCCGAGCAGGTGCGCCGGCAAGCCTTGGAACTGAGCCGCAGGGCCCAGGCGGCACCTGCAGAGTTCGCCGCCCTGGCCGCGCAATACTCCCAGGACCAGGACAGTGCCCAGCGCGGAGGGGATTCCGGCCTGCAACCGCTGCAGCAACTGGTGCCGGAAGTGCGCAACGCGGTCTCGCGACTCAAGGTCGGCGGGGTTTCGGAAGTGCTGCAGAGCGCAGCGGGTTTTCACATCCTCAAGCTCACGGCGCAACAACCGGCCCGGACCGCCAGCCTGGATGAGCTGCGTGATCGCTTGACCGAGGCCCTGCGCGCGCAACGCCAGGAGCAGATTGCCAAGGCTTACCTGGAAGGCATGCTCAACACCGCGACCCTGAGCATCGACGGCGCGATGCTCAACCAGGTCCTGGAGGAAAAACTCTAGCCGCGGCCGGCGCAGGCAGCCTTACGGGCTGCTTCGACGGCAAGCTAGCGCCTGCTGCGAAGGCAAACTTGCGCGGTTCACCGCCTGCAAGCCAAGGAAGCAACACCACCACGACAGGGAGTCACCCATGGCATTTCTCGAACCCGCTCCACTCCTAGTAGGCGCCGCCTACATCGCCCCCCAGGAACCCCGGGAAGCCTGGCTGACCCTGGCTGCCGGGATCGACCCGGAGGTTGCCCAGTATTTTCTGGTCAGCGCCCGCTGCGGCTGCTTCATGCAGGCGGCCCGCAGCCTGAACATCAAGGCCACGCTGTTGCGCAAGCAACTGGCGCTGTTGGAGGAGCACCTGCGGCGCTCACTGTTCTGCTATCAGGGGAATGCCTTGAGCCTGAGTCGCGAAGGCCTGCAGTTGCAGGCACAACTGATTGCCCTGGCCAACCAGCGGCGGTTGCCGGTGATCGAGCAACCCTTGATCCGCGTGGCCGTGGCGGAAACCATCCTCCACGACATCCTCGGCCGTGACTTGATCGCCCTGCTGCGGCGCAACGCCAGCGCCCGCCTGGAAATCATCTCCATCGACAGCGACCTGTCGTTGCAGGCCCTGAGTGCCGACCTGGTGTTGTGGCTGGCGGGGGAGGACTCGCCCGTGCCGGGCCCCAGTTTCGCCACGCGCGAGCCGGTGCCCCTGGCGCGCATCGACTATCTGCCGCACATCGCCAAGCGTTATTCCCGGGCCGCGGCGCGCCCCGACAGCCTCGACGACCTGACCGACTACATGCTGGTGCAGTGGCAGCATGACCGCCAGGTAGAGCCGTTCCGGCCGTGGAATGGGCTGGTGGAGCAGCGCCTGGCCGGGGTGGTGCACGTGCACTCCTATGAACTGATGCTGGAGATGATCCGTTGCAGCGCCTGCATCGGCCTGCTGCCGCGCTACATCAGCAGCTACGACCGTGGCCTGATTGCCTTGCCCGGGCTGTTCGCCGACAGCATGCAGCGCCGCGCCTGGCTGGCGGTGAACGCCCAGGTGCAACACGAAGCCGAAGTACAGCAACTGGCGGATCTGATCCTCAACACCTTCAGCGAACGCCAGGAGTGGTTTGTTTAAAGGAGGGGTTACGGTCAGCTCAAAGGAAGATAAGCCGACAGGGGGGTATGTGGACTCCGTGGTGTGACTCTCAAAAAGACCTTGATGCTGGTCATTGTTCGCCGAGTGGTGTCTGGCGGTCAGCCGCCTCGTCAGAACAGCTCCGAGGGCCTTACACTCAATGGCCACTTCGACTTCAAGGACGACCTCGCCATGCCCCATTCCTATCCGACCATCGTCATCGAACGTTTCAACGAAGCCCACCTCGACGGCGTGACGGCGCTGTACAGCGAGCCGAGCGTGGCGGCCCAGACCCTGCAGATGCCTTATCAGTCCCGTGAGCTCTGGCGCCAGCGTCTGGCGCAGCGTGTGGACAACGAGCGGCAGGTGTCCCTGGTGGCCTTGCACCAGGGGGCGGTGATCGGCAGCTGCAGCCTTGAACAATTCTCCCGGGTACGCCGTGCCCATTGCGCGGGCATCGGCATGGGAGTGTCGCCGGCCTGGCAGCGCCAGGGTATCGGCAGTCGCCTGCTGGCCGCAGTGCTGGAGGTGGCGGACAACTGGATGAACCTGCGCCGGGTGGAACTGACGGTGTATGCCGACAATCAGGCGGCCATCGGTTTGTACCAGAAGTTCGGTTTCGAGACCGAAGGCCAACTGCGTGATTACGCTATTCGTGGCGGCCAGTATGTCGATGTCCTGAGCATGGCTCGCTTGCGCACCATGCCCTGATCGACTCGCCCTGCAAGGGCCGCACAAGTGTCGCGGCCCCGCGCTTTTCGCCCTCTCTGCTTCGATGCACTGACCCGGGCAAATCGCTTCCCGGGCAGGCTATTTGCTCCTCCCATCAGGTCTGGACGGCATCGAGCAGACCGACTCGGGGAGCCCGCTGAATTCGAAAAGCAGGTTGATGTGCTCCCAGCCCAACGGCGACAGGTATTGACACAGGCCGGCAGCGTCCATCGCTGGCAGCGGATTGCACTCAAGGGTGGGTTCCTGCGTAAGCAGGCCTTGGACGTCTAAGGAGAACTACGACGGGGGAGATTCCCCCCGTCGTAGCTCGCAATGGCCGCCATTAAATTTCTGGCCGTCGATCAGGGTGTTCCGCATCGAAACCCTGCTTGGGGTGAGCAGGCAGTGGATGGTCGCTCATCAGGTTCGGGAAGCGTAATTGAGGATTCGCCTCAAATTGCCTCTCAAGATCCGAGTAAAACGCATGCAGTTTCTCATCGGGTAAATATCCAAAATCATACATGGGTATTGGTTGAGCCTCGAAGGCTCCAATGAGAGCGCGAAACCCTGTTGGGCTGCCTAATGAAGCGGCTCGTTGGTAGTAGAGCAGCGCACGCGGTTCATTCTGCTTGGCATTTTTATAAAACGAGGCAGTTTTTGATACGGCTTCGGCGTTTTCTTGAGCACCTGCACAGCGATAGTACTGTTCCGCCATGTCGTCATCCTGCCTATCCCGTGGCAGCGCAAACGCGAAATGGCGGCCCAACTGTACTTGTGCCATCGGGCTGCCCAATTGTGCCGCCTGGAACATATATGAACTGGCCATCCGGTCTGACTTCAGCACCCCGCGCCCCTGTTCAGCCACTACTGCCCAGTCGTAATACCCCAACGGCACCTTGAGTTTCACCATGCGCTCATAGAGGTCGAGCATCTTGCTGGTATCTTGCTCCACCCCCGGCTGGCCCGGCCAACCCGTGCGGTAGAGGCCCGCCAGGTTGTGCATGGCCTTCCAATGATCTTTGGCGATGGCTTTTTCATACAGTTCAAGGATGCTTTTCCAGTCTTTCACGCCGCGTGCTTTTTCCAAGGCGCGGGCCTGTTGAAACCACCGTTCTGCTTCGGCATCCAGCGGCGGGTTATGGTCTTTTTCGTAGGCACAGGTAAAGGTGGGATAAGCCATCGCTGGAGCTCCGCTCAACAAAACAGTAGTAATGAACCCAAAAGATAAAAACGCTTTAGTCAACGGCTTGCGCATAGGGTGTCTCCACGTCCCAAAAACGGGTTAGATGGGCTATAAGAGGAAGTTTTCGCCCCTTTTTTTCCCAATTCATATCCATTACATCATTCCAATGTTGGAAGTTTTTTGGCGCATCACAGCGCCACTGTTCATCATTGAATGACTGGTCTGCATGCAATTTCCATAGCTCGTCGCGCCACTGCAGGGCCAGATCCGGATCGGGCGCCGCTAGGCCCAACTCGGAATCCGTGTGCATGCTGCGTGTGTTGATGTTCGCTGAGCTGAGCAAGCTGAACACATCGTCCACGACCAGCAGCTTGGAGTGCACGTAGATGTCCCGGAAAAACGCCTGCCGTCCTTCGGGCAGCGTACTGCCCGGTTCTGGCGTGCACGCAGTGAGCGTCGCAATAACCACCTTGAGCCCCGGCAGCTCTTTAAGGGTGTAGGGTTTTTCCTGCTCCTGCTCCTGCTCCTGCTCCTGCTCCTGCTCCTGCTCCTGCTCCTGCTCCTGCTCCTGCTCCTGCTCCTGCTCCTGCTCCTGTTCCTCAGCGCCCGGCTGCGGTTGCCCAAGTTGAGGAATGTCCTCTGGTTTGAGGCCTCCCAGACGCCTCTCCGACTCTGGAGTGACGCCCTGTTGTTCCAGGCGGGCAATGTCGCTCTTCAGCGATTCAATCTGCTTGAGCTGATTGCGCTGCACACCGGGATCGGCACTCAGGTGTGTGTTCAGATAACCCAGGCGGCTACGTTTTTGCACCATCTCTTCCACCAGGGTGCGTTGCGCCTGAGGCATCAGTTGCTCCTGCCCCAGTTCCTGCAAGGCTGCGTAGGTCGTGCTAGAAAATTTGCCGCTGTTCGGGTTGTTGGTGACCACGAACAAATACAGGTCTTTGTCGCGGCCTTTGGCGCGATAAGCCGCCGCCAATTCACGTAACTGTTGAGCAAACGGGGCGTAGCGGAAATACTGATTTTCAATGTAGGCGTAGTTGCGCACGTTACCCAACGCGTTGTGATGCAGCTCGAGAATCGAGGTTTCTGCGCCTTCTTGCGGTTGCGTACGGCAAATCTGCGCGGTCACGGTGCCGGCCTCTTGAAAATGACTCGGCTTGATCGCCTGGCGCTGTTCCAGCAGGCCATCTTCAAACCATTTCTTGATCCAAAAGGTTTCCCGATCCCACGCCGTGCAAAAATTATGGTTCAGGTCATGCAATACCGGTCCTTGCACCCTCATGGACAGATCCTGCCAAGGGCCGAAGCCCGGACTGCGCTGCGCTGCAGCGTCGTCATACAGGTGGGCGCTGGTGTCCCAGTAGTTGCGGTGCATGTTGTGCCCCATGACGAAACCCACGGTGTTAGCGGTGTCTTCGTAGTCGACCATCACCATTTTCTGGTGATGACTGGCGAAGAAACTCAGCGCCATCATGTGCAGGAAATTGACGTCGGGCGCTTCGCCTTTGAGCAGGCGATAGAGTGTCGCCAGACGGCCCTTTTCTTTCTCCATCTGAGGTCCGCGCAGGATTGCATTGAGCGGAATTTCCGTGGAAAAGTCGCGGGTGCGGAACTCGACGTTCTGCATTCGCCCATCGTGCACGCGGCTGAACCATTCCCGGGTGTATTCCTGCTCGTCGGGGGAGTATTGGGGCGCGCCTGAACCCTTGATTATGTTGTAGCTATTTTGCTCGTTCAGTTGCTGTTCGATGTTGGCCAGAAGGCTCTCCAACTCGCGCTCGCGTGCGGGGCTAGGAGGCAGTGAGGTAAACCCCGCTCCGTCCACTCGCCCTTGAGCCGCTTGCCGTTTGGCCGCCTGCAGTTTGTCCAACTCATGCTGATAGTAGGTGCGTTGAGTTTCCAGAGCCTGACGATACTGGCGGTCGCTATTGGAAGCAGCGCTTCCACGGGTCACCCCCGAGCCCATGGCGGTGCCACCCGAGCCCATGAGTCCGTCACCGATCACGGTGTTTTCCATGAAGTTGGCCAGCGGATTTTTCCAGATCAAAACTCGCGTCTTGACGCCATGTCGACCTCTAACGTCAAGCATTTCCCCGATCCGGTCGCCGTCAGGCTTGAAACGCATTGCAGGGTCAAACCCCCAACTGATGATGTCGATGCTTTTGTTCGCCACGAGGATGGCGTCATACACTGCACCGAATGCCCGCTGGCCGTTGATCAGTGGCGTGATGTACATCCCGGTGCGCGGTGGATAGAGGGCTTTTTTGGCGTACCAGTCCATGCTCAAGGTCGCGCCATGATGTTCAGTGGGTGTGAGTTGAATTAATTGGTCGCTGTAGTCAGTGGTCATTCCATGGCTCCCCGCAATCAATGGCCCTTGGGCGTGTTGGTCGGAGTCAACGTCAAGGCACGGTAGTTTTCGGCCGAAGCCAGCGGTTCAAGCTGATCCATCGTGGACTGATAGTCGCGATAACCCTGACGACCTAGCTGGTGATACACGGTAGCGGGTTCGCTGGCTTCTTCTTTGGTTTCAATATCAAAGCGGTGACCATTGACCAATTCGACGGCATAGGCTTGAGTGCCGGGTACATGCTCGAACCGCACGACACCATCGGCCCCGGTCAGTCCTTCCTGGATAACCGCACCATCGGCGAACAGGGTATATGGCTCATCTGGATACCCCGGCATACCCGGCAGCGGACTCAACACCGCACTCAGTTTGTGAATGACTTCTGGAGCCGATTGCGAAACCCTGGAAGACATCGCCTTACCTGCTTTATCCCAGTCCGCCGGTAACGGAATGACCGGCAATAATGCCGCATTCTCGGAACCCTGGCCCGGCACCCCACTTGGCTTGATCTTTTCCACGGGCTCACTCATCGTAATTCCAGTCGCATCCAGCTTGATAAAGTGACCGCCGGCTTTCAAGGTGAGCTCTGCGCCGGCTTCGATCACCAGCTTGCAGCCCGCTTTCAGGTGAATCTCTTGACCGGCCTCGATGAGTAGGGCCGTGCCGATCCTGATGTGCTGGTTCTGGCCGATGATCAAGTGATCATCGACTTTGACTTCCACCTTGCGGTCACCTTGAGTGGTGCGGTGCTCTTGAGCTTTGAACTCGCTGTAGCTGTTTTTTTCTACCGTGTCGTGACGCTCGTTGCCCACCCGGATCTTCTGGTCGTTCTCGATGTTTTCATCCCAGTCACGCTGGGCGTGGATGAATATCTGCTCTGCGCCTTTTTTATCCTCGATGCGAAGTTCGTTGAAACCACAGCCACCGGGAGAACTGAGGGTCTTGAACACGCTGCGGGTCTTGTTCGCCGGCAACGGATAAGGCACCGGGGTGTGCTGGTTCGGCACGCAGCCGGTCACCAGCGGCTGCTCGGGATCGCCACCGATAAAGCTCACCAGCACCTCCATGCCGATCCGCGGGATCACCACGTGGCCAAAACCGTCACCGGCCCAACTGCTGGCCACCCGCACCCAGCAACTGGAGAACTCGTTGCGCTCGCCCTCGCGGTCCCAATTGAACTGAATCTTTATCCTGGAGTGCTCGTCACACCAGATTTCCTCACCGGCAGGACCGGTCACCAGCGCGGTCTGGCTGCTCAGGCGGGGCTTGGGAGCCGGCTCTTTAGGCCGAAAGAAGGTCTCACTAGGGATAGCGCTGAAGGTGTTGCGGTAACCCTGGCTGAAGCGGCCATCGGTGCTGGTGTCGCTGGTGACCGATTCTTCCAGCGCCTGCGGTTGGCGACCTTCATGCTCAACCTCTACCAGCAGCCACATCTGGTTGTATTCGCTGCGCGGGTGCTCGCTCAGGCTCAACAGATGGCCGCTGCGAAAGGTCGGCAAATCACTCTGCCCCTTGGCCAGTTGGTAGTCGGCGCGATGCCCTTCAAGGGCGATCTGGCTCAGTTGTTTGCCCGCTGCGCCGGTGCTGTAGCGCCCCGGGTAGCGGTAGTCCTCAAGCACTGGCAAGGCCTCGATGCCGGCCCCGCTGTGCAAGGTGCTGGGCACCGGGTCGAGCTTGGCACCGCTGGAGGCGCTGCGCGGGTCGGGCTTTTTCAGGTCGTAGTCACGCCGGACTACCTGGCTGGTACGGGTGCTGAAGCGCACCGCGAAATGGCTGACCACCGGGTCTTCGGCGGCCAGGCCGCTGCCTTGCTGATAGCGCGCAGTGGCCAGGATCGGGTAGTCGGTCTGGTTGTCGGAAAACACCAGCAGGTGCCGGTCGAGGCTGTGTTCGTGGTGCCAGTGAATACCGTCTTCGAAGCACAGGCGTTGTAGAAACTCAAAATCCGTCTCGCCGTATTGCACGCAGTACACACGGGGTAGCGAAGGCTTGGGGGCGATAGTGAACCGGTATTGGTCGGCGAGAATCCCGTGTTCCTTGAACAACTTGGCGATGATCTGCGGCACCGTCAGGTTTTGGTAGAGCCGCTGGTTGTGCCGGTGCTGCAACTGGTACAGGTGCGGTCGCAGGATCAGGCGATAGCGGGTCATGCGCTTGCCGCTGTCGCCCACTTCGACATCGTCGATCAGGCCATGGATGCCTTCGCCACGCAGGCCGAACTGCAAGTAGGCGGGCTGGTTGAGCAGGCTCTCCAGGTCGACCTCGGGGTTGTCCGAAACCAGTTCGATGCGGATCGCATACAGCTCGCTGATGGCTTCGCGGCCCTTGAAGGCCAGCACCTTGAAGTCGTGGCGAACAGAGGGGATGGACAGCACAAACTGCGCAGTGTCAGCCGACGCGAACATAGGCTCATCCTTAAGCTTGAGAGAAAACCCAGCCCGCGCCGTACCTGGCTCGGGTGTTAGTTGGTGCACAAACTAGCAACACGGCAAAGCCGTTGAATTAGGACGTATCCCAAGGGAGCACGAGAATGCTCTGAATCCTCAGGGTCGTGCTTCAACCACGCGCCAGGGTGTTTGCGCTTCGGCATAGCTCAACTCTCCAGATGCCATGCGCTAATGGCGCATCTCGTAATATCCCACCAGAAATCGCCGCACATCACGCGGATCGAACTCTTCCAGCCGCTCGCCGACGCGTGGGTTGGTCAACAAAGTGCTCGGGGCGGCGACAAGTTGCTGAACCATGCGCGCAGTGGTGGATTGATTCACGGAGGCCAGGAACTCGTACCGTCGGACATGTCGCAAACCTGACTGGCGTCAGAGCTGCAAGCTGGAAACCGGCCAATTCAGCCCGCTACGGATGCGCGGAAAACCTTAATACGATTTTGTCCGTATTTTGCGGGCGCCCCGGCTCGTCTCACTCGATCTGTATTTCTCCGCAGGGTCGGATTATGACCCTCTAAAGCTTATGAGTTCTTTCCTGTCAAAAAACGGACAGCGGAAAGCCTCTAGCACAAGGGTCTTATCGGAAAATTATCTCGTCAATATATTGGCTAAATCTCCGGCCTTTATCCGGAAAAACAAATATTAGTCGTAATGTTGACGCTGCCTGTTTGATATCAGATGATGGCCCACCCCGAGCGCTTGATTTTTCGACGTTTTGTTGACGAATGAGGTCGCTGGGGTGTTTTCGCCGATGCGTGCATCAAGTGCGACTACAGTGAATCGCAGGGCCTGGTGTTGAGAGGCTGGCGCTTTAGCAACAATCGTTTTGAATTCTCCACTCTTTGGAACTCTTTATGTCTGCCGAACGGATACTGGTTACAGGTGGGGCTGGCTTCATTGGCTCGCACCTTGTCGACACATTGTTGGCCAAGGGGTATGCCGTTCGGGTACTGGACAATCTGTCTACCGGCAAGGTGGGCAATCTGCCGATCAATCATCCATCCCTTGAACTGCTGGTCGGCGATGTTGCTGATGCACAGGCGGTTGGCGAAGCCATGCATTCCTGCGACGCGGTGGTTCACCTGGCAGCGGTCGCTTCCGTGCAGGCTTCGATCGAAGACCCGGTACGCACTCACCAGAGCAATTTCATCGGCACTCTGCGGGTCTGCGAAGCGATGGTCGAGGCTGGGGTCAAGCGCATCGTGTTCGCTTCCAGTGCCGCGGTTTACGGCAATAACGGCGAAGGCACGGCGATTCATGAGGACACTCCCAAGTCGCCCCTGACGCCCTACGCAGCGGACAAGCTGGCAAGCGAGTACTACCTGGATTTCTATCGCCGCCAACATGCGTTGGAACCGGTGGTATTGCGCTTCTTCAATATCTTCGGCCCGCGCCAGGACCCGTCTTCGCCGTATTCCGGGGTGATCAGTATTTTCAGCGAGCGCGCCAGGAGCGGCCAACCGCTCACGGTGTTCGGCGACGGTGGGCAGACCCGCGACTTCGTGTATGTCGAGGACCTGGTGAAGATCCTCGCCCAAGGGCTGGTAATCGCCGAACCCAAGGGTGATGCAACCAATGTCGGGCTCGGCCGCACGACCACGCTCAACGACCTGATTGCAGCGCTTGGGGACATCAGCGGAAAGAGCCTGGACGTCAGCTATGCTCTTGCCAGATCCGGCGATATCAAACATTCAAAAGCCGATAACCGCCGTTTGCTTGAACGCTTTGATCTGAGTACTCCGATTAGCGTGGCCGAAGGATTATCGCGTCTTTACCGCAGCCTTTAGTTGCATCGCATTGCCGATATCCGGGGCTTGGGCCGCTGGCCGATGCTGGGTTGAATTAGAACAATCAAAGAGTGAACTATGGGAATGAAGTATCGCAGGACGCGCACGTGCAAGATGATGATGCGTCTGTTCACCGCGTTGGCCTTATGTGTCACTCACTCAGTGGTACAAGCCCAGGTTCCAGCTCCGGCAAGCGTCGGGTTCTGGTATGGCGATCGCCCCCCATTGGCGGAGCTGGCCCAGTTCGAATGGGCGGTGGTCGAATCCGGCCATATGAGCACTGCCGATGTCGCCACGTTGCGCAAACTTGGCAGCCAGCCGTTCGCCTACCTTTCCGTGGGTGAGTTCGATGGCGATCGTTCGGCCCTGGACAAACAATCCCTGGCGCAAAGCGCCAGCCCAATCCGCAACAAGGCCTGGGACAGCCAGGTCATGGACATTGCGACTCCCGCCTGGCGCGAGCATCTGTTCAAGCGTGCCACTGAGCTGCAGGCCCAGGGTTATGCCGGCCTGTTCCTCGACACCCTGGACAGCTTTCAGCTGCTGCCAGAAGCCGATCGCGAGCCCCAGCGCAAGGCGCTGGTGACCTTCCTGCGTGAGCTACACAGCCGTCAGCCGAGCCTCAAGCTGTTTTTCAACCGTGGTTTCGAAGTGCTGGGTGAACTCGATGGCGTCGCGTCCGCCGTGGCGGTGGAGTCGATCCATGCCGGTTGGGATGCCTCGGCCAAGCGTTACCGTCCGGTGTCCGAAGCCGACCGCAACTGGCTCGAAGGTGAACTCAAGCCCCTGCGTGCACGGAACATTCCGTTGGTGGCGATTGACTACCTGCCGGCCAATCGTCGCGATGAGGCCCGCAAGCTGGTGCAGCAGTTGAGCCAGGAAGGCTTTATTCCGGTAGTGACCACTCCCGACCTGAACGCCCTGAGCATCAGCACCGTGGAAGTCCAGCCGCGGCGCATCGCCATGCTCTACGATCCACGTGAAGGCGAGCTGTACGACCATGCCGGGCACCGCATGCTCGGCGGCTTGCTGGAGTACCTGGGGTATCGGGTGGACTACCTGCCGGTCGACGACTCCTTGCCTACGCATGACTTTCGCGGGCTGTATGCCGGCGTCGTGTTGTGGATGACCAGTGGCCCGCCACAGAACAGCCGTGCCTTCTATAGCTGGCTCGGCAAGCGCCTCGACGAGCAGGTGCCCGTGGCGATCATGGCCGGTCTGCCGATCGAGGACCGAGCCTTGCTCAAGCGCCTGGGCCTGAACCTTGCCGCACCTACGGCCCGTGCGCCGTTGCATGTGCTCAGCCAGGACAACAGCCTGATCGGCTCCTTCGAGGCGCCGGTGGTGCCGAGAACCCGCGAGCTGACCCTGGTTTCGCTGCTCCCCAATGGGCCGAAGCCGGCGTTGTTGCTGGGCGATGACAAGGGCGGCAAGTTCGCAGCGGTAGTCACCGGCGATTGGGGCGGCATGGCGCTGGCGCCTTATGTGGTTGAAGCCAACGTCGAGCGCAGCCGATGGATTCTCGATCCGTTCGCGTTCATTCAAAAGGCCTTGCGCCTGCCTGAACAACCGCATCCGGATACCACCACCGAGAACGGCCGACGGATCGCCACCGTGCACATCGACGGTGATGGCTTTCCGTCCCACGCCGAGGTCCGGGGCACCCCGTACTCCGGGCGCCAGGTGCTGGATGACTATATTCGTCCCAATCCGTTCCTGACTTCGGTATCGATCATCGAAGGGGAGATCGGGCCCAAGGGCATGTCGCCGTTCCTGGCCCGGGAACTGGAGCCGATTGCCCAGGAAATCTTTGCCGACCCCAAGGTCGAGGTGGCTACCCATACCTTCAGCCACCCGTTCTACATGCAGCCGGACAAGGCCAGGAAGGACGAGGACTTCCACGCTGAATACGGTCTGCGGCTGAACATTCCCGGCTACAACAAGCTGGACTATCGGCGAGAAATCTACGGTTCACGGGACTACATCAACAGCCGCCTGACCACTGCGCAAAAACCGGTCAAGCTGATTTTCTGGCCCGGCGATGCCTTGCCGAGCGCCGAGACGATCAAGATGGCGTATGACGCGGGGCTGAAAAACGTCAATGGCGGACAGACCATCTTGACCAAGGCCAATCCTTCGCTGACAGGCCTGTATCCCTTGTTGCGTCCTACCGAGGGCGGCCTGCAGTACTACGCGCCGGTGATCAACGAGAACATGTACACCAACCTCTGGAAAGGCCCGTACTACGGTTTCCGGGATGTGATCGATACCTTCACCTTGACTGACAGCCCACGGCGCTTGCGCGGTATTCACCTCTATTACCACTTCTATTCGGGGACCAAGCAGGCGTCGATCAAGGCGATGAACGAGATTTACCAGTTCATGCGCGGTCAGCAGCCGATGTCGTTGTGGATGAGTGACTACCTGAACCGGGTTCATGGGTTGTACCAGGCGAGCCTGGCACGCACCGCCAATGGCGATTGGCAGGTACGTGGCATGGATGGCCTGCGAACCTTGCGCCTGGACCCGAAACTCGGCTGGCCGGACCTGGGGCGTTCCCAGGGTGTCGCCGGTGTGCGTGACCTTCCCCAGGGGCGCTATGTACACCTGAGCAGTGACCGCGCAGTGCTGGCCTTGCGTGCCGATCGCGATCCGCGCCCGGCGCTGGAGGAGGCGAATATTCCCTTGCGCGACTGGCGTTACGTGAATGATCGACAAGTGACGTTCGCGTTCGCCGGTGAATTCAACCTGGAGTTCTCGGTGCGCTCGGCCGGCACTTGCCGTGTCGAAATACAGGGGCAGCGTTATCCAGGCAAATCCGCGCAAGGTCTCTGGCATTTCCAGGTTCCAGTCAAGCAGGTGAGTGATGGCCAACTCTTCTGCAACTAAAAGTACTCGTTTGCTCAACCCTTGGGCGCTGCTGCTGGTAGCCATCGCAGTCGGCGTGCTGCTGTGGGCAACCTTTCGCAATGAAGATGCGTTCCGCCCCAAAGGCGGAGCGCCGGACGAAGTATCGGCCAGCTACGCCGAGGTGCTGCTGTCGGCGCACCCGAACAGCACCGAGCTGCGCACCCAGCTGCTGGACCTGTTGATCCAGTTGGGCGATTACCCGCGTGCGGAGAAACACCTCGCCGAGTGGCCGAATCCGGATCCGACGTTGCAGGCCTATTACCGGCTTGAGCTGGACGCCCAGGCGTTGAGCCAAAGCACCGACGCAGCGCAGCTCAAGGCCCTGGCCGAGCGGTTCAAGGCGTTCGACTATCAGAAACTGCCATCGGCACAACTCGAACGCCTGGCCTCGCTGGCCCTGACCGCCCAGGCTCCAGGATTGGCGGCGGACGCCTATGTCGAGCTGGCGCGGCGCGATCCCGCACAGCGCGATAAGTGGCTGGTGGATGCGGCCAAGTGGTACATGGCCAGCGAGCAACCGGGGCGCGCCGCTGACATCTATGTGCAAATGCTCAACGACAGCAAGCAGCCCGAAGAGCGTCGGCAACACTTGCAGGAAGCGTTCAAGGGGCTGGTGGCGGCAGATCGTGGCGCCCAGGCGGCCGAGTTGTTGGCCAAGGAATTGAGCGCCCAGCCGGACGCCGAGTTTGATCCGGTGCTGCTCGATCAGGGGGTCGATGTCGCGATGGCCCATGACCGTCGGGACCTGGCCGAGCTGTTCTTCAACGAGTGGCGCAAACTGCAGCCCGATAGCCCGGAGGTCATGGCGAAGGAGTTCAAGCAGCTTCTGGCGATTGGCAATCTGGCCGAAGCCGATGCGGTAGGGGCACAACTGTTGGCGCTGCGCACGGATGATGTGGCGCTGCTTGAGCAGATGGCGCACCTGGCTGAATGGCGTGGCGACAGCTCGGCGGCACTCGATTACTGGATTCGTCTGAGCGCACTGCGCGACAACCCAGCCGAGTTCGAACACACCTGGCGCCTGGCGATGCAGGTCTACGACTTTGACCGCGGCATTCCGTTATTGGCCGAGCGGATGAATAAACGCGCCTTGACCGATGTCGAGCTCGACGCCCTGGTGTATGCCGAAGAGTCCCGGGGCACCCCCGAGCAAGGTGAGAAGTGGCTGCGTGCCTATGTGGCCAAGTACCCGAAACAGCGGCTGGCCTGGGTTCGTCTGTTGCAGAACCTGGAAAACACCGAGCAGTACCCGGAGCGCCTGGTGATCTGGACGCGTTTCGCCAAGGGTTTTCGGTTGACCAGCACCGAACGTGTGGACTGGGCCAACAACTACCTGAAACTGTTCGACAGTCAGTCGGCCTGGAAGGTCATCACCGCGGTTGATGGCAGCAAGATCAACGACCTGAACTACTGGCAGTCCCGAGCTGCGCTGGCCTGGGACCTGGAGCTGGACGACGAGCTGCAGCTGGCCCTGGAAAAAATGCTGGCGATCAAGGGCTCGCTCAATAGCGGCGACGAAAGCGAGCTGATTACCCTCTATCGCACTCGGGATCCGCGCAGGAGCCTGCAGTTGATGGTCGACAGCTGGCGTGAACACCACAACCCGCAGCGCTTGATCGGCGCCTTGCAACTGGCGCAGGAGCTGCAGGACTGGCCGCTGGTGATCGACTTGCTCAAGGAGGCGGACCAGTATCCGGATGCTGCCGATTACGCCCAGGTGCTGGCCGCTCGTGGTGCCTTGGCGGTGCAACAAGGCCAGCCCCAGGAAGCCTTGCGTCTGTATCGGCTGGGCTTGAGCCGTTACCCGGATGACAACCTCTTCCGTGAGCGCCTGCTGTGGCTCTATGTGGACCTGGGGAGCAAGACTGAACTCAAGCCGTTGCTGCAGCAATGGCGCTCGCTGGCGCGCAGCGACAGCAGCTTGTGGCTGCCGTTCGCCAGTGCCAGTCAGTTGATTGGCCGCAATACTGAGGCGCTGGCCTGGTATCGCCTGTATCTGCAGGCTAACCCTCAAGACTGGATGGTACAGGCGGCGTATGCCGATGCCCTGGATGAAGCCGGTTCCGCCGATTCAGCCCAGCGCCTGCGGCTCAAGCTCAACCGCGAGGTCACGCCTGAGCAGATTCGCGCCACGCCTCAGGGCTACACCACCTGGCTGCGGCTGCTGGCCAGCAGTTATTCGTCGCGCAAGGCACAGCAACAGGCCATGCAATGGCAGGACGGCTCCAAGCCGATGCTGCAGATCTGGTTCGATCAATTGCTGGCACGCCTGGATGACACCAACCAGTCGGCGCAGAAAGATGATTGGCTGGCCTGGGCGCGCAGCCGTGGCCTGAAAGTCAGTGGCTACGAGCAGATCCAGCAAGCCTTGCGCGCGACCAACCGCGCCGCTCTCGAGCGTCTGGTGGCCAATGGTGGGCTGGATCCGGCGCAACAGGTCGAGGCCCTCAACAGTCTGGGACGAACAGGCGAAGCCCTGGGGGTAGGGCTCTCGGCCCTGGGTGACGAGCAGTCGCCGGCCCTGCGTGAACAGCTGCGTCGCCAGGCGATCGAGATGACCGAGCGCACCCCGCAAGGTGCGCAGATCGCCTGGGAGCGGCAGGACTACGGTGGACTGGTGTTCAGTGGCCCGCGCCTGACCATGGCGCATTACCTGAACGATAACTGGTACGCCTCGCTGGTGCTGGAGCAGGGCCAGTACAGTGGCGACAGCCTTGATCCGTCGAACCTGGGCACTGAACGCAATGCGCTGCTGACGTTGCAACGGCAAGTGGCCGATGGCAACTACAAGCTGATCCTCGACAGCAGTCTGCGCGATGACGACGATCGCAACGGCCTGGGCGTCAGTCGTACCTGGCAAGTCGACAGCGGCAATGAGCTGGATGTCGGCGCCGACTGGCACCGCAAGAACGAAGACAGCGGGCTGATGCGCACCTTCGGCCAACAGGATGATGTCTGGGTCGGCGGGCGGCATCGCTACTCGGCCCGCGACCAGTTGTCCTGGAACCTGTCGCAACGTTCGTTCTCGACCCGCGGCGGTGACAGCCTGGGCAATGGCCAGGCGCTGAAAATCGAGTTTGATCACACCCTGCAATTCGAGGGCCCGAACTGGGAACTGCGCAGTGGCATCGACTACCAGCGCAACAGCCTGAACAACCGCACGCTAGATAATCTGGCCAGTAGCGAGGGCGGCGGCATCGACCTGGCTGGGCTTGGGCTCACCAGCGCGACTGAACTGACGCCTCAGGAGCTCTTGCAGAAGCGTTACGGCCAGCTATTTTTCGGCAGTACCTGGCGACGCGGCTTCCCGGGCGCACTGAACCGTACTCGCGGGCAATACACCTGGCTGGTGGATGTCAGTTCGGGATGGCAGTGGACCGACAGCACGTTCAACTACGGCATCAGTACTGGTGTCGGGATGGAGGTGGTGGGCGGTGACGAATTGGCGCTGACGTTTGGCTATCAGTCGGCACCGCAGGGTGGTTCAGGCAAGTCCGGCGGTACCGTGGGTATCAGTTATGGCGTGCGGTTTGGACGCTGATCATGGCATTTCAACAGGAGTAACCCTTATGCAATCCATTCGCTACGTGAGTCTGGCCATGGCGGCCTTGCTCATGGCAGGTTGCAGTAGCTTCACCGGCAAAAGCAGTCCACAACTACCCAGCAATGCCCGTTGGGGCGTGTTGCCGCTGGTGAACTATTCGCAGACGCCCCAGGCCGGTGAGCGCAGTGAGCAGATCTTGCTCAGCGTGCTGAGCAGCCGTGGCCTGCAACCCCAGGTGTATACCGGCACGCCGGGGCAGGGCGAGCCGGCCTTGCTCGACGACAGCGAGCGCTTGGCCGGTGGCATGGACTGGGCACGAGACCAGAAGCTGGATTACGTGGTGTCCGGTAGCGTCGAAGAGTGGCAGTACAAGAATGGCCTGGATGGCGAACCGGCCGTGGGTATCAGCCTGCGGGTGGTGGAAGCCAGCACCGGCAAGGTGCTCTGGAGCAACAGCGGCGCTCGTGCCGGTTGGTCCCGTGAAAGCCTTGCCGGCGCCGCACAGAAAGTGCTCGACAGGCTTATTGGTGATCTTCGGCTCGAGTGATTTTAATGAATTCTCCACACATGGATTACAGCCTTGCACCCAGTGCCAGTGGCCCGGCGTCCTGGCTGGAAACATTCCTGGTCACCGGACTGGTCATCGCCATCGGCGTGTGGCTGGCGCCTGAAGACCCGCTGCAGGTGCAAGGTGAATTCCCCTGGTCGGTGATGGCGCCGTTGCTCTTGGGCGTGCGCTACGGTTTTGTCCGAGGCCTGATCAGCGCCAGTCTGCTGGTGCTGGCCTTCTTCGTTTTGCGCCAGTCGGGGCTGCCGGCTTACGCCGCGATTGCGCCGTCCTATATTGTCGGCGTGCTGGTGTGCGGCATGGTGGTGGGGGAGGTGCGGGACTTGTGGGAGCGCCGCCTGCTGCGCTTGCAGATGGCGAACGAATACCGTCAGTACCGGCTCGACGATTTTACCCGGGCGCATCAGATTCTGCGGGTGTCCCATGATCGTCTCGAACAGCGCCTGGCCGGCAGCGACCAGAGCCTGCGCAGTTCGTTGCTGGGCTTGCGCGATCGCTTGCGCGCGGTGCCCAACGGGCACGATCCCTTGACGTTGCTGGCAGAGCCGGCCCTGACTTTGCTCGGGCAATATGGCTCGCTGCGGGTGGCCGGTTTGTACCGTGTGGAGCCGGTGCGCGGGCAAGCGCCGAAACTGACGCAACTGGCCGCGACCGGTGTCATGGGCGAGCTGGACAGCCAGGACTTGCTGGTCAGCCTGTGCCTGGAGCGCAATGAGCTGGTCAGTGTCAGTGCAGAACTGATCGACGCGGGTGGCCAGGCCAGTGTGTCTTCGTTACAGGCCTGTATCCCGCTGATCGACACCGAGGGGCAGGTCCTGGCGATCCTGGCGGTGCGCCAGATGCCGTTCTTCGCGTTCCAGGAGCGGACCCTGAGCCTGCTGGCCTTGCTGGCCGGGCATATCGCCGATTTGCTCCATCACGATGCCCAGGTGCTGCAACTGGAGAGCGCCGATGCCCAGCATTTCACTCGCCAGCTCAAGCGTTCGCTGATGGACGTCGAGCGGCACGGCTTGTCCGGCTGTCTCTACGCCTTCGAGATGACCCGGCCCAATGATGAACTGGCGCGGCTGTTCGAGCGCAGTCAACGCGGCCTGGACCTGCACCTGCCGTTGCATAACGAGCGCGGCCATGAGTTGCTCCTGGTGTTGCTGCCATTAACCAGTGCACGAGGCGCCGAAGGTTATGTGGCACGGCTGGGCAAGTTGATTCACGAGCACTTCGGCATGGCGGTGGAACTGGATGGCCTGGGTGTCAATGTCATGTTCTACGATCTGGAGTCGGCCCGGCAACGGGATGGGCTGCGTAATTTCCTGCATAACGAGTGTGGCCTGAATGATCAGCAAGTGGTTGTTTAGCGGAGCGCTGCTTTTCGAAATGGGCAGTTGGGCGAGTATCGCATTACAGCTGCCTGACCTGCAGATTGCGCTGCTGTACGCACTGACGCATGGCATTGCCTGTGCTTTGCTCGCCGGGGCGGTCTGGCTGCTGATGCCGGCGCGCTATCGCACGCCGTTGCCGTGGAGCCCGCTGTTCATTTTCAGCCTGGCCTTTTTTGTGCCGCTGATCGGGGCGGTCGGAGTGATGGTGGCGATCTTCCCGGCGCTGTACCTGCCGCGCAAGCGCGAGACGCAGATGTGGCAGGCGGTGGGCATTCCCGATCTACCGTTCCGTGCACAGGTGCAACTGCATTCGCCGACCTTCGGCGACAGCGGCTTGCAGGATGTGCTGCGCCACGCGCCTGATCCGGACCAGCGCCTGGCAGCGTTGCTGGCCACCCGGCGGATGCCGGGCAAGGAAGCCGTGCCGATTCTCAAGCTGGCCCTGGGCGATCCAAGCGATGACGTGCGCTTGCTGGCGTACTCGATGCTCGACAAGCAGGAAAGCGATATCAACATGCGGATCCAGATGGCCCTCGCGCAACTGCCAACGGCGGTGCCGAAGAAGGCCGCGGCGCTGCACGCCACTCTGGCTCGCTGGTACTGGGAACTGACGTACCTGGGCCTGGCCCAGGGCAGTGTCCAGCAACACGTGCTCGGGCAGGCCGGTGAACACGCCGAGTTGGCCCTGGCGGCGGGCGAGGGCGGTGAGTTGCTGCTGCTGGCCGGGCGCATCGCCCTTGAGCGGGGTGACGCCGACAAAGCCCGGCTGCATATGCAGCAGGCCCAGGACGCCGGTATGGATCCGGCCAAGGTCCTGCCTTTTCGGGCGGAAATCGCCTTTGAGAGCGGGCGTTATGCAGAGATCCCGGAGCTGCTGCAAAGATTGCCGCTGGATATGCAGCAGCGGCCACCCTTTGCTGCGCTGGTCAAGAACTGGACATGAAGAGCCTGATGAAAAAACCGCTCACCACCCCGATAGCCGATGTCTGCCTGCTGCTCGAAGGCACCTGGCCTTATGTCCGAGGCGGCGTGTCCGGCTGGATCCACCAGATGATCCTCGGGTTGCCGGAACTGACCTTTTCGGTGCTGTTCATCGGTGGGCAGCGTGAGGCTTATGGCCAGCGCCGCTATGACATTCCGCCGAACGTGGTGCACATCGAAGAGGTGTTCCTGGAGGAAGCCTGGCGCAATCCGAAACATCGGCGAGTCGCGCACCAGGCGTCCCTCGAAGAGCTGAGCAACCTCTATCGGTACTTGCACAACCCGGAGAAACCTGCGGCCGAATTGGGCTTCAGCGTGCTCGAGTCGCTGGCCCAAGGGCGGATAACCCTGGATGACGTGCTCTACAGCCGCCCCAGTTGGGAGGCGCTGACCGAAGGCTACCAGCAGCACTGCGCCGACCCTTCTTTCGTCAATTACTTCTGGACCCTGCGCACCATGCAGTCGCCGTTGCTGATGCTGGCCGAAGCGGCCCGGCGCATGCCGCGGGCGCGGGTGCTGCATGCGATCTCCACCGGCTACGCCGGGCTGTTGGGCTGCATTCTCAAGCAGTTGTGGAATTGCCGTTTCCTGTTGAGTGAGCACGGCATCTACACCAAGGAACGCAAGATCGACCTGGCCCAGGCCAGTTGGATCGCCGAGAGCACCGAGCAGGCCTTCAACGACAGCATGGACGCCGGTTCCGGTTATGTGCGCATGCTCTGGGTGCGCTTCTTCGAGCGGATCGGTTACCTGGCCTACGAGAGTGCCGACCAGATCATTGCGCTGTACGACGGTAACCGCCAACGCCAGATCAAGGATGGCGCACGGCCGGAGCGCACCCAGGTGATCCCCAACGGCATCAACCTGGAGCAATGGACCACAGCACTGAGCGCCCGGGCCGAAGGCATTGCGCCGGTGGTCGGGCTGATCGGTCGGGTGGTGCCGATCAAGGACGTCAAGACGTTCCTGCGGGCCATGCGCGGGGTGCTCAGCGTGATGCCGCAGGTCGAGGGCTGGATTGTCGGGCCGGAAGAGGAAGACCCCGAGTATGTCGCCGAATGCCGCAGCCTGGTGGCGAGCCTGGGGCTTGAGGACAAGGTGCTGTTCCTGGGGTTTCAGCGTATCCAGGACATCCTGCCGCAATTGGGCCTGATGGTGCTGACGTCCATCAGTGAAGCTCAGCCCCTGGTGATTCTCGAAGCTTGGGCCGCCGGTACGCCGGTGGTCAGCAGCGATGTCGGCTCTTGCCGCGAGTTGATCGAAGGCGGTGTGGCCGCCGACCGTGACCTGGGCTTGGCCGGTGCTGTGGTGGCGATTGCCGATCCGCAGGCCACCTGCCAGGCGATCACCGATCTACTGCGTAGCCCCCAGCGCTGGAAATCGGCCCAAGAGGCGGGTTTGTTGCGGGTGCACCGTTATTACAGTGAGACATTGATGCTAGATCGTTATCGCACGCTCTACCAAGCTGCCATGGGGGCCGAGTAAATGGCCGGTATCGGTTTCGAACTGCGCAAGATTCTCTCGCGCGACTCCTACACGGCGACACTGCATGCCTACGTCTACGCGGGCCTGATCAGCTCCGGGCCCTGGGTGCTGTCGATTCTCAGCGTGATGCTGGTGGGGATCATCAGCCTCGGGCTGGTGGTACCGGAGCTGCTGATCCGGCAGTTCCTGATTACCGTGACCTACCTGATGGCCACGTCGCTGATCCTCACTGGCGGGCTGCAGCTGTTTTTCACCCGCTTCGTCTCCGACCGTTTGTTCGAGCGCAAGTACGAGCAGATTTTGCCCAACCTGATTGGTGTGTTGCTGCTGGTGACCCTCGGCTCCGGGATCCTGGGCATCATTCTATTGGCCGTATTGTTCGACCAGTCGCTGATTTATCGCTTGCTGGTGCTGGCCAACTTCGTGGTGCTGTGCAACCTGTGGCTGGTGATCATTTTCCTCTCCGGGATGAAAGCCTATAACCGCATCCTGCTGGTGATGCTGGCGGGTTATTCGCTGATGGTCGGCAGCGCGTTCTTCCTGCGCTACATGGAAATGGAAGGCCTGCTGATGGCGCTGTTGCTGGGCCACAGCGCTCTGCTGTTCCTGTTCCTCTACGATATCCTGCGTGAATATCGCGCGGAAAAATTGGTGGCTTTCGACTTCCTCAAGCGTCGCCAGGTGTTCCTCAGCCTGTTGGTGACGGGGTTCTGCTACAACCTGGGAATCTGGATCGACAAGTTCATGTTCTGGTTCAACCCGGGCACCTCCAGCCAGGTGATCGGCCCGTTGCGGGCTTCGATTCTCTATGACTTGCCGATCTTCCTGGCGTACCTGGCGATCATTCCGGGGATGGCGGTGTTTCTGGTGAGGATCGAGACCGACTTTGCCGAATGGTATGACCGGTTGTTTCGCGCGGTGCGTGACGGTGAAACCTTGCAACACATCGGTTCGCTCAAGGCCGAGATGACCTTCTCGATCCGCCAGGGACTGCTGGAAATCTGCAAGGTCCAGGGCCTGACGGTGGTGTTGCTGTTCCTCTTCGGTCCGCGGCTGCTGGAATGGCTGGGGATGTCCAGCTACTACCTGCCGTTGTTCTACATCGACCTGATCGGGGTGAGCATCCAGGTGGTCTTCATGGCGATTCTCAACGTGTTTTTCTACCTCGACAAACGCGCGATCGTTCTGCAGCTGTGCCTGTTGTTCGTGGTGCTCAACGCTGTGCTGACGTCGGCCAGCCTGTACCTGGGGCCGAGCTTCTTCGGTTATGGCTTTACCCTCTCGCTGTTGGCCTGTGTGTTACTGGGGCTGGCGCGGCTGTCCACGGCGCTGGACGACCTGGAGTACGAGACGTTCATGTTGTCGCGCTGATCGGGCGAGCGCGTTGCAGGGTTGCACGCCGCGTGGGTTGACGCTGGCGCGAGCGGATCGCGCTGCGCCAGGTCAGGGTTACTGGCAGCGCTACTGTGCTGCCGGTGTGCCGCTGCCCAGGGCGAACTCCACCGCTGCCCGGGCATGCAGTTCGGTGGTATCGAGCAAGGGCAGGGGGCTGTGCTCCGGCTTGAGCAGCAGGCCGATTTCCGTGCAGCCGAGGATCACCGCCTGGGCGCCTCGGGCCTGGAGCGACTCGATCACCTGCTGATACACCCGGCGCGACGCCTCGCTGATAATCCCCACGCACAATTCCTCGTAGATGATCCGGTGCAGCGCCTGGCGCTCCTGCGCATCGGGTATCAGCACGTTCAGCCCGTGCTGCGCCAGGCGGTTCTTCAAGAAGTCCTGCTCCATGGTGAACGCTGTGCCCAACAGCCCCACGCTCAGGGTTGTCGCCTGCTGTGCAGCCTGCGCGGCGGGGTCGGCAATGTGCAGGAACGGCACCGTGATGGCCGCCTGAATCTGCTCGGCCACCTTGTGCATGGTGTTGGTACAGAGCACCACGCATTCAGCGCCGCCGTCTTGCAGACGCTGGGCCGCGTCCACCAGGATCCGTGCGGCGACGTCCCAGCGCCCGGCATGCTGGGCCTGTTCGACAGGCCCGAAGTCGACGCTGTACATTAGCAACTGCGCCGAACGCAGCGGGCCCAGTCGATCACGAACCTGCTGATTGATCAGGCGATAGTATTCGGCGCTGGATTCCCAGCTCATGCCGCCGATCAGGCCAATGGTGCGCATGTGCAACTCCTTGAAGGGTGGTGTTGAATGGCCTTCAGTCTCCCGTGGCCCGCGGTAGCGATCTATCAGGAAATTTCACATGCCCGAGGTGCTTGAACGCCGTCTGCTGGACGGTCGCCTGGTTCTGCAACTGCTGCCTGCGGCTGCTTACAGCGCCCGCGATCCGGCACAGTGGCAAACCCTGGGCGTGACCCTGGAACGCCAGCGTGGGGTGCATGCGATCGACTCCGACCGCCGCGAGGATTTTGACACCTGGCCCGGTACCCTGGCCCTGACTCCGAAGGGCGTTGAAGTGTTTTCCGAATCCGCCAGCGGCGGCGAGTACCTGTTGGCACGCTGGCAGGGCGAAGCGCCGTTGATCGCCGGCCAACAGCGCCTGCAAAGCCCGGGACATGCCCGCGCCCTGGCCTTGGGCCGTGAAGCGCGGCGCTTGCTGCTGGCGTCCGAGACCGACGAACTGGCCCTGGAGCAATGCGCCCTGGCCTTCATTGGCCTGCCCCAGCAGACCCGCGCCAGCTCAGCCGCGTCGCTGCGCCTGGGCCAGGTCCTGCAACAGATTGCCGATGAATACGCCCAACCGCTGTCCCTGGCGCAACTGGCCGTGACTTACGGTCACAACGAGCTGCGCCTGCTGCGGGACTTCAGCCGTGGGGTGGGCATGACGCCCCATGCCTGGATCAGCGAAGTTCGCCTGCAAGCGGCCCGGCGCCTGCTGGAGCAGACGGACCTGCCCCTGGCCGCGATTGCCCTGGACAGCGGTTTTGCCCATCAATCACATTTGGGCAGTGCCCTGCGTAAAACCCTCGGCCTGACCCCGCGCCAATACCGGCTGCAGTTCCACAACCGCGCAGGCTGATCACGCCACCCATGGCCGTCACAGCCGCAGTCGGTGATCGAGCGATACGCAGCCGACGATCTCACCGATGTCGCGCTCTTGCGGGTTGCTCGCAGCCTGGGGCTACGGCCACAGGTTTTGTCGGGCGTTCGCTAAACAGCTCTACGCACGCCCTGCGCATCTGCCATGATCAAGACCGGCGACCTGCTGTTCCCAAGGTCGATGCCAGGGAAAAAACGCAATGGATGACATTCAGCAACTGGGCGAGATGCTGCGGCATTACGCGGCAAGCGAAGCCCACAAGAAGCAGCTGTTCGACAGCCAGTCAGTGATCTGGAGTACGCGTATCCATGAGCTGTTCGGGCAGATCGAAGCGTGGCTGGCGCCGGTGCTGGTGCCGGACTTGCTGGCGCTGCATCGCGAGCCTTACGTGGCTTTCAGTCCCGCGGTGCCGGTGGAAAGCTCGACCTTCAAGAGCGAAAAGCTGACCATTGTGATTGCCGGGAAACCGGTGGAAATCGTGCCGGACATCATGGGCGCCAATGGGCAGATCTCCCTGGCGGTGATGGGCTTGACCGCTGCACGCCTGGGCAGTGTGTCGCTGGTGGGCGAGGCGTCTGGCGCCTGGCAGTGGCGCAAGACCAATGGCCTGAAAGACCCTGACATCTTCGTCTTCGACGGCAACTTGCTTGCTGCCCAGTTGCAGAGCCTGATCCCTCGCGACCGCGCCTGACCTGGCGCGGCACCCGCATGTTTAGGCGTTGGCTGGCCAGCGAAAGCGGTCAGCCGTCATGTGCAAGACTTGCGGGTCGATTCGCCGGCAAGCCGGCTCCTACAGCGAAGGCGGTCTGCAGAAGCCTGCAGAATCTGCAGGCCCCTTCGCCAGTTCGTTCACATATCCAGGTTGATCCACCCCGGCTTGGCTTCCTCCGGTGCCACGGCATTGACCTTCTTGCCCGTGGTCAACTCCACCCGGCGCGCTACGTCCGGGTCGTCGGCAAAGGGAATCAGGCTGGCCTCATCCAGGCTCTTGGCGCTCTGATGGCGCAGGCAGTACTCGATGCAGAGGTAGAGAAACACCACCCCCAGCAGGTTGAACAGGATATCCATCAGCAATCTCGTTCCCGGAAAAAGGAAACGCCGGCCATGGCGGCCGGCGTGGGAAGGGTGGGTCAGGCGATCTGGGCGTCGTTCAGTGCGAGCTGCTCATCGGCTACGCGCACGGTGCGCCAGGTGTTGTAGGCCATCAGCAGCATGCCGCTGAGGAAGAACACGCCGCCGGCGAAGCGCACGATAAAGCCCGGATGGCTGGCCACCAGGGCCTCGACGAAGGAGTAGGTGAGGGTTCCGTCTTCGTTGACTGCGCGCCACATCAGGCCCTGGGTGATGCCGTTGACCCACATCGAGGCGATGTAGAGCACGGTGCCAATAGTGGCCAGCCAGAAGTGCAGGTTGATCAGCGGCACGCTGTACATCTGCTCGCGGCCAAAGACCTTGGGCACCATGTGATAGATCGCGCCGAAGGTGATCATCGCCACCCAGCCAAGGGCCCCGGCGTGTACGTGGCCGATGGTCCAGTCGGTGTAGTGGGACAGGGCGTTGACGGTCTTGATCGCCATCATCGGACCTTCAAAGGTCGACATGCCGTAGAACGCCAGGGACAGCACCAGAAAGCGCAGGATCGGGTCGGTGCGCAGCTTATGCCAGGCCCCGGAGAGGGTCATCATGCCGTTGATCATGCCGCCCCAGCTGGGGGCCAGGAGGATCAGCGACATGGCCATGCCCAGCGACTGCGCCCAGTCCGGCAGCGCGGTGTAGTGCAGGTGGTGCGGGCCGGCCCAGATGTACAGGGTGATCAGTGCCCAGAAGTGCACGATCGACAGGCGATAGGAGTACACCGGGCGACCGACTTGCTTGGGCACGAAGTAATACATCATCCCGAGAAAACCGGTGGTCAGGAAAAAGCCTACGGCGTTGTGCCCGTACCACCACTGGACCATGGCGTCGGTGGCTCCGGCATACACCGGGTAGGACTTGAACCAGTCCACCGGGATCGACAGGTGGTTGACCACGTGGAGCATGGCGATCACCACGATGAAGGCCCCGAAGAACCAGTTGCCGACATAGATGTGCTTGCACTTGCGCTGCACCACGGTGGTGAAGAACACAATCGCGTAGGCAATCCAGACCACCGCCATCCACACCGCGCCGGCGAATTCGATCTCGGCGTATTCCTTGGTGGTGGTGTAGCCCAGGGGCAGGGTGATCAGCATGATCACGATCACCGACTGCCAGCCCCAGAAGGTGAAGGCGGCCAGGGTGTCGGAGTACAGCCGTACCTGGCAGGTGCGCTGTACTGCGTAGTAGCTGGCGGCGAACTGGGCACTGCCGGCGAAACCGAAGATCACCAGGCTGGTGTGCAGGGGCCGCAGGCGGCCGAAGCTGGTCCAGGGCAGGTCGAGGTTCATTTCCGGCCACACCAGTTGCGAGGCGATCCACACCCCCATGGCCATGCCGATCACGCCCCATACCACGGTTGCGACGACGAATTGGCGAACCACCTTGTAGTTGTAAGCCTGTCCGATTGTTGCTGAGTTCATGGTCAATGCTTCCACGGTTGCAAAGTCTTGCCAGGCCACCCGGTCTGGCACGGGGTGCACTGTAGGAATCAGCGAGGAAACAAAACAGGCTCAGAAAAACTGCATTAATACGGATCAGATTTATCGTTTGTCCACGGCACTTCGGTAGCTACTGATATGGTTTTTTAGTTTTTACCTGAATCTGTAACGTTCTGCGCCGCAAGCGCATAGTCGCTCCCTCACCGCACGCGCCGCTTAGAGCACGATGAGCATTGATGAGGACGAGGTAGGCACATGTATCAGTACGACGACTATGACCGGGCCCTGGTCTTTGAACGGGTGGCGCAATTTCGCGATCAGGTCGAGCGCTTCTTGGCCGGCCAGCTGAGCGAGGAAGAGTTTTTGCCCCTGCGTCTGCAGAACGGCCTGTATATGCAGAGGCATGCCTACATGCTGCGGGTGGCGATTCCCTACGGCACCCTGAGCGCCCGGCAGATGCGCACCCTGGCCAGCATCGCCCGGGATTTCGACCGCGGCTACGGGCACTTCACCACCCGCCAGAACCTGCAGTTCAACTGGATCGAGCTGGCCCAGGTGCCGGACATCCTCGAACGCCTGGCCGAGGTGGAAATGCACGCCATCCAGACCTCTGGCAACTGCGTGCGCAACATCACCACCGAAGCCTTTGCCGGGGTCGCCGCCGATGAGTGGCTGGACCCGCGTCCCCTGGCGGAGATCCTCCGCCAATGGTCGACCATCAACCCGGAATTCCTGTTCCTGCCGCGCAAGTTCAAGATCGCCATCTGCTCGGCCAAGCAGGACCGCGCGGCGATCATGATGCATGACATCGGCCTCTACCTGTACCGCGCCCACAGCGGCGAAATGCTCCTGCGGGTGATCGTCGGCGGAGGCCTGGGGCGCACCCCGATCCTCGGCCTGCAGATCCGCGAAGGCTTGCCCTGGCAACACTTGCTGTCTTATGTCGAGGCGGTGTTGCGGGTCTACAACCGCCACGGCCGGCGCGACAACAAGTACAAGGCGCGGATCAAGATCCTGGTCAAGGCCCTGGGCATCGAAGCCTTCGCCAAGGAAGTGGAGGAGGAGTGGCAGCACATCAAGGACGGTCCGGCGCAGCTCACCGATGATGAGTACCAGCGGGTCGCCAGCGCCTTTGTGCCACCCACTTACGAGCGCCTGGTGGACACCGACCTCGACTACGGCAGCCGCCTGGCCGAGCATCCGGCGTTTGCCCGCTGGGTAGCGCGCAACGTGCAGCCGCACAAGATGCCGGGTTATACCAGCGTGGTGCTGTCGACCAAGCCGGGCGGCAGCTCGCCACCGGGGGACGTCACTGGCCTGCAGATGGACGCGGTGGCCGACTGGTCCGAGCAGTTCGGCTTCGGCGAAATCCGCATCGCCCACGAACAGAACGTGGTCCTGCCGGATGTGCCCAAGTCGCAACTGTTCGAGCTTTGGCAACGGGCCAGTGAACTGGGCCTGGGGTGTGCCAACGTCGGCTTGCTGACGGACATCATCGCCTGCCCTGGTGGTGACTTCTGCGCCCTGGCCAACGCCCGGTCGATCCCGATCACCCTGGCCATCCAGCAGCGCTTCGAGGACCTGGACTACCTCCACGACCTGGGCGACTTGAGCCTGAACATCTCTGGCTGTATCAACGCCTGCGGTCATCACCATATCGGCAATATCGGCATCCTCGGGGTCGACAAGAATGGCGCCGAGTGGTTTCAGGTCACCCTCGGCGGCGCCCAGGGCCGCGACAGCACCTTGGGCAAGGTGATCGGCCCGTCCTTCAGTGCCGAGGAAATTCCCCAGGTGATCGAGCGCATCATCGGCACCTTCGTGCGCTACCGCGAGAGCGACGAGCTGTTTATCGACACCTTGCAGCGCATTGGCCTGGAGCCGTTCAAGGAGCGGGTCTATCCCAAGGCCGTGGAGCTGATGGCATGAACAACCTGTTGCGCTTGCACGAGGGTGAAGCCCAATTGGTCGAGGAAGATGCCTGGAGCCTGGTGCGCGGGGTCGACGACACGTTGCCCGATGGCCCGTTGATCCTGCCCCTGGCCCGCTGGCTGATGCGGCGCATCGAGCACCACCCGGCCCGGGATGGGGTATGGATCGGGCCGGACGATGAAGTGGAAAGCCTCAAGCCCTGGCTCAAGCTGATTCCGCTGATTGCCGTGGATTTTCCGAGTTTTCGCGATGGCCGGGGTTACAGCCAGGCGTACTTGTTGCGCACCCGCCTGGGCTGGATGGGCGAGTTGCGGGCCATTGGCGATGTACTGCGCGATCAACTGAGCCACATGCGCCAATGCGGGTTCGATAGCTTTGCCGTGCGTGAAGACAAATGCGCCATGGATGCGCTCAAGGGCCTGGCGGGCATGAGCGTGCTCTATGGCCGTTCGGTGATCGAGCCACGGCCGTTGTTCCGTCGTCGTTAGGCGACGGACGCTGCGCCGCAGCATAGGTGCCAGCTGTCCGGCGAAGGGGCTCTTGCTCTTGCGCGAGCCTGGCGGCCAGTTTCTGCTGGCTCGCCAGCTCCTGCCCATTGCCGCTGCGATGCATTGCCGAAAAAACACAGTCCCTTGCGGCGACCTTTTGGCTATACCTGTATTTCCCCTGGCCAGTTTCTGGCTGCGGCACCTACAGGAGTTACCCATGAAGCTTGCTCTGACCCTCAGCACGCTGTGCCTTGCCACTCTCGGGATGGCCGGCTGCTCCAGCAACGTGACCCAGCCTGACGAATACTCCGGGTTTCTCCAGGACTACAGCCGACTCAAGGAAGCCAAGTCGCCATCCGGGATGGAGGTGATGCGCTGGATTGATCCCAAGCTCAAGCTGAGCAAGTACACCAGTGTGTACATCGAACCGACCCAGTTCTATCCGCAGCCGCATCCCACGGTGAAGATTCCGCAAAACACCTTGTCCAACATCACCCGTTATTACGACCAGGCCTTGCAGCGTGAGATGAGCAAGTCCTTGCCGCTGGCCACCGGACCCGGCCCCGGCGTGGTGGTGGTGCGTGCGGCGATTACCGCGGTGAGCAGCAAGACCGAAGGCCTGAAGCCTTATGAAGTCATTCCAGTGGCCCTGGTGGCGGCGGCAGTCAGCACCGCCGCCGGCATACGCGACCAGGAGACCACCCTGGGAACCGAGGCGGCGTTTCTCGACGGTGGCAATAACGCGGTGATTGCCGAGGTGGTGCGCAAGGGCACTGGCAAGCCGCTGGAAAACGACACCCAGGTGATGCAGGCCAACGATGTGAAGAACGTTATCGATGGCTGGGCCTCGGACATGCGCCAGTCCTACCTGCTGCTGAAGAATAAATGACCCGACGCTGAGGTCCGCACACTCGGGAATCACGCCCTGCGGACGCTGCCTCAGGCCGCTCGGACGATAACCACCGAAGAGCCTGCGCCGTCGCCCGCGTTGCGTGGGTTCGCGGCTTTCAGCAGTGCCTGTGCTGTGCATGGACGGCGTGCGCCGACAGCCGTCAGTACTGTTTTCGCGCCAGTTTGTTGTAGCGGTAGAGCATCTGGTCGTAACCCTGGGTGATGGCGTGGTAGTCGTCGCTCAGGCGCTGTGGCGCGGCGTGGTCGAGCCAGTCCCGGTGCAGTCTGTCTAGGGCGTGCAGGTACTGGTCGCTGGGTTCGGCGATCAGTTGCCAGAGATACAGGGCTTTCTGAGTGTCCTTGTCGGGCTGCTCGATGTGCAGAAATTGCTGCCTGGTGTCCTGGGCCTGGCGCAACTGCCGAGTGGTCTCGGCCAGTTGTTCCGGGGTCAGGGTCTTCTGCCGGACGCCTTCGGCAAGTAGCTCCACGGTGCTGCGTGCCTGGATCATGTAGTCCAGTAGCGCCCAGTGGACATTGCGATCCAGACGCTGCTCCAGGCGCATCAGTTGTTCGCTTCGAGGTTCGACGTCCAGTATCTCAAGCAACTGGCGGACGCTGGTGGAGGCCTTCAGGTAGTCCCGGCGCTGGGGTTCAAGTTGGCTCAAGAACTGGTCGAGTTGCGCATCGCTCAGGGGGTGGCCATATCCCTTGCGCTGCATGTAGGCGCCCTTGGTCAGGGTGACAAAGCGTCCGAGGACCTGAAGGTATTGCTCGGTGGCACTGAGCAATGGGCTGTCGGGCGTGAGGATTTTCAGCTTGTCGGTGATGCTGCCGGGGCAGGCAAAGCGGTACACCGAGTCGATGTCCTGGCCGCCGTGGGGGCTGATGTCATAGGCGCCGGCCGCGGTGGCCCGAGGTGAGCCTGCGGCCAGGTACGCCTGATGGGCCAGGCGCAAGGGTACGTCCATCTGGTTCAGGCAGTTGATGATCGGGCTCAGGGCGTTGGCCTGGGCGGTGGCTGGGCTGTCTTGCTGGTCCAGCCAGAGGTCGAGCCGATCCAGCGGCCCGTGAGTGATTGCCAGCACGGTGAGGGTCATGCCCAGGCCCAGGCCGATGGGCAGTAGCCAATTGGCGTTCATCGGCCATCCTCCTTGCCGTACCACTGTTCGACGGTGGCCGGTACTGCGCATTCACTGGCGTCGATCGGCATCCGTGCGCACAGCCGTTCGCTCCATTGCTGCAGGCCCTGGTTGGCAGTCACGGTGCCGTAGTTGCTGGCCAGCTTGATTGCGCTCAGTGCGGCGACCAGCACCATGCAGCCCAGGCCGATCAGCAGGCGCCGTTGCCAGGGATCGGCCTGTTCCCAGGGCGCCCGGACCTTGAGCTCCCGGCGTCGGCCAATGGAAATTCCCAGCAGCACCAGCAGATAAGTTGCGCCACTGACCGCGCCACAGAAATACCCCAAGACCGCACCGAGCAGCACGGCCGGCAGCAGGTCCTGCAGGATCAGCACGTCGCACTGTCGATCGAGCCAGTGCGGCAGGCGGCTACTGAGCTGCTGGTCCCTGGCCCAGAGTCGATGGGCCAGGGGTTGCCAGAGCCACCACAGCAGCGCCGCGAACGCCGCAAAGCAGGCGCTCCAGAACAACGCTACGCCGATGATCTCCTCCAGGCTGCTGGCTTGCGGGGCATAGCGGGCGAAGGCGCCGACCAGGCTGGCGATGATGATCCCCAGGTACATCGGCCAGGCATCGAAGGCAAATTCCCAGTCGCGCCAGAAAAACGCGGTGCCGCCGGGCATGCCGGCCGATACCTCGGGGTGGTTGGCATGCAGCCGCGAGCTGAGCTGGCGACAACTGGCCCAGTCGTCGCTGCGCAAGCGCCGGGCAAATGCCCGACGCCGACTGAAGCTGATGGGGGCCAGCAACAGGTAGGCGGCCCGTTGCTCTGCTGTGGCCAAGGGTTCAGCGGCCAGGGCCTGCTGGCGGGCGATGAACTGCGGTGCTTCATGGCGCGCCAGCAAGCGCTCCCACTCCAGAGCCGGGCAGGCGTTGTCGTCGCCTGCCTGCCAGCCTTGGCAGGCGCAGACCGCTTCGAACACTTCGGTGAGCCAGTAAGGGCTGTCCAGCAGCAACACGACCAAGCGCTGGTTGAACCACTGGCGCTGATCCAGGCTATTCAGCCAGACATGCTGCGAGCGCTGGGCATAGTGCTGCACAAAGGCTGCGCCGTCCTGTTGCTGCAGCGCTTCGAACAAGGGCTGCTCAAGCGCCTGCCGACAACCTTGCAACAACGCTTCGAGCAGGTAGTCCGGCAGTTCCAGGCGTTGCCAGGCGCTGAGCCAGTGAAAGGTGGCGAAGGCCCAGGCCAGCAGTTGCACCGATTGCTTGGGCCGCTCCACGCAGTGGCGCAGCAAGCCCAGTTCGAACTCCAGTAGGCAGTCGGTATCGATAGCCTGCTGATGGCGCTGATCCAACTGGTCGATGCGGATGCCTTCCAGCAGTGGTGCAACTCGCTGGGCAGGGGACTGCTGAGGTTGCTGTTGCAATGCCGGCCAGTCATCAGCTGCGGTAGTCTGGGGCGGTGTCTCGAGGTCGTCCTCGGAGCTCAGCCAGTGGGCTTGATCCAGCGCTTGCTCATAAGCCTCGCGCAACTGCTGGAAGCCTTGCGGATCTTCATCCGGTCGGGTCTGTTTCAACAACCTGGCGTAGTGACGCTTGATGGTCCGGGTATCAACGGTGGGCGGCAGGCCAAGCAGGGTCCAGCAACTCATTGGGCGGTACGACTCCATGAAAACCCACAGCGAAATCCAGCGATGGCCGGGTGAAACTGCGCACCCTAGCGGTTTCTCGGTTAAAAGTCCCAGGCCGGTGAACGTCTTGTTCATGGTGCAGGCACTATTGGCCGTGTCGAGGGTGGCGTTTCTGGCTGCACAGGATATCGCACAGCAGACGGTGGTTTGCTGCTGGTTGGCGGTCACGGGGTATATGAGGGCGGGGCTGGCGCTGATCTGTCTTAATGTGGAATGTAACCATTTCCATGTATTTTGAGTGGTTAAGTTAATGTGATTTATTGATTAATAAAAAACGTTATAAATCATATGTTTATAGTTATTTTCTAATGTGATTTATCTATATTTATTGGCTGAGTAAGGAGGCTTTCAGGTATGCCAGTCGTTGAGCGCAGGACATTTATTGCCGGCTACAGTCCGGCTCAGGTGCTGGATTTCTGCCTTGAGGGGGCCAACTTTCCGAAGATCTTTCCCGAGCGAATCACGCCTCTCGGTGGCGTCGACATCAATGACCTGCGGATCAGCGTCGGGCGCCAGTTCAGTTTCCTGCACTGGATGTGGGGTGTCATACCGGCGAAATGGACAGTGGTTATACGTGAGGTCAGCGATTGTCATTTCGTCGACGAGATGCTCAAGGGCCCGTTGCGCGCCTTTCGTCACGAACACCGGGTCGAGGCCGCTGAAGGAGGCACCCTGTACACCGACCGGGTGACTTACAGGGCCATTGGCGGTGCACCTTTGGAGTGGCTGATGGTCGACGTCTACATGGCGCGCATTTTCGATGCCCGGCATCGCAACATGTTGCGCTTGCTGAGCTGAGAGTCGCCGTTGCATTTCTTTGTCTTCTTTTGCAGATACCAAGGAGCATGCCGTGAGCAAGAAAATTCTGGTGGTCCTGACCAGCGTGGCCAAATACCCGACCCTGAACCGCGCCACCGGTTTGTGGCTGGGGGAGGCGGTGCATTTTGTGAAGAAAGTCGAAGCCGCCGGCTTCCAGGTGGACTATGTCAGCCCCAAGGGTGGTTATGTGCCGATTGACCCCCACAGCCTGGCGATGGCCGACGAGACCGATTGGCAGTGGTATCAGGACAGCGCCTTCATGAGCCGCCTGGGGGCAACCTTGCGACCGGAGCAGGTCAAGGCCGAGGATTATCTGGCGATCTACTACGCCGGCGGCCATGGCGTAGTCTGGGATTTTCCCGACAACAGCCAGTTGCAGGCCTTGAGCCGTGACATCTATGAGCAGGGCGGTTATGTCAGTTCGGTCTGCCATGGCGCGGTGGGCCTGCTCAACATCAAGCTCAGCGATGGCTCGCGGCTGATTGCCGGCAAGCAGGTCACCGGTTTTTCCAACGAAGAGGAGAAGCTTGCCGAGTTGGACCAGTACGTGCCGTACCTGACGGAAACCGAGTTGGTCAAGCGTGGTGCCCTGTACCAGAAGGCCGCCGCACCCTGGGCGCCCTTTGCGGTAGAGGACCAGCGAGTGATCACCGGGCAGAACCCGGCATCCGGCGGCCCGGTCGCGCAGCTGCTGCTGGCGCACCTGTAGGAGCCGGCTTGCCGGCGAAGGGGCCCTTGAGTCTTGTGGCGCTCTTGCGGACGCCTTCGCTGGCAAGCCAGCTCCTACGATTGCCGATGCCGATTACCGATTACCGATTACCGATTACCGATTACCGATTACCGATTACCGATCGGTGATCGGTGATCATTGCGCGCTCCGCCTGGGCGCTGTCGACGGGGCTTGTCGGACAATTTATCCGCCCGGCAATAGGTGCTCGCGCCGTTTCATGCTTAACTTCGGCCTCTCAACAATTTCTCATTGCTGTTCCATCATCACTGTTCAATAAAGGACTCCGTTCATGGCTCAAGTCACTCTCAAAGGCAACCCGGTACAGGTCAACGGCCAGCTGCCACAAGTGGGCTCCAAAGCCCCTGCGTTCTCCCTGGTGGGCGCCGGTCTGGCTGATGTTGCGCTGAGCAGCCTCGCCGGCAAGCGCAAGGTGCTGAACATTTTCCCAAGCGTTGATACCCCGACCTGCGCGACCTCGGTTCGCAAGTTCAACGCCCAGGCCAACGAACTGAGCAACACCGTGGTGCTGTGCATCTCCGCCGACCTGCCGTTCGCCCAGGCACGCTTCTGCGGCGCCGAAGGCCTGGAAAACGTGCAGAACCTGTCGACCTTGCGCGGCCGCGAGTTCATCGAAAACTACGGTGTGGCGATTGCCGACGGTCCCCTGGCTGGTCTGACTGCCCGCGCCGTGGTGGTACTGGACGAAAATGACACCGTGCTGCACAGCGAGCTGGTCAAGGAAATCGCTGAAGAACCGAACTACGACGCGGCGTTGGCTGTACTCAAGTAAGCGGTTTTACAATTATTCACGGCCTGGCCCTGTCCAGGCCGTTTTTATTTGTGCTTCAGTGGCTTAGCGCTGCACGTTAAAACGTCAGTCAAAGGTAAATTGCCGGTAAAGGCGCTTTGCTAAAACAGCTTCAGTGCTTATCTTTCAGCCTTCTCAAAAGAAGACTCCCACGCGCCCAATGGTTGATCACTCCATGCAATCCTCTGCTCCCCGCAACTCCCGTCGCTGGCTGTTCGGTCTGTTTGTCCTGCTGCTGGTCGCTGGCCTGTGCTGGAAATTCTGGCCGGCCGGCAGTACCCACCAGGAGGCTGCCGGGCAGAAAGCCGCGACCGGGCATACCGGGCGCAGCGGCAGCATGCGCCCGGGTTTCGGCGGCGCCAGCGGGCCGATCCCGGTACGGGTGTCGCCGGTGACCCAGGGCGACTTCGCGGTCTACTACAAGGCCCTGGGCACGGTAACGGCGCTGAACACTATTAATGTGCGCAGCCGGGTGGCGGGGGAGTTGGTCAAGGTCAACTTCGAGGAAGGGCAAATGGTCAAGGCCGGCGACTTGCTGGCGCAGATCGACCCGCGGCCTTATCAGAATGCCTTGCTCCAGGCCGAAGGCACCTTGCTGCAGAACCAGGCCCAACTGAAGAACGCCCAAGTCGATCTTGAGCGTTATCGCGGCTTGTACGCCCAAGACAGTATCGCCAAGCAGACCCTGGACACCGCCGCGGCGCTGGTGGGCCAGTATCTGGGCACGGTCAAGACCAACCAGGCGGCGGTCAACGACGCCAAGCTCAACCTTGAATTCACCAATATCCGCGCACCAATTGCCGGACGCCTGGGCCTACGCCAGCTGGACGTGGGCAACCTGGTGGCCGCCAACGACACCACCGCGCTGGTGATCATCACCCAGACCCAACCCATCAGCGTGGCCTTCACCCTGCCGGAAAACAGCCTGGAGACCGTGCTCGGGCGCTACCACAGCGGGGCCAAGCTGCCGGTGCAAGCCTGGGACCGTGGTGATGTGAAGCTGCAGGCCAGTGGTGTATTGCAGAGTCTCGACAACCAGATCGACACCACCACCGGCACCCTGAAGTTCAAGGCGCGCTTCGATAACCGCGACCAGGGCCTGTTCCCCAATCAGTTCGTCAATGTGCGGCTGCTGGCCGATACCCTGAAGAACGTGGTACTGGCACCGTCGGCGGCCATCCAGTTCGGCACCAACGGAACCTTTGTCTATGCCCTCGATGGCGACAACAAGGTCAAGATCCGGCAGTTGAAAGTCGGTGACAGCAACGGCGATTCGACGGTGATCAAGGAAGGCCTGCAGGCTGGCGATCGGGTGGTGATGGAAGGCACCGACCGCCTCAAGGACGGCAGTGATGTCGAAGTGGTCAACGACAGCGCCGAGCTGCCGAGCACTCCGACCGAACACCTGCAAGGCCAGCCAGGCGGTCCGGCCAGTGCGCCGGCAGCCGATGGCAAGTCGGCTGCAGCCAAGGCGCAAAAGGTCGGCGCATGAATTTCTCGCGGCTGTTCATCCTTCGTCCGGTAGCCACCACCCTGAGCATGCTGGCCATTGTCCTGGCCGGCCTGATCGCCTACCGCCTGTTGCCGGTGTCGGCCTTGCCCCAGGTCGACTACCCGACCATCCGCGTCATGACCCTGTACCCCGGGGCCAGCCCGGACGTGATGACCAGCGCGGTCACCGCGCCGCTTGAGCGCCAGTTCGGGCAGATGCCCGGCCTGACCCAGATGGCCTCCACCAGTTCCGGTGGTGCCTCGGTGCTGACCCTGCGTTTCAGCCTCGACATCAATATGGACGTGGCCGAGCAGCAGGTGCAGGCGGCGATCAATGCCGCCAGCAACCTGCTGCCCAAGGACCTGCCGGCACCGCCGGTGTACAACAAGGTCAACCCCGCGGATACCCCGGTGCTGACCCTGGCCATCACCTCCAAGACCATGCTGCTGCCCAAGCTCAATGACTTGGTCGACACCCGCATGGCGCAGAAAATCGCCCAGATCAGCGGCGTCGGCATGGTCAGCATCGCCGGCGGCCAGCGCCAGGCGGTACGGATCAAGGTCAACCCCGAGGCCCTGGCGGCCAACGGCCTGAACCTGGCGGACGTGCGCACCCTGATCGGTGCGTCCAACGTCAACCAGCCCAAGGGTAACTTCGACGGCCCGACCCGGGTCTCGATGCTCGACGCCAACGACCAGTTGACCTCGCCCAAGGACTACGCCGAGCTGATCCTTGCCTATAAAAACGGCGCGCCGCTGCGCCTGAAGGATGTTGCCGAGATCGTCGACGGCGCCGAGAACGAACGTCTGGCGGCCTGGGCCAATGAGAACCAGGCGGTGCTGCTGAACATCCAGCGCCAGCCCGGGGCCAACGTGATCGAGGTGGTGGACCGGATCAAGGCGCTGCTGCCGAGCATCACCGACAACCTGCCGGCGGGCCTTGAAGTCACGGTGCTTACCGACCGTACCCAGACCATCCGCGCCTCGGTCACCGATGTGCAGCACGAAATGTTCATCGCCATTGCCCTGGTGGTGATGGTGACCTTCCTCTTCCTGCGCCGGGCCAGTGCCACCCTGATTCCGTCGATTGCCGTGCCGCTGTCGCTGATCGGCACCTTCGGCGTGATGTACCTGGCCGGCTTCTCGGTGAACAACCTGACCCTGATGGCGCTGACCATCGCTACCGGTTTCGTGGTGGACGATGCCATCGTCATGCTGGAGAACATCTCGCGCTTCATCGAGGAGGGTGACAGCCCGATGCAGGCGGCGCTCAAGGGCGCCAAGCAGATCGGCTTCACCCTGATCTCCCTGACCCTGTCGCTGATCGCGGTGCTGATCCCGCTGCTGTTCATGGCCGATGTGGTGGGCCGGTTGTTCCGCGAGTTCGCCATCACCCTGGCGGTGGCGATCCTGATTTCCCTGGTGGTGTCCCTGACCCTGACCCCGATGATGTGTGCTCGGCTGCTCAAGCCCGAGCCCAAGCCTGAAGAGCAGGGGCGTTTCTACCGCGCCAGTGGTGCCTGGATCGATTGGCTGATCGAAAGCTACGGGCGCAAATTGCAGTGGGTGCTCAAGCATCAGTTCCTGACCCTGATGGTGGCCATCGGCACCCTGGGCCTGACCGTGCTGCTGTACATGGTGGTGCCCAAGGGCTTCTTCCCGGTGCAGGACACTGGGGTCATCCAGGGGATTTCCGAGGCGCCACAGTCGATCTCCTTCGCCGCCATGAGCCAGCGCCAGCAGGACCTGGCGAAGATCATCCTGCAGGACCCGGCGGTAGAAAGCCTGTCGTCCTACATCGGTGTCGACGGTGACAATGCCACCCTCAACAGCGGGCGCCTGCTGATCAACCTCAAGCCCCACAGCCAGCGTGACTTGAGCGCCACCCAGGTGATTGCGCGGATCCAGCCGGAAGTCGACAAGCTGCTGGGCATCCGCCTGTTCATGCAGCCGGTGCAGGACCTGACCATCGAAGACCGGGTCAGCCGCACCCAATATCAATTCAGCCTGTCGTCACCGGATGCCGAGATGCTCAGCCTGTGGAGCGGGCGCCTGGTGGAGGCCCTGGTCCAGCGCCCGGAACTCACCGACGTGGCCAGCGACCTGCAGGACAAGGGGTTGCAGGTGTACCTGGTGATCGACCGCGACGCCGCCTCGCGGGTCGGGGTCTCGGTGTCGAACATCACCGATGCGCTGTATGACGCCTTCGGCCAGCGGCAGATCTCCACCATCTACACCCAGGCCAGCCAGTACCGCGTGGTGCTCCAGGCCCAGGCCGGCGAGCGCATCGGTCCGCAGGCCCTGGAGCAGATCCACGTCAAGACCACCGACGGCGGGCAAGTGCGCCTGTCGAGCCTGGCCCATGTCGAGGAGCGCCAGGCGCAACTGGCGATCGCCCATATCGGCCAGTTCCCGGCGGTGATGATGTCCTTCAACCTGGCGCCGGGCGTGGCCCTGGGCGAGGCGGTGAACGTCATCGAGCAGGTGCAGCAGGAGATCGGCATGCCGGTGGGGGTGCAGACCCGCTTCCAGGGCGCGGCGGAGGCCTTCCAGGCGTCGCTGTCGAGCACCTTGCTGCTGATCCTGGCGGCGGTGGTGACCATGTACATCGTGCTCGGGGTGCTCTATGAGAGCTACATCCACCCGATCACCATCCTCTCGACCCTGCCTTCGGCAGCGGTGGGGGCCTTGCTGGCGCTGATCCTCAGCGGCAATGACCTGGGCATGATCGCGATCATCGGCATTATCCTGCTGATCGGCATCGTCAAGAAGAACGCGATCATGATGATCGACTTTGCCCTCGACGCCGAACGCAACCAGGGCATGGAACCGGAGAAGGCCATCTACCAGGCGGCGCTGTTGCGTTTCCGGCCGATCCTGATGACCACCCTGGCGGCGTTGTTTGGCGCTGTGCCACTGATGCTGGCCACCGGCTCCGGTGCGGAGCTGCGCCAGCCTTTGGGCCTGGTGATGGTCGGCGGCCTGCTGGTCAGCCAAGTGTTGACGCTGTTCACCACGCCGGTGATCTACCTGTACTTCGATCGCCTGGGCCGTCGCTTCGGCAAGCGCGAAGCCGCCCAAGAGGTGCAGGTATGAGCCGCAGCGGCAAGTGGGCTGCTCAGTCCACGTCCATGTCTGGCGCGTTTTCCCCTCGCTGCGTGCAGCTTGAAGTGTGGAGCCGTCGCCGATGAACCTGTCAGGACCTTTCATCAAGCGTCCAGTGGCGACGATGCTGCTGAGCCTGGCAATCATGTTGCTGGGCGGGGTCAGCTTCGGCCTGTTGCCGGTGGCGCCGCTGCCGCAGATGGATTTTCCGGTGATCGTGGTCCAGGCCAGCCTGCCGGGGGCCAGCCCCGAGGTGATGGCCTCCACCGTGGCCACGCCCCTGGAGCGCTCCTTCGGGGCGATTGCCGGGGTCAACACCATGAGCAGCCGCTCCAGCCAGGGCTCGACCCGGGTGATCCTGCAGTTCGACCTCGATCGCGACATCAATGGCGCAGCAAGGGAAGTGCAGGCGGCCATCAACGCCTCGCGCAACCTGCTGCCCAGCGGCATGCGCAGCATGCCCACGTACAAGAAGGTCAACCCGTCCCAGGCGCCGATCATGGTGCTGTCGCTGACCTCCGATGTGCTGGAGAAGGGCCAGCTCTACGACCTGGCCTCGACCATCCTGTCCCAGAGCCTGTCCCAGGTGCAGGGCGTGGGCGAGGTTCAGGTCGGCGGCAGCTCCCTGCCGGCGGTGCGTATCGAGCTCGAGCCACAACTGCTCAACCAGTACGGCGTGGCCCTGGACGACGTGCGCAATGCCATTGCCAATGCCAACCAGCGTCGGCCCAAGGGCTCGGTGGAGGATGACCAGCGGCTGTGGCAGATCCAGGCCAACGACCAGTTGGAGAAGGCCAAGGATTACGAGCCGCTGATCATCCATTACAACAACGGCGCGGCCCTGCGCCTGAAGGATGTGGCCAAGGTCAGCGACGGCGTCGAGGACCGCTACAACAGCGGCTTCTTCAATAATGACGCCGCGGTGCTGCTGGTGATCAACCGCCAGGCCGGGGCCAACATCATCGAGACGGTGAACGAGATCAAGGCCCAGCTGCCGGCGTTGCAGGCGGTGCTGCCGGCCAGCGTCAAGCTCAACCTGGCCATGGACCGCTCGCCGGTGATCAAGGCCACCTTGCACGAGGCCGAGATGACCCTGCTGATCGCCGTGGCCCTGGTGATCCTGGTGGTGTACCTGTTCCTCGGCAATTTCCGCGCCTCGCTGATCCCGACCCTGGCGGTGCCGGTGTCGCTGGTGGGCACCTTCGCCATCATGTATCTGTACGGTTTCTCCCTGAACAACCTGTCGCTGATGGCCTTGATCCTTGCCACCGGGCTGGTGGTGGACGACGCCATCGTGGTCCTGGAGAACATCTCCCGGCACATCGACGAAGGCATCGCGCCGATGAAAGCGGCGTACCTGGGGGCCAAGGAGGTGGGCTTCACTCTACTGTCGATGAACGTCTCGCTGGTGGCGGTATTCCTCTCGATCCTGTTCATGGGCGGGATTATCGAGAGCCTGTTCCGTGAGTTTTCCATCACCCTGGCGGCGGCCATCGTGGTGTCCCTGGTGGTGTCCCTGACCCTGACCCCGATGCTCTGCGCGCGCTGGCTCAAGCCCCATGTGCCGGGGCAGGAGAACGGCCTGCAACGCTGGAGCCGGCGCAGCAACGAGTGGATGGTGGGCAAGTACGCCACCAGCCTGGACTGGGTCCTGCGACACAAGCGCCTGACCCTGTTCAGCCTGCTGCTGACCATCGGCGTCAACGTGGCCCTGTATGTGGTGGTGCCCAAGACCTTCCTGCCCCAGCAGGACACCGGCCAACTGATTGGTTTTGTCCGTGGTGACGACGGCCTGTCCTTCACGGTGATGCAGCCGAAGATGGAAATCTTCCGCCGCGCGGTACTCAAGGACCCGGCGGTGGAGAGCGTGGCCGGTTTTATCGGTGGCAACAACGGCACCAACAATGCCTTCATGCTGGTGCGCCTCAAGCCGATCAAGGAGCGCAACCTTTCCGCGCAGAAGGTCATCGAGCGCCTGCGCAAGGACATGCCCAAGGTCGCCGGCGCCCAACTGATGCTGATGGCGGACCAGGACCTGCAGTTCGGCGGCGGCCGCGAGCAGACCACCTCGCAGTACTCCTACATCCTGCAAAGCGGCGACCTGGGTTCCCTGCGCGAGTGGTACCCGAAAGTGGTCACCGCGCTGCGCGCCTTGCCGGAACTGACCGCCATCGATGCCCGTGAAGGTCGTGGCGCGCAGCAGGTGACCCTGATGGTCGACCGCGACCAGGCCAAGCGCCTGGGGGTGGACATGGACATGGTCACCGCAGTGCTCAACAACGCTTACAGCCAGCGGCAGATCTCCACCATCTACGACAGCCTCAACCAGTACCAGGTGGTGATGGAGGTCAATCCGAAATACGCCCAGGACCCGATCACCCTGAACCAGGTGCAGGTGATCACCTCCAGCGGTGCGCGGATTCCGTTGTCGGCCATTGCCCACTACGAAAACAGCCTGGAAGACGACCGGGTCAGCCACGAAGGGCAGTTCGCCTCGGAAAGCATCTCCTTCGACATGGCCGAAGGGGTGACAGTGGAGCAGGGCACCGCGGCCATTGAGCGGGCGATTGCCAAGCTCGGCATGCCGGAGGAGGTGATCGTCAAGATGGCCGGCACCGCCGACGCCTTCGCCGCGACCCAGAAGAGCCAGCCGTTGATGATCCTCGGTGCGTTGCTGGCGGTGTATCTGGTGCTGGGGGTGCTGTATGAAAGCTACATTCACCCGCTGACCATTCTCTCCACCTTGCCCTCGGCCGGGGTTGGCGCCTTGCTCTCGATCTACGTGCTGGGCGGGGAGTTCAGCCTGATTTCCTTGCTGGGGTTGTTCCTGTTGATCGGGGTGGTGAAGAAGAACGCGATCCTGATGATCGACCTGGCCCTGCAACTGGAGCGGCACCACGGGCTTGACCCGCTGCAATCGATTCGCAGTGCCTGCCTGCAGCGCCTGCGGCCGATCCTGATGACTACCCTGGCAGCGATCCTCGGTGCCTTGCCGCTGCTGCTGGGGGGCGCCGAGGGCTCGGAAATGCGCCAGCCCCTGGGCCTGACCATTATCGGCGGCCTGGTCTTCAGCCAGGTCCTGACCCTCTATACCACTCCGGTGGTCTACCTCTATCTCGATCGCCTGCGCCACAAGTTCAACCACTGGCGTGGGGTCCGTACCGATGCTGCTCTGGAAACGCCGCTATGACCGACCATTCGTCCCGTCCTGTTTTCCCGCTGTCGGCCCAGCGCCTGGCCATGGCCCGAGGCTCGCGGGCCTTGAGCCTGGGCCTGTGCGTACTGTTGCTCAGCGCTTGCGCCATCGGTCCCGACTACCAGCGGCCCGAGGTGGCCGAGCCGGTGCAATACAAGCAAGCCCAGGGTTGGCGTCAGGCCAACCCCAGTGACGCCCTGGCCCGTGGCGCCTGGTGGGAGCTGTATGGCGATGCCGAGCTCAACGGCCTGATCGACAAGCTCAACCGCTCCAACCAGAGCGTGGCCCAGTCCGAGGCGCAGTTCCGCCAGGCCCGGGCTTTGGTGCGCAGTTCCCGGGGATCATTCTTTCCCAGCGTTGACCTCAGTGCTGGCAAGACCCGGGCCAGCCAGGGCACCGGCAGCAGCAGTTCGGGGCTGAGCAGTTCCAGCAGCGGTATTCGCGACACCTACAACAGCCAGTTGGGGGTGAGTTGGGAGGCGGATGTCTGGGGCAAGCTGCGCCGTGACCTGGAAGCCAACGAAGCCAGTGCCGAGGCCAGCTTTGCCGACCTGGCGGCGATGCGCCTGAGCCAGCAGTCGGAGCTGGTGCAGAACTACCTGCAGTTGCGCGTGATCGACCAGCAGAAACGCTTGCTGGACGCCACGGTGGCGGCCTATCAGCGTTCCCTGACGATGACCCAGAACCAGTATCAGGCGGGGGTTTCCGGCAAGGATGCGGTGGCCCAGGCCCAGACCCAACTGAAAAGCACCCAGGCTGACCTGATCGACCTGATCTGGCAGCGGGCGCAGTTCGAGAACGCCATTGCGGTGCTGATCGGCGAGCCACCGGCACAGTTCAACCTGGCCGAAAGCCAGGGCATTCCTGCGCTGCCGCCAGTGCCGCTGGGGGTGCCATCGCAGTTGCTCGAACGCCGTCCGGACATTGCTTCGGCGGAGCGTTCGGTGATCGCCGCCAATGCCAAGATCGGCGTGGCCAAGGCTGCCTACTATCCGGACCTGACCCTGAGCCTCGCCGGAGGCTACAGCAGCAGCACCTATGCCGACTGGATCAGTTTGCCGAACCGCTTCTGGTCGGTGGGGCCGAAACTGGCCATGACCCTGTTCGACGGTGGCCAGCGCTCGGCAGAAGTGGACCGCACCGAGGCGGTGTATGACCAGACCGTGGCCAAGTACCGGCAGACCGTGCTCGACGGTTTCCGCGAGGTGGAGAACTACATGGTCCAGCTCAAGGTTCTGGAGGACGAGGCGGGGGTTCGCCAGCAGGCCCTGGATTCGGCCCGCGAAGCCCTGCGCCTGACCGAGAACCAGTACAAGGCCGGGTTGATCGCCTACCTGGACGTGGTCACCAGCCAGACTACCGCCCTGAGCAACGAGCGCAGCGTCCTCACCTTGCTGCAGAGCCGGCTGATTGCCAGCGTGCAATTGATCGCTGCCCTGGGCGGCGGTTGGGATGGCCAGTTGCAGGTCAGCGAGCAGAAGTAGCCCGGACTCATTGCTGTAGCGGCTGGCGCAGGCTGCGCTCGGCCGCTACGGGCATGGCGATTTGGCAACCATTGACGGTTGGGCACGACCCCGGTCTTGCCCCGTTGCCGGCACTGGCCAGGGAGGGCGACTGGCCTGCCGTGGAACATGGTCGAAGGGCGCAGAGCCCATGTCCACAAGGCCTGTAAGGGCATGAGCGGCTCGAACCAAACGTTCTGTCTGACTAATGGCTTTTTGCTCACTTTGTAGATGCGTTCTTCCACGCAATCAGTACAATCTGCGCTTTTGCCGCCGAGCAGGACTGTCGGCACAACGACCAAGAGATGCTCATGCTCATCGGAAGTTACTCCCCCGCACTGGTCGTGATCTCCATTTTCGTGGCGATCCTCGCGTCTTATACCGCCCTCGATCTCACTGGACGGATCGCCACCACCAAAGGTCGCGCGGCCTATCTGTGGATGTGCGGCGGAGCCATGGCAATGGGCGTCGGCGTGTGGTCCATGCACTTTATCGGCATGCTCGCTTTCAACCTGCCAATTGACCTGGGCTACGACATCACGCTCACCGCCTTGTCATTGCTGATCTCGATCCTCTCCTGCGGCTTTGCCCTGTGGCTGGTGAGCCAGCCGCGCCTGCCGTTGTCGCAGTTGCTGTTCGGCGCCTTGATCATGGGGGCGGGCATCAGTGGCATGCATTACACCGGCATGGCGGCCATGCGCATGCAGCCGGGCATCGACTACGACCCGCGGTTGTTCAGCGCGTCGCTGTTGATTGCCTTCGGCGCCTCGCTGGCGGCGTTGTGGATCGCCTTCCGCCTGCGCCAGAACACCCCCTATGTGCGCCTGGCCCGCAGTGGCGCGGCGGTGGTCATGGGTTTTGCGATTGTCGGCATGCACTACACCGGCATGGCCGCAGCGCGCTTTGGCGACGGCAGTTTCTGCGGTGCCCTGGGCAATGGCCTGAGCGGCAAGGGCCTGGACAACCTGGTGTTGATCACCACCCTGGCGGTGCTGATCATCGCCTTGCTGACTTCGGTGCTGGATGCGCGCCTGGAGGCCCGGACCGCGGTGCTGGCGCAGTCCTTGACCGAGGCCAACAAGGAACTTACCCAGCTGGCCCTGCATGACACCCTGACCGGCTTGCCCAACCGCATCCTGCTGGCGGACCGGATCGATCAGGCGATGCACCGGGTGACCGCCCATGGCGGCTGTTTTGCGCTGATGTTCATTGACCTGGACGGCTTCAAACCAGTCAACGATGCCTTTGGTCACCACATGGGCGACCAGTTGCTGCGTGAGGTTGCTCAGCGTTTGCGCGAGGATCTGCGCAGCGAAGACACCCTGGCACGGATCGGTGGCGACGAATTTGTCCTGTTGGTGCAACTGGGCGAGCCCGATGATGCTTTGCGCCTGGCCGCCCGCCAGGTGAGCCTGGTGTCGCGTTCGTTCCGGGTGGCCGAGCATGAGCTGCAGATTTCCGCCAGCATTGGTATCGCGGTGTACCCCGGCAATGGCCTGAACGCCCAGGAATTGCTGATGAATGCCGATGCGGCGATGTATCACGCCAAGGGCACCGGCAAGAACGGCTACAGCTTTTTCGACGCCTCGATGAACGGCAACGCCCGGCGCCAGCTGCAACTGCTCCAGGACCTGCGCAATGCCCTGGAGCATCATCAGTTCCGCCTGCATTACCAGCCCAAGTTCGATGCCGCCAACGGCCGGCCGGTAGGTGCCGAGGCGCTGCTGCGCTGGGAGCACCCGCAGCATGGCCTGCTGTTGCCGGACAAGTTCATCGAACTGGCGGAGAAGACCGGGCTGATCATTCCCATCGGTGATTGGGTGTTGAACGAAGCCTGCCGGCAAATGCGCGAGTGGTACGTCCAGGGCTACACCGACTGGCGCATCGCGGTGAACCTCTCGGCCCTGCAGTTCTGTCATGTGGGGCTGGTCAAGAGCGTCACCGGTGCCCTTGAGCGCTATGAACTGCCGGCCAACAACCTGACCCTGGAGATCACCGAGACCACGGCGATGAATGACGCCGATGTCAGCATGGTGGTGTTGCAGCAACTGGCGGACATGGGAGTGGACCTGTCCATCGATGACTTTGGCACGGGCTATTCGAGCCTGATGTACCTCAAGCGCCTGCCAGCCAACGAGCTGAAGATCGACCGTGGGTTTGTCCGCGACCTGGAGCATGACAGCGACGACGCGGCGATCGTCTCGGCGATTGTCGCCCTGGGCCAGGCCCTGGGTTTGCGCATCGTCGCCGAGGGCGTGGAGACTGGCGTGCAGCAGACCTTTCTCACCCAATTGGGCTGCGACTCACTGCAAGGTTACTTCCTTGGCCACCCGTTGCCTCCTGAAGGCTTCATGCAAGGCATCCACCTGGCCGAACACAAGGCCTGAATAGCTGGTCGTCCGCGTGCTGCCCGAGCCTGGGGCGGCGCTTATCGGGCGCGCGTCGTGTATCGATGCGGTTTTCATCGTGGCCTGTGCGGTGTTTAATGGCTGGCGTTGAATTGATCAGTGAGGGAGTCGGCAGCATGGACAAAGTCATCATCATCACCGGTGGCGGACGGGGAATTGGTGCAGCCACGGCGTTGTTGGCTGCGCAGCAGGGTTTCAAGGTGTGCATCAATTATCAGGCCGATGAGCAGTCGGCCCATCAGGTGCTGGAACAGGTGCGCGCCCTGGGCGTCCAGGCCATTGCGGTACGTGCCGATGTCAGCATCGAGGATGAGGTCATCGGCCTGTTTCAGCGGGTCGACAGCGAACTGGGCCGGGTCACCGCCCTGGTCAACAATGCCGGGACCGTGGGGCACAAGTCGCGTCTCGACGAGATGTCCGAATTCCGTATCCAGAAAATCATGAAGACCAATGTCATGGGGCCGATTCTCTGCGCCAAGCACGCAGTGCTGCGCATGTCGCCGCGTCATGGCGGGCAGGGTGGCAGCATCGTCAACGTGTCATCGGTGGCGGCGCGCCTGGGCTCGCCGGGTGAGTACATCGACTACGCCGCCTCCAAGGGGGCCCTGGATACCTTCACCATCGGCCTGTCCAAGGAAGTGGCGGGCGAGGGCATCCGCGTCAACGCCGTGCGTCCGGGTTACATCTACACCGACTTCCATGCCCTGAGTGGCGATGCCGACCGGGTCAGCAAGCTGGAGTCGGCCATTCCCATGGGCCGTGGCGGGCGCCCCGACGAAGTGGCCGAGGCGATTGTCTGGCTGCTGTCGGACAAGGCCTCCTACGCCGCCGGCACCTTCGTCGACCTGGGCGGCGGTCGCTGACACCCTGGTTCATCGCAGGAGCCGGTTTACCGGCGAAGAGGCCGCAGAGTCTTGCACTGGACTTGCGGGCGCCTTCGCTGGCAAGCCAGTTCCTACCTGGCGTGGCGTCGGCCGGGGCCGATCAGCAAGGCCAGCAACAGCCCCAGCACGCTGATGCCAAAGCTCAGCGACAGTAGCAGTACGTACCCCAGGGTTTCCTCCGGGCGGGTGCAGCTGTAGCCAAATCCGTAGCCTTGTTCATCCGCCCAGACACCCGCTACGGCACTCAAGTCCACTGGCGCCGAAGGCGGTGGCTGCTCATTCGAGATACCCAGGTTCGAATGGCTCGCGCTGCGCATCGCCAGTTGTTCGATGGCCTGTAACTGGGCGTCGTTGCAACGGTTCTGCGCCCAGCTGCCGACCACCACCAGGGCGGACAACAGAAGCAGCAGCGGCACCGGGTAATAACGCCGGGTGCGCAGCAGGGGAGCCACCAGCAGCCCGGCAAGGAAACCGGCCAGCAGCAGATTGGCCCAGTACCACCCAGCGCCTTCCCAGCTCGGCTGCACCAGGAGCATCAGCAGCGGGGGCAGTACAAGGCGGGTCAGCAGCAGGCACAAGGCGGCCGCGAGCAGGGTGATCAGCAGGGTCTTGATCCAGGACTTCATGGGCAATGCATAACCTGTGTGGAGGGGAGGTAAAGGGACGTATCAGTCCTGCGCCGCTGGCCGGGGAATCGGCGGCGGGGTGAAGCGCCGGGCGTATTCGAGCATCTCCCGCGGGAACACCATGTGCTTGACTGCGCTGTCGTCCAGGCCGTACAGGTAGGCCACTGCCGCGGCTTCAAAGGCCCAGTAGCCGAAGTAGGACTCACCGTCCAGGTGGGAGTCGTGCCATGGGGCCTGCTCGAATGCCTCGTACCACTGGTTGCAGTAGTCCGCCAGCAGTTCCCGGGGCTCGTCCGGTTGATCGCAGTAGATGGCCCTGATCAGCGGCGTGTAGACAGGGTGGTACCACTCATCAATGTCTGCGCGGCCCGGCAGGCAGGGCTTGAGCAGATCCTCGATCAGGGTGTCCTCGGCGTGGTAGCCGGCGCGGTCCTGCAGCGCCACCATACGGGGCAGCAGGTCGCGGCGTTGCAGCAGGATGCACAGGCTGATGACCTGCACGTATTCCTCGTACTGGTAGAGGTAGTCCTCGATGTTCAGTGGTGCGATATCCGGTATTTCATTGCAGAGGGCCAGTGTGCGCTGGTGCTCCTCGTAGCTGCCGATCAGTGCGTCCAGCTCATCGGCCAACTCCTGCATGTCCTTGCCGCCGGTGTAGCCCAGGATCAGGTGGTCCAGACGCGCTTGCTTGACCTCCCAGGCCTTGAGCGAAGCTTCCTGTCCGGGGAAATCCTCTTCCAGGGAGTGAGTCTGCCAATGGGCTTCGGCCCCCGCCAGGAACTCGAGGAGGATGAGGTACTGCTTGTGGTCGAGAAACACTTGCCTGCGTTGCATGTCAGTACCCGGCCTCAGTGGAGGGGAATCGGCGGCGGGGTGAAGCGCCGGGCGTATTCGAGCATCTCCCGCGGGAACACCATGTGTTTGACCGCGCTGTCGTCCAGGCCGTAGAGGTAGGCCACCGCCGCGGCTTCAAAGGCCCAGTAGCCGACGTAGTAACCGCCCTCGTCCATGTCCAGGTGGCTGTCGTACCACGAGGCGTGCTCGAAGGCCTGGTACCACTGGTTGCAGTACTCCACCAGCAGTTCCCGGGGCTCGTCCGGGTCTTCGCTGTAGATGGCCCAGATCAGGGGCGAGTACATGGGGTGGTACCACTCATCGAGGTCTGTGCGGTCCGCCAGGTAGGGCTTGAGCAGGTCCTCGATCAGGGTGTCCTCGGCACGATAGCCGGCACGGTCCTGCAACAGCGCCACCCGGGGCAGCAGGTCGCTGCGTTGCAGCAGGATGCACAGGCTGATGACCTGCACGTATTCCTCGTACTGGTCGAGGTAGTCGTCGATGTTCAGCGGCGCGATGTCCGGCAGCTCTTCGCAGAGCCCCAGCTTGCGCTGGTAGTCCTCGTAGCCTTCGATCACCCCGTCCAGCTCCTGGGCCAACGCCGCCATGGGCGCACCGCCGGTGTAGTTCAGGACCAGGTGGTCCAGGCGCGCGTCCTTGACTTCTGCGGCCTTGAGGGCGGCTTCCTGCTCGGGGCTGTCGGCCGTCATCGAGTGCATCTGCCAGCGGGCTTCGGTGCCCGCCAGGCTTTCCAGGTAACGGTGGTAATGCGCGTGGCTGAGAAACACTTGTCTGCGGTTCATCTGGGTGCCTGGCCTCAGTAGACGGGAATCAGGGTGAAGGGCGCCTTGCGCTGCGAGGTTTCCAGCAGCAGGGTCGCCAGGTCCACTTCGGCCGGCTCCAGGTCAAGCTGCTCCAGCTCTTCCTCCAGCTGCTGCGCATCGGCGGGCAGGGCCGAGATCGGCAGGCGCAGGTAGGGGCGGGGGTCTTCGCCGTAATACACCTTGGCCGGACCGGGAGGAATGCCCTCCAGGCGGGCGAAGCCTTGTTCGTCTAGGTTGCCTTCGGCTTGCGAACCGTCGCTGAAGATCACTCGGTAGGCGGCGCCGGATACCGGCTCCAGGTTGGGGTGATGCAGGTTCAGCTCCAGCCAGTGGTCTTCACCGGTGAGGTGTTCCATGCCCTGGTTGATGTCCCGGGTGAGGCTTGCGGCATCGCGGCTTTCAGGCGGCGCTGCGCGGTTGATGGTGGACGTGCCGGCTTCCAGTGAGGATTGCGGCTTGGGCTGTAGGGCCGGGCCACGGCTGTGGGCGGCGGCCGAGCTGTTGCGCTGTTCGGCGACCCAGGGGGCGATGCGTTCTTGCACCGAGGCCATGAGGAACTCAGTGTGTTCCTGGGCTTCGTTGAGGTTGTGGATCACCAGGCGTTGCTGCTGGGGCGTGAGGTTGTTGAAGGTCGAGGAGGCGCGCACGCCGCTGATGATCTCGGGCAGTTCCTCGGCCAGGCGCTGTGGCTCCAGGCACTTCTCCAGCAACTGTTCGGGGCTGGTCTTCAGGCGGCAGGCCAGCAGGGTGTGGCGGATCAGGTCGAAGAGCTTTTCGGCGTGGCGCTGGGGCGCGCGGTTGATCAGGCGCAGCAGGATCTTCAGGCCTTGGCCGGGGCCGGGGATCCAGCCGATCAGGGCCAGGGCCAGGTCAAAGAAGGCGTCCTCTTCGTCCTTGGGGTTGTTGATCGCATCCAGTTCGAAGATCGCCTGGATGCAGTCGTAGGCGTTGAGCTCCTGGGTCAGCAGCGGCAGGCGGCCGCGTTCAATGGCCTTGAGCAGTTCGGCCTTGGCCTCTGGGTAGTCGTCGTAATACAGGTCTTCGACCATGACGTGTTCCGGTCCCTGGAAAAATGGAGCGCGGATGCTGAAGGAATTGAGGGGCGGGGGCAAGGGGATTGTTCGGCGGCCCGCGTATCGAGCACCTCTGCGTAGGAGCCGGCTTGCCGGCGAAAGGGGCCTTGGATTGTGCCACGATCCTGAAGACGCTTTCGCTGGCAAGCCAGCTCCTGCAGACGGGCTGGTGGTCAGAAAGAACGGATGATCCGCCCCAGGGTTTCCATGGCTTGTTCCATGGCTTCATTCCACGGACTGCCGTAGTTCAGGCGAATGCAGTTGCGAAAGCGCTGGGTCGGGGAAAAGATCGGCCCGGGGGCGATGCTGATGCCTTGGGCCAGGGCCATCTGGAACAGTTTCAGCGAATCCATCTGCGGCGGCAGTTCCAGCCACAGGAAGTAGCCGCCCGCCGGCTGGCTGACTCGGGTCTGGGCCGGGAAGTAACGGCCAATCGCCGCCAGCATCGCGCTCTGCTGTTCTTCCAGGGCATAGCGCAACTTGCGCAGGTGGCGGTCGTAGCCACCGTGCTGCAGGTAGTCGGCAATCGCCGCCTGGGCCGGCATCGAGGCGCACAGCGAGGTCATCAGTTTCAGCCGTTCGATTTTCTGCGCATAGCGCCCTGCAGCCACCCAGCCGACGCGGTAACCCGGGGCCAGGCTCTTGGCGAAGGAGCCGCAGTGCATCACCAGGCCCTCGGTGTCGAAGGCCTTGGCCGGCTTCGGCGCTTGTTGGCCGTAGTACAACTCGGCGTAAACGTCGTCCTCGATCAGCGGCACCTGGTGCTGGCGCAACAGCTCCACCAACTCCTGTTTCTTCGCCTCGGGCATGCTCGCGCCCATCGGGTTCTGGAAGCTGGTCATGCACCAGCAGGCCTTGATTGGGTGGCGCTCAAGGGTCTGGGCCAGCACCCCGAGGTCGATGCCGTCGCGCGGGTGCACGGGGATTTCCACCGCCTTGAGCTTGAGCCGCTCCAGTACTTGCAGGCTGGCGTAGAAGGCCGGGGCCTCGATGGCTACCAGGTCGCCGGGTTCGGTCACGGCCTGCAGGCACAGGTTCAGCGCTTCCAGGGCGCCGTTGGTGATCAGCAGCTCCTCCATGGGCAGCATCAGGCCGGCGACCATGTAGCGCAGGGCGATCTGCCGGCGCAGTTGCGGGTTGCCCGGGGACATGTCGGTGACCACCACCCGCGGGTCCATTTCGCGGCTGGCACTGGCCAGGGAGCGGGACAGGCGCTGCAGGGGGAACAGGGTCGGGCTGGGGAACGCCGAGCCGAAGGGCACGGTGCTCGGGTCCTTGATCGAGTCGAGCACCGAGAACACCAGCTCGCTGACATCGACTTCGGTGGATTCATTGACTTCGCTGCTGATCACCGGCTCGGAAAACGGGCTCGGCGCATGGGCATTGACGAAGTAGCCGGAGCGCGGGCGGGCGCGGATCAGGCCGCGGCGCTCCAGCAGGTAATAGGCCTGGAACACCGTCGACGGGCTGACCCCGTAGGTCTGGCTGGCGTAGCGCACCGAAGGCACACGCTGGCCAGGGCCAAGGACCCCGGAGCGAATCAGTTCGGCGATGTCCTCGGCGAATTTTTCGTAGCGTTTCATCTGCGGTTGAAGATCCAGTCTGGTCATTGAGTCAACGTGTGTGCGGTGGCGAGGGAGTGGGGAGGTACTTGACCGCCATGGCGGTCGTGAACGCTCATTGCCGGTGGCTCCGCAGGGGCGGCCTCAATCGAGGCACGCCCCTCTCGCCACGGCATTCTAGAGGTTCAGCGGTTCATCGGGGCGACAAAACGACTCTTGGCCACGGCGTAGACCCCGGGTTTGTCGCTGTCGGTGACTTTGAAGGTGATGGCCTGGGAGCTGCTTTGCGGGCGGTCCTGGATCATCGCCACGGAAACCGGCAGGTCGGTGATTTCTCCCGGGGCCAGGCCCAGCTCGGTCTTGCCCTGCAGTTCGAAGCCATCGCCATCTACCAGGGCTACGCGGTACTGCTGGTATTCCTGGGTCTTGTTGATGATCTTCAGGCTGTAGATGTTCTCGATCTGCCCCTGGGCGTTCTCGCGGAACAGACCACGGTCCTTGCTCACGTCCAGCGACACCATCGGCCGCTGCACCAGGGCCATGGCCAGGGCGCCAATCATCACCAGCAGCACCAGGCTGTAGCCCACCAGGCGCGGCCGCAGCAGATGGGTCTTGCCCCCTTGCAGTTCATGCTCCGAGGTATAGGCGATCAGGCCGCGGGCATAGCCCATCTTGTCCATGATCGAATCACAGGCATCGATGCAGGCGGCACAGCCGATGCATTCCATCTGCAGGCCGTCGCGGATGTCGATGCCGGTAGGGCAGACCTGGACACACACCTGGCAGTCGATGCAATCACCCAGGCCGACATCGGCAGGTTTCACATCGCGCTTGCGCGGGCCACGGCTTTCACCACGGACCGGGTTGTAGGAGATGGTCAGGGTGTCCTTGTCGAACATCACGCTCTGGAAGCGCGCATAAGGGCACATGTGCATGCACACCGCTTCACGCAGCCAGCCGGCATTGATGTAGGTGGCGGCGGCGAAGAACAGCACCCAGAACAGGCTCAGGCCACCGATCTGCAGGGTCAGCAGTTCCTGGGCCAGGGGGCGGATCGGGGTGAAGTAGCCAACGAAGGTCAGGCCGGTAAGCAGGCTGATGGCCAGCCACAGCGTGTGTTTCATCGCGCGTCGAGCCAGCTTGTTCAGGCCCCAGGGCGCGGCTTGCAGCTTGATCCGCTGGTTGCGTTCGCCTTCGGTGACCTTCTCGCACCACATGAACAGCCAGGTCCAGGAACTTTGCGGGCAGGTGTAGCCGCACCACACGCGGCCGGCGAACACCGTGATGGCGAACAGGCCGAAGGCGCAGATGATCAGCAGGGCCGAAAGGAGGATGAAGTCCTGGGGCCAGAAGGTTGCGCCAAAGATGTGGAACTTGCTTTCGGCCAGGTCCCAGAGCACCGCTTGGCGGCCACCCCAGTTCAACCAGACAGTGCCGAAGAACATCAGGAACAGGAACCCGGCGCCGGTCATGCGCAGGGTACGGAACAAACCAGTGAAACTACGGGTGAAGACTTGCTTGTCGGTGGTCTTCGACTTCATCTGTTTAGGGTGTGAAGGTTCGAAGGTTTCTACTAATCGGACGGGGATTCTTTCGCTCATGGTCGTTCGCTCATCAGCCTCCATCAGGCACGGCAACTATGACCATGGATCTGTTTGCATAACAGGCTCAGGTATTTTATAAAAAACCGGATCAGATGGATATTTGCGCGCCCCTGCGACAACTTGCTGCACCCCCTCAAGTGCCTTTGGGGATGGCCGCAGCGGCCTCTGGCACAGGCCTTGGCAAGGAACCCTGATCCAGATCAGCCAAATGACCGAATCACCGTAGATGGCCTTTATATGGCACCGCCCGCCGATTGCGCCTGCTACGGTCAAAGCGCCGCCTTCTGCTTCGGTGATGCAGATCCGCTCCCGCATTGGCGCCCCCGCCAAGTGACTTGGTGATGCGGCCGGCGGCATTGTCGGGCAGGCGCACCTGGAGCGTCTGTGCGTTGAAATAACCGGCGTGGTGGACCGATCGGCGGCCAGGCGTTTCATCCACTTGCGGCGCATTTGCTGTAGGTGCCGGCTCCTGCGAGATAGGGCGCGGGACTGTCTATGCTTGAGGGCTGGAATGGGTCACCACCGGGGGTGGGGCATTGGTCGGATCGACTTTGCGCGGTGGGGGCTGCCCGGCGGTTGTCGCTCGGCGACTGGCTCAGGTTCGCTAGGGGGCAGGGTCGGTTGATCGATGTTCGGATCGGCAGTCGCTGCCGGGATCGGGATATTCATCGCTATGGCCTCCTTTGTGCTTGCAGATGGACCGGCGCCCTCGGTGGATCGTGGAGGGCGCGGATTTGATTCCTCCTGTATTCAACAATCCATTGCGATGAACTTTCGCCGCTGTCGATGGTTCGGAACCTAAGTGCATTGATTCACCGAGGCGCCGCCAGCCTCGCAACCAGAGCGTCGAAGACGTGTGAAAGGGGTGATGCTCGATGACTACCGAAAAACCGACTGAACAGCAGTACCAGGCGCACCTGCCCTTGTCCCAGGCTTTGTTGCTGCCGCGCATTGCCATCGAAAACACCCGCCCGGTGCTCGATGGCGGGCAATTCGCGGTCAAGGCGGTGGTCGGCCAGCAGGTCGAAGTAGGGTGCAAGGTGTTCGCCGACGGCCACGACAAGCTGGCGGTGCGGGTGCGCTGGCGTGACGAACAGCAGGACATCTGGGACAGCCAGGCCCTGGAGGACCAGGGCAACGATGGTTGGCTGGGGCGCTTCCCGGTGCCGTCCGTGGGGCGCTACCGATTCTGTATCGAAGCCTGGATCGATCAGTTCGCCAGCTTCTGCTACGAGCTGGAAAAGAAACACCAGGCCGGGGTGCCGGTGAGCCTGGAGCTGCTGGAGGGCCGCAGCCAGGTGCAACTGGCCGCCGAGCGCAGCGAAGGGCCGTTGCGCGAGCAACTGCTGGCACTGCAACAGCAGCTTGGCGGATTGCTGGAGACCGAGCAGGTGGCGCTGTTCCTCAATCAACACAGTGCCCGATTGATGGCCGAGGCCGATCACCGGCCCTACCTCAGCCTGAGCCCCGAATACCCGGTGGATGTGGAGCGTGAACGGGCGCAATTTGCCAGCTGGTACGAGCTGTTTCCCCGCTCGATCAGCGACGATCCAGCCCGCCACGGCACCTTCAATGACGTTCATTCGCGGCTGTCGATGATCCACGACATGGGGTTCGACGTGCTGTATTTTCCGCCGATCCATCCCATTGGCCGCAGCCACCGCAAGGGTCGCAACAACTCGCTCAGCGCCGGCCCGGATGATCCGGGCAGCCCTTACGCGATTGGCAGCGAGGAGGGCGGCCACGAGGCCATTCACCCGCAACTGGGCAGTCGCGAGGATTTCCGTCGACTGCTCGCTGCCGCCGCCGACCATGGCCTGGAGATCGCCCTGGATTTCGCCATCCAGTGTTCCCAGGATCACCCCTGGCTCAAGCAGCACCCGGGCTGGTTCAACTGGCGTCCGGACGGCAGCATCAAATATGCCGAGAACCCGCCGAAGAAGTACCAGGACATCGTCAATGTCGACTTCTACGCCGCCGATGCCATACCCAGCCTGTGGCTGGAGTTGCGGGACATCGTCATGGGCTGGGTCGAGGAGGGGGTCAAGACCTTTCGCGTCGACAACCCCCACACCAAACCGCTGCCATTCTGGCAATGGCTGATCGGCGACGTGCGCAGCCAGCACCCGGAGGTGATCTTCCTGGCTGAAGCCTTCACTACCCCGGCGATGATGGCGCGCCTGGGCAAGGTCGGTTACTCCCAGAGCTACACCTACTTCACCTGGCGCAACAGCAAGAGCGAATTGTCGACCTATCTCAGCGAGCTCAACCAGTCGCCGTGGCGCGAGTGCTTCCGGCCGAACTTCTTCGTCAATACCCCGGACATCAACCCAGGCTTCCTGCATGAGTCGGGGCGTCCCGGGTTTCTCATCCGCACGGTGCTGGCCACCATGGGCTCGGGGTTGTGGGGCATGTATTCGGGGTTCGAACTGTGCGAATCGGCGCCGGTGCCAGGCAAGGAAGAGTACTTGGATTCGGAGAAGTACCAGATCCGCCCCCGGGACTTCACGGCGCCGGGCAACATCATTGCCGAGATCGCCCAACTCAATCGCATCCGCCGGCAAAACCCGGCATTGCACAGCCACCTGGGGCTGAAGCTGTACAACGCCTGGAACGACCAGATCCTGTATTTCGGCAAGCGCAGTGCCGATGGCGGCAACTTCGTACTGGTGGCGGTCTGCCTCGACCCGTTCAACCCCCAGGAAGCGCATTTCGAGTTGCCCCTGTGGGAGCTGGGCCTGCCCGACGATGCGGCGATCCAGGGCGAAGACTTGATGAACGGCCACCGCTGGACCTGGTACGGCAAGAGCCAATTCATGCGCCTCGAGCCGGCGCAACCCTTCGGTATCTGGCGTATCAGCTTGCCTTGAGCGCGGCGAGAACTGCTGCGTAGCCGCTGCCAACGGCTTTGAACGAAGGCAACGCTCGCGGCGACCTCACTGCTGCGTAAAGGCCCTGAGGTTTTTTCTGTCGCCGAGGCAGCCGTCCGACAGGCGCATTCACCTCATTTCCAGGAGTTGAACATGGCGAAGACCCCCCGCCCAGCAACCTTTATCAATGACCCGCTCTGGTACAAGGACGCGGTGATCTATCAGGTGCACGTGAAGTCCTATTACGATTCCAACAACGACGGGATCGGTGATTTCCCCGGGCTGATCGCCAAGCTCGACTACATCAAGGACCTGGGGGTCAACACCCTGTGGCTGTTGCCGTTCTACCCTTCGCCACGGCGCGACGATGGCTACGACATCGCCGAATACCGTGGGGTCAGCCCGGACTACGGCACCCTGGCCGATGCCCGGCGTTTCATTGCCGAGGCGCATAAACGTGGCTTGCGGGTAATCACCGAGCTGGTGATCAACCACACATCCGACCAGCACCCCTGGTTCCAGCGGGCACGCAAGGCCAAGCCCGGCTCGGCGGCGCGCAACTTCTACGTGTGGTCCGATGACGAGCACAAGTACGCCGGCACGCGGATTATCTTTCTCGACACCGAGAAGTCCAACTGGACCTGGGACCCGGTGGCCGGCCAGTATTTCTGGCACCGCTTCTATTCCCACCAGCCGGATCTCAATTTCGACAACCCGCAGGTGCTGAAGGCGGTGCTCTCGGTGATGCGCTACTGGCTGGACATGGGCATCGACGGTCTGCGCCTGGACGCCATTCCCTACTTGATCGAGCGTGACGGCAGCAACAACGAGAACCTGCCCGAAACCCACGAGGTGCTCAAGCAGATCCGTGCCGAGATCGATGCCCATTACCCGGATCGCATGCTCCTGGCCGAGGCCAACCAATGGCCGGAGGACACCCAGCTGTATTTTGGGGATGCCAAGGGCGACGACGGCGATGAGTGCCACATGGCTTTCCATTTCCCGCTGATGCCACGCATGTACATGGCCCTGGCCCAGGAAGACCGTTTTCCGATCACCGACATCCTGCGTCAGACACCGGAGATTCCGGCCAACTGCCAGTGGGCGATCTTTTTGCGCAACCACGATGAGCTGACCCTGGAAATGGTCACCGACAAGGAGCGCGACTACCTGTGGAATTACTACGCCGCCGACCGCCGGGCACGGATCAATTTGGGGATCCGCCGGCGCCTGGCGCCACTGATGGAGCGGGACCGTCGGCGTATCGAGTTGCTCAATAGCCTGCTGTTGTCGATGCCCGGTACGCCGACTCTGTATTACGGCGATGAAATCGGCATGGGCGACAACATTTACCTGGGCGACCGCGACGGAGTGCGCACACCCATGCAGTGGTCCATCGACCGCAACGGCGGTTTTTCCCGGGCCGACCCGGCGAGCCTGGTGCTGCCACCGATCATGGACCCGCTCTACGGTTACCCGTCGGTCAACGTCGAGACTCAGTCCGGCGACCCGCACTCATTGCTCAACTGGACCCGGCGCATGCTGGCGGTGCGCAAGCAGTCCAAGGCCTTTGGCCGGGGCAGCCTGAAAATGCTCTCGCCGAGCAACCGGCGGATCCTCGCCTACACCCGGGAATACACCGCCGCCGATGGCCAGCATGAAATCATCCTCTGTGTGGCCAACGTATCGCGCAGTGCCCAGGCGGTGGAGCTGGAGCTGTCGGCGTTCGCCGGCATGGTGCCGGTGGAGATGCTTGGCGGGAATGCCTTCCCGCCGATTGGCCAGTTGAGTTTCCTCCTGACCCTGGCGCCCTACGGTTTCTACTGGTTCGTCCTGGCGGCGCAGAGCCAGATGCCCAGCTGGCACGTGGAACCGGCGCAGAGCTTGCCGGACTTCACCACCCTAGTGCTGAAGAAACGCCTCGAAGAATTGCTCGAAGTGCCGTCGCGCACCACCCTGGAGCACAACGTGCTGCCCCAGTGGCTGCCCAAGCGTCGCTGGTTCGCTGGCAAGGACATGGCCATCGAGCAGGTGCGGATCGTCTATGGCGTGCGCTTTGGCGAGCCCCAGCACCCGGTATTGCTCAGCGAGATCGAGGTCGGCAGCCAGGGCCACCGCCACCTTTATCAATTGCCGTTCGGCCTGCTGGCGGAAGACCAGATCAGCAGCGCCTTGCCCCAGCAACTGGCCATGGCCCGGGTGCGCCGCGGACGCCAGGTGGGGTTGATCACCGATGCTTTCGCCCTCGACAGTTTCGTGCGCAGCGTGCTGCTGGCGCTGCAGGCGGGCACCGCACTGGACAGTCAGGCCGGGCGGATTCGCTTCGAGGGCACCGGGCAGTTGGCCGAACTGGGTCTTACCGCCGAGTCCGAGGTGCGCTACCTGTCGGCGGAACAGTCCAACTCTTCAGTGGTGGTGGGGGGCAGCCTGGTGCTCAAGCTGATTCGCAAAGTGGCGCCAGGTGTCCACCCGGAACTGGAAATGGGTGCCTTCCTGACGGCTGCCGGCTTCGCGCATATCTCGCCGCTGCTGGGCTCGGTAGTGCGCCGCAATGATCAAGGCGAGGAGCATTTGCTGATGATTGCCCAGGGCTACCTGAGCAATCAGGGGGATGCCTGGGAGTGGACTCGGAACAACCTGGAGCGGGCGATCCGAGATGAACTGGCAGACGCCATGTCTGAGCAGGAGCAGCATTACAACGCCCTGGGAGAGCTTGAGGATTTCGCTGGCCTGCTGGGGCGGCGCCTGGGCGAGATGCATGTGCTGCTGGCGGATGCCAACGGCAACCCGGATTTCGCTCCAGAGGTCAGCAATGATCAGGATGTCGAGGCCTGGAATCGCCAGGTCGGCGGGCAGTTGGAACGCGGGTTGCAGTTGCTCAAGCAGCACCAGGGCCAACTGAGCGTCGCCGATCAACAACAGGTGAGTCGATTGTTGCAGCATAAAGCGCAGATTCTCGATCACCTCCAGCAGTTGGCCAGACAGTTGGTGGGAGGCTTGCGCATTCGCGTTCACGGCGACTTGCACCTGGGGCAGGTGCTGGTGGTCAAGGGGGATGCCTATCTGATCGATTTCGAGGGCGAGCCGGCGCGGCCCCTGGTGGAACGCCGGGCCAAGCACAGCCCCTACAAGGATGTCAGCGGGGTGTTGCGTTCCTTCGACTACGCGGCGGCGTTGGCCCTTGAGGCCCTTGCGGTGCAGGGTTCGCAAACCGCCGGGGTGGCCCAGCAGCGAGTGGTCCGGCGTTACCTCGAAGCGTCGCGACGTACCTTTGTCGAGGCGTATCGGCTGGCGACGGCTAATCTTGCCCATGGCTGGCAGGAACCGACGGCAGCGGATGCCGCTTTGGCGCTGTTTAGCCTGGAGAAGGCCGCCTATGAACTGGCCTATGAAGCGGAAAACCGGCCCGCCTGGCTGCACGTGCCATTGCATGGTTTGGTCGGGCTGTTGCGTGAACTGAAACCCTTTTCCGATATTGAGAGTGGTGGAGAGCAGTCATGAGTTTCTCGAACAAGGAACAGGGAAAGAACCAAACGGCATTGCTTCCTTCGGCCAAGGCCATCGATGCCCTGGTACGGGCTGAACATCGTGATCCATTTGCCATCCTCGGTCCCCACGAGGATGGCGCTGGTGGGCAATTCATCCGTGCCTTCCTGCCCGGCGCGCTGAGCGTGCAGGTGCTGGAACGCCAGCAGCAACAGGTGCTCGGCAGCCTTCAGGCCGCCACGGTGCCGGGTTTGTTTGTCGGACATTTTCCCCAGGCCCAGGCGTACCTGTTGCGCATTCAGTGGGCCACGGGCGAGCAGGTCAGCGAAGACCCCTACAGCTTTGGCCCCTTGCTAGGAGATATGGACCTGTATCTGTTCGCCGAAGGCAATCATCGCGACCTCAGCTCTTGCCTTGGGGCGCAGCTGACTCGCGTGGACGGGGTCCAGGGCGTACGCTTTGCGGTCTGGGCGCCGAACGCCCGCCGGGTCTCGGTGGTGGGGGACTTCAACGTCTGGGATGGGCGCCGGCACCCGATGCGCCTGCGGCACCCGTCGGGGGTCTGGGAGTTGTTCATTCCACGGCTGCAGTCCGGTGAAGCCTACAAGTACGAGATTCTCGGGGCCGAGGGTATTCTGCCGCTCAAGGCCGACCCGATGGCCCTGGCCACCCACTTGCCGCCGGACACGGCGTCCAGGGTCGCCGAGCCGTTGCAGGTTGACTGGCAGGACCAGCAATGGATGCAGGCCCGGGGTGAGCGCCAACGGGCCGATGCGCCATTGTCGATCTACGAATTGCACGCGGGATCCTGGCAGTGCGAAGTCGATGACCTGGGAGAGGTAGCCCGCCAGTACAGCTGGACCGAGTTGGCCGAGCGGCTGATTCCCTACGTCAAGGACCTGGGGTTCACCCACATCGAACTGATGCCGATCATGGAGCATCCCTTTGGTGGTTCCTGGGGCTACCAGCCGCTGTCGCAGTTCGCCCCCAGTGCCCGCTACGGCACGCCGCACGACTTCGCCGCTTTCGTCAACGCCTGCCATCAGGCGGACATCGGCGTGATCCTCGACTGGGTACCCGCGCATTTCCCCACCGATACTCATGGCCTGGCGCAATTCGACGGCACCGCGCTGTATGAATACGGCAATCCCCTGGAAGGCTTTCACCAGGACTGGGACACCCTGATCTATAACCTCGGACGCACCGAGGTGCACGGTTTCATGCTGGCGTCGGCGCTGCACTGGCTCAAGCACTTCCATGTCGATGGCCTGCGGGTGGATGCCGTGGCCTCGATGCTCTATCGCGATTACTCACGCAAGGCCGGGGAGTGGGTGCCCAACCGTCACGGCGGCCGCGAGAACCTCGAGGCCATCGACTTCCTGCGTCACCTCAACGACGTGGTGGCCCTGGAAGCTCCCGGCGCGCTGGTGATTGCCGAGGAGTCCACCGCCTGGCCGGGGGTCAGCCAGAGCACCGCCCAGGGCGGGCTTGGCTTTGCCTATAAATGGAACATGGGCTGGATGCATGACTCCCTGCACTACATCCAGCAGGACCCGGTGTACCGTGCCCATCACCACAACGAGCTGAGCTTTGGCCTGGTCTACGCCTGGTCCGAGCGCTTCATCCTGCCGATCTCCCACGACGAAGTGGTGCACGGCAAGCATTCGCTGATCGACAAGATGCCCGGGGACCGCTGGCAGAAATTTGCCAACCTGCGGGCCTATCTCAGCTTCATGTGGGCTCATCCGGGCAAGAAGCTGCTGTTCATGGGCTGCGAGTTCGGTCAATGGCGCGAGTGGAACCACGACCAGCAATTGGACTGGTACCTGCTGCAGTACCCCGAACACCGCGGGGTGCAGCAATTGGTCGGGGATCTCAATCGCCTGTACCGCCAGTATCCGGCGCTGCATGACCAGGATGATGCCCCCCAGGGTTTCCAGTGGCTGATCGGCGATGACGCGATCAACAGCGTGTATGCCTGGCTGCGCTGGAGCAAGGCGGGCGAACCGTTGCTGGTGGTGGCCAACTTCACCCCAGTGCCGCGTCAGGCCTACCGGGTCGGCGTACCGGTGGCGGGGCGCTGGGGCGAACTGCTCAACAGTGATTCGCAGCTGTATGCCGGCTCCAACTATGGCAATGGCGGCGAAGCGTTCAGTGAAGAGCAGGGCAGTCATGGCCAGGCGCTGTCTCTGGTGCTCAACCTGCCGCCGCTGGCGGTGTTGATCCTGCGCCCCGACAGCTGACCCCAAGGACCGCTGCCGCAGGCTTGAAGGGCCGGGGTGGCGGTGCTCAGGCAGGGTCAGCCGATTGGTAGCCAAGCCCCAGGCTCAGGGCTATGGCGCCTGGGCCGCTTACAGGGATTCAGCGGCTTCGATGATCAGCGCCGCCACGGCAGCCGGCTGGGACGCCAGGGACGCATGGCTGGCGTCCAGATGGATCACTTTGCGCGCGTTCAGGCGCGCGGCCATGCGTTCCTGGTTCTGCGGGGCGATCATCCGGTCGGCAGTGGACACTTGGTACCACGAGGGTTTGTCGCGCCATGCCGGGGCGCCCAGGGTGTCGCCGAAAGTACTGGCCAAGGGCGCTTTCTGGGTCAGGCCCATGACCAGGCCCTCTTGCGGGCTCAGGTCCTGGCAGAAACTCTGCTGGAAGCGCTCCGGCCGTACCCACAGGTAACCGTCGCTGTCTGGCTCCAGGTTGGCTGCCGCTTCAGGTAGATGTTCCTGGGTCAGGCCGCCGGGGCTTTCACCCTGGTCGGGGGCGAAGGCGGCGATGTACACCAGGCCGGCGACGTTGGCCGCATGCCCGGCCTGTGTGATCACCGCGCCGCCATAGGAGTGCCCGACCAATAGCACCGGCCCCGACTGCTGGGCCACCAGCTTGCGGGTGCGCTCGACGTCTTCGGCCAGGGAGGTCAGGGGCAGTTCCACCGCGCGGATTTTCTCGTAGCCGTGGTTCAGCAGTTCGACTATGACCCGGTTCCAGTGGGCTGCGCCGCCCCAGAACCCGTGGACCAGGACGATCGTGGGTTTATCGCTCATCAATTGACTCCTTCTGCTTGGACCAGGCCAGCCCCGGGACGGATGCTCTGGGGTCCAGGTCCGGAAAAAAGCATGGACGACTATTGTGGCGGCGGCGTGATTTATTCGGTGAATCGGATGTGCGGCCCCTGCTGGCCATTGCACTGCCACGCTCAGCAACCAGCGGTCGCCGAGGTGGATCGCTGCCCTGAGCCAGTGACGGTGACGGATGGGGCTGCTGAGCGTGAGGTGCACGTGCCGCTTATCTGGCCCTTCAGGCCCGTTACATGAGGATGATCTCGTAGGGCATGCGCAAGCGCTCCAGCAGCACGGGCGACAGCGACGGCTGCAGGCCGATCTCCGGCTCGGCTTGCAGTTGGCTGGCGTAGGCGTGGACGGCATGGCGCTTGCGCGCCACGGTCCAGGTGTCCAGGCGCAGCTTGCGGGCCCGCGCCCAAGGAATCTGGTGTTCCTCGCGGGCAGACCAGTGCCAGGCCCAGAGCGGAATTTCATGAAAGCGCGCGCCCACCCGCGCCGCGGCCTTGGCCGTCGCCCGGCCTACCGCCTCGTGGTCGAGATTGCCGTCGGCGCGCCAGGTGCTGAACACCACGTCGCTGGCCCGCAAGTAGCGGCTGATGAACGGCACCAACTGTTGCTCGCCCTGGGCCAGGGCGCTGTCGGCAAAACCACCGCGAATCCACTTCAGGCTGTGCAGGGGCAGCCCCAGGCGGCGCAGGGCCTCGGCACTTTCCTGGGGGCGAAAGACACTCAGGCGCCGTTTGGGCCACAACTCCGAGCCTGGATGGCTGGCGCTGCCGTCACTGATGGAAATCAGTTGCAAAGGGTAGCCATGGTGCGCGAGCACCTGCAGCAGGCCGCCGCTGGCGACTACTTCGTCACCAGGGTGCGGGGCGACGATCACCGCCCGGGAGCCGGCCGGGACCAGGTTGGAGAGGTTGATGGCCGGGAGGTCGGCCAGGCTGCTGGCAGTGTTCCAGATCTGACTGGGCCAACTGTTATCGAGTGCGGGTATGGCTTTCATGACGGGTCACATCCCTGTGGCGGCCGCACGCTAAGGCGCTGAACGAAGGTTCAAACGCGGCCTTGGGTTTGCACATACGCTGATTCCATGGCGGTTGCCTCAGCGTGAAGTACCGGTGTTCCATACCTTTGGAACGCCGTGATGGTGCGCAATCATACCCAGCCCGAGCCCCTCTACACAGGGGGCAGGCCAACTTATCGATTGCGATTCGGTACATAGGGTAGACGCATTTTTCTCCGGGGCAGGCCCTTTCGATGAATCTCCGCGAATTGCCGCGGCCTTCCCGGGGGCTATCGGTTGCCGGGGCAGGCTTGCCGCGACGGCAGCGGCCGGAACGCTGCAAGGCTTGCGGGCCGATTCGTCGGCACGCCGCACTTACTCTTGTTCCTCATGCTGGAGTTCGAAGAACAGCAAGGAGCGACCGGTGACCGAGTATTCGTGGCCGAAGGCGAAGCGTTCCTGGCCGCGCACCGCCGGCTGGTTGGTGTCGATCATGCAGGTCCAGAACTCCCCGGCGGGGACCTGGGGCAAGCGGAAATTGACCACGTCGTGGTGGGCGTTGACCACCAGCAGCACGGTGGCGTCGGCCCCGGGGCGGCGGATCCCGGTTTCCTGGGCGCGGCCGTCCAGCAGCATGCCCAGGCAGCGGCCATGGGCGTCCTGCCAGTGCTCGGTGGTCATCTCGCTGCCGTCGGGGGCCAGCCAGGTCACGTCCTTGACCCCGATGTCCTCGTTGTAATTACCCACCAGGAAGCGCCCACGGCGCAGGATCGGGTAGTTCAGGCGCAGCTTGATCAGGCGCTTGACGAACTTCAGCAGCGACTTGCCGTCGGCGTCCAGGTCCCAGTTGACCCAGCCGATCTCGCTGTCCTGGCAGTAGGCATTGTTGTTGCCGTGCTGGGTGCGGGCGAATTCATCACCGGCCACCACCATCGGCGTGCCCTGGGCCAGCAGCAGGGTGGCGAAGCAGTTGCGCATCTGGCGCAGGCGCAGGGCGTTGATCTCGGGATCGTCGGTGGGCCCCTCGACGCCGTGGTTCCAGGACAGGTTGTTGTTGCTGCCGTCCTGGTTGTTCTCGTCGTTGGCCTCGTTGTGCTTGTCGTTGTAGGACACCAGGTCGTGCAGGGTGAAGCCGTCGTGGGCGGTGACGAAGTTGAGCGAGGCATAGGGGCGCCGGCCGCGCTGGTCGAACATCTCGCCGGAGGCGGTCATGCGCCCGGCAAAGTCCGCCAGTTGACCATCGTCGCCTTTCCAGAAGGCCCGTACGGTGTCGCGAAAGCGGTCGTTCCACTCCACCCAGCCCGGCGGGAAGTTGCCTACCTGATAGCCACCGGGGCCACAGTCCCAGGGTTCGGCGATCATTTTCACCTGGCGCAGCACCGGGTCCTGGCGGCAGGCCACGAGGAAGCTGTGGCGTTCGTCGAAACCGTTGTGGTAGCGGCCGAGGATGGTCGCCAGGTCGAAGCGGAAGCCGTCCACGTGCATTTCCGTGGCCCAGTAGCGCAACGAGTCGGTGACCATCTGCAGCACGCAGGGGTGGCTCAGGTCGAGGGTGTTGCCGGTGCCGGAATCGTTGATATAGAAACGCTTGTCGTCGGGCATCAGGCGATAGTAGGAAGCGTTGTCGATGCCGCGCATGGACAGGGTCGGGCCTTGCTCGTTGCCTTCGGCGGTGTGGTTGTAGACCACGTCCAGCAGCACTTCCAGCCCGGCTTCGTGCAGGTGCGCGACCATTTCCTTGAATTCGGCAATCTTGCCGCTGGCCAGGTAGCGCGGGTCCGGGGCGAAGAAGGCGATGCTGTTGTAGCCCCAGTAGTTGGTCATGCCCTTGTGCAGCAGGTGCTGGTCGTTGACGAAGGCGTGGACCGGCAGCAGTTCCACCGATGACACCCCAAGCTTGCGGATGTGCTCCAGCACGTCGTCGACCATCAGCCCGGCGAAGGTGCCCCGCAGGTTTTCCGGGACCGCGGGGTGGCGCATGGTGAAGCCGCGCACGTGGGTCTCGTAGATGATGGTCTTGTCCCACGGCACGCTGACCCGCTGGTCGTTGCCCCAGGTGTGGGCCGGGTCGATGACCTTGCACTTGGGCACGAAGGGCGCGCTGTCGCGCTCATCGAAACTGAGGTCGGCGTCGGGGTGGCCAATGGTGTAGCCGAACAGCGCCTCGGACCATCGCAGCTGGCCCACCAGCTGCTTGGCATAGGGATCGATCAGCAATTTGTTGGGATTGAAGCGGTGGCCGTTGGCGGGGTCATAGGGACCATGCACCCGGTAGCCGTAGATCAGCCCGGGATGGGCGTCGGGCAGGTAGCCGTGGAAGATCTCGTCGGTGTATTCCGGCAGTTCGATGCGCTCCAGTTCGACCTCCCCGGTGTCGTCGAAGATACACAGTTCGACCTTGGCGGCGTTGGCCGAGAACAGCGCGAAGTTGACCCCCAGACCGTCCCAGGTGGCGCCCAGGGGGAAGGGCAGGCCTTCACGAATGCGCGAAGGTTCACTCCCGGGGGGAGGCGCCGGGATCTGCTTGGATCTGCTCATGGTTGCTCCTGCAAATAAGGTCGGGGTTCGAGCCCGGGGTTTCTCCGGGCGAGCGAAACCTTTGTGGTGCTGGGGCGCGCCACAGGTTCATCGCAATGAGGCCAGGAGTGTCGTCAGTTGGCTGGCGGTTTGCGCGGCGCTCGGGGTTTCTTGGTGGCGGGCTTTTCACCCGGAGGCACCACCACGGCAGCGGCCGACTTGGCCTTGGGCTTGACTGCGCTCTTGCTCGCCGGCTTGGCAGCGGTGGATTTGGCCTTGGATGGCGAGTTTGGGGCCAGGGCCTCGGCTTCGGCGAGCTTGCGGGCCATTTCCCAATGGCGGGCCTCGTGGCCCTGCGGCTTACCTTCCGACTCCCAGATCTGATAAGCGAATTCACGAATGCGTTTGTCGTCGGTACTCATCGCAATGCTCCTGGACTGAACTCAATGTTGGATCAAAAGGTTGAGCGGAAAGTCTTGCAGTACGGCACTGATCATCAGCTCTCTGTTGGGTGTGACTAGCGCCGTGGAAAAAAGTCCATTCAGGTTGCGGCCCGAGGCGGCGAACGGTAGTTGCACCCGAGCATCGCCCCAAAGCGGCGCATCGACCCAGGGCAGTGCACTGTCTTTCAGCCAGCCGGCGACCTGGATCGGCACGATCACCACGGCCCGCTGCTGCTGGTATTCACGCATGAATGCCAGGACTCGTTCGGCGCCTTGGCCGATGACCGGCAACGGCTGATAGCGCCCTTGGCGAAACAGCTGTGGATACTGGCTGCGCAGCTCCAGGGTACGGGCGATCAAGCCTTGCTTGATGCGCCCATCCCGCCACTGGGCGAGCCACTCGCCCGGGGCCGGCAAACTTTCCAGTGCCCGCTGCCGGGCGCGGTAGTCCACTGGCCGGCGGTTGTCCGGGTCCACCAGGCTGAAGTCCCAGAAATCGTTGCCCTGATACAGGTCCGGGACACCCGGCACGGTCATGCGCAGCAAGGTTTGCGCCAGACTGTTGAGAGCCCCGGCGGGAGCGATGGCGTTGGCTGCAGCGGCAATCGAACGGCGCAAGGCCAGGCCTTGGGGGGAACGCAGCAGGGCGTTGACAAACCCCTGGACCGCGTTTTCGTACTCCGGGTTCTTGGCCGCCCAACTGCTGTGCAATTTGGCCTCGCGCAGGGCCTTGAGCTGCCATTGGCAGATTCGCTCTGCATAGCGCTCGAGTGCTGACTGATCCTGCGCTCCGAGATCCAGGGGCCAACTGCCCAGCAAGGTCTGATAGAGGATCAATTCATCTCCCGCCGAGGGGGCGTCGGGATGGGCGCGCAACGGCACGGCCAACTCGCGCCAGGTGTCGACTTGCCCGGCGTACCACTCGGCGCGTTCACTGAGCACTGCCAGGCGCGCACGGCTGTCTTCACCGCGCTTGTGGTCATGGGTGGCGCTGGTCAGCAGGTTGTCGGGGAAACTCGCCAGGCGTTGTTCGCAGGCCGCGTGGAAGGCCGACACCGGTGCACTGAACTGCTCGGTATTGAAGCCCACGTCATTACGCGACAACAGCACTGCCGAGCGATAGAAGGCCGTGTCTTCCACGGCCTTGGCCGCCGCCGGCGACGTCAGTTGCTGGAAGCGCACGCAGGCGTGACGCAGCAGTTTGCGCCCGCGACCCGGTGGCTGCCGGCGCCAGCCCTGGCCGCCAAGCCAGCGCTCCAGGTAATCCAGCACCGGCCAATCTGCTTCGCTCAGGCTGGCCCGGGCGCCGCTCATGGCTTGCTCGAAGAACGCTTGGTCTTGTGGCGCACGGCCGCAGGCACTGATGTAGGTGCGGTACACCGGGAAGTGCACGATCAGCGCCTGCAATGTCCGGCGGATGGCGCCCAGGGTCAGGTCGCGGCTCATCAGGTCCAGGCGTGCGACCTGCAGCAGGGCCTGCGCGACGCTTTCAAAATCGCTGGCCAGAGAGCTGTTGAGAATCTGCTGGCGTGCCAGTCGTGCTTCTTCGCCAAACTGCGCCGGGCGCTGGCTGTGTCGACTCCACAGCTCGGCGAGCAATGGCTGGCCCCTGGGCGCCTGTTGCAGCAGCGACACTTGGTTCATGAATTCGTAGCCGGTGCTGCCGTCCACCCCCCAGTCGTGGTGCAGGCGCTCGCCGGTGCCGAGGATCTTCTCGACAAAGATCGGCAGGTGCTGGCCGGGGCGCAGGCGGTCAACCCGGCGTCGCAGTTTGCGGCAGTACCCCCGAGGGTCGGCGAGGCCGTCGATATGGTCGATGCGCAGCCCGTCCACCAGTTGCTGCTCGATCAGCTCGAAGAGCTTTGCGTGAGTGGCTTCGAACACTGCCGGGCGTTCGACCCGCAGGCCTCCCAGTTCGTTGACGTCGAAGAAGCGCCGCCAGTTGATGTCGTCGGCAGCGGTGCGCCAACTGGCCAGGCGGTAGCTCTGCTGTTCCAGCAGTTGATGCAGGCGCGCCAAACCCTCTGGCTGGCGGCAGTCGTAGCGGTGCAAGTGGCTCTCGATCGCCTGGCGTACCGACGGCTGTTCCAGCAACTGTCCCAGGGACTGCAGCAAAGGTTGTGCTTGGGCGTGGGCATCGCCGTTGAAACGCAAAGCGGAAAAACCGTCGGCGAGGGTTTTCAGAGCGGCGCAGTATTCGGCCTGCAAACCGCCCTCAACTTGCAGTAACTGCCCATAGTCGCCGGGACAGACAGGGAAACGGTGCTCGTGGTGCCGGACATGAAAGCCCCGCAGGTCGTCATCCAGCTGCAATATCAGGTGGCCTTCCTGCAGCGCCACGCCGTAGTCGCTGCCCAGGAATGGCAAGAGCAACTGGCCTTCCATCAGCGGGTCGGGGGAATGCCACTGGATATCGAAGAACTCGCCATAAGGGCTCAGGCGACCCCAGCGCAACAGGTCGAGCCACCAGGGGTTATCGCCACCGCCCACCGCCATGTGGTTGGAGACGAAGTCGAGGATCAGCCCCATCTGCTGCTGGCGCAAGGCAGCCACCAGGCGCTTGAGGGCCGCTTCGCCGCCCAGTTGCGGGTTGACCCGGGTCGGGTCAACCACGTCATAACCGTGCATCGAGCCGGCTCGGGCGCAGAGCAGTGGCGAGGCATACAAGTGACTGATGCCCAGGCGGGCGAAATAGGGCACCAGGGGCACCGCGTCGTCGAGGGTGAAGCCTTGATGAAATTGCAGGCGCAGGGTCGCTCGTAGCAACGGCTCGGCCGGCGGGTTCATCGGTCACGCTCAAGGGCTTGTTGGCGGGCACAGGCCAGCAGCTCCAGGCGCCGTGCGGCGTCGCTGTCATCCAGCAGGCGTGTGCTCGAACTGGCCAAGCGCCGACGCCAGTTGGGGTGGGTGTCGAGGGTGCCGGGCAGGTTGGCCTGCTCGTCGATGCCCAGGGCATCTTCCAATGGCAGCAGTACCAGGGGCGCCCGGGTATGGCCGAGAAAACGCACGCTGGCGTCCACCACCTGATCGGCTTCGTGGGCCTGCTCGTGGAAATTCTGCGGGTCCTGGGCCAGGGCCTGGCGCAGGCCCTCGCGTTCGCGCTGGCGATGTTCGCGCCATTGCAGCGCACCGGCTTCATCCACCAGGCCCAGGCGCAGGTTCCAGTCGATGTCGCGGCCGTGCCACCAGCCGTTGAGGGTGGGCAGGTCGTGGGTGCTGGTGGTGGCCAGGGCGTTGTCCGGCCAGTCGAGGATCGGCTTGAAGTGGCAGCCATGGTCCTGTTCGAACAACAGCACGCGCATGCCGAGCATGGCCCGGGCCGCGAGCTTTTCCCGCAGGCCGTCGGGCACCGTGCCCAGGTCCTCGCCGAGCACGATGGCCTGGTGACGGTGGGATTCCAGGGCCAGCAGGCGCAGCAGGTCGTCCACCGGGTAATACAGATAGGCACCATCACTGGGGGGCGCGCCCAGGGGGATCACCCACAGCCGTTGCAGGCCCATCACATGGTCGATGCGCAGGCCACCGGCATGGGCGAAGTTGGCCCGGAGCATTTCGATGAAGGCGCGAAACCCATGGCGCTGCAAACCCTCCGGGGAGAAGGCACAGATGCCCCAGCCCTGGCCCTGGCGATTGAGAATGTCCGGTGGCGCGCCCACGGTCAGGGCCGCCAGCAACTGTTCCTGGCGACTCCAGGCCTGGCTGCCGCCACCGTCGGCGCCCACCGCCAGGTCGGCAATCAGGCCGATGCCCATGCCGCTGCTGCGCGCGGCACTTTGCGCCCGTTGCAGGCTGCGGGCGATCAGCCACTGGCAGAAGGCATGGAAACTGATTTCATCGGCATGCTCCTCGGCGAACTGCACCAGCGCCGGGCTGGCGGGATTGCGCCAGTGCTCCGGCCAGTGGCGCCAGTCGAGGTCTTCGCCACGGGTCGCACGCTGGGCCTGGATGGCCTCGAAGCGGCAATGGTTCTCCAAGGCTTCGCCAGCGGCCTGGCGGTAGCTGGCGAAGTCCTGATGCAGCGGGTGCGCCCCGTGGCAGAAGCCTTGATACAGGGCCCGCAGCGCCTGTTGCTTGGCCTGGGCCGCCTGGGGCCAGTCGATCAACGGGTGCTGTTCCAGTGCCTGCAGCTGTTCAGCGACGCCGCAGGCTTCGATCGCTGCGCGCCAGGCCCGTTCGCCGAGGATCGTTCCGGGGGCGGCATACAAACTGTTGAGAAACAGACGGCTGGAGGGTGAGTAGGGGCTATAGCGCTGGGGGGCGCTGGCGAACATGGCGTGCAGCGGGCTGATGGCCAGCGCGTTGGCCCCGCGTTCGGCCGCTTGCCGGGCCAGTTCCTCCAGGGCCTGGGTGTCGCCGAAGCCGCCATCGCCGGGGCGGCGCAGGGAATACAGCTGCACGCTGAGGCCCCAGGCCCGCGGCGTCGCCTGGTCCACCGCTTGAGCCACGCTGTAGCAGCGCTCCGGGGCCACCGCGAGGATGAAGTGTTCGTCCTCGATGCTCGCGCTGTGGTAACCCACGGGGATCTGACCGGGCAGCACACTCTGCCCATCCAGTTGCAACGACAGTTGCTGGCCGTCTTCCAGTTGCAGTTCACAGAGGGCCTGGGGCGGAAAATAGCGGGCCAGGTCCAGGCCTTGGCCGACATCCGCGGTGAGCAGCGGCGGCAGGTGCCGGCTCTGTTGGGCCTGGTGCAATTGCCGCAGGCTGTTTTCGATTTCCACAGGGTTCTCGGCTGGGTGCCCCAGGCCTGCCAGCACCGCGCGCAACACCCGCGGTTCGACCCGTTGCGCACGGCCGTTGGCATCCACCCAGTCCACTGCCAGACCGGCGCGGCTGGCGAGTATTTCCAGTTGCGCATCGTTCATAGGCGTTCTCCATCAGGGGCGCTCGGGGAGGTCTGGTCATCCAGTTGCACCAGCACACTGAAGGCCGGCAGGTAACCCTGGCTCCAGTGCTCGAGGGTGTGCGCTGGGTACTCGAACCACAGTCGCGAGGCTTGCAGGGGCGGCAGCTCGACCCGGTGCGGGCTGAGGTTGAGGTCGATGCGCAACAGGCTGCCGTCCCCCAGACGCCAGCGCGCACTCAAGGCGCCTTCCGCCAGTACCTCGGTCTCCAGGGCACGGGCGCCGACCAGGCGCGGGATCAGCTCGCGGTGGCGGATACGCAGCAAGCTGCGGTACAGCTCGCGAGTCGCGCAGGCTTGTTGCAATTGTGCTTGCGGGCGTGAGGCATTGAAGGTTGAGAGCGCATTGGGGTCGGGAATGCGCTGGCGCTGCTGCGCGTCGGCAAAGGCGCTGAAGGCGGCGAATTCATTGCGCCGCCCCTCGCGCACCGCTGCCGCCAGTTCGCCCTGGTGGCTGGTAAAGAACAGGAACGGCTCCTGGGCCGCCATCTCGTCGCCCATGAACAACAGCGGGATCATCGGCGACAACAGCAACAGTACGGTGGCGGCATGCAGGGCCTGGGTTGGCGCCAGTTGGTTGAGGCGCTCACCGAATGCGCGGTTGCCGATCTGGTCGTGGTTCTGCAGGAACAGTACGAAGGCGCTTGGGGGCAGATGGCCGCTGGGTTCGCCGCGAGCCTCGCCATGGCGATTGGCATGCCCCTGAAAGGCGAAGCCCTGGCTCAGGCAGCGGGCCAGTTGCGCGGTAGGCTGCTCAGCGAAATCGGCGTAGTAGGCGTCGGTTTCCCCGGTCAGTAGCACGTGCAGGGCGTTGTGCCCGTCATCGTTCCACTGCGCGTCAAAACCTTGCTGCAGGAGGCTGGCCTGGTTGAGTTCGTTTTCCAGGTTGAGCCATACATGGCGCGAGGCCGGCACTGCCCGGCGTACCCGTTGGGCCAGTTCGACCAGGAAGTCCGGATCGTCGATGGCGTGCACCGCGTCCAGGCGCAGGCCGTCGAAGCGGTACTCCAGCAGCCACATCAGGGCGTTTTCAATAAAGAACTCGCGCACCGGCCGGCGGCGAAAGTCGATGGCCGCGCCCCAGGGGGTGTGCAGGTCCGTGCGGAAGAACTCCCTGGCGTATTGCTGCAGGTAGTTGCCGTCGGGACCGAAGTGGTTGTAGACCACGTCAAGGATCATCGCCAGCCCCAGGCCGTGAGCGGCATCGATCAAGGCCTTGAGGTCGTCGGGGGAACCGTAGGAGGCTTCCGGGGCGAAGGGCAGGACGCCGTCGTAACCCCAGTTGCGCTCGCCGGGAAACTCCGCCAGGGGCATCAGTTCGATGGCGCTCACCCCCAGCTCCACCAGGGCCGGCAAGGCTTGCCGTACCGCCAGGTAGCCACCCATCACGCCCACGTGCAGTTCGTAGATCACCGCTTCATGCCAGGGGCGGCCGCACCACTGGGGGTGCTGCCAGCAATAGCTGTGGGGGTCGACCACCAGGCTCGGGCCATGCACGTCGCCGTCCTGGGCCCGGGAGGCCGGGTCCGGCACCTGGATCTGGCCGTCGATAGTGAAGCGGTAGCGGCTGCCGGCCGGGCAGCGCGCCTGGACCATGAACCAGCCCTCGGGCTGGGGGTGCATCGGCAGTGACTGGCCGCCCCCCAGTTCGACGCTGACCGCCTGCGCATCCGGCGCCCACAGGGCGAAGCGGGTGCGCTCGGCATCCAGCATCAGCGCACCGTGGCTCGAGGTTTCCAAAGTGCTTAACGGCATCTGTCCAGGCCCCTTACTGTCTGGCCGCTTGCCCCAGGGCCTTGGCCACCAGTTGTTCGTAGAGTTCGGCGTAGGGCTCCACTGCCTTGCACCAGTTGAACGGCGCCGCCATGGCCCGGCAGCGCATGGCGTTGAGCAGCGCCGGGTAGGCGAACACCTTGAACGCCCGGGTCAGGGCTTGCTGGTAGCTGGCGACCGTGGATTCGTCGAAGAGAAAACCGGTGACGCCGTTCTCGATGGTGTCTGCCAGGCCGCCGGTATTGCGTGCTACTGGCAGCGAGCCAAAGCGCTGGGCGTACATCTGGCTCAGGCCGCAGGGCTCGTAGCGCGACGGCATGAGCAAGAAGTCGCTGCCGGCGAACATGCGCCGGGCGTCGGTTTCATTGAAGCCGATGTGTACCCCGATGCGCCCGGGGAAGCGCCTCGCCAGGGCGCGCATGGATTGTTCCTCTTCCGGTTCGCCGCGGCCGATGATGGCGATCTGGCCAGCGGATTCGACGATGAACTCGGCCACCGCTTCGGTCAGGTCCAGGCCTTTCTGATAGACCAGCCGCGAGACCACGGCAAACAGTGGGCCGTTGCTGGCATCGAGGCCGAACATTTGCCGCACATGGGCGGCGTTGGCGGCCTTGCCGTCCCAGTCGCCGATGCTGAAGCGGCACACCAGGTGCGGATCGGTGGTGGCGTCCCAGCTCTCGTCGATGCCGTTGGGGATACCGCTGAGCAGGCCCTGCTGGGTCTTGCTGGCGAGAAAGCCGTCCAGCCCACAACCAAAGGCCGGGGTGGTGATTTCCTGGGCGTAGGTGGCGCTGACCGTGGTGATGTGGCTGGCGTAGGCCATGCCGGCCTTGAGGAACGACAGCTTGCCGTAGAACTCCATGCCTTCCTGCTGCAGGGCATGTTCGGGAATCCCCAGTTCCGGGCACGAGGCCAGGCTGACCACGCCCTGATAAGCCAGGTTATGGATGGTGAACAGGGTCGGAGTGCGCTGCCCACGCCAGTGCATATAGGCCGGAGCCAGGCCCGCGGGCCAGTCATGGGCGTGCACCAGATCGGGGCACCAGTGGATCTGTGCCAGGTTGGCGGCAATATCTGCGGCGGCCAGCCCCAGACGGGCGAAGCGGATGTGGTTGTCCGGCCAGTCGCGACCGTTGTTGGCGCCGTAGGGGGTGCCTTCGCGCTCGTAGAGTTCCGGGCAGATCAGCACATAGATCACCAGGCCGTCGGGCATGTCCATGCGGCCGATCTGGCACGCTGGCAGCGCCGCGTGGCCGCTCAGCTCACCAATGATGTGGATCGGGTTTTCACTGTGCAGCACCTGGGGGTAGCCGGGGATCAGTACCCGTACATCATGCAGGTGGGCCATGGCCCGGGGCAGGGCGGCGGAGACATCGCCGAGGCCGCCGGTCTTCACCAGGTCGGCGATTTCCGAAGTGACGAACAGCACCCGCTTGCGGTTCGGGTTCTGCCGCGCCAGCGGCAGTAGCGTCTTGCCCCCAGGCACCGCAACCGAGTGGGCGGGCCGTTCACCGGCAGGCTGTTGAGGATGCTCTCCCTGAGTGTCCAATACGGCGCTGATCATATGTCTCTCCCGTCTTATTGATCTGTTCTGGTGTCTCAAGCGTTGCCGGCGGCCATTCCTGTGGTCGCGCGCAAACGTGCCACGCATCGATCAGCCTGAGCTGCTCGAGCGCTGAAGCAGAAAGGATGGAGGAGCCTTTGCAAGGAATGCACCAGTGGCAGTGCCCCTACCTTTAACCTGACCTTGGGCCGAAGCGAAAAGTTTCGACTTTTTCAATGACAATGTGACTGCCCGGTCACAGTGCGAAATTCAGTCTAGGACAGAACCTAGAGCGGTGCCGGGCAGTGCAGGCTTTTAGCGGGGAGTGGGGGCAGTCGGGTGGATACATCCCGACGAAAGGTCGACCATGCACCGTCCCGGCGCGCGGCCGTTATGACCCCGGTGCAAAAACGCCGAGCACGTGCGAGGGGCTGGTGCAGCCCTTGCCGGCCTTGCCCAAACAATGGGCAGTGCCGACACCGGGCTACAGCACTTCGTTGCGTGACTGGGGCGCTGTCAGTTGAGCCGGCGGATCGGCTGGCCCGCCTGCCAGGCCTGCAGGTCCTCGATCATCTGGGCGAAAAACTGCTGGTAGTTCTGCCGGCTCACATAGCCGATATGCGGGGTGGCCAGGACATTGGGCAAGTGCCGCAACGGATGCTCTGGCGGCAACGGTTCCTGGGCGAACACATCCAGGGCCGCACCTGCCAGCCGACCCTGTTGCAGGGCCGCGATCAATGCCGCTTCATCAACGATCGGGCCGCGGGCGGTGTTCACCAGCAGCGCTTGGGGCTTCATCCAGCTCAAGGCCTGGGCATCCACCAGGCCGCGACTGCGCTCGCTGAGCACCAGGTGCACGCTGAGCACGTCGGCCTGCTCGAACAGTTCGCGCTTGCCGACATAGGTCACCCCGGCCACGGCTGCGCGTTCGGCGGTGAGGTTTTCGCTCCAGGCAATCACCCGCATGCCGAACACCTGGCCGAACTGTGCCACCCGCTGGCCGATGCTGCCCAGGCCGAGAATGCCCAGGGTCTTGCCGTGCAGGTCGCCCCCCAGGCCCTGTTGCCAATGGCCGGCGCGCAGGGCGTTGGCCTCATTGAGCAGGTTGCGGGTCAGGGCCATCAGCAACGCCCAGGTCAGCTCCGGCGCCGCATGCTTGTAGCTGTCGGTGCCGCACACCTGGATGCCCAGGGCCGTGGCTGCCTGCAGGTCGAGGGCGGCGTTGCGCATGCCGCCGGTCAGGAGCAATTTGAGCTGCGTCAGCTCCCGCAGCAGGGCGGCATCGAAGACGCTGCGCTCGCGCATCACGCAGATCACCTGGAAGGGTTGCAAGCGTTGGATCAGCGTCTCCCGGTCGGTCGGGTAGTCATGCAGGAAACTGACCGTGCCGATGCTCTGCAGCACCGACCAGTCCACCACCTCGCGGGCCACGTCCTGCCAATCATCGATTACCGCAATCTGCAGCGTCATGTTCAGGCTCCTGGGTCAGGGTTGCTTCAACCAGCCCGGCAGGGCCTGGTGAACGTGTTCGGGTTGCGCCATCTGCGGTGCGTGAGCCCGCCCCGGGAACTCGATCAGGGTCGAGTGGGCGTACCTGTTTACCCAGCTCCTGGTAGTGACCGATACGCGCCTTGACCGCGGGCGGGGCGATGTCAGCACCGATGACGGTGCTGTCGGCTGTACCGATCAGCAGCAGGCTTGGCATCTGCAGGCCCTGGAACTCGTCGTGCACCGACTGGCTGGAGATAGATGTTGTAGATCAGTGCCGAGTTCCATGCCACCAGGTGCTTGCCGGTGCCCGCCCGGCAGCAGGATGTCAGCCGATCCAGCCCAGGGTCAGCCACACCAGCACGGCGTAGCGCGCGCCCTTGGCCAGGGTGACGATCAGCAGGAAGCGCTTGAGCGGTTCGCCCATGACCCCAGCTACCAGGGTCAGAGGGTCGCCGATGACCGGCATCCAGCTCAGCAGCAATGACCAGTGGCCAAACCGCTGGTAATGCCCACGGGCCCGTTCCAGGTGGCGGGGGCTGACCGGGAACCAGCGGCGTTCCTTGTAGTGCTCCAGGCGCCGCCCCAGCCACCAGTTGACCAGGGACCCCAGGACATTGCCCAGGGTTGCCACCAGCCACACCCCCAGTACGGCCAACTGGCCATTGAGCAGCAGCCCTACCAGGAGCGCTTCCGATTGCAGGGGCAGCAGGGTGGCGGCGGCAAAGGCCGCCAGGAACAGCCCCAGATAGGCGCTTGCGATCAACGCGCCGGGTAGTCCGCAACCAGTACGTCCTGGCCTTCACGGGTCAGGCGGATGATCTGGAAGGCCTCGGCGCCCATGCCGTCGACTTCCATGCCGGGGGAGCCCATGGGCATGCCCGGGGCCGCGATGCCCAGCAGATCGTTGCGCTTGCGCAGGGCCAGCACTTGTTCGGCAGGCACGTGGCCTTCGACAAACTTGCCGTCGATGACCGCGGTGTGACAGGAGCCCAGGCGCGGTGCCACGCCCAGTCGTTGCTTGACTGCGCTCATGTTGCTTTCCACGTGGTCGGTCACGGCAAAGCCGTTGTCCTTGAGGTGTTCGATCCACTTTTTGCAGCAGCCGCAGTTGGCGTCGCGGTGCACGTCGATGGGGATCAGCTCGGCGGCCTGGGCCAGGGATCCGAGCAACAGGACAGAGAGGGCTGCCAGGCGTAGCGGGTTTTTCATGAGGGTTCTCGTTATCAGACAGAAGAGGCGTGGACACAGCCAGGGATGATGCGGCGATCAGCGGGGCTGTGGAGACCAGGGGTGGTGCATTTTGCGGCTTTTTCCCGGTCTTGCTTCGGGTGTTTGTTTCAAGGTTATACAAGGAGGCGCCAGAGCTTCACTCTGTCCGGCCGGGCAATTCCGGGCTCAGGGTGCCGAGCCAGGCCACCAGGCCGAACACCAGCAGGGCCAGCAGCAGCTCCAGCTGCAGGCTACGGCGCAACACGCCCATCGCGGCATCCGGGTCGCCGTCCGCCAATGCCTGTTGCAGGCGCGGGCTCAGGTACTGCCGATTCAGCGCTGCACACAGCAACATTGCGCCAAACAACGTCACCTTCAAGCTCAGCAACTGGCCGTACAGGCTGTAGCGCAGGACTTCCAGGGAGGCACCGACGATCAGCAGGAAATTGATCACGCCACCCAGGCTCAAGCTGAGTACCAGCACCGCGCCGAGGCGTTCGAAGCTGTTCAGGCTGCGGGCCAGCTGCAGTACCTGCGGTCGCTCGGCGCCGCGACTGCGGCGCAGTTGCAGGACAAACGCCAGCAGTGCCCCGAGCCAGGCTCCGGCAGCCAGCAGGTGCAGGATGTCATTGCCCAGGTGCAGGTAGCGCCGAGGTCCCTGATCCATGGCGCCGTGACCGGTCCAGGCCAGTGTCGACACGGCCAGTGTGGCCGCGAGCGTGATGCACCAGAGGCTGGCCGAAGGGCGCCGTTGATAGCCTGTGGCGACGCAGCCAGCCAGCGTCAGGGCGACGATGCGCAGCGTCCAGGCCACCCCGGTATCGGTGTCCAGCACCAGGGCTTGCAACTGCGCCAGTGGTAACTGATGCAGTTGTTCGACGCCGCTCATGACTTTGCCCGTTTGCAGCAGCCAGGCCAGGGACAGCAGGCCGCCAAGCCAGGAGGCCGCCAGCAGTAGATCGCGAAACGGCAGCACCCGGCGGTCCTGCCGCTCTTCTTCGTTGAGGCTGTAGAGGCCAAACAGGGCAACGCCAAACAGCACCAGCAGGTCGAGGTACAACGCCAGGCGCAGGCCCAGGTTCAAGAAGTCGTCCATGGCTCACTTGACGCTGAAGGAGAGGGTGCCGGTGATCGGGTGGGTATCGCTGGAAACCGCCCGCCATTCGACACTGTAGCGGCCCGGACTCAACGCCGCGGCAGGGCTGATGAGCATGCTTTGCGGGTTGCTGCCGGGCTGGACCGCAGCCTTCACCAGCAATGGCGCATGGCTCATCCCGGGCATCCCGGTCTGCAGTAGCCGGGCGCCGGAAAACTGCGTGGTCAGGGCCTCCGAGAAGCGCAGTTCGAGGGCCTCGGGGGCTGCCACGACGGCGCCTTCGGCGGGCACCGAAGACAACAGTTTTGGGTGCGCCTGGGTGGTTGTGGCCACGCTTATGGCGAGGATGATGCCGAGGCCGGATGTTTTGAGGAATGACATGCAAGGCTCCTCACGGCGTGAACCGTGAATGGGTTGAGGGAATGGGTAAGCGCTGGTGGCAGATGACGGGTTCAGAACCACATGCGTACGCCAAGCACCAGCTGTGCTCGACTTTTGCCGGAGCCTTCTTCACGGGCGTATTCGGCGGTCTCGCCGTAGTTGCGGTTCCAGGTCACACCAATATAGGGCGCAAATTCGCGGCGGATTTCGTAGCGCAGCCGCAGGCCGAGTTCGCTCTGGGCCAGCCCGGCCCCCACTTCTCGCTGCGGATCGTTACGGCTATAGATGTTGACCTCGGCGCTGGGCTGCAGAATCAGGCGCTGGGTCAGCAGCACGTCGTAGTCGCCCTTGAGCCGCAGGGCCGCCTGGCCGCCTTCACCCAGGTAGGCGGTGACCTGGCTTTCAAAGTTGTACAGGGCCATCCCCTGCAGGCCCAGGGCGGCCCAGGTCTGAGGGGCGCCGGGTTTGAAATCCTGGCGCACACCGCTGACCAGGTCCCACCAGGGGCTGACGGCGTGACCCCAGAGGGCTTGCAATTCGGCGCTCTCGGTGACGCCGCGGGTGCGCTCGCCTTCGCTGCGCAGCCAGAGCCGGTCGCGATCGCCGCCGATCCAGCCGTTGACCTCCCAGCCCAGGCTGGAGCCCTGATCGGCGTCCTGCCATTCCAACTGGTCCACCAGGAACAACCCGTTCAGCGATTGGCCATGCAGGACGTGGCCGGCGGCACTTTGATAGACCGCTGCGCGATCGGCGTCGGTCAGCGGCGCAATCGGCGTGCGACTGTGCAAAGGGGCGGCGACCTGCATGCCCGGCATCTGCGAATGGTCCATGCCCGCCATGTCGTGGTCCGGCATGCCTGGTGGCGTGGGCTGCTGCTCAGGCATGGCGCGGTGATCCATGCCCGGCATGGACTGGCCATGCACCGGCAGTGCCGGCCAGGTCAGCAGGGCCACGCCCAGGCCGAGGCCGATCAGGCCACCCGCCAGCGGCCGCAGTACGCGAGTATCAGCCGACATGGTGCACCTCCTGTTCTTCGACCCGGACTTCCCGAAACATCCCGGTCTCCATGTGGTACAGCAGGTGACAGTGGTAGGCCCAGCGGCCCAGGGCATCGGCCGTGACCCGGTAGCTACGGCGGGTGCCCGGCGGCATGTCGATGGTGTGTTTGCGCACCTGGAAGCGGCCGTGCTCGTCCTCCAGGTCGCTCCACATGCCGTGCAGGTGAATGGGGTGGGTCATCATGCTGTCGTTCACCAGTTCAACCCGCACCCGCTCGCCGTATTTCAGGCGCAGCGGCTCGGCATCGGCAAAGGCAATGCCGTCGAAGGACCAGGCGAACTTCTCCATGTGCCCGGTCAGGTGCAGGCGCAGGGTGCGGCTCGGCTCGCGGCCGTCCGGGTCGACGAAAGTGCTTTTCAAGTCGGCGTAGGTCAGTACCCGGCGGCCGTTGTCGCGCAGGCCGATGCCGGGATCGTCGAGCCGGGGCTGGGGGTTCATGGCCTGCATGTCCACCAGTGGGTTGGCGGTTTCCGACGCCGGGTGCGGGACCTGGCTGCTCATGGCGCTGTGGTCCATGCCCGGCATGGCCATTGCGGCCGAGTCCATGCCGGGCATCGCCGAGTGATCCATGGCCCCTGGTGGCGAACCTGGCATCGCGCTCATGCCCATGTCGTCCATGGTCAGTAACGGCCGTGGGTCCAGCGCTGGCACGGGTGCCTTGAGGCCGGCCTGGCTGGTCAGGGTGCCCAGGGCATAACCGCTGCGGTCCATGGCCTGGGCGAACAGGCTATGGGCCCCGGCCCCGGGTTCCACCAGTACGTCGAAGGTTTCCGCCACGGCGATTCGCAGTTCATCCACCAGCACCGGTTCGACATGCTGCCCGTCAGCGGCCACCACAGTCATCTGCAACCCCGGAATACGCAGGTCGAAGTAGGTCATTGCCGAGGCGTTGATCAGCCGCAGGCGCAGGCGCTCGCCGGGACGGAACAGCCCGCTCCAGTGGGCGTCCGGTGCCTGGCCGTTAAGCAAGTAGGTGTAGGTGGCGCCGCTGACGTCGGCCAGGTCGGTGGGGGTCATGTTCATCTGCGCCCACATCTTGCGTTCGGCCAGGGTGGCGGCCCAGCCGTCGCGGCTGACGTCTTCGATGAAGTCGCCCAGGGTGCGCTTGTGCCGGTTGTAGTAGTCGGACTGCTTCTTCAGGGTGCGCAGGATCTGTCCTGGCGCTTCATCGCTCCAGTCCGACAGCAGCACTACGTAGTCGCGGTCGTAGCTGAAGGGTTCCGGTTCCCGGGCATCGATCACCAGCGCCCCGTAGACCCCCAGCTGCTCCTGCAGCCCGGAATGGCTGTGGTACCAGTAGGTGCCGTGCTGCCGGACCGGGAACGAATAACGGTACAGGCCGCCGGGTTCGATGCCGTCGAAGCTCAGGCCGGGCACGCCGTCCATGTTGGCCGGCAGAATAATCCCGTGCCAGTGGATCGAGGTCGGCTGATCCAGGCGGTTGCGCACCCGCAGGGTCACCCGGTCGCCCTCGCGCCAGCGCAGCAGCGGTCCGGGCAGGCTGCCGTTGACGGTCATGGCCTGGCGCGGGTGGCCGCTGAAGTTCACCGGCATCTGCGCGATGGACAGGTCGAAGTCGGTGCCGGCCGCGACCTGGGGTTGGCCCGGACTGCTGATGGCCCAGACCGGGTTGCGCCACAGGCCGAAGCCGGCGAGTACGCCGCCGGCGGCGATGGCCTTGACGAAGGTGCGTCGAGAGGGGCTGTGTCTTGAAGAGGTGGGCGGCATCGAAGGCTTCCAGTCGGTCAGCAGATTCGAGAGGACTCTAATCAGCGCTGGCTGTCAGGAAACTGAGGTGGGCATTACAGATTTGTCAGTCGGCCAGTTGCTCCAGCCGCTGCTTGAGATTGCCCAGGGCCTGGGTCGAGACCTGCTCCATGCGCGCCCGCAGGCCGCCCAGTTGCAGGTCGGTGGAATATTCCAGGGTGCGCCGGAACAAGGTGCCGTTGCCCTGTTTGCTCAATTGGTAGTGAATCGAGCCATCCAGGGCGGTTGAGCTGAAGACACTCTTGAATTCCTTGGGGAAAATCGCGATCAGCACCCGGTAGTTCATTGGGATCTGGACCCCCAGCAGGTCCATCACTTCGCTGAAACGCTGGCCGGCGGGCATGGAACCGCCGAGGGCGGTCTGGGTACTCAGGGAGGAGGGATGCCACTCGCGCCAACGGTCCGGCTGGGTCACGTAGTAATAGACGGTGTCGATGCTGGCCTGGATGTACAGCTCATGGCGGATCTGCTCTTGCAGCAGATGTGACTGGCGCTGACCCATGATGCACCTCACCTCCTTGTGACCGGAGCCTCCAATATAGTCCCGCCGCCTGGGGTCGCCAGCGGCGGGGGATGACCGTTCAGCGGACTTTGAAACGGCCCATCAGGTGGCTGACTTGAGCATTGGCCTGCAACAGGCTCTGGGTATTGCTTTCTCCGGCCCGGGCGCTGTCCACCAGTTCCTCGACCATGTGTCGGATGCTTACCATGCTGCGGTTGATTTCCTCGGTGACCGCACTCTGCTGCTCGGCGGCGGTGGCGATCTGGGTGCTGAGGTTGTTGATCTGGCTGACCGAGTCGGCCATCTCGTCCAGGCCGCTGTTGACCCGAGCGGTAGCGTCCGCCGCAGACTGGCAGCTGGCCTGGGTGTTTTCCATGGCGCTGACCGAAGAACCCACGCCCTGGGTCAGGCGGCCGAGCATTTCATTGATCTGCGAGGTGCTGTCCTGGGTTCGCGCGGCCAAGGCGCGGACTTCATCGGCGACCACGGCAAAGCCGCGTCCCTGTTCCCCGGCCCGGGCCGCTTCGATGGCGGCGTTCAGCGCCAGCAGGTTGGTCTGCCCGGCGATGGCGCCGATCACCCCGAGGATCTCGGTAATGCGCTGGGTGTCGGCCTGCATGGCTTCAACCTTGTGGGTGGCGTCAGCCACCTCGTCGATCAGGGCGACGACACTGCTGGAGGCTTCACCCACCACCACCCGCGAGCGTTCGGCATGCTGGTTGGCGCGCCGTGTGAAGTCTGCGGTCTGCGCGGCATTGGCGGCGACGCTGTCGGCGGTGCTGCTCATTTCGGTGATGGCGGTCACTGCCTGCTCGGTTTCCGAGGCATGGCGCAGGAGGATCTGTTGGCTGTGGGACGAGCTCTGCTGCAACTGGAGCAGGCTGCCGGCCATGGCTGCGTTGGCTTGGGTAACTTCGCCGATCATGTTCTGCAGGTACTGGATAAAACGGTTGATCGAGTGGCCGATGGCCCCCAACTCATCTTCGGCACGGATCACGATGCGCCGGGTCAAGTCGGCGTCACCGGTGGCCAGGGCGTCGATGTTGCCCTTGAGGATCGTCATTCGCTGCACCAGTTGGCGAATCGCATAGACCTGCAGCAGCACCAGCAGGATCACCATGGGGATCTGCAACAGGCTCAGGGTGCTCAGCACATCGTCGCGCTGGGCGGTGATCAACTGGGTCGGCAGGGCGCTGGCGAGGAACCAGGGCGTCCCTTCGATGGCGCGGATGAAAAAGGTGCTGGGCACGCCGGCGTTATCGAACTCGATGCGCTGGGCGCCATTTCCAGGGTGCGCAAGGGCCGCCTGGACCTGGGCGGCGAAGGGCGAGCCTGTGCTCAGTTCGCGAATGTTCTTGAGGACGATCTGGCCGTTGATCCGCGAACTGTTGCTGATGATCTTGCCGTCGGCCTCGACGATCAGCATCTCGGCGCTCAGAGCCTGTTCCTGACGGGCCACCAGATCGTTGAAGAAACCCAAGGTCACGTCAATCGTGGACACGCCCCAGGGCTGGCCGTCGCGGCGGATGGCCATGGCGCAGTTGGTGCGCGGTTCGGCACTGGCGTCGTCCTTGTAGGCCGCGGCCCAGGCGCACTGGCCGGAGGCAGTCTGCATGCCGCCCAGGTACCAGGGCTGCTCGTAGTAGTTGGGCGCCGGATCGCTGTTCCAGAAGGTATTGACCACCAGCTTGCCGGAGGCGTCGCGGTGCCAGAAGGTGCTGTGCTTGTTGCGCCCCGGGGTGCGCTGGCCGGGCAGGGGCCAGATCCCGCCGCCGAAGACTTTCTGTTCGCCGTACTGGTCCACCAGGCCCGGCAGGACCTTGTCGATGCTGTCGCTGTCGAGCAGGGGGATGGTCTGGGTGATGCTGCGCTGCTGGGCCTGGACCTTGTTCAACTCGCCCTGGATGCGTTGCGCCACTTCGGCGATGCGGTTGAGGGCCACCTGTTCTTCGGTATGGCGCAGCTTGGGCGCCACCAACTGACTGATGCCAACCACCGTGAGCACCAGCATCAGCGCAATGAACAGCACCAGGAACAGCGTGTAGCGGGCTTGAATCGTGCGCAAAGCGGGCATGGGACCTGTCCTTACCGAGCGTTTTTATTATTCGCGGAGGGTGAGCCTTTGCAGGGCATCGACAGGATGTCGGCGGTTTTTTTTAGCTCTTTAGTACGATCGTCCAAAAAACTGCACGTGGGCTTAAAAACCTGAGGCTGGGTTGTGCCGGAGAATTCGATGCATGGCTCGGGCGCTGCGATTTTCGGCGTTGTCCGAGACTGAAAAGATGACGATTGGATGTCGCTGAAAAGACCCGCCGCCCTTTAAATCAAGCCTTTGCAGAGAATGTGTCGAGATTGTACAAAAATTGTAAATTGCGGAAATAAATCGTTGTTGGGGCCTGCTTCGGCGTTGATACTTGCGCCCATTCAGATGTTTCTACACGGCTTTCACCCTGATTCAGATGCCTGGTCAGACCTTTCAAGGTCGTCGTTCGGCCAATCTGTCAGGGGGATCGAAAGGCCGGACTACAGGAGTTTCAGCATGGCAATCGGATACGTCGGCGGCTGGACCAGCAAGGCGGGTCTGTTGGTACAAGAGAACGGTGGCAGTTCGTCCAAGCCGATCTCGCAGAGCGCGAAGGTACGGCAGGTGCTGGGCCAGGTGGGGCAGAACCCGACCGTGCTCGACATCCGCAAGATGGACCAGCTGAAGATGCACAAGCAGATCAAGGGGTTTGATCCGACCCAGGTCACCACCAAGTCCCTGGGTGGCATGAGCACCTTTCTCAAGAACAATGGCATGATCACCGACGTCACGGCTCTGACGTTGATCAATGCCGGCGATCAGTTTGACCGCTTCGGTATCCCGAAGAACCCGGAACAGCCGTTCAATGCCCTCGAATACTTCGCCATGAAGATCGATGACCTTCAGCAGCAGAACCTCAAGGGCAACAAGTACGCCAACTACCTGCTCCCCGAGTACAAGAAGGCCATCTATGTGCTTCAGGGCCTGCAGAACTACGGCAAGGGCAACGGCACCACGGTGACCGACAAGAACGTCTCCACCAAAGCCTGATTCGGCAACGGCGCGCTCGATTGCCGAGCGCGCCAGCTCCCCCCCCCCCCGCGCCTTAACGATCCAGCAGCGCCATCACCTCCTCCGGGTAGCGGCCTCCGGCGGTGTTCTGTGGGCTGAAGATCTGCTCCAGTGACGCCAGATCTCCGGCGCTCAAGCGAATCTCCAGCGCCGCCACGTTCTCCTCCAGATAGCGCCGTTGCTTGGTTCCGGGAATTGGAATCAGGTAATCACCCTGGGCCAGCACCCAGGCCAGGGCCAATTGCCCGGCGCTGACTTGCTTGTCCGCGGCCAATTGCTGCACCTGCGCCACCAGGCGCAAATTGCGCTGGAAGTTCTCACCCTGGAAGCGCGGGCTGAAACGCCGGTAGTCGTCAGCCGCGAAGTCGTCCGGGCTTTTCAGTGCTCCGGTCAGAAACCCTCTGCCTAGCGGGCTGTAAGGTACGAAGGCAACCCCCAGGCGCTGACAGGCGGCGAGGCAGCCGTTGTCTTCCTGATCCCGGCTCCACAGCGAATACTCACTCTGCAGGGCGCTGATGGGGTGGACCTGGTGCGCCCGCTCCAGAGTTGCCGCCGAGGCTTCACTAAGGCCCAGGTAACGCACCTTGCCGGCCTTGACCAGTTCCGCCATGGCGCCGACGGTTTCTTCGATGGCCACGTGCGGATCGACCCGGTGCAGGTAATACAGGTCCAGGGTCTCCACTCCCAGTCGGCGCAGGCTGCCGTCGATGGAGGCGCGCACGTATTCCGGACGGCCGTTGACGCCGCGGGCCGCCGCGTCGCCCGGATCGCGGACGATCCCGAACTTGCTGGCCAGGAACACCTGCTGGCGTTTACCGCGAATGGCCTGGCCGATCAGTTCTTCGTTGCTGTGGGGGCCGTACATGTCGGCGCTGTCCAGTAGATTGACCCCCAGCTCCAGGGCGCGGTGCAGGGTGGCGATGGCTTCCCTGGAGTCGCTGCCGGTGGTGTAGAAATCGCTCATGCCCATGCAGCCCAGGCCAATGGCGGAAACCTGTGGGCCGTTATGGCCCAGTTGTCGAGTGTGCATCGATGAAGACTCCAATCAGGGAGGAAGAGCATTCATTGTGCTACTCGACAAAAAGCCGATAAACCGGCTAAAAGAGCTATCACTATTATGATTTTCTAAACAATTGCGAGCCTCTGATCCATGGACCGTTTCAACGCCATGCGTGTTTTTACCCGGATCGTCGAGCTTGGCGGTTTTGCCCGAGCGGCCGACAGCCTGCAGTTGCCCCGGGCCTCGGTGACCATTCTGATCAAGCAGCTGGAAGCCCACCTCGGGGTGCAGTTGCTGCACCGCACCACCCGCCAGGTCAGCCCGACCCTGGATGGCAGCGCCTATTACCAGCGCTGTGTGCGCTTGCTGGCAGACCTGGAGGAGACCGAAGCAGCATTCTCGGCGGCCCGGCACAACCCGCGGGGCCTCTTGCGCATCGACATGCCGGTGGGGATCGGCCGGTTGATCGTGATGCCAGCGTTGCCGGAGTTTTCTGCGCGCTATCCGCTGATCGAGCTGGAGATCGGCCTCAATGATCGTCCTGTGGACTTGATCCGTGAAGGCGTCGATTGCGTGTTGCGCGGTGGTCTGGCCCTGGATGACAGCTTGGTCGCGCGGCCGCTGGCACAGTTGCAGCAGGTGACGTGTGCCAGTCCCGAGTACCTGCGTCAGCGGGGTATTCCGCAGTCCCCGGAGGACCTGGAGGGGCATCAGGTGGTGGAGTACTTTTCCAGCGTCAGCGGCAAGCGTTATGGCCTGGAGTTTTTCTTCGGCGAGCAACTGCGCCAGGTCGAGTTGCCCAAGCAGGTGGCGGTCAACAGCGCCGATGCTTACCTGGCGGCCGCCGAGGCTGGCTACGGCTTGGTGCAGACGCCGTATTACAACGTCGCCCGGCAGTTGCGCAACGCTACCTTGCAGGAAGTGCTGGCGGGCTTTGCGCCACCGGCGATGCCCTTGACTGCGCTCTATCCGCCGCAACGCCATCTGTCCACCCGGGTGCGGGTGTTGGTCGACTGGCTGGTGGAGTTGTTCGCCCGTTCTGGCGCGCACATTTCCCGGACCTGAGTGCCTGCCTGGCCCATAGCAAAACGCCCGCAAGATGCGGGCGTGGGTTGGACGGGATAGAGGGTTCAGGCGCTGGCCGATGGGCTGGCCGGATGACTCAGCGGTGGTAGTAGCCCGGGCCGCCATCGTAGTAGCGGTGATGCCAGCCATCATGGGGCATGATGATGCAGCCCGACAGGGTCAGCATGGCCAGCAGGGGAATCAGCAGTGTGATTCGACGGAACATTGATCAATCCTCAAGGGCTCGGGGAACACGACAGGGCGACAGGCAAGAAAAAACTCCTTGGCGCCTGTACCATGTGACCCCGATTTGTGTCGCCCATCCCCGAATCCGGGTATGTGCTTGGCATCGCCCTTGATACACAGCAGATACAATTTCAGCTTCAGGATCCCTGCAATGACTCAGTCACAACGCTTGAAATACTCGATTCTGATTTCCCTGGTGGTACTGGGAATCATGCTTGGCCTTTCCTACCTGCAAAACAACGGTGTCATCAGCGAAAAGATGTTCCAGTACATCGCCATTGGTGTGGCGGTGGTCGTGGTAGTGATCAATGGCGTGATGCGCCGCAAGGTCAAGCCTTGAGCCAGGGGCGGGCCGCCTCAGGCATGGCCATCTAGGACCGCTGCGGCCTGCTGGTGCAGGCTGTAGCTCTTGTCCGCATTGAGGGTGATCACGCCCTCGCTGCACAGCCGCTTCAAGACTTCCCGGACACTCAGAAACGACAGTGGAATGTCCAATTCCAGCAGTTGGCTGTGGATGCCGCGCACTCCCAGGGAGCGCTCGCTCTGGTTGGCGACGAGCAGGGCATCGATGACTTTCAGGCGTATCAGGCTGGTGCGCAGGCCGAAGCTTTTCAGCAGGTGCTTGATCCGTTCGTTACTGTTGCGCTCGGCGTTCTTGCCGAAGACACCGGCGCCGGCATTCAGGGAAGGCGTGTTGTTCACGGTGATGCCGTCCATTGGCAGTTGCGGGTTGTACATGCAAAAACTCCTTATCAGAGCCTGATCAGGAAAAGAATGATGGATGCTCTAGTCATTAGACGAACGAGCACGGCAAATCATGAGGCTGCAGATGTAGAAAATTTGTCAGTATCAAGTCGCTGACATGTCATGACGGTGACTTGGGGGACCACGGCTTAAATTTTTTCCATCGACTTCGTCTTTATGGGCAGGCAGGCGCCGGTTGATCCGTGCGCGGCTGGATTTCCAGACTGGCGGCATTGCCCACCGCTCCTGCACACCAGTCCTGGTTCTGTATTTCTGCATCAGGAGTCGGCGTGATCATTTCCAGGCAGTTACCGCATTTTTGCCTTGCAACCCTGTTTCTCAGCCTCAGCTGTGGCGCTCATGCGCTGGCGCAGCCAGAGGAAATTCGTGCCGAGATTCGTCGCACCAGCTTTGGTGTGCCGCATATCCGCGCCGCCGACGAGCGCGGCCTGGGGTATGGCATTGGTTACGCCTATGCGCAGGACAACCTGTGCTTGATGGCCAACGAAGTGCTGACGGTGAATGCCCAGCGTTCGAAGTACTTCGGTGCCGAAGGGCAAACCCTGGAAGAGCGGGACAACCTCAGTAGCGACCTGTTCTTCAGCTGGCTGAACCGCCCTGAGGCGGTGATCGCGTTCTGGCAGGCACAGACCCCGGCGGTGCGCGAGCGCATGCAGGGTTATGTCGAGGGTTACAACCGTCAATTGGCGGAACGCCAGAGCCAGGGCTTGCCCGAACAATGCCAGGGTGACTGGGTGCGGCCGCTGGCGACCTCGGACCTGGTAAAACTGACCCGCAGATTGCTGGTGGAAGGCGGTGCCGGGCAGTTCGCTGAAGCCTTGGCCGGGGCCACGCCGCCGAGCTCCACGGTACAGGCGGCGTTGACCGGCAAGGACTGGCAGTTGGCGGCCAACCGGTCGCAGCGCTTCGCCCTGGACCGTGGCAGCAACGCCGTGGCCATCGGCAGCGAGCGTTCGTTCAACGGTCGCGGGATGCTGTTGGCCAATCCACACTTTCCCTGGGTGGGGGGCATGCGTTTCTATCAGATGCACCTGACCATTCCAGGGCAGCTGGATGTGATGGGGGCGGCCTTGCCCGGCCTGCCGCTGATCAATATCGGTTTCAACCAGCACCTGGCCTGGACCCACACCGTGGACACCTCCAAGCACTTCACCCTGTACCGCTTGCAACTGGACCCCAAGGACCCGACCCGCTATCTGCTGGACGGCCGCTCGCAGCCTCTGGAACGTCAGGTCGTGACGTTGCAGAGCAAGGGGCCGGACGGCCAATTGCAGAGCCAGTCGCGAACCCTCTACAGCTCAGTCTTCGGGCCCATCGTGCAGTGGCCGGGGAAACTGGATTGGGACCACAAATATGCCTACAGCCTGCGTGATGCCAACCTCGACAACACCCGGGTGCTGGCCCAGTGGTATGCCATGAACCAGGCTGGCAGCGTCGCCGGCCTGCAAGACAGCGTGCACCAGCTGCAGGGTATTCCCTGGGTCAATACCCTGGCAGTGGACGACCAGGGGCGAACTGTCTACATGAACCAGTCGGTGGTGCCCAATGTCACCCAGGCCAAGCTGGCGCTGTGCAGCGATCCGCGCGTGGGCACTCAGGTCATTGTGCTTGATGGCTCCCGCAGCGCCTGCGCCTGGGATCTCGACCCGGCGGCGGCCCAGCCAGGAATCTTTGCCGCCAGCCAACTGCCGCAACTGGCCCGCAATGACTACCTGCAGCATTCCAACGACTCGGCCTGGATGGTCAACCCGGCGGCGCCGCTGCAAGGTTTCTCACCGGTGATCAGCCAGCAGGATGTGCCGCTGAAGATGCGTGCGCGTTTTGCCCTGGATCGCCTGAGCCGGATGCACAAGGCGCAGGTCAGCGACTTGCAGCACATGGTCAGCGATCAACAGGTGTACCTGGCCGGCCAGGTGATGCCGGACCTGCTGCAGTTCTGTGAGCAGGACCTGGGCCAGGATGCTCAGCGGCTGCAGTCGCTGTGCACCAGCCTGAAGTCCTGGGACCGCAGCGCCGGCTTGCAAGCGGGCCTGGGTTTCGTGCATTTCCAGGGCATCATGCAGCCGCTGTTGCAGAATCCGGATGTTTGGCGAGTAGCCTTTGATCCCAAGGACCCGCAGCACACGCCACGTGGCTTGGCCATCGGTCGTGCGCCGGTGGCCCAGGCCCTGCGTGAGGCGATGCTGGCCTCGGCGCAACAAGTGGCGGCGGCTGGTCTTGGCGCTGATGTGCGCTGGGGCGATATCCAGCAAGTGAGCCAGGGTGGTCAGCCGACCCCGGTGCCGGGAGGCCCTGAAAACCTCGGGGTGTACAACGCTATCCAGAGCGTGCCCGGTGCTGACGGCAAGCGCGAGGTGGTGAGCGGCACCAGCTACTTGAATGTGGTCAGCTTTGATGAGCAAGGCCCGCAGGCACAGGGGCTGCTGGCGTTTTCCCTGTCCAGCGACCCGGCGTCAGCGCATTTTCGCGATCAGACCGAGGCCTTCGCCAGGAATCAGTGGCGCGTGCTGCCGTTCACCGAGGCGCAGATCCGCGCCGACGGCCAGTATCAGTCACAGTTGATCCACGAGCCGCGCAAGGCGCCGGTGCCCTTGGCGCTGAAGTGATGAACGAAGGCTGAGACAACCGAAGGCCGCCCCCGCAATGGGGCGGCCTTCAGCTTTTTGGCGGGGACTGTGGCAGTGAGTTGATCACCGGGTTGCCGTCGCGATTACGGGTCAGGTACACCGGCAGGACCTTGGGCAGCGAGGTCAGCAGGCTCTTGATCTCCCGGGTGTCGTAGATGCCGCCGACGCGGATCTTGCCGGTGTTGCTGTCGGCGACCTGCGCCGGTGTCTCCAGGTAGCGGTTGATCAGCGGCAAGGCCTCGCTGAGGGGCAGGTTGTCCAGTACCAGCTTGCCGTCACGCCAGGCCAGTGAGCTGTCGTTGCTGTAGGTCTGGCTGATTTGTGGCTCGAAGTCGCCGGCCTTGTAGCGAGCCTGCATGCCGGGCTCCAGGCGAAAGCCCGCGCCGGGCAGGGCGCTGTTGCTGCTCACCAGCACCGAGCCCTGGAGCAGGGTGACCCGCACCTGGTCCTCGTACATCCAGACGTTGAACCGGGTGCCGGTCACCTTGACCTGGCCGCTGGCGGCCTTGACCACGAATGGGTGCGTGAGGTCGTGGCTGACCTTGAAGAAGGCTTCGCCTTTCCTCAGGGTGACCCGGCGCTGGTCCTTGTAGTTGCTGTAGGTCAGGGCGCTGCCCAAGTTCAGCTCCACCTGGCTGCCGTCGGCCAGGGTCACGCTGCGCATGCTGTCATCTGCTTCGAAGCGCTCATAGGACGACGGTAGCCAGCCCAGTTCCCAGCCGCTGTAGGCCGCCAGGGGCAGGGTGCATAGGGCGATCGCCGCAGCCACTCCGTAGTGTTGCCAGGAGCGCCGAGGGGCCGGCTTGATCACGGGGGTGTCGGTCAGTGTGGAAGGGGGCAGTTGATCGGCCACTTCCCATATTTCACGCATCGCTTCGTATTCGAAGGCGTGCAGGGGGTCGGCATCATGCCATTGCTGAAAGGCCAGACGTTCTGCATCGCTGCAGTCGGGTTCATGCAAGCGCATGCACCATTGCGCCGCAGCTTGGGTGATGGCGTCGTATTCGGCTTCTGAGAGGATCTGTTCGCTCATTGACTCTTCCTGATTTCCGACATTCTACCCTCCGCGGCAAGCCTTGTAGAACAGCCGTCATGGCTAATGCGCATCAAAGTGAACTTATTTTCATCTGTGGGCCGCTAAAAACACGTTGTGTATCGAAAGTGTCTACAAATGGAGGGGGGGATGCGGCGCAATACCCTTCCAGACCACCAGTTATCCGCCTATAAAATCCCCCGCCAAAAACATAAATCTGGCCCCATTTCTGCAAGCCCCAGCAGATGGTTGACACGCCCTGATCCCGCCGTTGTTTAATCCCCCAGTCACACGCTGTCGCCCCCTCCAATAATTACACTGGAGCTTCAGATGTCTGCATCATCCCCGGTTATCGAAACTCCCACCGAATACCTCTCGCTGGCAGCACTCGTACAGTTGCTGGAAACCATCTTCCAACGCCATGGTTGCAGCGCCGAAGTGGCCCGCTGCCTGGCTGAGAACTGCGCAAGTGCCGAGCGCGACGGCGCCCACAGTCATGGCGTGTTCCGCATCCCCGGTTATGTCTCGACCCTCGCCAGTGGCTGGGTCAACGGCCAGGCGCTGCCGGTGATAGAGGACGTCGCCCCGGCTTTCGTGCGTGTCGACGCGGCCAATGGCTTCGCCCAGCCGGCCCTGGCCGCCGCCCGCAAACTGCTGGTCAGCAAGGCGCGCAACGCCGGTATCGCGGTGCTGGCGATCCGCAACTCGCACCACTTCGCCGCACTCTGGCCAGACGTCGAGCCTTTTGCCGAAGAGGGGCTGGTAGCCCTGAGCGTGGTCAACAGCATGACCTGCGTGGTGCCCCACGGCGCCGATCGGCCACTGTTTGGCACCAACCCGATTGCCTTTGCCGCGCCCCAGGCCCACGGCCAGCCGATTGTCTTCGACCTGGCCACCAGCGCCATCGCCCACGGCGATGTGCAGATCGCCGCGCAAAAGGGTGAACGCCTGCCCCTGGGCATTGGCGTCGACAGCCTGGGGCAGCCGACCCAGGACCCCAAGGCGATCCTCGAGGGCGGTGCCTTGTTACCGTTTGGCGGTCATAAAGGTTCGGCGCTTTCGATGATGGTCGAGTTGCTCGCCGCCGCGCTGACCGGAGGCAATTTCTCGTTCGAGTTCGACTGGTCCAACCATCCTGGGGCCAAGACGCCGTGGACCGGGCAGCTGCTGATTGTCATCGATCCGAGCAAGGCCGCCGGGCAGAGCTTTGCCGAACGCAGCCAGGAGTTGGTGCGGCAGATGCACGCCGTGGGACTCAAGCGCTTGCCGGGGGATCGCCGCCATCAGCAGCGTGAGCGCTCGCAGCAGCGTGGGATCGCCATTGCCCTTGAGCAGTTGCAGCAGTTGCAGGCGTTGGCGCAGGAGTGAAATGCCAGGCACAAAAAAGGCCAGGCGGCCGCTGGCGCGCCTGGCCTTGCAGGGGCTGCTCAGGTTACGAGCGACGGCCCAGCAACAGGCCCACCACCAGGCCGAAGCCGGCGGAGATGGCCACGGTCTGCCACGGGTGACCACCAATGTATTGTTCGGTGGCATCCATCACCGGCTTGCTGCGTTCACGCACATTGTTCACTGAGTCCAGTGCCTGCTTGAGCTTGAGGCTCACTTGCTGGCGCAGGCTTTCACCTTCTTCGCCAATCAGGTTGACGCTGTTCTTCAGCAGTTTTTCCGATTCTTCAATCAGCGCCTGCAACTCGCTGAATGCCTGGTCCTTGATTTGATCGTTTTCCGCTTGCGCGGCAGATTTACGAGCCATGAAGTTTTTCCTTGAAAGTGTGCCTTTGCTGCAGTGTGCAATCAGAGCCGTTGTAGAGCGCCTCCCTTGCGAGTCGAGCGCAGCCTGCAGCAGCGGTTACAGGTGATGGGGTGACCAGCAATGGAGTCTGGCGCGAGGGCAAAAGTTGCAGCTATTTTGCGTCTTGCTCGTCACCCTGGGGTAAACCCGTCAGCCCCTACAGTGTAAGATGTCGGCTATTTTACGCAGCAGGAATTTCCCATGAGTTTCAATCTGGCTGACAAGCCACTGGCCGAGCGTGCCGCCCTCGAGGATGAGAAGTCCCGCCTGTTCGACCTGTGGCAGAGCAACCTGGGCAAGGCCAAGGGCGAGGCCGCGCGACTGTTCGGCGAGCGCGGCAAGCGCAAGGGCAAGTGGGCCGAGTGGGTCCGCGCGGAGCTCGACGGCATGTCGCCGCCGGAGTTTTCCAACATGGTGCGCAGTGAAGTCAATCGGCTGATGGCGGCGAACAAGTAAGCGCAAAACTCTCGACAATCGCGTCGCGCACTTTCACCAGCAGTGGGTCGATCTGCGGGCTGGTACGCCAGCCCAGTTCAATCGGATAACGCGGCAGCGCCAGCGGGCAGGGCAGCAGTTGCAGGCCGGTGAACTCGGCGATGCGCCGAGCGGCATGGGCCGGAATGGTCGCCACCGCCTGGCTGCCCTTGAGCAGAAAGGGCAGTGCGGCAAAGTGTGTGGTCGAGGCGCAGACCTGGCGACTGAGCCCCAGGTTCGCCAGCCCTTCATCGGTGATTCCGATAAACCCTTGTGATGACACCAGCAGGTGTTCGCGTTCGACAAACTCGTCGAGGCTGATTTGTTGCTGTCCAGGGGCCAGGCTCGCCGGGTCTGCCAGGCACAGGTAGTCACCTTCCCCCAGCACCTGGCGGCTGAGCATGCGCTCGGCAAACCCACCGGAGCTGATGGCCAGGTCGACGCTGCGTTGCAACAACGCCTCGGCGACGATCTGGCTGTGGGTCTGGCGGAAGATCAGCCGCAGTTTGGGTGCCCGCCGGGCTACCGCCTCGATCAGGCGCCGGCCGTAGGCGATCTCGAAATCATCCGACAGTCCAACCGTCACCGAGCGGCCCTGATAGTCGGCGCTGTCCGGGGCGACCATGGCCAGGCTCTGGCGGCATTTGTTCAGGGCGTCGCTGACCACCGGCTTCAATTGATTGGCCTTCAGGGTCGGCGCCAGGCCGCGCCCCGTACGCACGAATAATTGATCGTCATACAGAGCCCGCAGGCGGCGCAACGCGGCACTCATGGCTGATTGGGTGACGCCCAGACGCAAGGCGGCACGGCTGGCGCTGGACTCGTCATGCAGGGCTTCGAAGGCCTTGAGCAGGTTGAGATCGACGCTGGCGATATTCATCTGATTCATATCATTAAGCACTGTATTGGGGTTTATCGATGATTAGCGGCCGCCGCAGAATGCGCAATACCTGATCGTTCGAGGAGTTACGCCATGCCCAAGTCCATCGTCGCTGCCCTGCAAATCGGCTCCTTGCCTGAGGGCAAGGGCGCCACCCTGGAGCAGATCCTGTCTTACGAGGGCGCCATCATCGACGCTGGCGCGCAACTGGTGGTGATGCCCGAAGCGCTGCTGGGTGGCTATCCCAAGGGTGAAGGTTTCGGCACTCAGTTGGGTTATCGGCTGCCGGAAGGCCGCGAGGCCTTTGCCCGTTACTTTGCCAACGCCATCGACGTGCCTGGTGCGGAAACCGAGGCCCTGGCCGGTCTCTCGGCCCGCACCGGGGCCAACCTGGTGGTGGGGGTGATCGAGCGCAGCGCCAGCACCCTGTACTGCACGGCGCTGTATTTCGACCCGCAGTCGGGGCTGCAGGGCAAGCACCGCAAGTTGATGCCCACCGGCACCGAGCGGTTGATCTGGGGCCAGGGCGACGGCTCGACCTTGTCGGTGCAGGACACCCAGGTCGGCCGGGTCGGCGCGGTGATCTGCTGGGAAAACATGATGCCGTTGCTGCGCACGGCGATGTACGCCCAGGGCATCGAGGTCTGGTGCGCGCCGACGGTGGACGAGCGCGAGATGTGGCAGGCGAGCATGCGTCATATTGCCCATGAGGGCCGTTGTTTTGTGGTCAGCGCCTGCCAGGTGCAGGCTTCACCCCGGGACCTGGGGCTGGAGATTGCCCACTGGCCGGCAGAGCGGCCGTTGATCGCCGGTGGCAGCGTGATCATCGGGCCCATGGGCGAGGTGCTGGCCGGGCCCTTGGTGGGCCACGCCGGGTTGCTCAGCGCCGAGATCGACACCGACGATCTGGTGCGGGCTCGCTATGACTATGACGTGGTCGGTCACTATGCGCGCCCGGATGTGTTTGAACTTAGCGTGGACCTGCAACCTCGTCCGGGCGTGCGTTTTACCTGAGCGGCGCCGCAGCTCAACGCCGGCGGCGCCATTCCTCGTGGGTGATCTCCCAGATATCCAGGGGGAAGCGCCCGCCGACGAACTCGCCGCTTTCGCTGCGGACCAGGCGCATCCCGCCACGCTCCGAAATCTTCCGCGAGGCCTGGTTCGGCGCGGCCTTGGGCACCCGCATCAGCGGTTGTTCCAGCACCTCGAACCAATACTCGTCCACCACCTGGCAGGCCTCGCTCATGTAGCCCTGGCCCTGCCACTGCGGGGCCAGCCAGAAACCGCGGTTATCGTCGGCTGCCAGCATCAGGCTGATGCTGCCGATCATCTGTTCCGGGGCGCTGCGCAAGCGGATCGTCCAGTGCCATTCCTCGCCCCGGGCCGTGGCCGGCAAGGCCAGGTCCCGCAGGTAGCACAGGGCGCCATCGGCCGGGTAGGGCCAGGGCACCAGCGCATTCAGGTAGCGCACCACCTGCCACTGCGGGAACAGCTGTTGTATGGCCTCGGCATCCGCCAGTTCCAGGGGGCGCAGGAGCAAACGCTCGGTGTGCAGGAGTGGGACCTTGTCGATCATGTCTGGGGTTCCTTGTAGGGCTTGCCGAGGACCAGCCGCTGGCTGAGAAAATCGACGAAGACCCGTAGTTTTGGCAGCAGGTGGCGACTGCTGGGCCAGAGAATGGAGAACTTGCCGCGTTCGCTCTGGTAGTCATCGAGCACCGAGACCAGGGAGCCTTCGGCGAGGGCGTTACACACCACGAATTCCGGCACGTAGGCAATGCCCAGGCCCTGGCTGGCGGCATGGATCAGCGATTCCAGGTTGTTGCTGGTCAGGGCGCTCCCCAACACCAGGGGCGGCGCCGCGTCCGGCAATTGCAGGCGCCATTGCTGCAGCTGGGTACCGCCGGGGAATTTGTAGCGCAGGCAGGCGTGCTGTTCCAGGTCCCTCGGGGTGTGTGGTGTGCCTCGCTGGGCGAAATAACCGGGGGCGCCGATCAGCACGAAACCAAAGGGCCCCAGGCTACGGGACTTGAGTTGCGAGTCCGCCAGTTCGCCGCTGCGAATCACCGCGTCGACACCCTCGGCGATCACGTCGATCAGCCGGTCGTTGAAGTCCAGGTCCAGCTCGATGTCCGGATAGCGCGCGGAGAACTCCGGAAGAATCGGCAGCAGCATGCGGTAGCCGATGGCCGGCAGGCTGACCCGCAAGCGGCCACGTGGCGTGTCGCTGATCCGCGCCAATTCGGCTTCTGCCTCTTGTACCTCGTCGACGATGCGCTGGCCGCGCTCGTAGAACAGCGCGCCCTCATCGGTCAGGCTGATGCGCCGGGTACTGCGGTTCAGCAGGCGCACGCCGAGCCGTTGCTCAAGGCGTGCCAGGGCCTTGCCAACGGCCGAGGCGGACAGCCCCAGGCGCTCGCCGGCCCCTACCAGGCTGCCGCTCTGGACCACGCTGACAAACACTTGCAAGCCGCTAAGGTTGTCCATCGCTCACCTCGACTAAAGCGTTTTTGTCCGTAAAGACCGGAAGAATGCCCTGTTTTTTGCCTATTGCGGCATACCTACCATGGATTTTTCTTCAAGCAACCCTGGCTACCAGGGCTGAGAGGTGTGAATGAATCCTGAATTCGACTTGACCCAGGGGCCCCTGGCCCCGACCCGCGAACCGCTGGCCTACGGCGTGCTGGCGGCGGTGTGCCTGGCGGCGCTGATGCTGCCTCTGACCTTTGTCGGAGTGGCGGTGGCGACCCCGGCCATTGGCCGCGAACTGGGAGGCAGTCCCCTGGCCCTGAGCTGGACCACCAACGCCTTCATGCTGACGTTCGGCAGTGTGTTGATGGCGGCCGGGACCCTGGCCGACGAGTTCGGCCGCAAACGCCTGTTCAGCCTCGGCGTGGCGCTGTTCGGCCTGACCTCCCTGGCCCTGGTGTTCGTGCCGTCGCTGCTGTGGCTGAATCTGCTGCGCGGGGTTCAGGGGCTGGCCGGCGCTGCTGCCCTGGCCGGAGGTTCGGCGGCCCTGGCCCAAGCCTTCGACGGGCCTGGACGAACCCGGGCCTTCAGCTTGTTGGGCACCACCTTCGGCGTCGGCCTGGCGTTCGGGCCGATCCTCGCCGGGGTCCTGGTCGAGCATGCCGGCTGGCGCGGGATTTTCCTTTCCGGCGCACTGATCGGCGGCCTGTCCCTGGGCTTTGGCGTGCCGCGCATGCTGGAGTCCACGGACCCCGAAGCCCGGGGTGTGGATTGGCCCGGCACCTTGAGCTTCACCCTGGCCCTGGTGCTGCTGACCTGGGGCATCCTGCAGGCGCCGCAAAGTGGCTGGAGCAGTCCCTGGGTCGTGCTGTTGCTGCTGGGTGCGCTGCTGGCCCTGTGGCTGTTCATTGTCGTCGAGCGCCGGGCGGCGCGGCCGATGCTCGACCTGTCACTGTTTCGCTACGCGCGCTTTGTCGGGGTGCAGGTGCTGCCCATCGCCACGTGTTACTGCTACGTGGTGTTGCTGATCCTGCTGCCGATCCGCTTTATCGGCGTCGAGGGCTACAGCGCGATCGACGCCGGGATGCTGATGATCGCCTTGTCTGCACCGATGCTGGTGGTGCCGTTCGCCGCGGGCTGGCTCCACCGCTGGTTCAGTGCCGGCAACCTGTCGAGCCTGGGCTTGGTGGTGGCCGCTGGCGGGTTGTTCTGGCTCAGCCGGGTGGGGCCAGGCCAGGCGCCTATCGAGCGGGTTTGGCCGTTGCTGGTGATCGGTCTGGGCAGCGGCCTGCCCTGGGGCTTGATGGACGGGTTGTCGGTGAGCGTGGTGCCCAAGGAGCGGGCGGGCATGGCCAGCGGCATCTTCAGCACCACCCGGGTCGCCGGCGAAGGCATTGCCCTGGCCTTGGTGGTGGCGCTGCTGGCGGGCCTGGTCCAGCACGCCTTGGGCACTGTGGCAGGGCCGGCGGAGTCAGTGATGCTCGCGGCCCGGCAACTGGCCGGAGGTGACTTGGCGGCCAGCGTCGCATCCTTGCCGGCGTTGCAACCGCAAGCGCTGCAGCAGGCATATGCCGAGGCATTCAGCCAGCTGTTGCAGGTGTTGATGATCATTACCCTGCTGGCGGCGGCAGTGGTCCGGGTGGCGCTGCATGAGCCACGCCACCCAGGGCCGAGGTCGACTGATCAGCGGAACTCGAAAAACTCGTAGTGCAGGTTGCCTTCGGGAATCTTGCACTCGTTCATCAGTTCGCGGACCTGGCCCAACAGGCCCTTGGGCCCGCAGAAGCTGATCTGGATCTGCTGGGGATCGGTCTGTGCGGCGGTGTGTCTCAGGGTCTGCGCCAACGACTCGGTACCGCCGCTGTTGGCGACGAAGTCCACGCCTCGGGCCTGGGCCATGCCTTGCAGGGTATCGACGCTGGGAAAAGCCCGGGACGGGTTGTAGCAGTACACCAGGGTGGCCTTGTCGAACTGTCCGGCGGCCTCGTCCTGCAGCCAGGAAATGAACGGCGAGATGCCGACCCCGCCACCGATCCAGATCTCCCGGGCGCCTTCCAGCGGACGCTTGAAGCGACCATAGGGGGCATAGAGGTCCGCGCGCATGCCGACCTTCACCTGCTTGCGCAGTCTTTGCGTGTAGTCGCCCAGGGCGCGGATCACGAACTCGATGCGCCCGTCTTCGCTGTGGGCGCTGGCGATGGTGAAGGGATGGGGCTCGCGCAGGCCCTTTTCCTGCATCGACAGAAAGGCGAACTGCCCTGGCTTGAAGGCAAAGCCCTGGCCCAGGGGCGTCAGTTCCAGGTGCAGGGAGCTCTTTTCCACCTTGACGGCGCTGACCTGGTATTCACCGGCCTTGGCCACCAAGGGGTAGAGCAGCAGCTTGTACAGGGCGCCGAGCACGCCCAGGGCACAGAGCACGGTGAGCCAGATGCCCGACGGCGTGTCCAGGGCAATGGGCGACTTGAAGCTCAGCCAATGCAGGATGACGATCACGAACAGCGGCCCGGAGAGTTTGTGCCACCAGCGCCACTGGCTGTACGGGATGTTGCGGTTCAGCGCCAGGAGCACGATCAGGCCCAGGGCCACGTAACTCAGTTGGCGCACCATGCGCGTCCAGTACTTCGACCATTCGAGGATCGGCACGCTGTTCCATACGTCAAGGTTGGCCTTGAACACCATGTGATAGCTGGCAAACACCAGGGCCCAGATACCCAGCCATTTATGCACTTCATAGACCCGATCGAGGCCGCCGAACAGGCGCTCGACAAAACCCCAGCGGGCGGCCAGCAGGCAGGACACGGCCATGTAGGCCAGGGCTGCACTGCCGAGGATCAGGCTCAGGGTGGCGGAGCTCAGCCAGGTGTCCGAGGGGATCTCCAGCAACAGGGTGCAGGTGGTGATCAGCAGAATGCCGACGATGGTGTGCCAGGTTCTCAAAAGTGCATGACTCCGATTGGGAAATGCCGTCATGGCGAAAGCATCGACTGCTGCAGGTAGCCCGTGGAAACACCAGCGGGCGCTGGCGCAGGGGACGATGCGTGGAGCGGTTCTGTGCGGGGCCAAGGTGGTTATGACAGGTTTAAGGTCGCGCAACCGGAGGCGATTCTAACGCCTAAGCCAGGATGCAGGGTGATCTAAGTCAGCGATCTGTTGCTTACTAAATTGTTGAAAATGATCGAAAATCAATTGTATTTCCATTCCTTGGTCTGCCGCTCGCACCGCTGTGGGTCCCGGCTTGTCGGCGAAGAGTGCCTTGGGGCATGCGCCCGCGTTGCACACGCCTGCGCTGGCCAGCGGAAAGTGGCCCGGGCGCGCCAGCGCGAACTGTAGTTTTTGATCAGCCTGTACGCTCGGTTTTCTGAGCGGCGAGGCCGGCTGCATGTGCTGCGCAGGCCCTGGCGCGCGTCTAGCAGCCATAGCCCCGTCGCCGTATCGGGGCCCGTGATGATGAGCCAGACCATGCAAGCCTTGTTGAACCAGATCCTCGATGAAGTCCGCCCCCTGATCGGCCAAGGCCGAGTCGCCAATTACATTCCAGCCCTGGCGGACGTGCCGGCCAACCAGCTGGGGATTGCCGTGTATGGCAACGATGGCCAGGTGTTCAGCGCCGGTGACGCCGACACGCCATTCTCGGTCCAGAGCATTTCCAAGGTCTTCAGCCTGGTCCAGGCCATCGGCCATTCCGGTGAGGCAATCTGGGAGCGCCTGGGCCACGAGCCCTCGGGGCAGCCGTTCAATTCCCTGGTGCAGTTGGAGTTCGAGCGCGGCCGGCCGCGCAACCCGTTCATCAATGCCGGGGCCCTGGTGATCTGCGACATCAACCAGTCGCGCTTCGCCGCGCCGGCCTTGTCCATGCGTGATTTCGCCCGGCGCCTGTCGGGCAACAGTCAGGTGATGGTGGATGGCCGGGTGGCCGATTCGGAGTATCAGCACCGCGCACGCAATGCGGCCATGGCCTACCTGATGCAGTCCTTCGGTAATTTCCACAACGATGTCGAGGCGGTGCTGCGCAGTTATTTCAGCCATTGCGCCTTGCGCATGAGCTGCGTCGACCTGGCCCGGGCCTTCTGCTTTTTGGCCAGCGACGGCTTTTGCAAGCACAGCGGCGAGCAGATCCTCACGCGCCGGCAGACCCAGCAGGTCAACTCGATCATGGCCACCAGCGGCCTGTACGACGAAGCTGGCAATTTCGCCTATCGGGTCGGCTTGCCGGGCAAGAGCGGTGTCGGCGGGGGGATTGTCGCGGTGGTGCCTGGGCAGTTCACGGTGTGCGTGTGGTCGCCGGAACTCAACGCCGCGGGCAACTCGCTGGTGGGCATGGCCGCGCTCGAACTGCTGAGCCAGCGGATCGGCTGGTCGGTGTTCTGAGGTCGCCTTACCAGGCGCCCGGGTTGCTCAGGCTGATCTGCCCGCGATCAATGAAACGTTGGGTGCCGAACAGGCCACCGGCCAGTTTGCCGCGCAATACGTAGGGCAGGTTGTCGAGACTCTGGGTTTGGCTCAGGCCGAGGGTCTGGCGCAGCACGGAGAAGGCCGAGACGCTCACCGGGATCACCAGGATGTCTTCGGAATAACGGCCGATATGGCCCTGCTGGTCGCTGACCCCGGAAGCCAGTGGGCGGCCGTTGACCTCCAGGTCCAGGGCCACGCCGTTGTAGTCGATGGTGTTTTCATTGGGGTTCTGCAGGCGCAGTTTCACCGCGAAGCGCATTTCCAGGTCCTGGCTCGGCAGCGGCTCGATGCCCACCACATTGATCGCCAGGGGATCGCGGTTGGGCAGCAGGGCGCAGGCGCTCAGGCTGAGGAACAGCAGCGTCAGGGTGATGAGTTTGCGCATGGGTTACCTGTCAGAAGTGAGGGCGAGTCGAGCAGGGCGAAGGTGCTTCGCCCCTGTCGCGGCCGGCCCAGGTTGCAATCAACCTGGGCGGTATGGCAACGCAGTCAGTGCGGTGATGTCACCGGTCAACCGATGTTGCGCCGCACGCAGCATAGACGCCAAGCAGCCTCAGGAGTTCGCCTTGGCACTCATGTCCGGGTCTTGCATGACCTTGAGGGTCGATGCTTCCGGATCGAACTCATCCTCTTCCAGCTCGAGAAATTCCTCCGGCAGGAAGATGTTCAGGAAGATCGCGCAGATGGCGCCGACGGTGATCGGCGATTCGAAGATGTTGTGCAGGGCCTTGGGCAGCTCGCGCAGCACTTCCGGCACCGCCGCCACGCCCAGGCCCATGCCTAGGGAGATGGCCACGATCAGCACGTTGCGCCGGTGCAGCCCGGCCTCGGCGAGGATCTTGATCCCGGCCACCGCCACGGTGCCGAACATGATCAGGGTGGCACCACCGAGTACCGGCTTGGGCATCAGTTGCAGCACCGCGCCGATCATCGGGAACAGCCCCAGCAGGACCAGCAGCCCGGCAATGAAGTAGGCGACGTAGCGGCTGGCCACGCCGGTCAGCTGAATCACCCCGTTGTTCTGGGCGAAGGTGACCATTGGCAAACTGTTGAACACCGCCGCCACTGCCGAGTTGAAACCGTCCGCCAGCAGGCCGGACTTGATGCGCTTGATGTACAGCGGGCCCTTGACTGGCTGTTGGGAAATCATCGAGTTGGCGGTCAGGTCGCCGGCGGCTTCCAGTGGCGAGATCAGGAAGATCACCGCCAGGGGAATGAAGGCGATGAGGTCAAAGGAGAAACCGTACTTGAACGGCACCGGCACGCTGACCAGAGGCACGTCCGGCAACGCCGCCATGTCCACCCGCCCCAGCAGCCAGGCCACTACGAAGCCCAGGGTCAGGCCGATGACGATCGAGCCGACGCGCAGCATCGGGTGATTGAAGCGGTTGAGCACCACGATGGTCAGCAGCACCAGTGCCGCCAGGCCCAGGTTGCTCGCAGCTCCAAGGTCGCTGGCGCCGTAGCCGCCGGCCATGTCGGTGACGGCCACCTTGATCAGCGACAGGCCCATCAGGGTGATGATGGTGCCGGTCACCACCGGGGTGATCAGCTTGCGCAGCTTGCCGATGAACTGGCTGAGGAACATCTCGATGAAGGCTGCGACAAAGCAGATGCCGAAGATCGTCGAGAGGATCTCGTTGGTGTCGCCGCCACGGCCCTTGACCATGAAACCGGCGCTGAGCAGTACGCTGATGAAGGAGAAACTGGTGCCTTGCACGCACAGCAGGCCAGAGCCGATAGGGCCCAGGCGCCGGGCCTGGACGAAGGTCCCCAGGCCGGAAACGAACAGCGCCATGCTGATCAGGTAGGGCAGTTCACTCTCAAGGCCGAGGACGCCGCCGAAGATCAGGGTCGGGCTGATGATGCCGACGAAGCTGGCCAGCACGTGCTGCAGCGCGGCGAAGATTGCGGCACTGAAGTGCGGGCGGTCGTTGAGGCCGTAGATCAGGTCAGACTTGTAGCGAGGAGGGGAGCGATCAGGTGTGGTCATGGGAAAAGGCCTGCCAGTGGCGTGTGGGTACAGCGGGGGCACACGCCGGAAAGTGGACGGGACTTGGGCCGCAAAAGCATGACGTCGGACAAGACTTGCGGACCCGGTCAGAAAAAAGGAGGCGCAGGATGCCAGAAAGGTGCCGCTGTCAGAAGGGCAAACAGGCGGAAAAGGTCAATGCAGGCCTCAAGAGCCCCGCTTAGTCTGGGACAAAGGCGCGCAGCAGGTCTTCCTCGAAGGCTTGCTGGGCCTCGCCCGGCACCTGGGCGCGGTGTCGGGCGAGGTAGAAGTCCACCTCGAAACTCAGTTGCGGCTGCCCCAGGGGCTTGAGTTGGCCGGCGTTCTCCCAGTTGCGGGCAAAATGGCTGGGCAGGTAGCCGATGTGCTGTCCAGAGAGGATGAAGGCCAGGGTGCCTTCCACCTGTTCGGCCCGGGCCGAGCAACGCTGGCCCTGGAACGGCTCGTCCGGACCGAGGAAACGGTAAGGATGGTCGACCCGGTCGGCATGCTGCAGGCTGCTCAGGTCCGGCTCCGCGGCGCTGAACAATGGATGGCCGACAGCGCAATACAGGTGCTGGGTCTCGCTGAACAGGCGGCGGTAATCAAAGGCCCGCTGGACCTTTGAGAAGTAACCGATGGCCAGGTCCAGGCGTTGCTGCAGGAGCAGGCGCTCCATTTCGCCGGGCATGGCACTGAGCAACTCGATCCGCACCGATTCATCGCGCTGGCGAAAGTCGCGGATCGCTGCCGCCACCTTCTGCAACACCGACTGGTCCAGGGCTTCGGACAGCCCCAGGCGCACCTCGCCGATCAAGCGTCCGGCAACACCGTTGGACTGATGGCGAAACACTTCGATGGATTGGAACAGCGGGCGGGTCGCGCTCAGCAACTGCTCGCCCTTGGGCGTCAGCTTGAAGCCGGCCTTGCCACGGCTGCACAGGCGGTAGCCGAGACGGGTCTCCAGGCGCGCCATTTGCTGGCTGATGCTGGACTGGCTCAGTCCCAATTCACCCTGGGCGGCGCTGAAGCCACCGCACTGCGCCACGCTGACGAACAGCCGTAACAGCTGCAGGTCCAGATCGTGCAATTGACCCAGCATCAAACATTACTCCCGGTGAATGTCAGCGTAACAAGCTTGGTATTTTTGTAATGTAACCATCCGGGCAAGCTGCCGCTACTTCCTCCTTGCAGGTGCCCGTCATGTGTCCGTTGCTGCGCTTGTGCCTTCCGTTGGCGATATTGGCCATGGCCCCGTCGTCACGGGCCGAAGAACCGCTGCTCAACCTTTACAGCTGGGCCGATTACGTGGCCCCGCAGACCCTGCAGCGGTTTACCGAAGAAACCGGTATTCAGGTGCGCTACGACACCTTCGACGCTCCGGAGGTGCTGGAAACCAAGCTGCTCACGGGTGGCAGCGGTTATGACGTGGTGGTGCCGTCTTCCAGCGTGCTGGCGCGAGGGTTGGCGGCCGGGGCGCTGCGGGAGATCCCCCGCGCCAGCCTCAAGGGTTACGCCAACCTTGATCCGGACCTGCTGGGCAAGCTGGCGGCAGTCGATCCCGGCAATCGCTACGGCGTGCCCTATACCTGGGGCACCCTGGGCTTGGGTATCAACGTCGAGGCGCTGCGTCAACGTCTGCCGGGCGTGCCGCTGGACAGCCTGGACCTGCTGTTCAAACCGCAATACGCCGAACGCCTCAAGGACTGCGGGATTGCCATTCTCGATTCGCCTCAGGAAGTCATCGGGCTGGCCCTGCATTACCTGGGCAAGGACCCCTACAGCACGGACAAAAACGACCTGGCCCAGGCCGAAGCGCTGTTGCGGCAGCTGCAGCCTGCAGTGCTCTATGTGGCCACCGGCCGACAGATCAATGACCTGGCCAACGGCAGCGTGTGCCTGGCGCTGACCTACAACGGCGATGCCAGCATGGCCGCTGACCAGGCGCGCAAGGCCGGCAAGCCGTTCGAGGTGGCTTACCGCATTCCCCAGAACGGCACCCTGGTCTGGCAAGACAACCTGGCGATCCCCAAGGATGCGCCGCACCCCGAGGCGGCCCGAGCCTTCATCGAGTTCATGCTGCGTCCGGAGTCGGTGGCGGCCCTGACCAACAGCCTGTTCTTCGCCAATGCCAACCAGGCGGCGACGCCCCTGGTTGACCCAGCGATCCGCAACGACCCAGACATTTACCCGGCTGCCCAGATGCGTGCCCGGCTGTACGCCGACCGCAGCATGAGCCTCAAGGACATGCGTCAGCGCACGCGTATCTGGAGCACCTTCCGTAGCCGCCAACCCTGAGGAAACACCCATGGATATCGCCGACCTCAACGATCAGGCCCTGACCCGCGACAGCCTGTACGGCACCCAGGCCGAAACCACCTACGCCGGCATCACCAGCTTCATGCGTCGGCGTTATAGCCGTGACCTGCGAGGTGTCGACCTGGTGGTCAGTGGCGTGCCCTTCGACACCGCCACCACCAACCGTCCCGGGGCGCGCTTCGGGCCGCGGGGGATCCGCGCAGCATCCGCTGGCATCGCCTGGGAACGCCATTGGCCCTGGGCCTTCGACCCCTTCGAACACCTGGCAGTGATCGACTATGGCGACTGCGCCTTTGACCATGGCACCCCGCAATCGGTGCCCGAGAGCATCGAGACCCATGCCCGGCGCATCCTCGACGCCGGCTGCGCGATGCTGACCCTGGGCGGTGATCACTTCATCAGCTACCCGCTGCTCAAGGCCCATCATCGCCGGCACGGTCCACTGGCGCTGATTCACTTCGATGCCCACAGCGACACCTGGCCCGACGAGGAAGGCCAGCGTATCGATCACGGCACCATGTTCTGGCACGCCGCCCGGGAGGGGCTGGTCGACCCGGCGCGCTCGGTGCAGATCGGCTTGCGCACCACCAACGATGACCATCAGGGCTTCCAGGTGCTGGATGCGCGCCAGGTTCATCGGCTTGGCTGCGAGGCGATTGCCGCGGCGATTCGCGAACGGGTCGGTGATCACCCGGTGTACCTGACCTTCGACATCGACTGCCTGGACCCGGCGTTCGCCCCGGGGACCGGCACCCCGGTCTGCGGCGGCTTGAGCACCACCCAGGCATTGGAGATTCTCGGCAGCTTGCGCGGGATCAACCTGGTGGGCATGGACCTGGTGGAGGTGGCACCGGCCTACGACCACGCCGAGATCACCTCCCTGGCGGGCGCCACCCTGGCCATGGAAATGCTCTGTCTCTACGCGGCCCGGCATAAGGTCGACGTCTGACCTTTGCCGTTTGCTTGCGCCGCTGCGCCAGGTCCGGAGGGCCTGGCTTGATGATCTTTCACCGAACCGCTGGCGGCCTTGGGCACGCCGCATCTCCTGGGGCATCCAGGCTAGGGCTGCGACAGGCCTCCTGACATTGTCTGTCAGGAGCCTCTGGTATCCTGCCTCGGTGTTTTTCCCGGGAGTTCACTCAAGGTGTCGCGAGCCAGTCGATTACTCACCCTGTTGCAGATGCTGCGAGGCAAGAGCCGCGCGGTCACTGCTGCAACATTGGCCCGGGAGCTGGAGGTCTCCGAACGCACCCTGTACCGCGACATTGCCGAGCTCACCTCCCTGGGGGCGCCGATCTACGGAGAGGCCGGGGTTGGCTATGTGCTGCGCAGCGGTTTGTTCTTGCCGCCGCTGATGCTCAATGCCGATGAAACCGAAGCCGTGGTCCTTGGCTTGCGCTACGTCGATCAGCGGGGCGACGAGGTGTTGAGCAAGGCTGCCGCCGATGCCATGGCCAAGATCGCCGCGGTGCTGGCACCGGCCGCCCAGGACGCCTTGCGCAATCCCACGCTGCTACCGGGGCCGTCAGGTTATGGCTTTCCGGACAATCCGGTGTCATTGAACGTGTTTCGCCTGGCGATCCGTCATCAGGCCAAGCTGCTGATCGACTATGCCGATGTCAACCAGACCCCCAGCCAGCGGCTGATCTGGCCCCTGGCCCTGGGCTTTCTCAACGAGGCCCGGGTGATAGTTGCCTGGTGCGAGCTGCGTGAAGATTACCGGACCTTTCGCACCGATCGCATCGCCGCCGCCGAGGAGCAGGATGTGGCCTATCCGGGGCGCCGCAGTGATTGGCTACGGGCCTGGCGCAAGCGCATGCAAGGGGATGCAGGCGGCCGTTTCACTGCTGACAAGAAATGACGTGACGGGGTCCTAACATGGCTCGCTCATCTACTCGCAAGGAGCTTGTTCCATGTTCACTACCGACCCTTCGCTGGCCCCGGCCATCATCGCTTATCTGGCGGCGACCAATACCGGGGACAGTTCAGTGGTAGCGTCGATCTTCGCCGACCAGGCGCAGCTTTTCGACGAGCGTGAATACCGCGTCGGGCCGCAGGAGATTGCCCGCTGGATGGACGACACCCGGAGCCGCTTGCGGCCCCGGCTGGAGATCGTCGGGGTTCAGCAGCGCACCGGCAAGGTGCTGCTGGATAATCTGATTTCCGGTGACTTTCCCGGCAGCCCCCAGGCCTTGCGCTACACCTTTCGCCTTGATGCCCAGGGCAAGATCGCGCGCCTGGATATCTCTCGCTGAGCGGTTCTGCCTGACTGCGCGTGCTTGCGGGGTGGCATACTGCGGCTCTTTGCCAGGAGGCCTGCCAGCCATGCCATTCGATTCACCCTTGAGCGCTTATCAGCAGGCACTGGAGCACGATGGTTTTGTCGCCGATGCAGCGCAGGCACGGGCGGTGCAAGCCTTGCAGCGCTGCCATGAAGCCCTGCACCAGGGAGGCACGCCGGTGCAGGGTGTGTACCTGTGGGGCTCGGTAGGGCGGGGCAAGACCTGGTTGATGGATCAGTTCTACCAGAGCCTCAGGGTGCCGGCGCGCCGCCAGCACTTTCACCACTTCATGGGCTGGGTGCACCAGCGTTCGTTCCAGCTGACCGGCACCGCCGACCCGCTGCGGGCCCTGGCCCGTGAGCTCGCTGAAGAGGTGCGGGTGCTGTGTTTCGATGAGTTGTTCGTCAACGACATCGGTGATGCAATCATTCTCGGCCGCCTGTTCCAGGTGATGTTCGAACAGGGCGTGGTCATGGTCTGCACCTCCAACCAGCCTCCCGAGCAACTCTATGCCGACGGCTTCAACCGTGAGCGCTTTGTTCCGGCGATCAACGCCATCCGCGAGCACATGCAGGTGCTGGCGGTGGACGGCGAGCAGGATCACCGCCTGCACCCCGGCGCTGTGGCGCAGCGCTATTGGCTCAGCGCCGAGGGGCAGCCCAGTGCCTTGGCGCTGCTGTTCGAGCAGTTGAGCGCAGGGCAGGCGGTGTCCAGCGAGCCACTGTTGCTTGGCTACCGCCCAGTGACCGTGGTCAAGGCCGCCGAGACGGTGATCTGGTGCCGTTTCGCCGATCTGTGCGAGCAACCGTTCTCGGCCATGGATTTCATGGCGCTGTGTGACCGGTTCCGCGCCATTCTCCTCAGTGAAGTGCCCAACCTCAGTGCCCAGCAACGCCCGGGGCGTATTGCCCGTGGCACCGAGGACGGTGTTCAGCGCGTGGCGGCGGGGGATCGTGAGCTGCCGCAACTGTCGATCCATGACGACGCGGTACGGCGCTTCATCGCCCTGGTGGATGAATGCTACGACCGCAAGGTACCGCTCTATCTGGAAGCGCAAGTGCCGATGGAGCAGCTGTACACCGAGGGTTACCTGGAGTTTCCCTTCCGCCGCACCCTCAGCCGCTTGCAGGAGATGCAACTGCAACGTTTCGGCCCAGCGCCGGGCGCCTGAGGGGGAAACCGTTCCAGTTGATCCGAGCGCTGAGCATTATTTAAGATTTTTCTGTGGTGAGTAGATGAAGAATCTTCGTTTGGTCAAATCCCTCAGCCTACAATCCAGGCTGCCTGAGCCCTGAGTGCTCACTTTCATGTGTTGATCGAGGATGAACATGGACGTTGCCGATGTCGTGGTTCTGCAAGCCAGTTACAGCAACCCGGTGCATGCCGAGGCCATAGGCGTACTGCTCAATCACTATGCCCAGGACCCCATGGGCGGGGGGCAGCCGCTGGCGGCGGACCTGCTTGGGCAGTTGCCGGCGGAACTGGCCAAGCGACCCCAGGCGTTCACGGTGCTGGCCTTTGCCGGTGGCCAGCCGGTGGGGCTGGTCAACTGCTTCGAGGGTTTCTCCACCTTTGCCTGCCGGCCCCTGGTGAATGTCCATGACGTGGTGGTGCTCGATAGCTTTCGCGGCCAGGGACTGAGCAAGCGGATGCTGCAGAAAGTCGAGGACATTGCCCGCCAGCGTGGCTGCTGCAAGATCACCCTGGAAGTGCTGGAGGGCAATACCCAGGCCCAGTCGGCCTATCAGGCCTGCGGTTTTGCCAGCGCCATGCTCGACCCCGCCCATGGCCGCATGTTGTTCTGGAGCAAGGCTTTGTAATGCCCGATGTCACATCCCCTGGAGAGGCCCCGCGTGCCACGGAGACACCCTGGCAGATCTTCCTGGTGTTTCTGCACCTGGGACTGACCTCGTTCGGCGGGCCGGTGGCGCACCTGGGGTATTTCCGCCAGGCATTCGTCCAGCGTCGGCACTGGCTGGGGGAGGCGGCGTATGCCGAGCTGGTCGCCCTGTGCCAGTTTCTGCCGGGGCCGGCCAGCAGCCAGGTCGGCATCGCCCTGGGCTTGGCTCGTGGCGGGGTGCCGGGGGCTCTGTGTGCCTGGGCCGGTTTCACCTTGCCCTCGGCGCTGGCCCTGACCCTGTTGGCCCTGGGACTGGGCTCCGGTGTTCCCCCGGGAGCGCTCAAGGGCCTGCAACTGGTAGCCGTGGCGGTAGTGGCCCAAGCCCTGTGGGGCATGGCCTGGAGCCTGTGCCGTGGTCCGCTGCGGATGGTCATCGCGTTGCTGGCTGCAGTCCTGGTGCTGCGTTGGCCGGGCCTGGGGGTGCAACTGGCGGTGATGGTGCTGGCGGCGCTGTTGGGGGCGCTGCTGATCAAGCCGGTGTTCGAGGCGCAGATCGAAGTCCGGGCTTCGGGCTCAAATCGTCGCCAGGGGATTGTGGCGCTGAGCCTGGCGTTGCTGTTACTGGTGCTTTTGCCCGGGCTGGCGCTGCTCTGGCCAAGCCAGCTGTTAAGCCTGTTCGATGGTTTCTATCGGGTTGGCGCCCTGGTGTTTGGCGGCGGTCATGTGGTGCTGCCACTGTTACAGGCTCAGGTGGTGGAGCCGGGTTGGGTCAGCAGCCAACTGTTTCTGGCCGGTTATGCCAGTGCCCAGGCGGTGCCGGGGCCATTGTTCAGCGTTGCGGCTTTTCTTGGCGCCGCCATTGATGGCTGGACGGGGGCGCTGGTCTGCCTGCTGGCGATTTTTCTACCGGGGCTGCTGCTGGTGATCGGGGTGGTGCCTTTTTGGCAGGTCCTGCGCCATCGCCAGGGTATTCAGGCCGCACTGGCCGGGGTCAATGCGGCGGTGGTCGGTTTGCTCGCGGCGGCGCTGTATCAGCCGCTGTGGAGCAGCAGCGTGACCGGCCCCCTGGAACTGGCGGCGGTGCTGCTGGCCTGGGCGCTGCTGCGCAGTGGCCGGGTGCCGCCTTGGGCCCTGGTGCTGCTGGGAGCGGCGCTGGGGGCCTGGCTGGCCTAGCTGTCATGCAGCGCCGGGTCGAGCTTGGGGAACACCAGGCAAAACTCGGTCAGTTCGTCCACTACGCTGCTGGCCTCGGCTCGCCCCTGATGCAAGCTCATGATCGAGCGGACAATCGCCAGTCCCAGCCCAGTGCCGCCTTCGGCCCGGGTGCGGCTGCTGTCGACCCGATAGAAACGCTCGAACAGGTGGGGCAGGTGGCAATCGGCGATGCCCGGCCCGGGATTGCTCACACTGAGGCTCACATTCTGCAACTGGTGCTCGACTCGCAGGCTGACCCGACCCCGGGGCGGGCTGTGACGGATGGCATTGGACAGCAGGTTGGAGATGGCCCGCTGGATCATCAGGCGATCGCCAAGGACCCAGGCGTCCCCCCTCAGCTGCAGTTCGAGCTGCTTGTCCTCGGCGCTCAGGGCAAACAGGTCCATGACTCGGCGCGCTTCTTCTCCCAGTGACACCCGGGTGAAGCGGGCCTGGGATGCGGGCTGGCTGACCTGGGCGAGGAACAGCATGTCGGCGACGATCCGCGTGACCCGCTCCAGTTCTTCGATGCTGGCTTCCAGCACCCCCTTGTATTCCTCCGGGGGGCGCTCCCGGGACAGGGTCACTTGGGCCTTGCCCATCAGGTTACTGATGGGCGAGCGCAGTTCATGGGCCAGGTCGTCGGAGAATTGCGACAACCGCTGCACGCCGCCATCCAGGCGGTGCAGCATGACATTGATGCCCTGGCCCAATTCCGCCAATTCCCGGGGCAGCTTGTCCAGGTTCAGGCGATGGGTCAGGTCCTGGGTGGTGACCTTCGCGGCGACCCGGGTGAACTGCTGCAGGGGCAGCAGGCCCCGTTGCACCAGCCACCAGGCGCCGATGCCGATCAACAGCAGCAACAGCGGCAAGGCGATGACCGTGGAGCGCAGGTAGGCGCTGAGCAGTGCTTGATCGTTGCTGCGGTCCAGGCTCAGCACCACCTGTACCTGTTCGCCATTGCGCAGGTTCATTTGTCGGGAGGCGCTGAGCAGTTGCTCGCCGCGACTGTCGCGCCAATCGAAGTAGCCGTCTGCGGCCGTCGCTCGCAGGGCTTCGGGCAGGGGCTGTTGGTCGCTGCCGCCGACATTCAGCAAGGGTTCGGCTCGCGGGTCGTTGCCCAGGATGCTCAGTTGCAGGTTGTCGTGGCCCATCACCAGGTCCAGCAGGGAATGAGGGCGGGCCGCTAGATCGCTGCTCTTGAGGTCGCTGGTGAGGCTGTGCTGGATCTGCTCCAGCTTGCTCTCCAGGCCCTTGCGCGCCAGGTTGTCCAACTCGTGGTTCAGGGCCAGGTAGGCCAGGGTCGCCAGCAGCAGCACCAGTGCTGCGCCCATCAGGCTGACGGTCAGCCCCAGGCGCATCGACAGGCTGTTATTGGGGGCTGGCGGAGGGCGCGAATTCATTGGCGTACTTCCAGCACATAACCGACGCCACGCAGGGTGTGGATCAGTTTGACTTCGCTGGCGTCATCGATCTTTGCCCGTAAGCGACTAATGGAAACTTCCACCACATTGGTGTCGCAATCGAAGTTCATGTCCCAGACCAGGGAAATGATTTGCGTGCGGGTCAGCACCTCCCCCGAGTGGCGCATCAATACATGCAGCAGGGTGAACTCCTTGGTGGTCAGGTCAATACGCCGGTCACCGCGATAGGCCCGGTGACGCCGCGGATCAAGTTGCAAGTCGGCAACTTGCAAGACTTGCGGTTGGGCTACGGGCTCACTACGGCGCATCAAGGTGCGGACTCGGGCCAGCAACTCGGGAAATTGAAAAGGCTTGACCAGATAATCATCTGCGCCCATATCCAGTCCCTTGACCTTGTCTTCCAGGCGTCCTCGAGCGGTGAGCATCATGACCCGCGCGGGATGTTGCCGGTGCATATGTTGCAATACTTGCCAGCCATCCTTGCCGGGCAGGTTGATATCCAGAATCACCAATTCGTAGGGCTGCTGTTCAACCAGGTGCAATCCATCCACGCCATTGTTGGCGCGGTCGACGATATAACCACTTTCGGTCAATCCCTGGTGCAGGTAGTCCGCGGTTTTCGGCTCATCTTCAATCACCAGAATGCGCATTGTCATGTCCTCTTGAAAATCGTCAGGGGGGATCCAATGACTCGATGCTGAAGCCTAAAGTAGCTACAGGGTCAATAAATTAACTTAAATAATTCAAATAATTAGAAGACTTCCGATAGTCGGCGAGCTGCTGGGGGGACCACCGGTAGCGGCTGTTTTCAGGCAAGGGGGCATGCCAGGAAGTCGTGAGGCTCATGTTTTGAATGCTGTCACGCTGCGGCATGTTAATTGAACTGAAATAGCCAAGGCCGTGAATGACAGAGTTGTAATGTCTTGGTCATCGGCTTGAAAGAATGCTGCTGGGAAGTATTAAAAAAAGGCGCCCGCAAGGGCGCCAAACATCCATCTCTGCCAAAGGAGCACAGTGTTCAGAGTGGGACTTGCTTAAATCGCGGGATCAGGCGTCAGGCTGTTTTTGCTTGGCGTCCGATGCGGAATATGGCGAGACGGGTTTCTGCTTGTCAGCCTGTGCGGTGTTCTCGGTTTTATCGCCGTGAACCTGTTGTTGGCTGACACGGAAGTTCTCGTAAAACTGTTGCACACGTTCGGAACCGCCTTCGGCAAAGGCGGCGCTGGAGCCCGCCAGGATCAAGCCACTGAGTACAAGAGTTGAAAGTTTCATGCTGCGTTTCCTGCTTAAGAGTGTTCGGTACTTGCTTCGTCACTGCTCAACAAGTGAGGAGCAAAGTTTCACCGAAGTCTATTAACTGAGGGTTAACGTCAGCCTGAATCGAAGATTACATTTTTGACATCATGTGTCGGCACGACATTTTTGCACGAACCGCCGGGTGGAGTTTTCTGCTTGCGCAGTGGCTTTGACTGCGCAGCAAGGCGCTGGCACCGGTTCGTCAGCAAGCGGGCTGCCATGAGGAGGGGAAGGGGGAGGCAGAACGAATCGGGGGCCATTGCGGCCCCCGAGGTAGATCTTACTGCTGCACCACCGCGGCGTCGGCAGGCGGTTTGGGTTTCATCAAGCTGAAGTCGATCAGTGCCTTGCTCTGGCGCGAGTAAGGGTCGCCGATCAGCAGCGGCCGCGCCTTGAAGCTGTCGTTGACCAGGCTGCGGCTCGGGTCCAGCTCATTGAAGCTCAGGCCCGCCAGGTCCGCCCAGGTGTGTATCAACTGCGAGCTGCTGTAAGGCCGACTGAGGTCGGAAGCAAAGCTCCAATCATGGGTTTCCCGCCACTTTGGCGAGGCCCAGGCCATGAACGGGATGGTGTACATCGGCGCTGTCGGCTTGGCTTCGTTGCGTCCCAGGGTGTCGTGCCCGACAGAATCGAAGACGTCCTCGCCGTGGTCCGACAGATACAGCAGGAAGCCGTTGGGGTCGGTCTTGGCGTAGTCCTTGATCAGGCTGGAAACTACAAAGTCGTTGTACAGGACGGCGTTGTCGTAGCTGTTGTAAGTGGGTACCTGATCGTCGCGCACGCCGGCTGGTACGCCCTGGCGATCGGTGAACTTGTCGAAGCTTGGCGGGTAGCGGTACTGGTAGCTCATGTGAGTGCCCAGCAGGTGCACCACGATGAACTTGCGTGGCGCGCTGTCGGCCAGGGCCTTGGTGAAGGGCTCGAGCACGTCGCCGTCGTACTGGCGGGCGTTCTGGTTGCGGTTGTTGTTCAGGTACACCTGCTGATCCGCCTGCTCGGAGAAGGTGGTGAGCATGGTGTTGCGCTTGGTCATGGTCTGCTGGTTGGTGATCCAGTAGGTCTTGTAGCCCGCTTGCTTCATTACGCTGACCAGTGACGGCGTCTTGAGGTACAGGTCGGGGTTTTCTTCGTCGGCGAAGGTCAGTACCTGCTGCAACGCCTCGATGGTGTAGGGGCGTGGGGTGATGACGTTGTTGAAGACCGCCAACTGGTCTTTGAGCTTGTCCAGCTCCGGGGTGGTCTGGCGCGGGTAGCCGTAGAGGCTCATGCGCTGCCGGTTGGTCGACTCGCCGATCACCAGCACCAGGGTCGCCGGCTGGCCAGCCATGCTGTCCTTGAGGTTGGTCAGTGGCGGGATCTTGCTGACACTGTCGAGCATGCCTTGCATGCCGTCCAGTTGCTCACGGTAGCGGCGGTAGGCAACCAGCATCTGCCAGGGCACGGCGGGCTCGATCCGGGTTTCGAATTTTTCCAGGCCAAGGGCAACGGTGTCGGCGCGGGAGATCTGCTTGACCAGCGGGTAGCCGACAATCACCAGCAGGATCGCCGTAGCGGCGATCAGGCCCTGGGCCCGAGGCAGGTAGACCGGGCGCAGGCGGCTCCAGAGGAAGATTGCGAATGCGGTGTGGGCAATGAACGCCAGCAGCATCCACCAGGCAAAGTACTGGGTCAGGTATTCACCGGCTTCCGAGGGGTTGGACTCGAACATGATGAAGATGACGCTTTGCGAGAACTCTTGCTGATAGATGAAGAAGTAGCCCAGGCTGGCCATGGAACAGGCCCAGAGCACTACGCCGATTACCGCGGCCATGACTTTGGTGCGTGCCGGGAACAGCAGCATCGGCGCGAGCCAGATGGCACTCATGAAGAACGCCTGGCGAAAGCCGGTGAATCCGGAGGTGTCGGTGAGCTGGATCAGCAGCTGGGTGATGCCCGAGAAATACCAGAAGAACAGGAACAGCCAGAGCAGTCCCATCCAGTCAAAACCTTTCGCAGATGTACCACTGCGTTTGAACAATGCCATTCAGCGCTCCCTAGGAATCCATGATCATTGCGCGCCGGCTGGGCGTCGCTCATGAGGGCCGTCCTCGTGTAACAAAACGGCCACAATGGCCTGGAGTATCGATAGGCAAGTGTGAAAACTTTGTGACAGAGGCGTTGGATTTTTGTGGGTTCAGCGGTGCGCTGCCCGGCGTTCAACAGGGGCTGGCAACTATTGCGCTGAAAACGTCATGGCATGCAACAACGGGCGGCTGCAGATGAACGCAGGGCAGGCCTGCGCTCGACGTTCGAGTCTCAGCTCGCGGAGGAAAGGTGCAGCGCTTGCGCTTGCTCCTGGTGCTGCAGTTGCAGGCGCAACTGGGCAAGTTCCTGTTGCAACTGATCGCGCTGGTCTTTGAGTTGACGCAGTTCGTCACGGCGGATGGTGACGTACAGGGTTTGTGCAGGTCGTGCTGGTAGTACGGTGCCCATTGCTCACCTCGCAAATGGCGTGTCTCAACTATGCTTCGTTGTCCGCATTCCTTGCGCAAAGCATTATCGGCGGCAATTTTATTTCTTTTTTTGGCAAAGGGAACTTTTTATTTTTCGGGGTCTTTGTGCCTTCCAAGTGATTTACGTCGTTATCCACCCAAGGATTTGGAAACTTCGTCCAGAGTGTTGGGACTAATCCTCAATAAGGCCGTGTCGGACGGGGTATTGAGTGGGGCCTTTGCAGGCCGTGTTGGCTGCAGGTCGCTACAGAAAGTCGCTTTATGTCTGAAGATTGCGCTGTCTTGGGGCTTTTTGCCTTGTATAGTTGCGCACCTTGAAGTTTCACCCGGCCCCATGGGCTACACATTTTTGATTTGAATTTTTTGCAGTAGGAGCATCAGCACATGCAACTGGGGATTATTGGACTGGGCCGCATGGGCGGCAACATTGCACGGCGCTTGATGCTCAATGGGCACGAAACCGTAGTCTTTGACCGCAACAGCGACTTTGTCAGCACCCTGGCCGCAGAAGGCGCCAAGGGCGTCGCCGACCTGCCAGCGCTGGTAGCCGGCCTGGAACAACCGCGCGCGGTCTGGGTCATGCTGCCCGCCGGCGCACCTACCGAAGAAACCATCGACACCCTGAGCCAGTTGCTGGCCCCGGGCGACGTGATCATCGACGGCGGCAACACCTACTACAAGGACGATATCCGTCGCGCTCGGGACCTGGCGCAAAAGGGCCTGAAGTACATCGACGTCGGCACCTCCGGCGGCGTCTGGGGCCTGGAACGCGGCTACTGCATGATGATCGGCGGCGATGCCGATGAAGTGCTGCGCCTGGATCCTTTGTTCAGCGCTCTGGCCCCGGGCCTGGGTTCGATTGCGCGGACCAAGGATCGGGTGGCTACCGATGACCGTGCCGAGCGCGGCTATATCCATGCGGGTCCCGCCGGTTCCGGGCACTTCGTCAAGATGATCCACAACGGCATCGAGTACGGAATGATGCAGGCCTTCGCCGAGGGCTTCGACATCCTCAAGACCAAGTCTTCGGAAAACCTCCCGGAAGACCAGCGTTTTGACCTCAACGTGGGCGACATCGCCGAAGTCTGGCGCCGTGGCAGCGTGGTGTCCTCGTGGTTGCTGGACCTGACTGCCGACGCCCTGGCCAGCGACCCGAAACTTGACGGTTTCTCCGGCTCCGTGGCCGATAGCGGTGAAGGCCGCTGGACCATCGAGGCCGCCATGGAGCAATCGGTGCCGGTTCCGGTGCTGTCCAACTCGTTGTTCTCCCGCTACCGTTCGCGCGGCCAAGGTACCTACGGCGACAAAGTGCTGTCGGCCATGCGCTTCGGCTTTGGCGGCCATGTGGAGACTGGGAAGAAATGACCTCAACGCGAAAGAAGTCCAAGGCGTTGCCGGCGCCGCCGACCACGCTATTCCTGTTCGGTGCCCGCGGTGATCTGGTCAAGCGCCTGTTGACCCCCGCGCTGTACAACCTGAGCCGTGACGGCTTGCTGGATGAGGGATTGCGGATTGTCGGCGTCGACCACAACGCAGTGAGCGACGCTGAGTTCGCCACCCTGCTGGAAGACTTCCTTCGCGATGAAGTACTTAACAAACAAGGGCAGGGGGCGTCTGTGGACGCCGCTGTCTGGGCCCGGCTGACCCGTGGGATCAGCTATGTCCAGGGCGACTTCCTCGATGACGCCACCTACGTTGAGCTGGCGGCCCGGATTGCCGCCAGCGGCACTGGCAATGCGGTGTTCTACCTGGCCACCGCGCCGCGCTTCTTCAGTGAAGTGGTGCAGCGCCTCGCGACTTCGGGGCTGCTCAAGGAAGGGCCGGAGACGTTTCGCCGGGTGGTGATCGAGAAGCCCTTCGGCTCCGACCTGCAGACCGCCGAAGCCCTCAACGCCTGCCTGCTCAAGGTGATGAGCGAAAAGCAGATCTATCGCATCGACCATTACCTGGGCAAGGAAACCGTCCAGAACATTCTGGTCAGCCGTTTTTCCAACAGCCTGTTCGAGGCGTTCTGGAACAACCATTACATCGACCACGTGCAGATCACCGCGGCGGAAACCGTCGGGGTCCAAACCCGTGGCAGCTTTTATGAACACACCGGCGCCCTGCGCGACATGGTGCCCAACCATCTGTTCCAGTTACTGGCGATGGTGGCCATGGAACCGCCCGCGGCCTTTGGCGCCGATGCGGTGCGTGGCGAGAAGGCCAAGGTCGTGGGGGCGATCCGTCCCTGGTCCATGGAAGAGGCCCGGACCAACTCGGTACGTGGCCAATACAGTGCCGGTGAAGTGGCCGGTAAAACCCTGGCGGGTTACCGCGAGGAGGCCAACGTGGCACCGGACAGCCACACCGAAACCTATGTCGCCTTGAAGGTGATGATCGATAACTGGCGCTGGGTTGGGGTGCCGTTCTACCTGCGCACCGGCAAGCGCATGAGTGTGCGCGACACCGAGATCGTCATCTGCTTCAAGCCGGCGCCTTACGCGCAATTTCGCAATACCGAGGTCGAGCGCCTGTCGCCGACCTACCTGCGGATCCAGATTCAACCCAACGAAGGCATGTGGTTCGACCTGCTGGCGAAAAAACCCGGGCCGAGCCTCGACATGGCCAACATCGAACTGGGCTTCGCCTACCGCGACTTCTTCGAAATGCAGCCGTCCACCGGTTACGAAACCCTGATCTACGACTGCCTGATCGGTGACCAGACGCTGTTTCAGCGAGCGGACAACATCGAGAACGGCTGGCGTGCGGTGCAACCCTTTCTCGACGCCTGGAAGCAGGACGCAGCCTTGCAGAGTTACCCTGCGGGCGAGGATGGTCCGGCCGCGGGTGATGAGTTGCTGGCCCGGGACGGCCGCGTCTGGCACACCCTCGGATGAGTGGCGTGAAGGCGCGCCCCATCGAATTTCTGCTGAGCGACTTGGACGGCACGCTGCTGCGGCCGGATCACAGCCTGAGCCCGCGTACCCTCGACGCGGTCCGGGCCTTGCGCGATGCCGGTGTCGCTTTCAGCCTGGCCAGCGGGCGTCCGCCCCGGGCCATGTTGCAGCAGATCGAGGCGCTGGGTGTGGACTTGCCCACCGTGGGCTTCAACGGGGGCAGCATCGTCAACCCCGATGGCAGCTGCCTGGTTCGCCACCACGTGCCTGTGGCAGCGGCAGTCACTGCCTTGCTGTTGTTCGAAGCGCAACCGGGTATCGAAACCTGGGTGTTTGCCGACGATCAATGGCTACTGCGTGACCTCGACGGGCCGTTGATGCCCCTTGAGCGTCAGGCACTGGGGTATGCGCCGAAAGTGGTGGGCAGTTTCGACGAGTACCTGCCGCGCATCGACAAGATTGTGGCCGCCAGCAGTGACCATCGGTTGTTGATGGCGCTGGAAACCCGGCTGCAGGCGCGGACTTCTGGGCAGGCCCAGGCCTCCCGTTCGCAACCACGCTTCCTTGATGTCACCGCGTTGCAGGCGGACAAGGGCCAGGCCCTGGTAACCCTGGCCAAGTACCTCGGAGTGCCCCTGGAGCGCACGGCGGCCCTGGGTGATGGCGGCAATGACCCGGCGATGTTCCAGCGTGCCGGTTTGTCGATTGCCATGGGCCAGGCGGAGGAACAGGTCAAGCGCCAGGCCGATGTGATCACCGGCAGCAACCTGGAAGACGGCGCCGCCGAGGCGATCGAGCGTTACATCCTCCAGCGCTGACGCAGGCTGTGCTAACCGGGCCTGCCGAAGCCCTCTCGCCATCAAGGGCTGCCCCATCGGACGCAGCCTTCGCCGGCCACTGGGTCCTTACAGCCAGTAACTCACCGCATACCAGCCCAGCAACCCCATCACCACGGTGTAAGGCAGGGCCATCCAGACCATCCGTCCATAGGACAGGCGCACCAGTGGTGCAATCGCTGAGGTCAGCAGGAACAGGAAGGCCGCCTGGCCATTGGGTGTGGCCACGCTCGGCAGGTTGGTGCCGGTGTTGATGGCGATGGCCAGGGTCTCGAAGTGTTCACGGCTCATCTGCCCGGAGATAAAGGCCTGCTTCACTTCGGTGATGTAGATGGTGGCGACGAACACGTTGTCACTGATGGCCGACAACAGGCCATTGGCGATGAACAGCATGCCCGGCTGTTGATCCGCCGGCAGCGCCAGCACCCACTCGATCAACGGAGTGAACAACTGCTGCTGGTGAATCACCGCCACCACGGCAAAGAACACCACCAGCAACGCGGTGAAGGGCATGGCGTCCTTGAAGGCGTTGCCCACCCGGTGCTCATCGGTAATCCCGGTGAAGGCGGTGATCAGCACGATCACCAGCAGGCCGATCAGCCCGACCTCGGCCACATGCAGGGCCAGGCCGACGATCAGGATCAGCGCGGCCAAACCTTGAACCAGCAACGCCGCCCGCTGGCGCGAGGTGCGCTGGGCGTTGTCTTCCGCGGCGTAGTTGGCCAGCACCTGGCGCACATTGTCCGGCAGCAAAGTGCCGTAGCCGAACCAGCGCAGTTTCTCCAGCAGTACGCAGGTCACCAGGCCGGCCACCAGTACCGGCAGCGACACCGGCGCCACCTTGCTGAAGAAGTCGACGAAGTGCCAGCCCATTTCATGACCGATCAACAGGTTCTGCGGTTCGCCCACCAGGGTGCACACACCACCCAGGGCCGTACCTACGGCGCCGTGCATCAGCAGGCTGCGCAAGAACGCACGGAACTGCTCCAGGTCGTCGTGATGCAGGGCCGGCAGCTGCTGGTCATCACCAAAGGCGCTGTCCTGGCGCGGATCGTTGCCGGAGGCCACCCGGTGATACACCGAATAGAAACCCACAGCGGCGCTGATGATCACCGCGGTGACGGTCAGCGCGTCGAGAAAGGCCGACAGGAATGCCGACAGAAAGCAGAACAGCAGCGCCAGCAACGCCTTGGAACGCACCCCCAGCAGCAACCGGGAGAACAGGAACAGCAGCAACTCCTTCATGAAGTAGATACCGGCCACCATGAACATCAGCAGCAGGATCACCGGGAAGTTGTGCACCAGTTCGTCGTACAGCGCCTGGGGCGTGGCCATGCCCAGTAGCATGGCCTCCACCAGCAACAGGCCGCCGGGCATTAGCGGATAGCACTTGAGGGCCATGGCCAGGGTGAAGATGAACTCGATTACCAGGCACCAGCCGGCCGCCGCCGGGCTGACGGTGTAGAACAGCAGGGGATTGAGCAGCAGGAAGGCGACAATGCTGGCCTTGTACCAGCGGGGCGAGTGGCCGAGAAAATTATGGGCGAACGCCTGGGCCATTGAACCGGACATTGGCTGCTCCTTTGCAGTAAGAAGCGCGCAACTTGCCGCAAGCCGGTTTTAGAATCAAGAAACGATGAAATCTTTTGCCACAATTATCTTCTGGTTCCCCTAGGAACCGGCAGCCAGCTCCCAGGAGAGGTGTGGGGGGCAAAGGACTCAGTCGTCGCGTTTGACCACCAGGGTCAGGATGTCGTAGCTGGCCACCAATTCGCCCAACTGGTTGGTGACTTCCACATCCCAGGCCACCACGCCCTGAGGAATGCCCTGGGGACTGGTTTTACCCTGGTCAATCTTGCGCTTGCAGGTCAACCGGGCCTGGATGGTGTCGCCAATGCCCACCGGGTTAATGAAGCGCAGGGTGTCCAGGCCGTAGTTGGCCAGCACCGGGCCGGGCGCTGGCGAGACGAACAGCCCGGCCGCTGCCGAGAGCACGAAGTAGCCATGGGCGATGCGCTTGCCGAATTGCGATTCCTTGGCCGCGATGTCATCGAAGTGCATATAGAAGTGGTCACCGGACAGGCAGCCGAAGTTCACCAAGTCGGCTTCGGTGACTGTGCGCCGATGGGTCAGCAGCGATTCGCCGATCTGCAAGTCCTGGAAGTAACGGCGGAACGGATGGACCTCGGTCTCGATCACTTTGGCGCCGCGCACGTATTCCCCAGTGACAGCTGCCAGCATGCTCGGCGAACCCTGGACCGCGGCCCGTTGCAGGTAGTGTTTCACCGCGCGCAGGCCGCCCAGCTCTTCGCCACCACCGGCCCGGCCCGGGCCGCCGTGTTTCAGTTGTGGCAGGGGCGAGCCGTGGCCGGTGGACTCGGCGGCAGACTCGCGGTCCAGCACCAGCAGGCGCCCGTGCCAGGCCGCTGCGACAGGGATCGCCCGGGCCGCGATGCGTGGGTCCTTGGTGACCAGGCTGGCCACCAGGCTGCCTTTGCCGCGCGCGGCCAGGACCAGCGCTTCATCCAGATCGTCGTAGGTCATCAGGGTGCTGACCGGGCCGAACGCCTCGATGTCGTGAGCACCGCCTTCGGCATGGGGATCGCGGGCACGCAGCAGGGTCGGGGCGAAAAATGCGCCCTGGTTGACGTTTTCGCCACGCGGCGCAAAGCCGTCCTTGGCACCAAACAGTAGGTCGCTGCTGCGCAGCAGGCTCTGCAGGCGCTCGGTGACGTCACGTTGCTGGTCGTGGGAAGCCAGTGGGCCCATGCGCACCCCTTCCACCGATGGGTCGCCGACCACCACCTTGGCCAGGCGTGCGCGCAGGCGTTCGGCCACGGCATCGATGTGCTTGGCCGGAACGATGGCGCGGCGGATCGCGGTGCATTTCTGGCCGGCCTTGACCGTCATTTCCCGAGCGACTTCCTTGATGAACAGTTCGAACTCCTCATCGTCCGGGCTCACGTCCGGGGCGAGGATGGCGCAGTTCAGCGAGTCGGCCTCGGCGTTGAACGGCACCGAATGGCGGATCAGGTTGGGGTTGACCCGCAGCTTGGCGGCGGTATCGGCCGAACCGGTGAAGGTCACCACATCCTGGCCTTGCAGCCGGTCCAGCAGGTCGCCGGTGCCACCGATCACCAGTTGCAGGCTGCCGGCAGGCAGCAGGCCCGACTCATCCATCAGGCGTACCACGGCTTGCGTCAGGTAGCTGGTGGAGCTGGCGGGCTTGACGATGCACGGCATACCGGCGAGGAAGCTGGGAGCGAATTTTTCCAACATGCCCCAGATCGGGAAGTTGAAGGCGTTGATGTGCACCGCCAGGCCACCCCGGGGCACCAGGATATGGGTACCGGCGAAGCTTCCCAGTTTACTCAGTGACAGCGCCGGGCCTTCGTGGACGATGTTGCCCGAGGGCAGTTCCCGGGAACCCAGGCCGGAGTAGGTGAACAGGGTGCTGTTGCCGCCCTCGATATCGATCCAGCTGTCGGCCCGGGTCGCGCCGCTGTGGTGGGACAGGGCGTACAACTGTTCCTTGCGCTCGCTGAGGTACAGGGCCAGGGCCTTGAGCCGTTGCGCCCGTTGCTGGAAATCCAGCGCCATCAGCGCCGCGACACCCTGGCGCCGAGCGTGCTCGACAGCTTCGGCAAAGTCCGGGCGTTCTTCGTGGATGCGCGCCAGTTCGTGGCCGTCAATCGCGCTGCGCAGGACCTGGGCAGCGTGTTGGCCAATCCAGCGACCGGCGATGAAGCTTTGCAGCGTAGGGGCGTGAGTCATCACGATTGCTCCGGAAGAAAAAAACGGCCGGCGCCCGTTCGGCGCCGGTTGGGGTTTACCAAAGGGCCAGGGTGTAACCGACGATCAGGCGGTTCTCATCCAGGGCGGTGGTCAGGCCGTTGCCCGAGCGAAAGGTCACGTTGCGCCAGCGCAGGCTGACGTCCTTGAGCACTCCGCTCTGGATCACGTAGGTGATGTCGGTGTCGCGTTCCCACTCGCGGCCGTTGTCCACGGCGCCGGCCTTGGCGTGACGGCCGTCGGTGTAGCGGGTCATGAAGCTCAGGCCGGGCACGCCGAGGGCGGCGAAGTTGTAGTCGTAGCGCAGTTGCCAGGAGTCCTCGTCAGCCCGGGTGTAGGTGTTGTAGGTCACCAGGTTGACCACGTACGGGTCGCCGCCGTTAAGGAACGGAAAGGCACTGTCGCCGGACAGTTGCTGCCAGGTGGCGCTGACTTTATGGGCGCCATGAGCCAGGGTGAACATGCTGTTGAAGTTGCGGTTGTCGATGCGCCCGGCGCGCTCGATGCCGTCGCCGCGACTGTCGAAGTAACGCAGGTCGCTGCGCAGGCTGAAGCCGTTGCCCAGGGGCTGGGTGTGCAGCAGGCCGACAAATTGCTGGCGATAGATCTGGTCCAGCTTGGCGTAGTAGTAGCTCAGGCTCAGTTGCGGGTTGAAGGCGTAGCTGCCGCCGGCGAAGTCGAAGTGATCGCTGGTGGCGGCGCCGTAGCCGATGTCATCGTTGCTCGATGAGTCACGCAGGTTGGTCTTGGTCAGGCGCCCGGCATTCAGGGTCAGGTCGCGAATGTCCTGGCTGGTCAGCAGGCCGCCCTGGAAGGTCGAGCCCAACAGGCGAGTATCGTTGTAGGTGACCACCGGCAGCAAAGGTTGCAGGGTGCCGATTTTCAGCACGCTGTCGGCCACGCGGACCTTGCCGGTCAGGCCCAGCTCGCTGAACTGGTCCGCCGGTTCATGGCTGTCGCGCCCATATGGCAGCAGCCCAGTGCCACGGCGGTCGGGGCTGGAATCAAGCTTGAGCCCCAATTCGCCGAGGGCATCCAGGCCGAAACCGAAGGTGCCTTCGGTGAATCCGGAGGTGATGCGCGCGGTAAAGCCCTGGGCCCATTCCTCGGCCTTGGACTGCGCCGCGTTGTGTTGGCGGAAGTCGCGGTTGATGTAGTGATTGCGCATTTCCAGGCGCGCGCTGCTGTCACTGACAAAGTCGGCCTGGGCCGGTGGGGCGAACAGCGGCAGACTGGCGGCCGTCAGCAGGTACAGCGGAGTTTTGCGCGCATTGAGGTAAACGGGGTGCATTATTTTTATTCCCTGTTATCAAGCCAATGTCAGTGTTTGCTGGCGCTGGAAGCGCCGATCCCGGTCATGGAGCGGATGAACTGCGCCAGGTAGCGCCCGCGTTCCAGATCTGCCCGAGCCGAACGGTCGGTGACCGAGAACAGCCAGGCACAGGCAAATGCCAGGCTCATGGAGAACAGGGCCGGGTTGGAGTAAGGGAACAGTGCGTGTTCGTGGTGCAGGACGTTGACCCACACCGCGGGGCTGAGCACCAGCAGGACAATCGCCGAGACCAGCCCGGCCATGCTGCCGCTGACGGCACCACGGGTGGTCAGGCCTTTCCAGAACATCGACAGGAACAGCACCGGGAAGTTGACCGAAGCGGCAATCGCCAGTACCAGCCCGGAAAGGAAGGCAATGTTCTGCGACTCGAACAGCAGGCCGAGGATGATCGCCAGCACACCAATGCACAGAGTGGCGATCCGCGAGACGCGGATTTCCTGTTTTTCCGTGGCCTGGCCTTTGCGAATCACACAGGCATACAGGTCGTGGGACACCGCCGACGCGCCGGACAAGGCCAGCCCGGCCACTACCGCGAGGATGGTGGCGAAGGCCACCGCCGAGATGAAACCGAGAAACAGGTTGCCGCCCACCGCCTGTGCCAGGTGCACGGCGATCATGTTGGCGCCGCCGACGATGGCACCGCTGGCGTCGCGGTACTCGGGCTCGGTGCCGACCATGACGATGGCGCCAAAGCCGACCACGATCAGCAGCAGGTAGAAGTAACCAATGAAACCGGTGGCGTAGAACACGCTCTTGCGCGCTTCCTTGGCGTCGCTGACGGTGAAGAAGCGCATGAGGATGTGCGGTAGGCCGGCGGTGCCGAACATCATGCCCAGTCCCAGGGAGATAGCGTCGATGGGGTTCGACAGCAAGCCGCCAGGGGCCATGATGGCCGTGCCCTTGGTGTGTACCGCTGTGGCCCCGGCGAACATGGCCTCGATACTGAAGCCAAAGTGCTTGAGCACCATGAAGGCCATGAAGGTGGTGCCGAACAGCAGCATCACCGCCTTGATGATCTGTACCCACGTGGTCGCCAGCATGCCGCCGAAAGTCACGTAGAACACCATCAGCACGCCCACCAGCATCACTGCATAGAGGTAGCTGATACCGAACAGCAATTCGATCAGCTTGCCGGCGCCGACCATCTGCGCCACCAGGTACATTAGCGCCACGGTCAGGGTGCCGAAGGCCGAGGTCAGGCGCACCGGCGTCTGCTCCAGGCGGTAGGAGACCACGTCGGCAAAGGTGTATTTGCCCAAGTTGCGCAGGCGCTCGGCGATCAGGAACAGAATGATCGGCCAGCCGGCCAACACCCCCAGGGCATACAGCAGGCCGTCGTAGCCGTTGAGGAACATCATTGCCGAGATGCCGAGGAAGGACGCTGCGGAAATCATGTCGCCGGCAATCGCCAGGCCGTTCTGGAAGCCGCTCATGCCGCCGCCGGCGGTGTAGAAATCACTGGCCGAGCGGGTGCGCAGGGCGGCCCAGCGCGTGACTCCGAGGGTAAACAGCACAAACACCAGGAACATGCCGATGGCGTTCCAGTTCAACGGTCGTGCACTGCCTTCTGCGGCCAGCGCAAGATCGCTGAGCAACAGGCCGGGCAGCAGGAATAACGCCGGCAGTGCTTTCATTGAGCGCACTCCTGCTTGAGTTTTTCATTCAGCGGGTCGATCACATGGTTGGCGCGGTAGACATAAAAGCCGGTCAAGGCGAAGGCCAGCAGCACGATCACTACGCCCACCAGCATGCCGACCGTGGTCACTCCGCCATTGAGCGACCGACCCAGGGTGCTGGGGGAGAACGCCACCAGCAGCACGAAGCCGTAATAGATCACCAGCATGGCCAGGGTCAGGGACCAATAGAGCTTCTGTTTGCGTCGTACCAGTTGGATAAAGTCCGGGTGCAGGCGGATTTGTTCTATTTCTTGCGGGGTCATGGGGGCGCTCTCTTGCTGTTGTTTTTATTGTTTGGGCGTAGGCCTTGCTGGCGCCGGTGAGCCGGCGCCTGTGCACGCAGCTGTCTAGAGTTGGTCGAAGTCCAACACCACCTTGGCGCTGACCGGGTATGACTGGCAGGACAGCACGTAGCCGGCCGCCACTTCGTAGTCTTCCAGGGCGTGGTTGCTGTCCATGTCCACCTCGCCTTCGATGACCTTGCACTTGCAGGTCGAGCACACCCCGGCCCGGCACGAATAGGGCAGCTCGGCACCCTGGGCATTGCCGGCGTCGAGGATGCTCTGGGTGTTGCGCGGCAGGTCGAAGGCCAGGGCGCGGCCGTCACTGATCACGGTGATCTGGCTGACGGCGGCATCAATCTGCCGCGCGGCCTCACGGGCTTGACGTTTGTGTTGGCTGCCGGCGGCGGCAAACAGTTCGAAATGGATGCGCTCGGCCAGCATGCCCTGGGCCTTGAGGCTGTCGCGTACCGCTTCGGTCATTTCCTGTGGACCGCAAATAAAGGCCGCGTCCAGGGTCTTGACGTCGAGCCAGCGGGAAAACAACTGCTGGCATTTGTCGGCAGTGATCCGGCCGTTGTAGAGGTCGATGTCTTGTTGCTCGCGGCTGAATACGAAGATCAGGTTCAGGCGTTGCAGGTAGCGGTTCTTCAGGTCTTCGAGCTGTTCGCGAAACAGTGCGCTGGAGCTGGAGCGGTTGCCGTAAAGCAGGGTCACGCGGCTATGGGGTTCGGTTTCCAGGGTGGTCTTGATGATCGACAGGATCGGCGTGATGCCGCTGCCAGCGGCGACTGCCAGGTAGTGGCCGTGGTGGGCCGGATCGAGTTCAACGTGGAAGTGCCCGGCGGGCGGCATCACTTCCAGTTGCTGGCCAGCCTTGAGCTGTTCATTGGCGAAGGCCGAGAAGCGTCCGCCGGCCACGCGCTTGATCGCGATGCGCAATTCGCCGTCATTGACCCCGGTGCAGATCGAATAGGAACGGCGCACTTCCTCGCCATCCATATGGGTACGCATCACCAGGTGCTGACCCTGGGTGAAGTGGAAGCTGTCCTGCAGGTGTTGCGGAATCTCGAAGGCGATGGACACCGCGTCGCGGGTTTCGCTGCGTACATCCTTGATCGTCAGGCTGTGGAATTTACTCATGGTGACTCTCCCTCTGACACGGCCGGCGGCCGTTCAGATGCACTTGAAATAGTCGAACGGCTCCAGGCATTCGCGGCAGCGATACAGGGCCTTGCAGGCGGTTGAGCCGAACTCGCTGAGGCGCTCGGTGTGCTCGCTGCCGCACTGTGGACAGGCCACGTGTGGGCTCTGCCCCAGGAGGCTGCGTTTACTGGTGCTGGACTCTGGCGGGGCGATGCCATAGGCCCGCAGGCGCTGGCGGCCAGTCTCGGTGATCCAGTCGGTGCTCCAGGCCGGGGTCAGCTTGCGTTGCAGCTGTGGGGCACGAAATCCGGCGAGCTCCAGGGCGGCGCGGATATCGCTTTCGATCACCTCGGTGGCCGGGCAGCCGGAGTAGGTCGGGGTCACCACCACGTGCAAGTGACCGTCGCGCCAGTCCAGGTCGCGGACGATGCCCAGGTCGACCACGCTGACCACCGGCACTTCCGGATCCATGACCTGATTCAGGGTCGCCCAGGCAGCGTCCAGGTCGCCGGCGTATACCGCGCGGGCGCCCTGGTCGCTGGCGATCAGCTCACCAGGTCGCATCGGGGTAGGCTCGCGGCAGGGACTGCATTTCTGCCAGCAGAATGCCCAGGTGTTCGCTGTGCAGGCCGCGACGGGCGTCAAGGTAGAAGTAACTGGCGGCGGCGGGCAGGGGCAGGGTGGCGTTGGCAAATGTCTCGGCCACTTGCGCCTGCCAGGCGGCGGCGACTGCTGCGGTTTCGGGGATCAGGCCGGCCTGGTGCAGGCGATTTTCGCTGTCGTCAGCGCTGCTCAGCTCGACGGTAAAACGCCACAGCAAGGGGATGGCATCGAGCATGCGCTGGTGGCTTTCCTCGGTGCCGTCGCCCAGGCGCTCGACCCATTCAGCGGAGCGGCGCAAGTGATAGGTGACTTCCTTGACGGCTTTGGCGGCGATCCCGGCGATGCGCTCGTCACCGCTTGTGCTCAGGCCCTTGAGCACTTGCAGGTGCCAGGCGTCATACAGGAACTGCTTGAGCATGGTCACGGCGAAATCGCCGTTGGGCTGTTCCACCAGCAGCAGGTTGCGGTAGGCGCGCTCATCGCGATGGAATGCCAGGCGGTCGGCATCGCGGCCGTCATCCAGCAGTTCCGCGGCGTAGTCCAGCCAGTTGCGGGCCTGGCCCACCAGGTCGAGGCCGACGTTCATCAGGCCCAGTTCTTCTTCCAGGGCCGGCGCGCGTCCGCACCATTGGCACAGACGCTGGCCCTGGATCAGGGCGCTGTCGCCGAGGCGCAGCAGGTAGGGGAGCAGATCGGTTTGAATGGTCATGGTCGGCCTCACATGTGTCCGACTTCAGGCGGCAGCTCGTAAAAGCTGGCGTGGCGATAGACCTTGTCGTCGGCGGGATCGAACAGCGGGTCCTTGTCGTCCGGGGACGAGGCGACGATCAGCGCCGAAGGCACCACCCATAGGCTCACGCCTTCGCTGCGGCGGGTGTAGAGGTCACGGGCGTTCTCGATGGCCATGGTGTTGTCGGCGGCATGCACGCTGCCGACGTGTTTGTGGTTGAGGCCGTGCTTGCTGCGCACGAAGACTTCGAACAGGGTCCATTCAGACATCAGGGTGTCTCCACATCAGGCGTTGGATCGCGGTTGGGCGAATCAGGCGGCGTTTTTATTGGTTTTCTTGCGGGCATGAGCGACCGCGGCTGCGCGGACCCAGGCTCCGTCCTCGATGGCCTTGCGCCGGGTGGCGAGGCGTTCCTGGTTGCACGGGCCATTGCCCTTGAGCACTTCGTAGAATTCGTCCCACTGGATGTCACCGAAGTCGTAGTGGCCGCGCTCGGCGTTCCACTCAAGGTCCGGATCGGGGCAGGTGCAACCCAGCAGTTCAAGCTGCGGGATGGTCTGGTCGATGAAGCGTTGGCGCAGCTCGTCGTTGCTTTGGCGCTTGATCTTCCAGGCCATGGACTGGGCACTGTTGGGCGAGTGTTCGTCACTCGGGCCGAACATCATCAGGGCCGGCCACCACAGGCGGTTGATGGCGTCCTGGACCATGTCTTTTTGCGCCTGGTTGCCTTCGCGCATCATGGTCAGGAGGATTTCGTAGCCCTGGCGCTGGTGGAAGCTCTCTTCCTTGCAGATCCGCACCATGGCCCGGGAGTAGGGGCCGTAGGAGGTGCGCTGCAACACCACCTGGTTGACGATTGCGGCGCCATCCACCAGCCAGCCCACGGCGCCCATGTCCGCCCAGTTCAGGGTCGGGTAGTTGAAGATGCTTGAGTACTTGGCGCGGCCGCTGTGGAGCTTGGCCACTTCTTCGTCGCGATCGGCACCCAGGGTTTCCATGGCGCTGTACAGGTACAGCCCGTGGCCGGCTTCATCCTGGATCTTGGCCATCAGTTGCAGCTTGCGCTTGAGGGTCGGGGCACGGGTGACCCAGTTGCCCTCGGGCAGCATGCCGACGATTTCCGAGTGGGCATGCTGGGAGATTTGCCGGACCAGCGTCTGCCGGTAGGCCTCGGGCATCCAGTTCTTGGCTTCGATCTTGATTTCCCGGTCGATCTTTTCCTGGAAGGTGCGTTCCTGCTCGGACATCTCCTCAAGGCTCTTGATGCGCTTGACCCCGGTTTCTACCAGCTGTGCGTACATGTGTTGTCTCCCGCCGTGAGTGTGTGCCTGGGCATGGAAGACTTTATAAGTGATACAAAAATAAATATCAAACATAAAATAAGGTGTCGTAATTGTTTTTGTATCGCTTTGTCAGTGAGGTTTTTCAGCCGGGCACAAAAAAGCCCCGCACTAGCGGGGCTCCCAGGATCTGTGGTGATTACTTGCGGTTGTCGATAACTCGGCAGGCCTTGCCCTCAGAACGCTTGATGCTGAATTGAGGCTGTAAAATGATACGTGAGCTGATGCCGATATGGTTCTTTATGTGTTTGCTAAGGTCGCCACAGATGGCTTTCTGCTCAGCTTCTCCCAGGTGCTGATGTTCCGTCTTGAGTTCCACGTGCACGTCGACACTGTCGAGGTTGCCGTTGCGGTACAGGTGGATCTCATAGCATTCGCACAGCTGCTTGACCTTGAGCACCTGCTCCTCGACCTGGGTCGGGAATACGTTGACCCCTCGGATGATCAGCATGTCGTCGCTGCGGCCGGTGATCTTGTCGATGCGCCGCATCGGTCGTGCCGTGCCGGGCAGCAGGCGTGTCAGATCGCGGGTGCGGTAGCGGATCATCGGCAGTGCCTCCTTGCTCAGGGAGGTGAAGACCAGCTCGCCCATCTGCCCATCCGGCAGTACCTGGCCGGTGACCGGGTCGATGATTTCCGGGTAGAAATGGTCTTCCCAGATCGTTGGCCCGTCCTTGGTCTCGGCGCACTCCATGGCTACGCCAGGCCCCATGATTTCCGAGAGGCCGTAGATGTCCAGTGCGGTGATGCCCAGGCGCTGTTCGATGGCGCCGCGCAGCTCGGCGGTCCAGGGTTCAGCGCCGAAGATTCCCAGGCGCAGGGCCAGTTTGTGCGGGTCCAGGCCCTGGCGCTCGATCTCGTCGGCGATGTTAAGCATGTAGGACGGTGTGACCATGATGATGTCCGGCTGGAAATCCTTGATCAGCTGTACCTGCTTCTCGGTCTGGCCGCCGGACATGGGGATCACCGTACAGCCCAGGCGCTCGGCGCCGTAGTGCGCGCCCAGGCCGCCGGTGAACAGGCCGTAGCCGTAGGAGATGTGCACCTTGTCCCCGCGGCGGCCACCGCCGGCGCGGATCGAGCGCGCCACCACATTGGCCCAGGTGTCGATGTCGTTCTGGGTATAGCCGACCACGGTTGGCTTGCCGGTGGTGCCACTGGAGGCGTGCAGGCGTACCACCTCCTGCATGGGCACGGCGAACATGCCGTAGGGGTAGTTGTCGCGCAGGTCGGACTTGGTGGTGAAAGGCAGCTTGCCCAGGTCTTCCAGGTGGCGGATGTCATCCGGGTGCAAACCGGCTTCGTCGAAGCGCTGGCGGTACAGCGGTACCTTGTTGTAGGCGTGGTTCAGGCTCCAGCGCAAACGTTCCAGTTGATGCTGGCGCAGATGGTCGATGCTCGCAGTTTCCATGGGGTCGAGCAGGCTGTTGGGCACGGCTTTGGCTAATGGCATGTTCATGACTTCACTCGAATTGTTTTTGTCTTGCGACCCGTCCATGGACCGGTCTTGAGTGCATGCGCCAAGGATACCTTCGGGCTCCCTGGAGATCGTTTTTTGTTTGTTACGAAACTCGCTCGATGATCAGGGCAATACCTTGGCCGACGCCGATGCACATGGTGCACAGGGCATAGCGACCTTGGCGGGCTTCCAGCTCGTGCAGGGCGGTGGTGACCAGGCGTGCGCCGCTCATGCCCAGGGGGTGGCCCAGGGCGATGGCGCCGCCGTTGGGGTTGACCCGCGGATCGTCGTCCGCCAGTCCCAGCTCCCGCAGTACAGCCAGGCCCTGGGCGGCAAAGGCTTCGTTGAGTTCGATGATGTCCATGTCTGCCAGGCTCAGGTTGGCCAGCTCCAGGACCTTGCGGGTCGCCGGTACCGGACCGATGCCCATGATCCGTGGCTCGACCCCGGCCGTGGCCATGGCCACCACTCGGGCGCGGGCTTTCAGACCATGGCGCTTGGCCTGGGCCGGGCTGGCCAGCAGCAGAGCGCAGGCCCCGTCGTTGAGTCCAGAGGCGTTGCCGGCGGTGATGCTGCCGCCCTGGCGAAAGGGTGTGGCGAGCTTTTGCAGTTGTTCCAGGGTGGTATCCCCACGGGGGTGTTCATCGTGCTCTACCACCTTGGCCGGGCCCTTGCGCTGGGCAATCGTCACGGCAACGATTTCCTCGGCCAGGCGCCCGCTGGCCTGGGCCGCCGCCGCGCGCAACTGGCTGCGCAGGGCAAAGGCGTCCTGGTCGGCGCGGGAGATATTGAACTGCTCGGCAACGTTTTCGGCGGTTTCCGGCATGGAGTCGATGCCGTACTGCTGCTCCATCAGCGGGTTGACGAAGCGCCAGCCCAGAGTGGTATCGAACAGCTGTGCCTGGCGTGAAAAGGCGCTCTCGGCCTTGCCCATCACCAGTGGCGCGCGGGACATGGATTCCACGCCGCCCACCAGCATCAACCCGGCCTCGCCGCAGCGGATTGCCCGTGCGGCGGTGCCGACGGCGTCCAGGCCCGAGCCGCACAAACGGTTGAGGGTGGTGCCCGGTACGTTGACTGGAAGCCCGGCCAATAGCGCCGACATGCGTGCGACGTTGCGATTGTCTTCGCCGGATTGGTTGGCGCAACCGTAGATCACCTCATCGACCTGGCTCCAGTCGACCTGGGGGTTGCGCGCAATCAGCGCCTGCAGCGGCAAGGCCCCGAGGTCGTCGGCGCGCACGCTGCTGAGGGCGCCGGCATAGCGACCGATGGGGGTGCGGATTGCATCAATGATCAGTGCGTCATTCATGGGGAGTCTCCTGCGTCAGCACCGGGCCGCGCACTTTGTAGGATTTGCCTTGGAACAGAGCGATCAACTGCCCCTGCTGGTTCTCGATGCGGACGTGGTAGTTGCCGGTGCGTCCGCTGCGGCTTTGCTCAATGCAATCGGCGGTGAGCGTATCGCCCAGGCGGGCCGGGGCGATGTAGTCGATGCTGCAGCCAATGGCCACCGTGGCCTCGTCATAACTGTTGCAGGCAAAGGCGAACGCCGAGTCGGCGAGGGCGAACAGGTAGCCGCCATGGCAGGTGCCGTGGCCCTGCAGCATGTCGTCGCGCACGCTCATGCCCAGCCGTGTGGCACCGGGGGCCACCGACAGCAAGCGCATGCCCATGGCCTGGCTGGCCGAATCCCGTTGGAACAGACTTTGTGCGCAGCGGCTGGCGAGGTTCATCGCGAGGTGGTCAGTCATGCAGGTTTCTCCCTTCGGCTACCCGGCGCCGTAGCAGCAGGGACGGGCGATAGCGGTCTTCGCCATAGGCGCCCTGGAGGTGCTCCAGGACTTGAAGCAAGTAGCCCAACCCCAGGCGATCAGCCCAGGCCAGGGGACCTTGCGGGTAATTGACCCCGGCGCGCATGGCCAGGTCGATGTCGACAGCCGAGGCGACGCCTTGCAGCAGGGCGTCGGCGGCCTCGTTGGCAAGCATGGCCACGGTACGCAGTACGGCCAGCGCCGGGGTGTCACTGAGGCGGCAGACCTGGATCCCGGCCCGATTCAACAGGGCAACGGCCTGGTCCTGGGCCAGGGCGCTGGTGTCGGCGCTGCAACTGATGGCCAGGCGCTGGACCTGGCCATAGTCCAGCGCCAGATCCAGCAGGATCAGGTTGCGCAGGCCGCTGTCGCGGGCGCGCTGGCTGGCCATGCGACCATCGCTCAAGGCCAGCACCGCATCGCCAACCCGCAGCAGGCCGCTGCCGTCACGCTGGATGATCTCGAGCCCGGCCTGGCGCAGGCGCGGCAGCAGTTCGCCGAGCATGCCCAGGTCACCCTCGACCACGCAGCCCTCGACCTTGGCGCTGCTGCTCAACTGGCTTGGCGCTGGCCGCTGGGCGTCGGCGGCGTAGCGGTAGAAACCCTGGCCACTCTTGCGGCCGAGGTGGCCGGCGTCCACCAACTCCTTCTGGATTAGCGAGGGCTGGAAGCGGGTGTCGCCGTAGTAGGCGGCGAACACCGAACAGGTGACCCCGTAGTTGACGTCGTGGCCGATCAGGTCGGTGAGTTCGAAGGCGCCCATGGCAAAGCCACCGGCCTCGCGCAGCAAGGCATCCAGGGTTGCGCAGTCGGCGGCGCCTTCCTGCAGCAGGCGCAGGCTTTCGGCATAGAAGGGCCGGGCCACACGGTTGACGATGAAGCCGGGGGTGGAGCGCGCGTGTACAGGTTTCTTGCCCCAGTTACGGGCGGTTTCGTACAGGCATTGGGCCAAGGCTGGGTCGCTGGCGAGCCCGGAGACCACCTCGACCAGGGCCATGACCGGCGCTGGATTGAAAAAGTGCAGGCCCAGCAAGCGCTCGGGGTGCTGCAGGCCGGCGGCGATACTGGTAATCGACAGTGAAGAGGTGTTGCTGGCCAGGATGCAACTGGGGTGACACAGGCCTTCGAGCTCCTGGAACAGCTGGCGTTTGACCTCGAGGCTCTCGACGATGGCTTCAATGATCAGGTCGCTGTCGACCAATTTGTCCAGGCTCTCCACCGGTTGCAGGCGGTCAAGGGTTGCCTGGCGTGCGCTGGCCTCGAGCTTGCCGTTCTGCACCCGCTTGCTCAGTTGCTGGTCGATGTTGGCGATAGCCTGGGCTGCCGCGCCGGGACGCTGGTCCAGTAGCCGTACGCGGTGCCCGGCCTGGGCGGCCACCTGGGCAATCCCAGCGCCCATGGCGCCGGCGCCGATGACCGCGATGCGCGCTTCCTTGGTCAGTGCTGACATCTCAACGCCCCTTGAAGGTTGGCGTGCGTTTTTCCATGAAGGCGCTGACGCCTTCGCGGTAGTCCTCGCTGCGCCCGGCCAGGCGTTGCAGGTCACGCTCCAGCTCCAGCTGTTCATCAAAGGTGTTTTGCAGGCTGGCATTGAGGCTGCGCTTGATCAGCGCCAGGCCGTAAGTGGGCTGGGTGGCCAGGTGGCGCGCCAGTTTCAAGGCTTCATCGCGCAGGGTGGCATCATCCACGCATTGGTAGATCAGGCCCCATTGCTCGGCCTGTTCAGCGCTCAGGCGATTGCCGAGCAGGGCCAGGGCCTTGGCCCGGGCCATGCCCACCAGGCGCGGCAGGGTCCAGGTGCCACCGGAATCAGGAATCAGGCCGATCTTGCAGAAAGCCTGGATAAAGCTCGCAGAGCGGGCTGCCAGCACCAGGTCACAGGCCAGCGGGATATTGGCCCCGGCGCCGGCGGCAACCCCATTCACTGCGCAGATCACTGGCAGGGGCAGGTCGCGCAGTTGGCGGATCAGCGGGTTGTAGAACTGCTCGATGGACTCGCCCAGGTCTGGCACCGCGCTGCCCGGGGCGACATTGCGGTCGCTGAGGTCCTGGCCGGCGCAAAAGCCGCGGCCTTCGCCGGTCAGCAGCAGCACGCGCACGTCGGGGTTGCTGCGCACTTGCTTGAGCGCTTCTTTGACTTCGCCGTGCATCTGGCTATTGAAGCTGTTCAGTTGTTCGGGTCGATTGAGACTGAGCAGGGCAACGCCCGCTTCGACGGAAAACAGAATGTGTTCGAAGTTCATGGTCTTGGCGCTCTCTGGAAGGTCGTGCGAATCGGTGATTCGGGCTCAAAATCCGCTGAAATTGGGGCTGCGCTTGTCCTGGAAGGCGCGGATACCTTCCTCCCGGTCCTGGGTGCCAGCGAGCACGGTAAAGGCCTGGCGCTCAAAGCGCAGGCCGCTGGCGAGGTCAGTGTCCATGGCCTTGAGCACTGCTTCTTTGGCCAGGCGCACGGCCAGCGGGGCTTTGCTGGCAATCAGGCGGGCCAGTTGCAGGGCGCGCTCGACGGTGAGTTCGGCGGGGGTGATTTCACTGATCAGGCCAGCACGCAAGGCGTGGCGGGCGTCGATGGCGACACCGCTGAGGACCATCTGCATGGCCAGTGACTTGCCCACGGCCCGCAGCAGGCGCTGCGTACCGCCAGCGCCGGGCATGATCCCAAGGTTGATCTCCGGCTGGCCGAAACGGGCCTCTTCGCCGGCGATGATGATGTCGGCGTGCATCGCCAGTTCACAGCCGCCGCCAAGGGCAAAACCGTTCACTGCAGCGATCAGCGGTTTGTTGAAGGCGGTGATACGTTGCCAGGATGCCTGGCGCGGGTCGTTGAGCATGCCCACCAGGTCGCGTTCGGCCATTTCCTTTATATCCGCGCCGGCGGCAAAGGCCTTGGCGCTGCCGGTCAGGACCACCGCCCCGGTACCGTCGTCGGCCTGGGCTTCGCTCAAGGCGGTGGCCAGTTCGTCCAGCAGTTGAGTGGTGAGGGCGTTCAGCGCCTGGGGGCGCTGCAAGGTAATCAGTTGAACGCCGCCGGTGAGGCGTTCAACGACAAGGCATTGAGGCATGGCGGATGCCCTCGGGTGCACGGCGGCCAGGGGCCAGCTCATTATTGGATCGGCTTGGGTAGCCGGTTTTGACCGAGTATATCGCCAAAGCGATACAGTAATGCAACATTAAGATTGATTTAATGTGTCTTGTTGTTGGTTTTTGCTACGGCCTGAAAATGTCGGCGTTGGCAGCGAGATGGCAGGCTACCTATTGTTCATTGGCGCTTTAAGGCATTGATCTTCTAGGCGATGTGACTTGTCGATGGGGGTATAAACGATACGTTTTATTGTTTTGTTGTTATGAATTGATGTGATACAAAATGCGGGAGACTTGCATTAGCTTTGTTCACTCCTCTTGGCGATGCTGCACAAGGACCTCTTCAATGACCTGCTACAGCCTCGATGGCCTGACCCCGGTGATCGATCCCAGCGCTTATGTTCACCCTTCGGCGGTACTGATCGGCGATGTGATCATCGGTCCTCACTGCTATGTCGGGCCCCTGGCCAGCCTGCGGGGCGACTTCGGCCGGATCATTCTGGAGGAGGGCGCCAATCTGCAGGACACCTGCGTGATGCACGGTTTTCCTGACAGCGACACAGTGGTCGAGCGCAACGGTCATATTGGCCACGGCGCGGTGCTGCACGGCTGCCGCATTGGCGCCGATGCGCTGGTGGGCATGAATGCGGTGGTGATGGACAACGCCAGGATCGGCCCGCGTTCATTTGTCGCTGCGGCGGCCTTCGTCAAGGCGGGGTTTGAGTGCCCCCCCCAGTCACTGGTGATGGGCACGCCGGCCAGCGTCAAACGCACCCTCAGCGATGCGGAGCTGGCCTGGAAGCAGGCCGGGACCCGCGAGTATCAGCAACTGGCCCAGCGTTGCCTGACCCGGATGCAGGCTTGCGAGCCCTTGAGTGCGGTCGAAGCCGATCGGCCGCGCATCGGCGCCAGCGGTTTTCGCCCCAAGGGCACACAATAAAGGCCGGGCGAGGGTGTAGCCCGCTGAAATCCGGTATATTTCTTCCTTTTTCCTGGTACGCCCATGTCGTCCCTAGTGCCATTGAATCATCTGATCAAACGTTTTCAGGAGCAGACCCCGATTCGTGCCAGCTCGCTGATCATTACCCTCTACGGTGATGCCATCGAGCCTCACGGTGGAACCGTATGGTTGGGTAGCTTGATCCAGTTGCTGGAACCCATCGGCATCAATGAACGGTTGATCCGCACCTCGATCTTCCGCTTGAGCAAGGAGGGCTGGCTGAGCGCGGAGAAAGTCGGCCGTCGCAGCTATTACAGCCTCACCGGCACTGGTCGCCGGCGCTTCGACAAAGCCTTCAAGCGTGTCTATAACGCCAGCGTGCCGGCCTGGGACGGCTCCTGGTGGCTGGTCATGCTCTCGCAACTGAGCCAGGATAAACGCAAGCAGGTGCGCGAAGAGTTGGAGTGGCAAGGGTTTGGGGCGATCTCCCCGGTGCTGCTGGCGTGCCCACGCAGCGATCGCGCGGACATCAACGCCACCTTGAGCGACCTGGGTGCGCAGGAAGAAACCATCGTCTTCGAAACCACCGCCCAGGACGCGCTCGGTTCCAAAGCCTTGCGCCTGCAAGTGCGCGAGAGCTGGAACATTGATGAACTGGCGGCCCACTACAGTGAATTCATCCAACTGTTCCGTCCGCTTTGGCAAGCCTTGCGCGAACAGGAGCAACTGCAACCGGCCGACTGCTTCCTGGCCCGCCTGCTGTTGATCCATGAGTACCGAAAACTGCTGCTGCGGGACCCGCAACTGCCGGACGAGCTGCTCCCGGGGGATTGGGAAGGCCGCGCGGCGCGTCAGCTGTGTCGCAATATCTACCGGCTGATCCAGGCCAAGGCTGAAGAATGGCTGGCCACCGCCCTGGAAAACGCCGATGGCCCGTTACCGGATGTCGGCGAGAGCTTCTACCGGCGCTTTGGCGGATTGACCTGATCGGCCTGCGCCATCCTGGTCCAGGCATCCGTGGCGTTGTGTGTCTCGCACGACGCTGTCCAGTACCTTGAACCTGCGGTGCAGGGGCTGAACTTAAATAACCATCGACCTTTTAATTTGTCCTATCCTAGGGACGCATGCATCTAGCGCGCAACTAAATCCAGAGTATTTCAGAAGCATTGCAGCTGGATGACTTCATGTGGAAGTTCAGGTGATTTGCAGTAAGGAGAGCATGACCAGACACCGGTATTCGGTCCTGCAGGGAAAGCAGACAGATAAAGGGAATTTCAATGAGAGTGATACGGAACTTCGCGGTAAAACTTTGCCTGGTCGGTATGTTTGTTGTTGGGGGTGGCTTGGCCAGCGCTTCGCAACTTGTTCCGGCGTTCGGGCTGGCAAATGATCAGTATGCCAAGTCTCCGGGCCCCTACAGTGTCAGTACCAATGCCGTCCTGAGTGATTGTCGCGGTTTGCTGGGGGTGCTGGCCAGAATCATGCTCTTGGACAACAGTCTTCAGTGCAATCAATCCTTTCCCTACGGTTTTTCCAGTCCGATTTCAACCAGCGTCTATTATCCGAGCAATATAAAGACCCTGGATAAGTTGCCGGTAGTCAACTTTGTAGGGGGTATTCTTTCCAATCAGGGGCAATATACGGATTTGTTGAGGCTGTGGGCGAGTTATGGCTTTATCGTGATCATTTCCTCCGACTTCATCAATACCGCACCGACCATGCATGTACTCGGTGCGCTTGAATTGAGCAAGCTCAACCAGGACCCGACCTCGCCGCTGTTCGGCAAGGTCGATCTGTCACGCACCATCGTGGCGGGGCACTCGGCGGGAGGTGGAGCATCGATTCTGTCGTCAAGTCTCTTGCCAGAGACCTTGAAGGCTATCGACCCGCAGCTGAGCTTCATAGGTTCGCTTCCGATCGAACCCGGGCCGATTGGGCTTGGCTCTACGGTGAAGACTCCTACCTTGGTACTCACGGGAGCCGCGGACGTGGTGGTGCCGGCGTGGGCCTGGCCGCGAATCTGGCAGGGCGGGTTGATCCGCACAGTGCCGGGGTGGAGCGCTACGGCCCATAACGCCACGCATTTCAGCCCGGTGAGAAGTATCAGGGAAGACGAGTTCGCGGGTATTACCACTGCATGGATCCTATACATTGGCAAGAATGAGCCGGCGGCCAAGGAGTACTTTGTCGGCGAAGACTATAAGCTCTCCCGGGACCCGCAGTTTATCCGTCTGCTGTTCAATCCACTGCGAGTTCAACGCAATGAAGTGGCGGATAACCTTCAATAAGGTGGTTGCCCGAGTTAGGTTGCTGGAAAGGCTGTTTGCATGAGAACGCTCGAGAGCAGGTGTTAACTGCTCTCGGCTCAAGTTTGTAGTCATGGTCATGCCTATAGGCATTTATTCATAGGTTGACCGGTTCGATCTGGCCCTTCGTGAAATCGGGTGTTTTGTTCATGGAATATTCTTCCAGTTTCTGGCAATTATCGGTTATTCGCGAGCAGGTCAGCAAAACTGAAATCCGGTTCTTGAGTCATGGATGAAATAACTGCAATACCAATGTCACTGCATTGTTATTTGAAATGAATACCTTGCATGCAGCGTTATATATCGCACTGCAACCACAAGGACTCTATAAGCCATGCCCAGTCTTTCACGCAGGAAGCTCTTGCAAGCGGCCGCCATCGGTTCTTTCTTTTCATCCTTGCCAGTGGCTATTCGCCAGGCCTTGGCGATACCGGCCAACAACCGCACGGGGACGATCAAGGACGTTGAGCATGTGGTCATCCTGATGCAGGAAAATCGCTCTTTCGATCACTACTTCGGCACCTTTCCCGGCGTTCGCGGTTTCAGCGACCGTTTCACCATTCCGCTACCCGGTCAGCGCGAAGTCTGGGAGCAGCAGGGCAAGGGCCGGCGGGTGATGCCCTATCACCTGGACAGTGCTCGGGGTAATGCCCAGCGTGTCAGTGGCACGCCGCATTCCTGGGCGGATGCCCATTCGGCCTGGAGCGACGGGCGCATGAGCGCCTGGCCGACCCATAAGACCGCCACCTCCATGGGCTACTACCGCGAGCAGGAGTTGCCGTTCCAGTTCGCCCTGGCCAACACCTTCACCCTGTGTGACGCCTACCACTGCTCGGTGCATGCCGGCACCAACCCCAACCGGCTGTTTCTCTGGACCGGCAGCAACGGCCCAACCGGTGGGCAGGTCGCTGCGGTGGTCAACGAATGGGACGGCCCGGGAGCGGTGAACGTCGGCTACACCTGGAAGACCTACCCCGAGCGCCTGGAAGAGCAAGGCGTCAGTTGGAAGGTTTACCAGCATTTACCGGACAACTTCGGCGACAACCCACTGGCGGGCTTTCGCCAGTACCGTGCCGCCAGCGTGCAGGTGGGCAACCCGGCGCAGCCGCCGAAGGACTTCAACGCCTTTGTGCCCTACAGCGATGCCTTGAACGCCGCGGCTCCTCTGTACAAAGGCAATGGCAATACCCTGCCGGCCAGCAGTGGCAGCAACCTGGAAGCGATCATTGGCGGATTTCGCAGTGATGTGCAGGCCGGCAAGCTGCCCCAGGTCAGCTGGATTGTCGCGCCGGCGGCCTACTCCGAGCATCCCGGCCCATCGAGCCCGGTGCAGGGCGGTTGGTTCACTCAGGAGATTCTCCTGGCGCTGACCAATAATCCCGAGGTCTGGAGCAAGACCGTGCTGTTGCTGACCTACGATGAAAACGACGGTTTCTTCGACCATGTGCCGTCGCCTTCGGCACCTTCCCAGCGCCCGGACGGCAGCTTTGCCGGCAAGTCCACCCTGGGTTTCGATAGCGAGCTGTTCAAGCATCCGGCGCCGGCCGGTTCGACCCAGCAACCACGGCCCGATGGCGGTGTATATGGGCCTGGGCCGCGGGTGCCGATGCTGGTGCTGTCACCCTGGAGCCGCGGCGGTTGGGTCAACTCGCAAGTGTTCGACCATACCTCGGTGCTGCAATTTCTCGAGAAGCGCTTCGGCGTCAGGGAGCAGAACATCAGCCCGTGGCGCCGTGCGGTCTGCGGCGACCTGACTTCGGCGTTCAACTTCGTCGACCCCAACCACGAGCCGCTTCCGGCCCTGCAGACCACCACCCGCCAGGCCGCAGACAGCCTGCGCCAACGCCAGGAAAAACTGCTTCCGGTACCGCTGCCTTCGGCCAGCCAGCAATTGCCACCGGAGCAGAAGCGCCTGGCACGACCCTCACGGGCATTGCCCTATCGCCTGCATGTCGACAGTCAGGTCGATGCCAAGGCTCGGACGTTGTCGCTGAGCCTGCAGAACACAGGGGGGCAGGGGGGTGGTGTTCCACGTCTATGACGGCCTGCACCTGAATGACATTCCTCGTCGCTATACAGTGGAGGCCGGCAAGGCACTCCAGGACACCTGGTCGGTGCTAGAGAGCTACCAGCTCTGGGTCTTGGGCCCCAACGGTTTTCACCGTAGCTTTCACGGCAATCTGCAACAACGCCAGCCTGAACTGCTGGTGACTTCCAGCAACAACCAATTGCAACTGACCCTGAGTAATCCGCGGGACCAAGGGATTTCCATCAGCATCGATCGCTGTCCTTACACTCAGCAAGGTCCATGGACTCTTGTAATACCGGCGGGAGGGGAGTTGCGCCAAGTCTTCGCCTGTCAGTCCAGCGGTGGCTGGTACGACCTGACGCTGCACAGTGACGGTGGCTGGTTGCGCAGGATTGCCGGGAGACTGGAGACCGGGATGCATAGCATCAGCGATCCTTTAATGGGGCGGCAATGATGGTTCTTTTGCAGGGATCGGCAAGCACTGTTGCCCATCGCCGAGAGCGGGCGGGCTTGCTGAATTCATTACGGCAAAAACAACTAATACCCTGAGGGTAGAAGTTGTGGCCAGGTTAGATAGATAGCCTGCTTAGTTGTTTGCTTTAAATAACGGATCACCGCTTGCGGTGATCCGTTAGCAACATCACTTACTTGGGCATCGCCCAGGACTGCAGTGCGTAACCGTCCTGGCTCAGTTCGGCGCGGGCTTGTTTCAACAGGTCTTCCAACTGAGCAGGATCGGAGTAGGCGCTGCTGGGAATCTGGGTGTGACCGATACGGGTGCTGGTACGGTCGATGACGCTCAGGCTCAGCTCGCCATGTCCGTCCTGTGGGGCCCAGGCCACGCATTGGAAAGGCTGGAATGCGCGGTCGGCGATCAAAAGTGCTTCGTTGATACGGAGCGGGGCGTTCATGGGGTCTTCTCTCTATGTGCCCAATCAAATGATGTGCCGTCGGCTGGGCTTACCGTTCGGCTGGTCACTTGTACTGATGCACCGAGGTATCGATCAGGTCACACGGAAAAACAAGTTTTTACAACTTTCGAGCTCACACCCTGTGGCAGAGCCCTTAGTTATGGGGTTTTTAACAAATAGCTGCGACAATCAGTCGCTCGCAACGATGTTAAGCCCGCACATTAGTTCCTTTGGTAAGCAGCGCTATAAGCAATTGATACATTCAGCTGTCAAGTTCTTGCTAATGTTACAGCCAGGTTTGACAAACCACTGTTTCTAATAACTTTTCCACTCTTTGGCGCCAAGGAACAGTCATGCTCGAAGCTCCCGTGCAGCGCCGTTTGCTGGTGGTCGACCCTTGTGATGACTGTCATCGCCTGGTACCTGGATTGCGCACCGTAGGCTGGGATGTCGACAGTTGTGACCTGCAGTCCGCCCGAGAGCGCTCGTGTGATGTCGGCCTGCTGCGCCTGCAACCCTTTCATCTGGAGCGGCCGGAAGCCGTCAAGGACCTGATCAGCCACAGCGGCACTGAGTGGATCGCGGTGTTGAGCCAGGAAGTGCTGCGCCTGCAAAAGGTCGGTGACTTCGTCTGCGAATGGTTTTTCGACTTTCATACCTTGCCGTTCGATGTGTCTCGGGTCCAGGTGACATTGGGCCGGGCCTTCGGCATGGCGCGCCTGCGCGGGCAGGGTTCGATTCATGTCGACCAGCCCGAGCACGAATTGTTGGGGGACAGCCGGCCGATCCGTGATCTGCGCAAGCTGCTGAGCAAATTGGCACCCACCGAGTCACCGGTACTGATCCGCGGGGAAAGCGGCACAGGCAAGGAGTTGGTGGCGCGTACCCTGCATCGCCAGTCCCAGCGTCATGACAAGCCCTTTGTCGCGATCAATTGTGGGGCGATTCCGGAGCACTTGATCCAGTCCGAACTGTTCGGCCATGAAAAGGGCGCCTTTACCGGTGCCCATCAGCGCAAGGTCGGACGCATTGAGGCGGCCCACGGCGGCACCTTGTTTCTCGATGAAATCGGCGACCTGCCTTTGGAACTGCAAGCCAATCTGCTGCGCTTCCTCCAGGAAAAACATATCGAGCGGGTCGGCGGCAGTCAGCCCATTCCAGTGGATGTCAGGGTATTGGCCGCGACTCATGTGGATCTGGAGGCGGCCATCACCAGTGGGCGCTTCCGTGAAGACCTGTATTACCGGCTGAATGTGCTGCAGGTGATCACCGCGCCCTTGCGCGAGCGTCATGGTGACCTGGGGATGCTGGCCAGTCATTTCGCACATTTCTACAGTCAGGAAACCGGACGGCGCCCGCGCAGTTTCAGTGAGGATGCGTTGGTCGCCATGGGCAAGCATGATTGGCCGGGCAATGTCCGCGAGTTGGCCAACCGTGTCCGGCGTGGTCTGGTACTGGCCGAAGGGCGGCAGATCCAGGCCAGTGACCTGGGATTACACAGCTTGCTGGGCCAGGATCTGGCGATGGGCACCCTTGAAGACTACAAGCACCGTGCTGAACACCAGGCCTTGTGCGATGTGCTGAACCGGCACAGCGACAACCTCAGCGTGGCTGCGCGAGTGTTGGGTATCTCGCGTCCGACGTTCTACCGTTTGCTGCACAAGCACCAGATCCGCTAGGGCGGGGAGAAGCGCCAAGGCCCGCTGCGATGAGGATCGCAGCGGGCCTTGGCGTTTTTTTGTGACGTGATGAGCCTCAGAAGTAGTACGGGAATTTCAGGCTGAAGGTAAAGTCCGGCGCGTCCTGGGTCATGCCCAGGGACAGGTTGGGCACAATGGTCAGGTGTTCGGTAGCGGCAATGGTCATGCCGACGTTGAAGTAGGCAGCGTTGGCATCGCTGGAAACGATCGATTGCCAGTCCTGGCCGTTGTACTTGATCTTGCTTTTCCTTTGGATCTGGTCAGATACCGAGAACGCCATACTCATCTTCTCGTTAAGGGCAAAGGCTACACCCGCACCAATCTGGAAGCTGTCGCCCAGTTGCACCTTGCCGGGGGCCTTGACCGCCGGGTCGGGGCTGAGGTCACTGAAGGAATCTTCCATGTTATAGGTGTAGGACAGGCTGCCGAACAGCACCGCCGGGTCGAAAGTCTTGACCAGGGAGATCCCGGGGGTAATGGCCCAGACGCCGTTACCGGTTGGTAGGCTCTCAGGCACTTTCAGACTGTCGCTCTTGGGTGATGTGACGAATTTGATACCGAAAGGATCCTTGCCCGTGGGGGCCTTGACCCGAAGGCTGAAGACGGCGTCAGGCAGGTTGTCCGACTCATCCAGGAACTTGTAGGCGACCCCGACGTTGACGTCACCCAAGGTCGGGTTACGGGTGATGGTTTCTTCGGCGAGGCTCCCGCCGCTACCACCGTTGGCTCCCCCTGACTGGTAGGTGGACTCGCGGTAGATCACTGGCGCGTTGATGTCGAACTGCCAGCGGTTATTGAGGTTGTAGCGAGCGGTCAGGTCCATGGTCCAGGTGTCGGACTTGATTCGATCCAGGTTGATATTGCCGAGAAAGATCGAGTCCAGTGCCAGGAAGCCGTTGAGGGTCAGTTGGCGAGTGTCGTAGCGGGCATAGGTCAAGCCTGTTTCAATACTGAACTTACCGCCGCCAAAGAAGCCGCTGGCCTCGTCGTAGAGGTTGGTCACACTCTGCGCCGGTGCCGAGTCATCCTTGAGTGATTGACCGTAGCTTGCTCCCCCGGCAGCGCCCCCGGACGCTGCTGCGGCCCCTCTGCCGGCAACTTGCTGGTTGCCTTTCAAGTCGGCCGGTGATTTTGCCAGGCGCTTGGGCGGTGGCGCTACAGGCTGGTCCTCAACCTGTCGTACACGTTGTTCCAGCACTGCCAGCGCCTTCTGCTGCACTTCGTAACGTTGCTTCAGCTCCAGAAGTTCCTGTTTTAGGGTTGCTACATCCGCGTCGGGCGCTGCTTGCAGCGCTGCCGCCGGAAATAGCGTGCTCAAACACACCACCGCGCGCAGTGAAACCGATCGATACATGAAATAAACCTTCCCTTGTGAACCCCAATGGTCGAAAGGAGCGTAGTTCAGAATTTCATGTTGCGCAGTCCATTGAGCGTGGTCAGGTTGCAGTCCAGCGCTCCGGTGCTGGGGCCGTTGTTTTGCAGCACTACATTGAGTTGGGTCAGGTTATTGACCAGGTTGTTGTTACCTAGCAGCCGGGTGTTCTGCAGGACGTTGCCCTGGGCCACCTGCTGCAGGGTATTGCCTTGATTGCTGTTGGCCAGGATCGCCATCTGGACCCCGCCATTGACTGCGGAAACCGAAACACTGCCGGCGGGACCGCTGCCCGTGATGGTCTGGCCGCTCAGCAAGGCCTGGCCCGGATTGCTGAGTATGACCGGAGCCTGATTGGCTTCGCTCACGTTGATGCTGACATTGTTGTAGGCCGTGTTGCCGTCACCTGCGGCACGCACGCTCTGTGTCACGCCCTGGTTGGCAGCCAGGCCTGCGCCTCCGATGACGTTGCCGGTGCCCAGGGAGGGGATTGTGCCGTTGCCGGTCTGGTTGATGGTGGTGACATAGAATTGCGGGGTTACGGTGGCTTGCTGGACCTGCAGGGTGCTGGTGGCGCCAATCAGGTCGCCACTGCCATTACGCCAGGTACTGCTCATGACGATGCCGAAACTTATGATCCGTCCCGGCATCACATAACGGCCACGCAACTGCGAGAGTTCCTGGTCCTGAATTTCGATCGGTTTGAAACCAGCATGGGCCGGAAGAGCTGCTGCCAGGCAGGCCGCAGCCAACCAGTATGAAGTCTTCATCTGCTGCTCCTGGAGCGTCCTGCCCCCTTTTTTTCGTTGAGTGCTCTTCTAGAAGAAGTCGCTTTGGATGAAACCGAAATCCATCAGCTCTGCATCTTTGACCGGGTAGAAGCTGTCAATCTTGTTTTTAGCGGTCAGGGGAGCTGGCGGGTCGAGCAAGGCGTTGGCCTTGTCGTAGCCGGGGCCGATGATGGCGAAGACGATGCCATTCCAGCCTTTGACGAAGTCTTCATGGCTGTAGCGCTTGTGGCCCAACACTGGGTCGCCGATGTAGACCCAGTCTTTTTGGGCGCGCTGCATCACCACAAAGTGCTTGTAGCCACGTATTTCCATCAGCACCACCACCGGAATGGTCACCGCCTCAAGCTTTTCAGGAGGAATCCTGTAACCCCTGGCACGCATGCCGATGCTTTCCGCGTAGTGCTTCATGTCAAGCATCGAGAAGCCCTGGGTCTGGACCAGTTTCTGATCCGAATTCACCAGCATGCCCTTGATCACCTGTTCCTCGTTGACATCCAGCCAGTAAGCCTGACGCAGGATGGTGGCCAGTGCGGCGGCGCCGCAGCTGAAATCGGTTTTCTGTTCGACGATGTCGCTGAACCTGCGCTCACGCACGCTCTGCACTTTCTTGAATATCAGGCCACCGTCGGGAAGTCCGGCAACCGCCATCTGTGCCGCATGCACGGTGCCGCAAAGGCTCAGCAGTAGAATGATGATCGCAGTACGCATGATCGTTACGCCTGGTGAGACTGTGGAAAAGCCCCGTTTCCGGGGCTTTCGTGACGATCGCGACTACATGCAGGCTTTGCAGCCAGCGGCGATGGACAGCGAGTTGCTTTGTTGGTTGCCCACACCGGCCGAGACGTTGGCGCCGCCGTTGCCGGAGAAGCCGTTCATCGAGCCGGTCATGCTGGCGTTGTTGACCACTGGGTTTTTCCAGCCGTCTTTGGTCAGCACTTGCTGGGTCCAGTAGCCAGCCAGTTCGATAGTGCCTTGTTCTTTGAAGGTGAGTTTCTGATCGTCGTTGCCGTGGCCTTTGTTGTCGCCATAACCATGGCCACCGCCATGATCGTCGCCACCTTCGATCTTGCCGCTGCCGGTGCCTTTGTAGGTGCCGGAGGCAACGAAACTGCCAGTAAGGGTGTCTTTTTTGTAGGCTTGGACACCTTTGTTATCCACCACCAAGTTGGTCGAGGACTGGTTGGCCGAAGCCGCGGCGGTGGCTACGCGACCACCGGATACGGCGATTGCCAGGTTGTTTTTCTGTTGGTTGAAGTCGCCGGCGGTGACGTTGATGCCAATGTTGCCGGAGCCGTTGTTGCCGGAGTTGTTGAGCACGGCGTTGTTTTGGGTCGAAGAGTTTTTCACGTAGTTGTTGTTGTTCACCTGAGTAGCGCTGGAGGCGGCTACTGCGCTACCGAAGATGAAGGTCTCATCGGCGGTGGCCAGGGCGGCGGCGTTGTCTTGTTGGTTGCCGTCGCCGGCTGCGACGTTGGCACCCATGTTGCCGTTGGAGCCATTGAGGGAGTTGTCCATCTTGCCGCTGTTGAGGGTGCCCTGGTTTTTCACCACGTTGGTGTTGCTGTTCTGGACGTCGATCACTGCAGCACCGGCCCCAGCGGTGATTTGCAGCAGAGTGCTGAGGTCTGGACCCTGATCGCCATGATCGTGGCCATGACCGCCGTTGTTACCATGATCGTTACCACCTGCCTGAGCTGCCATTGCCATGACGGCGGCCAGTGCGAAAACCAGTGGTTTGAGAGCCATTGTTGGTTTCATGGTGTTTCTCCGGTGCTTATTAGTGAGTTAAGTGTTGGTACTTTCTAATCGCACTACGACGGGTCAATCGGCGACCCGGATGCTCAGGGTGTTAGCCATTCGGTTCCCCACCCCGGCACTCTGGTTCACCTGAATCACTCCCCGGCTGCCGGTGAAGGCCTGGTCGCTGGTAACGACCTGGCGGCTGCCTTGCTGAGAGCCAGATGCTCCTGAGTTTGGTAACAGCGCAACGTTCTGCTGTGAGAGCGCGCTGTCGTCGACGCTTTGCGGATTGGCGCTGATGCTGATCCGCAAGGCATTGACCATTTGGTTATTGGCCCCGGAGGACTGGTTCACGCCCAGTGCGCCGTTGCCGTTGCTGAAAGAGTTGCCACCGATGGTGCTGCTGGCGTTGACCGAGCGATCGGCTGGCGTGGTGATTTTCTGGGTCACGCTGGTGCTGGCATTGGCATTGGTGCCGATGGCGATGGCCCGCACGTTGGTTTGCTGTTGCTGGTCGCCGGCAGCCTGGTTGATGTTGAAGTTGCCGGTATAGCCCGCCCCGGAGTTGCTCAGGGTCGCGGTGTCCTGGGTCTGGCCGCCGCTATCGGCCATGGCCGAGGCGCAGCCGAGCAGGGCGAGGAGGATCAGCGAATGTCTCATCTCAGTGGCCTCCGATATTGCTCAAGGGCGCCATGCCGGAGCTGATGGAGCGACTGATCGAGCCGGAGATCGAAGCGCCGGAACCACCACCGTGGCCGGCGGTCATGCCGGGTAAGCCGTCCGGATTGGTCACCACATTCAGCCCGGCGACACCGGTGCCGTTGGGTGTCACGGTGCGGTGGATCAATGAGCCGCTGCTGACCCCGGCGAACTCGTTGTCGCTCATCTCGCTATTGAGCGTGCCAGAGACCAACCCGGATGGATTGGCGTTGACCGTGGTGGGGTTGGGGTCGAGCTGCATAGGGCGACCGATAGCGGTGGGGTGTACTTCGCGCTCAAGGACGATCTCGCCATTGCCTGCCGCCAGAGCCGGGAGGCAGTGCACCGCGCTGATGGTGCAACCGATCAGCAGTAGGCGGGTGAAACGAGTATTCAGATTCCCCACGGCGGCATTCCTTCTTCTCAGTGCTGGCCCTAGTCAGCGTTGGGAGGAAGAGAGCAGAAGCCGTGCCGCTTTTGATTTTTATAAAAAAATCAATGGCTTGGGATGGCTAAGGGGAGTGCGTCGGCGTGACTGTTTCAGGAATGAGACAAGTTCCTCCGGCGGCCATTGGCCATGGCTGGGGGAATGCTCTGGAACAGGGGTTGCTGCGGGGTTGTATCAGTGGCTTAACAGTTTCCCCGGCAGCACGCGCTACCCCGGGAAATAGCGGCCTGATGGCCAGGGAAGTGTTTCAGCAATGGACACTTGCGGCCTTCAGGCATGCTCCCCAGTCAAGCCTCCAGCAGTTGCCGGACCTGTTCGAAAGCCTGGTGCCGACGCGCCTGCCAATCGCCGCGAATGACTCGATAAGGCTGCTGGTGCTGCTCCAGCCACTGCCGCGTGGCCTCGAAGAAGACCAGGCGTTCAGCCAGTTGCGGTTGGCAGCGTTGGCCATCGTCGCTCCAGGCGACATCCTCCGGGGAGAGCAGCAGGTGCAGGTCGTAGTGACGGGCCAACAGTTGCGGCTCAAGCCAGTCTGGGACGTCGCCGAATAGGGTCTGGCTCCACAGCAGGTTGCTCAGCAAATGGGTGTCGAGAATCAGCAGGGCGGGCCGTTGTGCCCGCGCCTGATCTTCCCAGGCCAATTGCCCGCGGGCGATCTCGGGGATGTCCGAGAAGCAGGTGTCACGGCGCTGCTGCTCGATGAAGTGCCGTACATACTCACCCACCAGGACACCGCCGAAGTGGGCTTGCAGCTCGGCCGCGAGCCAGCTTTTGCCACTGGATTCGGGGCCGGTCAGGACCAGCACCTTCATGATTGCAGGGCCGGGTCGGCCCGCCAGGCGCGCCAGCCCTGGAGTGCAATCAGGGTGAACAGCGCATAAAGGGCTGCGGTCAGGTACAGCTCTTTGTAGATGAACAGGCCGACGAAGATCACATCCACGGCCACCCACAACGGCCAGCATTGCACGCGTTTCTGCGCCATCCACCATTGCGCCACCAGACTGAAGCCGGTCAGGGCAGCGTCCAACCAGGGTTGCGCGGCGTCGGTCCAGTGGGCCATGGCCGCACCCAGCAACAGGCTGCCCAGTGCCCCAAGGGCCAGCCCCTGGAGCAGCGCCGGGCCCTGCAACTGGCTGACCGGACGGCCCTGATGCTGTTCACCTCCGCGGGTCCACTGCCACCAGCCATAGAGTTGCAGCACCGCATAGACCACCTGCAGCAGCATGTCGGAATAGAGTTTGACCTCGTAGAAGATCCAGCTGTAGAGCAGCACCATGACCAGGCCGATGGGCCAGCACCAGGGGTTCTGCTTGACCGTTAGCCAGACGGCGATAACGCCGAGGGCAGCGGCAAACAGTTCAAGCCCGGACATGGCGATTCCTTGGGGGAAATAGAGGAGGGGGCGGATTGTACCCAGACTGGGCCCCGGGCGTTAGCCCGGGACCCTTGGCTCAGACGCGGAACTGCCGGAGCAGGCCATTGAGCTGCTCGGACAGCTCCTTGAGATGACGGCTGGCGACACTGGAGTGCTGGGCCGCCAACGCGGTGCCCTGGGACAGTCCCGCGGCCTGACTGACATTGTGATTGATGTCCTCCACCACATGGGCCTGCTGCATGGTGGCGCTGGCAATCGACGCGTTCAAACCATTGAGGGTGCGCAGGGCCTGGCCGATGGCATTGAGGCTGGCGCCGGCAAGCCCGGCCTGTTCGATGGTCAATTGCGAGGCGCGGCTGCTGTCGCCGATGACCTTGACCGCGGCTTCCGAGTGGTTCTGCAGGCGTTCGATCATGCCCTGGATTTCTGCGGTGGATTGCTGGGTCCGCTGGGCCAGCAGGCGCACCTCATCGGCCACCACGGCAAAGCCGCGGCCCTGTTCTCCGGCGCGCGCCGCTTCGATGGCAGCATTCAAGGCCAGTAGGTTGGTCTGTTCGGCAATCGAGCGGATCACTTCCAGTACCGTGCCGATCTGGGTGCTTTCCGTCGCCAGGGTGCGAATCACTTCCACTGCCTGGTTGATGGTCGCTGACAACTGCTCGATCTGTTGCAGGCTGCCGTCGATATTGACCTGCCCCTGCTGGGCCTGGGCCTCGGCTTCGCGAACCTCACTGGCGGCATGCTCGGCGTTCTTCGCCACGTCCTGGACCCCGCTGGTGACCTGGCTGATGGCAGCGGCCACCTGTTCCATTTGCTGGGATTGCTGCTGGCTGCGCTCCTGAGCCTCGGAGGCATTGCTGCCCAGCTCGTTGGAGGACTGCTCGAGGGCACCAGCGCTGGTTTGCAGTTGTGTCACCACCCCACGCAATTTGGCGGTAAAGCCGTTGAAGTGCCGGGCCAGTTCGGTGACTTCATCCTGGCCGTGGGTGTCGAGGCTGCGGGTCAGGTCGCTTTCGCCGCTGGCAATATTGGCCATGGCGTGCACGGTTTCCCGCAGCGGACTGACGATACTGCGCACGATCAACACCACCAGCCCAGCCATCAGCAGGGCAATCACCAGGCCGACGGAGGAGGCGCGCAGGACCTGGGCATAGAACTCCTCCTGCAGGTCATCGATGTACACCCCGGAACCGATGATCCAGCCCCAGGGTTGGAACAGCTGGATATAGGAGGTTTTCTGCACCGGCTGCTCGGCCCCGGGCTTGGGCCAGCGATAGTCCACCATGCCGGCGCCCTTGGCCTTGGCCAGGCTGACCATCTGGTTGAACACTTCGAAACCGTCCGGATCCTTGACGGCCGCCAGGTTCTGCCCGTCGAGCTTGGGGTTGGCCGGGTGCATGATCATCACCGGCGTCAGGTCGTTGATCCAGAAATAGTCGCTCTGGTTATAGCGCAGCCCGCGAATCACCTGCAGCGCCTGCTGTTGCGCCTGCTCGCGGTTCAGGCTGCCGGCGGTTTCCAGGCCATGGTAGTAATTCAGCACGCCAGCAGCGGTCTGTACCACATGCTGGGTTTTCTGTGCCTTGGCCTGGTACAGGTCGCCATGAATCTGCTGCAGCATCATCACGCCCAGGGTCACCAGGGTCAGTACGGCGACGATCAGGATCAGCCACAGGCGCTGACTGATGGACATCTTGCGTAAGCTATTCATCATCCGGTCACTCCAGATTCTTGTTCTTGTCATAAAAGGCCGCGAGCATCCAAGCATGCCTGCCTCTGAGCGCCAACCCTACGGAAGTCCAATAACATCGCGGCGCGTTTTGCGCCTGTCTGCTAGGATTTCGGCGGCTTCGCGCAAAACCTCAATCTTTCTGAAATTTTCAGAGGATTTTCATGGGCTTGTGTTTAGCTTACAGGCACCGAAATCTCGGTGGCGCTCGACGCAGTGAACGCTTTGACTACTTAAAAAGAGGCATGCCAGGAGCATAGCCTCATGGGGGATGGATGGATCTTTGGACCGCCGCACAAGCATTGATACTCGGGATTGTCGAAGGCCTGACCGAGTTTTTACCCATCAGCAGCACCGGGCACCAGATTATCGTGGCCGACTTGCTGAATTTCGGTGGCGAGCGGGCGATAGCCTTCAACATCATCATTCAATTGGGCGCGATCCTGGCCGTAGTCTGGGAGTTCCGGCGCAAGATCCTCGAGGTGGTGAGCGGCCTGGCGACCCAGCCGAAGGCCCGGCGCTTCACCGTCAACCTGCTGATCGCCTTTTTCCCGGCGGTGGTGCTGGGGGTGATTTTTGCCGACCTGATCCATGCCTACCTGTTCAATCCCATCACTGTGGCCACGGCCCTGGTGATCGGCGGCATCATCATGCTCTGGGCCGAGCGCCGGCAGCATCAGGTGCATGCCGAGAGCGTGGATGAAATTACCTGGAAAGATGCGCTCAAGGTCGGTTGTGCCCAATGCCTGGCGATGATCCCAGGCACCTCGCGCTCCGGCTCGACGATTATCGGCGGGTTGTTGTTCGGCCTGTCACGCAAGACGGCCACCGAGTTCTCGTTCTTCCTGGCAATGCCGACCATGGTCGGTGCTGCGGTGTACTCCGGCTACAAATACCGGCACCTGTTCCAGCCCGATGATTTCCCGGTGTTCGCCATAGGGTTTGTCACCGCCTTCATCTTCGCCATGATCGCCGTCAAGGGCCTGCTGAAATTCATCGCCAGCCACAGCTATGCGGCGTTCGCCTGGTACCGCATCGCCTTCGGCCTGTTGATCCTGGCGACCTGGCAGTTCGGCTGGATCGACTGGGCGGCGGCCAAGTCATGACGGCCTCGCGTGGTGATTCGCGCTCTGGCAACGGCGTGCGCATCCAGCATCCACGGGCCAAGCTGCTGGCGTTTGTGCTGTTGTGCGGGCTGCCGCTGTTTGGCTCATTGTCCCTGTGGTGGCGGGGGATCTCGCTGATTCCCCTGGCCGCCTATGGCGTGGTCAGCCTGCTGACGTTCCTGGTGTATTGGCACGACAAGCGCCGAGCCCGGGTCGAGGGTCAGAGAGTCCCGGAGAATGTCCTGCACGCACTGGAGCTGGCCGGTGGCTGGCCCGGTGCCTTGCTGGCGCAGCAACTGCTGCGCCACAAGACCCGCAAGGTGTCCTACCAGGCTCTGTTCTGGTTGATCGTGGCGCTGCATCAGGTGTACTGGATCGACCGGCTGTTCCTGGAGAACAGCCTGCTGACGCTGCTCTAGAGCAAGAGGCCGGTCTGGACCCGCTTGGGCAACTTGCTTGCCACCAGTTGGTGGGAGCGCTGCAGCAACGCCTTGAGTTCCTCGGCGCCCAGCGGGTAGGGCGTTTGCATGATGATCCAGTGCGCTCGGGCCAGATAGGGCGCCGGGGCGATGCCCGGCCGATCGACGTGACCGAGGAACAGTTGCTGATCGACCTTGAACGCCAGGGAGTCGCCCCGCAGGTTCTGCACGGCGAACATCTTGTTGCCGGCGATCGAGAAGACTCGTACGCCACCCCACTTGTAGTCTTCCCGCGCACCTGGCAGGGCCAGGCAGAATTGCGCCACTTGCTGCTCATTCAGGGTTCCGGCTTTCACAACAGTCGTTCTCCACAGCGTTCGAAGGATTCGCTCAGGTGTTCGATCCAGGCCCGTACGGCCGGCAACACCCCCCGGCGGTGAGGATACACCGCTTGCAGCCAGCCGCCGGGCAACGACCACTGCGGCAGTAGCTGGACCAACTGACCGCTGGCCAGTTCTTCCTCGCAATACAGCATCGGCAGCATGGTACAGCCCAGGCCGGCGAGGGCGCAGGCTCGACGGACAATGAAATCGTCGATACCCAGGCGTGCCTCCAGGGCCAGCTCACAGGCGTTGCCTTGTTGGTCCAGCAGGCGCAAGTGCACCAGGCGATCGGCTTCCAGTGCGCCAAGTATCGGCAGGCGCCGCAGGTCCTCGGGATGCTCCACCGGGTTGTCCCGCAGGAACGCGGGAGTGGCGACCATCGCCGTCTGTGCCGGACGCAGGCGACGGCTCACCAGCAGCGGATCCTCATCGCCCTGTTCGCGTACCCGCAGGGCCACATCGATGCCTTCGTTGATCAGGTCGACGCGGCGGTTGAGCAGCAGCATCTCCAATTGCACCTGCGGGTACTTCTCCAGGAAGGAACTCACCAGGGGTGTCATCAACTCATGGGCCAGGCCTACCGGGCTCGACACTCGCAGACGACCCCGGGGTTCACTGGCCATGCTGGCCACGGCTTCGTCGGCCATTTCCGCTTCCAGCAGCATTGCCTGGCAGTGGCGCAAGTAACGCTCGCCTACGGCGGTCAGCTTCAATTGGCGGGTGGTGCGTTGCAGCAGTCGCGCCTTCAGGCGCTCCTCCAGTTCGGCAATGCGCCGCGAAAGGCGCGACTTGGGAATGCCCAGGAGGCGCCCGGCCGCGGCAAAGCCACCGGCTTCGACCACTTTGGCGAAGTAATACAGGTCGTTGAGGTCTTGCATGGGAGTAGGGCTCTATTGTCCTGCTGATAGGACGAACTATCGCATTTATGCTGACTAATCAGCTATTGGTTTCACCTGTAGGATTGCCAGCATCCGATCGCTCAGTGGCGGTCCTCACTTGGAGATTCCTGATGAAACTGTTGCATATCGATTCGAGCATTCTTGGTGACAACTCGGCCTCCCGCCAGCTGAGCCACACCGTGGTTGAAGCCTGGAAGGCCGCGCAGCCGGGCGCCGTGGTGACCTACCGTGACCTGGCCGGCGATGCGATCAATCATTTTTCCGCCGCCACCCTGGTAGCTGCCGGCACCGCCGCCGAACTGCGTGATGCTGCACAAAAGCACGAGGCCGAACTCAGCGCCCAGACCCTGGCCGAGTTCCTCGATGCCGATGCGGTGGTCTTGGCTGCGCCGATGTACAACTTCACCATCCCGACCCAGCTCAAGGCCTGGATCGACCGCATCGCCGTCGCTGGCCAGACCTTCCGTTACACCGAAGCCGGTCCCGAAGGCCTGTGCGGTGGCAAAAAGCTGATCGTGGTCTCCACCTCCGGTGGATTGCACGCCGGTCAAGCCACCGGTGTTGCCCATGAGGACTACCTGAAAGTGCTGTTCGGCTTCCTCGGCATCACCGATATCGAATTCGTTCGTGCCCACGGCCTGGCCTACGGTGAAGAGATGCGCAGCAAAGCCATGAATGACGCTCAGGTGCAGATCAGCGAACAGCTCTTCGCTGCCGCGTAATACTTGTGTAAAGACGCTTCCAGACGCGGTAAGCACCACTAAACTCTGTACTCTGCTCACTGTTTTAAGTGAGCAGGGTGCGGAGTTTTTTTATTGGTGTTTTTCAGTGTTTCTGGCCCAGGTTATGCAGAGCAGGGAGTAATGCCCCCTTTCTGTGCATCCATGGTGACAGGCCGTTACCGCTTCAAGGCCTTGGCGGCAAGGGATGGCTGGGGGAAAGCGCTTTCTCGATCCAGCAGCAAAGGTGGGCGAGTGATGAAACGTCTTTGTGCAATGTTACTGATTTGCCTGCTCAGCAGCCTGATTTCAGTGCAGGCCGCACCTGCGCCACACCCGCACTGGAGCGTCGGTTTCCATGAGATGAGCTTTCTCGATCCCCTGGACTTGCAACCGATGCGCGCAATTGCGTTCTATCCGTCCACCGGCATCGAACATGCCAGTAATCTCGAGGGTTATCAGATCGCCGCGTCCCGGGATGCGAAGATCGCCATCGGCCGTTTCCCGATGCTGATGCTGTCCCATGGCAACACCGGCACGCCGCTGGCCCTGCACGACCTGGCCACGTCCCTGGCACGTAAAGGTTTTGTCGTGGTGGCGGTGATTCACCCCGGGGACAATTCCAAGGATCACAGCCGCCTGGGGACCTTGAGCAACCTCTATGGGCGGCCGATCCAGATCTCCGAAGCCATTACCGCAACCCTGGGCGACCCGATGCTGTCACCTTTTGTCGACGCCGATCAGGTGGGGGTGATCGGTTACTCCGCCGGTGGCGAGACAGCCTTGATCCTCTCCGGGGCCATGCCGGACTTGGGCCGGCTGCGGCGCTACTGCCAGGAGCGTCCCGATGACGGCGATGCCTGCAATACCCGGGGCGAACTGATTGTCGACCGCGACGACTTGCAGCCAGTAGCCGATCCACGGGTGCATGCGCTGATGCTGATGGCGCCCCTGAGCTTGAAGTTCGGCCGTCATACCCTGGCCGGGGTGCATGTGCCGGTGCTGCTGTACAGCGGTGATGGTGACAAGCTGGTGGCCCTGGACAAGAACGCCGCCGCCCTGGCGCGCAAGCTGCCGGTGGCGCCGGACTTCAAGTTGCTGGCCGGTGCCGGGCACTTTGTGTTCATGGCGCCGTGCACCGCTGAGCAAATGGCCGCCATGCCGGCCCTGTGCACCGATGCCGATGGCGTCGACCGCGAGGACATTCACCGCAACCTGATTTCCGAAGCTGGAAAGTTCTTCGCCCATACCCTGAGCAGGCCGAGCCGGGCAGGGATGCAGACCGCGGATCAGTGACTCAGGCGCCGGCCCGGCGCTTGAGCAGCAAGGTCAGCCCCAGGCCGCTGACCGAGAGCAGAGCGGCGCCGAAGAAGATCCAGGAATACCCCAGGTTCAGCGCTACCGCACCCATCAACGGGCCGGCGATCGCCAGCGCCAGATCGAAAAACACCGCATAGGCACTCAAGCCGGCGCCGCGGCTGCTACTGGGCACCTGCTTGATGGCTTCCACCCCCAGTGCCGGGTAGACCAGCGACAGGCCGAACCCGGTAAGCCCGGCGCCGATCAGTGCCCAGGCAGTGGAGGGTGCGAGCCAGAGCAGGATCAGCCCCAGGGTCTCGATGCACATGCAGGCAATCGCCGAGGAAAACCCCCCAAAACGGCTGATGCAGGAGATGAACAGCAACCGCGAGAAGATAAAGCACACCCCGAATACCGTCAGGCAATAAGCGGCGCCAGTCCAGCCGCGGCTCAGGTAGAACAGGGTAATGAAGGTGGTCAGGGTGCCGTAGCCGATGGAGGCCAGGCTCAAGCTGGCACCGAAGGGCGCGATGCGCCCGAACACCGCCCAGAACGGCAAGCGCTCACCGCGAATCACCGGCACCGAGGGTTTGTTGCGGATCAGTATCAGGGCCAGTAGCGCCAGGCTCGACAGGGCGATGCCGAGGCTAGCAAAACCGTATTGCTCGACCATCACCACCCCAAGCGGTGCACCGATCGCGATGGCGCCGTAGGAGGCGATACCGTTCCAGGAAATCGATCGTGCAGTATGTTCGGCACCGACCTGGCCCATGCACCAGCTGATGGTGCCGACTCCGATCAATCCCTGGGCCACGCCCAACAGCACACGGCCCCCGAGCAGGATGCTCAGGCTCAGCAGTGGCAGGCTTTCCAGCAGCCCGGAAACCAGTGTCAGCACACCGCTGAGCAGGATCCCCAAGAGCCCGTAGATGATCGAGCGCTTGGTGCCCACCGTGTCCGACATGCGCCCGGCCATGGGCCGGCTGAGCAGGGTCGCCAGGTACTGGGAACCGATGGTCAACCCCGCGACTACTGCACTGAAGCCCAATTGCCCGTGCACATACCCCGGCAACACGGCAATCGGCAGGCCGATGCAGATAAAGGCGATAAAGGTATAGAAGACGATGGAGACGATCTGCAGGGTGATCGCCATGGAACTTTGAGCGGGCGTTTGTGGCTCGGGCATGAAGGCTCGTTCGCGGGCGGCGGTTAGAGAGATGCATCATCGCGTGCCATGAAAATAAAAGGAAGCAGGCTAACGATCTATTCCCTGTCGGCCCGGCAGTGGCAATTGCCCGATGCCGTGCGAGGTTGAGAAACCTGCAAGCCAGCTCTTGCCGCCAGTGACGGCGATGACCGATGTACAAGGTTCAGGGGGAGGACCGCGCATACGAAAAAGCCCCGTCACACTGGACGGGGCTTTTCCCTTGACGCTTGTAGCTTGAAACGTGCCGCTGCTTTTAGAACACCACACCCTGGCTGCGCAGGTAGTCGTCGTAGGTGCCGCTGAAGTCGATCACGCCACTTGGGCTCAGCTCGATGATGCGGGTGGCCAGGGACGATACGAACTCACGGTCGTGGCTGACGAAGATCAGCGTGCCCGGGTAGTTTTCCAGCGCCAGGTTCAACGCCTCGATGGATTCCATGTCCAAGTGGTTGGTCGGTTCGTCCATCACCAGTACGTTGGGCTTTTGCAGGATCAGCTTGCCGAACAGCATGCGCCCTTGCTCACCACCGGAAATCACCTTGACCGACTTGAGGATCTCGTCGTTGGAGAACAGCATGCGGCCCAGGGTGCCGCGAACCACTTGTTCGCCTTCCTTGGTCCAGCGGCCCATCCAGTCGAACAGGTTGGATTCGTCTTCGAAGTCCGAAGCGTGGTCCTGGGCGTAGTAGCCGACCTCGGCCGCGTCGGTCCATTTCACGGTGCCTGCGTCCGGGGTCAGTTCGTTGACCAGGGTGCGCAGCAGGGTGGTCTTGCCGATACCGTTCGGGCCGATGATCGCTACGCGCTCGCCAGCTTCAACCTGGAAGCTGAAGTCCTTGAACAGCGGCTTGCCGTCAAAGCCTTTGGCCATGCGATCGACGATGACCGCCTGGCGGTGCAGCTTCTTGGTCTGGTCAAAGCGGATAAACGGACTGACGCGGCTCGACGGCTTGACTTCGGCCAGCTGGATCTTGTCGATCGCCTTGGCGCGGGAAGTGGCCTGCTTGGCTTTCGAGGCGTTGGCCGAGAAGCGGCTGACGAACGATTGCAGCTCGGAGATCTGGGCTTTCTTCTTGGCGTTGTCCGACAGCAACTGCTCGCGGGACTGGGTCGCCATGGTCATGTATTCGTCGTAGTTGCCCGGGAACAGGCGCAGCTCGCCGTAGTCCAGGTCAGCCATGTGGGTGCAGACGCTGTTCAGGAAGTGACGGTCGTGAGAGATGATGATCATCAAGCTCGAACGTTGGGTGAGGATGTTTTCCAGCCAGCGGATGGTGTTGATGTCCAGGTGGTTGGTTGGCTCGTCGAGCAGCAACACTTCCGGATCGGAAAACAGCGCCTGGGCCAGCAATACGCGCAGTTTCCAGCCTGGCGACACTTCGCTCATCGGGCCGTTGTGCTGCTCGATGCCGATACCCAGGCCCAGCAGCAACTCACCGGCGCGGGATTCGGCGGTGTAGCCGTCCATTTCAGCGAAGTCGGTTTCCAGTTCAGCAACGGCCATGCCGTCGGCCTCGGTCATTTCCGCCAGCGAGTAGATGCGATCGCGCTCGGCCTTGACCTTCCACAGCTCTTCGTGACCCATGATCACGGTGTCGAGTACGCTGAATTCTTCGTAAGCGAACTGGTCCTGGCGCAGTTTGCCCAGGCGCACGTTCGGCTCCAGCATGACTTGGCCGCCCGACGGATCGAGGTCGCCACCGAGGATTTTCATGAAGGTCGACTTGCCGCAACCGTTGGCGCCAATCAGGCCGTAACGGTTGCCACCGTTGAACTTGACCGAAACGTTCTCGAACAACGGCTTGGCGCCGAACTGCATGGTGATGTTAGCTGTGGAGATCAATTACTTACCTACCAATGATTTAGCGCTGGGCCGAATCCACAGAGCGCGATCTGGAGCCTTCCAGGTCGGGCCGGTCTGGGTGTGGAACTGAGCCAGCGGGCGTACGTCGAGCGCAACATTCCGGCATCGAGGCCAGGTTGCCGAGCAAAAGGTGCGGGGTGCATGTTGGAATTTGTGCGCATTGTCGCATATGTAAACGAGCAGTTGTATGACGCTCTGGCAGGGAATTTAGCTCGGATGGCCGATACTCGATCCGCCGCTGGCCACGGCCCTGGTGTTCAGCAGCCGCTGCATGAACTGCTGCAAGTGCAGCGCAGCCTCGACAGGCGCGGCCTGGAGCAGGCAATGAGGCGCGTCGATGGCCACGACTCGGGCATCCTGGCGCAGGTGCAGGACCAGGGCCGAAGCAGAGGAAGGCACCAGGCGATCGCGACGGGCGCGCAGGTACAGCAGCGGCAGCTCCAAGGTGGCCAGGGCCTGGCGTACATCCACCGCGATCACCGCCTGCAGCCGGGCCTGCAACACCTGCGGCTGCACCTGGGCAATCGCGGCGGCCAGCGCTGTGCGCAAAGTTGGCGTGGAAAAACCACCCAGCAGCAGGGCGTCCATCGGCCAGAAAGGTAGGCGCTGCAGCGGCAGGAACTTGAGTAGCGGGCTCAGGGGCGCCAATCCGGGCCGTGGATTGCAGACAAAGCTGCTGCAGAGCACCAGCCCCATCAACCCGCTCGGGCACTTGGCGGCAACACTCACCGCTACCGGGCCGGAAAAGGATTCGCCCAACAGGACAAAAGGCCGATCCGTCGGTAATTGCGCCATCACCCGGGCGATCAGGGCCGGGTAATCCAGGGGCTGATCGCTGGGGTAGCGCACGATCTGTACCGGCCAAGCCGGGTCCAGGGCTTGTAGCAAGGGCTCGAACAGGCTGCCGGTGCCGTCCATGCCCGGTAGCAGGATCAGGGTCGGGCTCAGTGTTAAGTCCATCGGTTCTGCGATCCTTGCCGGGGAGAGGGGGAGGTCAGCGGCGTGCAGGATACCCCGGTAATCACGGCCAACACAGCTGGCCAGTACGGGGTAGAGCCGTCGAGCGACTTCCATTGAGCTGAATCAAAGCCTGGCGCAATACACGCATATTCCTACAGAAGCACCACAGCTTTTCACAAATTTGAGTTAACCATTGGTTACAAACTGTGGCTAAAATGCCAGCAGACGGCCAGACGCCGAGGGTCGGGTCGGCGACGAAGACCGTAGCCGATTACGTTTTTTTCAACGCAGACGCTGCCACTTGCCTTTGGCCCTCCGGGCTTTCAGGGGCGCAGCATGTTCTCTTCTGACGTGTGACATTTCCGTGAAACTCATCATTGCCGCTGTATACGTTCTATCCATTGCCTACGTACACCTGCGGGGGCGCGTGCGCCATAAACTGGGTCGCCAACTGAGTGATCACTCAACCTTTCTGGCCCCCATCAACTGCTTCCTCTATCTGTTTTCCAAGCACCCCAACCGGCCTTATCTGGATCCAGCCGACTTCCCCGAAATGAGCACGCTGCAAGAGCACTGGGAAGAGATCCGCGCCGAGGGGCAGAGCCTGTTGCAGGCCGGTGAGATCAAACGCTCCGACCAGTACAACGATGTGGGTTTCAACTCATTCTTCAAGACCGGCTGGAAACGCTTCTACCTGAAGTGGTACGGCGACAGCCATCCTTCAGCGATGAAGCTGTGCCCGCGTACTACCGAACTGGTGCAGAGCATCGGTTCGATCAAGGCGGCGATGTTCGCCGAGTTGCCACCGGGCTCCAGACTGGTGCGTCACCGCGACCCGTATGCCGGCTCCTACCGCTACCACCTGGGGTTGTCCACGCCCAATGACGAAGGCTGCTTCATCGAGGTCGATGGCGAGCGCTATCACTGGCGTGACGGCGAAGCGGTGATGTTCGACGAGACCTATATCCACTACGCGGAAAACACCACGCAGCAGAACCGCATCATTTTGTTCTGCGACGTCGAGCGGCCGATGAAGTATCGCTGGGCTGCGGCATTCAACGGCTGGTTCAGCCGTACCGTGATGTCCGCTGCAGGTGCACCCAATGACGCCGGTGACAAGACCGGGGGGCTCAATCGCGCCTTCACCAAGCTGTACAAGATTCGCCTGCGGGGCAAGGAACTGAAGAAGCGCAATCGCACTCGTTACTACCTGGAAAAGTGGGCGATCTTCGCGGCGCTGCTGTTGTTGTTCATCTATATCTGACACTGCCAGTGTCGCGGCTTTCTCGTTGGTTCCTGCGGTTGCAGGAACTGGCTTGCCAATGATGGCTGCGCGGGGGCGATGCAAGCCTTGAGGGCCTGTTCGCCGGCAAGCCGCCCGCCATGGCAAAGAGCCCCGTGGACTGCACACCTGGCTCCTTGCAGATACCGGGTGTTACATGTTCTGAAGGATTATTTAATTAACAAAGCCGAACCCTGGGCGTAGCGTGGAATCGTATTCGATACCCCGTCACGCCTCAGGAGGCTTGTCATGAACAGTCTGGTTCGCGGCTTAGCGGCCATCATCGCGTTGGGTTCGGCCACCGGCGCAGCCTGGGCCGCTACCCCTGGAGCGCTCCCGCCCAGCCAGCTCCCCAGCACCTTGCAGCTGGCACAAAATCTGCCCAACAGCGGCAACAACGATCCTTACAGCAACCCGATTCGCCGAGCCAATCCCAACAGCATGCAGGGCACCCAGCCCAGCAACCCGGGTATTCGGGGCCCCGGTACGGCCCCGATCAGCCGACCACCGACCTTGGAAAATGGCGGCATCGGCAACGGCTACCCACGCGGCGGCGTCCAGCCACCAGCCCCCGATCCCCGGGTGCACAACCCTCGAGACGACGACAGCAACCGGCGCTGAGGCGCTTGCGTGGGAAGCTAGCAGCGGCCTCGTACACGGTTGCCAGGGAATCTCTTGATCGATAAAAGGAAGCGAACATGCTGGGTAAAACTCTCTTCGCCACCTTGTGCGCCAGCATTGTGCTGGGCAGCACCGTGCCGGCTTCGGCCGCCAGCTCCCAGTCGTATCCCAGTGAGCAGGGCAGCGTGCGCCTGACACCGCTGGTACACGGCTTGAACCATCCCTGGGCCCTGGCTTTCCTGCCGGATCGTCAAGGCATGCTGGTCACCGAACGGCCAGGGAACCTGCGCCTGGTCAGCCCGCAAGGCCAGCTTTCGGCGCCCTTGAGCGGGGTACCGCAAGTCTGGGCCAATGGTCAGGGCGGCTTGCTGGATGTGGTGTTGTCACCGGACTTCAAACAGGATCGCATGGTCTATCTGTCCTACGCCGAAGGCGGTGGCGCAGGGGGCACCGCCGGCACCGCGGTGGGGCGCGGCCGGCTGGCCGAGGACCTGAGCGGGCTCAAGGACTTCCAGGTGATCTTCCGCCAGGAGCCGAAGCTGTCCACGGGCAACCACTTCGGTTCACGCTTGGTGTTCGACCGTGATGGCTACCTGTTCATTACCCTGGGGGAAAACAACGACCGGCCTACCGCCCAGGACCTGGACAAGCTCCAGGGCAAGATTGTGCGCCTGTACCCGGACGGTCGGGTACCGGAGGACAACCCCTTTGTCGGGCAGCCCGGGGTGCGCCCGGAGATTTGGAGCTATGGCCATCGCAACCCCCAGGGAGCGGCGCTCAACCCCTGGAATGGCACCTTGTGGGAGAACGAGCACGGGCCCAAGGGCGGTGACGAGATCAACATCATCGAACGTGGCAAGAACTACGGCTGGCCCCAGGCGACCCACGGCATCGACTATTCCGGCCAGCCAATTCCCGAGGCCGGCGGCCAGACTGCACCGGGCAGCGTGGCACCGCACCATGTCTGGGAGAAATCCCCCGGCATCAGCGGCATGGCGTTCTATGCCGGTGAGCGCTTCAAGCCCTGGCAGCACAACGTCTTCATTGGCGCCCTGGCCAGCCGCGAGCTGATCCGCCTGCAGTTCGATGGCGATCGGGTCGAGCATGAAGAGCGTCTGCTAGGCGACCTCAAGGCGCGTATTCGTGACGTGCGCCAGGGGCCGGACGGCTACCTCTATATCCTCACCGACGAAGACCAGGGGGTGCTGTACAAGGTCGGCCTGGAATAACCCGTCCTGCAGGAGCCGGCTTGCACGGGAGCTGAGCTGCCAGCGAAGGTGTCGACGAGGAGGCTGCAGCGCTGCGCTCCTCTTCGCCGGCAAGCCGGCATCCTACGATGGGCGCGGCGTTACGCTGAGGATTACGGCGGCTCGCAGCTTGCTGCTGCCAAAGCTGCACATCTTGTCGAACTCGCCGTGGCTCACCGGCAGGTGCTGGCAGTCCATCGGCTGCCGGTGTTGGCTGTGATCGACATCCGGATCATGCAAGTAGACGAATTCCTCGTCGCAGTCGGTCACTATCACCCAGTGCGGCGCCTTGGAGCGGGTCAGGCGGTAGCTGCTGATCAGTACCAGGGGCTGGCCGCCCTGCGCCAATAACCTCGGCAAGTCCAGCGGACCGCCCAGCACCTGCTGCACCTCGCTGGCATCCAATTCCTTGCAGAACTCGTCGTGGACCAGGCGCATGACGTCCTTTTTATGCTCGTCGCGCACGCCGTTGAGAAACAGCGGCCCGGCGCTGTTGACCTGCAGACGCACGGCAAAGCCACGGCGCCAGGCGGACAGGGCCAGTCCCTGGGGGCTGCAGCCGCCATGCCCGGCGGTCATGAATACGGTGGTGGCTTCACGCCAGATCTGCAGTTCTTCGCGGCGCTCCAGCGGCCTTGATGGTTGCAGTGCAGCCATGGCCATCAACAGGCAGGCCGGACCGCAGGTGAAGTCGGTGGTCTGCTGGTAGTACGGCACGCGGATACTGCGGGTCTCGCGGTGCTCAAGGATGCGTTTCTCCAGGCGCAGGGCATCGGCATGGTCCTCGTAGTAGTCGTGGATCCGGGCGAAACGCCGATAACCATGGCGCTCGTACAAGGCGATTGCCGCCGGGTTGTCGCTGCGCACTTCAAGCCGCAGGTAAGCGCAGTCATGGGCCAGGGCACAGGCTTCGATCCGTTGCAGCAGGCGTTTGCCCAGGCCCAGGCCCCGGGCGTCCTCGGCAATGGCGATGGAGTACAGGCGCGCCAGTGAGGTGCCACGATGAAACAGCACCAGGGCATAACCCAACAAGCGCTTCTGGTGTTCGGCCACCAGCAATTGCCCGTGGGCGCGGTTGATCATCCACTGGAAGCTGCGTGGCGTCAGCCGGTCGCTGGTGAAGCATTGCTGTTCCAGGCTCACCAAAGCCGGCAGGTCGGCTGGGGTTGCAGTGCGAAAGACAAGATCCATATAACCGCCGTAAAAGTTGCGTAACGGAACGAGACTTCGGAAAAAGTTCGTGCTTAATAGAAAGGGTCAGGTTCTTCAGCGAGAGCGAACTTTATGTCAGCGGTACAAGGTCATTGGCGAGAAGTATCCGAGCAAAGTTTGCCGGCGACAATCACTTCGACAGGTTATTTTACTCAAGTCGATAAGATTTCCAGCCAGGTCATCATCATTGTCGAGCGCAAGGAAGACTGGGCCTCCTACTTCCCCAGCGAAGACATGCTCACCGCCCAGGAATACCTCGAGCAAAGCCGCGAAAGCGAGCCGGGGAAAAGGCTTCAAGTGATCAACCTGTGCCGCAGCTACAAGTACCTGGGGCACGGCTACTACTGCTCGCTGCTGGCGGAAGCCCGGGGTCACCGGGTGATTCCAACGGTGCGGACGATCAGTGAACTGACCCGCAAGGCGCTCTACGGACTGGCCTTGGACGATCTGGATAAAACCCTGGAAAAAGCCCTGAGCAATCACCTGTACAGCGATACCGAAGGGTTTACCCTGACGCTCTATTTCGGCAAGACGCATATCGAGCCGCTGCAAGAATTGGCTCGCCAATTGTTTGAACTGTTCCCTTGCCCAATTTTGCTAGTTGATTTCAAACGAACTAACAGTTGGCACATCGAAGGTGTAAAGTTTGGTGCGCTGCATAAGTTGCGCGAAGACCAGGAAGATCAATTCGCCAACTCCCTGGACAGTTTCAGTCGCAAGGTCTGGCGTGTTCCGCGCTCCAAGCGGCTGGCACGTTATGACCTGGCGATACTCCACGATCCCCAGGAAGCGCTGCCACCCTCAAACGCCAGGGCACTGGAGAGTTTTATCCGGGTGGGCAAGGGCCTGGGGATCGATGTCGAGCTGATCGAGAAGAAGGATTACTCTCGCCTGGCCGAATACGACGCCTTGCTGATCCGCGAAACCACCAGCGTCGACAACCACACCTACCGCTTTGCCAAGAAAGCCGAAAGCGAAGGGTTGGTGGTGATGGACGACCCCGCATCGATCCTGCGCTGCACCAACAAGGTCTACCTCAGCGACCTGCTCAAGGGGCATCAGTTGGCCATGCCCGCCACCGAAATCCTCTACAAGGAGCGACCGGAAGACTTCGAACGGGTCGGCGAGCGCCTGGGCTTTCCGCTGGTGCTGAAGATTCCAGACGGTTGTTTCTCCCGCGGGGTGATCAAGGTTGAAAGCCAGCAGGCGCTGCTCGAGGCGACTGCCGAACTGTTCGAACATTCGGTGCTGCTGCTGGCCCAGGAGTTTTTCTACACCGAGTACGACTGGCGTATTGGCGTGCTCAACCGCAAGCCGATCTTTGCCTGCCAGTACTTCATGTCCAAGGGCCACTGGCAGATCTACAACCACAAGGCCAAGGGCCAGGACATCAACGGCGAGTGCCGTACCCTGGCGATCCACGAAGCACCGCGAGCGGTGGTGGAACTGGCAGTGAAGACCGCCAACCTGATCGGCGACGGCCTGTACGGAGTCGACCTCAAGCAGTCCGGCGACAAGGTGGTGGTGATCGAGGTCAACGACAACCCCAACCTCGATGCCGGCATCGAAGACGCCTACCTGCAGGACGATCTGTACTCCCTGGTGCTGGAGGAGTTCGTCCGCCGCCTGGAGCTCAAGCGCCGCGGCCAGGCCTGGTGAGGTGGCGTCGACCCACGGATATCCACCAGCCTCTGGCGGCGTGCAGGCGGTGCCTCGGCTGGCGGACACTGGCTGTGCCTCTGCGGATCGACAGTGCCACGAACGTGCGGAGTTTATTGCGCCTGCAGGGTCAGCACCTCAAAGCCGTCCCGGGTCACCGCCACGGTGTGTTCCCACTGGGCGGAGAGCCCGTTGTCGCGGGTAACCACGGTCCAGCCGTCCTTGAGTCCACGCACCCGGGCGCTGCCCTGGTTGAGCATCGGCTCGATGGTGAAGACCATGCCTTCACGCAACTCCAGGCCCGTGCCGGGCCGCCCGAAATGCAGGACCTGCGGTTCTTCATGCATCTGCCGGCCAATGCCGTGGCCGCAGTATTCGCGGACCACGCTGTAGCCTTTGGTTTCGGCCAGGGATTGGATGGCATGGCCGATGTCGCCCAGCCGGGCCCCCGGGCGCACCACCTTGATTGCCGCCCACAGGGCCTCGAACGTGGTGTCCACCAGGCGCCTGGCCTTGGGCCCGACGTTGCCGATCAGGTACATCTTGCTGGAGTCGGCGATGTAGCCGTTCTTCTCCAGGGTGATGTCGATATTGATGATGTCGCCGTCCTTGAGCAGCGCCTTGGGGTGGGGCATGCCGTGGCACACCACCTCGTTGATCGAGGTGTTGATGCAGTAGGGGTAGTTGTATTGGCCCTTGCTCGCCGGGCGCGCCTTGAGCTCATGACGGATCAGCTGTTCCACCGCGCTGTCCAGTTCCATGGTGGACAGGCCAGGGGCGACAAAGCCGTCGAGAAAGGTGAACACCTGGGCCAGCAGGCGCCCGGCTTCGCGCATCAGCGCCAGTTGCTCCGGGGTCTTGATCAGAGCCTGAGTCATGGGCGACCCCGGAGCAGATCAGGCTTGTTCAGCAGCAACCCATTGATCAGGTCGTTATAGGCCAGGTGCGGATTGAGCTCGGCCAAGAGGCCAATCTTCATCCAGAACTCGGCCTGGGCGTTGATTGAGCGATCCATCGCGGCACTGGCCACACGGATCTGCTCGTGCAGTTCATCGGAGATCTTGACGATGCCCATGTTGATTGCGGCTCTCTTGAGGAAATATACGAAGCATATATGTTTCGTATATGCCGGCTCAAGTGGCAAGCTTCACGCAGCAACAGAAAAACCCGTTGCCTGGTGCTTGCAGCCGCCATCCGGATTGGTTAATTTCCAGCCATGAGTTTTCCATCCTTGCGTTCCCAGCCAAGCATTATTACCGCCATTCCTTATTGGCGGGCTTGCTGACGACTGCACCCAACCCGCCCTGGAGGCGGGTTTTTTCTCTCTGTCTCCCGGGCTTTGAACACCGCCAGGAGATCCACCATGAGTCCACTCAGTCGTTTTGCCAGCATGGCCCCACCCAGCGCCGACATGGCCTTGCTGGCGCGCTATGTGAAGATGATTCTTGCCGCGCCGGTGTATGACCTGGCGATCTGCACGCCCCTGCAGGTGGCACCGGCGCTGTCGCAACGGTTGGGCAACCAGGTCTTGCTCAAGCGCGAAGACCTGCAGCCGACCTTTTCCTTCAAGATCCGCGGTGCCTACAACCGCCTGGCACAGCTTGGTGATGAGCAAAGACAACGCGGAGTGATCACCGCGTCCGCTGGCAATCACGCACAGGGAGTGGCCTTGGCGGCGCGTGAACTGGGCATCAAGGCGACCATCGTGATGCCCGCCAGCACTCCCGGGCTCAAGGTGTTGGGCGTGCGCAGCCGAGGCGCCGAGGCGATCCTGCATGGCGAAAGCTTCCCCTTTGCCCTGGCCCATGCCCTGAGCCTTGCGCAGAGCTCGGGCGGGACTTTCGTCTCTCCTTTTGACGATCCGCTGGTGATTGCCGGGCAAGGCACCGTGGCCATGGAGATCCTGCGTCAGCAGCAGGGAGCGCTGGACGCGATCTTCGTCCCGGTGGGCGGTGGCGGGCTGATCGCCGGGATTGCCGCCTACGTCAAATACCTGCGGCCAGAGGTCCGTATCATTGGCGTCGAATCCGAGCACTCCAATTGCCTGCAGCAAGCGCTGGCGGCCGGGGAGCGGGTGATCTTGCCGACAGTGGGCACCTTTGCCGACGGCGTTGCGGTGGCGCAGATCGGCGAGCATGGTTTCGAGATCTGCCGGCACCACGTGGACCAGGTGATCAGCGTCAGCAATGACCAACTGTGTGCTGCGATCAAGGACATCTACGATGACACCCGCTCGATCACCGAGCCTTCGGGAGCGTTGGCGGTGGCCGGAATCAAGGAGTACGTGGCGCAAAGCGGGGCCACTGGGCAGACCTTGGTGGCCATCGACTCGGGAGCCAACATCAACTTCGACAGCCTGCGCCATGTGGTCGAGCGTGCGGCGCTGTGCCCCCCCTTGTAGCCGGCGCTCGGCTTGCCGGCTGCGACGGGCCTCAGGACAACAGGGGGCGCATGAAGCTGCGCTCGTAGTTGAGGATGAACTTCTTCTCCACCACCGAGGCCACCAGGGCCACGCTTTCGGCATCGGTCAAGGCCGCCTGGCGATAGGCTTCGTAATCTGCCAGTGACGCAAAGCTGAACAGGCAGTAGGCAATATTGCTGGCGCCCTCGGATGGCAGGAAATAACCATGGTGAGTGCCGCCCAAGCGCCGGACGACCGCGATCCAGGCCTTGGAATAGGCTTCGAACTCGGCCAACTGGTAAGGATCGATCACATATTTGACGTGGCAAGTAATCAAGGACAGTGCTCCTGGTAATGACGGCGGATTATTCCTGACGGGCGGGCTCGACCTTGTCGCTGGCGCTCCACAGGCGATAGCGCACCTCGACGTCCTTGGGGGCATAGATCACGATGGGCAGTTTGCTGTTGTAGCGCAGGACAAAGCCTTCACCGATCACTGCTACGAAATCCTTGCGGGTCTTGCCGTCGGGGCAGGCCATCAGCGTGCTCATAGGCCCGCTGACTTTTTCCAGGCGGTAGTAGGGGTAGCCCCAGCCTTCGAGGTTCTTCTCTTCCAGGTTGCCACCCAGGCGCTGCTGGTTGCAGTCCACGGTGAGGATCTTGCCGGCGAGGATCTCGACCTTGTAGCGATCTTCATGGGGCTGTTTGGGCAGGTGGATTACCTGGCGGGTGAAGCCGTCTTCGGCCTTGGGGTAGGGCGCGGTGTCTTCAAGCTTGGCGGCCAAGGCCGACACCGACAGGATCGAAAGCACAATTGCAGTGGAAAGGGGGATCAGACGCATAACGCCTCCTGGCTTGTTGAGCAGGGCATCCAGCCGTTTGGCTGGAGCCGAAGGTTAAACCCAACCCGGGCATTCTGCAGGGCGCGAAAGCGCCCATGCAAACCCGCCTATATCACCGGATATGTTGCAAGGTGGTCAAGGCTGTTTCTTGCACCTGGTATGGCTCGGAATTGCCAAGGCGTTGATTTGACAGGCGGCGACGCAACGTCGATCCAGGCACGCTTCCTGCTCCAGAACGTTCAGACCGCGCTGAGCAAGGCCCTGAAAATCACCGTTTGCAGGCAGATAGAGGGAGCCGGCTGCGGCCTTTGCCGGCGATCGCCGATTCAGGTCCAAAAGCCCGGTACTCAGAGCGAAATCGAATTTAGCAAGGGCGTAAAAGCGGCTTAGTCTGTGACTTGGCTCTGTCTGCAAGGACTATCAGGACCGAGCCGGATCACTACCGAACACGGACGTCAGTGCTGTGAAGCTGTTTGCCAATTGATTGGCCGTCTCGAAAAAAGGAGAGAGTCGCCATGTTTTTATCTACCCTGGAACTGCGCAACATCATTGAAAGCAGTTTCCTGCCCAAACGTTGCCAATGCACCCTGAGCCCTGACCTGTCGATGACAGTGAAAGTCTTCGGTGACCATGAGACCGACCGGGTCGACCTGGTGGTGACCGGCATCGACGCCGCGCACCTCAATGGCTGCCGTGAAATCAATGAACTGATTGCTGAATTACGTTACGACCTGGCCCACAACCCGGGGCATGTCACGGCCCTCAAACGGGCTCATTGAGGGTGCCACCATGGCGAGGGAAGCGCTTCCCTCGCCAGACTCAATACTGCACTTCGTGCCTCAATTCTGATTGCTGCAGGCGTCCGACAGCTTGCGGTAGGTGATCTCCTCGGGCTTGCCGGCATTGTCGATGTACTTCATGTCGGCGGTGATCACTTTGCAATCCTGGGTTTCAGGTTCGCTCATCGAGATCACCTTGGCCACGTGCACAGGCATTCCATAGTGATAGGGCACAGCTGTGGTGCTGTCCGCCTGGGCCAGGCCGCTGGCGGCACTGAGCAGCAGGACAGCGGTCAAGCCGATACGCAGGTTCATGGCGCTTCTCCTCTACAGACTGAACGTCAGTTCAGCGCCCATCAGGCGTAGAACTTGCCGCGCAGCGCATCAGAAAGATCTGAGTTAGCGCGGTCGAGGACACTGTTGACCTGCAGGATTAACCGCCGATTAAGTCAGTAGGGAGCTAATGATTATCCTGACTATCGCGCCCGCTTTCCCACTCGCGCTTCACCGTTCACTGTAGGCAATCCGCTGATGCCTGGGCAGGGCCATGTTCAGCAGTTGCTCCAGTGACTGCTCCGGCGGCAGGTAGTCGTCGCCAAAATCGCCATCGGCCAATTGCGTCGGATGGGCCACCACTTCCACCACGCCCTCGGGACGAAATCCGTCCAGCAGGTCCTTGGGCGTGCATACCGTGATCATGCCAAATCCCGATAACCCGCAAATCCGCCGGTTCAGCGAGCTTTTGAACAGTCGCTTGAGCGGGCCGATATTGCCGCCGAGATTGCGAGCCAGGCGCACCGGCACACCCTGCTGGGCGGCAAAGCGCGCAACGATCACGCCAATCGGCCAGATATTGTGCACGTGCTGGTGCGAGTCGATATGGCTGGGGCGCAGCCCCTGATCAACACAGCGTTGCCACTGGGCCTGCAGCTCCTGCCTGACGGCTTCGCTCGCGGGGGCCGAAAGGCGCAAGGCCGAGCGCGGCAGGTTGAGATCGAACTGCCCCTTGGCGTCGCAAAACAACGGCTGGGTGCGGATCGCCGGGCTCAGTGGCTCGCCATAGGTCAGGTTGAAGTGCAAGCCGATGCGCCCCAGCAAGGCATGTTCGTGGGCCAGGCGGCAGGCATCCTCGAAGGCCGGCATGTTGGCCATCAGGGTGGCGGAACTGATCACCCCACGCTTGAAGGCGCGCAGGGTCAGTTGGTTGTAGTCCAGGTCGAGACCGAAGTCGTCAGCATTGACGATGACCCGGTGCACGCGTGGAACGGACAGGGTGTAGTTCATCGGTGAGCCCCTTGTGCAGTGCCGGCCTGGCGGCGTTCGCGCCAGGCTTTGAGGCGAGGTTTGAGGTATTGCCAGAGGCGTTCGGCGACGCCCGCCAGCAGGCCCAGGGGGCGCCAGGAGTAAAAGCTCCAGCGCTGGTGCTCCACCAGGCCGCTCATGCGTTCATGCAACTGGTGGCTGGAGCGACTGAGGCTGACCCGAGAGGCATCCACCCACTGCCAGCCTTCGTCCAGCCCCCAGCGAATCCACTCGTCCAGCAGCAACCGGCCACTGCCGAGGTTGGCGTGCTCGGCCAAGAAGGCGATGTTGTAGTCATACAGGCGACCGCGCTCCAGCAGGCCGAGACGATAGCTGATGCAGTGCCCCTGATGTTCGAGCATCACCACCCGCACGCAGCCCTCGGCGGCCAGCCCGCGCAACGCCGTCTGCATCCATTGCTGGCGTTGTTCTCCGGAGAAAATCCCCAGGCCGTCGGCGCCTTTCCAACTGGCCTGTTCCACCTCACTGAGCCTCTGCAGAACACTATCGATGCCATCTGCCTCGGGCGCCATGCGCACCACTCGGGCATCGATTTCCCCGCAGCGTTTCTTCGCTCGCCGCAGTTCATAGCGCAAAGTGCCACTGGCTTCCCCACGGTCGCTGTCGACGATCAAGTGTTCCGGCGCGCGACAGCTCAAGGATTGCTCGCTGTACCAACTGGCCCGACGCCAAGGCGCGAGCAGGCTGGCGGCATTGACCAGTTCGTGGAACTGCAGCAGGTCGTGGGGCATCTGCCGGCGGATTTCCTGCAACGCCTCGGGCATCGCGCTTTGCGCCGGGTCTGCGACCAGCAGCGCCAGGCGGTCACTCAGGGGGTGGCCCAAATGGCGTACCACCTGCAGGGGCAGTCCGGCCTTGCGCTCGCGGCCGCGGATCAGTGGCAGGCAGAGCAGCAGTTGCTGATCTTGCCAGCCCAGCAGAATCTGCAAGTGTTGTCGGCCATCGAGCGCCTGTTCGGCACCCTGCAACCAGCTCAGGCGGTTGAAGGGCGTGGCGTCAACGCAGCGTTGGCGCAGCTGTTCATAGGCCGCCACGGGGAAATCTGCTGCCGCAAGGCTTGCGCACCATTGCCACCGAAAGCTCACGAGAGGTCCTTATCAGTCTGGCTGGAAGAGACCGGATGCTGGGCCAGGCGCCCCCGGCGCAGATGATGCAGGCGGGTCTGGTGATAGGGGCGGCGGCGATGGAAATGCAGGCACCGCAGCAGGCAATAGACGTGCAAGGACTCACCGATCTCCTGAAAACCCAGGCGCATGTGCATTTTCAGCGCGGCTTCGTTGCGCACATTGACCAAGGCCCGGGTGGCCTTGAAACCACGCTCACGGTACTCGTCCCAGAGCATCTTCTGCGCCAGGATCACCACCCCCGAACCGCGAAACGGCGGCGCACATTCACCGGCGAACTGGTACAGGCAGCCTGGCGGCATGCGCATCCAGCAGCGGTACAACTGGTCGTCGTAGTAATCGCGCTCGCTGACCCAGACCATCATCATCACGTTACCGTCTTCATCCAGGTGCGCGCTGCCGCGGCTGCCCTTGTTCAGCAGGCCGCGAATGGCTGGCAGCTGGGCCTTGAAGTACTTGTCGAAAGCCGGCAGCAGGTCGGTGGTGATACGCACCTGGGGCCAGCGGCTGGGGTTGATGGGGCAGGGCACCGGCAGGGTCAGGGAACGCTCCAGGGTCAGCAGTTCCCAGTGGTAGAAAAAGAACCGTTCGCAGAACACCCGCAGGCTGCCGCGCAGGCCCTTGCGGCGGATTTTGGCCAACAGGCCGGTCAAGCGATTCATAGGGTTTTCCAGGTCAAGGCAAACAGGGTTTCAGCGGGCAGTTGGAACTGCGCCCGGCCATCGCTGCACTGCACCGCTGCAGCGCGGCTGCGGCCATCGGGGCCCAGCAGTTCGAGGCTCGGGTTCGACTGGCAGATATCCAGTGCACCTGCCAGGTCAATGGTGTAGGCACGGGGCGTCTTGGCCACGCCCAACAGGCTGTGGCGCGGGCCGTCGCGCAGGGCCAGGGCATCCACCTCGAACGCCGGGTTATCGAGGCTCTGCACTTCGCCCAGCCAATGCTGCTGGATGAACTGCTGGGCCCGTGCCACCGGCTTCAGGCTGAAGCGCTGGGCATCTTGCTGGGACAGCATGCCCTTGGGGTACTCGGGCTCGTCGGCGGCCTGGAACCAGTTGAGCATGTCCAGCAGGCCGTCCTGGGAAGCGTTGATCACCACCGAGGCCCACCACAGGGCGGCGTAGTGGGTGTCTTGCTGATAGGGGCTGAGGTCCGGGCCGCTGGAGATATTGGTCTGGCTCAGCAACAGTGCCTTGCGCGGCCGGCCGTGCTCGTCCAGCCCCACCAGGTCGGCTGCGGCGCGCACGCTGGCGCGATAACGGCGGGTGGCCAGCAGATCGCGAACCATCCACTCGTGCCAGGCCAGGGCATCGATATCGGCGCCGTGCTCGGCCAGCAATTGCCGGGCCCAGTCGATGCCCCGGCGTTGCCCGGCACCGACCCGGAAGGGTCCATCGAGCAAGCGCGAGCTCACCGGCATGGCAATGCGTACACCCGCGGCACGGGCGTCAGGGTTGGCCTTGGTGTGTTCCAGCATCCGCGCAAAATACGCGGCAAACACCGCGTAGCTCGGGTAGTTGAGGTTGGGCTCGTCGGCGAATGCCAGGTAGTGCAAGCCCTGGTTACCCAACTGGACGCTGTCGGCCAGCCAGGCATCGAGTCCGGCAAAGGTCTGGCTGCCGGCCTCCAGCACTGCCTGGCGGCCGGTGCCCGCGAGCAAGGTGATGTCGCGGTCGATCTTGAACGTCTCGCGGTACAACCGACGGAAGGCGATTTCCCGCTGCGGCTCTTGCTTGATCACATCGACGAAGCTGTAGAAGTTGGCGGACCGCGGACCCAGGGCCCGCAGCAATTCGAACGTCGACTGCGGGGGTTCGGCATAGGGCAGGGCGATCCCCAGGTGCGGGCTGGGGCCGCGTACCTGGGGCTTGAGGGTCAGCTCGACCCGGCTCGGTGCCCACTGCAGCGGGTGCAGTTGGCGCAGGTCCTGGGCGAACAGGTTGGCGGTGCCGTCGAGCCAGAACCCGACCTTGCCCGAACCGCCCAGCGACAAGCGCCAGACTTCGTCCTGCTGGGCCACCGGCAAGGCGGCCTGGTCGAACTGCCCGTACTGCGGGTGCTCCACCAGCTTGAGCCGGACCAGTTGGCCGTCACTCAGGCGTGAAGCCTGGAGCACACTGACGCCGCCGTAATACTTGCCTGCCAGCACCGCCTGCTCGCCAGCCGCCACGCGAAAGTACAGCTCGACGCCGCTGGGGACGTCGGCACTGAAATGTACCTTGGCTGGTTCGAATTGGCCGCGAGTGGCGCTGTCGTGGTTGACCTTGAAGTTACGGAAGCTGTAGCCCGGGACTTGCAGCCGATAGTCACCCTGGGCGGCCGGCAGCTGGACTTCCCGTTGGCCATAAGGTTGATCGGCGCGGATTTCCAACTGTTGCAGCAACTGGCCGTCGGGGCCCAGCAGGTACAGCTGTTCCTGGTTGGCATCGCTTTGCCAGGCCGGGCTCCAGCGCAATTGCAGGGTGTCTGCGGCAGCGGCCTGCAGATACAGGCTGCCGTCGCGGATATCCGCCCATTGCATGGGCTCCGCGTGCAGGGATGAAGCCGCTGAGATCAGCATCAGGGCGAGCAGGGAGCAGGGTTTCATCAGGCCTTTTCCTTAGGACGCAATAAGTGACGCACGTAGACAATGTCTCCAGGTAGCAGGATCAGGGTGCGGTACCAGGCCACACCACTGAGGTGGCAATACAGGCCAAGCATCACCAGGCTCACCGCCAGGTAGGCGATGGACGAGGCCAGGCCGGCGCCGACGATGCCCAGGTGCGGGATCAATACGGCGTTGAGCGCCAGGTTCAGCAGGGCACCGCCGGCCAACAGCAATGACAGGGCCCCAGGACGCTGCTTGCCCAGCAGGTCCAGGCGCAGGATGCTCGCGTAGCACAGGCCGAACAGCCCCGGCAGCAGGGCCAGCAGCGCGCTGTACGCCGGGGCGTATTCGGCGCCGAATAGGGTGACGATCAGCCACTGGCCGATCAGCGCCATGCACAGGCAGGCGCCGAGCATGACCGTGGCAGTCAGGCGCAGGGCCAGGGCGGTGAGTTGCTCGATGCCGGCCCCCTGTTGTAGCAGGCGCTTCATCAAGGGTGTGGTCACTGCCTCGGGAATGATCAGCAACAGCTCGGCGGCGGCACTGGCCATGGCATACCAGCCCAGGGCGGCCGGATCGAGCAGGGCACCGATAAACAGGTAGTCCGAACGCAGCATCAGTTGCTGGGACAGCACCCCAGGATGGCTCTGGGCGCTGTAGCGCAGCAGCTTGCCTTGTTCCCCGGCCTGCCAGCGCAGGCGCAAATCATGAAAACGCGCCAACCAGCACCAGCCGACCACCACCACCAACACGGTGCCGCCCAGCCAACTGATGAGTGCGGCGGACAGCGGCTGGTCGCGCCAGATCCACCACAGGCCGACGAACAACAGCAGCGGCACCAGGGATTCCAGCAGGCGCAGGGCATTGAAGGCTTCGACCCGGCCATCGGCGTTGTGCAGGGTCAGCAAGCCGCTCTTGAGCACAGTGATCGGCACCGCCAGCAACAACAGCCAGGCCAGGTCCCCCAGTTGCAGGCTGATCTCCCACTGGCTGCCCAAGGTGTTGCTCACGGCCAGGCCGGCCAGGGTCAGCAAGCCGGCCAGCAGGCAGCCGTAGATCAGCACCTGGGTCAGCAACAGCCCCATGGGCCGCTGGCGCGCCGCCTCATAACCGACAGCGGTGTTGAGGCCGCCACTGGTGAGCGCGGCGATCAGGTCCGGCAAGGTGCTGAGCAGGGCGAACAGGCCGCGATCGGCGGGCCCCAGCAGGCGTGCCAGCAACACGTTGCGCAGTAATCGCAGGCCGATCATCGCCAGCCGCGTGCCCATGCTCAGGGCCAGGTGCCAGAGGTAGCTGCCGCGCTTCATGCCCGCGCTCCCTGCAGCAAGCGCCAGGCCAGCAGGCCCGGGCGCCCGGCGCTGGCGTGGCTGACATCGATGCGCGGCAAGGCCAGCAGCGGATTGCCGTCGGCCTCGATCAAGCCGGGGCGCGTGCCCAGGGCGTAGCGATAGCCCAGCTCGGCGACTGCTGCGCGCACCTCGGGGCTGTGATCGCCATTGGGGTAGCAATACACCCCCAGTGGCGCCTGGCAGTGTTCCTGCAAGGCCGCGTGGGAACGGTGCAGGTCGCTGCGCAACGCTGGGCCGTCAAGGCGGGTGAGGATGCCGTGACTGGCGCCGTGGGGGCCAAAGCGCACCAGCCCAGAGCGTTCCAGGCGCTCGACCTGGGCCCAGTCCAGGCTGTGGGGGGCACTGGCGGCGGGGCAACTGTCGGCCAGGGCTTGCAGGGTCTCGGGAGCCAGGTTTTTCAGGCATTGCAAAAAGCCCCCGAGTGCTCGGCTGCGAGCGTCGCTGTCGTCGGTTTGCAGCAAGCTGGGCGGGGGCGTCAGTTGCAGCGCCCGCAACTGCACCAGCAGCGGCTGTGCTGCGGGGCTGGCGCCGTGCTGCCACAGGGTTTCGCCAATCGATTCCCACCAGAAACCTTGCTGGCTGCCGATGAAATCGGTGGACAGGAAGATGCTCGCCGGCACCTCGTAACGCTCCAGCAGCGGATAGGCGACCTCGGCATTGTCGCGCCAGCCATCGTCGAAAGTCAGTGCCACTCGCGGCCGATCGCCACCGGGATACTCCAGCAAGTGCTGCAGCGGCACACAGTCGAAATGCCGCCGCAACCAGCGCAGCAGATGCTCGAAATGATCCTGGCCAACGCACAACGGAGCCCGGTGGGGCTTGCGCGCGGCGGTGGAGTCGGCCAGTACCCGGTGCAGCATCAGCACCACCCCGGCGTCGCTCAGGCGGGCGCGGCCGAGGCTGTGCAGGTAGGCGCTGCCGAGCAGGCGCTTGAGGGATTGTTTGAAGTTCATGTCAGCGGTTCTGTTGTGGGTTCCACAGGGCATAACGCCGCCCGCGGAGAAACTGCCAGAGGCCCATGCTCATGCCGGCCAGGGTCACCAGCACGAAGCCGGCGAGACGAAACACCTTGGGCAGGCGCCCGCGACTGTCCAGCAGCCCCAGCACCCCGGCACCGTAACCCAGCACCTGGGCGATCAGGCTCAGGCTGTAGAAGGCTCCGGCGTTCCACAGCCACAGGCTGCTGAGCAGCAGCGGCAGCAACAACACCGGGGCCAGGCGGCGTATCAGTTTGTGGCTGATCAGGGCAATGGCGTAGGCGCCGTGGCGCAACGGGTTCATCAGCTCGCGCCGCTGGGCCAGGCTCTGCAGGCCGCCGACGGTGACCCGCAGGCGCCGGCGGTATTGCTTGCCGGCTTCGTCGACGCCCTGGTCGAGTACCTGGGCCTCTTCGACATAGACAATGCGCTTGCCGGCCACCGGGGCGCAGGTGCTGATGAAGAAGTCATCGTTGACCTCGGCGGGAATCCGCTGGAACAGCTCGCGGCGCAGGGCCAGCAATGCGCCGTCGGCGGAAACCATGCAGCCGGTACGGTTTTCCGCCTGGCGCAACCAGGCCTCGTAATGCCGGTACAGGCTGTCTCCCAGGCTCAGGTTGTGCCCCGGGTTGGGGATGATCATGTGCCCGCCGCAGGCCCCGACCTGCGGATCGGCCAGGGGCGCCAAGAGTTTGCCCAGGGTATCGGTGGACCACTGGTTGTCGGCGTCGGTGAACACCAGGATGTCGTTGCGCGCCAGCTCCACGGCGGCGTTCAGGGCCCCGGCCTTGCCCACTCTGGGCAGGTCGAGGACCACGATCCGCGAATCGCGTACGCCCAGGGCGGTGGCCACGGTGTCGTCACTGGAGCCGTCGCTGGCGAGGATGATCTGCAGGTCGCTGGCCGGGTAATCCTGTTGCAGCAGGGTGCGCAGCTTGTGTTCGATGTGCGGGCCTTCGTTATGCGCGGCAATGATCACGCTGACCGACAGGGGCGGGCCTGGTTCCTGCGGTCGCGGTTTGACGAACAGGCTCAGCAGGGCCAACAGCAGCGGATAACCAACCCAGGCATAGAAGGGCAGTAACAGGCACAGCCAGAAAATTATTTTAGCCACGGTCAGGCCTCACAGCAGAACGGTTGAACAGACCCTGAATCAGTGCCACGGCCCCCAGGTGCAGACGCACCCAGTGCAGGACCCAGAGTTGCAGGACAAACAGCGGATCACGCTGACGCAGGCCTTGGCGCAGGGCCAGGACCAGGGGCACCAGCCCCCCCAGCAACAGGCACAGCGCGGTCAGGGCCGGACGCCCCAGCAGCAGGCCGAGCAGGGCCAGCAGGCTGAGTGCCGCACAGGCCAGGCACAACAGGGGAAAACGCAGCAAACGCAGGTTGAGGCCACTGCCCTTTAGCAGTTGCACATGGCTGCCCTGGCGCCAGCGCTCCTTGCCGGCCCATTCGCCCCAACTGCCCTCGAACCCCCAATGCAGCACCTGGGGTTGCGGCTGGCTCAGTTGGCGGGCGCCGGCAGCGTGCAGGCGCAAGCCAAAGTCCTTGTCTTCGCCAGTGCGCAGTTGCTCGTCAAAGCCGCCGACACGTTCGAACCAGACCCGCTGCAGGCACAGATTGGGCGTAGGCATCCAGTGCAGCAGGCGGGCTTGCTGGCCGCCGGCCAGACTGCGACGTTGCCAGGCCCTGGCGAACCAGGGAGCGCTGGCAGGCGCTGCGCAGTCCAGAGCGAAGACCTCGGCGCGTTGTTCGGCCAAGGCCTGTTGCCAGAGTTGCAGCCAGTTCTCGGGGACCTCGATATCCGCATCGAGAAATGCCAGGCAATCGCCAGTGGCGACGGCCGCTCCGCGATTGCGCAAGGCCCCGATGCTGATCCCCGGGCAGAGCAGGACCCGCGCGCCCAGCGCCTGGGCCTGTTGCGGCCCCTGGTCGGTGGAACCGTTGTCGACCACGATCAATTCGCAGTCGACGGCGGCAGCCCTGGCCGCGCGGAGCACGCTGTCCAGGGTCCGGGTGATGTGACGTACCTCGTTGTACATGGGCACTATCACGCTGATCCTTTGCATCTTTGCCTCCCTTGGCCAGATTGCGTTGTTGTCATGGACGCCTTGTCTCGGCGCTGTTTTTTCGGCCTTGCTCGGTGTTGGCCATACCGCCTGGCGCCGCTCGCAAGCGGCGCAGGAGGGAGGCTCAGGGACTACCGATCAGGTCGGGGCACGGCGCGCCGGGGCTTCTTCGGCCTGCAACCGGAGCACGCTGGACAGGGCCAGGAAGATCCACAGGTACTTGTGGTTCGGCGCGCTGAGAAACAGCAGGAACACCGCCATGGCCAGCAGGCTCAAGCCCAGGTGGGTGGCGATATCGGCCTGCTCGCGCTGATCACGGGCGAGAAACCCCTGGCGTGCCCGCTCGAAATTGCGCAGGCCCATGAGCATCAGCACCACAAAGCTCAGGCCGCCGGGAATCCCCAGTTCGCTGAACAGTTCCAGGTAGGTGTTGTGGGCCCGGCGGAACAGGTCCGGCTCGTTCATGTTTTCCGAGAAGCTGCTGGCAAAACCGGTCTGTGCGTAATGAATCGGGAAGGTGCCCAGGCCCGAGCCCAGCAGCGGGTTTTCTCGGATCATCTGGCCACCCACTACCAGGTAGGAGGTGCGCCGGCCCAGAGAGGTGTCTTCCGAGTGGGCACCGGACTTGAGCATGCCCAGGGACTTGATCCGTGCCACATAGTCCGCCGGCAGTGCGGCAATCCCCAGGGGCACGACGATCGCCACGGCGAACATGGCGAACCCCAGGTGCTTGGGTCGCAGGCCCTTGAGCCGGTCGCGGTAGTGCCAGGCGCCGATGGCGATAGTGAACAGCACCACCAGCAGGCCGGAGCGCGAGTCGGTCTTGGTCATGCCGGCCATCAGGGTCAGGCTGATGCCGACCCAGAACAGCCGCACCGGCCAGTAGGGCGAGCGCAAGGCAAGGAAGATCGCCGGTGGTACCGCCATGGCGATCAACAGGGCGAAATAGTTGGCGTCCTGCAACAGGCCGATAGCCCGGCCACCCACCTGGTACTTGGCGGAAATCAACGCGATCACGCAAGTGATTGCCACGCTCACCGCCAACAGCCGGCAGAGCATCAACAGGTTGATCTCGCGGGCGATCAGCAGGGTGACGAAAAACAGCACCAGGCCCACCGCCAGCTCCCGCAGGTTGTCCAGGGACACCAGCAGATTCTCGCTGTACATCAGGCTCAGCAGCAGGCACAGCAGGAACGGCCCGAGGGCCCGCCACAGATTGCTGCGCAAGCGGGTTTCGGGGATCTGCCGCAACAGCAGCTTGAACAGCATGATCAGGATCAGCGAGGCGCCCAGCAGCTTGGCCCCGGAAAACGCGCTGTCCTTGAACAGGCCCTCGAAGGGCACCAGGGCACAAATCCCCAGCAGGCCCCAGCCTGGGCGGCGATACAGCACGGCCAGGCCAAATAACCCGACCACCACCAGCGGCGCGAGAAACGGCCACGGGCTGGCAAGCAGCAGCAAGCTGGCCAGGCCCAACAGAAGTCCGAGGAACGGGGCGGCGATCATACCGGGGTGGCCTCTCTGGCGACGCGGTACAGCTCATCCCAGCTGCGGGCCAGGGTGGGCAGGTGATAGTACTTGCGCTGGGTAACACGGGCGGCGCCGGCCAGTTCCTCGGCCAAGCCCGGATCATCCAGCAGCTCGCCGATGCGGCGTTCCAGCTCGGCACTGTCCAGGGGCTTGGCCAAGAGGCCGTTGTGCCGGTGTTGCAGCACATCGGGAATGCCGCCCACGGCAAAGGCCACCACTGGGGTGCCGGCCTGCATGGCTTCCAGGAGGATCATCGGCGTGCCCTCGGTGCGTGAGCTGAGCACCAATACGTTGAGGCGCTTGAGCCAGGGCTGCATGTCGTTCTGATAACCCGGCAACAGGATCCGCAACGCCAGCCCGGCGTCTTCGATACGTTGGCGCAAGGCCTGGTTCTGCTCGCCGTCGCCCAGCAGCACGGCCTTGAGCCCGGGGCGCTGGTGGCACAGGGCAATCAGCGCATCGAGGAACAGGTCCGGGCCTTTTTCCGCGCTCAAGCGGCCGACAAAACCCACCAGGGGTTCGGCCTCGTCGCGGCGCACTTCGGGCTCGCGCAGCGGCGGGCCATCGGTGCTCGCCGGCAGGGTCAGCTTGGGCTCCGGCAGGCCGTTGGGGATCACCCGCAGCTTGGCCTCGGCCACGCCCGCCTGCACGTGCAACTGGGCAATGCTCTGGGCCACGCAGGCCACCCGGCGTACCTGGCGGCTGCGGCACAGGCGCAGGCTGATCCAGGTGTAGAGCTTCTGTTTCAGGCTGCGCGGGGTGAAACCGTGCTGGGTCAGCACCAGGGGCAGGTGCAGGCGCCGGGCGCAAACCCAGGCGAACACCTGGGCCTTGAAGTTGTGGGCGTTGAGCAGCCCAGGCTGGTGCCGCAGGTGAGCCAGCAACTCTTTCAAGCACTGGCAGTTGTGGCTTGGCACACCGGCCTTGGCAAAACGTTCCAGCAGTGTTGCCGGAGCGTTGAGGAACACCACCCGGTGCTGCCCCGGCGTGACCAGGCAGTGATCCAGCAGCATGCGTTCGGCACCATAGAAGCCGCCGCTGTGGATCAGGTGCACGATGGGCTGCACGGCCCGGCTCAGGTCGTTCACTGTTTGGCCCAATACCAGGCCCAGCGCCAGGTCCAGCGTGGATAGGGATTGACCTGCTGCTCTTCAACCGCGTTGAGCACCATCAGCACCGGCAGGCCGAGGTGATCGCTGACCTGGGCCGGGTGCTTGAAGCGGTGGTCGAAGAACTCGTAGACATAGCCCAGGGCGATGGCCAGCAGCAGGCCGGTGAGCAGGCCCAGGGGAATGATCAGCATCGGTTTGGGGAACGCCGCTTCGCTGGGTTCATAGGGCTGGCTGAGAACCCGCGCGTTGGACAGTTCACCGCTGATCAGGCGTTCGCCGCGGCTTTCTTCGTAGCGCTGGGTGTAGGTGAAGAAGGCTTTGTGCAAGGCATCGATTTCGGTGTCCAGCTGACGCAGTTTGCTCAGCACTTCCTGCAGGTCGCGTACCCGGGTCTTGTACTCGTTGATCCGCGCACTCTTCTGGGCAATCACCGACTGGGTGATCTGCAGGTCGCTGCTGCGCTCGCGCACGCGGTTTTCCACCACCTTGAGGAACTGCGCCCGGGCCCGCACGATCTGCTCGCGCTGCTGCTGCATCGGTACGCTGTCGGCCCGGTAGGTGTCGGCCGTGGTGCCGAACTGGGTCACCAGGTTGGTCAGCTGCTCGCCCAGTTGCTTGATCTCGCGGTCTTCGTAGGCAACGTTGTCCACGGTGTTGGCAAAGGCGAAGGGGAAGGTGTAGTCGGTCAGGTTGGCCTTGCGCGCAGCCGCCAGGTTCTTCTGCAGGTAGTCCAGGCGGCGCTGGTTCTCCAGGGCCTGGTCGCGGTAGCCGTTGAGGGACTGCTCTTCAGTGTTGATGGCGTTCAGGCGGAAGGTGATTTCTTCCTTGGGGTCGGAGGCATGGGCCGCTTCCAGCAGGGCCTGGCGTTTGCCTTCCAGGTCATCCAGGCGCGACTGGTACTGAGCCTTTTTCTGTTCGTAGAAGGCTTCGGGCAGTTCGTTGGATTGCAGGTCCTGGCGATTCTTCAGGTAGTTGGCCAGCAGGCGCTCGACGAAGCGCGTGCCTTCGGCGGCATTCGGGCTGCTGTAGACCACCGAGATCACGTTGGAGCCGGGCAGGGTGCCGATCTTCAGGTCCTTGACCGCCTGGTCGGTGAAGGCATCCAGACTGGTGTCGCGCACCGGATCCACGGCCAGCCCGAAGAAGCCGCGCACGGGATTGATCACATGATTGCGCAGCGGATCGATCAGGCCGTTCTTGATCGGCTTGACGATCAGCTTGCTCAACAGGCCCTCGCTGCCACCGAACTGGCCCTCGCGGCGCAGCTGGTCGATGGTGGTGCGGATCAGGGTCGGCGAACGCAGGATATTGCTCTCGGTCTCCATGTCCGCCAGCGACGGCGGGATGAACTTGTCGGAGTCCGGGGTGAGCATGGTGTTGGCGTCGGTCTGCGACAGCTTCTTGGACTGCACAATCACTTCGGCAGTGACCTCGAAGCTCTGCTTGAGCACCAGCGGCAGTAGCAGGGCGATCAGCGCGAAGCCCAGGAACACCCGTTTGATCAGGCGTCGATTGACAAAGAACACGAGCAGGAACTCGTGCAGGTAGTTTTCGATCTTGGTCATCAAGAGGGGGCTCAGTTATTTTTCGTTTCTTTGTTGTCGACGCGGTAGCCGAAGCTGAACCCGACACCCTGGAACATGATCACGTCAGCCAGCTGCTTGCTCAGGGCCCCGGCCTTGGCCAGGCGGGTCTTGGGTACGTAGAGCATGTCGTCCGGCTGCAGGTAGGCGAACTGCAAGGCCTTGCCGTCCAGCGCCGCATCGGCGTCATAGACCCGCGCTTCGACCTGGTTGCCCTTGCGCCGCATGATCACCACCGAGTCCAGGCGCGCGGTGGGTCCGGCGCCCTTGGCCAGGGTCAGGGCCTCGAGCACCGAGATCGGCCGGCGGATCGGGTAGGCTCCCGGCTGGCCGACTTCGCCCATGACGAACACTTCGTTGGCGGCGGTGGTCTTGAGCAGTACATCGACGCTCACTGCTCCCACTTCCTTGGCGTAGCGCTGGTTGATCAGGCTCTGCAGCTCGCTCAGGCTCTTGCCCTGCAAGGACAGGCTGCCCAGCAGCGGGAAACTGGCGCGGCCGTCGGAACCCACGACGATCTCGCGGCTCAGGCCGGTAGCGGGGTTGGTCAGGCTGGTGCGCAGATTGTCCAGCTGAGCCATGGCGTGGGAAATCGAGAAGGTGATCTGCGGCTTCTTCAAGACCTTGGCGTACTGCGTCTCCAGAACCTGGCGCGCCTGTTCCGCCGATAGCCCGGCAACCTGGATATTGCCCACGTAGGGCATGTCGATGCTGCCGTCGGGCAATACCAGCTTGCTGCCCCCCAGTTCCGGGGCGGTGAGGAAGCTCACGTCGACCTGATCACCAGGCTGCACCAGATAGCGGCTCTGGCTGGTGGTGCCGATGTGGAAGATCACATCGAGCACGTCCTGCGGGCGCAGCACCTGTTCGATGGGCATGACTTCAGTGAGCTGGGCCTGATCGGCCGCGGCACTGAGAATCTGCACTGGCATCTGCTGCGGCTCGCGGTTGATGCAGCCACCCAGGGCCACCAGCAGCGACAGGCTCAGCAGGGAAAGTATGGGTTTGTTCATGGTTACACGTTCCTTGTGCCGGTCAGAGACGGTCATAAACCCACTTGGGCATGTAGTACTTGCGGGCGTTGAACACACTGCCGATCAATTTCGCTTCGGCCTGGATCAAGCGCTGCGCCGCGGCCTGGGCCACTTCCCAGCGGGTTTCCTCGCTGCGTACCACCAGCACCACGCCATCCACCTGAGTGCTCAAGGTGAGGATGTCGCCGCTGCTGTACACCGGGTCGCCATCGATGATCACGAAGCGGTATTCCTTGGCCAGGCTCTGCAACACTTCGCGCAGCAATTGCGGGGTCAGGCGCTCGGCGTATTGCTGGCGCCGGCCCAGGGGCAGGAAGTCGAAGTTCAATTCGTCGCGGCTTTCGATGCAGAAGGCCAGGGTCGGCGGAGTGTCAGCCAGGGCCAGGTCGAGAAAACCCGCACGGTCATCCAGGTCGAGGCGCCGGGTCAGGCTGTTTTCCGAGAGGCTGGTGTCCACCAGCAACACCCGGCCGCGGCTGGTGCGCGCCAGTTCGTTGGCCATGCTCAGGCTGCTGCTGGTGATGCCGCTGTTGCGATTGGCCGCCGTGAGCAGGATCACCCGCAGCTCCTGGTCGAGCACGGTCACCGCCAGGTTGCTTTCGCTGGGGCTCTGGATATTCAGACTGGCAAAGGTTGCTGCCGCCATTTCAACTTGCTCCGTGGCCATTGAGGACCTTGAAGGGGGTTTTGATCAGGATCTTCAGGTCGAGCCAGGGGCTCTGCTGGAAGATGTACGTCATGTCGAGGGTTACCCGACCGTCGAAATCCACGTCGCTGCGCCCGGACACCTGCCACAGCCCGGTGATCCCGGGGTAGATGCTCAGCCGGCCGAGGTGGTGTGCCTTGTAGGTCTGGGCATGGAACGAGGTAGGGCGCGGACCGACGATGCGCATTTGGCCGAGCACCACGTTGATCAGGTTCGGCAGTTCGTCGAGGCTGGTGCGGCGCAGGAAACCGCCAATCCCGGTGATCCGTGGATCGCGGTCGATCTTGAAGTCCACCGAGTCCGGGCCGTGCTTGTTCAGGTGGCGCACCGAGTCCTTCAAGGCCTCGGCGTTGACCACCATGGTGCGAAATTTGTACATGCCGAAGCGCCGGCCACGAAAGCCGGTACGCAGCTGCACAAAGAACACCGGGCCGGGGCTGGTGAACTTGATCAGTAGCGCCACCACCAGCAGCAGTGGCGACAACAGCACCAGCAACAGCGCCGCCAGCAGCGCCGAGGTCAGGCGCTTGCTGCGTGACAGGGTCCAGGAGCGACCGCCGTCGCGGCCGGTGATCCAGCCATGGTGCTGCAGGTCGATGGCGGCCTGGACCTTGCGCCGGAACGGATCGTTGCGCCGGTCGATGCGAGCAGGGGCCGGCACCTCGGTTGCAGGCGATGAGAAGGGTCTTTCCATATCCACCGGAAGTACATCCATTGCAAAAGGTTGGGGGGAAACGCGCAGGGGCGGGGCGTCGGTTCAGGACGCGCCGCGTTGGTAGTAGCTCAAGTACCATTGGACAAAGCTGCGCAAGCCTTCCTCCAGCGGCACCTGTGGCCCGAAACCGGTGAGGTTTTCCAGGGCGCTGACATCGGCGCAGGTGTTGAGTACGTCCCCGGGTTGCAGGGGCAGGTAATCCACCTGAGCCTGACGGCCGAGGAGTTTTTCCAGGGTCGCCACGTAGTCCTTGAGCTCCACTGGGCGCTGGCCACCGATGTTGAACAGGCGCCAGGGCGCCATGCTGGTGGACGGGTCTGGCTGTTCGCGGTTCCACAGCGGATCGCGCACCGGCGGCTTGCCCAGCAGGCGTGCCAGGGATTCGACGATGTCGTCGATGTAGGTGAAGTCGCGCTGGTGCATGCCGTAGTTGAACAACTTCAGCGGTCGGCCCTGGCTGATCGCATCGGCAAACAGGATCGGCGACATGTCCGGCCGGCCCCAGGGGCCGTACACGGTAAAGAAGCGCAGGCCGGTGGCCGGCACGCCGAACAGATGGCTGTAGCTGTGGGCCATCAGTTCATTGGCTTTCTTGCTCGCCGCGTACAGCGACAACGGGTGGTCGACGTTGTCGCTGACCTTGTACGGGGTCTGCTGGTTGGCGCCGTACACCGAGCTGGAAGAGGCGTAGATCAGGTGCTCTACCGGGTAGCGCCGGCACATCTCCAGCAGGTTGAGAAAGCCGCTGAGGTTGCTGTCCAGGTAGGCCTTGGGATTCTCCAGGGAGTAGCGCACTCCGGCCTGGGCGGCGAGGTTGATCACCACCTGCGGGCGGACTTCGGCGAACAGCCGTTCCAGGCCCTCGCTGTCGGCCAGGTCCAGGCGTTGCAGGGGGAAGTGCCCCACTTGCTGCTCCACCCAGCGCACTCGGTCGCGCTTGAGCTGGGGGTCGTAGTAGTCGTTGAAATTATCCAGCCCGGTGACCTGATGCCCATCCTTGAGCAAACGCAGTGCGGTATGGGCGCCGATGAAACCGGCGGCCCCGGTGATCAGGATATTCATGCGTCGAGCGCCTCCGGAACGCGATACGGCAGACCGATGCTCAGGTAGTGCAGGCCGGCGTCCGCAGCTTGTTGCGGGCTATAGAGGTTGCGACCGTCAACAATCAGGCGATCCTTGAGCGAGTCGCGCAGCATCTTGAAGTCCACCACGCGAAAGGCTTTCCATTCGGTGCAGATCACCAGGGCGTCGGCACCTTGCAGGGTGTCGTCGCGGGTAGCGCACAGCAGCAGGTCGTCGCGATAGCCGTACAGGCGCCGGCATTCGGTCATGGCTTCCGGGTCGTAGGCATGCACCTTGGCCCCGGCTTCCCACAGCGCTTGCATCAGGTAGCGGCTGGTGGCTTCGCGCATGTCGTCGGTGTTGGGTTTGAAGGCCAGGCCCCAGAGCGCAATGACCTTGCCTTGGAGGTTGTCCCCCAGGTGTGCCTTGAGCTTGCGAAACAGCACATGGCGCTGCTGTTCGTTGACGTCGCGCACGGTCTTGAGCATGTGCGGCTCCAGCCCGTGGCTTTCTGCGGTGTGGATCAACGCTCGCAGGTCCTTGGGGAAACACGAGCCACCGAAACCGGCACCGGGGTAGATGAAGTGATAACCGATGCGCGGGTCGGCGCCGATGCCCTTGCGCACGGCGTTGATGTCCACGCCCAGGCGCTCTGCCAGGTTGGCCATCTCGTTCATGAAGCTGATGCGGGTGGCAAGCATCGCGTTGGCCGCGTACTTGACCAGTTCGGCGCTGCGGTTATCCATGAACATCAAGCGGTCATGGTTGTGGTTGAACGGTGCGTACAACTCAGTCAATTGCTGGCGGGGCAGGTCGTGGGCACAGCCAACGATGATCCGGTCCGGACGCATGCAGTCGGCGACTGCCGAGCCTTCCTTGAGGAACTCCGGATTGGAGACCACATGCACCCGCAGCTGGGACTTGCCCAGGTCCGCCAGTTGTTCGGCAACAGTCTCGACCACCAGGTCAGCAGTACCCACCGGCACCGTGGATTTGATCACCAGGGTTTTGTCGCTGGACATCAGGCAGGCAATGAGCCGGGCCACCGCCAAGACATGGTCGAGGTCCGCAGAACCGTCTTCATTGGAGGGGGTGCCGACGGCAATGAAGATCACTTGGCCATGGCCTACGGCATCGCTGGCCTGGGTGGTGAAGTGCAGTCGACCGGCTTTTTGATTCTCTTCAATCAGGGTCGTCAGGCCCGGTTCGTGAATCGGTGGAATAGAACGTTGCAGCTGGGCGATCTTGTGGCTGTCGATATCGACGCAGACCACGTTGTGCCCGACATCGGCGAGAGCTACTGCTTGTACCAGACCGACATAGCCAGTACCAAAAACGCTGACTTCCAAGGGAACGACCTCGTCCATGATGAGTGTGGGGTGAGGGCGTAGCTCACCTTCCGGAAAACCGCATGCGACACATAGCCGCTACTGCGTTCTTTTTTTGACACTACCATAGGGTTGAGACGTTTAATTGACGTTTGTCGGTGTTACATAAATGACGCAGGCGTATTATTTATTTTATTAAAAATATAAATACCTTATAAAACAACTAGTTATACCTATTGATGATGGTCGTCATAGAAACTGTCAAATACTTGTTTGCTTGTTCAAAAAAAACAATAAATCCGACAAGCGGTAGCAATCTAAGACAAAAGGTTGATGCTTTTTGGCCATTATCGAGAAGAGAACAGGTATTGCCGATGTGTTTCCTGATCAGTCGGACAGCTTTATTGACGCTTTCTGCCGGGTTGAAAATTGGCGGAATTGATCAGTTTATCCACGGTTATGCCCACGTTGAATCGAGTGCTGATGGTGCGGATTTTTCGACCCGCGAGTCAGACTAAAGTCGGGTTGGGACGGCCGGGGCCATCTGCCATCATTGTCGGCCTTCATTGATTCAATCAATTCAACCTGTGATCGCTGATTCGCAGGGTGAATTTCCCCTGGGTCATTCTTTACCTCGCGTCACTGATTTTCTGCTGGAGCCTGTTCATGCGTCCCCCTTTCCCTTTACTCAAACCGTGCCCGTTGCTGGGCCTCGGAGCTGCCGTCCTGTGCTCGGGTTTTACCCCCCTGGCCAATGCCGGAGGCTTCTTCGAGGACGCCAGCGCCAAGCTGGAGTCGCGTACGGTCTACTTCAATCGGGACTTTCGTGACGGTCACAGCAACACCGAGCAGGGAGCTTCCAAGCGCGAGGAGTCGGCCCAGGGTTTGATTCTCAACCTGCAATCGGGCTACACCGAAGGCACCGTGGGTTTTGGCCTGGACGCCTTGGGGATGCTGGGGGTCAAGCTGGACTCCAGCCCTGATCGCAGCAACAGCGGCCTGCTGCCGTCCAGCGGGCACGACCCGCGAGGTTCGGCGGATCAGTACGCCAAACTGGGCCTGACCGCCAAGATCAGGGTGTCGCAGAGCGTCCTCAAGTACGGCGCGCAATTGCCGGATTTGCCATTGCTCAAGTACAACGACGGGCGCCTGCTGCCGACCATGTTCAATGGCGCGGTACTGACCTCCAGGGAGATCAAGGACCTGACCTTGACCGCCGCGCGCCTGGACCAATACACCGCCCGGGATTCCACCGATGCCCAGGACATCCGTGTGCATTGCAAGAACAAGCGCTATGCCTGCAATACCACCGCGGACCACTTCGACACCTACGGCGCGGACTACAAGTTCAACGACCGCCTGAGCGGCCAGTACCACTACGCCGAACTGCAAGACATCTACCGTCAGCATTTTGTCGGTTTGCTGGCGAACCAACCGTTGGGGCCTGGCGTACTGAAAGCTGACCTGCGCCTGTTCAAGAGCGCCGACAGCGGCGCCGAGCGAGCAGGCAGCATCGACAACCGGGCCCTGAGCAGCATGCTCGGCTATAGCCTTGGCGGGCACGTGTTCAGCGCCGGCTGGCAGCGTATGTACGGTGATAACTCGATGCCGTACCTGGATGGCAGCAACCCGTACCTGGTGAACTACGTCCAGGTAAACGACTTTGCCGCGATCCAGGAACGCTCCTGGCAATTGCGCTATGACTACGACTTCAAGGCCATTGGCCTCAATGGCCTGAGCTTCCTCACCCGTTACGTCAGCGGCGACCACATCAAGGTCCCGGGCAGCCTGCGCGAAGGCCGCGAGTGGGAGCGTGACAGCGAGCTCAAGTACGTGGTGCAGAGTGGCACTTTCAAGGACGTCAGCCTGCGCCTGCGCAACGCCAGCTACCGCAGCAACTACCAGAAAATTGCCCGTGACATGGACGAGACCCGCCTGATCGTCAGCTACAACTTTTCGATCCTCTGATCCTGCCGGCCTTTACCGGCAAGCCGACTGTTGCGCGGTTGCGATTGTCCCCGGCGGTTGTGGGCGTAGGCTTGCCAACCAAGGCGCTGCTGGCATCGGTGCACGTTTTGCGGGCCTTTCTGCCGGCCCGCGTGACACTGTGCCGCCGAGCCTACAGCTGGTGGCGGTAGGGCAGTTCGGGGCCGGTCTGGGTGCAGGTCAGGGCCGCGGCGCCCACGGCGAATCGCAACTGGGCGTCGATCTGCTCGCGGCTCAAGCGGTCCAGGCCCTGGGCCGAATCCAGGCGGTGTTCGGTCAACCAGGCAATCAACGCCGCCTGGAAGGTGTCGCCGGCGCCCACCGTGTCGGCCACCGTGACTTTTTGCGCGGCTACCGACCAACTGCCATGAGCGCGACTGAAAACGGTCGCGCTCATGGCTGCCCCGGGTCAGGAACACCAGCTTGGCACTGTGCTCCAGCCAACCCTGGATCAGCGCTTCAGGCGCCTGTCCCGGGTACAACTGGGCCAGGTCTTCATCGCTGACCTTGATCAGGTCGGCATGCTTCACAAGCTCCCCAATGCGTTGGCGCCACAGTTGGATATCCGGCTGCGGGTTGAGCCGTACATTGGGATCGAGGCTGATCAAGCGCCGGCCGCGCTCGCGACGGACCAGGGCCAGCAAGGTATCGGCGATCGGTTGCACCACCAGGGAGAAGGAGCCGATGTGCAGCCCGCGTACTCGCTGATCCAGCACCGGCAGGTGCGCTTCCAAGAGCAGGCGGTCGGCGCAGCCTTCGCCACGAAAGCTGTAGTGGGGCGAGCCGTCGGCCCCAACCGCGACCATCGCCAGGGTGGTGGGCGCGTCGAACTCGCGCAGGTAGTCGGTATTCACGCCCTCGGTTTCCAGCACCTGGCGCAGGCGCTGTCCCAGGTAATCCCGGGACAGCCCGGCCAACAGCGCAACGTCGATGCCCAGTCGGCGCAATCCCACTGCCACGTTGAACGGTGATCCGCCGGCCAGCGCCTGGAAGTTCAGGGTATTGGCCCGGTTACTTGCCTGATCCACGCTGAAAAAATCGAACAGTGCCTCGCCACAAACCAGATACATAGTCATTCGCTCTTCAAAGGGTTGCCAGATGCTGTCGATAGCTTTCATACAGCGGCCCGTAGGCGCTCACGTGTTCGGCTCGGGGCCAGGTTTCACTGCCTGGATCAAGGTGCACGCAGCGCTCGCAGAGTTGCCCCAGGCTCAAGGCCGGATCCGCCTGGCGACCATGGCACCAGGCGGCCTGGATCGCCGCCCCGAGTGCCGCGGCTTCGACCTCGCGGGGACAGATCACTGGGGTATGCATGATATCGGCGACCATCTGCCGCCACAGCGGACTTTTTGCCCCGCCGCCAATCAGGCGGATGCTCTGGCTCTGCAGCCCACCCGCGCGCAGCAGGTCGAGACCGTAGCGCAAACCGAAGGTGGTGCCTTCCAGTACCGCACGGCACAGGTTGGCCTGGGTCAGGTTATCCAGGGTCATGCCCAGCAGGCTGCACCGGGCATGGGGCAGGGCGGGAACCCGCTCGCCGTTGAAAAACGGCAGCAGGCACAGGCCTTCGGCGCCGATGGGGGCCTGGGCGGCCCGTTGATTGAAGGTCTCCAGGTCGAGCGCCAGCAATTCGCGCACCAGGCGGGTGGCGTTGGTCAGGTTCATGGTGCAGATCAATGGCAACCAGCCGCCGCTTGAGGAGCAGAAACTTGCCACCCCGGCCTGGGGGCTGACAGGCGGTTGCGCGGCGTAGGCGTAGACCGTACCGGACGAGCCCAGGCTCATGGTGATGATGCCGGGCTCGATGTTGCCGGTGCCGATGGCCCCCAGCATGTTGTCGCCACCGCCACTGGCCACCATTGCGCGGGGATTGATGCCCAGTTGCCTAGCGATCTGCGGCAGCACCCGGCCCACCGGCTGGTGGGCCTGGAGCAATTCCGGCAAAGCATTTTCCAGGCCTCCGCCAGGGTCGATGTGGGTCAGCAGGGCACGGTCCCAGTCACGGCTGCGAATATTGAAGTAACCGGTACCGGAGGCGTCGCCGTATTCGCTGCAACTGCGCCCGGTGAGCCAGAAGTTGAGGTAATCGTGGGGCAGCAGGATGTGCGCGATGCGTTGGAACAGCAGCGGATGCTGTTCCTGGGTCCAGAGCAGTTTCGACAGGGTGTAGCCGGGGGCGATGGCGATGCCCAGGCGATCCAGGGAGCCTTGCTCACCCCCCAGGTAATCCAGCAAGCGCTGGTTTTGCCCGACGGTCTCGGTGTCGCACCAGAGCTTTGCCGGGCGCATCGCCTGGCCTTGATCATCCAGCAGCACCAGGCCGTGCTGCTGGCCGGCAACGCCGACACCGAGAATCTGTTGGCCATCGACGCCGCTGGCGTGCAGTGCCTGGTGAGTGGCGGTGATGCAGGCTTGCAGCCATTGCGCGGGGTCCTGTTCTCGGCGGCCGTTGGCGTCGCTGATCAGGCTGTGGGGCGCGCTGCCGTGACCCAGGACTTCACCGCTCTGGCTGTCGAGAATCAGGGCCTTGGTGCCCTGGGTACCGCAATCGATACCGAGGTACAGCGCTGGCGTGCTCATCATCGGGCCAGCACCTGCTGCAAGGTCGCGCTGACACCGTGCTCGCGCAAGCTGTTGAAGCAGCGCTCGAAGGCATCGACGAACGCGGTGGAGCGGGCAATCGTCGGGCCGAAGATTTCTTCTACCCCCAGCAGTCGTTGGCTCAGCAAGGTGTCATCCGCTACCAGGGCCTGGCAGAACTCGGCCCGGGGATCGGGGATCCGGTAGCTCGCGCCGTTTTCATCGACGCCCTTGAGGTACAGGGCCCAGGCCGCCACCACCAGCGCCGCGCGCTCTAGATCACGGCCGTCGGCGATCAGGCGGCGGAGGGTCGGCACGGTGAATTTTGGCAGTTTCGATGAACCGTCGCTGCACACGCGCTCCAGTTGGTCGGCGATCGCCTGGTTGGAAAAACGCTGGACCAGGGTGTTCTTGTACGCGCTCAAGTCGATGCCCGGCACGGGGGCCAGTTGCGGGGTCACGTCCAGGTCCATGTAGGCGCGCATATAGGCAACGAACAACGGGTCGTTCATGGTTTCGTGGACGAAGCGGTAGCCCTTGAGAAAGCCCAGGTAGGTCAACGCCAGGTGGCTACCGTTGAGCAGCTTGATCTTCATCTCCTCATAGGGCGTGACGTCGTCGGTGAATTGCACGCCGACCTGTTCCCAGGCGGGACGGCCATTGACGAACTTGTCCTCCAGGACCCACTGCGCGAACGGTTCGCAGACCACCGGCCAGGCATCGTCGATGCCGTGCTGGTCGTGCAGCTGCAGGCGGTGGCTGGTGCTGGTCATGGGGGTGATGCGGTCGACCATGGCATTGGGAAAGCTCACCTGGCTGGCGATCCAGTCATGCAGGTCGGCATCGCGCCGTGCGGCAAAGGCCAGCAGCGCCTTGCGGGTCACCGCGCCGTTGTGCGGCAGGTTATCGCAGGACATCAGGGTAAACGCGGGAGTCCCCTCTGCCCGGCGCTTGGCCAGGGCCGCGCAAAGGAAACCGAACACGGTGCGTGGTTGCTGGGGATGGGCCAGATCGTGCTGGATCTGCGACAGATGGAGCATGAACTCGCCGGTGCTGTCGTCGATGCAGTAGCCACCCTCGGTAATGGTCAGGGAGACGATGCGGATCTGCGGGCTGGCGAGTTTGTCGATCAGCGCCTGGGCACCGTCCTCGGCCAGCAGCATTTCACTGATGGCGCCGATCACCCGCACTTCGTGGGTCTCGCCGTCACCCAGCTCGAGCAGGGTGTACAGATAGTCCTGGCCCGCCAGGTCGTCCCGGGTACGGCGGTCGTCGGGGCGCAGGCCGGCCCCGCAGATGCTCCAGTCCAGGCCCTGGCCCTGGTTCATCAAGGCATCGGTGTACCAGGCCTGGTGGGCGCGGTGAAAACCACCGACGCCGATGTGCACGATGCCTTGGCGGGTGTCGGCGGCGGTGTAGCTGGGGATGTTCACTTGGGGCGGCAGCTGGCTGAGATTGAAGCGATTGAGTTTCATGCGGAATGCTCTCGGGGATCAGGCGGCGGCGCGCAGCGAACGGGGGACGGCGACACCTTCGGCATCGAATAAATGACAGTGCTCGGGGGCCAGCCGCAGGTTCAGCGACTCGCCGTAGCGGCTCGCCAGATCGCCGCGGATGCGCAGGGTCAGCGCTTCGCCGGTGGCGCTCAGGACGTGGCAGAAGGTATCGCTGCCCAGGCGTTCGGCAACGTCGGCGGTGACTTGCAGGCTGCCGGGGCCTGGCTCCCCCAGTTCCAGGTGCTCAGGGCGAATGCCCAGGGTCACCGGGCTGCCAGGCTTGAGCTGCGGGCTGCTCTGCGCCAGGCGCAAGCGCGCCCCGGCCGCCAGTTGGATCTCACAGCCCTGGCCGTCCATCTGGCTGACATTACCCTGGAGAAAGCCCATCTTCGGCGTGCCGAGAAACCCTGCGACAAACAGGTTGGCGGGGTGGTGGTAGAGCTCCAGGGGCGAACCCACTTGCTCGATCCGGCCACCGTTGAGCACCACCACCTTGTCGGCCAGGGTCATGGCTTCCACCTGGTCGTGGGTCACGTAGATCATGGTCGCCTGCAACTCCTTGTGCAGGCGCGCCAGCTCCAGACGCATCTGCACCCGCAAGGCGGCGTCGAGGTTGGACAGCGGTTCGTCGAACAGGAAGATCTTCGGATTGCGCACGATCGCCCGGCCGATGGCGACCCGCTGGCGTTGACCGCCGGAGAGCTGCTTGGGTTTGCGTTCAAGCATCGGCCCGAGTTCGAGGATGCGCGCCGCTTCCTCGACTTTTTTCTGCACCAGATGCTTGTCGACTCCGGCCAGGTCCAGGGCAAAGGACATGTTCTTGCGCACGCTCATGTGCGGATACAGGGCGTAGGTCTGGAACACCATGGCCAGGTCGCGCTTGGCCGGGCTGACTTCGGTGATGTCGCGGCCGTCCAGCTCGATGCTGCCGCCGCTGACTTCCTCCAGCCCGGCGATCAGCCGCAGCAAGGTGGATTTGCCGCAGCCCGAAGGGCCGACGAAGACCACGAACTCCTTGTCGTGCACCTCAAGGTCGATGCCCTTGATGATGGAGAAACCTTCGAAGCCTTTTTGCAGATTGTGGATTTTCAAATGAGCCATGGAATCTCTCCGGATTTCAATGATTACTTCACCGCGCCAAAGGACAGGCCACGCACCAGCTGCTTCTGGCTGAACCAGCCGAAGATCAGGATCGGCGCGCAGGCCAGGGTCGAGACCGCCGAGAGCTTGGCCCAGAACAAACCTTCGGGACTGGAGTAGGAGGCGACCAGCGCGGTCAGCGGGGCGGCATTGGCAGACGTCAGGTTCAGCGACCAGAAGGCCTCGTTCCAGCACAGGATCAGCGACAGCAGTGCGGTGGACGCCAGGCCGCCCTTGGCGATCGGCAACAGCACCCGGAGCATCTCCTGGACCAGGGTTGCACCGTCCAGGCGGGCGGCTTCGAGGATGTCCCGGGGAATGTCCTTGAAGTAGGTGTAAACCATCCACACCACGATCGGCAGGTTGATCAGGGTGTAGATCACGATCAGCGCAATCCGCGTGTCCAGCAGGCCCAAGTTCTTGGCCAGCAGGTAGATCGGCATCAGCACGCCCACCGGCGGCAGCATCTTGGTGGAGAGCATCCACAGCAGGGTGCGCTTGGTGTTGCCGGTCTCGTAAAAGGCCATGGAGTAGGCCGCCGGCACCGCGATCAGCAGGCTCAGGGCCGTGGCACTGAAGGCAATCACCACCGAGTTCCAGGCGAAGCTTGCGTAGTTGCTGCGCTCCTGGATATGCAGGTAGTTCTCCAGGGTCGGGGTGAAGATGAACTGCGGCGGCGTAGCGAAGGCGTCGATTTCGCTCTTGAAGCTGGTCAGCACCATCCAGAAGATCGGGAAGAAGATCAGGATCGCGATGGCCCAGGCCAGGGTGCCCAGCAGCAGGCTTTGCAGGCGTCGGGATTGTTGCAGGGTCATGGCGCGCACCTCAGGGCTGGTCAGTCAGGTTTTTGCCGATCATCCGCACCAGGATGATCGCGGCGATATTGGCGATCAGCACGGCGATCAACCCGCCGGCGGAAGCCATGCCGACATCGAACTGCAACAGCGCCTGGTTGTAGATCAGGTAGGCCAGGTTGGTCGAGGCGTAGCCCGGCCCGCCATTGGTGGTGGTGAAGATCTCGGCGAACACCGAGAGCAGGAAGATCGTCTCGATCATCACCACCACGGCGATCGGTCGCGCCAGATGGGGCAGGGTCAGGTGCCAGAAGATCGCGATGGCCCCGGCGCCGTCCAGGCGCGCGGCTTCCTTCTGTTCCTGGTCCAGGGACTGCATGGCGGTCATCAGGATCAGGATGGCGAACGGCAGCCACTGCCAGGAGACGATGATGATGATCGACAGCAGCGGGTAGTGAGCCAGCCAGTCCACCGGCTGGGCGCCGAACAGCTTCCACAGTGCCGCGAGGATCCCCGACACCGGGTGGAAGATCAGGTTCTTCCAGATCAGCGCGCCCACCGTGGGCATGATGAAGAACGGCGAGATCAGCAGCACCCGCACCAGGCCGCGACCGAAGAACTCGCTGGCCTCCAGCAGCGCACTGATCAGCACCCCGAACACCACGCTGATCAGCAGCACGCTGCCCACCAGCAACAAGGTGTTGCTGGCCCCGGGGAGGAAACCTGAGTCGCTGAGGAAGTAGCTGAAGTTTTCCAGGCCGACGAACTGATTCTCGCCGGGGTAGAGCAGGTTGTAGCGGATCAGCGAGAAGTACAGGGTCATGCCCAGGGGCACGATCATCCACAGCAGCAACAGCGCCACCGAGGGGCTGACCAGGAACCAGCCGGGGTTGGCCAGGCGCCGCTTGCGGGATGCCGCCTGCGGTTGCACATGGAGCTTGGCAGTCGAGGTATTCATGAGGCTCACAACCAGTTGGGTACAAGAGTGCGCGACAGCGCGCTGGCATTGCCGGCGGACGGTAGGCGCTGGCTTGCCAGCGAAGGCGCCCGTCAGCCAGGCATGAGGCTCGGGGGCCCATTCGCCGGCAAGCCGGCTCCTACAGGAAGCGCCGGGTCACTTGGGGTAGCCGGCGCGTTGCATCTCCCGCTCGGTGGTCTGCTGCGCCGCAGCCAGTGCCTGATCCACAGTGGTCTGGCCGATCAGCGCGGCGGAGAACAGCTTGCCGACCTGGGTGCCGATGGCCTGGAACTCGGGAATGGTCACCAACTGGATGCCGATGTAGGGCACCGGTTTCAGCGTCGGCTTGCTCGGATCCGCGGCTTTCAGCGATTCCAGGGTGACTTTGGCGAACGGCGCGGCGCTCATGTAGGCCTCGCTGTAGGTGGAGGCCCGGGTGCCCGGCGGCATATTGGCGATACCGTCCTTTTCGGCCACCAAGGCCGCATATTCCTTGGAGGTGGCCCAGGTGGTGAAGGTCTTCGCCGCTTCCTTGGCCTTGGAACTGGCGGGAATTGCCAGGGACCAGGAGTACAGCCAGGCGCTGCCCTTATCGGTGACTTGATGCGGCGCGTAGGTGAAACCCACATGTTCGGCGACCTTGCTCTGGCTCTGGTCGGTGACGAAGGAGCCGGCAACGCTGGCGTCGACCCAGATTGCGCACTTGCCGCTGTTGAACAGCGCCAGGTTCTCATTGAAACCATTGCTGGAAGCCCCGGGCGGACCGGACTTCTTCATGGTGTCGACGTAGAAGCTCAGGGCATTCTTCCATGCCGCGGCGGTGAATTCAGGCTGCCACTTGTCGTCGAACCAGCGCGCACCGTAGCTGTTGGCCAGGGTGGTGATCAGCGCCATGTTCTCGCCCCAGCCAGCCTTGCCCCGCAGGCACAGGCCGTATTGTTCCTGTTCGGGTTTGTTGAGCTTGGCGGCGAACTCGCCGATCTGCTCCCAGGTTGGCCGCTCGGGCATGCTCAGCCCGGCGGCCTTGAACAAGTCGGCGCGGTAGTAGGTCATCGAGCTTTCGGCGTAGAACGGCAGGGCGTACAGGCTGCCCTTGACCGACAGGCCTTCGCGCACCGAAGGGAAAACATCGTTGAGGTCATAGGCGGCGGGCAGGTCCTGCATCGGCTGCAACCAGCCCTTGGCGCCCCAGAGTGCGGCTTCGTACATGCCAATGGTCAGCACGTCGAACTGTCCGCCCTGAGTGGCGATGTCGGTGGTCAGGCGCTGGCGCAGGACGTTCTCTTCCAGCACCACCCAGTTCAGCCTGATGTCCGGGTGCTCGGTTTCGAAGGTCTTGGACAGGCGCTGCATGCGGATCATGTCGCTGTTGTTGACGGTGGCGATGGTCAGGGTCTGGGCGCCCAAGGTGACGCTGCTGAGGGTCATGCAGGTGCTGAGGAGCAGAGCTTTGGTGCAAGGTTTCATCGGTCACTCCTCTTCTGCGCCAGTGATGACGACAGAAGGACGATTATTGTTGTTATGTCTTCCGCCAGGGAGGAAGAATGTGGGCTGATTACAGCCCTCTAACGCGGCGCTGACAAATCATCCCTGACACTTCAATTGGTACTTTTTTGCACTGAGGCAGTCGGGGGGAGTGAGCTTGGCTGGCGGTTTTCGGGGCTTGGCTGGCATCAAAGGCTGTGTGGCAGGGGCGGATCCGTATTGGTTTTCAAGCCCAGGACGTGCCGTCACTTAGCCCAAAGCCCACTGGCTTTTTCCCGGCCACTGCCTAAGATGGCCGTCCTGATCCTTTCACCCGGGAAGCCGTTGGCCACGATGTCGGAAAAAGACACCATCTCCATGCAGCTGGTGCGCGAGGCACTGCTGCAAAGCTGTGCGCCGGGCGCGGCCACCGATGAAGTGCTGAACAAGGTCGGCATCGATCCAGCCGGTTTGCAGCAGGGCACGGCCCGGGTCCCGGCCGGCGCTTATGCGCGGCTCTGGCGCCTGTTGGCGCGGCGTCTGGACGATGAGTTTTTCGGCATGGACCCGCGCCAGCTGAAATCCGGCAGCCTGGCCTTTCTCTGTCGTTCGGCCATCGCCCAGCCGACCCTGGCCACAGGCCTGGACTCGGTGCTGGGGTTCCTGTCGCTGATGTTCGAACGCCTGCCGGCGCAACTGGTGCACCAGCAAAGCCTGGCGCAGATCGTCCTGCTGGAAGAACCGCACGAGCCGCGCCGGGCGTTCACCTATTTCACCTACTGGATGATCGTCCACGGGGTGGCCTGCTGGCTGGCCGGCCGGCGCATCCCGATCCTGGCCATCGAGCTGCGCTGCCCCGAGCCGGATTTCTGCGACGACTACCGGGTGATGTTTTCCGACAACCTGCGCTTTGATCGCCCGCGCACGCGGATGATCATCGCCGCCGACTGCCTGGACCTGCCGATCAAGCGCAGCGAAGAAGAACTCAAGCGTTTCCTGGCCCATGCCCCGGCCAATATCCTGGTCAAGTACCGCGATCCCGAGAGCCTGGCCAGCCGGATCAAGCATCAACTGCGGCAACTGCCCGGGGAACAGTGGCCGGAGAGCGAAAGCCTGGCCCAGAGCCTGTGCATGTCCGCCTCGACCCTGCGCCGACGTCTGGCGGAAGAGGGCCAGAACTACCAGGCGCTCAAGGACAGCGTGCGCAAGGAGCTGGCGATTGTCTGGCTGGCAGAGCCGCAGATCAGCTTTGCCGAGATTGCCGGGCGCCTGGGTTTTGCCGACACCAGCTCGTTCTACAAGGCCTTTCGCAAATGGTCCGGCTCCAACCCCGGGCACTACCGCAGCCTGATCCTCAACGACCCCAACCCCCTGTAGGAGCCGGCTTGCCGGCGAAGAGGCCCTGAAGCCTTGTACCGCCCTGGCCGACGCCTTCGCTGGCAAGCCAGCTCCTACAACAAACCCCGCCAGCCTCCTGTAGGAGCCGGCTTGCCGGCGAAGAGGCCCTGAAGTCTTGTGCCGCCCTGGCCGACGCCTTCGCTGGCAAGCCAGCTCCTACAACAAACCCCGCCGACCCATCGTAGGAGCCGGCTTGCCGGCGAAGAGGCCCTTAAGCCTTGTGCCGCCCTGGCCGACGCCTTCGTTGGCAAGCCAGCTCCTACAACGAACACGCCCGGGCCACCCTGGGCTGCGATGCCGGTGGGCACAGCAGGTTCTTGGCCAAACCGGTCACGCAACTTGATAGCTTTGACCATTGTCCCGCGCGGGCTCTAGCGCCAGTATTTGCCTGATTTTCATGAGGTTCCCATCCTAATAAGAACAGTGAGGGATTCTGGCAATGCGCAACTACCTGTCTGCCACCGAAGATTTTAACTATCAGCACACCGTCGATGCCGCCTTGGCGGGTTCGCTGTCGGCGCTCAACGCTTGTGTCGAATGCTGTGACCGGCATGCATTGCCCGGTCGTATCGCACTGTTCTGGGAGGGCCGGGACGGCAGCAGCGCCAGCTACACCTTCACCGAACTGCAGGACAAGGCCGCACGCCTGGCCAACTTCTTCCTGGCCCAGGGGGTAGGCAAGGGCGACAAGGTCGCCGGGCTGCTGCCGCGCAATGTCGAGTTGCTGATCACGGTGTTGGCCACCTGGCGCATCGGCGCGGTGTACCAGCCGCTGTTCACCGCTTTCGGCCCCAAGGCCATCGAGCACCGCCTCAACAGTTCCAAGGCCAAGCTGGTGGTCAGCGATGCAGGGAACCGGCCCAAGCTGGCGGAAGTCGCTGAATGCCCGACCATTGTCACCGTCGGCGGAGCCAAGGGCCAGGGCATCGTGCGCGGTGATTTCAGCTTCTGGGCTGAACTGGAGCAATACCCGGCCCAGTGCGAGCCGCTGCTGCTCACCGGCGAAGACCCGTTCCTGCTGATGTTCACCTCCGGCACCACCGGCCCGTCGAAGGCCCTGGAAGTACCGCTCAAGGCTATCGTTGCGTTCCAGAGCTACACCCGTGACGCGGTGGACCTGCGCCCCGAGGATGCGTTCTGGAACGTCGCTGACCCGGGCTGGGCCTACGGCATCTACTTCGGCGTTACCGGGCCCTTGGGCCTGGGCCACCCGATCACCTTCTACGACGGCCCCTTCACCCTGGAAAGCACCTGCCGGGTGATCAACAAGTACGGCATTACCAACCTCACCGGTTCGCCCACGGCCTACCGCCTGCTGATCGCCGGTGGCGAGCAGTTCGCCCGCTCGATCAAGGGCCGCCTGCGCATCGTCAGCAGCGCCGGCGAGCCGCTCAATCCTGAAGTCATCCGCTGGTTCGCCGAGCAACTGGACGTGGTGATCCACGACCACTACGGCCAGACCGAGCTGGGCATGGTGCTGTGCAACCACCACGGCCTGGAGCATCCGGTGCATGTCGGCGCCGCCGGTTTCGCCTCGCCGGGGCACCGCATCGTGGTCCTGGACGAGCAGTACCAGGAGCTCGGCGTCGGCCAGCCGGGGATTCTCGCCATCGACCGCAGCCAGTCGCCGATGTGCTGGTTCGCCGGTTACGCCGGGGTGCCGACCAAGGCCTTTGTCGGTGACTACTACCTCAGCGGCGACACCGTCGAGCTGAACCAGGACGGCAGCATCAGCTTCGTTGGCCGCAGTGACGATGTGATCACCACCTCCGGCTACCGGGTCGGTCCGTTCGACGTGGAAAGCGCACTGATCGAGCATCCGGCCGTGGTGGAAGCGGCGGTGGTGGGCAAGCCTGACCCGGAGCGCACCGAATTGGTGAAGGCCTTCGTGGTGCTCAGCGAGCAGTACCGGGCTACCACGGAACTGGCCGAGGAGCTGCGCCAGCATGTGCGCAAGCGCCTGGCGGCCCATTCCTACCCCCGTGAAATCGAATTTGTCAGCGACTTGCCGAAAACCCCCAGCGGCAAATTGCAGCGCTTTATCTTGCGCAACCAGGAAATCGCCAAGGCTCAAGAGGCCGCGGCGTCCACCGCTTCAGCGTAAACAGGACTGAAATGATGCAGATCGAAAACAAGGTTTTTCTCGTCAGCGGCGGTGCTTCAGGGCTCGGCGCAGCCAGTGCCGAAATGCTCGTGGCGGCCGGCGCCAAGGTGATGCTGGTGGACCTCAATGCCGAGGCGGTAGCGGCCAAGGCCCTGCAGTTGGGTTGCCAGAGTGTGGTCGCCGACATCAGCCAGGAGGCTGCGGCCGAAGCGGCGATGCAGGCCACGGTCAAGGCCTTTGGCGGGCTCAACGGCCTGGTCAACTGTGCCGGCATCGTGCGTGGCGAGAAGGTCCTGGGCAAGAACGGCCCGCATGCCCTGGCCAGCTTCAGCCAGGTGATCAACGTCAACCTGATCGGCAGTTTCAACCTGCTGCGCCTGGCCGCGGCAGCCATCGCCGAGAGCCCGGCCGACGCCGACGGCGAGCGCGGGGTGATCATCAACACAGCATCGATCGCCGCCTTCGACGGGCAGATCGGCCAGGCCGCCTATGCCGCGTCCAAGGGCGCCATCGCCAGCCTGACCCTGCCGGTCGCCCGTGAACTGGCACGCTTCGGCATCCGCGTGATGACCATCGCCCCGGGGATTTTTGAAACCCCGATGATGGCCGGCATGAGCGACGAAGTACGCGCTTCCCTGGCCGCCGGCGTGCCGTTTCCGCCACGCCTGGGCAAGCCCGTCGAGTACGCCGCGCTGGTGCGGCATATCATTGAAAACAGCATGCTCAACGGCGAGGTGATCCGTCTCGACGGTGCCTTGCGCATGGCCGCCAAATAAGGAGGATTCATCATGTCCATTGCTCAAGATCCGATTGTCATCGTCAGTGCTGTTCGTACCCCCATGGGCGGTTTCCAGGGTGAATTGAAAGGCCTCAGCGCCCCGCAGCTGGGGGCTGAGGCGATCCGCGCCGCAGTGCAGCGTGCCGGCATCGCGGCCGATGCGGTACAGGAAGTGCTGTTCGGCTGCGTGCTCGCCGCCGGCCTCGGCCAGGCCCCGGCGCGCCAGGCAGCCCTGGGCGCGGGCCTGGACAAGGGCACCCGCTGCACCACCCTGAACAAAATGTGCGGCTCCGGCATGGAGGCGACCATTCTGGCCCACGACATGCTGCTGGCCGGCAGTGCCGAGGTGGTGATCGCCGGTGGCATGGAAAGCATGTCCAACGCCCCGTACCTGCTGGACCGTGCTCGCAGCGGCTACCGCATGGGCCACGGCCGGGTGCTTGACCACATGTTCCTCGACGGCCTGGAAGATGCCTACGACAAGGGCCGCTTGATGGGCACCTTTGCCGAGGACTGCGCCGAGACCCACGGCTTTACTCGCGAAGCCCAGGACGCCTTTGCCGTGACCTCCCTGACCCGTGCCCAGCAGGCGATCAAGGATGGCCTGTTCAAGGACGAGATCGTGCCGTTGCAAGTGATGATCGGCAAAGAATCGAAGCTGATCAGCGACGACGAACAACCGCCCAAGGCCAAGCTGGACAAGATTGCCGCCTTGAAGCCGGCGTTCCGCGACGGCGGTACCGTGACCGCGGCCAACTCCAGCTCGATCTCCGACGGTGCTGCGGCCCTGGTCCTGATGCGCCGCTCCGAAGCCGAGCAGCGTGGCCTCAAGCCGCTGGCCGTGATTCACGGGCATGCGGCGTTCGCCGACACCCCGGGGCTGTTCCCGGTGGCGCCAGTGGGCGCTATCGAGCGGCTGATGAAGAAGACCGGCTGGTCGCTGAACGAAGTCGACCTGTTCGAAATCAACGAAGCCTTTGCGGTAGTCAGCCTGGTGACCATGGCCAAGCTGGAAATTCCCCATGCCAAGGTCAACGTCCACGGCGGCGCCTGCGCCCTGGGCCACCCGATCGGTGCTTCCGGTGCGCGGATCCTGGTGACCCTGCTGTCGGCCCTGCGCCAGAAAGGCCTGAAGCGCGGTGTTGCTGCCATCTGCATCGGCGGCGGTGAAGCCACGGCCATGGCCGTTGAATGCCTGTAACGAGGACTAGCGATGTTGCCCAATGACGAACAACTGCAGATCAGTGACGCGGCCCGGCAATTCGCCCAGGAACGGCTGAAGCCCTTTGCCGCCGACTGGGACCGTGAGCACCGGTTTCCCCGGGAGGCCATCGGCGAAATGGCCGAGCTGGGCTTCTTCGGCATGCTGGTGCCCGAGCAGTGGGGTGGCTGCGACACCGGCTACCTGGCCTACGCCATGGCCCTGGAAGAAATTGCCGCCGGCGACGGCGCCTGCTCGACAATCATGAGCGTGCACAACTCAGTGGGCTGCGTGCCGATCCTCAAGTTCGGCAACGATGCGCAGAAGGAGCAGTTCCTCAAGCCTCTGGCCAGCGGCGCGATGCTGGGTGCCTTCGCCCTGACCGAACCCCAGGCCGGTTCCGATGCCAGCAGCCTGAAAACCCGGGCCCGCCGTGATGGCGACCACTACGTGCTCAATGGCTGCAAGCAGTTCATCACATCGGGGCAGAACGCCGGGGTGGTGATCGTCTTCGCGGTCACCGATCCGGCAGCCGGCAAGCGTGGCATCAGCGCCTTTATCGTGCCCACCGATGCCCCTGGCTATAAGGTCGCGCGGGTCGAGGACAAGCTCGGCCAGCATGCTTCCGACACCTGCCAGATCCTCTTCGAGGACGTCAAGGTGCCAGTGGCCAACCGCCTGGGCGAGGAGGGCGAAGGCTACAAGATCGCCCTGGCCAACCTTGAGGGCGGGCGCGTGGGCATCGCTGCACAATCGGTGGGCATGGCCCGGGCCGCGTTCGAGGCCGCACGCGATTACGCCCGTGAGCGGGAAAGCTTCGGCAAGCCGATCATCGAACACCAGGCGGTCGCCTTCCGCCTGGCAGACATGGCCACCCAGATCGCCGTGGCACGGCAGATGGTGCACTACGCCGCGGCCCTGCGCGACAGCGGCAAGCCGGCGCTGGTGGAGGCCTCGATGGCCAAGCTGTTCGCTTCGGAAATGGCCGAGAAGGTCTGTTCTGCGGCGTTGCAAACCCTGGGCGGCTATGGCTACTTGAGCGACTTCCCGCTGGAGCGGATCTACCGTGATGTGCGGGTGTGCCAGATCTACGAAGGCACCAGCGACATTCAGCGCATGGTCATTTCGCGCAACCTCTGACTTTTTAGCAGGAGCTGATTCATGAGCTACGAAACCATTCTGTTGGACATCAAGGGCCGGGTCGGCCTGATCACCCTCAATCGTCCCCAGGCACTGAACGCCCTCAATGCGCAGATCGTCAGTGAGGTGAACCAGGCCCTGGATCGCCTGGAAGCCGACCCGCAAATCGGCTGCATCGTTATCACCGGCTCGAAGAAGGCCTTCGCCGCCGGTGCCGACATCAAGGAAATGGCCGAACTGAGCTACCCGCAGATCTACCTCGACGACCTGTTCAGCGACAGCGACCGAGTGGCCAACCGCCGTAAGCCGATCATCGCCGCGGTCAACGGCTTCGCCCTGGGCGGCGGCTGCGAACTGGCGCTGATGTGCGACTTCATCCTGGCCGGTGACAACGCCAAGTTCGGCCAGCCGGAAATCAACCTCGGCGTATTGCCAGGCATGGGCGGCACCCAGCGCCTGACCCGCGCCGTGGGCAAGGCCAAGGCCATGGAAATGTGCCTGACCGGGCGCTTTATCGATGCCGTGGAAGCCGAGCGTTGCGGGATTGTCGCGCGTATCGTGCCCGCCGATGAGTTGTTGGAAGAAGCCCTGAAAGTGGCCGCGCTGATTGCCGGCAAATCGGTGCCGGTGAGCATGATGATCAAGGAAAGCGTGAACCGCGCCTTCGAAGTCAGCCTGTCCGAAGGCGTGCGCTTCGAGCGCCGGGTGTTCCATGCGGCATTCGCCACCCAGGACCAGAAAGAGGGCATGGCGGCCTTCATCGCCAAGCGCGACCCGCAGTTCAAGGACCAGTAACGCCCAGGGCACGCGCTCAGCAAGCCAGTTCCAGAGGTACAAGAATCGCAGCCAAGGCTGCGATTTTTTGCCTTGGAAGTACCTGTGACAGTGGGCCGCGCAGCGGTCAGGACGCCTTTGAGACAGTTCCTAGATTTATTCGCTGGCGCTTTTGTTATGGTCTGACGCCGGATTTTTTTGCCCAGCATCAGTAGAAGGTCAGGTCTGGCGCCCGTGTCGTCACGGCCAAACCATTCAGCCTTGCTGCGCAAGCCTCGTCCCTGAGTGGATTGGACGTGACCCGGCTGGACGACGTAAAGGTTGTCTTTCAGGCCATCAAGGAGCGAATGCACAATGAATGACGCCGTTCGGATGAGGACCATTTGCACCGGCCAGGCGATCACCATGCCGGGCGGTGGTGATGTGCACCTGATCGCGACTCCGCCCAAGCCCTGCGTGACCATCGTCGTGCATGGGGTCAACGACCTGGCCGGTTGCTACGAGCGCATCGAGCGCGGCTTGTGTGCGGGGCTGAATGAGCGCCTGGACATGCCGTCAGTGCTGCCCAACGGCATGAGCAACCCGGGGTTCCTGCGCTCTGCCAGCTACAGCCTGCCCGAGGACGATGGTGGCAAGGCCAGCAACCCGGATGCGGTGTATTACCGGCGCAAGTTCAGTGCCGCGGCCAATGGCGCGGACACGCGAAGCGTGGTGATCCCGTTCTATTGGGGGTTTCGCGAGGAAGAGGGGAAGATCATCAAGGATGCCCCTCACGGCGAGTGGATGGACCGCAATAGAAACCGCCTGGACAAGAGCGGCACCAAGGAAGGCGGCCAATTCGCCAACGCCACCACCAATCTGCCGGACATGTGGGGCGAAGGCTTCAACGGTTTTCCGTTTGGCATCATTCCCCTCAATATGATTGGGGGCCAGCGCAGTCATCCGCTGTTTTCAGCTGCGGGGCGCCGTTACATGGTGCTGGCCGCCATGCGCCTGGCGATGCTGATCAAGATCATCCGCAAACGCTACCCGAATGACACCATCAACGTCGTCGGGCATAGCCAGGGCACACTGCTCAACCTGCTGGCGCATGCCTTTCTCAAGGATGAAACGGTACGCCCGGCCGACGGCGTGATCATGCTCAACTCGCCCTACAGCCTGTACCAGCCATTCAACGACAAGCTGCAGAACTGGCTTGGGCAACAAACCACCGGGGCACGGATCGCGACCCTCAATGGCATCCTGCAATTCATTGCCCACAGCCCTAATTCGGTTCCGGCGCTGTCGAGCGTCGCCCTGAAAAACTGCCAGGGTTATGGCGCCATTGGCGGGTCGGGCTGGAGCGGCGGGCCTGCGTCGCACACCACCATCGACGGTGAAAAAGTCTCGTTCAACGAGCGCGACAACCGCGGCAGTATCTACCTCTACTTCACCCCTCAGGATCAGGTCGTGGGCCTTTCCAACGTGCAGGGGATCGGCTGGCGCGGCGTCGACGATAGCGTTGACGGCCAGGCGGTGCGGACGCTGCTGCCGATACAGTTTCATCAGCGGATCTTTACCTTGCGCAAGCGCAATGGCGAAAAGGAAGCGATCGGCAAACATCTGCCTCCTTACGTCTACCCGTTGATCCTTGAGGGCGAAGCAACCTGGGAAGACAGCGGTTTAGGGCTAATGGACCGCAGTGGAAGGGGCACTCTCAAACCGGGTATGCGAGTACTGTTGACCGCCCCGTTATTGCCCGTGCCGACAGAGGCCGACTTCGCCACGGATGGCGTTGTAACTGCTCCGGGGGTGGAGTCGGACAGTGGTCTGTACCAGATCATGGATAATCTGGACCCCATCGATGCGCTGATTGGCCTGAGCAATGACAAGTCGCTGCTGATCAAGAAAGCCTGGAATCCCAAGGATCCGAAATATGCACGCCAAGAGACCCTGGAGGAGGCCGTAGCGTTCAAGTACGGCCGTGATCCCGTTAGTGTGAAAAAGGCCCGTGATGATCTCTACGAGATGTCCCAGCGTGCCCATGTGTTTACCTCACGGGCTCTGGGCAATGGCCAGGTACTGATTACCCGGGGAGAAACGCCGTACGAAGCCGGCTTGCGCCTGCAAGGCGACGAGTTTCGAGAAGCGCAGTCGTTCCACTCGGGTATCCCGAACAATCCGCAGCACAGCCGGCGGGTGCTGGCGTATGACGTGGCGATTGGGGCGGGGGAGAGCGTGGATGATGTGACGTTCTATGCGTATTTGTGTCGGGTGGCGGATTGGCGGTTGGATTGGAAAAGAACTCGAGCTAGTGCGAACTCTCAGTTTGATACAGAGCTAGACCTTCCCGATGAGGATGTGGAGAAACTCTATCGTCAAGAGGAGAGCAAGAGTCGAGACCTGATCGACTCCACAGTGGCGTATCGCACGAGTGGCGCATTGCCGGACATTGTTGGCAAGACCAAAATGCCCAGCTTGGTGGCCTCTCAGACCTGGAGTGAGTATCAACGCGGAAAACCCGTCCGTTCTGGAGGAGAAGTCTGATGCGCTGCATATTCTCGTGCTTATCCATTACCTGCCTGCTCATGAGCAGTCATGTGGGCCAGGCGGCCGAACTCCCGCTTGCAGTGACTCGTTGTTTTTCCAGCCCCGCCACACCCGTTTCTGCCTATGTCCCTGCCAAGGAGGCAGCCTCTATGTCTGCTGATACTCGTTATCGTGCCCCCGTTACTTCACCTCGCTTGGAAACCTTGGATGTCCTCAGCATTGGTGTAAGTCTGGATATATTTAGGCAAGGCCAGGCCTGGCAGGCTCTGCAACAACAAAACGCTACGCAGTTCGAAGCCCTGCACGTTGGCAGCATCTTGCCTATGGACCCCACGAAGTATCCCCAGACTTCCGATGATAAGGATATGGCCTATGACAAGCGGGAAACGGACGCACTGGAGTTGGGACTAAGGGACTTTATGGAGAAGTGGCCAATCCCCACCATCACTGTGGTTCGTGGCTGGAATCCTAAAGAACCGAATCTGCGTTTCACTCCTGAAAGGACTCAAGAAAGCCTGTCTGTCATGGTCAATGACATGCGAACACCTGCGGGGCTGCATTGGCATCGAATTCGTAATTTTCAGGACGGTATCGTCTGTAACGATACTCCCGAGGGTGTGATGGAGTTCCTGTTCCAGATATTTGAGCGCAATCCAGATCTTCCGGCGGTATTGGTTTACGCCAATGAAGGTTTCAGCATGTCATATGCGCTGTCAGCCAAAAAGGCTCCACTGATTGGTGGGCCTGGGCCACGTAAGCAAGGTGAACTCACCGACTCAATGGTTGCTCTGGTCATCGGACGTCCCGAGCGGGTCGAGTGGCTGCGCTACTACGCTCAGTTCGCCAAGACAAACAAAAACCCCATCGACCCCGAGTTCACCGGTTGGGGCTGGCGTAAACCCGCTGTGGAATTCCAACCCTCGGAGTTCATTCCCCAACCCTGGACCAAGCGGGCCTTTGAGCAATGGGATGCACTGCCGGTACTGGCCAAGATCCATCGCCCCGTCACGATTTCACTGCAACGCCCGGATAATGGCGAGCGCCTAAAGCCCGATGCCTTGAGCGCACAACTGGCCACAGGCTGGAAAAAGGCCACCGACGAACTCACCCCAAAACCCTCTCGTTTGTTCTACGACGCTGGCTTGAACAGGACGCCACTGGCCGAACTGATACCGGCCCTCAGCGTTGCCCATAGCGCCTTGGACCTGCTCGACTCGCGAGAAAGCTACGACCTCACCCAGCGCCTGGGGGACACCGGCGCAGCGTCTCCTTTCGTGGGCATTGCCTTGGCGACCATGGCCAGTTACCTGAATGCCGACACCAGCGTGGTGATGCCCATGCGTCGCCAGGACCAGGCAACGATCATCGCTGTCACCTCACCCACACCCGGTCAAAAGCCTGTTGGCAGTCACCATTTTGGCGTGACGCTGATGCCGCAGACCGCCAGCAGTGAAGACAACACCCCTGTAAAACCAGCCCCAGCGGCGGCATCGCGCATGCCGGTGGTGGAAGAGGATTACACGCTGGAAGAGTTCCTGGCTGAGTTGAGGCCTAAAGATAACTGGATGGATGATCTCTAGCGGCTGGTATTCAACCGTAGCTTTGATGGATACAGATCAAAGGCAGAGGACGCTTCCCTGAGAAGAGGGTCTCTGTGGCGAAAATAAAAAATCGCAGCCAAGGCTGCGATTTTTCATCTCAAGCTGCGGCGCTCACAGTTGGTAGTGCTTCAACTCCCGGGCAATCAGCATGCGCTGGATTTCGCTCGAGCCTTCATAGATCTGGGTAATCCGCGCATCACGGTAGTAACGCTCCACCGGATAATCCTCCAGGTACCCATAACCGCCATGAATCTGTATCGCCGAGGAGCAGACCTTTTCGGCCATTTCCGAAGCGAACAGCTTGGCTTGGGATGCCTCCGACAGGCACGGCTGGCCGGCGCTGCGCAGACGCGCGGCGTGCAGGATCAGCAAGCGCGCGGCATTGAGCCGGGTGTGCATGTCCGCCAGCAGGTTGGCGATGCTCTGGTGCTCGATGATCGGTTTGTCGAACTGCACCCGCTCCCGGGCGTAGGCCAGGGCCGCTTCAAAGGCGGCGCGGGCAATGCCCAGGGCCTGGGCGGCGATGCCAATGCGGCCGCCTTCGAGGTTGGACAGGGCAATCGCCAGGCCTTTGCCCCGTTCTCCCAGCAGGTTGGCTTGGGGAATCGTGCACTGGTTGAGGGTCACGGCGCAGGTGTCGGAAGCGCGGATGCCCATTTTGTGTTCGCTACGATCGACCACAAAACCCGGGGTATCGGTGGGCACCAGGAACGCCGACAGGCCTTTCTTGCCCAGCTCCGGATCGGTCACGGCGAAGACGATGGCCAGCTGCGCACGCTTGCCATTGCTGACGAACTGCTTGGCACCGTTGATCACCCACTGGCCGTCGCGCAGTTCGGCGCGGGTACGCAGGTTGTGGGCTTCGGAACCGGCCTGGGGTTCGGTCAGGGCGAAGCAGCCGATGGCCGCGCCACTGGCCAGGCGTGGCAACCATGCCTGTTTCTGCTCCTGGCTGCCGTAGTTGAGGATTGGCCCACAACCCACCGAGTTGTGGATGCTCATCAAGGCCCCGGTGGCGCCGTCGCCAGCGGAGATTTCTTCCACGGCCAGGGCGTACGCCACGTAGTCGAGATAGCTGCCCCCCCATTCCTCGGGCACCACCATGCCCAGCAGGCCCAGTTCGCCCATCTTGCGCACCAGGGCGTCGTCGATCCAGCCGGCTTTTTCCCAGGCCTGGGCATGGGGCGCGATCTCGCCTCGGGCAAAATCCCGGGCCATGTCGCGGATCATTACTTGTTCTTCGGTCAATTCGATGTCGTGCATGAGTTCAGCTCCCGCTGCCGTCAAAACCGCTGAAGAAGCTCGCTACCCGTTCGGCTTCAAGGGCCTCCAGGGTCGGCGGGTTCCAGTGCGGGGTCTTGTCTTTGTCGATGATCAGGGCGCGCACGCCTTCCATCAGGTCGCCGCGCTCGAACCACTGGCGGTCCAGGTGCAGTTCCAGGGCGAAGCACTGTTCCAGGCTCAACTGGCGACCCTGGCGCAGCATCTCCAGGGTCACAGCCATGGCCAGGGGAGAGCGGCTCTGCAACAGGTCGGCGGTAGCCAGGGCCCACGCGTGGCTGTCGGCCACCGTCACGCTGTGCAATTGCTCGACGATGCTGGGCAAGTCGGGCAGGGCGAAGAAGTGATCAATGGCCGGACGCAGGGCTTCGAGAGGGGCATTGGCCAGGGTTTGCACGGCCAGTTTGGCCAACAGGCCTTGCAGGTCCTTGAGCGGCGAGTTGCCCCACTGCAGGCGATCCAGGCGCTGCTCCAGCAGGCTCAGCTTGTCGCTCTCCAGGTACCAGTCGGCCAGGCCGCAATACAGGGCGTCGGCGGCGCGGATCTGCACGCCGCTGACGCCGAGGTAGGTGCCCAGTTCACCGGGAATCCGCGACAGGAAATAGCTGCCGCCGACATCCGGGAAGTAACCGATGGCCACTTCCGGCATTGCCAGGCGGCTGCGCTCGGTGACCACGCGCAAATCGGCACCTTGCACCAGGCCCATGCCACCGCCGAGGACGAAACCGTCCATCAGGGCCAGTATCGGCTTGCGGTAGCGGTGCAGGGTTAGGTCCAGGGCGTATTCCTCGACGAAGAAATCCTCGTGCAGGGTGCCGCTGTTTTGGTAGCTGTCGTACAGCGAGCGAATGTCGCCGCCGGCACAGAAGGCCTTTTCACCGGCGCCACGCAAGACCACGGCATACACGTCCGGGTCCTGGGCCCAGGCATCCAATTGTTGCTGCAAGGTACGCACCATCGACAGGGTGATGGCATTGAGACCGGCGGGGCGGTTGAGGGTCAGGTGGCCGATGCGGTTGCGCACCTCGACCAGCACTTCGTCCGGGGTGGCGTCGAGTTCCCGTGGCGCCTGGGATGAAACCTGAGCAGTCATCACTAACTCCCTGCTTTTATTGTTTTTTACATGAGGCTCGCGCGCGAGCATCGACGGATCGTAACAGTGCAAATTTGCCCAGTACAACCGTAAAAACTGCAGGTTGACTGTGCATTTTTACATCAAGGAAAAAACACGCCCTGGCCTGCCGGAAGTCGGCGCCGTTCAGCGCCTCACACACTTGAACAGCACACTCTGGCTGGCCCGCAACTGTTCGGTGCAAGCCAATGACGCCAACTCGGCAAGTCCGTGCTTCAGGTCCTTTTCGCGGCGTGCCAGATAGAACCGGGGGGTGTTTGGCAGCAAGGAAAAATCCTCTATTTGCCGAGCCTGGCCAGCGCTGTAGAACTCCCCTGAGTACGAGCGTCGCCCCCAGTAGTAAAGCGGACCGGGTTCGCTTGCCTGGAGCACTGTCCAGGCGGTCGCCAGCGCCTGCTGATTGTTCGGCCGGGCGAACAGCGACCCCTCGATGACTGCCAGCAACAAGCCGACAGGGAGCAATAGCCCGCTGCCCAGCGCCGCAGCCTGGGCAAAACGGCCTGCGGTGGGCTGACAGGTTGGCCAGGCCGTCGCCAGCAACAAGCTCCACGCTGGCAACGCCGGCAGGACGTAAGTCCAGAGGATATTTCCCGACAGGGTAAAAAACGCCGGGGTGACCAATGCCCATAAGGCCACGAAGCTGAAGTAGCGAGGCTGGGCCAGGTATTGCCGGCGCTGCAGCCATAACAACGGCAACCACAGGCTCCAGGGAAACAGCGCCAGCAGCAGGTCCAGCCAGATGCTGCCCGCGGGTCGAGCGTGGGCGCTGCCATACAGGTCGCCGGCCCAGTCGCTGACCACATAACGCTTCCAGTGCTCACCCACGAGGAAATAGTCGAGGAAACCAGGGCTGCGTATCTCCGCCAGCACGTACCAGGGCACGGCCACCAACAGCATCAAGCCCAGGCCCGGCACCCACGGCAGGCGCCAGAGCGCTTGCCATTGTCGATTGAACAGCGTCCAAAGCCCGGCCTGGGCCCCGACCAACACCAGGACCAATGGCCCTTTGGCCAGCAAGCCCAAGCCCAGGCCGAAAAACCCGGCCAGCGCCCAACACCGATCACCCCGCACCGTGCCACGCCAAAAACCATAGGTTGCCAGGAGCAGGGCAAAGCCCAGGGCCGGATCGGTCAGCACCACGCCGGCGCTGAGAAAACCAAGGGTGGTGCTGGAAAAGATGATTGCTGCATACAGGCCGGTACGCAGGTCGTGCTCCTCACGAGCAAATCGCAGGATGAGCAGGCAACTGCCCAGGTGAAACAACCAGGCGGGAAAACGCACCGCGAACTCGTTGACACCCAGCAGTTGCATGCTCAGCGCCTGACTCCAGAAGGCCAGCGGCGGCTTGCCCCAAAACGGCACGGCGTAATCGAACATCGGGGTGACCCAATCATCGAGTTCGAGCATCTTGCGGGCCATTTCTCCATAACGGGCCTCAGAGGTATCCATCAGCGGGTACAACCCGAGGCTGATCAGGCGCAAGCCGAGGATCGCCAGTAGCAGCCACCACAACGTACGAATGGAAAGTCGGCTCATCCGTTTTGCTCTTCTTTGCCAAGCTGCCGGGTCGCTGGCGCTGCCAGACGCTTGGAAAACCCGCCGAAGGTGCTGCTGAGCAGGTACACCGGGCGGCGCTTGACCTCGCTCAATGTGGCACCGATGTATTCGCCAACCAGGGCCACGCCCAAGGCCAGCATGGCGCCGACGCCGAGGATGAAATCATGAATATCCAGGCTGCCGGTACCGATCTGCTGGGCAATGTAGAGCAGGGTCAGGACAAAGATCGACGCACTGAGCAAGCTGAACCAGCGCAGGGGTTTGCGTGAAAAGGCCACGATGCCTTCGATCGCCAGGTCGACCAGGGCCAGCGGCCCCCACTTGGATTGACCGGCGCCACGGGCTACGCGGTCATAAGGCAACTCGATGGTCTTGAACCCCAGCCAGTTGACCATGCCCTTCATGAAGCGCGCACGTTCGGGCATGGCCCGCAGAGCCTGCAATGGCGCAGCGCCAATCAGACGGAAATCACTGACGTCCTGCGGGACCGCATATCGGTCGACCAGTAGCCCTAGCAGGCGGTAGTACAACCTGGCGCTGATGCGCTTGCCGGCGGTATCGCCGCGCCGATCGCTGCGTTGCATGTTGACGATGTCGCAACCGGCCAGCCAATGCTCGACCATCAATGGAATCAACTCCGGAGGATCTTGCAGATCGGCATCGATAAACAGGATGGCCTCGCCACCGGCATGGTCAATGCCCGCGGCCATGGCCGACTCCTTGCCAAAGTTGCGAGAGAGATTAAGGCAACGCACCTGTGGTGTCTGGCAGAGTTCGTCGAAGATAGTCAGGCTGCCGTCGTTGCTGCCATCGTTTACATACAGGACTTCATGGCGAATCTGTAACTTTCTCATGGCTGACATCAATCGGGCATGAAACTCCGGCAATACATGAGCTTCGTTATAACAGCAGATCACCACGCTCAAGAGGCGTGTTCCCAGAGCATTCACATCATCAGAACGTTTCATGCTTGAATGTCCAGGTTCGATTAATCCAGTAGCTGACAAGTGTCAGGCTTGCCGTGCTGAACATCTGTACCAGCAATGGCGACTGGGGCCAGCGATCCAGTAACAGCAACATCATCAGCGCGTTTCCCAGGTTGTAAGCGAAGGCCGTAAGGCAGAATCGCAGCATCTGGCCATGCCACGGAGCCTGCGCACCCTGGGCAAAGGTCCAACGCTTGTTGCCCTGATAGCTGATCAGCGTGCCGGCTACTGCGCCCGCCAGACTGGCGGGCAGTGGCGCCACAAAGTTGATCAGCAACAGGAACATGCAGTAATGACTCGCCGTGGCCAAGCCACCAACGATCAAGTAGCGCGGAAGTTGAATGGAGTGTTGTCGTTGAATGCTCTCCAGGAAACGCAACATCAAATGCTCCTGTATTTAACAGAGAAGGCTGTGGTGATCGGAATGGCGATTATGCTGCCATAAGCGCTCATTAATCGACGCCTGCCTAGTAAAAAGGCTACTTGTTTTGACGATAAAATGTTTCAAGACTTATAGTTGCAAAAATGTTATTTGTTGTCGGCCATGAAAGCACTTGCAAGATGTCAGACTGGTAATAATAACTTGCTGAATTTAAATAACGACAATGTTATTGATTCGTCATTTAGTTGATTCTTTATTTATTGATCGGTAATGGCATCAAGACCTCAAACCGGTGCAGGAACATCGGTTGCTGCGGGAACAATGGCGCGTCTTTTGGGCGTCGCGGCTACAATGGCGCTCGACTTTGCAACGACGAGGCACCATGGACATTGATCTGGCCCGGACCTTCCTGGAAATCGTCCGCAGCGGCAGCCTGATCGCCGCTGCCGAGCGCCTGCACCTGACCCAGACGGCCATCAGCGCCCGGGTGCAGAATCTGGAAGGCCAGCTCAACTGCAAGCTGCTGGTGCGCAACCGCGCCGGCGCCAGGCCGACCGCCGACGGCGAGGCGTTTATCGTCTATGCCAATCAACTGGTGCAGACCTGGGAAGCTGCCCAGCGCGACCTGCCGCTGCTGGCGGGTTATCGCAACGTGCTGCACATCGGCGGTGAACTGAGCCTGTGCAACCCTCTGATGCTCAACTGGGTACGGCGTCTGCGCCAGGCGCTGCCCAACCACGCGGTGCGCACCCAGATTGCCGAAGGTGCCAGCTTGCAGCGGCAACTGGAGCTGGGGGTACTGGACGCGGCGCTGGTGTTCCAGCCGTTGTATTCAGCGGGATTGCAGGTGGAGCAATTGCTCGAAGAAAAGCTGATTCAGGTACGCCTGGCAGGGCGCCCCGATCCCTATGTGTATATCGACTGGGGCGAGGACTTCCGTCGTCAGCACGATGCCGCCTTGCCGGAGCAGGCCAAGGCCGCGGTCGGTTTCAACCTGGGGCCGCTGGCTTTGCAGTTCATTCTGGATGCCGGCGGCAGTGGTTATTTCCGTACCCGGGTGGTCCAGAGTTATCTGGACAGTGGTGTGCTGGAGCGGGTGGAAAAGGCACCGGAGTTCAGCTTTCCCACCTACCTGCTGTACGCCCGCGAACGGGACTCGGCGGCGTTGCAGCAGGCCTTCGAGGTCTTGCGTGAGGTGATCGAGCATGACCACGACTGGTCCCAGCGCTGGTCACCGCTGGTATGACCCGAGCCCTGCCGCTCTGAGGCGCGCTTGCGCGGGCAAGCCGGCGTCCACGCGGAATATGCTGAGGACGGTAGTTTCAGGGGCGTGACGACAGGACCTGGCCAATGCTGCGCCGCCGGGCGTGGGCTTCGCTGGCGTGGATCAGTTGTTCGAGGTCTTCGGGGGTGACGTCGAAAAACTCTTCCATCTCCGCCAGGGCCAATTTCAGGTCCTCGGCGGTAATCGCCAGGTTGTCGCTGGCGGATGCCAGGACCACGGGGACATCGCTCGACCCTTTGGGGTAGCGAATCCGCGTCAGGTTGTTGTAGGCCAGGGCACTGAATAACAGGCTGGCCGCCGCCAGCATCACCGGCCCCAGTTCCCGCCATTCCAGGGCCATGCTGGCCGGGTCCGCCAGCACCAGAGTCAGGGCCAGGGCTCCGGCCGGTGGGTGCAGGCAACGCAACCAGCACATCAGCACCAGGGCCATGCCCGCTGCCAGGCAGGCGCTGCCCAGGGTACGCCCCAGGACATGGGCCACCGACAGGGCTACCACGCCAGCGCACAGGTAGCCGCCGAGGATCGACCAGGGTTGCGCAAGGGCACCGGAAGACACCGCGAACAACAGCACCGCCGAAGCGCCAAGTGGGCCGATCAGGTGCAGTGCCACTGGCATGCCGAAGACTTGGGCGCAGAGCCAGACGCTGAACAGGATGCCCAGGGCCATGCCGATGGCGGCGCGGCTCCATTCCAGGGGGCGGGTATTGATGGCGGCGGGTTTCCAGCGGGCAAACATTGGCAAAATGATCCATTTCCAGCACAGCAGGCAAAAAGAAGGGCTTGTCTGGAGCACCAGAAAGCCCTTGAACGTTCCAGCATTTGGGGGAGGAACCGGCACAGTCTGCCGAGGAATCCGTTGGCTTACAAATTCATAATAATGCTGTTTAAGTGCAATATTTTTGCACTTTACCTGGGCAGGCAGAACCCTACAAAGTCAGGCGCATGACACACCGGCGTTCTACGGGCAGCCCATGCCGGGCCTCATCGGCCAGGACCTGGCGCAAGCGCGGCGCCAATTGCCCGGCCTCCAGGGTGACAAAGCCCAGGCGCTGATAGAAAGGCTGGTTCCACGGCAGTTGGCGGAAGGTGCTCAGGGTCAGGGCATCCAGCCGCTGCTGCTGGGCATATTCGCGCGCCGCCTGCAGCAGCCGTTTGCCAATGCCCCGGCCCTGGTAGCCACGGGCGACGGAAACCTCCCATACATGCAACTCGCGGTCACAGGTTTCGGCGTTGAGAAAACCGCAGTGCACACCGTCCACCGTCACCGCGACCCAGACCGGGTGGCGCTGGATGTTCTGTTGATGGCTGGCGACATCCGCCACTTCCGCCTCTGCCAACCAGGCCAGTTGCGGATCCTCGCGGAACAGCTCGGCGGCTGAGGTTTCAATGGCGGGAAGAAAGGCTGCATCGGGCACTCGCGCCCGGCGAATCACAATAGTCATGGGCGCGAGTGTAAGGAGCCTGCGAGGGGCTGTGCAACGCTTTCAGGGTTGTGCGCTGACGCTCTTGGGCAGGTGCAGGAGGACGAAGTCATTCTTGTCGAAACGCCCGCTCAGCACCGGGGTCAGTCCCGCCAGGGGCGTACCCTGCAGGCTGGCCAGATCGCTCTGGTCGATGATCACCCAGGCCGGGCCCGGCACCTGGGCCAGGGCGGCGGGCTGATCGGTGAACTGTGGTTGCAGGTCCTGGTCCAGGTTGACCATGAACTTGATCGCCTTGGCGTCCTTGCCCATGCGGTGCAGGATCACCGGCGCCGGGTCCGCTTCGATCAATTGCATGGCCGCGTGGCTGAATGCCCGGGTGTCATAGAGCTGGTGTTCCACCGGTTCGAACACACCGATGTAACAGGCCCAGACCGCGGCCACCGCACTGTAGGCCAGGCCCACGGCGCGCCACTGACGCTTGAACAGCAGCCCCAGGGACAGCAGTTGCAACAGGCCCAAGACCAGCAGCATCGGGGTGAGGTCAGTCAGATGTTCGGGAAACCTGCGGCGCAACACCATCAGCCCGACGATCAGCAACCCCGGCAGCAACAGCCACAGGCCCTGGATCAATCCGCGCAGACAGCCCATGACTCGCCCCCGGCCGGCCTGGAACGGGTAGGCCGCGATGATTGCCGCCATCGGCAGCATCGGTAGCAGGTAGCGGGCTTTTTTCGCCTGGGGAATCGACAAGCCGATCATCACCACCAGGCCCGCAGCGGTGCACAGGCGCAGCAGTTTCAGCGCCGTGCCCTGTTCGGCGGAGCGAGTCAGCAACACCGCGATCCAGGCCAGGATTGCCAGTGGGAAGGCCAGGGCGTAGTTGCCCAGGGAGCTGGTGAAGTAATAGAACACGCCGCTGGAGCCTTCGCTGCCGTCCATGCGTCCCATGAATTGCATGCGGATCACATCGTCGACAAAGACTTGGCCGCCGCTGAGCTTGGCCAGCCAGAGCAACAAGGCAACGCAGGCACCCAGCAGCAGCAGGGCACTGAAGCCGACGCTGAACAGGCGGCGACACTGGCCGCCCAGCAGGTAGTAGCTGCACAGCATGCCGGTGGGGATTACCAGGCCGATAGGCCCGCGAATGGCAAAACCCAGGACCAGCAGGAGGAATATCCAGCCCAGGTGCCGCCGGGCGCCAAAGTGGTCATGGGCATACCCCAGGTAGAACACCGCCAGGGACACGGCGGCGAGCATCTGGTCCAGGGATACCGCGCGGGTTTCACTGATAAAGGTGTTGCTGAGCAACAGCAGGGCGACGCTGAGCAAGGCCCAGGTCTTGGAATAGGGCGCCAGCAGGCGATAGATCAGGCTGACGATCAGCGCCGAGGCGATAGCCGTGGGCAACCAGGCGGTGAAGCTGGTGACCTGGCCCGAGGGCAGGGAAAACAGCCAGACCAACAGGGTCGAGGCGCTGGAATAGTCGGCGTAAGGCTGGCCATAGGTGGTGGGGAAGAACCCCGGCCCATGGCGCAGCATCTCCTTGGCGAAGAGCACGAACCGGGAGTCGAAACCGATCGCCGACTGATGGTCGGCGCCGGCACAGAACAGCAGCAAGGCCACCAACCCCAGCCCCAACGATTGCCAGAGAAGTGTGTTCGAAGGGGAGCTGGAGTGAGTGTTCATTCAGGCCTCTGTGGACCACTGCTGGTGAGGAATCGGCAGGTTGCGCGATTCGCCGCGACCAATCGGGAAGTAGGTGAAGCCATTGCGCGCCAGGCGCTCGGCGTCGTACAGGTTGCGGCCATCGAAGATCACCGGCGATTTCAGGCGCTGCTCGATCAAGTCGAAATCCGGCGCCTTGAACTGTTGCCACTCGGTGCAGATGATCAGTGCGTCGGCGCCCACCAGCACCGATTCCGGGGTGCCCATGAGCATCAGCTTCGATTCGTCCGGGTACAGCTTCTGGGTTTCCTGCATGGCTTCCGGGTCGAAGGCACGGACTTCGGCGCCCGCGGCGAACAAGGCATCCAGCAGCACCCGGCTCGGCGCATCGCGCATGTCGTCGGTGTTGGGCTTGAACGCCAGGCCCCAGACGGCGAAAGTCTTGCCCGCCAGGTCGCCCTTGTAGAAGGCCTTGACCCGTTCGAACAGCTTGTGTTTCTGCCGCTCGTTGATGGCTTCCACCGCTTGCAGCAGATCACTGGTGCAATGGGCTTCCTGGGCGCTGTGGATCAACGCGCGCATGTCCTTGGGGAAGCACGAACCGCCGTAGCCGCAGCCCGGGTAGATGAAGTGATAGCCGATGCGGGTATCGGCGCCGATGCCCAGGCGCACCGATTCGATGTCGGCACCCAGGTGTTCGGCCAGCTCGGCGATCTGGTTGATGAAGCTGATCTTGGTGGCCAGCATGCAGTTGGCGGCGTACTTGGTCAGCTCGGCGCTGCGCAAGTCCATGAACATGATGCGGTCGTGGTTGCGGTTGAACGGCGCATACAGGTCGCGCATCACGTCGCGGACTTCTTCACGCTCGCAGCCGATGATGATGCGGTCCGGACGGCGGCAGTCGGTGACCGCCGAGCCTTCCTTGAGGAATTCCGGGTTGGAGACGATATCGAACTGCAGGGCGCGGCCGTCGAGGGCCTTTTCGATGTGCGCCTTCAGGGTGTCGCCGGTGCCCACTGGCACGGTGGATTTTTCCACCAGGATCGCCGGCTGCACGCGGTGGCGAGCCACCGCATCGCCCACCGACAACACGTAGCGCAGGTCGGCCGAGCCGTCGTCGCTGGAAGGCGTGCCCACGGCGATGAACAATACCTGGCCGTGCTGCACCGCAAGCTTTTCGTCGCTGGTGAAGTGCAGGCGCTTGGCTTCGAGGTTTTCCTTCACCAGGCTGGCGAGCCCGGGTTCGAAGATGCTCACATGTCCCTGTTGCAGCTGTTTGACCTTTTTCTCGTCGATGTCCATGCAGATGACATCATGGCCGACTTCAGCCAACACGGCGGCTTGTACAAGGCCGACGTAACCACTTCCAAATACGCTGATTTTCATGGGGTATTCCTGGGACTTGTCGCGGGTGCAGATCGAGAGTTGATGGTGATGACCCCAAGGATGACCAAGGCCACCCCGAGGGTTTTGGAAAGCGTGAACGGTTCGTTGAACAGCGGCAGGCTGGCGGCCAGCAGGTAGACCAGGGCGTAGCTGATGCTCAGCAGTGAATAGGCCCGACCCAGCGGCAGGTCGCGCAGGGCCAGCAGCCAGCAGAGCATCGACAGCGCGTAGGCGCCGATGGCCGCGACGACCACCGCCAAGGCGGCCAGATCGACGCTGCCGGCGGCCAGGGCCGCCAGCCACTGGTCCGGGGCGGGCAGGCGGGTCATGCTCCAACGCATGCCCAACTGGGCGCCGCTGACCAGGGCCACACTGCCCATGGCGAAGGCAAATCCCTTGGCCCGGCTCATGCGTGGCGACTCAACAGCAACACGCCGCCAATCACCAGGGCGACCCCCAGCCAATGACGCCGGTCGATGTGCTCACGGAAGACGAAATGTGCGATCAGGGTGATGAACACGAAATTCAGGCTGAGCATCGGGTAGGCCACGCCGACTTCCATGCGTTGCAACACCAGCAGCCAGACCAGCAGGCCCAGGCCCAGGCTGAATAGGGCCAGCCACAGCCAGGCCGAGCGCAGCTTGTCCAGCACCGAGGAGGGGCGATCGCGCCAGCTCTCCACGGCGAACTTCTGTGCCACCTGGCCCAGGCAGGTCAGCCCGCAGGCCAGGAGTAGCAGCAACAGGCTCATGGCTGGCTCTGGGGAATGATGAAGATCACGATATTGCCTTGTTCGTAACGCTTGGCGTCCTTGGGCAGCAATTCGACTTCATGGGCTTCGTCACTGCTCTTGACCCGCATCACCACGCCCACCGAGCCCTGCTTGCGGGCTTCGGCGATCCAGGGCTGGACCTGGGACAGGTCGACCTTGCGCTGGGCCGTGTCTTCATAGGCCAGGCCGTACTTCAGCTCGCCTTCGGTGTTGTACAGGGTCACGTCGGGCCGACGCAGACGCCAGGCCAGCGCGGATGCAGCGCCCAGGTCGTTGCTCAGCAAGGCCTTGGCCTGACCCAACTCGGCCACGTGATCGATGATGAACTGGTCGGGAATCTTGTTGTAGACCACCGAGTTGGGCAGCGCCGCCGGGGCCAGGGCCACCAGCAGGAAGCTGCCCAGGGCCGGCGCCGCCCACAGCGTCTTCGGACGCATGGCCTGCAGCAGGTTGCTGAAAATCCAACCGAGCAACAGCACATACACCAGGATCAAGTGCTGTGGCTCATCCACATACACCGGTTTCTTCATCTGGAAATACACCAGGGCCAGCAGGCCCAACAGCCCGGCCACCAGGTTGAGCACACCATTGAAACCGATGATCCGGGTCTTGTCCGCGGCCAGGCGGTCCATCAGGGTGTTGCCCATCAACAACGCCAGAGGCAACAGGCATGGCAGGATATAGGCCGGCAGCTTGCCTTTGCTCAGGCTGAAGAAGGCCAGGGGCAGCACCAGCCACAGCAACAGGAAACCGCTGCTGCTCAAGCGTCGCTGCTGCCAGGCCTGCTTGAAGGTGGCCGGTAACAGCAGGACCCAAGGCACGCTGAAACCCACCAGCAACGGCAAGTAGTACCACCAGGGCGAGGCATGCTGGGCATCATCACCGGCAAAGCGGCGGATGTGCTCGTGCCAGAAGAAGAAACGCCAGTAGTCAGGTTCCTGGGAATGCACCGCCAGGGCCCAGGGCAGACTGACCAGAATCGCCACCAGCACGCCAATGCCACCGTAGGTCAGCAGTGGGCGCAAGCGTTTTTGCCACACGGCGTAGGGCAGGGCCACCAGTACCGGCAGCAGCCAGGCAAGAAAACCCTTGGTCATGAAGCCCATGCCACAGGCCAGGCCCAGCAGCACCCAGGCGAGCACGCGGCCACGTGGGGTCTGGCAGTCGAAGGTGAACCACAGCGCCACCAGGCTCAGGTTGACCCAGAAGGTGAACTGCGGATCGAGGTTGGCGTAGCCGGCTTGCAGTGCGACCACGGTGAAGCTCATGTAGAGCAGGGCGCTGGCCAGGCTCTTGCGCGGATCGTTCCACAGGCGCCGGGCCAGCAGATAGGCCAGGACCACACTCAGGCCCGTGCTCAGGGCCGAAGCCACGCGCACACCGAACAGGTTGTCGCCAAACAGCGCCTGGCCGATGGCGATCATCCAGTAGCCGGCCACGGGCTTTTCAAAATAGCGGATGCCCATGAAATGCGGCGATGCCCAGTGCCCGCTCAGGAGCATTTCCTGGCTGATCTGCGCATAGCGGGTTTCATCGGGAATCCACAGGCCGTGGGTGGCCATGGGCAGCAGGTAGAACAGACCAAATGCGATCAACAGCAGAGGCAGGGCCCAACGTCTGGTCATGCGCCTTGCACTCCCAGCCAGCCTTCACGGCCTTCCAGGGCGCCGCGCACCACTTGGCCCGCAGGCAGGCTGGCAATGTCGGCCGGGAGCATGTCCCCCAGGGGCTGGAAATGGATGTCGCGCTGCTTGGCACTGGCCAGCAGTTGGCGGAAGTCGTTGGCCATGAGAATCCCTTCTACTTCGGCGTGCACGGTATAGACGTTGAGCTTGTCCGGGCTGAACCGATCGAGGATGTAGCGGTTGAAATCGTTGGCGGCAACTACCGGACCGACCACTTCGTCGAAGGTCGGCAGGTCCACCGGAATCTGTGGCGCGCCCAGGCTGCCGTCCGCCAAACGTGGCTGGAACAGGCTCTGGCCGCGGCAATCACTGTTGTAGCGAAAACCGAATTGTTGCTTGGCTTCGATGACTCGCTCATCGGCGCGCCAACCGGCGGACGCCGAGCAGCTCACCGCTTGCCCGAGAATATCGTTGAGGCTGTCGACGCCACGGCGGATCTGTTCGATCAGCTGTGCCTGACTCCAGCGCCCGGTGTTGGCCTGCCAGCCATGGTGATCCCAGGCGTGCAGGCCGACTTCATGGCCGGCGGCCAGGGCCTGGCGCATCAGATGCCCCAGGTCGCGGCCAATAGGTTTGCCCGGCCAGGCAGTGCCGGCCAGGAGAATATCCCAGCCGTACAGGCCCGCAGCATTGGACCGCAGCATTTTCCAGAGGAACTGCGGACGGATCAGGCGCCACAGGTGGCGCCCCATGTTGTCCGGCCCGACGCTGAAGAAGAAGGTCGCCTTGACCCCGGCTTCGTCCAGCGATTCGAGCAGCCGCGGCACCCCCTCCCGGGTGCCGCGGTAGGTATCGACATCAATGCGCAGACCTGCCTGCATCAGCGCACTTCTTTTTTAGAGCGATCGGCAATTTCGAGCATCGCCTCACGCAGGAAGAAGTCCAGGGTGTTGCCGATGGTTTCGCTCATCTCCACGGTCGGCTCCCAGTTCAGCAGGCGCTTGGCGTTGTCGATACTTGGCTTGCGGTGTTCCACGTCCTGGTAGCCAGCGCCATAGAACGCCTTGCTTTCGACGTCGCGGAAACCGGCGAACGGCGGGAAGTTGCTGCGCAGCGGGTGAGCTTCGAACTGACGCAGCAGCTCTTCGCCCAGCTGACGGATGCTGGCTTCGTTGTCCGGGTTGCCGATGTTGACGATCTGGCCGTTGCAGCAGTCGTTTTCGTTGTCGACGATGCGTGCGAGGGCTTCGATGCCGTCGGCGATGTCAGTGAAGCAGCGCTTCTGCTCGCCGCCGTCGAACAGACGGATCGGAGTGCCTTCCACCAGGTTGAGGATCAACTGGGTGATGGCGCGGGAGCTGCCGATGCGTGCCGAGTCCAGACGGTCCAGGCGCGGGCCCATCCAGTTGAACGGACGGAACAGGGTGAAGTTCAGGCCCTTGGCGCCGTAAGCCCAGATCACCCGGTCCAGCAACTGCTTGGATACCGAGTAGATCCAGCGCTGCTTGTTGATCGGACCAACGATCAGGTTCGAGGTGTCTTCGTCGAAGTTCTTGTCCTGGCACATGCCATAGACTTCTGAAGTCGACGGGAAGATCACGCGCTTGTTGTACTTGACGCAGTAGCGAACCAGTTTCAGGTTTTCTTCGAAGTCCAGCTCGAACACGCGCAGCGGGTTGCGGGTGTATTCGATCGGGGTGGCGATGGCCACCAGCGGCAGGACCACGTCGCACTTCTTGATGTGATATTCGATCCACTCGGAGTGAATGCTGATATCGCCTTCGACGAAGTGGAAGTTCGGGTGGCTGCGCAGGCGCTCGATGGCATCGGAGCCGATGTCCAGGCCGTAGACGTCGTACTTGTCGTCACGCAGCAGGCGCTCGGACAGGTGGTTACCGATAAAGCCGTTGACGCCGAGGATCAGTACGCGAGTACGACGTGGCTTGCGACCGGATTCAGCGCCGCGCAGCACCGAACCGTCCACCAGGCCCAGTTCATTGGCCAGTTGCGGGCCACCCAGGTACAGGCCGTTGGCGTTGCGCTGGCCCGAAGTGATCACCAGGGAGTCTTCGCCACAGGCGATGCGCAGTGGGTCGACGCTGATGACCCGGCCTGGGGCCTGGCCTTCGTTGCCCTGCATGACCTCGGCGCTCCAGACGATCAGCTTGTGCTCGCCCACGTCGCAGAAAGCACCCGGATAAGGTTGAGTGACCGCGCGCACCAGGTTGAACAGTTCTTCGGCCGGGCGTTTCCAGTCCAGCTTGCCGTCCGCCGCGGTGCGACGACCGAAGTAGCTGGCCTTGGATTCGTCCTGGGCGGTTTCGTTGATCTTGCCCTGGGCCAGTGCCGGCAGGGTGTCGCGCAGCAGGCTGGCGGCCGCGTCACGCAGTTTGTGGTGCAGGCTCAGCGCGGTGTCGCTGCGCTCGATGGCAACGCGTTCCTGGGCAATGATGGCGCCGGCATCGGCGCGCTTGACCATGCGGTGCAGGGTCACGCCCGTCTCGGTTTCGCCCTTGACCAGGACCCAGTTGGCCGGTGCACGACCACGGTAGTGCGGCAGCAGGGAACCGTGCAGGTTGAACGCGCCTTTACGGGCGGTGGCCAGCAGCGGCTCGCTCAGCAGGTTGCGGTAGTAGAAGGAGAACAGGTAGTCGGGGTCGAGCTTGCTGATGCGCTCGATCCACAGCGGGTGGTTGGCATCTTCCGGAGCATGCACGGCAATGCCCTTGCGTGCGCACAGTTGAGCAACCGAGCCGTAGAAGGTGTTTTCCTTGGGATCATCGGCGTGGGTAAAGACCGCAGCGATCTCATAACCTGCATTGAGCAGGGCTTCGATGCCTGCACAGCCGATATCGTGGTAGGCGAAGACGACAGCTTTATTGCTCATGGCGAAACCTGATCAGTATGGGTGGAAGATAAACCGTCAACAGTCACAGCGGGGGCAGGGGCCGCGGGCTGGCTGCGCAAGACTCTTTCGATGAAGAAACGCGGGCGGGCCCGCACATCGCTGTACATGCGCCCCAGGTATTCACCCAAGAGACCCATGCCAATGAATTGGCCACCGGTGAACACGAAGAGCACCGCGAACAGCACGAAGGTGCCGTCGCCGGCCCAGGTGGCGCCGAAGATCAACCGCAGGAAGATCAGCGCCAGGGCGAAGAGGGCGCCGATGCCGGCCATGCCGAAACCGATGATGCTCAACAGCCGCAGGGGCGTGGTGGTCATGCAGGTGATCAGATCGAACATCAGATTGATCAGGCGCATCGGGCTGTACTTGGAGTCGCCGTGTTCGCGCTCGGCGTGTTCCACCAGTACCTCGGTGGTGTGGCGGGCGAAGCTGTTGGCCAGGATCGGGATGAAGGTGCTGCGCTCGGTGCAGGCCAGCATCGCGTCGATGATGGTCCGGCGGTAGGCCCGCAGCATGCAGCCGTAGTCGCTCATGGCAACCCCGGTAGAACGTTGCACCGCCAGGTTGATCAGCTTCGATGGCCAGCGGCGCAAGGCCGAGTCCTGGCGATTGTTGCGTACGGTGCCGACCACGTCGTAGCCGAGTTCGGCCTGGGCCACCAGGCGCGGGATTTCTTCCGGCGGGTTCTGCAGGTCGGCGTCGAGGGTGATCACCACGTCGCCGCGGCATTGCTCGAAGCCGGCCATGATTGCCGCGTGCTGGCCGTAGTTGCGGTTGAGGATCACCGCCACCACCGGGCTGCCTTCGCGTTCGGCGGCCGCTTGCAGGATGTTCGCCGACTCGTCGCGACTGCCATCGTCCACCAGGACGATTTCAAAGTCGTGCTTGAGCAGGCGGCAGGCTGCTTCGGTGCGCCGCAACAGCTCGGGAAGGCTCTGTTCTTCGTTGTAGACCGGAATGACGATCGACACGAACTGAATCGGATAAGGTTTCAAAGGCTTCAGTCCAAGAGGTTTTCAATGGCACCGGCAACCCGTTCGACGTCGTCGAGGGTCATGTCCGGAAACAGTGGGATCGAGCATAGCCGCGCCGAGTTCCATTCGGTATGGGGCAACTGCACATGCGCAAAGCGCTGTCGGTAATAGGTATGCATATGGGTCGCAATGAAGTGAATGCCGGTGCCGATGTTCTGCTCCTGCAGGCCCTTCATGAAGGCTTCGCGGTCAATGCCGCAGCGTTCGGCGTCGATCCGCAGGATGAACAGGTGCCAGGCATGCTGCTGCGGGTACTGGGGCAGGTGCAGGGGCTGTACCGGCAAACCGGCGAGGCGTTCCAGGTAAGCCTGGGCCAGTACTTCACGCTTGGCGTTGATCTCGTCCAGGCGCTGCAGTTGCACCAGAGCGATGGCGGCGTTCATGTCCGCCAGGTTGTACTTGAAGCCCGGCTCGATCACCTGGGCCTGGGGCTTGCGGCCGTGGGTCAGGCGATCGTAGGCATCTACGCCCAGACCGTGAAACTTGAGCATGCGCACTCGGTTGGCCAGGGCTTCGTCATCGCTGACGAACATCGCGCCTTCGGCGCAGGTCATGTTCTTGATTGCGTGAAAGGAAAAGATTGCCGTGCCCTGGGCACCGATTGCCCGTCCACGGTAGGTGGTGCCAGCGGCGTGGGCGGCATCTTCGATCACCGTGATCCCGTGTTTGTCCGCCAGGGCGTACAACGGGTCCAGATCGAAGGCGGCGCCGGCATAGTGCACCGGAATGATCGCCTTGGTGCGCGGGGTGATGGCCGCCTCGATGGTCGCCGCGTCGCTCATCAGGGTGTCGGGGTCGACATCGACGAACACCGGGGTCGCGCCCAGCAGGCAGATCATGTTGGCGGTGGAGACCCAGGTTTGCGAGGGAGTGATCACCTCGTCACCCGGGCCGATGCCCAGGGCCAGCAGGGTGATGTGCATCGCACCGGTGGCCGAGGACAGGGCCACGGCATGACGGGCGCCAACGCGCTCGGCGAAGTGCTGTTCGAGTTCTTGGTTTTTCGGGCCGGTGGTGATCCAACCGGAGCGCAGAACCTGCTCTACGGCAGCAATCTCTTCTTCGCCGATACTCGGGCGCGAGAAAGGAAGGAAAGCCTGGTTCATGGTTACCTCGGGTTTACACAATGCAAAAGCCGGAAATACGGGGTGCAGCGAAAGAACGGGTGATTCAGGGGGAGCGGGGAGGTCATGCAGTCATCTAGGCACATCCTGTTATCAAGCCAGCGTGGCGTTCCATGCAGCGCCTCAGTAAAGACTATGTTTGTGAAAAGTAAATGTGGATCAAGGTGTTATCTTTGCAATCTGAGAAAATGCTGCACTCGGAAGGCGGGCTGCCGGGGCTGAGATTAAGCGCAAAAATGTGAAACTAATATGAAAAATAAGGCAAAAGTCCGTTTTTCTGCCAACCAGACAGCAAGTGTTCAGTTTGTTTGTAAAGTTATTAATCAACTGAGCGCCGGTGACTGTTTTAGCGGGTTTCCAGCGGATAGAAAAGGGGGCGCCACCAGGCTTTTTATCAGCGCCCCCAGGTGCCACCCAGTGCAACCCTTGATCTCGGAGACCCTATGACTGTGTCGGCGTTCAATGCCGCCGGTAGCGGCGCCACTGCCAACCCGCTTTGCCTGTACCTGGCACGCCTGGCACCTTCCAGCCAGTCGACCCTGCGCTATGTGTTGCAGGATGCTGCTGACCGCCTGGGTTACGAAGACCTCAACCTGGAGGACATTCCCTGGCACCAGTTGCAGCCCGAGCAGGTCACCGCGCTGGTAGCCACCTTGCGCCGCGACGGCTATGCGCCCAACACCTCGTCGCTGTACGTCAACGCTTTGCGCGGGGTGATGAACGAGGCCTGGCGTGCCAGCCTGATCAGCCAGGACCACCTGCTGAAAATGCGTTCGGTCAAGGCCATCAGCGGTACGCGCCTGTCCCGGGGGCGCAATCTCAAGCGCGGGCTGATCCAGGATTTGCTGGCGGTGTGCGCCGCCGACCCACGTCCCCAGGGCGTGCGCGATGCTGCAATCATCGCGGTGCTCTACGGCTCGGGCATGCGCAAGTCCGAGTCGGTGAACCTGGACCTGGCCCAGGTGGATTTCGCCCAGCGCAGCCTGCAGGTACTGGCCAAGGGCAACAAGCAGTTGATCAAGTACGCCCCGACCTGGGCCTTCGACAAGTTGCAGGCCTGGCTGGAGCTGCGGCGCGCGCAATTGCCCGAAGGGCAGGGGGATGACCTGTTCCTGTTCAACCGGATTCGTCGTGGCGGCCACATCACCCGCGAGCGCATCAGCAAGCACGCGATCTATTACATTGCCCGGCAACGGGGCGCCCAGGTCGGGGTGCGCATCATGCCCCACGATTTTCGCCGTTCGTTCATTACCCGGGTGATCGAGGAGCATGACCTGTCAATTGCCCAGAAGCTGGCGCACCACACCAATATCCAGACCACCGCCAGTTACGATATGCGTGACGACAACGAGCGCCGCCGGGCCATTGACCGTTTCGATCTGTGAAGGCTCAGGCTCAAGGAGCGAGAACCGACGGCGACAGCTGTCCGGCGAGGTCCCAGACCTCAAGCATCCTGGCGTACTCGAAGGCATGACTCGGATCGCCCTGTAGCCAGTCTTCGAACGCCCGGCGCTCCTCCAGGCTGCAATCGGCTTCCCGCAGGCGCATGCACCAGTGGGCGGCCTGCATCATCAGGTAGTCACCTGTTTCGCCAGCGGGCTCAGTCATCGTTCAATCCTGGCTCAAGGTGGTGCTCAATTGGCGGGCTGCGCATCCAGCACATGGGCATGTCCCAGAGTGGTTACTCGCACGCGGCTGCCGGTCTGTGGTGCATGCAGCCCCGAGCTGCGAACCGGCAGCAGTTGTTCGGCACCGCTGGCCGTGGCAATGCGAATGCTCAGGGTGCAGGTGTTGCCGGCGAAATCACAGTCGCTGACCACTCCGACACAGCCCGTGCCATCCCCGGCTTCCGGAGCGTCGGCGCTCAGTTGCAGTTGCTCGGGACGCAGCATGATCCGCGCCGGGCCCTTGAGTGAGTGATCGCGGACTGGCACCAAGCCCAGGTCGCAGTTGGCCATGCCATTGTCGAGCTGTGCCGGCAGCAGCACCGCGTCACCGAGAAACATTGCGGTCTGCGCATCTCGCGGGCGCTGGTACAACTCCAGCGGCGCCCCCGCCTGGATCAAGCGACCCTGGCGCATCACCGCCAATTGGTCGGCAAAGGACAGGGCCTCGGCCTGATCATGGGTGACCAGCACGCTGGTGATCCCGGCGTCCGCCAGCAAGCGGGCCACGGCCTTGCGCATCGAGGCCCGCAAGCCGGTATCGAGGGCAGAAAAGGGCTCGTCCAGCAGCATCAGCCTGGGGCGCTGGGCCAGGGCCCGAGCTAACGCTACCCGCTGCTGTTGGCCGCCTGACAGCTCGTGTGGCCAGCGCGCGGCCAGGCTGGCGTCCAGCGCGACCATGTCGAGCAACTCGGCGATGCGCGACTGTTTGGCCGCCTGCTTGCCCGGCAGGCCGAAGCCGATATTGGCCGCCACGCTCAGGTGTGGAAACAGCGCACCGTCCTGCGGCACATAGCCGATCAGGCGCTGATGGGCCGGTACCGCGCCACGGCCATCCACCAGGACCTGGTCGTTGAGGGTGATGCGGCCGCTGTCGGGAAACTCGAAGCCGGCGATCATCCGCAGCAAGGTGGTCTTGCCGGAGCCGGAAGGCCCGACAATCGCCGTGCGGCTGCCGGCCGGCAAGCTCAGGCTGATGTTGTCGACCGCCGGCACGCTGCCGAAGGATTTGTGCAGTGCATGGAGTTCGAGAGTGTTCATCGGCCCGCCGTACGTCTGGATTGATGGTAGAGAAGGCCGGTCAACGGCAGTGAAAGCACAATCATGATCAACGCATAAGGCGCCGCGGCGGCGTAGTCGATCTCGCTGGTCCTGGCCCAGAAGCCGGTGGCCAGGGTCCGGGTGCCATTGGGGGCCAGCAGCAGGGTGGCAGTGAGCTCATTGCTGATGGCCAGAAACACCAGGGCCGCGCCGGACGCCGCCCCTGGCGCGGCCAAACGCAGGGTAATGCGCCACAGCGCCTGCGCCGGGGTGCGGCCCAGGCTGCGGGCGATATTCTCCAGCTCCACCGGAGCCTGGGCGATACCGGCCCGCAAGCTGACCAGGGCCCGGGGCAGGAACATCAGTCCATAGGCCAGCAGCACGGTGATGCTGGTCTGGTAGATCGGCCGGGCGTACTGCACCGTGATCGTCACCAGCGCCAGTGCGACGACGATGCCCGGCAGGGAACTGGTGATGTAGTTGCAGCTTTCCAGCAGTCGCAGCAACGGGCCGGGCGCGCGAATCGACAGCCAGGCCATGGGCACCGCCGCGCAGGTAATCAGCAGGGCGCCGAGGCTTGCCAGCATCAGGGTCTGACGCAGGCTGGGCAGCAACTCCGGCACCTGCCAGACCTCGATACCGCCGGCCAGCAGCCAGTTGCCCAGGGTCAGCAGTGGTACCCCCAGGGCCAGGACGCTGGTCAGGATCGGTACGACCAATGCGCCGTACCGGGACCCGCCGCGCAAGGCCTGGATGCGCTGGGTTCGTGCAGCACCGGAGCCGACCCGGGCATAGCGCGCCTGGCCCCGAGTAGCGGACTCCAGGCTCAGCAGCACCAGGCAGCACAGCACCAGAATCCCCGCCAGCATGTTTGCCGCCGGGCCGTTGTAGGTGGATTGGAACTGGTCGTAGATGGCAGTGGTGAAGGTATCGAAGCGGATCATCGCGTACAGACCGTACTCCGCTAACAGATGCAGGCCCACCAGCAGCATGCCGCCGCCAATCGCCAGCCGCAGTTGCGGCAGTACCACCCGCAGGAACACTGCTTGGGGCTTGAGTCCCAGGGACTCGGCAACATCCTCGATGGCCGGGTCGAGCCGGCGCAGGGACGCAGCGACCGGCAGGTAGACAAAGGGAAAATAGGCAATCACCGACACCAGCACCGCCGCAGGCAGCCCGTGCAGCGCGGGCCACAGGCTGACCCAGGCATAGCTGTGGACGAACGCCGGCACCGCCAGGGGCGCCACGGCCAGCAGCGACCAGGCACGTCGTCCGGGCAGGTCGGTGCGCTCGGTCAGCCAGGCCAGGGCCACGCCCAAGAGCACACACAGGGGCAGAGTCAGGATCAGCAACAGCAGGGTGTTGTACAGCAGCTCCGCCACCCGCGGCCGCAACACCAGCTGAGCGATGGTCGCCCAGCCGGTCTGGATCGAGATGCCGACCACAAAACCCAGAGGCAGCAGGGCCAGCAGCGAAACCAGGAGTGCCGCGCCCATCAGCCAGGGCGCCGAGGATTTACCCAGGGCGCGCCGCCGATAGCCGCTCAAGGCTGGCGCAGTGGTCGCGCTGACTGCGCCGGGACGGGGCAGGGTCAAGTCGTCGGCCATGGGCTTAAAGGATTCCGGCCTGGGTCATCAGGTCAACGGCCTTTTTGCTGTTGAGTTTCGCTGCGTCGACCTTGGGCGCATCGAGTTCGGCCAGCGGTACCAGCTTGGGATTGGACTGAGCGCCCAGGCCCACCGCGTACTCATAGGAGTTGCCGGTCTTGAGCACATTCTGCCCTTGGGGGCCGGTGATCCACTTGAGGAATGCCTGGGCCTGTTCCTGGTGCTTGCTGGAGGCCAGCACCGCGCCGCCGGAGAGGCTGACAAAGGCGCCCGGATCCTGGTGCTTGAAGTAGTGCAGGGCGGTGTTCTTGCTGTTTTCGCCAGTCTTGGACTGATCGACGAAACTGTAATAGTGATAAATCACGCCGCTGTCGACCTGGCCGGCGTTGACCGCCTTGAGCACCGCGCTGTTGCCGCGATAGACCGCGGCATTGGCTTTCACACCCTTGAGCCATTCCAGGGTCGCGGCTTCGCCCTTGAGTTCCAGCACCGCGCTGACAATCGCCTGGAAGTCGGCGCCGGCCGGCGAGGCTGCCCAGCGGCCTTTCCAGCTCGACGATGCCAGGTCCAGCAGGGATTTAGGCAACTCGGCCGCGCTCAGCTTGGCCGGGTTGTAGACAAACACCGTGGAGCGGGCGGCAATCCCCACCCATTTGCCGTGGGCCGGACGATAGGCCGCGTCGATCTGCTCCAGGGTGGCGGGTGCCACCTTGGTGAACAGCCCGGCATTATCCACCAGGGCCATGGCCGGGGAGTTCTCGGTGAGGAACACGTCAGCCGGCGAGGCCTTGCCTTCTTGCACCAGCTGGTTGCCCATTTCGCTGTCATCGCCGTTGCGCAGGGTCACCTTGATCCCGGTGTCCCGGGTGAAGCCTTCGACCCAGGCCTTGGTCAGGCCTTCGTGCTGGGCGTTGTAGACCAGGATGCCGTCGGCATCGGACGCGGCGTAGGCATGCCCAGCGGCGAGAAAGGCGCTGGCCAGCAATGCGCGCTTGAATAAGGAAGAGAGACGAACGGTCATCTGATTGCAGCTCCTGCGGTTGTTGTTGGAATGCGTCTGAACCACGCACAGGGTCCATCGGGACCACTAAAACAATGCGAATCATTTGCATATGTAATCTGCGCGCAATGTAGATATGCAAACAAGAAAAATTCGTCAAATTTATGGTGAATCCATGTCATTTCTGTTTTGATTCGTAGCCACCTATCAGAGGCTGCGCCCTCGCCGCACAGTCATTCGCCGGTCGCTGAACAGAGCCGGCATTACCAGCAAAGGATTGCGTGCCATGCACGAAGATCGGCAATTGCCCGATTCGCTTCATGAACAGCTTCAGGCCCTGTGTGCCAATGGCGACAAGCTGGCCGAGGCAGAGCGCTATAGCGAAGCCCTGGTGCACTACCAGGCTGCCTGGAAGTTGCTCCCCGAACCGCAGAATGACTGGGAAGCGGCCACCTGGGTGCTGGCTGCCATCGCCGATGCGCTGTTCCTGTCAGGTCAATTCCAGGAGGCGCGCGCAACGTTGGAATATGCGATGACCTGTCCCGATGCACTGGGCAATCCCTTCTTGCATCTGCGCCTGGGGCAGGTCTTGTTCGAAACCGGCAATGACGACCAGGCGGCGGATCAACTGATGCGCGCCTATATGGGCGCCGGTGAGGAAATATTCGCCCATGATGATCCCCGCTACCTGCAGTTCCTGGCGACCCGGGCCAAGCTGTAGCCGGCGCCCGGACACTCGGGCCCGGCCTCAAGCAACAATGGACATGTAATCACACACTCAAAAGAGGCCGCCTTCTTGAGCGCCAAACTGTGCAACAACATCAGCGCCGTGACCTTTGTCAGCAAGTACAAGGCCGTCTGCCAACCGATTGCCGAGCAACTGGACCTGCCAGTGGAAAACATCCTTGGCCTGGCCGCCCAGGAGAGTCAGTACGGCACCGGGCGGATTGCCCGGGAACTGAACAACTATTTCTCCCTGCACGCGCCGGCACCTTTGCAACGCAGTGCCGAGTCGCCCCAGGGCAATGCCAGCATCAAGGTGGCAACCTTCGACTCCTTCCAGCAATGCGCCCAGTCCTTCGCCTTACGCTATGGCTCAGCGGTGCGCAGCAAGCGCGATCCCATGGCGTTCGCCCAGGCCCTGGTGTTCAGCGGCTATAACAGCGGTGATGCGGCCACGGGTGGACGCAACGGTTTCGCCAAGTACCTGGCGGACATCATCGTCGCGGTCAGAGGACGTTTGGCGTGCTGATCAGACAGGTGCGGGGCTGGATGTTGAGCCTGTCCCTGGCGAGCGTGACCCTTGCGGCCTGTGCTGCCGGCACCCTGCAGCCCGCCGAGGTCAAGGCGTCGGGGCTGACGCGTGAGCAGGCCCAGGCGGTGTTGCAGGTAGCCCTCAAGTACCAGGATTATTCATTGAACAAGCCCGGGGTGTTTGTCGATGGCGACCTGCAGGATGAGCACGGCCAGCCGCCACATCCGGGGTACTTCGACTTCAGCCTGGGCTACAACGCCCCCAAGGCCGGCGCCACCGAGTACTGGGGACTGTTCTCGGTGAGCATCGCCACCGGTGATGTCTGGGAAATCAACCGCTGCAAGCGCCTCACGGGCAGCGAGTTGCGCACCTTGCAGGCTCAGATCATGGCGCGTACCGGCAAGACCCTGGTCGATGAAGAACCCCAGCGCCAGGGCCTGGGTTGTGAGGATCAACAATAGGCAGTGGGCCAGCGGCCTTCAAGAGCCCTTGGTGGTTATGGGCGCTGCGGTTTCAGGTCGCGGCGGCCAACTGGACCACCGCGCAGTACGCTGCCGCGCCAGTCGCGGCGCAGGTGATCAGGCCAAGGCTGTCGGTCAGAGCAATGCCGGCGACGATCAACAGGAAAATGGACGCCGCCAGCGGCTCGCTGTAGACGAAGTGAAGGCAATCGGCAGGTCGCGGCTGTTGATCGAGGCGGTGACCCGCAACCGGGTGAAGAACCTGGCTCCCGATTGCGCCAGGCTCCGGCCGACCGCGTAGGTGTGATGGCGATGGTGCTCGAAGCGGTGGCCGCTGCACTAGGCCCCTAAGCGCTCGATGCGGCGCAATGAATGCCCGCGCTTGGCCCAATCCTTGATGCCCGCGCTCTATGACGTTCCTTGATCGGCTTGGGGGAGGGAAGCAGCCAGCGTCTGCTGCTACCACGCTGGGCCGCGTATCACCTGAGCACCTCGTGGTTCAGAAGCGATAGCCAACGTTGACCATCACCGCTGCCGTGCCGAGCACCACCAGTTCGCTGGCTACCGGGCCGTAATGCACGCCGATCGCCGGAATCAGCACCGGCGCCACGCCAAGGTGGTTCAGCGGGATCTTGTCCTTGTACTCACCCTTGTAGCCCTGGATCAGGCCGCCGCTGAGCTTGGCATACACCGGCCACTCGGCGTTTTCCCAAGCCTTGCCGACATAGGCGTAGTAGGAACGCTGGGAGAATGAGTTACGAAAGGTGCTCACCCCCCACAATTCGCCATCGGCGTAGTTGCGCTCAAGGCCGATCAGGTCTTGATGGTTGTTGTGATCAGGATCATTGCTCCAATGATTGGTGTAGACGCTGGTCTGCACGAGCCAGTAGTCCTGCTGTTGATCGGCTTGCGCGCTCTGCAAGGCGCTCAGTGACAGCAAGGCCGCGCCGACGGTCGTGCAAACAGTGCGGCGTTTCGGGAGAGACAGGCGCAGGGCCCAGGGTCGAATCATCGGTTTCATCGCATTTCCCTGCCGTAGTGGCAGTTGTGCCCCCTCGGAAATCAAGGGGGCAAAAGGGGGCGCACGCTAACATTTGTCTATTCAGTGAATCAATGAAGGCACTGTGGCTTTGTCTATATCCATATCAATACGCTGAATCAGGTAGGAGTAGAACGGATTGGACGTTAGGCGCATCAGCTCATCCATGGGCACCACCAGCACCCCTCGTTCGCCGCGGGCGGCCACGGTGCCCAGATGCACGCCGAAATCCTCGTTGGCGGCGGGTTGGGTGCCATACAAGCCGTCGTCCGAGGGGAACGGTAACGCCACATGCGAGAGGGAAAATACCCCCGGCGGGTAAGTCAGTTCCAGTGGCAGCCGACGGCTGTCCAGGCTCAGGGCCGCGGTGCTGACGGCTTCCAACCTGGCCGTGCCGGTACCCTCATTCGTCAGCACCTGGGTCGCGTAGTTGCGCGGTGGCGCCGGCAACAGATTGGCCAGGGAAGTGACGCTGGCCGGGTCCAGCAGGCCTTCGAAGTCCTGGACCCGATTGAGATCGAAAATCACCAGTTCACTGCCATTGGCCGGTAGCTGGCGGTACAGCCCACTGACCAGGGCCGGGGTACTGACGGTGGCGTCGGCCAGGGACTGGAAGCTCAGAATCGGCGGTAGCCGGGTCAGGCGCGGGTCGCCCACCAAAGCCTGCAACTGGCGTTGCAGGGCATCGGTGAGCAGCCAGGACTGACGCGCGCCATTGACCGGAAAGGAGTTGTACTTGAACGGGTTGTATTCAGGACGCAGGTTCAGCCAGGCGGCCTTGCTGAACGCGGGAAACACCGCGGGCCAGCCGGCCAGCCCGGCAAAACGCGCGGACTGAGCGACGCCGATCATCGGTGAAATCAACACCAGTCGCTGGGCCTCTGGCAATTGCGCATCGCTCAAGGCATCCAGCGCGTACTTGACCGCCAGGGCGCCACCGTTGGAGTAACCGACGATGTGCAACGGCGCGGGGGCCGGCACCTCGGCCCGCGCGGTGCGCAGTGCCAGGCGCGTGGCCGCCAGCCATTCCTGCCAGTGGGCATCGGTCAGGCCCGCCGGCACTGTGCCGTGGCCCGGCAAGCGCAGGCCGATGGCCAGATAACCGTGTTCAAGGTAGCGCTGGGCGATGTGGCGCAGGCTGTAGGGCGAGTCGGTCAGGCCGTGCAGCAGCACCACCACCCCCCGTGGCGTACCAGGCGGGCGCAGCAGGTAAGAGCGGTTCCAGTCTGTGGCAAACCGCGGTGGATAGACCCGGCTGTCCGCGCGGTAGCGGTTGAAGGGCGGCACCTGGGCAGGGTCCAGGGTGTCGGTGACCTCGCGCTTGACCTCGGCGAACACCTGATCCTCGGCCTTGAGCCAGGTCGACCAGTCGGCGTTGTCGAGCTGTTCGACGCTGAGTTCGTGGGGCACCCGCAAGTGCCAGGGTTGCAGCGCCGGGCCACGCTCAGTGTCGTAGATCCGCCAGGCCAGCAGGACCAGGATCGAGACGCCAAGGGTCAGCGCGCCACGCTTGAGCAGTTGAGACAGGGCAGGTGCTATCACGGGGTATCAACTCTTGCAGATGACATGGAGCCGAGCAGCGATACCCGGATCAGAACGCTTCTGATGCGTCATGACCCGCCAAGAATAACAGGCTCCTGCATCGACCCCCGGGCGCTCTGCAGGAGCGGCCGGCTACCAGGTATCGACAAACCCCTGCTCGCGCTCGGTCCACGGCTTCGCCTGGGGCGCGGCCTGCAATCCGCGAAGCAACCAGCAACGGCTGTCGAAGGGGTCGATCACGGCGTCGATCTCCAAATAGCTGGCCATGTTCAAGGCCTTGCCCTGGGCGTAGGCCTTGGCCAGCAGTTTATCGAACAGCGCCTGGCGCGATTGCGCATCGGGCTGGGCCGCCAGCTCCTTGGAGAAGCCCAGGCGAACGGCGCCTTCCAGGCCCATGGCGCCGAACTCGGCGCTGGGCCAGGCGACGGTGAACAACGGGTTGTGGAAACTCCCGGCGGCCATGGCCTGGGCGCCGAGGCCGTAGCCCTTGCGCAGCACCAGGGTGAAGAACGGCACCGTGAGGCTGGCGGCACTGACGAACATTCTCGACACATGGCGCACCGTGGCTTGCTGCTCCGATTCGGGACCAACCATGAACCCCGGGGTGTCGCACAAGGACACCAGCGGCAGGCCAAAGGCCTGGCACAGGCGCATGAAGCGCGCGGCCTTGTCGCCGGCCGCTGCGTCGATGGCCCCGCCCAGCACTGCGGGGTTGTTGGCGAGCAGGCCAAAGGCACGGCCCTCGATGCGGATCAGCGCGGTGATCAGCCCCGGGGCGAACTGCCGCCGCAGTTCCAGCACGCTGTCGCGGTCGGCCAGGGTTTCGATCACCCGGCGTATGTCATAGACCCGCAGGCGGTTTTCCGGGATCAGCTGGCGCAGTTCACGCTGGTCCGCGCACTGCCAGTCCTTGAGCGGCCCCTGGAAGTAGCCCAGGTATTGCTTGGCCACCCGTACCGCCTCGGCTTCATCCTGTACCAGGACATCGATCACCCCGTTGGGCCCTTGCACCGTCACCGGGCCCACCTGTTCCGGGCTGAAACGGCCCAGACCGCCACCTTCGATCATCGCCGGGCCGGCCATGCCGATCGAGGCATTGCGGGTAGCGATGATCAGGTTGCAGCAGCCGAGCAATGCGGCATTGCCGGCAAAGCAGCGTCCTGAGGCGATGCCCACTGTTGGCACCCAACCAGAGAGCCGGGCCATGGCGGCGAAGGTGTGGCAGTCCAGGCCCGCGACCCCGACGAAGTCGCTGTCACCGGGGCGCCCGCCACCGCCTTCGGCAAACAGCACCACCGGCAGCCGCCATTCCTGAGCCAGGCCCAGCAGGCGGTCGGTCTTCTTGTGGTTCATCACTCCTTGAGTCCCGGCGAACACGGTGTAGTCGTAGGCCAGCGCCAGGCACCTGGAGCCTGTGCTGTCGAAGTGCTCGGAGTTGATCGTGCCAATGCCGCCCACCAGGCCATCGGCCGGGCTCAGGGCCTGCAGTTCCTCGGCGCTGCGCCGGCGGCGTTGGGCGGCCAGGGCCATGGCGCCGTACTCCATGAAGCTGCCGGGGTCCAGCAGGTCGTCGAGGTTTTCCCGGGCGGTGCGCTGGCCATTCTTGCGGCGCTTGGCCACCGCCTCCGGACGCTGCGCGTCCTGCAGCAACCCGTGGCGTTCGCGGACCTCGGCCAGGTCGCTGCGGATCCATTCAAGGTCCAGCGGCTCCTCGCTGCACTGGCTGTCGCCGAGCACTTCGGCCGGTTCCAGAAACAGCAACGGCTGCCCCTCGCTCACCGCGTTACCAACCTGCGCCGCCAGGGCCCGGACGATACCGCTGCACTGGGCCTTGACCTCGAACTCCATCTTCATCGCTTCCAGCACCGCGACTCGCTGGCCACGTTGCAACTGGTCGCCCTCGGCCACCTCCAGGCTCACCAGTACGCTGGTACTTGGCGCACTGACTGCCAAGGTGCCCGCGGGTGCCTGAGCACCAGCACTCGGAGTGTCCGGGGCCGCCAGCACTTGCTCGAAAAACAGCGACCGGTGAGGCTCGGCGCCGCTTTGCAGCAACTGCGCCCAGTGCGCTTCGACGAACCCGGTACTGAGCTGATACCCGACCACCGCCGGATGCCGCAGCAGGTTTTGCAACAGCCCCAGGTTGCTCGCCACGCCTTCCAGGCGGAACTCGCAGAGTCCGCGATAGGCCCGTCCCAGGGCACTGGGGTAATCCGCGCCATGGGCGATCAGCTTGGCCAGCAACGAGTCGTAGCTGGGACTGACCGGATACCCGGCATACCCATAACCGTCGACCCGCAGGCCCGGGCCACTGGGCGCTTCGTAAGCACTCAAGGTGCCAGCCACCGGGCGCGTGCCGCCGTCGGCGAGCTGCTGCTCCAGGTTGATCCGCACCTGCAACGCATAACCCTGGGGCGCCGGTGGCGTGTCCAGCCCCAGGCTCGCCAAGGACGCGCCCGTCGCCAGCCGCAGTTGGCTATGCAGTAAATCGACGCCCGTGATGGCCTCGGTCACCGTGTGCTCCACCTGGATTCGTGGGTTGGCTTCCATGAAATAGAAACTCCCCGGCCGGTCCTGGTCGAGGAGAAATTCGAAGGTGCCAATGCCCTGGTAACGCACCCGGCTGGCCAGTTTCAGCGCGGCAGCGATCAACTGCTGGCGCAGGCCATCGGACAAGTCCGGGCTGGGGGCGATTTCCACCAGCTTCTGGTGACGGCGTTGCAGGCTGCAATCGCGCTCCCACAGATGGCTGACCGCGCCACTGCCGTCCCCCACGACCTGGATTTCAATGTGCCGTGCCCGTTGCAGCAACTGTTCGACATACAAGGCACCGTTGCCGAACGCGGCCTGGGCCTCGGATTGGCAGCGGATAAAGGCCTGTTCCAATTGCCCGCGCTCGGTGACAGCCCGCATGCCGCGGCCACCACCGCCGGCCAAGGCCTTGAGCATCAGGGCGCGGTGCTCTTCAAAGAAGGCCGCAGCCTGTTGCAGGGTCACTTGCTGATTGATCCCGCCGAGCACTGGCACCCCGCAGTCCTCGGCCAAAGCGCGGGCCGCCGCCTTGTCGCCAAACAGTTGCAGCACCTCGGGCGCAGGACCGATGAAGGTCAACCCGGCAGCTTTGCAGTCCAGGGCGAAATCGGCGTTCTCCGCCAGAAAGCCATAGCCCGGATGAATCGCCTCGCAGCCCTGCGCCAGGGCGATGCTGATCAGTTGCTGGCGATCCAGGTAGGCCGCGACGCCACGCCCATTCAGCGCCAGGGCCAGGTCGGCCTTGCGCGTATGCAGGCTGGCGTGGTCGTCCTCGGCGAACACCGCGACGCTGCGAATGCCCAGGTCGGCGCAAGCCCGGGCGATACGGATGGCTATCTCGCCACGATTGGCGATCAACAGGCTCTGGAACATGGCAGTCAGTTCTCACAATAGGGAAGGGCGACTCAAAGCTGGTGTTCCAGCTCGTTCTTCTTGACCTTGCCGGTGGCGGTCATGGGCAGGGCACTGACCAGGCGAATTTCCGGGACCTTGTAGGCCGCCATTACCGCATGGCACCAGCTGGCCAGGGCCTGCGGGTCCTGGGGCGCGTCCGGCTTGAGCACCACAAAGGCCACCGGTTGCTGGCCGCGACGCTCATCGCTGCGGCCGATCACCGCGCAGGCCAACACCTGCGGGTGCTGGCCGAACAGTGCTTCCAGCTCGCTGGGAAACACGCTCATGCCGTTGACCTTGAGCATTTCCTTGCGTCGCCCCAGGTAGCGGATAAAACCCTGTGCAGTGATCTGCCCCAGGTCGCCGGTGTGCAGCCAGCCGTCGCGCAGTACCGCGGCGGAGTCCTCGGGACGTTGCCAGTAGCCCTGCAACAAGGACGGGCTGCGTACACAGAGTTCGCCTTCGCTACCCAGGGGCAGCAGGGCGCCGCTATCGAAGTCGCAGACCTTGAACTCGGTGCCCGGCACCGGTAGGCCGACAAAGGTCGGCGGGCTCTTGAGGTCGAAGTCGTCGGCCTGCAGGCCGGCGGTGAAGGTGTCGCAGGTGTGGGTTTCGGTCATGCCGAAGCTGAATTCGAACAGCGTGCAGCCGGTCAGCGTGCGCCAGCGCTGGCGATAATCCGGGGTGAGCTTCTTGACGAAGGAGATGCAGCCGGTAGCCCGCAGGGAACTCAGGTTGAAGTCGGCGACGGCGGGGTGTTCCAGCACTTCGGCGGCGCTGTCCACCAACAAACCGCAGTGGCTGACCCGGTAATGGGCGACCGCCGCCATGAACCCCAGGGCCTCCCAACGGGCCAGCAACACCAGGCGGCAGCCGGCGTAGACAGGAAATAGCAGGCCAGCGTTTTCCCCGGCGATCCAGAATTCCGGAAGAAAATTCAGCATCACGCTGTGCGGTTCCAGCCCCAGGGCCACGGGTACGAAGCTGGCGCAGGTGTAGAGCATGTCACCGTGGCTATGGATGCAGCCCTTGGGCATGCCGGTGGTGCCGCCGGTGTAGTTCAGGGCGGCGATGTCCTCAAGGGCAGGGCGGTGCGCGGGGGTGACTGCGCGACAATCCTCCAGGGCCGGATAGAAATCGATTACCCCGGCATCCAGGCGCTTGGGTGCCAGTAGCAGGTCCGGCACCGGGATGCTCGGGTTCGTCGGGCAGAGCTCTGACAGGCTGCTGGCCAGGACCTGGCGCAAGGCACAGGATTGCTGCACGGCTGCGACCAGGTCCAGCAACTGGTCGAAGCACAGGATGACCCGCGCGCCGCTGTCCTTAAGCTGGTATTCCAGCTCCAGGGCCCGCGCCAGTGGGCTGACCGGGGCGTACACCGCACCGCACTTGAGAATGCCCCAGAAACCGATGTGCAATTGCGGGCAGTTGGGCATGTACACCGCGACCCGATCCCCCGGGGCCACCCCCAGCTCGCAGAGCAGCGCCGCGCAACGATCGGAGAGCCGGTCCAACTCGGCAAACGTCAGCTGGTAGCCATAGAAGTCCAGGGCCACCGCAGCCCCTTGCCGCTGCGCCCAGGTCCGCAGGTATTCGGTGAGCGGTTGCTGGCCATGGGGATACTGCGGGGCGCGCGGCGTCCCTGCGGGCCAGGCCGCTTGTTGCAAGGCGCGAAGGTGTTGCTGATAGGCTGCAAGGTCCACGGTGCCTCCTGCTTATTGTTATCGGCAGGGCTATCTTAGGCAGCGTCCGACGCCCGGCAGAACCGACGGTTATTCATCGAGATTCATGAATGCGCTACATGGTTCTACCGCTCGCAAGCGGCTGCTAGCCTGCTGCGGGTCGAGACTGCGAGGGCACAACCATGAACTCACCGCATGAATGGTCGGGGCTGAGCCGGCTGGACCTGAACCTGTTCCGGGTGTTCGAGGTGGTGTACCAGGAGCGCAACCTGACCCGTGCCGCCTCGGTGCTGCACCTCAGTCAGTCGGCCATCAGCCACGCCCTGGCGCGGCTGCGGGTGCAACTGGATGACCCGCTGTTCGTCCGCGAAGGTTATGGCGTGGCGCCGACGCCCCTGGCCAAGCAACTGGCGCCGGGGATCCAGGACGCCCTCAGCGGTTTGCGCCGCAGTCTCAACCCGGCCCAGGCCTTTGACCCCTTGCAGGACCGGCGGTGCTTCACCCTGAACATGCCGGAGCAGCTGGAACCGGTGATTCTGCCGAGGATCCTGGCGCACCTGAATCGACTGGCCCCGCACCTGGAAGTGCGCAGCACCAGCGTGCACTGGGCCGACCTGAAACTGGAGATGATTGCCGGGCGCATCGACCTGGCGATCGAGCTGTCGCGCCTGACCGATCCACAGCTGCAACAGCAGCTATTGCTGCAGGATTCCTTCTGTGTGATGGCCGGGCCGGGGTTTCACGGCGAGCTGACAGCGGAGCGCTACTTGGCCTCCGAGCACGTGGCGGTCACTTCAAGGCGCCGCGGCATCTGCGTCGAAGACCTGGCCCTGGGGCACCTGGGGGTGCGGCGGCGCATTGGCCAGCACTGCCAGCACTTCCTCACGGCTGCGCAACTGGTGGCCCAGGGCGACGGGCTGCTGACCCTGACCCGCAACAATGCGCGACTGATCAATGCCGGGCTGCACAATCAGATCCTCGACATGCCCCTGACCCTGCCCGAGGTGTGCCTGAACCTGTACTGGAGCAAGCCGATGCAGAACGAATCGGCCAACCGCTGGTTGCGCGAGCAGCTGCTGGCGCTGGCGGGACGGGACTGAATCGCTCCGGCGCTTGTGCCCGCAAGGTCCCTGGGGTGTAATCCCGCGCCGAGCCCACCCACGGAAGCCGCCACATGCATGAGTCCGCACGCCAGATTGTCAGCCTGTACCAGCGTCACGCCGAGGCCTGGGATCAGGCTCGTCAGGCCAACCCGGCGGCGTTCCAGCGCGAGCAGGTCTGGCTGCAGCGCTTTCGTGAAGTCATGGGGGAGGGCCGGCAGGTGCTGGATCTGGGCTGCGGTTCCGGCTGGCCAATAGCAGGCCACCTGATCGATAACGGCTACCAATTGACCGGCGTCGACAGCTCGTCCGCGCTACTGGACCTGTGCCGCCAGCGCTATCACGGACAGCGCTGGATCAACGCCGACATGCGCAGCCTGGCCCTGGACCAGAGCTTTGACGGAATCCTCGCCTGGAACAGTTTCTTTCATCTGACACCGGACGATCAGCGCGAGATGTTTGCGCTGTTCGAGCGCCATGCCGGACCGGGATGCGCGCTGATGTTCACCAGCGGCCCGGCGGCCGGCGAGGCCATTGGCGAGTTCCAGGGCGAGGCGTTGTACCACGCCAGCCTGGACCCGGGGGAGTACTGCACCTTGCTGGACACCCATGCCTTCGAGGTGGTCCAGCAGGTCAGTGAAGATCCGCAATGTGACGGGCTGACGGTGTGGTTGGCACGAGCGATTTACTGAGGTTCAGATCGCGCCGTGTTGCTTGGCGATGTCGCGCAGGCAGATGCCCAGCGCACGTAGCTCAAAGGAACCCGAGGATGAACGCCGGGCGTCTCGCCAGCGATTGCATGACCGCGTCGCTTGCATTGATGAACCGCTTGCGCTTGAGCATGTCGTTGGCCTGAAGCCGGTTATCTCAGTGCATCATCATGCTGTGGTCCGGCGCATTCAGCGCCCGGGCTTCGGCTTGCACCTTGATGGTTTCCTTCTCGCCCTTGGCGTTTTCCACAGTCAGGGTCAGTGGCACTTTGTCGCCGGCTTTGATCTGCCCGGTCAGCTCCATGAGCATCACGTGGTAACCGTGGCTGTCCAGGCTGACTTTCTGCCCGGCCGGCAGGGCCACGGCGTCCACTTGCTGCATGCTCATCACATCGTTGTGCATGCTCGACTGGTGGATCTGCACGTTCTTGGCCACGGGCGATTGCACCGCGATCAGCTTGCTGTCAGTGCTGGCAGTGAGGTCCATGAAGGCGCCGCTGGCGTGCTGGCCGGGCACGGTGGCACGGACCCAGGCGTTGTCGACCTGGGTCGCGGCGCTGGCAGTGCCGGCCAGGCCCAAGAGGGAGATCAACAGCAGAGCGTGCTTGATACGGGATGGGCGTTGTGGCGAATTCATTAACAAACCTCCATGACAGTGAGCAGATCTTGCGCGCACTCTTGGGCGTTGAGGGATTGGGACAGGCCCAGGCGCAGGGTGCCCCGGGAGTCGAAGACGAAACTGGTGGCGGTGTGGGACAGGGTATAGGTCGAACCGCTGGGAATCTTTTCGTAGAACACGCCGAATTCCTTGGCGGTGGCCGCGGTCTGTTCCAGGGTGCCGTACAACGCTTCGAAGCTCGGGTCGAATGCCTTGACGTAGGCATCCAGCACCTCAGGCGTGTCGCGCTCCGGGTCGAGGGTGATGAACACCACTTTCAGCCGGTCGCCATCACGGCCCATCAGCTTCTTGGCCTGTGCGGCACGGGCCAGCGTAGTGGGGCAGACCGCCGGGCACTGGGTGAAGCCGAAGAAGATCATCGGCATCAGGCCACGGTAGCTGGACAGCGACTTGGTTTCGCCCTGGGAATCGGTGAGTTTGAAGGTCCGGCCGAGAATCTGATTGCTCAGGTCCTTGCCGTATTTGAAGGACAGTCGGGGACTGTTGTCGCAACCGGCGAGCAGGCCCAGGCCGAGGACCCCGGCGCTGGTGAGCAGGGTGCGGCGAGTCAGCAAAACACTCATGAAATAACGCCCTTTGAACAGCCAGACAGGCAAAAAACCCGCGCATGGTAGCAAACAGACGAAAGCCACGGCGGGCTAATTAGACCAATGCCTGCGGCTATCGGTCGCAGTCCGGGGCTGGCGGATTCAGCCAGGTTCGCGCTCGGGAGCCTGTAATTGACGCAGCCACGAGGCGATGTCCTGCACCGCATCCGCCATGCGACTGCGGCCATCGGCGTCCATCAGGCGGTGGTCGAGCCCGGGATAGAAGTGAAACGCCAGGCCCGGTCGGCCCGCTTGGCGCAGTTTGCTGATCATGCTCGTTACCGCCAGGACCGACACCGACTCATCGGCCGCCGATTGAATGATCAAGGCCGGGGTCCGAGTCGCTTGCAGCAACGCCAATTGATCCAGGCGCAACACCTCCTGCCACCAGCGGGCACCATGCCCGCTCACTTGCAGGCCTTCCGGGGGCTGATCGCGCACTTGCCGGGTAAACGCCAGCAGGCTCGCGCGCGACTCGCTTTTCTGCGCCGCCGACAATGGGCTGACGGCCACGCTGTGCAACAGGTCGTCGAGGAACCATTGGCCGCCGCCATTGAAGGCCACGGTGGCGTCGATCCAGTTCGAACGGGCCGCCAAGGCGTGAGCGATGACTGCACCTTCGCTGCCACCCAGGGCGACGATGCGCGTGTAGGCGTGGCTTTTGCGCAGTTGACCGATGACCGCCAGCAGGTCCTCCACACGTTGGCTCGGGCTGTCGTGCTTGAGGTAGGACGCTGGGCAATCCGCGCGCTCGGCCTCATTGCTGTAGGGCAACCTGGCATCGAGGCCGTACTTCTCCACGGTCAACACGTCCGCCTCGGGCATGGCCTGAGCCAGATGCCGATAGACACTGGGGATACGCGTCACGCTGTTGCAGTCCGAACCCTGGATGATCAGCAGCAAGGCCTTGGCTGATCTGGCCTCGGTGCGCTGCAGCAGGTAGTAGGCGATCTGTGAGCCGTCGGGCCGGGCCTGGCGCTGCTGCGCGGGCGTCGGCAATAGCGTATCGGCCTGGGCCAGAGCGGCAAGGATCAGCCACCCTGCTGCCATCCAGCGCACGCCGCGCTTCAATTTTCCACCGCCGCCATCTGCACCAGTGCCCGGACGGCCGCACGGGTGGCCAGGGTCAGGGGCTTGGGCAAGCGATCCAGTTCGAACCAGGCGATAGCGCTGTGTTTCTGCGGCTCACAGTTACGTGGCTGCATGGCCGGGGCTGAAGCCAGGTACACCGGCGACACCCAATGTTCCTGTCGCTCGGGGTCAATCTGGTCCACCACGCACAGCAGGCTGACGCCCTGCAGCGTCAGCCCTAGCTCTTCGAGGATTTCCCGGCGCATGGCCTGTTCCACCGGTTCCAGCCAGTCGACCTTGCCGCCGGGCAGACCCCAGCAGTCGGCTTCGGGATCGCGCCGGCGCTTGACCAGTAGCAGTTGACCATCGCGGACGATGGCGGCGCCGCACCCCAGGCGAGGCTGTTGTGGCATGGCAATTCTCCTTGGCGGCGCAGGTGTAACAGGCGCTGGAGGTTGCCCGGCGGCCTGCTGAGCGATCCGACACTATCGACTGCCGAGGATGACAACAGAGTGTTGCTTTGTTGCTTATTTGTAATTTTCTTTATAGCGCGCGAAGCCTGCGCCGCCTGTTCAATGGCGCAGCAAAGTGGCCGCGATAACCACCAGGGCCAGGAGGATCAGGATCCCCCCGGTGACTCTTTCCAACCAGGGCAGGACTCGAGAAAAACGCTCACGCACCGTCGCATTGCCAATGGCCAGCGCCACCAACAGGTCCCACAGCAGCACCACGCTGAACATCCACAAGCCGTAGATCAGCTTCCAGGCGGGGCTGGTCTGGTTCCCCACCAGAGACGCCAGGCTGACATAGAACAAGGCGTTTTTCGGGTTGAGGATGCCCGATACAAAGCCCATGCCCAGGCCGCGCCACCAAGTGGCAAGGTTCAATGCCCGGGTTTCGCCGGGACTGGCCACACCGGCCAGGGAACTGCCGCCGGCGTGGCGGATGAACAGCCAGCCCATATAGAGCAGATAGCCACACCCGGCCAGCTGGATCACCAGGAACAGCTGGCTGTCCGGGCGAAACACCGAGACCCCGCCGAAGGCCAGGACAATAAACAGACCGTTGGCCAGGGCGATCCCCAGGCAGGCACCGGTGGCTGGCTTCCAGCCTGAGGCCATGGACATCCGTGCCACCAGGAAAAAGTCCGGGCCGGGGGAGAGCAGGGCGAGAAAGTGCGCGGCGGCAACCAGCAGAAACTGTTGAATCATCGGTAAGACTTCCAGAGACCTGAGTGGCTGGAAGTCTGCTGCGCCCGGTGATCCGGGTATTGAAGAAAATTGCGCGGCCCTAGGCTTTGTACCGCCCCGGAGTGACACCGACATGGGCCTTGAATACCCGCTGAAAGTGCGCCTGGTCGGCAAATCCCAGACGCTGGGCCAGGGCCGCCGAGGCCTCTCCGGCCTGCAGCGAGGTCCGGGCCTGGATGATCCGCTGATTCAACTGATAGGCGTGGGGCGTCATCCCGGTCGCGCTGCGAAATGCGCGGATCAACTGATAGCGACTGATACCGGCCAACTCTGCCAACTGCTCCAGGGGGCACATGGCCTGTGGGTCCTGCTGCAGCAGATCCATGACCCGGCGTACGCCGTTGCTGGCCCGGGCCGGATCGGCCGCCAGGGCAATCACCGGTTGGCCGCGGGCTGGGAAATCGCCGATGAACTCGATCAGCGCAGCTTCCTTGTCCTGCCAGCTGGCGCTGGAAAACAGCAATTGGTTGAGTTGGCTGAAGCGCCGGTACAAGTCGTCATTGTGGCTCAGCAGCACCTGGCACAGCGGCGTCGATAGGCCCTGCCGCGACTCCTGGCGGATGTCCTCGACCCAGCGGGCCTGCAGATGCAGCATCTGGTAGCTCCAGGCGCTGTCGGCCTGGGGGTTGCAGGCATGGGCGCAATCGGCTGGAACAAACACCACACTGCCGGCCCGGATCAGGGTCGGCCCCTCGGCGCCACCGCTGAACACACTGACCCCACGGTCCACGGCACCGATGGATACCGTCGGGTGGCTGTGGGCCTTGTAGTTGGCGCGGCTGTCACAGGCCCGGCGACTTTCGACGTAAGGCAGGTTCGGGTCACGCCAGAATTGCGCTGTGGGGGTCATGGTGCAGGTCTGCGGTAAGGGGAGCGGGAGGTAGGCTAACAGGCAAGACTGTACGGGGACCAGTGTGGGCCGGAGCAGGGTGCTCGCCGGCCAGTCGGCGCCCCTGGGAGTACGGCGGGGAAAAAATCCGGCTCGGTTAGAACGTTTATTTCTCCGGGTTATGTAAATAGCTGTTTTTCACATATCCACAGCAGACGCAATGACGCTGAAAAGCCATTTCCATCCGCTATGAAATACAGGTCGCTGCTGCAACGGACATTCTCGGCTGCGCCACGCTGAAAAGCGGGTCGCGACAGCCGTCGCCGCTGCAGGACCGGCCCCTTGCCGATCCTGCGGCGCTGCTTAGAATCCGCTCCATTCGCTTCATCCAACTATCGATACTTCAGGGAACAAGATCATGCTGAACGCCATGCAGATGCCAATGAACAGCGCCATGCCGATGATGCCAATGATGGGTATGCCGATGATGATGGCGACCATGAGCTGCGAAATGCTCGAAGACGGCATGCAGTGCAAGATGATGCCGGCCGCGGGCATGGACATGGCGATGTTCAAGAACAGCGCCGAAATGCTGCAGATGATGATGAACTGCGGCATGCCGATGATGATGCACTGCGCCAACATGAGCATGCTGTGCATGTCCCAGGCGGCCATGGCCATGCCGATGATGAACATGATGATGCCCATGCCGATGGTGGGTATGCCGATGCCCTCGATGAAGTGCGTGATGGAATGCACCCTGGTGGCCGACGGCATGCTGTGCAAGCTGATGCCCATGGCCGGCATGAACATGGACATGATGCAGAACAGCTGCACCCTGATGATGAAGATGATGAACGATTGCAGCATGCCGATGATGATGAGCTGCAATGGCATGCCGATGATGTGCTGCACCTGCTAAGCCAGCAACGGCTTCACGCAAAAGCCCGGCGGGGATGACTCCCCCGCCGGGCTTTTTATTGCGTGGGCCGATCAGTCCAGGCGTTCGGGGTGGGTCACCACCAGATAGGCCACGGCCTCACTGTCTGCCGGGTTGCGATAGCGATGGGGCTGATCGGCATAGAACAGGATCGAATCGCCCGGCGACAGCAAGTAACGCTCCTCGTTGACGCTGATTTCCAGCACCCCCTGGGCCACCACCAGATTCTCCTGGACGCCCGGCCCGTGGCCTTCGGAGCGGTCTTCACCCAAGGGCGCGATGCGCAACTCGTAGAATTCCGATTGGCGTGCCACGTCGAAGGGAAACAGCGCACGGCTGACGAAGGCGCCATTGGCACTGACCAGGCGTTTGCTCTGGCTCGCCGTGAGCAGCGCCACGCCCTCGAAGGCCCGATGCTCGAGAAAGGCCGCCACCGAAACCTTCAGGCCCTTGGCGATTTTGCACAGCACCTTGATCGACGGCACGCTGCGTCCGGACTCGATCTGCGCCAGCATCGCCCGGCTCACGCTGCACTGGCGGGCCAGGGCATCCAGGGACAGGTGGCGTTTGCCACGCAAGCGCAGCAGGTTCTGTGCAACCCGCTGGCTGATGGGGTCTTCGTCCTGTGCATGCAGGGGCACGAGGTCCAGCAGCGACGAGGCATCGCCGGCCAGAAAGCGCGAGGGGTCCTGAGCGTTCACCCGTGGCAGGGCTCATTGCCGTGCTGGGCCTGGGCCCATTGCCCGGCCTGGCAGGCGGCATTGCGCGCATAGATTTCCCACATCAGTTGTGCCCGTTGCTGAGCCTGTTTGCGTTTGCGGTAGCGGGCCAGGTCGATGAGGTTGTCAGTCGGCTGCATGGTGGGCACTCACTGTGATGACGAGGAGTCTCGGGTGAGCTGAAGAGTACGTGGATTTTCATATAGCCATAAATAATCAATATTCATTTATTAATTCTTTCTGATTCTATAAAAGGCCGATTTCGACTGGATCCGACCAATGATTCAAAAATATTTTTAAATGTGTATTTTGAATTCGCTGGAAATGTGCTGCTATCGCGTACCTCCTGGCTGCCCGTGCGCAGCGGTAATTGCTCTGAAATTTGGCTGGAAAGGGATGTCCTGCCGTTTCTCGTGACTTCTCGATCACGGCCATTACCCGGCGATCTGCATCGCCCTACCTGCGAGGAATAACAATGAACAACCTGAATCGCCTGTTTGTCGCCAGTACGCTGATACTGGCTTGCGCTGCTGCATCGTCCGCAGTGGCTGACCCGCACTTCACTCCCGTGGCGAGTTTCCAGGGGCATGGCACCATTCGTTTGCAAACCCCCGCGACCCTCCAGCAGACAATCGTCTGCAACATCAACATCGATGGCTCGGTCAATCCGCTGAACAGCGCCAAAATCACTTCGGCCAGGTTCTCGGGCAGCTCGCCCTTTTGCTCACTGCTGGTGGCCAAGAGTCTTTCCTGGCCGATGTACATGGACAGCCAGCTCAGCGGTGGCATTTCGGAGATGGGGCTGGCCCTGACCGGGACCTCCTCGAACTGCGGAATCAATACCATCCGTATCCAATGGAACAATGCCTCCTCCAGCTTGAACGCCTCCAACCAGTCGCTGGGGGGCTATTGCAAGCTCATCTCCCTGGATGTGGCGATTTTGCCGTTGCTGACGGTGGTGAATTGATCCCCGGTCGCTGTTAGCCCAGTTGCACCTGCCCCGGGACCTTCGGTCCCGGGGTTCTCGACGCTGCCTGCTGTGCGCTGCAGGCGGGGCAAGTTCCAGGCTCTCTTAGCTTATGCAAAAAGAGAATTTCAGGATGGTCTGTAAAGATCGTTATGGTCTATATGAATCCCCTGATCCCTGCCCAAGGAACCGCCCCATGAACCTCTCACGACGCCTGCGCGAATTGCTCGTCAGTGCCTTGCTCGTCACTCCCCTGGCCCAGGCCGCCGAGCCACTGGAGCTGAACGTCGGCGACCAGAACTACTACAACATCCGTGCCTCGGTGGAGGCTTCCGGGGTACTCGAAGGCGCGCCCTACAAGGTGCAGTGGAAACATTTCCAGGCGGCCGCGCCCCTGGCCGAAGCCTTGAACAGTGGCGCCCTGGACCTGGGCTTTCTCGGTGATTCGGGCTTCCTGTTCCTGGCGGCCAAACAGGCGCCGGTGAAGCTGATCGGGGTCTCTCGGCAGAACCCGGACACCATCGCGCTGCTGGTGCCCAAGGACTCGCCAGTGAAAACCATCGCCGACCTCAAGGGCAAAAAGGTTGCCTATTGGCCCGGTGCCTGGAGCCAGCAACTGACCCTGCGAGCCCTGGAGCAGGCCGGCCTGCCGGAAAACTACGTGGACTTCATCAAGCTGATGCCGATCGACGCTGCAGCCGCCTTGCCGCAGGGTGGCATCGACGCCTTCCCGGTGTGGGAACCCTACATTTCCCAGCAGATCGTGTTCTCCGGCGCGCGCCCGATCCTCACCGCCAAGAACCTGATGCCTGGCCTCAGCGCTGTGGCCGCATCCACTGCAGCCATCGACAACAAACACGCGGCCATTGCCGACTTCCTGGTACGCCTGAAAAAGGCCCGGGCCTGGGTCGACAACCACACCGACGAATACGCCGATCTCTGGGCGAAAAAAGCCAACCTCGACCAGAACGTGTCTCGGCACTGGCTGCGCCAGGCACACCTGACCCTGGGGCCTGTGGACCCACAGGCTGCGGCAGACCTGCAAAGCACCGCAGACTTCCTGTTCAAGGTCAAAGCACTGCCGGCACCGCTGGCCACCGCGTCGATCATCGACCCTTCCTTCCAGCAGGCCCTGGCGGACTGAACCGCCTGCCACTCCTTGTAGCAGCCGGCTTGCCGGCGATGGCTGAGCCCCGGGCATTGGGTCGCCAGGCAACGTGCCGGGCAGGGCACTGGAAGGTCAGCAATGAGCACTCAATCCTGCTCCTATAATCCTTCCAGGCAGCCAGGCGCCGCGTCCTGGCCCAAGGAAGAGTTGACCGGAGCGTGTATGACATTCAGCGAAATAGCCTACGAACAACATGGACCGGTGGTCGTCATTCGCTTCAACCGTCCTGAGCAGCGCAACTGCATCGGACCTGTCACCCACCGTGAACTGATCGAAGCCTGGACCCGCTTTCGCGAGGACCAAAGCGCCCTGGTAGCGATCATCACCGGCACCGGCGACAGGGCGTTTTGTGCCGGCGGCGATCTCAAGGCGGCGGCGCAACTGGTGCCTTCCAGCGCTGAGGAAATCGCCGCCCATGACCGTGGCGAACGCCCGGGCATCATCGGCCCCAGCCGCTGGACCGACCTCTATAAGCCGGTGATCGCCGCAATCAACGGCGTGGCCTATGCCGGTGGCCTGGAATGGGCCTGTTTTGCCGATATGCGTATCGCCGAAGAGCATGCCTCGTTCGGCGTCACCTGCCGCCGCTGGAACATCGGCCTGGCGGACGGAGGCACCCAGCGCTTGCCGAGGATCATCGGTATGGGACGGGCCATGGAATTGATTCTGACGGGCAAGGTGATCGATGCCCAGGAGGCGTACCGTATCGGCCTGGTCAACGAAGTGGTGCCTAGCGGACGCTCGCTCAAACGGGCGATGGAACTCGCCAATGTCCTTGCCGGCCTGCCACAACCGGCCATGCGCTCAGATAAGGAAGCCGCGATTCGAGGTTACGGGCTCCCCCTTGCCGAGGGCTTGAAGATCGAAGCCCAGTGCTTCAATCGATCGGTGCATCAGCCCGAGACCCAGGAAGGTTTGCGCCAGTTCATCGAGCGTGACCATCCCGATCGCTCGGCCCGACAGCCATCCAGGACACCGGGAATTGTCAGGGACTGAGTGCCAAGGGCACGCCCAAGTCGACCTCGGCTTGGCGATTGCCGGAATTACTCCGGGTTGTCATCATGCGTGCCTTTCAACACTCAACAGGACAGGGATTGCCGCAATGCCCATTTATCTAGCAGCTGAAAGTGAACTGAATGTAGGCCAGGATCTGGTACTGGAGGCTCCCGCAGAGGAAGGCTCGTTGGTCGTAGTTTTTGAAGACGATGGGCACACCGCTTACTTCTACGCACTGGATACTGCCATCGCCGACAACCCGATTCACGATGCGCTGCATATCTACAACGTTGCCGATGTTTCCGACAACGACAAGCCATCGGTGGTGAAAATCGGCTGGTCCATCGACCACCGCAAGGCGGTGCTGCTGATCAACGATTATCCCCACGCGGTATTCGATTTCGACGCCAGGCAGGGATATTGCAGATCCGGCTTCCCACCGCAGATGGGCAAAGGCTGGTCCGAAGGCGGTCATCAATGGGACGACGCCGCGCTCAATCTGTTTGCTTGATGACAAGCCTGGCATTGCCAGGCTTTTTTCATGATTTCAATCGAAGCGGAAGGTGTTTTTCCGGGAAGACTTCAAGTTTTAGTTAAAACGCTTCAATCCAAACGCTGATTATCATCGTCAGTTTTCTGACTCAGACTTCGTTCGTGCCTCCACGCTCTCTGGAGCAAGAAACGAGCGGTCTATGCCAGTCAGTTCTGCAACACCCTGCTGCCAATGCTTAACGGACGCTGCGCTATGACGCGGTTGTCTGCCACTTCATCCCCAGCCGGTGCGGCCGTTCATTCAGCCTTGGCCTGTTGCCACCTGCTGCTGCAACTGACCCAGGAGCGCGCGCCGCAAGCCGCCCCCCCGGCCCCAGCCCCGCCGCTTGACCTGCGCCGGGCGGTCAGGGATTACGCACGAACCGCCGGCGTCGAACTACGCCTTGAACGCCTGGCATTGACCAGGCTGACCCCGAAGATGGTGCCCCTTGTCTGGCGCAACCGGCACGGCGATTTCATCCTGCTGGCCCGGCTCTCTGACACCCAGGCACTGGTGCAGCGACCTTCAGTGCAGACCCCTGACGTGATGGACCGTGCGCAGTTGGCCGAGCAGTGGAGCGGGGAGGTGATTCGTCTGCGTCAGGGCGGCCTGCGTTTCGATCTGTCCTGGTTCATTCCGGAGCTGCTGCGCCACCGGCGGGTCTTGGGTGAGGTATTGCTCTGCTCGCTGTTGCTGCAGGTACTGGCCCTGGCGACCCCGCTATTCTTCCAGGCGGTCATGGACAAGGTCATGGTGCACCGGGCGCTGTCGACTCTCGACGTGTTGGTGATGACCTTGGTGGTGGTCGGCCTGTTCGAGGTGCTGCTCAAGGGCTTGCGTGAATACCTGTCGGCGCACACCACCAATCGCATCGATATCGGTCTTGGCGTCAAGCTGTTCCGCCATCTGCTCGGCCTGCCGTTGCTGTACTTCAAGCAGCGTCAAGTCGGCGCGATCATCACTCGGGTCCAGGAGCTGGACAGCATCCGCGAGTTCCTCACCGGTTCTCTGCTGACCCTGTGTGTCGATGTGGCCTTCACCCTGGTGTTTTTCGCCGTCATGGCCTGGATCTCATGGCCGCTGACGCTGTTGGTGATGTTGACCCTGCCGCTGTATGTGTTGCTGGCCTGGGTCAGCACCGGCCCGCTGGAGAAGCGCATCGAGCAGCAGTTCTACAGTGCCGCGCGCAACACTGCCTTTCTCAATGAGACCGTGAGCAGCAGCGAAACCATCAAGAGCCTGGCAGTGGAGCCGCGCATGCAGCGGCGCTGGGAATCGCAGACCGCGGAAATGGTCGAGGCCGGGTTCGCCAGCCAGACCCTGGGCAGCGCCATCAGCCAGGCGGTGATGCTGCTGCAGAAAGTCACCGCGGTGGCGGTGATTTGCTGGGGCGCGAGCAAGGTCATCGACCTGCAGATGACCATCGGCCAATTGATCGCCTTCAACATGATGCTGTCCCACGTCAGCCAGCCCATCGCCAAACTGATCGACGTCTGGCAGCAGTTCGTCCGGGTGCGGGTATCGGTGGACAAGCTGGGGGACATGCTCAACCTGCCGGTGGAGCAGGCCGAGGGCGACCGCCCCCCAGAGCAGCCGTTGCGCGGCGAGGTGCGCATCGAGCAGTTGGCTTTCCGCTACCGTCCGGAACTGGCGCTGGTGCTGCGCGGCCTCGACCTGCATATCGCCGCCGGACAGACCCTGGGCATCGTCGGGCCGTCCGGCTCGGGCAAGAGCACGCTGACCCGCCTGCTGCAGAAGCTCTACACCCCTGATGCCGGGCGCATCCTGATCGACGGCCAGCCTCTGGCCGAATTGCCGCCGGCCTGGCTGCGCAGCCAGATCGGCGTAGTGCTGCAGGAAAACTACCTGTTCAATCGCAGCGTGCGGCACAACATCGCCTTGCGCCATCCCACCGCCTCCCTGGAAAGCGTGATCGACGCTGCGCGCCTGGCCGGGGCCCATGACTTCATCCTGCGCCTGCCCCTGGGCTACGACACGGTGCTGGCCGAAGCCGGCAGCTCGCTGTCCGGTGGCCAGCGGCAGCGTATCGCCATTGCCCGGGCGCTGATGGGCGACCCGCGCATCCTGATCTTCGACGAAGCCACCAGCGCCCTGGACGACGAATCCCAGGCGCTGATCCAGGACAACATGGCAAGCATCGCCCAGGACCGCACGGTGATCATCATTGCCCACCGCCTGTCGGCGGTGCGCCATTGCCAACGGATCATCGCCCTGGAACAGGGGCGCATCAGCGAGTCGGGCAGCCACCAGCAACTGCTGGCCAACGGCGGTTGCTACTCGCGGCTGTGGGCCTTGCAACAGGCGCTGCGCAAGGAGGAGGCATGATTTTCGGCTCACTGCTGCGCACCTTGCGCCGTGCCCGTCAGCGCCTGGGTCAGGCGCCGGCGCTGCTCAAGCGCAACCGCGACGAATACGAATTCCAGCCCGGCTACCTGGAAATTGTCGAGCGTCCGCCGGCGCCCTGGGCGCGGGCCACGGCGTTGCTGCTGATCTTCAGCATCCTCCTGGCCCTGGGCTGGGCGATCCTCGGCTTTCTCGACATTCATGCCAGCGCCGCCGGGCGCCTGATGGTCTCCAGCTACACCAAGGTGATCCAGGCCCACGAGGCTGGGGAAGTGCGCGCCATCCATGTGCGCGACGGGCAGCGGGTCAAGGCCGGCGAGGTGCTGGTGGCGTTGAACCCGATCGGCATCGACGCCGAATTGAGCGAGCTGCAAACCCAACTGGACTTCAAGCGTCTGGAGCTGGCCCGGGCCCGGGCACTGCTGACCCCGGAGCCATTGCACAGCTATCAGGTGCCTGCGGGGCTGGATGCACAACAGGCAGCGGCGGCCCGGGAGCAACTGCTCAGTACCTGGAAGGAAATCAGCGCCAACCTCGACAGCCTCAACGCCGAGATCGCCATCAACCAGGCCAGTCAGCAGGCCCGGGGCAGCGAGATCAGTGCCCTGGGCAAGCTGGCGAGCAATGTCCGCAAACGGCTCCATGCACGCCGGGCGATGGCCGCCGAGCAACTGATGCCCCTGGTGGAATTGCTGGAGCAGGAGAAGGAGCAACTGGACGTCGAGCGTTCACTGGCCCAGCAACAGGCCGAGTTGCAGGTGCTCAAGGCCCAGGCCAGCAATCGCCGGGAGCAGCGCGACAGCTTCCTGGCCCGGACCCAGCGCGAACAGCATGAAGCGCTCAACCGCAGCCAGCAGGACATCGCCGTGCTGGAGCAGCAGTTGATCCGTGGCCGCGACCGCCAGCGCCTGCAGACCCTGCTGGCACCGGTGGACGGGGTGGTCCAGCAACTGGCGGTGCACACCCTGGGCGGCGCGGTGCAGGCGGCGCAGCAGTTGCTGGTGATCGTGCCCGAGGGCGCCGAGCTGGATGCCGAGGTCATGGTGCTGAACAAGGACGTCGGTTTCGTTCGGGCCGGGCAGCCGGTGGAGATCAAGGTGGATGCGTTCCCCTATACCCGCTACGGCACCTTGCGCGGCACCGTGGCCCATGTCTCGGGGGATGCCATCAAGGACGAGCAGCTGGGGCTGGTGTTCCCCACCCGCATCCGCCTGGAGCGCGCGGCAATCGCCGCAGGGCAGGGCTGGATGCCCTTGCAGGCCGGCATGAGCGTGACCGGCGAGATTCGCACCGGTGAGCGGCGGGTGATCAATTACCTGCTGAGCCCGATTCGCGAGTATCAATCCGAAGCGTTGCGGGAGCGTTGAGCATGACCACTGCCTGCAACCCCGCCGACGAACTCTTGCCGACGTTGCTCGACACCGGCCTGCACTCCCTGGCCTGGGCCGCCCGGCGTTTTGATTTGAGCATCAGCGTGGCGCAACTGACGCACCGCCTGGGGCGGGTCGAGGGCCTGGCCGACAGCCTTGACCTGCGGCGCTGCGCCGGCTGGATCGGCCTGCGCGCCCGGGCCGTGAACAGCCAGGTGCAGCGCCTGGACCACCTGCCGTTGCCGGCCCTGCTGGAAACGACCAACGGCTGGGCGGTGCTGGACGCGGTAGAAGGTGACCAGTTGCGCGTCTACTGGCCGCTGCTGGGGCAATGCCAGACCCTGTCTCGGGCGCAACTGGCCCAGCTCTGGCCGCCCCAGGGCCAGGTGCTGTTGCTGGCCGAGCAGCATGTGCAGGCCAAGGCCCAGGGGTTTGGGGTGTCCTGGTTCCTGCCGTCGATCCTCAAGCACGGGCGGCAGTTTCGCAGCGTGCTGCTGGTGTCGCTGATGTTGCAAGGGGTGGCCCTGGTGACCCCGTTGCTGTTCGAGAACATCATCGACCGGGTGCTGGTCAGCCGCGGCCTGTCGAGCCTGCAAGTGCTGGGCATCGCCATGCTGGCCCTGGCGCTGTTCGAGCCGCTGTTCGGCCTCTTGCGTTCCTGGCTGTTCAGCAATGTGGCGAGCAAGATCAACGCCGAGTTGTCGGCGCGCCTCTACCAGCACCTGATCCAGTTGCCGCTGGGGTATTTCCAGGGGCGCCAGACCGGCGAGATCATCGCCCGGGTCGGCGAGATGCAACAGATCCGCCAGTTCCTCACCGGCTCGGCCTTGACCCTGGTGCTGGACCTGGCGTTCTGCGGGATGTTCATCGCGGTGATGTATAGCTACGCGCCGTTGCTGACCTGGGTGGTGGTGGGTTCCCTGGCCCTGTATTTCCTGTTCTGGCTGTGTGTGGGGCCCTTGCTGCGCAGCCGCGCCTTGCGCGAGTACGAGTTGAATGCGGCCAACACTGCCTTCCTCACCGAGGCCGTGACCGGCATCGAGACCATCAAGACCGGCGCCATCGAAAGCGGCTTCCAGCAGCAGTGGCAGCGCCAACTGGCGGCCTATGTGCGGGCGGCCTTCCACACCCGCATCGTCGGCATCTGGGCCGGGCAGGGCATAGGCCTGATCCAGAAACTCACCTCAGCGCTGTTGCTCTGGTGGGGGGTGATGCTGGTGCTGGACGGACAGTTGAGCCCCGGCCAACTGGTGGCCTTCAACATGCTCGCCGGGCATGTGGTGGAGCCGATCCTGCGCTTGGCCCAGGTCTGGCAGGACTTCCAGCACACCCTGATTTCCCTGCGCCGCCTGGGCGACATTCTCGACACCGAGTGCGAAAACGGCAGCGGTGGCCTGGCTTCGGTGCCGGCGCTACAGGGCGGGGTGAGTTTCCAGGGGGTGCGCTTTCGTTACCAGGAAGACGGCCAGGAGGTGCTGCGTCAGCTCGACCTGGAGATCCGCCCGGGGGAGTTCGTCGGCATCACCGGGCCTTCCGGTTCCGGCAAATCGACCCTGACCCGGCTGTTGCAGCGCCTGTATGTGCCGCAGCACGGGCGGGTCATGGTGGACGGCATCGACCTGGCCATCGCCGACCCGGTGGCCCTGCGCCGCAACATGAGCGTGGTGCTCCAGGAAAGCGTGTTGTTCGCCGGCAGCGTGGCCGAGAACATCCGCCTGTGCCGGCCCCAGGCCAGTGATGCCGAGGTGCAGCACGCCGCCCGCCTGGCGGGGGCGGCGAGCTTTATCGAGGCCCTGGCCCAAGGCTACGAGACCCAGGTAGGAGAACGCGGCGGCCAGCTCTCCGGCGGCCAGCGACAACGCATTGCCCTGGCCCGGGCCCTGCTGACCAACCCCGGGATCCTGTTGCTCGACGAAGCCACCAGCGCCCTGGACTACGAGTCGGAAGCGGCGGTGATGGCCAACCTGCAGGGCATCGTCCGCGGCCGCACGGTGATCAGTGTCGCCCATCGCCTCAATACCCTGCGCCATGCCGACCGGATTCTGGTCATCGATCAGGGCCGGGTGCTCGAACAAGGCACACACCAACAGCTGCTGGCCCTGGACGGGCTCTATGCCCGGCAGTGGGCCCTGCAGATGAAGGACTGACCCCACCGACGGCAGGAGGATTCACCCACCAGTCATGTCTCCCCACCCCGCATTCCCCTAGGCAGCCTTTCGCAACGCGAAGGGCTTTGCTCAAAACAGACAAAGGATCACTGCAATGGCTTCCATGTCCAAGGACTTCACGCGCCTGCTCAATTCCCTGATCGATCAACAGATCAAGGCCGCCGGGCGCCAAACCGAATGGTTCAACATGAGTGCCGACGAGCGCGCCGCGTACATCGGCGAGGTCGGCGAGCGCCTGCTGGATATGCAGCAGAGCACCCTCAGCGTGCTGGCCGCCCAGCACTTTCAGATGCAGGACAACCCGGTCTCCCTCGGCGACCAGTTGCAGACCCTGCAACAACGGCGCAAAGAGATGAACGCCATCGCCGACACCCCGGCCACCAGCGCCTACAAGCAGCAGCTGGACCGCGACATTCTGTTGTACAGCCGGCAGGACGCGGCCGTCAGCCGCTATGACAAGACCTGGACCAAGGCCCTGGGCGTGCTCGGCTCCGCCGGCGGGAAAAAACCCGACCTGAAGGGCCTGACCGCCGATGGGCCGGCCAAGCAGGGCAAGCTCGCCAAGCGGATCAAGGGCCTGGAGCAGCAACTCGAGGTGCAGGTGGCCGACACCACCTTCAGCCAGACCTACGTGAACCTGTTCTCCGAGTTGCAGGCCTACAAGGAGGTCAGTGCCCGCTACGACGCCTTGCTCAAGGCCGCGCCCAAGCAGCAGGCCGCGAGCCTCGCAGCGCTGGCCAAGCCGCCCCGGGCTTCCGACGATCTGCCGGTGAATATTTCCCTGCTGATGATGGAAGAACGCCCGGGCTACATCCGCATGAACGTGGCGCTGGTCAATGCCAGTACCGACGGGCGCTTCAAGGACTTCTACCTGGACGGCGGGCGGCTGGTGGTGCCCACCGATGGGGTGCTGAACTTCTCCTTCGGCACCGCGGCCCGTTCCCTGGCCTGGCAGCAACAGTACCGGCTGAAGAACGAGCCGCCGTCCATGCGCTCACCGACCTATGCGCCGATCCGCTCGGTGCTGGTCAAGACCGGCTTCGTCGAGCAGTACTTTGCCCACCACCTGGTGTCGGAAAGCTCGTTGCGCGAAGGCTTCAAGGCCCAGGTCCTGAGTGACGGCCACACGCTGCTGCTGACCAGCGTCGATCGCAAGGTGCCCAACCAGGTCGGGGTCCAGGTATCGGGCCAGTCGCCGAGCACCAGCGTCCGCCGCGAAGTGCCCCTGGGCAGTGCCTTGAGCGAGCTGATCAACCAGAACGCCGACATCACCAGCTTCCAGACCATCGGCCTCGAAGACTTCCGGCAGAACAGCTACCAGCCGGACCGCGACGGGGTCTTCGTCAACATCCACGAGCTGGAACGCTCGGTGGGCTTCACCGAGCGCCAGTACCTGCTGGAAATGCCCCAGGGCGGCGAGTTCCGCGCCGCCACGCCGTTTGCGCTGATGAGCGTCGACGGCGACAAGGTCAGCAGCAGCCACCTGAGCAAGGCCCAGACCAAGGCCCTGTACCAGTACAACGCGGCGTTTTTCGACAAGCTGGAACAACTGCGCGACGGTGGCACCGAGGCCAGCCGCCTGTTCGAAGGCAGCAGCGAGCGCGCGAACTTCATCCAGCAACTGAGCCGCCTGCTGGAGCGCAACCACATCACCCCGGCCGGGGTGCTGATGCCGCAACACATCCGTGCCAACCTGCGGGATATCAAGGGCAACAACCTGAACAAGGTGCTCTGGGAGCAGTCCTTCGCCGCGTCGGTGTGGCAGAGCCGGGATAGCGACGGGCTGCTGTTCGGCCTGGCCGACAAGCTGGCCCAGACCCCGGCGCTGGCCAAGGTCCTGCAGGGCGGTTATGTGCAGAGCGACATTGCCCAGGCCAAGCTGTTGCTGGCACCGCTGTATGAGCAATGGCGGGCGCAGGCGTTCGAGACAGAAACTCAGCGGGTCGCCACTGCCAACGCCGAACAGCACCCTGGCAACCCCAAGGTGCATGTCTTCGATCAGGTGGCGGTGGAGCGCGCCCTGGACAGCAAGCTGCTGAACCTGTTGTTGCGGGGCCCCGCAGGGCTGGAGGCGGGCGATGCCCAACTGCGCCCCGGGGTCGAGGCGCAGTTGGCCGGCGACCAGGGCCGCAGCCTGCGCAAACAGGCGCTGTTCCATGCCCTGCGGCCGGCGGCCGACAGCTTTTCCAAGGCTGCGGCGCCGGTCAATGGCCACCCCGAGCTGGCACCGCCCACCGGCGCCGACAAGCTGATCCTCAACACCCACCCGGAGCAGGCCCAGGCTGCTGCCACATCGCTGATCGAGGACGACAAGTACCGCAGCTACAACCAGTTCCGTCCCGACCCGGCGAATCCCGCCAGCCGCTACATGAGTGACCTGGACACGCCGTTCGTGGGCGGTATTTCCGGAACCACCCAGACCGTCAGCAACGTCTTGCCGGAGTTGTTCGGCGGTGCCCTGAGCGTCAAGCAGTACTGGCAGTTCCAGATGGCCAACGCGGCCTTCATGATCCGCAACGGCTATCACTCGTTCTTCGAGACCCTGTATGTGGCCGCCCGTTATGAACCCCAGGGACCGGACAGCATTGGCCCGGACATGCTGCAGATGTTCGACCGCTACCGTGCCGAGGGCAGTACCCAGGCGCTGCAGGGCCAGTTGTACGACGGGGTGATGGAGCGCGTCCTGCCGATCGTCAATCAAGGCCTGCCAGCCAGCGAGGAGTTCCATGCGCCGCGTTTCACCCGCGTCGGGCCAATGCCCGCGCTGCTGGGGCAGGCGGCCAAGGACCTGCAACTCAAGGTCGGGCTGGCGTCGCTGGGGGGCGGGGCACCATCGCGCCAGGGCAGCGCCGACATTCAGCAGTTCAGCGCCGACCCTGTACAGTTCGCCAAGACCCACACCCTCAGTGCCGAGGCCCTGGTCAAGTCGGGGCGCTTGCCGGCCCAGGGCAATGTGCAGTTGGTCAAGGTGGCGCCGAACCTGTACGAGCTCGAATACACCGAGCATGGTGCCAATGAGATTGCCGCCGCCGGCAACAGTGCGCCGGCGTATTTTCTCGGCTACAACGGCCCCAACCAGAGCAATGACGCGCCGGCCTATGTGGACATTCCCAAGCATGGCGCCGAGGGCAGCTTCCTGTTCACCGGCACCCTGTCGGGCTGCTCGCTGGTGGTGACCAGCCTGGACGCCAACACCTTCCGGGTCTACCACGACGGTCGGGTCAACAGCTCGCTGCTGTACGACAACGTGGTGATGGCCGTGGACTACAAGGACTATCAGGTCGCCGGCACCGCCGAGGGCCTGGCCGCAGCCTACATGCAGTATGTGGACGGCCAATGGCAACTGGTGTTCCAGCGCCAGGAATACCAGCGTGAAGGCCAGATGGTCTGGCCGAAGTTGCGCGACGGCGCAGAACCCCTGGCGATCCAGACCGCCGACACCCAGGTGACGGAACGCAACCGGACCGAGTTCGCCGCCTACCGCGAACAGGTGCACCAGAACCTGAAGAAAGTCGCGGCGCAGTTCGGAGTATCGGCTGACGGGGTGGCCGACGGCGTCTACCGCGACGGTGCGTTTGCTCCCGAGCATCCGGCGATCGCCGCCTGGAACCAGCTGCGCGAAGCGGTGCAGGCCAAGGTCAGCGCCGATATCCAGCAACTCTCCGAGCAGCGCTATCAGCTGCAGGAGCAGCGCCGCACGGCCGGCGACAAGGCCCTGATCGACCAGCAGATCAAGCAGATCAACCTGACCCAGGACTACTACCGGGCGCAGTACGATCCGGTGCTGCGCGAAGCCGGTTCAGTGGAAAAGACCTGGCTCTGGCAGCAGATCAAGGCCAAGGACGGCACCGGCGCGGTGGTGCGCACCGACGATACCGCGATCCAGGGCTCGGGCGAGGAGCGGGCCAGCAGCGTGGGCGAGCGTTATGCCACCGCCGAGGCCTATCAGCGGGGCGCACGGGGCACGGCCTTCAGCGATGGCCTGCGGGATTTTCGCCAGACCAAGATTCCCGGGGTGGACGACAAGATGTCGTCCCTGGAGATGAAGCGGCTGTTCCTCGACGGCCAGCTCACGCCCCAGCAGCGTGGCGCCCTGAGCGGACGCATCAGCGAGACCGCCCAGGCCGAGTACATCGACAAGGTGCTGCGCCAGACCGCGGTGTTCAGTGAAGACTTCCGCACTGCCGGCAGTGTCTTCAGCCAACTGGCGCCCCAGGACTTCTACCTGTCGCTGGTGGGCGACCGCTCCGGTGGTCGTTGCTACCCCTTGGTCCGGGCCATGGCCGTGGCCCTGGCCAGTGGTGGCGAGGCGGGGGCCAACAGCCTGGTGCAGAAGCTGTTCCTGGCGTCCGCCGACCCGCAGGCTGGCAGCTCGACCTTGCTCAAGAACAGCCTGATCCGCCTGCACTCCAATGTCGACGCGGTGCAGGCGTCGACCGAGGTGGGGCAGCTCAAGCTGTCCGAGGTGGTGGCGCGGCTGGCCGCCAGCAAGGGCACGGCGATGTACGCCCTCAATACCCAGAACCATTCGATGATGGTGGGAAGCACCTCGACCGCCGAGGGCCAGCGTTACTACTTCTACGACCCCAACGTGGGGATCTTTGCCTTCGACTCCACCAAGGGCCTGTCCCAGGCCATGCAGCAGCACCTGGTGAAGCGCAACCTGGCCGCGCACTACGGCTCGTTCGGCAGCAAGTCGTTGCCGGCCTTCAACCTGATCGAGATCGACACCGGCAAGATGGCCGAGGTGCCGGTGGGCAACGGCCTGAACGTGGCCGATCTGTCGCGTCCCGAGGAGCTGGCCGGGGTCATTGGCCAGCGTCGCCAGGTCGAGCAGGCGCTGGACGCCCGCCAGCGGGTCAGTGAAGACCTGCGCCTGGGCGCGGCACTGACCACCTTCGACGCCGAGCAGTGGGGCGCGCGCTTCGAAGCCGCCAGCACCCGCCTGGCCCGGGAGAACCAGCTGGGCAGCCAGTGGATACCGATCATCGCCACCTCCGAGAAAACCCCGGAGGGCCGCTATCAGGTGCAGTTCATCAACCGTGACCAGCCTGAGCGCACGCAATTGCTGACCACTCACGATGACACCTTTGTCGAGTTCCGCCATTTCGTCGATGAGCACATGCGGGTGTTCAATGAGCACTTCACTCTGGAGCATGGCCAGATCCGGCCCCGCGCCGGGGTCGGCGAAGCACCCGCGGTGGATGGCCTGAACGCCGGCTTCGCGGTACAGACGCTGATCCAGTGGTTTGCCGACAAGAACCGCAAGGACGCAGGCCAGGGCACGCTGTCGCCGGACCTGGCCACCGCGTTGAAGATCCACAGCTACCTGGGCCTGGCGCAGATCGGCCATGGCACCGTGCAGGATGTGGCCAATGTCACCAAGCTGGTGCAGACCGCCTTGCGCGGCGAAGCCATGGCCGCCGAAACCTCGCTCAAGGACTTTGCCTCGACCCTGGGGCACACGGTCAACGAAGGCGCGGGCCTGTTGTTTGGCGGGGCCATGGTCGGCCTGGATGCCTACGAGCTGGCGCATGCCGAGAACGATGTGCAAAAGGCCGTGTTCGGCACCCAGCTGGCGTTCGACTCGGCCAGCTTCGTCACCGGCGCGGCCGGGGTCGGCGCCGGCCTGCTCGGGGCCTCGACGGCGGCCGCAGTGCTCGGCGGTGCGGGGGTGATCCTCGGCGGCCTGGCGGTGGGTTTCACCGCATTGGCCCAGGCCTTTGGCGCGGTGGCCGAAGACGCCAAGGCGGTAGGGCGCTACTTCGATGCACTGGACCAGGCCTACAAGGGCAACGGCTACCGTTATGACGCCGAGAAGAAGGTCCTGGTACCGCTGGCCGGCGCGGTGGTCAAAAGCCTGGACCTGCGCAACAACCAGATAGGCTTCGACAGCCAGTACATCTATCGCACCCACCATGGCTCCACCGGTTCCGGGGCGATCAACTACTTCTTCTGGGCCGGGGATTTCCCGCGGATGATCCACGACCGCAGCCAGGCGATCGAGGTGCGCAGCGGCATCGGCTATCACCAGGCTTCCCAGGCGCTGGCCCACGGCGACAGCACGGCGGTGATCCTGCCGGGCACGCCCAAGTCCTACATCAGCTACGAGTACATGATCCTGCCGGGGTCCACTACCCGGCATGACACCGGCTTCGACGTGATCCGCAGGCTCGAAGAGGACCGGCGCTTCGACTACGACTTCTACATCTTCCCGAGCGAGGAGACGATCCGGCGGATTCGCCAGGAATACGTCGACACGCCGGTCGAGGTGCTGCTCGATGCCCGTGATCGGCAACTGGTGATCCCGACGCTGCCCAAGGAGCTGTACGACTACCTCAGCTATCAGATCAAGGGCGCCGGCGGGCGTTACCTGGTGGGGCTCAATGAAGGCACCCGGGTCGATCTTTCCAGCGAAGCCGGTAGCACGCCATCGCGCTGGATCATCGACAGCAGCCAGCTGGACAGCGAAACCATCAGCGTCACCAAGGGCCAACTGACGGTGGGCGGGGTGGTGGTCAAGCTCGACCCGGCAAGCAACGGCCAGGTAGTGGTGGTCAACGCCAAGGGCGAGGTGCGTGAAGTCGATTTCGCCGGCATGACGGCCCAGGTGGTGGAGGAAGACGCGAGCAAATGGCAGGTGCCGGGCCAGCGTATCGAACAGCACCTGGACGAGCTGGCCAAGGCTCATCAGTTGCACGGTCAGTACGTGGTCGTGGACAACTACAGCCATGCCGGGCGCAATGTCGGCCGGGCTTACTACGACGTTGCCCAGAAGCGCATGCTGTTCACCGACACGACGCTGGAGCAGGCGCGCAACGCCCAGTTGGGGGCGGTGATCGGCGAGCATGCCTACTTCGTCGATGCCGAGAATGCCGCGGCCTGGCGGGTCGAGATTGCCACCGGCAAGGTCGATGCCCAGTTCGCTCCGTCGTTCAACCAGAGCGCCGGGCGCATCAGCCGGTTCTGGCAGGAGGGCGACGCGGTCTACCTGGCCCGGCGTTATCAGCTCAAGGAGCGCGAGGCCGAGCTGAACTTCCGCATCCTCGGTGACCGCATGGAGTTGGTCGGGGTAGTGGGCGATGAAGCGCTGCTGCAACTCTCGGCCCGTACCGACCAGCATGGCGACATCCTCAAGACCTTGCTCCAGGGCTACCAGGCCCAGGCCACCCAGCGCGACACCCCGGTGTACGAGCTGGGCGCGCCGATGATGGCGCCGAGCACCGCGGCACTGGTGACGGTGTTTGGCCTGGACGAGGCGAAAGTCGCGCACCGCTATTGGCTGCGCACCAGCGACGGCACCCTGATCAAGCCGAACCTGGCGCCGCCAGCGGATTGGAAGCCGCCTGTGGACGCCCAAGGCAAAGCCCAGAGTGCCTGGCCGATCCCGGCGGACCTGGTGTTCGCCGGCAGCCTGCCCCAGACCGCTGGCCAGGAAGTGTTTTTCTTCTATAGCCAGCAGCAGAAGGTGCTGTTCCGCCAGCAAGGGCCGGGGCAGAAGGTCCTCGACGGCAGCCAGCCAAGCGCCTTGCGCGTGGCCACGCCGACCCTGGCCAACGTGCTGCAACTCAACGGCCATCTGCTGGCCGTGACCGAGGACGGGCGCGTGGCGCGGGTCGAGGCCACGGGCCGCCTGAGCTACGAAGCGGTCAACGAGCATTGGCTCAAGGGCCGTGCCAACTGGTGGCAGGACCTGGCCAGTGTCAACGGCAGCAACGCCACCCTGGCGGTATTCGGGGCCAAGGCCGGCGATGGCAAGACGGCGCTGGCGGTGTGGTACCACAACGGCCAGGTGGTAGTGGCTGCGGCCGAGCTGCAAGGCAAGCCGCTGCAGTTTCTCGGCTTCGACAGCGCCAGCTCCAGCGCGCGGCTGTTCGAGCCCGAGAGCGGCAAGCTGTACCTGCAGGCACCGCTGAGCCCCGAGGCACTGCAAGCAGCCTTTGGCGGCGATGAGGTGCTTGAGGCCTCGGCGCAACTGCCCACGGCCACGCTGTTGCTGCCCGAGGTGCCCCTGCGCTCGGCCGTCCAGGTCGATGCCGGGGTGCGCCTGACCACGCGGCAGGGGGAAATCCTCTTGCGCACCAATAACGGCGATGTACAGCTGGTGGCGGTCGACAAGGGCTGGCAGCAGGCGCATGCGGGCAATCTGCCCCAGGCGCTGGCGGCAGTGACCGGCCAATGGGGCGCCAAGGGCGTGCTGACCCTGCATGGCGCCGAGACCCAGGGCTGGTTCGATATCGCCAGCGGGCGCTTGTATGCCAGCAACGACATTCCTGCCGCCAGCGACTTGCACTTTATTGGCGTGGAAGCCGGATCGCCGCGCTCGGCCTACGTCTACAGCCCGACCGAGCAGGCACTGTACAAGGTCAAGGAAGGGGCGGCGGTGAAGCTCGGCCACTACGGCAATGTCGAACGTATCGGCTCCTCGCTGCTGCTGCAGGGCATGGCGGGGGCTGACGCTCGGGATGACCTGGCGCCTCCCCTGATTGCCGGGGTCGACAGCGTGGTGCTGCACGGTGGCAGTGCCGACGATACCTATCGCCTGAGCTCGGCAATGTGGGCGCACTACCGCACGGTGGTGATCGACAACGACGATCCCGGCCTGGCCCTGGATCGCCTGTTCCTGCCAGTGGCCGATGGCAACAACATCCTCGTCAGCCGCCAGGGCGAGGACGTGTTGCTGACCGACGTCGGCAGCGGCAGCGCCCTGGTGCTGCGCCAGGTGCTGGGCAACCAGGCTGCGGCGCATCGGCATCTGCAGATCGAGCTGCAAGGCGACTCATCGGTGATCACTGTCGACCATCTGCTCAAGGGCTTCGCCCAGACCGGGCTGACTCAGGGCGGCTTGTTCGAGCTGTCCTCGCGTGAGAGCAAGCCCGTGGCGGACAGCAATGCCATCGACTCGGCGGCAGCGCTTGAGGGGCCGAGCCTGGCCAAACTGAGTGGGGCCATGGCGGCCTTCGCCGACACCGGCGGTGCTCGCGAGCACCTGCCACAAAACCGTCAGGCCGCGCAGGCGGTGCTGGTGCCACCCCTGAGCTGATCGCACGGGAGTCATCACAGGAGGGGCGCAAAGCCCCTCCTGTCTCCTTGCTCCAAGTACATTTTTCCCCTTGTGTAGAAACCGACCATGATCAAACCGATGATTTCGCGGCAGCGAGCCCTTGCCGGCTGCCTGCTCGCCATCCCATTGCTGGCGCAGGCCGCCCAATACCCGCCCCAGGCCATGCCCAGTGATCTCTGGCGGGTGTACCTGGATGCCCGGCACAACAACAGTGAACTGGCGGCGGCCCACGCCGACCAGGCCGCCCGTGCCGAAGCGGTGCCCCAGGCCCGGGCAGGCCTGCTGCCGACGCTGTCGGCCAGTGCCGACCTGAACGCCACCAGCACCTCCCTGCAACAGCCACGGCAAGACACCCGGCGCAGTGGCACCAGCTACCAGGCGGTGCTGAATCAGCCGATATTCCGTGCCGATCGCTGGTTCACCCTCAAGGCCGCCGAAGCCGAAGACCAGCAGTCCCAGCTGGAGCTGGCCGCAGCCGAGCAGAAACTCATGCTCGACAGCGCCTTGGCCTACTTCGGCCTGCTCAAGGCCCAGGACGCCCAGGCGGCGGCCAAGGCTGAAGAGGCCGCACTCAAGCGCCAGCTCGAGGTGGCCGAGAAGGGCTTGCAACTGGGCTTGTCGGACCGTACCGATGTACTCCAGGCCCAGGCCGGACATGACACCGCACGGGCCAACCGGATCGTCGCGCAGAAGCAGACCGACGATGCCTTCGAGGCCCTCGACACCCTGACGCACCAGCAGTACCAGGCAATCCAGGGGCTGCGCCACGACATGCCGGTGCTGTTGCCGGAGCCCAACGACGCCCGGCGCTGGGTGGACACCGCAGTGCGCCAGAACCTGACACTGCTGGCCAGCCAGCAAGCCCTGGAGGCGACGCAGCAGACCCTGAGCGCGCGCAAGGCCGGGCACGCACCGACCCTGGACGCAGTGCTGCGCTACCAGAGTGGTGACAACGACACCCAGGGTTACGGCAACAGCGATATCCGTGGCAACGGCTACGGCGGCAATGTCGAGCAGCGGACGGTCGGACTGCAGTTGAACATTCCACTGTTCAGTGGCGGCCAGACCCGTTCGCAGGTGCGCGAAGCCCACCAGCGGATGAACCAGCGCGAGTACCTCAATGACGGTTTGCGCCGGCAAGTGGTGGAGCAGACTCGCAACCTGTATCGGGGCCTCAACAGTGGTGTTGATCAGGTCCACGCGCGGCGCCAGTCGATCATCTCCAACCAGGGCGCGGTGCTGGCCTCGCAGATGGGCTTTCAGGTGGGAACCCGCAATATCGTCGATGTGCTGGAAGCGCAGCGCCAGCTCTACAACGCCGTGCGCCAGTACAACAACAGCCGCTATGACTACATTCTCGATACCCTGCGGCTCAAGCAATCGGTGGGCACATTGTCGCCCCAGGACCTCAAGGCGCTTTGTGATTACCTCAAGGCCGACTACGATCCAGACCTCGATTTTCTGCCACCGGAGTTTCCACGCCGGCTGGCAAAGCGCTGACCGGGCCTGGGGATGTCCCAGGCAACTGCCGGCGGGCACAGGTTTTTCAGGTAAAGGGGGACGCGGTTGTACAGGTTATTGGACTTCTTCGACAGCCACAGGCGGTGCTGTTATGCCCTGGGTGTGGTGATCGCAGTCGGTGCTGCGGTGGCGCTGGGCAACTACTACCGGGTGCAGGTCGAGGACGTCTACCAGGCCAGTATCCAGATGCAGACCCAGGAGCAGGCGCAGGACCTGCAGCAATGGAAGTCCAGCGGTTTTGCCATTGGCGCGCTGTCGATCCTGGGCCGGCACAACCCCGCGCTGAAACGGGTGGTGCTGGAGCCCGAACCCTCTGCAGAACTGATGGAGCGGGCCAGCATGCCCCTCAAGACCCTGTCCATGGTAGTGGGGGCCAACCATGCGTTCGTCCTCAACCGGGACGGCGTGGTGGTGGCGGCCCATGACCATCAGGGGCGCACGCCGCTGGGGCAGAACGTGGCCTTCCGGCCCTATTTCAAGGTGGCGCTCGCAGGCGGCAGCAGCGTCTACGGGGCAATCAGCGTCACCACTGGCACCCGCATGTTCTACATGGCGGTGCCGATCTTCGAGTCGCGCACGCGCCAGGACCAGGTGATCGGGGTGCTGGTGGCCCGTTTTGACGGCGACATGCTCGATGCCAGCCTGAGCAAGCAGTACAGCGACGACCTCAAGATGATCCTGTCGCCCAGTGGCGTGGTGCTGGCCGCCAGTTCCCCGGACTTTGTGCTCAAGTCCGAGCGGGCCTGGCCGTGGAACGAGTTCACGGGCGCGATCCGCCGGCAGTTCAGCGATTATCCGTTTGCCAACGGGGTGCCCGAGCGCCTGCCGTTCGATGCCCATCAGCCAGTGGTCAGGCTGGACGGCCGCCGTTACAGCCTGTCCCGGGTGGATTTTGACTGGAATGACCCAAGCGGTCCGTGGACCCTGATTACCCTGGGCGACCTGGATGCGCTGCTGCCGGGCGAGCAGGTGCTGTTGATCAAGGGCTTGAGTGCCGTAGTGTTTTTACTGTTGCTGTGGGGCGGCCTGCGGCGTCTGGCCGATGCCCGGCGGCACAAGCGCGACGTGGCGCAGATCGAGCAGAGCGAACAGCGCCTGGACATGGCCCTGCAAAGCGGCGCGCTGGGGCTGTGGGACTGGAACCTCAGCCTGGGCACTGTGATCAACAACGATGTCTGGTTGCAGATTCTCGGCTACAGCAAACAGGAAATGGAACAGGCCTTCGGCCATGGCCTGGAGCGCTGGACCTGCCTGGTGCATCCGCACGACTACGAGCCGGTCATGGCCCGGCTCAAGGCGCACCTCAACGATGAAGTCGGCGAGTACCGCGCCGAATACCGCATGCGCAACAAAGACGGGCAATGGCTGTGGGTCCTGGACATCGGCAAGGTCATGCAGCGCGATGCCAATGGTGAGCCGACGCGGGTCACCGGGGTGTTGCAGGACATCAGCGAGCGCAAGGCGGTGGAAACGCAAATCCAGCAATCACGACGCGATGCCGAGCTGGCCACCCAGGCCAAGTCGGAGTTTCTCGACAGCATGTCCCATGAGATCCGTACGCCGCTGAACGCGATCATCGGCATGGCCCACCTGGCACTGGACTTGCCGCTGGAGCGGGTGCAGCGCGACTACATCGAAAAGATCGACCGTGCGGCGAAACATCTGGTGGGCACCATCAACAGCGTGCTCGATCTGTCGAAGATCGAAGCCGGCAAGCTGAGCATGGAGCAAGTCTGCTTCGACCTGCGGGAACTGGTGGACGATGTGTTGCTGTTGGTACGCCAGCGTGCGGAGGAAAAAGCGCTGCGGCTGTACCTGGATATTCCGGCCTCGCTACCAGGGCGTTATGTCGGTGATCCACTGCGCCTGGCCCAGGTGCTGACCAATCTGGTGGACAACTCGATCAAGTTCACCGAGGCCGGCCATGTCTGTATTGGCGTGTGCCTGGTGCGACAGTGGGGCGACAAGGCCCGGCTGTGCTTCAGCGTCACCGACACCGGGGTGGGCCTCAGCGATGAGCAGCAGACCCGTTTGTTCAATGCCTTTGTCCAGGCGGACCTGTCGATCAGTCGACGTTACGGCGGCAGCGGCCTGGGGCTGACCATCTCGAAGAAAATCGTGCAGATGATGCAGGGCGACATAGAAGTACGCAGCAAGCCGGGGCAGGGCGCAGTGTTCAAGTTCAGCGTGCAGTTGGGCATGCCGCAATTGCCGCTGCAAGCGCCATCCACCTCAAGCAGCGCCACGCCTGCCGTACCAGCGGTTACCGGCGCGGGGAGGGTGTGCACGAGCAACGACTATGCCCAGCTGCTGGCGGGCACGCGGGTGCTGGTGGTCGAAGATAACCGGCTCAACCAGGATGTGTTGCAGGGTTTGCTGCAGCGCGTCGGCATACAGGTGCTGCTGGCGGCGAATGGCGCCGAGGCCTTGCGTCTGTTACTCGAAGGAGGGCGCTTCGACGCTGTGCTGATGGATTGCCAGATGCCGGTCATGGACGGCTACGGCACGACGCAGAAGATTCGCGGTTATCCGCACCTGAAGGCGCTGCCGATCATCGCCGTGACCGCCAGTAGCCAGGCCGATGTGCAGGGCAGGGCGCTGGCTGCCGGAATGAGCGACCTGCTGAGCAAGCCCCTGGAGGTTACGGTGCTCTATCGGACCCTGGTGCGCTGGATCAAACAAGTGGAAATGCCGGCGGTGCAGGCTCCGCCACCGCAAGCCGCGAGCACCCGGGGCATGACCTACGAGGGAATCGACAGCGTGCTCGGGCTGGCGGTGGTTAACCAGGACCTGGCGCTGCACCAGAAACTGCTGGCGGATTTTCGTGATACCCAGCAGCAGATCATCGAGCGCTTGTGGCGTGCCCATGCTGCTGAGGACCTACCCGTGATCGGCTTTCTTGCCCACAGCCTGCAGGGTACCGCCGCAAGCATCGGCGCCACGGCGGTCAGGCAAGCCGCCAGGCAATTGGAGGAACACTGTACCGGGCAGGCTGACCTTGCGCCGCTGATCCAGCAGTTGGCGCAGTGCCTTGCGCCGGTACTGGCCGGCCTGGCGTCGCTGCCGGCGGCGGGCGATGAACGTGCGCTGGACAACCAAGGGCTGGACGCTGAACTGATGCCCAGGCTGGAGCAGCTGGCGAACCTGCTGCGCACCCATAATGCGCAGGCTCTGGCGATGATCGATGAGCTGTACGAGCAACACCCGGGCGCTGCCCTGCGGGCCATTCAGGAGCGGATATACCGGCTGGAATTCCAGCAGGCCCATGACCTGCTCGTCGACTTGCGTACGCAGCAGAGCTAGCCAGCACTCTGGGTCAGGGCCAGATAGCGGGCCATGCGGTCCGTGCAATGCTCGACCAGACATTGATGCAAGGCGCGTAACGACGAGGTGATCTGCGAGCGGTGCGATACCACCAGGCTCAGCGGCGCAGCGTCGGACTGCCAGCCAGGCAACAGCGGCAGCAGGCGACCGGCGAGCAAGTCTTCGATGACATTCAACAGCGGCAGATTGACCACGCCGTGGCCGGCCAGTGCCCAACGCCGTGCGGCATCGCCATCATCACAGCAAAAATGCCCCTGTACAGCTACGTCCTCGACCTTGCCGGGCGCATGGAAACGCCAGCGGCTCTCCGGGCGGCCAATGCTGTGGCAGATGATGCACTCATGGGCACTCAGCTGTTCCGGCGAGTCGGGCTCGCCATGCTCAGCCAGGTAAGCGGGCGCGGCGCAGGCGATAAAGTAATGCTGCTTGAGCACCGGTAGCTCGACCAGGTCCAGCGCCAGGCTTTTGCCATAGCGCAAGGCGGCATCGAAGCGGCCCTTGAGCAGATCCTCTTCCTTGTCGCTCAACGCCAGCTTGATATGCATTCGCGGCCGTTCCTGCTTGAGCCGGGCGAGCATATCCAGCAGCAGATTGCGGCCCAGGTCGGAAGACACCGTAAGCTCCAGCATCCCGTCATCGTGACTCAATGAGCGCTTGCCGTTGGCCAGGATCTTCAAGGCGTGCTGCGCACTTTCCAGGTAGCGCGCACCCTCGGGAGTCAGTTTCATGGTGCGCGTGGACCGCGTGAACAGACGCACGCCAAGACGGTTTTCCAGGCGCTTGAGCCCCAGGCTGGCGGCAGCCGGGGTGATCGACATGATGCGAGCGGCGGGCGACAGGCCCTGCAGTTCGGCAATCAGAATGAACAGCTCCAGATCTGCGAAGTTAGGCATTGGCGAGGCTCACAGTCCGTTCAACGGTCGAGAAAGGTCTGTGAAGACCTCAGCAAGGCCGCCGAGAGCGGCTCCGGACCGCCGGCGATGCATTGCTCGAACCCCGGCTGCTGGTACATCTGGCGCATGGCTTGAGCATGGCGACTGGAGAGGTCATCGGCACTGGCTTGGAGCAGGTTCAAATGGTAGTTCAGCGCAAGGGCGAACAGACGGGCCGAGTGGGGGAGTTGCTCCCACGTTGCCGGGCTGCATGGGCCCTTGAGTACGGTTTCGGCGTGGGTGATTTTCCAGGCGAGGTTGAGGATGCGGTCTTCCGGCTCGGCGTGGGCGAGAATTTCCTCAATCAGTACCCGACTGTGGGCCAGCGCCTGATCGATACGGCTGCCCGGCTGGTTGAGGCCCATCAAGGCCAGGCAGGCGGCGCTGCGAAACGCCGCGGAGTCGCTCTGGGTCACACTGCCGTCGAGCAGGATGCATAAGGTATCGAGCAGGGCTTCGAGACGGATCTGCCGATTGCCGGCCAGTTGCAAGGCCAGGGCGCTGATAAAACCGTCGCGCATGTCACTGCCGGCCGAGGGCTCCGCGACGGGTTGCAGGTCATGCAGGGGTTTGTTGCGATACCCCAGTTGCGTCGCCACCCGGGCCAGCACCACCGGAGGCGAAATCGGCTTGGCGATGTAGTCGGCGGCGCCGAGCAGCAGGCCCATGCGCTCGTCTTCGACGCTGCTGCGCGAGGTCAGGAAAATCACTGGAATGGTCGCAGTCACCGGGTGGCTCTTGAGCTCGCTGAGCACCTGGAAGCCATCCATCTCGGGCATCAGGATGTCGAGGATGATCAGGTCGGGGCAGGCGCTGCGCGCCAGTGCCAGACCACGCTCACTGCTCTTCGCCAGCAGCACTTCATACTCGGTCGTCAGGGTTTTCGAGAGCACGATCAATGATTGCGGATCGTCGTCGATCGCCAGGAGGGTATAGGGCTTGGGAACATGCTCTGCGGGCATGACGAGGGGGCCTGAACAAGATAGGGCGGCAGTCTATCTTATTTTGGCGATACCTAGCGTACTGCTTGCCAAGTCAGCGTCCACACCAGGCGCAGCAGGGCATCCACTGCTCTCTGAAACATCTCTGAATCAAGATCAATCGTGCGCTATTGATGATCCTTAGCTGCGCAGTGCCTGATCGAATAGTTAGTCTACTGCAGAAACCAAGAGAGCACGGAGTTGAGCCTTTAGTGAGTCCTATGAAATATAACCAAACTAAATGGTTATTTAGTTTGGTTATTTATAAAATCCACATTGCAAGGGCAGGGTAATTTGTATGGGTACTGAAGAGAAAGCGGGCTTTGGAACCCGGGAATGCCTATTACTTTGTGGGCCTGTGACACGGGGGTTGGACAAAACTCATTCGCTGCTCAATTATCTAAGATACTCGGAGTTCCTGTCATTGCTCCAAGTGGACGCTTGATTGTCATGGGAGGTGAGTATTTTATCAGGGAGGGGCGATTTAGTTTTAGCCCTAAAGGGCATTCTATAGAGTTTGATGGGGCAGAAAAGAATAGTGGAGAAAAATAATGCTTTCTCGAAAGTTTCTGAGTGTCGGAATAGTCCTTGGCATGGTCCAGTTGGGCTTGGCTTATGCTGATGGGGCGGCAGATTTTGAGTTTATAGATTATCAATGCACTGATGATGATTCAGATCAGCCTCACTTTACTTCTGAATGGAAGGCGGGCATGCAAGAAGTAAGTTTGAGCGCTATTATGAATTGTGCTTTTTCGGCTCAGGCGCCGGAGTATCAGGTTGAAAATAAAGAAGTAGTATTTAAATTTAGGACTATCGCCATGGAAAAAGGAGCTTTTGCAGCCTGCGAATGTTCTCATCGAATAGTTTTCAAGTTGAAGATTGATAAAGAATTTTCTGTGCGGGTATACCAGGATGGATCAGAGTTGCCAGAAAAGCAGGTAGGGGTGAATTAGACGTCGAGTAAGGTGGGGTCTAAGATTCTTGGCGAGACCTAGGCACTGTACGAAAAGTAATGTCGTAAACACCTCATGGCACAAGCCAGTGAGACCATCGCCGCATAACTTGTTGCGAGTTTGTCGAAACGCGTGACGATGCGGCGGTTCTCCTTCAGCCAGCCAAACATTCGCTCGATGATGTTGCGCTGCCGATACTTGGGACGGTCAAACAGTCTGGGTAAACCCGGTTTGGGCTTGCGCTTCATGATGCGCAGTGGGATGACCGGTTGCATCCGGTAACGGTCGCAGTACCGACGCAGAGCGTCGGCGTCATAGCCCTTGTCGGCCAACAACCATCGGCAGCGTTTGCGGGGACGACCGCGCAAACTTGGGATATAGGCTCCATCCAGCAACGGTTGGGCATAGGCGATGTCGCTGGCTTGCCCACCCGACAGTAGAAAATTCAGCGATACACCACGGGCATCGCACAGCATGTGGATCTTCGTCGTCAGCCCGCCTCGGCTGCGTCCGAGCGCATGATCTTGAGGTTCTTCAGGCCCCTTTTTTCCCAGCACCAGAAGAGGCCCGGGTTGCACGTACCGCCGTGGAGTCGATCATCCAGGTTTCCAGATCGATCAACCCTCGCTCGTTCAACCTGATGTGAAGCCGTTTGAGCATCAGGTTGAATGTCCCGCGATTTCGCCAATCTCGAAACCGCTGGTAGACGGTTGACCATGGGCCAAAGCGCTCGGGCATATCGCGCCACGCGGCTCCCGAGCAGAGTACCCAGAGCACGCCGTTGAGCATCAGCCGATCAGCTACGCGAGGTCGACCGGTTCGACGATTTTCCACAAAGAGATCAGCGACCAAATCCCAGGCCGCATCAGAGAGTTCATACCGCTTTGCCATCAATGGATTCCTTTCCTCGACGGCTGCGAACTCTACGGAATCTCAGCTCTTGGGAGTCCACCGGGTGTTTTCAAGGGATTTCGTACAGAACCTAGGAGATTCAAATGGATGAACTGTTGATCAAAAACCCATATTACCGTGTGCTAGCCGTACTGGTTGCTGAGTTGGGAACCATGGGGATCGACTTCGATGAGCTTGAGAAGCGGTCGCTCGATCGAGTTAAAACCGGTTTGCCGTACACGACGTGGGGAAGTCTTAGCACTGAGTCCGACGCAGAAATCCTGAAGAGTATGTTTGCATCGTATCAGCATTTTCTAACAACCTAAGGGGCATCCAGCTTGGGGCTCCCCAACCTCCACAAGCCGATGCAACCGGTAGTCAGATGCAATGCATATCCTTTTCGATGGGTAGCAGGGGAGCGCCCCACGCTCTGTGCTTTTGGGTACATCAAGAGATTTGCACCGCCATGAGTGCGAGGTCAGCTGCGTTATTGATTGATTGGCAACGATTCTACATTCGTATTCGCCGCTGGTATCGACAGCCAAGGTTCTGCTTAATCGTTGCCGCAAATTCGGCCAAACGTTTTGGGCGTTATCCACTATTAAGTGAGTAACAGATTCAACAACTGGACTGATTTTTTCTAAAGTCTTCCACTGATCAGCCGATTTCGAAGTTGTACAAATGCTCCGCGCGCTGACTGCCGTGTCGAGCTTGGGTGTTGAAAACTCACTAGCGTATACGAGGTTAAATATGGTAGGTCCCGAAGACAAGGCGGCCGTGGTTGAAGTTGTCAGTTTGCTGAGAGACGTGAACCCCTTAATTATCACAGTTTCTACAGGGGTTTTCATAATTTGGGCAGTCATGCGTGCGAAATCAGCACACTTTCTGCTGGACAAAATTTGGCGTCTTATAGGTGGCGGGGCTATAAATGATCCAGAACTAAAAAAGGACTGGCTCCAAATTCGGGATTTAGAAAGCTTTCGGTTTCGGACGGGGATTCAATTTAATAGTAGGAATACTTGGAGTAAGACACTCAAGTGGCTTGAGTGTCATGATAAAAGTATGAATGATTTATCATTCGCGAAAGCGTGGATATCGGGTAAGCCATGGGAGTTCAGTGAGCCTTGGATAAAGCAGATCAAAGCTTTCGTATTTTGTGTTTTTCTGATAACTATTCCTTTAATTATGGGGATGACTTTTATCTTTACTGAGCCTTCAGCCATTCTAACCATCAAAGGCTCTGAGAAAACGTTTTGGACGGATGGCGTCACTGCTCGGAATTTTAAATTGGCTTGGGGGACGCCCAAATTTTCAGTCGATTCAGCGGCGTGCATAAATAAGAAAATTGCTGGGCTGGACGATAAAGATTCGGAGCTAATTTGTTCAAGTCTCGAGCCAGATGCATTGCCACAACTGAAGAAGTTTATTTTTGAACAAAAAGTATTCAGTGCTTATATTGGTTTTATATGTTTCGTGGCGCTACTACTTTCTGTTCGATACGCTGCGAGAGCGAAGATGGCGAAAATACTTTATGAATTGCCCTCACCAAGAATTGTGTAGATTCCAAAATAATTAACCTATTTTTTAAAAATAACACCATCCCCAACGGGAACAACCTGATCGCAGAAAGTTGGGAAACTCCGTTTGGAGGTGGTTGTTCAGGGCTCCTGTACAAGATCCTCGCAATGACACCATCGCCCTCGCTGCGGTGTCGCTCACCCAGATGATTGGCACTTCACCATCGCATGTTCAAACAAACGGATTTTGAATGGTCAGCGTTCGATAGCAAACGTGGATTTTATGCTCGTCGCTCCACGCTCCGGCTTAGTTGGACATCCTGCTCGAGCCCCCTATTTACCTCGTACTCCTCTTGGCCTGCTCCTAAACCAATTGATTCTTAAAAACTGCGTCTTGATATACTGATGGATAAAGAATTCGACTGGTGAAAACAGATGGTTAGGCTGGCGACGTTAGATTTCGACAATTCAATTCTCGATGCTTTGAACCGCGATCGATTAGTCATTTTTGCGGGTGCCGGCGTCTCGGTAGGTTCACCATCAAATCTAGCCAATTTTTGGACGCTAGCTGAACAGATTGCTCACGGAACAGGGAAAGAACCATACGTACCTTTAGATCGTTTTTTAGGTGAACTCAGTCACGATGGGGTAACAGTTCATGAAAGAGCGGGGAAGCATTTGTCGCCTCCGGAAAGCGCTCCCAACGCACTGCATCACGACCTAGTCCGACTATTTGGCAAACCTGATCGCGTTAAGATAATTACGACGAATTACGACCTGCATTTTGAAACGGCTGCCGATACAGTGTTCTCGAGCCGTCCTGAGATTTATGCTGCTCCAGCACTGCGATTGGGGTCGGATTTTTCTGGCATCGTTCATGTGCACGGAGCGCTTCCCAAGACTCGAAACCTGATTATGACCGATGCAGATTTTGGCAGAGCGTATCTCACAGAGGGTTGGGCGAAGCAGTTTCTCCTGGATGTTTTCAGTCACTACACTGTCCTATTCATCGGCTATAGCCACGATGACGTAGTGATGAACTATCTCGCTCGTGCTCTTCCTTCTGGACGGTCGGAAAGGCGTTTCGCTCTCACGGAAACTGGACTACCCCCATTCCAATAGACATTTTCCGGCCTCATAACGAGGCGTTTTCAAAGGCCTCAGGACTGACGCCGCCCAAGTGACTATGACGGCGAGTACGGTTGTAAAACACTTCGATGTAATCGAACACATCGGCCCTGGCCAAGTCACGGGTTTTGTAGATGCGCTTACGGAT
>NZ_JAAARM010000040.1 GCF_009908285.1 Pseudomonas sp. Fl4BN1
CTCTGACACCCCGCCGCCACCGCTGACTCAGGAACAGAAAGACGCGCTGGAAAAACTCAGGGATGCGCTGAAAGAACAGCCCCGCCCTCCAGTGACGCACACCCCAGCGACCACTTCACTGATCGACGAAGTCGTCTAGCCCAGTAAAGCCGGCGGCCCCGTCTGCACCGCAGCCGGTCCGCCGGCGCAGGAAAGAGCAACGAGCATCAGGCCGCTGCCTCGCCACGCACCTGTCACCAACTGCCCGACGCACCACCGCCGCCACTGGAGCCGCCGCCCCCCGAACTGGAGCTGGAGCTGGAGCGGGTGCTGGAACCGCCACCGCTGCTGCCGCTACTGGCGCCGCTGCTCCAGCGAAAATTTCTGCTGCCGGCAAACAGGACAAAAGCGATGAAATAGGCGAACGGTAGGACCGCCAGCCAGGAGTGCAACGAGTTCCAACCACCGACCGCAGACTCAAGCAACAGAGTCAGCACCAGCAGCACTCCCAGCCGCCACCGAAAACCCTTGGCACTCTTCTTCCAGCTGTTGCGCATCATCCGGTACAGCAGCCAATGACCGCCCAGCACCAGCAACACGCCCGCGGGCACTGCCAGGCCATACAGGAAGGTCGCACTGCCCAGGTACTGGCTGACCAGGGTCAGCAGCGCGATGTACAGCAGCAGGCCCAGCACGCCATAGAACACCCGGCGCGCTTGCCACAACCCACCGAAGGTAGCGCCGCCCACCAACATGCACAGCGGCACCAGGAGCAACTGCATCGGCCACTCTCGCCCGCCCACCACGCCCACCAGCAACGCCGCCAGCAGCAACAGAGCACCCAGGACCCGGCGCCACGCCCAGCCTGCAGCCAGCATCACTCCGGCCACCGAACCAAAGATGAACGCCAGCAGCAGAGCGTAGGCCTCGGGTGGCACCGTCAACGGCGCCGATACCGGCTCCGGCAATTGGCCACCGTCCACCAGCACAATCAAGTCATCCAGGGCCCGCTCGATACCGCCGGCATAGTCCCCCTGGCGAAAGGCCGGGGTCAGGTCCCGGGCAATGATCTGCCCGGCCAGCAAGTCGGTGACCAGAGATTCCAGGCCATAGCCCACCTCGATGCGCACCTGGCGATCGTTCTTTGCCACCAGCAGCAGGATGCCGTCATTGATGCCCTTGCGTCCCAGTTTCCAGGCGCGAAACAGCTGGTTACTCAGGGTCTCGATATTCTGCTCACCCAGGTTGGGCACCAGCATCACGGCGATCTGCGCGCCGCGGCGCTGCTCCAGTGCCGCGAGTTTCTGCTCGATCCGCTGTTGCTCGACAGCGTCGAGGGTGGCGCTCAGATCGATGACCCGGCGCTCCAGGGAAATCTTCACCAGCCCCGGCGGAGGGGACTCGGCGAACACCATCGCCGGCAACAGCAGCCCCAGGAAAACCGCGAGCCACAGGCTGCGGCCTTGTTGCAAAAACGCCTTGATCATCCGTCGCCACCCGCATCGTTCATCCTGAGTGGTCGAACTTTATCACTGCCTCTCGCGGTGGCGATTCGCGGCAGTCAACGACAAGCCAAAAAACCGCTTCGCTAACCAAACCGACCCGAGGCCGACGACCTGTAGGCGTCCGCACAACCGCCCTCAGCGCGGCGTTCATGAGCATGCGCAACCGCGCCCTTGGCAGATATTTTCAAGGATCTATTGCACGCTTGCCCAGAGGCTTGCGAAGCTGTGAGCCGCCTGATCGACCGCCCCGCTATCACAAGGAACGGCAATGAACCGGACTGAGCATCTGTGCCTGATGGCCCGCTACAACCAGTGGATGAACGCCAAGCTCTACAGCGCTGCCCTGACCCTGCCCGATGAGCAGGTCAACCTGGACCGCCGGGCGTTCTTCGGCTCGATCCTCGGCACTCTCAACCATCTGCAGGCCGGTGACCTGATCTGGCTCAAGCGCTTTGCCGAGCATCCAGCGCGGCACCCGACGCTGCTGCCGCTGGACGGCCTGGCCCGACCGCAGGACCTCAAGAGCCTGCTGTTCGCCGACCTGCGCGGGCTCTGGCAGCAGCGCCAATGGCTGGACCAGATCATCCTCGACTGGACCGCCTCCCTGAGCGAAGCCGACCTGGAGCACAACCTGCACTACGCGAACATGCAAGGCACCGCGGGGGTACGCAATATCTACAGCCTGCTGCTGCATTTCTTCAATCACCAGACCCACCACCGGGGTCAAGCCAGCACCTTGCTGACCCAGGCCGGGGTGGACATCGGCGATACCGATCTGTTGCTGCTGATCCCTTCCGAGCCCTGATCAGCCCTCAACCCAGCGCGATCGAAAACGCCCGCTGCCGTAGCCATTATTTATCCGCGCCCAATCTAGCTTCATCACCAGGCTTCTGCGACTATGCGCGCGGAAAAAACCGCTTGCTAAGGAAGGCGCCATCAACGTTCTCAACGCTGTACTTGGGTTGTCTGTGCTGTCCCTCGCGGGCTGCGGCACCCTAATCGCCCGCACCCCCGATTCCCACACCCGCTACGACTACTACAAAGGCACTCAGGCCAACGTCCAACTACTGACCATGCGCGGCGCCAGCGGCTACGACGGCTATGCCACGATGTTCTGCTGGATCACCATCGTCTGCCCGGTAGTGGCCATCGTCAGCCTGCCGGTGGATGCCGTAGCTGACACCGCGCTGCTGCCCTATGACGCGATGAATCACTGAGCCTCTCCCGCCCCTGTCACACCCCTGAGTGGAAGCCTGATCATCCGAATCATCCTTTACCTGTTGCTCAACACCCTGCTGCTGAGCGGTTGCGGCACCTACGTGGTGCGTAGCGGCCATGATTGGCGCGACGACCGCTATTACCGCGGCACGACAATGAACGCGCAGATACTCACCGGCTACGACATGGGCGAAGCACGCAAGATCACTGGCGCCTGCTGGGTAACGGTGGTGTGCCCGATCCTGATGATCGCCAGCCTGCCCCTGGACGCCGCCGTCGACACCGTGCTGCTGCCCTACGACGCGATGCAGCCCTGAGCCTCGCACCCTGCCACTCCCCTGAATGGAATCCCGATCATCCGAATCATCAATTACCTGTTGTTGCTCAACACCCTGCTGCTGACTGGCTGCGGCACCTACATGGCCCGAGGCGGCGGCCTGGACTGGCGCGACGATCGCTACTACCGCAGCACCAAGACCAACGCGCAGCTACTCACCGGCTACGACATGGGCTATGGGCGCATGCTCACCGGCGGCTGCTGGGCGATGGTGGTGTGCCCGATCCTGATGATCGCCAGCCTGCCCCTGGACGCGGCGCTCGACACCGTGCTGCTGCCCTATGACGCCTTCCAGCCGGCACGGCCCCAGCGCAACATGCACGTAGATATGAAGCGTGCGTCCGAGGCAGACCTGCCCGCCCTGCCCCTCGGGGCCGCGGCGCAAGACCCGACGGCCGCCAGCCCGCCCATCAGTACCCAGGCCGATTGAAAGCGTCGCCCTGGCCATGTCCTGGCCAAAGCATGGCTACGCCTGATCCGGCGCACACCGCTCGACCTGCCGCTGCTCCAGGCGACAGCGCCGCCCCAGGCGATCCACCTGGGGTCGGCCGAACAGATAGCCCTGGCCCCACTCGCCGCCGCAGGCCGTGGCCAGGCCCTGGTCGGAGGCGGTCTCCACCCCTTCGATGATCACGCAGGGCGCCAGGGTCTTGCACAGCTGCACCAGGTGGCTGAGGGTCTGGGCGCTGTTGAGCTCGCCGCGGGCGCGCTGGATGTAGCCCTTGTCGATCTTGACGATGTCCGGCCGGGTCTGGCGGATGAATTCCAGGGTGCCCAGGCCCGCGCCGAAATCATCGATGGCCACTCGGCACCCCAGCTCGCGCAGACGCAGGACAAACTCACTGGCCGCCTCGATGCTCGGCGGCGTGGCGCTTTCGGTGATCTCGATCACCAGCCGGGCGGCCACCGAGGGTGAATCGCGCAGCCGCTCAAGGATGGCGTACCAGTAGCCATCGATGATCGCGCTCTGGGCCGAGACATTGCAGCCCAGGCGCAGGCGCTCGTCGCGCCGCAGGCACTCAATCACGCACAGCACCACGCTGCGGTCCAGCTCACGCATCAGTTGGTGCTTTTCCAGCAGCGCCAACGGATAGACGCCACCGCCCAGGGCATCGACATGCCGTAACAGCCCTTCGTGATACAGCACCCGGGTGCTGTCCGGCAGCCATACCACTGGCTGGAACGCCAGCATCAGATGGCCGTCAGCCAGTTCGCGGTAAAAGTCTTTGATGCTTTGCATGACAGATCCATAGGCAAGACAACGGCACACCCCGACCTGAGCAACGCGACGAACTGGCCATCGCCGTCGCTCAAGGGCCCCTGCCCGACCATGATCGGCCCTCCCGCACGCCTCAGGAAGTGTTCCTGGATACCTTTCGCTTGTCCTCGGAAACCCTGCGCCCTGGTTAATCGTCTGCGGCCTTTTGTTTATTGCAATCATGCCCATGGCCCCATCGACATCATTTAGCCACCAGTCCAGGAAGACCTATGCATAGAATGACCAGCGCCAGCTTTCGGGTGCTTGCCGATGTCATGAGAGAGGGTGGCGCCAACGTCGACGCCCTGCTCAAGCAGTTCGGCAGCAGCATTCAGGACGTTGATGAAAACCCCAAGGGCGTCAGGCTGGAACTGGTCTATCACGTGATGCGCGAAGCCACTCGATGCACCGGCAATCCGGACCTCGGCCTGCTGGCCTACAGCAAGGCCCACCCGGCCAACCTGGAGGCCCTGGGCTATGCGGTGATGTCCTGCGCGACCCTCGGTGCGGCGCTGCAACGCCTGGTGGATTACCACGCGCTGATCAGCAACGGCTTCTGCATGTGCCTGGAGCGCAAGCCCCAGGCGCTGAAGCTGATCGGCTTCGATGTCACCGCCGAACCTTCGCTGATGCCTCGCGCGGTGGTCGATGCCGGCGCCGCCCAGACCCTGGGCCTGCTGCACTGGTTGCTCCCCCAGCACAAACCCCAGCCCCTGGCAGCCGCCTTCACCTACCCCGAGCCTGCGGACACTCGCGCGCTGCGGCGCTTGCTGGGGGATAACCTGCAGTTCTGTGCGCCCCACAACAGCCTGACCTTCAGCAGCCAGGACTGCGCCATGGCCCTGCCCACCGCCGACCCGGCGCTGGACGTGCTGCACATGGAATATGCCCGCGCCCGGCTCAACGTGCTGCTCAGCGGCTCGATGACCGCACGCGTTCGTCGGGCCCTCGCGGAATGCCTGGCCCGGGGCGCCCCCAGCGACCTGCCGCACATTGCCGAAATGGTCGGGGTCAGCACCCGCAGCCTGCAACGGCGCCTGGGCCATGAGGACGTGCACTTCTCGGCCCTGCTGGACGAAGCCCGGTTGATGCTGGCCCACAGTTTCCTGCGCAACTCCATGCGCAGCGTGAAGTACATCGGGGCCTTGCTGGGGTTTCGTGACCAGAGCAGTTTTCACAAGGCCTGCATGCGCTGGTTCGGCATGACGCCCGGGCGTTACCGCGAGCAATAAGCACAACGCCGAGCAGAGGCTCGGCGCAATGGCTTGGGGCAATCGATCAGTGGCTGGCTTGCAACTGCGGCTGCACTTGCGGCATGGCCGAAGAGTGGTGGTTGAGGATCTTCCACTGCCCGTCGATACGCTCATAGAGGAAGGTGTAGCGTGCCTGGACTTGCTGCTGCTTGCCGTCGGCAGCGGTCAGGGTAAAGGTGTAGACGCCACTGTCCATCGCCGCATCCGGGCTCAGGTGACGGATTTCGCGGTAGTTGATCTGCCCCACCGGCTTGGACGCCAGGAAATGCTCGAAGTAGTCCTGGATCTGCGCGTGGGTATTGCGTACCTGGTTGGAAACCGTCGGCTGCAGCACCGCGTTGGCCGCATACAGGCCGACCACGGCTTGCGGGTTGCCGGTCTGCAGGGCGGTGTTCCAGCGATCGAACAAGCCGGCAATTTCCCGGTCCTGGATATTCTGCGGTTGCTCGGCCACGGTGCGGTACACGTAAGGCGTGGCTTCCAGGGCCTGGGCCAACGGCGCGGTCAGAACGAAGAACAGGGCCAGGGCGGTGGTTTTCAGTTTCATTCAGTGACTCCAGTGGGTTTCAATAAGCACCACTGTGCCCAGGGCCGCCGCCCGTGCCATCGGCCAACTGGAGCCATCGGCCTATGCCATTCGGCAGATAGGCGCAGCCCGGGGCAGCGGGTCTAATGCCCGAGCCTGTTCACTCGCACCGCCGCCCTGCTGGAGCCTTGCCATGTCCACCCCGCCCCTCGATCCCGCCAGCGCCCTGGCCCTGCGCAGCCAGTACCGGCAATCGCAAAGCCGCGCGGCGCGCCTGCGCCTGCTGGTGGACACCGGCCAGGAACTGCTGCAACTGCCGCCCGAGCAGATGCGCCTGCGGGTGGTACAGCGCGCCTGCGCCTTTGTCGCCATGGATCATGGCGTATTGCTGGAGTGGAGCGAGGATGGCGTGGTGCACGCCAGCGCCACCCAGGGCAGTGCCGAGCGCCTGCAGGCGTTGCGGGCCCTGGCTGAGCAACCGCGCTGGCTGGAGCACCCGGCCAGTCTCGACAGCCCAGTGCTGCGGGTGCTGCTGCACCGCGCCGATGGCCAGGCCTTCGGCGCCCTGTTGCTGGCCAACAGCGTGCCCCTCAGCGCGCCGGACAGCGAAGACCTGGAGTCCCTGCAACTGCTGGCCACGCTGCTGGCGGCGCACCTGGAAAACCGGCGTCTGTTGAACGACCTGCAAGCCCGGGAACGCAGCATGTCGGAATTGGTGCAGCGCCTGTTCAGCGCCCAGGAAGATGAGCGCAAGCGCGTCGCCTATGACCTGCACGATGGCCTGGCGCAAACCCTGGCCGGACTGCATCAGCGCCTGCAGGGTTTCGCCGGACGCTGCCCGTCCTTGCCCGCCGGACTGCAAGGCGAATGGCAGACTATCCTGCAACTGGCCCAGGGCTGTGTCGGTGAGGGCCGGCAGCTGATCGGCGGCCTGCGCCCCCACGTGCTCGATGACTTCGGCCTGCTGCGGGCCATCGACCGTGAAGCCGACCGCCTGCGGGACGCAGGGCTTGCCGTGCACTGGCAGCAGCGTTGCCCGGAACGCCTGCCGGCGGCCCTGGAGATCGCCCTGTTCCGGATTGCCCAGGAAGCCATGAATAACATTCTCAAGCACGCCGGGGCCGCCAACGTGACCCTGAGCCTGGCCCTGGAGCAAGGACAAGCGCTGCTCAGCATCAACGACGATGGCTGCGGCTTCCTCAACCCGCCAGCCCAGGGCGCCGAGCAATGGGGCCAGGTGGCCATGCAGGAGCGCGCCCATCTGCTGGGAGGCCGCTTCACCTGCAACAGCCGGCCCGGCGGCGGGACCTGCATCCAGGCCCAAGTGCCCGTGCAACCCCAGGAGCAACCGCTATGAATTCGGTAATACGCCTAGTCCTGGCGGATGACCATGAAGTCACCCGCACTGGTTTCGTCGCCCTCTTGGCCGGCAACCCGGAGTTCGAGGTGGTCGGCCAGGCCAGGGACGGCGAAGAAGCCCTGGAGCTGTGTGCACAGTTGCACCCGGACATCGCCATCCTCGATATCCGCATGCCCCGGCTCAATGGCCTGGGGGCCGCGCGCCTGCTGCAACAACGCCAGCCCGGGGTCAAGGTGGTGATCTTCACCATGGACGACAGCCCCGACCACCTGGAAGCGGCGATGGCCGCCGGCGCCGTCGGCTACCTGCTCAAGGACGCCAGCCGGGCGGAAGTGATCGCTGCCCTGCAACGCGTCGCCCAGGGCGAGGAAGCCCTGAACAGTGCCGTCAGCGCCCGTCTGCTGCGGCGCATGACCGAGCGCGGCAACGGCCAGGCACCCCAGGCCCAGCCCCTGACCGCCCGGGAGCGCCAGGTGCTGGGCCTGGTGGCCGGCGGTTTCAGCAACCGCGAGATCGGCGAAAAACTCGGTATCACCACCGGCACCGCCAAGGCCCATGTGGAACGGGTGATCGGCAAACTCGGGGCCGCCGACCGCACCCAGGCCGCCGTGCGCGGGATGGCCCTGGGGCTGGTGGCGCAACCTGACGGGCAGTGGCCATGAACCTGCTGAGCGCCCGGCGCTGGGCCGACCTGCCGCTGCGGGGCAAGGCGCTGGTGGTGATCTCCCTGCCGCTGGTGATCCTGCTGCTGTCCCTGGTGCTGATCTACAGCACCGAACGCCAGACCGCCCGCGCCGAGGAAGACGTGCGCCGGGTGCTGCTGGTACAGGGCGATATCCAGGCGGTGCACACCCTGCTGGCGGAAGCCGCCGCCAGCGTGCGCGGCTACCTGCTGACCCGGCGCGAGGACTTCCTCCCCGCCTACCTCCAGGCCCGGCCGCAGATCGAAGCCGCCCTGCAGCGCCTGGACCAGAATGTGCGCGATGCGCGAATGCGTGAATACCTGCAAACCATCGCCCCGCTGATCCGCACCAAACTCGACGGCCTGGTGGCCCTGCGCAACGGCAGCCGTGACGACGCCGATACCGTGACCGCAATCCTGATCGACAACAAGCAGGTACTCGACGTGCTGCGCGAACAGATCAGTGCCATGCGCGTGCGCGAAGACGCGCTGCTGGCCGAGCGCACCGAAGCGGCGGCAGCCACCCGTATGCGCCTGCTGTTCGCCACCCTGCTGGCGGCCGGTTGCGGGCTGTTCGGCGCCATCATCGCGGTGCTGTTGCTGTCCCGGGGCATCGTCTATCGGGTCCAGCAGGTACAGGGCAATGCACAACGCCTGGCCCTGGGCCAGCCGCTGCGCCCGCAGGCGCCAGAGCTGGACGAGATCGGCCAGTTGGGCACCCGCCTGGTGGAAGCCGGGCAACTGCTGGCCGAACGCGAGCGGGCCCTGCGCGACAACGAGGAACGTCTGCGGCTGATCATCGACGGGGTCAAGGACTACGGGATCTTCGCCCTGGATACCGAGGGCCGGGTCACCACCTGGAACGTCGGCGCCGAACGGATCAAGGGCTACCGCGAACAGGAAATCATCGGCCGGCACTTCTCGCTGTTCTACCTGCCGGAAGAATGCCCGCAGCACCCGGACATGGCCCTGCGCGAAGCCACCGCCCACGGTCACTACATGGAAGAGGCCTGGCGCTGTCGCAAGGACGGCAGCCGCTTCTGGGCCAGCGTGGTGATCACCGCGCAGTACGACAGCAGCGGCGCCCTGCGGGGGTTCTCGAAAATCACCCGCGACATCACCGACCGTCGCGCCGCGGAGATCGCCCTGGGCACCGCCCGCGAGGAAGCCGAAAGCGCCAGCCGCGCCAAGAGCGAATTCCTCTCGCGCATGAGCCATGAACTGCGCACCCCGCTGAACGCCATCCTCGGCTTCGCGCAACTGCTGGACATGGACTCCAGCGCCGGCCAGCGGCCTCAGGTCGGACATATCCTGCGGGCCGGCCAGCACCTGCTGGGGCTGATCAACGAGGTGCTGGACATTGCCCGGATCGAGGCCGGGCGCCTGCCGTTGAACGTCGAACCGATGGCCCTGGCCGCGGTGCTGCACGAAGCCCTGACCCTGGTGTCGCCGATGGCCGCCGACGCCGACATTCACCTCGCGGCCCTGCCGCAACTGCCAGCGGACAGCGGGGTGATCGCCGACCGCCAGCGCTTGATCCAGGTGCTGCTCAACCTGCTGTCCAATGCCATCAAGTACAACCGCGCGGGTGGCCAGGTGAGCATCGAAGTGCTGATCGAGGCGCCGCGCCTGCACATCAGCGTGATCGACACCGGTGCCGGGATTGCCGCCGATCACCTGGAGCGCCTGTTCAAGCCCTTCGAACGCCTGGACGCCGACCCCAAGGTCGAAGGCACCGGCCTGGGCCTGGCCCTGAGCAAGAGCCTGCTGGAAATGATGGATGGCAGCCTCAGCGTGCAGAGTGTTCTGGGCCATGGCTGTCGCTTCAGCCTGGAGCTGCCCTTCGTGCAGCTGCCCGACACTGTTGCCGCCGCCCCGTTCGCGGTGCCGGAACTGAACCTGCCGTCCCCCCCGCGGCCGGCCCGGCACCAGGGCAAGATCCTCTGCATCGAAGACAACCTGCAAAGCCTGGCGCTGATCGAAACCCTGCTGCAACGCCGCCCGGGAATTCAGCTGCTGACCAGCATGCAGGGGCAGATCGGCCTCGACCTGGCCCGCCAGCACGCGCCGCAACTGATCCTGCTGGACGTCAACCTGCCGGACCTGCAAGGCCTGGAAGTGCTGCAACGGCTGCGAGCCTCGAGCATCACCGCCAGCACGCCAATCCTGATGATCACCGCCGACGCCAGCGAACCGACCCAACGCGCCCTGCGCGAAGCCGGAGCCACGGCGATCCTGACCAAGCCGATCCACATTCCGGCCTTCCTCGCCCACCTCCAAGCCTGCCTGCCGGAGCCCGTATGACTGCCGATATGCGCATCCTGATCGTCGACGATCAGCGCCCCAACCTCGACCTGATGGAGCAACTGCTGGCCCGCGAAGGGCTGCACAACGTCCTCAGCAGCACCCAGCCGCTGCGCACCCTGGAGCTGTTCAACAGCTTCGAACCGGACCTGGTGATCCTCGACCTGCACATGCCCGAGTTCGACGGTTTCGCGGTGCTGGAACAACTCAACCGGCGCATCCCGGCCAACGACTACCTGCCGATCCTGGTGCTGACCGCCGACGCCACCCGCGACACCCGCCTGCGGGCCCTGGCCCTGGGAGCGCGGGACTTCATCAGCAAGCCGCTGGACGCCCTGGAAACCCTGCTGCGGATCTGGAACCTGCTGGAGACCCGGGCCCTGTACAAGACCTTGCGCACCCTGGTGCCGGCGGAACGTATCGAACTGCTGCGCCCGCCGCGCTCCTGAGTACGCCATTGCACGCTGGCATGACCCGGCATGTGGCCGCCGGCACAGGCTGCACCGGGCCACACTTGCAGGCCGCAGGGTCCGCAGGAGATGAACCCGCTGGCATGCCCCCAAGGTTCACAAGCGGCGAAAGAACTCCCCCGGCGTGGCATCGAACTGCTGGCGAAAGGCGGCGATAAAGGCCGAGGTCGAATCGTAGCCACAGCCCAGTGCTACGTCGGTGACCCGCTCGCCCTGCTCCAGCGGGGTCAAGGCGCCGAGCAGACGCAGGCGCTGGCGCCAGGCGCGAAAGGTCAGGCCGGTGTCCTTGAGGAACAGGCGGCTGAGGGTCTTCTCGGTCACTCCGAGCTTGTGGCTCCACTGGCCCAGGGTGGTGGCTTGCTCCGGGTGCGCTTGCAGACTGCGGTAGATCGAACGCAGGCGCACGTCGTGGGGCAGCGGCAGCATCAGGTCCAACTGCGGCGCCGCGGCCAGCTGATCCAGCAGCACCTGGACCAGGCGCCCGTCGGCACTGTCCTCGACATACGCCACCGGCAACTCACTGAAGCTGCGGATCAACTCCCGCAGCAGGCTGCTGACCGCCAGCACCTGGCAATTGTCGCTGGGCGCCCAGGCGGTGACGCTGCAATCCAGGTACAGGCTACGCATCTCGGTACGCGGCGAGCTGAACACCCGGTGCGGCACGCCGGCAGGAATCCATACCGCCCGTTGTGGCGGGGCGATAAAGCGCCCGCCGCGGGTCTGGATCTCCAGCACCCCGGCAATCGCGTAGGACAATTGCACCCAGGGGTGGCTGTGACGCCGGGTCAGCGCCCGGTTGGGCAGAGATTCGGTGCGCCCGTACACGGGTCGCGGCAGGCTCGGCAGACCGGGAATACTGCGCCGGACGATCTTTTCATGTCCTTTAGGCGGCATTAACTGGCTCATTGGCGTTAGTCGGTAAATTTCAGTCACGTTAGAGTCGCCCCATCGCTCTTGGCAACCCCTGGATGATTCCGTCATGACCCGTTCCCGTCTTTTGCCCGACAACTTCACCCTGACCTTGATCGGCGTGGTGCTGCTGGCCAGCCTGCTGCCCGCCAGCGGTCAGATAGCGGTCGGCTTCGGCTGGCTGACCAACCTCGCCATCGGCCTGCTGTTCTTCCTCCACGGCGCCAAGCTGTCCCGCGAGGCGATCATCGCCGGCGCCGGTCACTGGCGCCTGCACCTCTTGGTGTTCGGCCTGACCTTCGTGCTGTTTCCGCTACTGGGCCTGGCGCTCAAGCCGTTGCTGTCGCCGCTGGTGGGCAATGACCTGTACCTGGGCATGCTCTACCTCTGCGCGCTGCCGGCCACGGTGCAGTCGGCGATTGCCTTCACCTCCCTGGCCCGGGGCAACATTCCTGCGGCCATCTGCAGCGCCGCGGCGTCGAGCCTGTTCGGGATCTTCCTGACCCCGCTGCTGGTGGCCCTGCTGCTCAACGTGCACGGCGACGGCGGCTCGACCCTGGATGCAATCCTCAAGATCAGCGTGCAACTGCTGCTGCCGTTCATTGCCGGGCAGATCGCCCGGCGCTGGATCGGTGCCTGGGTCGGGCGCAACAAGAACTGGCTGCGCTTCGTCGACCAGGGCTCGATCCTGCTGGTGGTGTATGGCGCCTTCAGCGAGGCGGTGAATGAAGGCATCTGGCAGCAGATCCCACTGTGGGAACTGGCCGGCCTGGTGGTCGCCTGCTGCATCCTGCTGGCGTTGGTGCTGCTGGCTGCGAGCGTCCTCGGCAAGCTGTTCGGCTTCAATCAGGAAGACCGCATCACCATCCTCTTCTGCGGTTCGAAGAAGAGCCTGGCCACCGGCGTGCCCATGGCCCAGGTGTTGTTCGCCGGCAGCACCCTGGGCGTGCTGATTTTGCCGTTGATGCTGTTCCACCAGATCCAGCTGATGGTCTGCGCGGTGCTGGCCCAGCGCTACGCCAAGCGCCCGGAGTCGGTGGCCGAGCTGATGGGCCAGGTCGATCCCTAGGTTGCCCGGCAAGGTGGCCCGGCGGCTGGCCGGGCCTGCGGACCGATGGCGATGAGGATTGCGCAATGGCATGATGCCGCGGCGAAAATCACCAAGGACCGCTGATGTTTCCCCATCGAATTTATGCCCCAGCTCAGGACGACCTGAAACTCAAGGTCCAGCTCCATCTGGAGGCCGACCCACAGGCCCGGGTCATCGTCCAGTTCGAGCGTGGCGCACAATATGACGCGAATCTGCTGAACCAGCTCGACGCCCTCTGCGCCCACTACGGCGAGCGCCTCAATGTACGCTTCTACAGCCACTATCCAGGCAGCGCGTTTGACGGCAGAACCTTGCTCGCCCTGCCCAACGTCCAGTCCCTGACCCTGGACTGCCTCGACACCCTGGAGCACTACGAGGCCATTGGCAGCCTGCACAAGCTCAAGGATTTTGCCCTGCAAGTCATCAGCGCCGACCTGCCCGGGCTCCTGGCGCTGCCCAGCCTTCAAGCGCTGCGGGCACTGCGCCTATCCCTGGACAAAGGGCCCGCCATCGACCTGACGCCAATCGGCCAGATGCCCGATCTGCGCCAGCTGGCCATCAGCGTGCAGAGCCACAACCTCGACGTTCTCGGCCAGTGCCCGAACATCGCCAGCTTGTTCCTGCACCGCATGCCGGCCAAGACGACTCTGGGCGTGGTGGCCCAGATGGCTGGCCTGCGCAGCCTGTCGGTGAGTTTCGGCAGCCGCGACGGCATGCCGGAACTGCGCAACCCATACGTGAAGGAACTGGACATCCTGCGGGTGCGCGGCCTGAATCAGCTGGACCTGGGGGGCTTTCCACAGTTGGAAACGCTGAGGATCGAGGACCAGGCGCAATTGAGCCGGCTGGACCTTGGCGGGGCCCCGCAGTTGCGCAAGATGAGCCTGATCAACCTCAAGACCCTGGGGCAACTCAGCGGCCTGAAAACCTCGAATATCGCCGACCTGCGCATCATCAAGGCCCCACAGATGGACCTGCTGACACTGATCGACAGCCAGCTTGCGCCCAACGTGCAACACCTCAAGCTACTCAGTGGCAAACGCGCCGTGGACAAACAGCTCGAAGCCCGACAACAGCAACTGGGCATCCCGGAACCCCGCGGCCCGTTTTGACCGCCACCCTCTCGTAGGAGCGAGCTTGCTCGCGAAGAACGTCAACGATAACCCGCACTCACCGCGAACCTGCGCAGTGCTTGCCATCATCACCAGCACGTCGGCCTCGGCGGCCAGTTGGCTATCGGCGTTACGCCAAGCCCACAGTGATGGCATGATGCCGCGCGACAATCATCAAGGACCGCTGATGCTTCCCCATCGAATCAAAGCACCGACCCAGGCCGACCTGCGCCTGCAGGTCGGTGCCCGGCTGGAGGCCGATCCGCGGGCCCGGGTCATCGTCCAGTGGCACAGCGTCGAGCAATACGATTGCCAACTGCTGGAACAGATCGATGCCCTCTGCGCGCGTTATGGCGAGCGCCTCACCGTGCGTTTCTACGACCACTATTCGAGCAGAGGTTTTGATGGCCGGACCTTGCTCGCCCTGCCCAACGTCCACTCGCTGAGCCTGGACGGCCTCGAAACCCTGGAACATTTCCAGGCCATTGGCCGCCTGCACCAGCTCAGGGAGCTTGCCCTGGAAGTCTTCCGTGCCGATCTGCCCGGGCTTCTGGCCCTGCCCAACCTCGAACGCCTGCACAGCCTGCGGCTCTGCCTGGACCAGGGCCCGGCCATCGATCTGGCGCCGATTGCCTGCATGCCCGAGTTGCAGAGCCTGCACCTCAGCCCGCAGAGCCATGACCTGGAGATGCTGAGCCAGTGTCCGAGCATCAGTACCCTGAGCCTGCATCGCCTGCCGGCCAAGACAACCCTGGGGATGGTCGCCGACATGAGCGGCCTGCGCAGTCTGTCGGTGGCGTTCAGCAGCCGTGAGCAGATGCCCGAACTGCACAGCCCCTCCGTCAGGGAGCTGGAGATCATGCGCGTGCGTGGCCTCAACCGCCTGGACCTGGACGGTTTTCCACAGCTTGACGTGCTGAAGATCGAGGACCAGGCGCAATTGAGCCGGCTGGACCTTGGCGCGGCGCCGCAGTTGCGCAAGATGAGCCTGATCAACCTCAAGACCCTGGAGGAAATCAGCGGCCTGAAAACCTCGAACATCGCCGACCTGCGCATCATCAAGGCCTCACAGATGGACCTGCTGACACTGATCGACAGCCAGTTGCCGCCCAGCGTGCAGCAGCTCAAGCTAGTCAGTGGCAAACACGCCGTGGACAAACAGCTCGAAGCCCGGCAACTGCAACTGGGCATCCCGGAACCCCACGGCCCGTTCTGACCGCCACCCTCTCGTAGGAGCGAGCTTGCTCGTGAAGGACGTCAACGATAACGCGCACCCACAGGGAACATGCGCTGCCTTGGCAAGCATCGCGAGCAAGCTCGCTCCTACAGATCACCCTGCCACCCTTTTTGGACCTGATACGGAGCTCCCATGTCCTTCGTTCCTCGCTTCACCGAGCTGCTGCTGACTCACCTGCAACAGGAAGAACGCCAGCGCATCCTCAAATCCATCGTCGTCACCGCCGCTCCCGAGCTGTGGCTGAGCCTGGAATCGGCGGCGTTGCTGGACATCAATCGCGAGCACTTCGGCCTCGGCGGCCAGCTGGATGAACGCGAAAACTACCGCCTCTACCCCGACCAGCCGCCGCGCAGCAACGTCCCTCGCTGGCTGATCGCCGCCGAACGCCGCAAGGTGGATATCTGGGTCGAGGACAGCTACGCCGAACAGCCCTCTACCGCCATCGAATTCAAGGTGGTGCACAACAACAAGAATGCCTTCCACAAGATCTGGGAAATCCGCAAGGACCTGGTCAAGCCGATTCCCCGCAGCTCACCCCAGGATCGTATCGAACGCTGGGGCCTGGTGCTGCTGACCTACTCGCGCTTCTACAGCGACCAGCAAGGCGGCTACGTCTACGGCAAGTTCGGCAGCCTCGACGCCTTTCTCAAGGCCTTCGAGCACAGCTTGAGCGACCGCGATGAATGGTACGACGGTGCTCCAGAACTGGAGCTGGTGAAGGCACCGACCCTGGTCGCCAACCTTGAAGGCGCTCATTACATCGAGCCGGGAAAAGACGCCGGACTGTATCTGGCGCTGGTCAAATGCAAGGCCTGAGGCGTTTTTCAGTAACCGCTCAAGCCGCCAAGTTCGACGACCACACTGAAAGACCTTCAGTGGGTTTTCGCTCAACCATCGCCGCGGCTTGTCTCAAGCGCGGCACACAGGTGCTGTAACACGTCGCCTTCGACCGCAGCGTGTTCGACACGAAGTTCCCCTGCCCGGCACTCTGCAAAAAATGCTCATCGGGCAGTCAGCGCCTACGACATGGGTTAAAGGATTTCTTGGGATCATCGATATCATGAGCCTCGCCACCCGCAGATCAGGTCACGCCATGCACCATAACCCCATGCAATCCTGCCCCCGCTGTAGATCAGCCCAACACGTCAGGCCCAAGTACATCCTGATAGGCGCTGCAAGCCCCAAAAAACGCTTCGATGGCGAAGAAAAAACAGGCTGTCAACGCGTGGATCAGCTGGCAGTAGATGAATGCGAGCCGGCCCTACTGAAAGCCGCGCCGCTGCAGCAACTGGTCGATGGTTGTTATTGCGATCATTGCGGGGTGGGGTTTGTACCCAGCGCGATTGTACAAGCTGTCGACCGATCATCGCTGTAGAGACAACAACGGGGTGATTCAGGTCGGCTTTGGAAAACTCAACGGTTGGATGGGGGCAGGACTCAATAGGCCCGACCTTATGAAATGGAGACTGACGGCATGCATTGGATTCAGGTGCTCATTGGGCCGATCGAGGCTCTGCTGGAGGCGCGTGACGAACTGCCATCGGCGGTGGTGTGTGCCCTCTGCCAAGGGTTGGCCTTGATACCTGTCACCGACGAAGTCGAGGCGCAGCTTCAGGAACGAGCAAACGATCATGCAACGGCCGTGCAGCCGTTCTCGGGCGAGCTGGCTTACGGGGTAACTGGGCTGGCCACAAAGCTCTCGGGCCGCGGCCCGATTGTCTATGCCGCCACCTACCTGCATGGCGGCACTGGCGGGCAGGATGCCGTCGTTTGGCTTGAGGGTGAGGTGGTTCTGAACATTGGTGACGAGGAGGAGCACATGTCCGCCTGGCCACATTCACCGATCAGTCGCGCATTACGCCGTATCGGTGTCATCGCCCAGGCAGGTGAGGATGAGTTTGATGCGCTGGGCCTCGGCCGCTATCGAAGCAATGACTCATGGGCTGAAGCTCACCGCCCCCATGATTAAAGCGACGAAGCCGCTCGACCCGCCATCAACCGTTGACCGGCTGCTTCCGGCTGGGCGGCAGAAACCGCGCTCTCCTGTACTGGGGCTCCCGAGCAGGTCACTCGCTCAATCGCCTCGGAAATGGCAGCTGCGCCAGGATCCCGACAATGGTCGCGGCATAGCGGCCATCCGGATCGAGGTCCGGATCGAACACCGTGACCGTCATGCCACGGCAGCGCTGATCCGCAACCAACGGGCTGATGATCTGCACCAGGTCGTCGGGAGCGATGCCCGGCGACCCGGGGCTATCCACCGCAGGCATCAGCGCCTGGTCGAGCACATCGATATCCAGGTGTAACCAGAAACCTTGCCCGGGTACCTGATCGAGTGTGCCGGCGATCCGTTGCAGCACCGCCGCAGGGCCAATCCCGAGGGCTTGGAAAACGTCGATACGGTTGATTGCCGTGTGGTTCACATCGGGCCAGAGGAAATTTTCATCACGGTTCTCGCGCTCACCCAGTTGCACCACCTGGTTCTCGGCAACCAGCGGGCCGCTGATTCCCGGCCACTCGGTGGCCAGCGCCTCGCCACGGCCCGTCGCCAGCGCCAGGTCCATGCCCGCCAAGGCGCCCAGGCTTTGCTCGGGATCATAATTGCCGGGATGGCGAAAATCGCTGTGGCCGTCGATATGAATCAGCGAAAGCGCCCCCGAGCGGCGGGCACCGGCCAGCGCCCCGAGCAGAATCGAACAGTCGCCGCCGATGACCAGCGCGAAGTCGCCTTGCCGGCCCGCCTCGGCGACCAGATCGGCCAGTGCCAGATTGAACGAGCGCATGGCGTGGCCATTGCGCAAGCGGGTTCCCGGTTGCGCCTCGGCAGAATAGGTCGGACGCGGCAACTCTTTGAAGGCCCGCGCCTTGACGGCCTGGAGCAGGCCCGCCGCGATCAGTGCCGCTGGCGCACGCCAGGTACCGGGCTGGTGATTGGGCCGCAAAGGGCTCAGCCCAAGGTTCGAGGGCGCCGCGATCAGTTGCATGGGAAGGTCTTCTGCCGGGCTTGCGCGAGTGAAAACATCATTGCTCCTTGGGGGGCATGCCTTGCCAGACCTCGACCCGCGAATAAGGCGGCCGGGCCGAAAGCAAGCACATTGCTTGCACCTTGCCCGAGGAACGAGCGGCGGGCAGCAACCGCCCGCAGCGATCATACACAGCCGTTTCCAGGCGCGGAAGTTTCCCCCCAGGCCCTGCATCACCTAAAGTCCATCGACGAAAACACGACACCGAGCGACCGCAACCGATCTGATTTCAATCAAGCGGCAACGCTGCGCAACTGCCGATCAGAAATCCACTGTCGCCGAAAGCAGCAAGGTACGTGGCGCCCCCAGGCCACCGGACAATCCGCTGCCATCACCGCCGATCCAGGAGCCGAACCAGTAGGCCTTGTTGGCGACGTTCTGCACCGTGGCACGCAAGGTCACCGGTTTGGTCGCCACCTGGGTGGCATAACGGCTACCCAGGTCGAAGGTGGTGTAGGACGCCAGCGCCAGGCGATGGTCGTCGGTGGCGTATTGCTTGCCCGTGTGATTGACGTTGCCGGTCAGGGTCAGGCCGGAAATACTCTCCAGGTCATATTCGGCCCCCAGCTTGGCCACCACCTTGGGCACGCCGGTGACCTGCCGGCCTGCATTGGCGCCCTTGAGCGACTGGGTCAGTACCGCCTGGGTATAGGCCACGCCGCCCATCAGCCGCAGGCTCGATTGCAATTCGCCGAAGAAGGTCCACTCCACGCCACGGTTACGCTGCTCACCGTAGACCCCGAAGACATTGCTCGCCGGATCGGTAAAGGCACTGGGCTTCTCGATCTGGAACAGACTCAGGGTGCTGGCAAAGCTGCCCAGGTCGAGCTTGGTGCCAACCTCGTATTGCCTGGTCTGGTACGGCTGCATGATTTCACCGGCGTTGGCCGCGGTGTCGGGGGCCTCGTTGCCCTGGCTCAGGCCTTCGATGTAGTTGGCATAGAGCGAGACTTCATCGGTGACCTTGATCAGCAGCGCGCTGGCCGGCGACACCCGGCTTTCATCGTACGTCGAGGTCCTCGCTCCCGTGGCCCCATAGTTGCGGCTCTGCACGCTCTGGCGGCGGGCGCCGACGGTCCACTGCACCCGCCCCTGGGCAAACGACAAGGTATCGGCCAGCGCGTAGCTGCCGAGTTCGGCCTGGCTTTTCGAGGTGGTGGCGCCGAAGCCACTCAGGTCCGGAGCGGGCCCGAAATCCAGGTGTTCATAGTGGGTCTGGGCGTGACCATAAAAAGCCGCATCCTTGAAGCGCCAGTTCGAGGTGAAACGGGTGGCGACCAGCGACCAGGCGTGGTCCACCGGGCCGGTCTGGAAGACGCCCTTGAGGCCGGCCTCGGCAGATTTCTGCGCCCCTTTCCTGACCGAGCGAATGGCCGTGGAATCAATGTCACCGGCGTCATTGAGCAGCGTGTCGCGGGTCATCAAGGCGTTGTAACCACCTTCGCGGTGTCCCCAACCGGCATAGGCGGTGATCGCATCGCTCAGGTCGAACTCGCCTCGCAGCACCACGGTCTGCGTGTCATTGATGGTGTAGGCCCAGTCTGGTGCCAGTGAGTGATTGCCCTTCTTCGGGTTGGGCAAGCGGTTGACCCCACTGGCGATCGAGCTGATACCGAAATAGTTGACGCCATCCATGCGCTCGCGCTGTTTGTAGACATCGGCCGACAGCCGCGCACGCTCGCCCCGCCAGTCCAGGCCGAGGGACGACAGCTGCATCTTGTGCTGCTGGTCCTCCACCGCGGTGTCGCCATCGCGGTAAACACCGTTGAAGCGCACCCCCCACTGCTTGTCCTCACCGAAGCGTTCGCCAAGGTCGGCATGCACACCGCCCAGGCCACGGGACTCATAGGTCGTGGTCAGGCGCGCCAAAGGCGCCTCGCCCGCACGCTTGGGCACGATGTTGATGCTGCCGGCAACGCTGCCGTCCGGCGGCATGCCACCGAGCAGTGCCGACGGGCCCTTGAGTACTTCCACCCGCTCGGCCAGCTCGGTGGAACCGCGCATGTTCGGCGCCATGCCGATCAAGCCGTTGAACGTGATGTCGTTGGCGGTGGTGGAAAAACCGCGAATGTAGAAGGTTTCGTAGTTGCTGCGCTTGCTCGGCACGTACACCGAGGGATCGGTGGCGCCAATCACCGAGCCAATGTCCTGGGCCTGGCGGTTCTGCACGAATTCATCGGTGTAGCTGATGGTGCTGAACGGTGTCTCCATGAAGTCCTTGTTACCCAACAGCCCGACCCGGCTGCCGCTGGCGACCTGGCCACCGGCATAGGCCGGCGCCAGGCTGGTCGACGTGGCCTGGCGCCCTTCTACCCGGGTTTCTGGCAGTGCCACGCCGTCTTCACCGTTGGCCGCCGGCGCCAGGGTGTAGCTGCCATTGGCCTGGCGCATGGCTTGCAAACCGTGCGCCTGCAACAGCTCGGCGAACCCCTGGCTGATGCTGTAGGTGCCGGACAAACCACGGCTGCTCTTGCCCTGCAGCAAGCTGGCATTCACCGTCAGTTCCACCCCGGCCTGGGTGGCAAAGGCATTGAGCACCTGCCCCAGCGAACCCGCCGCGACGCTGAAGCTGTGGTGCGCATCCGCCGCCCGTTCAGCACTCTGCGCCAGCACCGGCGACGGGACCGAAAGCAGTGCACCAGCGCTCAACCCCAACAACAGGACCATCGGTAGGGCAGCAAGAGTGCTCGGCGGGGAGACCGCACAAGTGTCTTGCACAGCCTGCGACACACGAAGCGTGACGGGATGTCGGGAACGGCGTTGCACCATGCTGGGCTCCTTTGAGTGGGGAAGAATGAGTGATGCTCACTCTGTCTTCCGAACCAGAAAGCCAAAGCCTCAATCTAAACAATAATCATTTTACATGGAGTGACCATGGGCGGGGCTGGCAACCGCGCGACCTCCCCTGGCAACGGCCCTGCAACCAGTTCCCACAGTCTCTGCAAGGCCCACCGGGCTGCAGGCGGATCAACCCTGATAGCCTTTGATGACCTCGTCGATCACCGTGTTCAGGCAGGTCACGCTGGCGGTGCAGAGGTACCAGGTCTGGGCATCGACGAAGACCACCCGGCCGTTCTTCCAGGCCGTGGTCTGGCGCAGCAGCGGGTTGTCCAGGCTCTGCCGATCGAGGGCCGGACGCCGTTCCATCACTGCGGTTCGGTCCACCACATAGAGAATGTCGGGGTTGGCCTGCTGGATGAACTCGTTGGAGATCGGCTGGCCATGCAGGCCCGCGCCGATGTCCTGGCTGGCGGACTTCACCCCCAGCGTGTCGAAGATGAAACCGTAGCGGGACTTCACCCCGTAGGCGGTGAAGGCACCGTTGTTGTGCAACACGATCAACGCCTTTTCAGGGCGCCCTTCGGTCACCCGCCGGGCCTCTTGCACCTTGGCGTCGATGCCGTCGGCCTTCTGCCGTGCCAGGGCTTGCTTGTCGAAGATCTGCCCCAGGGTGAGCAGGTGATCCTTGGCGGCGGCGATGTAGTTGCCGTTGCTATTGTTCAGGTCGACGTCGAAATGCAGGGTCGGCGCAATCTCCGACAACTGCGGATAACTGTGGGCCTGCAGCGGCGAAATCAGTATCAGGTCGGGCTTGAGTCGATGCACCCGTTCCAGGTTCGGCTGCACCGTGGCGCCGACATCCTCAACGTTCGGGTCGTCCTTGTAGCGGCTGAGGAACGGCGCGACATAGTCCTTGGCGATGCCTACCACCGGCACCCCCAACTGGTCCAGGGTATCGAGTTCGCTCATGTCGAACGCCACCACCCGCTCGGGGCACCGGCTGATCAGCGTGGTCCCCAGTTCGTGCTTGATGCTCCGCGGCTCGAAGCCGGCCTGGGCCGGCGGCGTGGCAGCAGTTGGCGCACCGGCGGCCGCCGATGAGCCGGCCTGCTGGTCGCAGCCTTGCACGGCCGCGCCGATGGCCAGCAACAAGGCCATGGCCCAGCGGCCGTTGAGATTATCCCCGCGCATGTTCACGCTCCTGATCCGATGGGTTGAAGTAGTTGCACAACAGGCCACGCTCGCTGCGCAGCATTTCGAAATCCAGTTCATACAGTTCCTCCAGCCGCGCCCGGGTCACCACCTCCTCCACCGCGCCGCTAAAACGCACCGCACCGTCCTTCATGGCCACGATGTGATCCGAATAGCTGGCGGCGAAATTGATGTCATGCACCACCAGGATCACCGTGCGCCCCTGCTCGTCGCACAGCCGGCGCAAGGCACGCATGATCTGCACCGCGTGCTTCATGTCGAGGTTGTTGAGCGGCTCGTCGAGCAGTAGGCAATCGGTCTGCTGGGCGATGGTCATTGCCAGGAAGACCATTTGCCGCTGGCCGCCGCTGAGTTCATCGATGTAGGCACCGCGCAAACGGTCCAGGGACAGGAAGCTGATGGCCTCATCGATCAGCCGCTGGTCTTCGCGGGTCAGCCGGCCACGGCTGTAGGGAAAGCGCCCAAAGGCCACCAGTTCCTCAACCTTGAGCCGCAGGTTGAAATCCGGGGCCTGGCGCAGGGTCGCAACTTGCTTGGCGTAGGCACTGACCGGCAACTGCGCCACCGGTTGCCCGCCGATCAGGATCTCGCCGCAGGTCGGCTCCAGCAGCCGCGCCATCAGCATCAGCAGGGTGCTCTTGCCGGCACCGTTGGGGCCGATCAGCGAGGTCATCCGGCGCGCGGGGAACTGCACGCTGACATCCCCCAGCACGGTCTTGCGGCCATATGCCTTGTGCAGGTTGTTGACGCTGATCATGTGCGACCTCGGGAGCGAATCATCAGGGCCAGGAAATACCCGCCACACACCAGGTTGACGAGGATCCCGACCGTGGTCTTGTAGTTGAACACCTGCTCCACCAGGAACTGCGCAACGATGAACATCGCGATGGCGAGCGCGCTGCCCATGGGCAGCGTCAGCCGATGGCGGCTGGTTCCGGCCAGGGCATAGGTGAGGTTGGCGACGAAGATGCCCATGAAGGCGGTGGGTCCCAGCAGGCTGGTGGACACCGCCACCAGCACCGCGATCAACGCCAGATACAGACGCACATAGCGCCGGTAATCGACCCCCAGGGACAGTGCCTGATCACGCCCCAGGGCAAGCACATCGAGGCTCGCCAGAGTCTTCAAGCCCAGCAGACCGACCAGCGCCACCAGCACGGCCGAATAGAGCAGCTGCTGGGGCTGGATGCGGTTGAACGAGGTGTAGCTGAACCCCTGGAGCACCGAGAACTCACCGGGGCTGATACTCAGTTGGATGAACTGGGTGAAGGTGCCCAGCACCACGCTCAGCACCAGCCCGAACAACAGCAGGAAGTACAGGTTGCTCCGCGCATCGCGCAGCAGCCAACGATGCAAGGCCCAGGAGTAGCCGAACATGCACAGCAGCGAGATCAGCACATTGCCGTTCGGCCCCAGCAGGGCCAGGCTGCCACTGCCCAGGAGCAGGATCAACAGCGCCTGCAACAGCAGGTAGACCGCCTCGTAGCCCATGATCGCCGGGGTCAGGATGCGGTTGCCGGTGATGCTCTGGAACACCAGGGACGACCAGGCCACGCAGACTCCGCCCAGGCAGATAGCGCCCAGGCGCGCCAGGCGCTTGGGGATCACGTAGTCGAAGTCGAAATCGGCGCCCAGCAACACAAAAGCCAGTGCCAGAACGATCACCAGCAGCCACACGCCGGAATGGATCAAGGCACGGTTCATCGGTGTTTCCAGATGATCAGCACCAGGAACAGCACCCCGCCGACACTGCCGGCAGTCAGGCCGATCGGCACTTCGAAGGGGTAGATCAGCAAGCGGCCGATGATGTCGCACACCAGCAGCAACGACGCGCCGCAGAGGACGATCAGCGGCAGCGTGCGGCGCAGGTTTTCACCGCACTGCAGGGCCAGCAGATTAGGCACCACCAAGCCGACAAAGGGAATCGCGCCCACGGTGATCACCGTGGCCGACACCGTGACCGCCACCAGCATCAGGCCCAGCGCCGCCGTCGCCGCATAGCTCAGGCCCAGGCCGCTGGCCATCTCCTCGCCCATGCCGACCACGGTGAAACGCTGGGCATACAAATAGGTCAGCAGCACGATCGGCAGGATCAGGTAGATGATTTCGTAGTTGCCCTGGACGATCTTCGAAAAATCCCCCAGCAGCCAGCCCTGCATGCTCTGCAGGATGTTGTGTCGATAGGCGTAGAACTCGCCGATGGCACTCAGCACGCTGCCGTACATCAGCCCCACCACCGGCACCAGCACGCTGTTCTGGAAGCGGATGCGGCGGATGATCGCCACGAACAGCAGGCTGGCCGCCAGGCAGAAACCCAGGGCGAACAGCATGCGCCCGGTGGCACCGGCGCCGGGCACCAGGGTCAGCGCCAGGAGGATGCCGAGCTTGGCCGCATCGAGGCCGCCGCACGTGGCCGGCTCGACAAACTTGTTGCGCACGATCTGCTGCAGGATCACCCCGCACAGCGACAGCCCGGCACCGGTCAGCACCAGTGCCGCCAGGCGCGGCAGACGGCTCGCGGTGAGGGTCAGCCAGGCGTCGTCGGAAAAACTCAGCAGCTCGCTCCAGGCCACCTGCTTGGCCCCCACCAGCAGGGACAGCACGCATAACACAAGGAACAGGCACGGTAGGGCTAAACGCATTGACACATTCCCTGCTCAGCTATCTGTCCGCGATGGCTGGGCAATGCGCCAACCCTTCGCGGCCCGGCGCTGGGCCAGGTAGTGCGCATAGACGCCCTGGCGCGCAGCCAGTTGCTGATGGCTGCCCTGCTCGCAGATCCGCCCCTGGTCCAGCACCAGCACCTGATCGGCCATCTCCACCGTCGACAACTGGTGAGCGATGACGATCAAGGTGCAGCGGCCGCGCAAGCGCGCCAGGGTGGCGGCGATAGCGGCCTGGTTTTGCGCATCCAGCGCGGCCGTGGCCTCGTCCACCAGCAGGATCGGTGCGTTCTTGATCAGCGCCCGGGCAATCGAGATGCGCTGGCGCTCGCCGCCGGACAAGCGCGCCCCGCCCTCACCCACCGGCGTCGCCAGCCCTTGCGGCAAGCGCGCGATGATCTCCTCGACCCCGGCTTGGCGCACGGCGTCCAGCACTTCATCATCGCTGGCCCCAGGTTTGCCGAGGCGAATGTTGTCGCCGATGCTGCCCTGGAACAGGTAATTATCCTGGAATATCTGGCTGATCTGCCCGGCCAGTTGCTCCTCGGACATCTGCCGCACGTCCACCCCACCGACCCGCACGCTGCCCTCCTGGACATCGAAGAAACGCGCGATCAGGCGCATCAGGGTGGTCTTGCCCGAGCCGGACGCGCCGACCAGAGCAGTCATACTGCCCGGCTCGACACGCAGGCTGACGCCCTGCACCACCGCCGGCCGTTGCGGGTCATAGCGAAAACCGACATCGAACAGTTCCACCGAGGCATCCCGCGGCGCTTGCCCCGGGCTGGCTTGCGCCAGCGGTGCTGCCGCCAGGACCTCGCGCACCGCCTGCAACTGAACCGCAACACCGCGCAGGGTTTCGCCATAGCCGGCGACGTCCTGCAACGGGTCGATAAAGCGATTGACCAGCACCAGCGCAACGACCAGGGCGATTAGCGAACCCTGATCCAGGCCGCTGCCCAGTTGCCCATCAAGCCACAGCGCGGCGGCGATCAACAGCGCCGCGAAGACCGCCTGCACCAGCCACAGGTTGAGCACCACCGCGGCGGTGGAAAGATGAATCAGGCGCGTGCCCGACTCATGCTGCTGTTCAATCGCCTGCTGCAGGAAGCGCGCACTGCCAGCACCGTTGAATGCCCGCAGCACCGACTGCGCCTGGGCGAACTCGATCATCCGTTGGCTGGCTGCGGCGCTGCTGTGCTGGAAGGCCTGGTCGGTGTTGCGCCCGAGCCTGCTGCTGAGCCAGAACGCAGCAGCGAGGAGCGGCAGCGCCAGCAAGGCAATCAGGCCCATCTGCCACTGCAGCATGAACAACGCCACGACCATCACCAGCGGCGTGGTGATGCCACAGAGCACCGGGGTGAAGACATGGGCCGGCAACTGCGCCACGGCCATCATGCCCTGGGACAACAGGTGGCTGAGCCGCGCAGTGTTCTGCGGATCGAACCAACCGATAGGCAAACGCGCCACATGCTCGCCGAGGCGCTGGCGCCCGCCTTGCAACAGCGCCACGCCGACGGCGACCCCGGCTTTGTCCAGGCGCCGGCGCAAGGCCCAGCAGCCCAGCACCGCCAACAGGAATACCGACAGCCATTGCAGCGCCGCACCGCGATCGCCGCCCAGCAGGTGGCTGAGCACCGGCACCTGCGTGGTAATGGTCAGCCCACAGAGCAGCCCATAGACCAGCGCCATGGCCACATACCGGCGGAAGATCGGCGCGTCATCGCCCAACAATTGGATAAAGGTCTTCAGCATGTCGGTAGCGCCTGTTTACCGGTCTGTGCATAGCCGCCCTGCGCCCACAGGCGTGCATAGCGGCCATTGAGGGCGAGCAGTTGGGCATGGCTGCCCTGCTCATGAATCCGCCCGTGTTCCAGCACGATGATGCGATCGGCGTGCATCACCGTGTCGAGCCGGTGTGCGATCACCAGCAGCGTGCGGCCCTGGGCAAACCGCGACAGCGCCTCCTGGATCGCCACCTCGTTCTCGGCGTCGGCGGCTGCGGTGGCTTCATCCAGCACCAGCAGTGGCGGTGCCAGCAACACTGCCCGGGCGATGCTCACCCGCTGCTGCTCACCACCGGAAAGTTGCGCGTCCTCGCCCACCACCGAGTGGTAACCACGGGGCAGGCGCTGGATGCATTCATGAATGTTCGCCGCACGAGCAGCCGCCTCGATCTCCTCCTGGCTGGCATCGGGCCGGCCCAGGGCGATGTTCTCGGCGATGCTGGCGTGGATCAGCCGGACTTCCTGCAGGACAAAACCGATGCGCCGGTACAGCTCCGCGGCCTCGATGGCGCGCAGGTCGACGCCCCCCAGGGTGATGCGCCCCTCGGTGGGATCGAAAAAACGCAGCAGCAGCCTAGCCAGGGTCGATTTGCCCGAGCCGGAAGCGCCGACAATGGCGGTCACCGTGCCGGGCTTGAGGGTGAAGCTGATGTCCGCCAGCACCGGGTGCTGCGGGTCGTAGGCATAACCGAGCTGCTCCACCCGCACTTCAGCATCCTTGGGCAACAGCGGCTGGCCGGGGGCGAGCGGCGCCAGCACCGGGGTTTGCAGCAGCACCTGCACACGCTGGGCAGCGCCGGCGGCGTTGTCCAGGTCGTGGGTGATGTAGTTCAGCAGCAACAACGGCGCGCAAATCCCCGGCGTGACCAGGGCAAAGGGCAGCACCTCGACCGCGGTCATCCAGCCGAGGCTGACGAACAATATGCCGAACGCCAGCACCAGTCCCAGCACCGTGACCGGGGCAATCATCGCGTTGGCGTTGGCCATGCTGCCCACCAGCGGCCGGGTGAAATCAATGAAGGCTTCGCCGAATTCATCCACCGCCTCGCGGTAGCTGGTATGAGCCTTGCCGGTGGCGCCAAAGGCCTTGACCACGGGAATGCCGTGGATGAACTCGACCACCGCGTTGTTGATCCGCGTCAGCCGCGCGACAAACCCCTGCATGTTGCGGGCGCTGGCTTTCAGCGTCTTGGCGAAGAACAGGAAAAACCCCGGGAACGGCAACAGCGACACCAGTGCCATGCGCCAGTCCAGTGCAAACAGATAGAGCACCGACACCAGGATCGCCCCGGCGCAGCGGCCCACGGTGGTGTAGAAATGCGCGGTCAGGCTGTGCAGGGTGCCGATGTCGTCCTGCAGTGCCTGCTTGACCTCGCCCGAGGCCCGCTCGGTGAACCAGCCCAGCGGCACCTGGGACAAACGCTGGGTAATCGCCAGGCGCAGGTGGCGGGTCATATGATTGTCGGCCAGGTGCGCCACGGTTTCGGCCGCGGACATCAGCAGCATGCCGAGGAACAGGCTCAGCACGCTGAGGCCGACGGTCCACCACAGCTCGCGCTGCACCTGAGCCAGGGCCGTGCTCAGGGAGGTCCCGTCGGCCAAGACGAGGCCGGCGATATGCGCAATGCCGGCCAGGGGCACCAGGGTCAGCATGCTACCGATGGCCGCCAACAGCGCCGCCGCCATCAGCCGCCCGCGTATCGGCTGCAAGATCTGCGAGACTGCAGCACGCCCCTGAGGCGGGGTCACGGGCGCATCACTGTTACTCATGGAGTCTCCCTGACGGAATCTGCATCGGCGTTGCCATGGGCCGCCATCGCCGGCTCGATCAGCCTGCTGACGCGCACTGCCCGACGCCGCGAACACCGAGAATGGGTTCGCTCTTACCTGTCTTCCGAACGAGAAGGCAAAACCCTCAATCGAAATTGCGACGAATGTTCACTGTCGATTGCCGGCAGCCGCACCGAGGGATTTCATCCAGGGGGATGACCGATGAGCGTTCAGACCGCAGCGCGCACCGTGACCCAGTAGCGGGTGCGCCTGATCACTTCCACGGGCAGTGCCAGGGTCAGGTTGTGCAGCGCGCGGTCGGTGTCCAGCAGCGAGAACACGCCACTGACTTGCAGCATCGCCACCTCGTCGGCGCAACGCAGCACGCCGCTGCGATAGCGGCCCAGCTCGGCGAGCAGTTGGTCCAGGCGCATGCTGTCTGCCACCAATACCCCCCGGACCCAGGCCGCGCTGCTCTCGGTGACCGCCCCCGAGGCCTGCACCGCGCCTTTCGAGAAGGTCGCGCCGTGACCGGCATCCACCCGCAGCAGGGCACCGGCGGCGTAGTCGGGCTGGACTTCCACCGCGCCCTCGAACACCGCCACCTGAGAGCTGTCGTCACTCTGGCGCAGACTGAAACGCGTGCCCAGCGCGCGGACCTTGCCGTCGCGGCCCTGCACCCGGAACGGCCGGGGCGAGCTGGCCGGATCGGGCGCGGTAGTGACCAGGATTTCACCGGCGCGCAGCACCACCAGCCGTTGCAACTCATCGAATTGCACGTCGATGGCCGAGGCCGAGGCCAGCACCACCTGGGTGCCATCCGGCAGCGTAACCTGGCGAATCTCACCGGTGCCGGAACTGTGGGCGGCCATCGTCATCTGCCACGCGTCGGTGCCGCGCATGACATAGGCCAGGCCACCGGCGCTGAACATCAGGGTCAGTAGCTGCAAGGTTCTTCGGCGGTTCAAGTAGGCGCCGGAGGCCGGCTCACGCAAGGTATGGCGGGCCACTTCAGCGGGCACGCTGGAGAACTTTTCCTCGAAGGCCTTGAGGCGGTTCCAGGCGAGTTCGTGATGCGGGTGTTCGCCACGCCAATGCAGGCATGCGGCCTGGTCTTCGGCACTGGCATCGTCGGCCCACAAGCGGGCCATCCACAGCACTGCCTGCTCGACGACTTCAGTGGCGATCTCGCCAGGTTCCGCAGCGCGGTCAGTAGGTTGGCCAATGGGCATGGGAAAAGCTCAGAACTCCGATCCGTGCAGGGCCTGATAGCAGGCCAACAGGCCGGCGGCAATGTACTTCTCCACCGACGACACCGACACCTGCAGTTCGACGGCGATCTGGCGATAGCTCATACCGTCCAGCTTGCACAGCAACAACGCCTTGCGCGCCTTGGCCGAGAGGCTCTGCAGCGCGGCATCGATCTCGATCAATGCCTCGATGGCCAGGGCTCGGGTTTCCTCGCAGGCGACCAGGGGTTCGGGCAGCAGGGCCAGGGCTTCCAGATAAGCCGACTCGATCCGGCGCCGGCGATACAGGTCGATCACCAGGCCGTTGGCAATCTGCGCGAGGTGCCGTCGCGACTCATCGACGGGAGGCAACTGGCCCTTTCTCATGAGCTGGACATACACATCGTGGGCCAGGTCCGCGGCATCGAAGGCATTGCCGAGCTTGCGCCGCAACAGGCTGCGCAACCAACTGTTGTGATCGACGTATAGCGTTTCAACCTGGCGCTGAAATACAAACTCTCCGATGCTCACGGACCTCTCCTGTGCCCGATGGCCAGGGGAAGGTGGACACAAAGGGTAATTGATAACTGTTTGCAATAATATCGAGTGGACAAAGGCCGCGCAATCGCTTCGCCACTTCTGCCAGAAACATCCACGGTCAAATGACGCGCAGAATTAAGTGATGGCATAATGCCTCTTTTCCCGCACATTCATGGAGTGACTGTGATTCATCCGTCTGCCATCCCTCAGCAACTGTCCGCCCCAACGCCTTCCCCCTATCGCTTCTTGCCTCGGCTGGGAATGTTCATTCTGGCCACCCTGGTGTTCTTCCTGGCGGCGGTTCCCGGGATCTTGCTGATCCCGGCCCAGATGCAGGCCTACCTGGTATTCATCTCCATGGAGGGCTTGAGCATGCTGCTCTTGCTCGCGCTCTTGCTGATGCAATACCGCGCAGGGTTCAGCGCCGCACTGCGTGGGCACAGGGTCCGCGCACCCCTGCGGATTGGCGCCTTGTGCATGTTTGCAGCCTATGCGCTATGCGGAGTGGCCGTCGCCACTCTGGGCTTGCCTGAAGAAGCCTTCATGACCGAGTTGCTGGCCGGCCTCACGACTTGGCAAACGCTGATCAAGGTTGCCTCGCTGATCGTCGTGCCGCCGATTGCCGAGGAACTGTTTTTCCGCCACTACCTGCTGCGCCTGTTTCCCTACGAGAACAGCCAGGTCTGGAAATGGGTCGCTATCATCACCAGCGCGGCCATCTTCTCCGGCCTCCATAGCCAGTACGGCAACGCATCGACATTCGCCCTGATCTTCGCCAGTGGCTGCATTTTCGCCGTGGCCAGAATAGTCAGCGGCGGCCTGCTGGTCCCGATCGCCCTGCACGCCCTGGCGGAGGTTTTCGCGATATCCCTGGATACGCTGCTAAGACTGACAGGACTGTACGTCTGAGCGCAGGACCATCGGCAGCGTCTGGGCCCTGTGCTAACGTGCCCGCACCCTCATCTTGAAGTGCTACGCCATGTCGCTCACTGACAACCTCCTGGCCTTCACCTTCGCCGCCACCCTGCTGACCCTGACCCCGGGCCTGGATACCGCCCTGGTGCTACGCACCGCCACGGTGGAAGGCAAGCAACAGGCGTTGCGCGCCGCCCTGGGCATCAATGCCGGCTGCCTGATCTGGGGCGCCACCGTAGCGTTTGGCCTGGGCGCCTTGATTGCCCTATCGGAGCTCGCGTTCAGCCTGCTGAAATACTGCGGCGCGGCCTACCTCGCCTGGCTCGGGCTGAACATGCTGCGGCGCCCACGGCGCTCATTTTCCTCCGTGGGTACGGACGGCAAGCCCGGGGCCAACTGGTTTCTCAAAGGCATGCTGGGCAACGTGCTCAATCCCAAGGTAGGGGTTTTCTATGTGTCCTTTCTTCCGCAATTCATCCCTCAAGGCCAGCCGATGGTGGCCTGGACTTTCGGCTTGGTGAGCATCCACGTGGTGATCGGCCTGCTCTGGTCGTTAATGCTGATCGGCGCTACCCGGCCCCTGGCGGGCGTGCTGCAACGCGAGCACGTGATCCAGTGGATGGACCGCACTACCGGCATGATCTTCGTGCTGTTTGCGGCTCGCCTGGCCTTGAGCAAGCGCTGAGGCCAAGCTCTGGCCCCTCGGGTTTCAGTTCGGGTTGCGCCACACACTTTGCAGCAGGTCTACATGCGTACAATCATTTCAATCCTGCTTTTGCTCGCCAGCGGCTGGGCCGTCGCCGGATACGACATGCATATCACCCGCAAGCCCTTCTGGGCAGATGAGTCCGGGCCGAAAGTCAGCTTCGAACAATGGCTGGCCTACCTGCGGCACGACCCCCAAGTCGCCAGGGATCTTGCCAACAGCAGCGAGGACTTCATGGTTGCCCTGCCCGGCGAGTCCTTTCCCCTCTGGTACAACCCGCAACTGGGCGAGCTCTATACCAAGAACCCGACGCAGCAGGCCATGCGCAAACTGCAGCGCATTGCACAGGCGCTGGACGCCAGGGTGCAGGGCGATGACGGCGAGTTCTATCCATCGCCACCCTGAGTCCATCAGCCCGCTGATCAGGCCCGCGGCCTTCAAGCCTCGGCCAGTACCGCCCCTCGCTCCTCCAGCAACTTCACAAACATGCTTAGGCTCTGGGACACCGTGCCACGCCGCCAGACCAGCCAGGTCTGCAGGAAACGAAAGCGCGGTGACAAGGGCCAGACACTCACCGTGGCGCAACCGGGCATGCTTTCGAGCATGCTGCGGGGCATCAGCGCCAGGCCGGCGCCAGCGCTGACGCAGGCCAGCATGCCGTGGTAGGACTCCATTTCGTGGATCTTGCCCGGCACCGCAGCGTCCTGGGTGAACCAGCTTTCAAAGTGATGGCGATAGGAACAGTTGGCGCGGAAGGCGTAGATGCTTTCACCATTGACCTCCCGCGCCCGACTGATAGGCGCGTGCCCCAGGGGCGCAATCAAGACCATCTCTTCCTCGAACACCGGCAACCCTTCCAGGGCCGGGTGGCGCACCGGGCCGTCGACAAAGGCCGCCACCAGCCGGCCCGACAGCACGCCTTCGATCATGGTCCCCGAAGGCCCCGTGGACAGGTCCAGTTCGACCTTGGCGTATTGCTGGTTGTAGGCCGCGAGCAAGGCCGGAATGCGCACCGCCGCAGTACTTTCCAATGAGCCCAGGGCAAAGGGCCCCTGGGGCTCTTCGCCGGCCACGGTCAGCCGCGCCTCGGCCACCAGGTCGAGAATGCGCCGGGCATAGTCGAGGAAGTTCCAGCCGGCGGGCGACAGGCGCATGCGGTTCTTCTCGCGGATGAACAATTCCACGCCCAGATCCTGCTCCAGTTGCTTGATCCGCGTGGTCAGGTTCGACGGCACCCGGTGGATCAACTGCGCGGCGGCGCTGATGCTGCCCTGCTCGGCAACCGCCTTGAATATTTCCAGCTGGACCAGATCCACTGCATTCTCCAAACGTGAACGATTCGCTCAATATTATTCAGTTTTCAGCAAAGAAACAGCCCCGTAACCTGCAGCCATTCCCACCTGAGCAGGACGGTGCCATGACCCGCGTTTCCAGCCATACCCATGCCTTGTCGATCAACCCTGCCACTGGCGAGCAGATCGGCGCCTACCCCTATGAGTCCGACAGCGCACTGGATGCCGCCCTGGGCCGCGCCACAGAAGGCTTCGCCCAATGGAAACGCCAGAGCCCTGGCGCCCGTGCCGCGCTGCTCAAGGCCCTGGCCCAGGCCCTGCGCGACAACAGCGAAGGCATGGCGCGGATGATCACCCAGGAGATGGGCAAGCCGGTGCCCCAGGCCCGCGGCGAGATCGAGAAATGCGCCCAGCTGTGCCTGTGGTACGCCGAACATGGCCCGGCCATGCTCGCCCCTGAAGCGACCCTGGTAGAGCACGACAAGGCGCGTATCGAGTACCGCCCCCTGGGCCCGATCCTCGCGGTAATGCCGTGGAACTTCCCGATCTGGCAGGTGCTGCGCGGCGCGGTACCGGCGCTGATCGCCGGCAACACCTATGTGCTCAAGCACGCACCGAATGTGATGGGCAGCGCCTACCTGCTGTTGGAAGCGTTCAAGCAGGCCGGCTTCCCGGCGGGCGTATTCGAGCTGATCAACGTCACCCCGGACGGCGTGTCCCGGGCCATCGTCGACCGTCGCATCGCCGCCGTGACCCTGACCGGCAGCGTGCGTGCCGGCATGGCCATCGGCGCCCAGGCCGGCGCGGCGCTAAAGAAATGCGTGCTGGAGTTGGGCGGTTCCGATCCGTTCATCGTGCTCAACGACGCCGACCTCGACGAAGCGGTGAAAGCCGCGGTCATCGGCCGCTACCAGAACACCGGCCAGGTCTGCGCCGCGGCCAAGCGCCTGATCATCGAACAAGGGGTGGTTGAGCAATTCACCCGCAAGTTCGTCGAGGCCACCCGCGCCCTGGTAATCGGCGACCCACTGGCCAACGACACCTACATCGGCCCCATGGCCCGCTTCGACCTGCGCGACGAACTGCACCAGCAAGTGCAAGCGACCCTGGCCGAAGGTGCAAGCCTGCTGCTGGGCGGACACAAGGCCGAAGGCGCCGGCAACTACTACCCGCCGACGGTGCTGGCAGGCGTCACCGACCAGATGACCTCGTTCAAGCAGGAGCTGTTTGGCCCGGTAGCCTCGATCATCACCGCCCGCGACGCCCGGCACGCCCTGGCCCTGGCCAACGACAGCGAGTTCGGCCTGACCGCGACGATCTACACTCGCGACCTGGAACTGGCCCGGCAACTCACCGACGAGCTGGAGACCGGTGGCGTGTTCATCAACGGCTACAGCGCCAGCGACCCGCGCGTGACCTTTGGTGGGGTGAAGAAAAGCGGTTTTGGTCGCGAACTGTCGCACTTCGGCGTGCGCGAGTTCTGCAACGCCCAGACGGTGTGGCTGGATCGGCGTTAATCGCGAAACAAACCCGGGCGCCTGAGTGCCGGGGTCAAAAAACGGACCTGCAACAGGTCCGTTTCTATTTGCCAAACATCGGCGTGCCTGACCCGGAAGGAATCGATCTCAGATCGTGTCCATCACGAAGTACACCAACACCGCCGCAACCATCACCCGTCCTTCATGGTGATGGGCAATGCCCGACCACGCCAGGCAACCCAACACGACACTGCCCAGCGCCAGGACCGAGGCAAACACCTGCATCTTGAACTTGAACGGGGCCGACGGCTGTTGACACCAGTCAGCCTCTGGCGGATCAGGCATCAACGGCGTTTCGGTTGTTTCGGCGAGCACATAGTCGATGATTTTCGGTTGATTCGGCCGTTGCAGCGGCTTGCCATGGTCCCCCTTGAACCAACGGGTCTGCGTACTGAAAGCGCAGCCATCCAGATCATCAAAACCATCGACGCCGCCAGTGCCCACGTCGTGAAAACCGATCCGATGCAAGCCACGGCATAACCCGCCCACGGGCCAATCCTCGGAGCTGCATTGGTTCACCAGCGTGCCAACTCGGCGCGCGAGCATGTCCTTCCAGGGAAACTCTCGAGGCAGAACGCTACCTGCCAGGTACACCCGATCAAACATCAGGGACGACACCTGAAGCAGGCTGGTGCCAAGAATGTAGGTGCCATTGCTGTGGCCGATAAAACGGAACTTCACATCCGGATTACGCGCCACATGGTAGCTGTAGCGATCGAGAAACCAGGGAAGGTTGCTGCGACGCACCCAGGGCAAGGCAAACTTGATCGCGGAAAACCAGCCATAGGTGGAACGGTCCACCAGCACCGGCGGCTCCGCACCCTGTTGGCCGGTGCCACTGCTCTTGCATTGTTGCTCGATGGCCTCGGCGATATCGGTGACCCATCCCGAATTACCGTCACGGATACCGTGCAGCACAAACACCACCAGCCTGGGTCCGGTGACGGCCAGCTCCTGGGCCTTCTCGGGTTCGCGCTCCTGGGGGTCCGGGTCCTGGAACACTTGCAGTATCCGGGCAAACCCGGCCGTACCAGGAGCCGCAGCCGGATCGAAGAGATTGCTGTGGTCGGCCCCCTCGATAGTGACCGTGTAGGAATTGGCGAACGCCTCGGTATCACGTACATCCTCACGGGCCACCACGCCGTCGATATCACCGAGAAACTGCACGACAAAGGGCCGATGTTCATCGTCACGTTCATGGAAATGGCGCATCCAGGCCAAGCGCAGGTCGGTGACAAAAAACGAGCCTTTTTCCAACTCCAGGAGCCAGCCCAGGGCAAACCAGGAAGGAGGCTTGAGCATTAGCCATTGCAGGGAGATGAGTTTCATCAGCGCCAGGCTCAACGCCCAGGAGGTGGTGGCGTAAGGTCGAAAGCCCCGGTTGATGGACGCGAACAACAGCACCGACTCGACCTTGTGCCACCAGTCTCGCCGCTGCGGGTGATCCGGGTAGGCACCCGCGGCCAGCAGATAAGTGTCGCGGATGATCATGCCGCCGGCGCTGTGCCCGACCAGGATGATTCGGCTGCGCTCCTTGGCCAGGTGATCGATTTTCTCCAGCAATTGGCAGCTAAGCGTCCGGACCTGGGCGGCGCGAAAGACGTTCTTCAGTCCACGCGTATCGTGATGATGCCAGTCGCCGGTTATCCCCTGCTCACGCAGCCTGGCTTCAAGCCGCTTCCAGGCGCCCGCGTGATTGCCTAGGCCACCGACCACAATGATGAGCGGTTCGTCGCGCATGGAGCACCTCCCTGTGAGTTGAGTCGCGAGGCCATTTTGCAGTGCCAGGATCGCGACGTCACCTCGACAAGAGACTCCTGAAACGGCCTGACCAATTCATTTCATCGCCCTACCGAGAAAGGGACTACCTCATTACTGGAAAACATGTAGCACGCACCAGACACGCACCTTTTACTTTTCAGAGTTTTCCTAAAGAAATCCACGGAGTGACATTCATATGATGTTTCTTTTGCCACGATCAGAGGTTATGCATGCACGCCCCCGTTCAGAAGTTCATTGTTCGTCTCCCGGATGATCTTCACTCACAAGTCAAAAGCATCGCCAAAGAACAGAACCGCAGCATGAACCATGAAATCGTCAATCGCCTGGAAAAGTCCCTGGTCGACGACGAGTCCCGTGACCTGTCTGAAAAGATCGTGGCCCTGCTGCTGCAAAAGGTCGAGTCACTGGAACAGCAACTCGAATGCCTGCAACCCAAAAACCAGGAGGCTGACCTGTAGTACGGTCCCCCCTCTGCCGGCCCCTGCCGCATCGCCTCCCACACCTGAGCCATTGCTCCCCGACAACCTCGCCTCCTCCTTCGTCTTTACCGCTGCGCCACAGCTTGTATGATGGCGCCTGGCAAAAAACACCCACGCCCGCCCACTGCCATCTACAGGCCTGACCCCCTCAGGACTACCCTGCGGTTCCCCGACGCACGTGCAGGTTGCCCATCGCCAGCCCCAGGAGCCCGACCCAGGTTTTTGCCAACCGGCAGGGTCGCCCTCAAGGAATGTTCATGAACCGGATTTACCCGTCCTCCCGCCTGCAAGCCTGCAGCACCGCCTTGACCTTCAATCGCCTGAGCCTTGGCCTGCTGCTGGCCAGCAGCGCATCCGCGGCCAATGCCGCAAGCACCGAATTGCCCACCCAGACCGTGACCGGCGAAGGGCAGTCCGGCTACCAGGCACAGACGGCCTCGGTGGGCAGCTTCGAAGAAGCGCCGCTGCTCGATACCCCGGCCTCCATCAGCGTGTTCAACGAAGCGTTGATCAAGGACCAGCAGGCACGGCTGCTCAGCGAGGTGCTGCGCAATGATGCCTCGGTGGGCCAGAGTTATGCGCCGGTGGGCTACTACGAAAACTTCATGCTGCGCGGCTTCTCGCTAAATGCCGCCAACAGCTACCGGATCAATGGCCGGAGCATTGCCGGGGAGCAGAACGTCGGCCTGGAAAACAAGGAACGGGTGGAAGTGCTCAAGGGCCTGTCCGGCCTGGAGAGCGGCATCAGCGAACCGGGTGGGCTGATCAACTACGTGACCAAGCGCCCGACCGATGTGCGCTCGGTCACCCTGTCCACTGACGACCGTGGCAGCGGTTATGTCGCCACCGATGTCGGTGGCTGGTTCGGCAGCGAACAGCAGTTCGGCCTGCGGGCCAACCTGGCCCATGAAGACCTGCATTCCTATGTGGAACACACCAATGGCCAGCGCGACTTTGCCTCGCTGGCCTTTGACTGGAACATCAGCCCTGATGCGTTGCTGCAACTGGACGTGGAATATCAGACCAAGGAGCAGCGCTCGGCCCCGGGTTATCAACTGCTTGGCGGCAGCGCCCTGCCCCATCACGCCTCGCCGAAAAAGCTGCTGGGGCACCAGAGTGGTACCAAGCCGGTGAGCAGTGAGGCGCTGAACATCAGTGGCAACTTCGAGTACCGCTTCAACGATGACTGGAAAGGCAATCTCAGTGCATCACGTAGCCGGGTGGTGATTGATGATTACAGCTCGTTTGCGTGGGGCTGTTATGGCTGTGGTGGGCCCGCTCCGGAGAACGCCTTCGGACCCGATGGAACCTATGACATCTATGACTTCCGCAGCCCTGACGATACCCGGCGCAATGACGACGTTCAGGCAGTGCTCAATGGTCGTTTCCAGACCGGCCGCCTCGGGCATGAACTGAGCGTCGGAACCAGCGCGTTTCGGCGGGTGGTGGACAAGCGCGAGTCGATCAATGAATGGATCGGCAACGGTAATATCAACAGCGAGCCGGCGACTGTTGCCCGCTACGCTGGCCCACTCAAAGATTCCCATCGACGCCTCGACAGTCGCCAGTACGGCCTGTTCCTCAATGACCGGATCAGCTTCAACGAACAGTGGCAGACCGTGCTCGGCGGGCGCGAAGTGCGTCTCGATGAAGAGAGCTTCGACCAGGACGGCAATAGCGCCCGGCATACCCAGCGCTATGTGTTCCTGCCTCAAGCGGCGCTGATCTATAAACCCATGGCCAATCTGTCGCTGTATACCCGTTACAGCAAGGGCCTGTCCCTGGGAGGCGAAGCGCCGTGGTTTGCCACCAACAAGGGTGCAATTCTCGAACCGAGTGTTTCGCGACAGATCGAGGCCGGCATCAAATACGACTGGCAACGCATGAGCTTCACCACCGCGCTGTTCCAGATGCGCCAGGCCAACCAGTACTCGCGCCCCAATGCCGATGGCAAGTTCACCTACATCCAGCAAGGCCAGCAGAAAAACACCGGCCTGGAACTCTCGGCCAATGGCTGGGCCACCGAACGCCTGCAGATTGCCGCCAGCGTCGCCGCGATCCGCGCGCGGGTCAGCGGCACCGACACCCCGTCCTACGAAGGTCACCAGGCCCTCAACGTGCCCAAGCTGCGCGCCAGCCTGCAGGGCGACTACGCCCTGCCCGGGTTCGACGGCCTGGCGCTGCTGGGTGGCGTGCAATACAGCGCCCGCAAATACGCGGACCGCGTGGGTAATGTCGAGACCGGCGCCTATGCGGTGTTCAACATTGGTAGCCGCTACAGCACCCGTATCGACGGCTACGACACGGTGTTGCGCCTGACCGTGGACAACCTGTTCGACAAGCGCTACTGGCGCGATGTCGGCGAGTACCTGGGGGACGATTATCTGTTCCAGGGCCCGCCGTTGACGGCGCGGTTGAGTGCGTCGATCAACTTCTGATGCCCGCTAGCGGTCCTGGACTTCAAGCAGTCGGGCTACCAGGCCGATTGCTTGATCGCATACTTGGGCGCTTTGGCGGCCATTGAGCAAGTCTTGGTGACACGCCAGCAACATGAATGCACCAAGGGCACAGCCTCGCGGCGTTGATCCCTGGCATTCGGGGTGACGCACGCCTTACTGCAAGGCAACGCAGCACAACGCCCACGGTCTTCATTGCGCTGCCCCCGGGCAACTTGCAGTTGCTCAGGCGGCTACGCAACGGCTCCCCCTCTGCCAGCACCTGCTACATATCCACCCGATGCTTCGGACAACCCGACGCCGCAAGCGCCGAGTGCTTACGTCAAGAGGGCTGTCGATCAATGTCACGCCGAAGAACCACGGCGGTGGTGATGTCTTCAACGGTTTCGTGACTCGCGACCAAATCTCTCACTCGATTCAGATCGTCAATAGTCCGGGCTTCGACCTCAATCACCAGATCAAGCTGGCCACTTACCGAGGAGACACGTCGTACCTGCGAGTTTTGCGCCAGCAGGTCTAGCAGGCTCACTGCCGGTGTGCGCTTGAGGCTCACCAGAAGGATGGCGCGAATCACGTTGGCATCGATTTCGCCGATATCCGCTCGGTAGCCTCTGATCACGCCATTGCGTTCAAGGTTGATCACTCGCTCGCTGGTAGCACTTCTGGAAAGGCCGATTCGCGCCGCCAATGTCTTCAGTGCAACCCGCGCCTCTTTAGACAGAATTTCGAGTATTTCGCGATCTTTCACGTCCAAGTCGCGCATCAGACCCCCTCAAGTTTGCTACTGAAATTATGCCGGTCGATTCCGACAATATGCCGGCTAACGCCGACCGTATACCTACTGTCATCCAGGATTTCGCATGCCAAGCTATCTGAAAAATCGCCTGGAAAATAATAACTATGACAAATCTTTCCCATCCTGTGCCCCAGTTCTCGACAGGGGATGCCGAAAAGCTCGGTGAGCAGCTTTTCAACGTAATCGGCACGGCCACGCCACTGGATGGCGAGCGCGACCGTAACTACCGGTTGAAGACCGGCACCGATGCGGAGTGGATTCTGAAAGTCGTCAATTCGACTGAGCCGCGGGTTGAAAGCGAGTTTCAAGCGGCGATTCTCAGCCACCTGGCGAGTAACAATCCCGAACTTGCCGTGCCCTTTCTGAAGAAAAGCCTTGCAGGTGATTTCCTCGCCTCGGCGCTAGCGCCCTCCGGTGAAACCCATGCGGTGCGCTTGGTCGGCTGGCTGCATGGCACACCGCTGGCCGAGGTCGATCGCACGTTCGAATTGATGCGCAGCCTTGGCCAAGCGTTCGGTGACATTGATCGGGCACTCCAGGGTTTCATGCACCCGGGAGCGGTACGTGACCTGGACTGGGATTTGCGGCATGCCGCGCGCTCGCGCTCACGCCTGCACTTCGTCAAAGACCCTGGCAAAAGAGCAATCCTGCAGCGTTTCATGGATGGCTTCGAAAAAAACGTGCAGCCGAAACTTTCCCGTCTGCGTGCACAGATCATTCACAACGACGGCAATGACTGGAACATCCTCGTCGACTCCCAGGATCATCGGAAAGTCTCAGGCATCATTGATTTTGGCGATGCCGTGCATACGATCCTGATTGCCGAAGTCGCCATCACCTGCGCCTATTCCATTCTCGACATGGAAGATCCGATTGGCGCCGCCGCCGCTCTGGCTGCCGGTTTCCATGAAAAATATCCTCTGCAGCCGGAGGAGCTTGATGTGCTGTTCAACCTGATTGCGATGCGCCTGGTCACCAGCGTCACGTTGTCTGCATCGCGCTATGCACAGACCGAAGACAATCCCTACCTGGCCATCAGTGAAGCGCCGGCCTGGCGCCTGCTGGAGAAGATGGACCGCATGAACCCGCGACTGGCGACGGCGATCCTGCGCAAAGCCTGCGGTTTTGACGCGATCGAAGGCGCCGGAGCAGTCCGGCGCTGGGTGGCCGAGCACCACCGGTCCTTTGCGCAGATCGTGCGTCCTTCTGCGGCGACCATGAGCAAGATGATCGCGCCGTTCGGCGATGCCTCCCATGTAATGACCATCGCTTCAGCCGAGCAGCGCCCAGTGCAAGCGAGCAAATGGTGGAATGAGTTTGCAGCTGAGCACAACGTAAAGCTCGGCATCGGGCCATGGGGCGAGGCAAGAACCATCTACACCGACAGCGCATTCGAATCGCGATTCATCGAAGGACAGCGCCGGGTTCTTCACGTCGGCGTTGACTTGATCATGCCCGCTGGAACGCCGCTTTATACCCCGGTTGCCGGTGTAGTGCGCAGTGTCGAAGTCGAGCGCGAGCCACTGGGTTATGGCGGTTTGATCATGCTTGAGCATGCGCCTGAAGGTTGCCCGCCATTCCTGACCTTGTGGGGTCACATGGCTCACGAAGCACTGGCACGCCTCAAGCCCGGCGACCGCCTGGAGGCTGGCGCGCTGGTGGGCTACATGGGGACGGATAAAGAAAACGGCGGATGGATCCCGCATCTGCATTTGCAGATGTCGACTGACACCGAGTTGAAGGCGAACGAGTTCATCGGCGTAGGTGAAGTGGCCTATTTTCAGGTCTGGGCCGACTTGTTCCCCGACGCATCAGCCCTCGCCGGCATTCCTCCAGAAACCTACAGCCAGGAGGGGCGCACCAAAGCAGAGATCGTGGCGAAGCGTAAAGAGCTGTTGCTGCCAAACCTGTCGATTTCCTACTCGGACCCGATCAAATTCGTTCGCGGTGACGGGGTCTGGCTGATCGACAACTTTGGTAGGGCCTACCTGGACTGCTTCAATAACGTGTGCCACCTCGGCCACTGCCATCCCGATGTGGTGGAGGCGCTTTCGCGGCAAGCAGCACGCCTGAATACCAACACCCGTTACCTCCACGACAATATTGTCGAATATGCCGAACGGCTCACCGCTACGTTGCCGGAAGGTTTGGCGGTAGCGTCCTTCGGCTGCTCAGGCAGTGAAGCCAATAGCCTGATGCTGCGCATGGCGCGCAACCACACGGGGCGTAACGACGCCATCGTGCTGGATTGGGCTTACCACGGCACCACCCAGGAACTGATTGACCTCAGCCCTTACAAATACAAGCGCAAGGCCGGTAAAGGGCGTGCAGAACACGTGTTTGAGGCGGTCGTCCCGGATGCTTACCGTGCGCCTGAAGACTGGTCGTTCGAGGAGCTTGGCAAGCGTTATGCCGAAAGCGTGGCGGAGCAGATCGAGAGCATGCGCAAGCAAGGCAGGTCTCCAGCTTTGTTTTTGGCGGAGTCCATTCCCAGTGTCGCCGGGCAACTGTTCTTCCCCCAAAACTACTTGAAAGAAGTCTATGCCATGGTGCGTGCAGAGGGCGGTCTGTGCCTGGCGGACGAAGTCCAGGTCGGCTTTGGCCGTGTCGGTAGCCACTGGTGGGCGTTTGAAACCCAGGGGGTGGTTCCCGATGCAGTGTCCATGGGCAAACCCATTGGCAATGGCCATCCCCTGTCAGCGGTGGTGACCAGCCGTGAGCTCGCAGACAGCTTCAACAACGGCATGGAGTACTTCAATACCTTTGCCGGCAGCCCGGTTTCATGCGCTGTCGGGTTGTCCGTACTGGATGTGATCGAGCGCGACAACCTGAAACTCAACGCCCTGACCGTGGGTAACTATCTGCTCGACGGTTTGCGCAAGCTGCAGCAGCGCTACGATGCAATCGGTGATGTGCGTGGGCTCGGTCTGTTCCTTGGGATCGAACTGGTTACTGATCGCCAAACGAAAATCCCAGCCACAGGCTTGGCCAAGAAAGTCGCCGACGGTGCCAGGGAGCGAGGCATTTTGATCGGCACTGAAGGCCCCCATGACAATGTTCTAAAAATGCGCCCTTCGATGATTTTCAGTAAAACCAATGCTGACTTCTTGCTTGAGGTCCTGGACGAAAGCTTCAAGGCCGCACTCCAGTAAATCATCGATATGGTGGCGTGCGACAAGAGACTGGAGACTGGAGACTCACGATCTGGTCAACCTTGTCGCACGTTATCTGCAATTCAAAACCGCACGCCCGACAGTGTTTTGCAGCGAGCCTCAAAGCCTACCTGACAGAGTGCCGGCCAACTCCGGCAATCTGTCAGGCAGGCTGTCACATTGCCTGGTGCTTTCCAAAAGCGCCTATGCAAGACTTTTCGTGACGGCTGGGTGCATAGCCCAAAAACCAAATAATAATATTTCTAAGGTGCTATCGAATGCTCACTAAAAAGCTCAAGGGCCTGGTTGTTGCCTGCGCCGTAACGGCTGCGACGCTACTCTCCACCACCGCTGTTCACGCCGATGAATTGAAGTCGATCCAGGAATCCAAAGAGATCCGTATCGCAATGAGTGGCCAATACGCACCCTTCAGCTTTGCCAACGCACAGAACCAGATTGTCGGCTTCGACGCGTCCATCAGCGAGGCCATTGCGCAGCAGATGGGGGTCAAAGTGACGATCATCACCACGCCATTCGACGGGATCATCGCCGGCCTGCTGGCGAAAAAATACGACGCCATTATCGCGTCCATGTCCATTACCCCGGAACGCCAGAAGGCCGTGGACTTCGTCGGTCCCTATTACCATGCCGGCCGTACGATCGTGGTGAAGGACAGTTCTTCGATCAAAAGCTTTGATGATCTGAAGGATGTGACGGTCGGGGTGACGCTCGGGGACATCCACGACAAATGGGCCCGGGCCCGTGGCAACCTGAAGGTCAGAAGCTACAAAGGCCTTCCCGAAATGCTGGTGGACTTGGACGCCGGGCGCATCGATGCACTGGTGATGGACAGTGTGCCCGTGATGGTCGCCGTCAAGGAAACAGGACAGCAGGTACGCCTGATCAGTACCCCTGAAGACCAGGGGGGAGCTGAAGGCCTGGGCATTGCCCTGCGCAAAAATAACCCCGAGCTCAAGGCGGCGATACAGAAGGCGCTGGAAGACATCCTCGCCAATGGCACCTACGAAAAGATCTCGATGAAGTGGATTGGCCGCGATATCCGCTAATTCACCTTGAGTCTGGCCCGACTCAACCTCGGGCCAGACGACCTGACTTTTCCGAGGGTCCCCATGGATCTGACATTGATACAGCGCATATTCCCATTTTTCCTGGAAGCGGCCTGGATTACGCTGCAGATCTCTGCATTGGCACTGCTACTGGGCTTCCTGGTCGCGATCGTGCTGGTTGCCGGACGGTTGTCCACCGTCTTCATCTTTCGATGCCTGGCAAGGCTCTACATAAGCGTCTTTCGTGGCACACCCTGCCTGGTTCAGCTGTTCATCATCTACTTCGGCGGACCACAGATCGGACTGGAGCTGGAGCCGTTTGCTGCCGGGGTCATTGGCTTGGGTCTCAACATCGCGGCCTACATGGCGGAATCCATTCGTGGCGCAATCAGCAACGTTGACCCGGGCCAGGAAGAGGCGGCGCGTTCAATTGGCTTCGGCCGCCGACAAACCTTGTGGCTGATCACCCTGCCACAAGCGGCAAAGTTGATGATAAGACCACTGGGAGTTAACGCTGTCGCGCTGATCAAGGGTTCTGCCTTGGTGTCGACAATCTCTGTTGTTGAGCTCTCCTACACGGCACAGCGCTTTATCAGTTCAACCTACAAGCCTTTTGAAATCTTCACAGTATCGGCCCTGCTTTACATTGTGATGGTCTACTCGGTCAGGTTCATTATTGACTATCTCGATAACCGCTTCGCGGCAAGGTGAGAGCATTCACATGCAAAGCCTGGACTTTAGTATCGTCACCCCCTATTACGAGCTGCTCATGACCGGTCTTTGGTGGACGATCGTGATGTTCTTAAGCTCCAGCGTATTGAGTTTGATTGCCGGTGTAGCCTTTACCCTTATCGTTCTTTACGCACCCAAGGTTCTGGCCTTGCCCGTGCGCTTTCTGACCTGGTTGCTCATGGGGACTCCCCTGCTGCTTCAGCTGTACCTGATTTATTACGGGCTGGTGCAAGTCGGGATTGATATTCCCGCACTGGCGGCGGGCATCATCGGCCTTAGCCTGCACTTCGCCGTCTACAACGCCGACGTCATTCGGGCAGGCGTGATGTCGGTAGACCCTGGCCAGATTGAAGGCGCGCGGTCTATCGGCCTCAGCCGTGGACAGACCCAGCGCTACATCGTCGTGCCACAAGCGCTTCGCCGCACCATTGCGCCGCTTGGCAACAACCTGATTGTGCTGTTGAAGGACACCTCCCTGGTTTCCATCATTGGTATTGCCGAGTTGGTGTACAGCGCACAACTTGCAGTGAGCGATACCTATAGCCCCTTTGAGTTTTATCTGACTGTTGCGGTTATTTACTATGCAGCCAATCTTGTTCTCGAAGCCGGCCTGCACCTTCTTGAAAAAAAGGTAGAGATGTCACGATGATCAGCGAAAAGTTCATGGTTGAGGTAAAGGGCGCCCGCAAGGCTTACGGAGCCCTTGAAGTACTCAAGGGCATCGATCTCTCGGTCTCTCGCGGACAAATCATTGCCATCATCGGCCCCAGCGGATCTGGCAAAAGCACACTTCTGCGATCAATTAATCAGCTGGAAGTGCTTAACGATGGTGAGGTCTGGCTGGACGGTGACCAAGTCAATCGGCCATTGAAAGGGCGCGCGTTTGAACAGCATATAAATGCCGTGCGCCAGCAGATGGGCATGGTGTTCCAGCACTTCAATCTGTTCCCGCACTTGACCGTGTACGAAAACATTGCACTTGGCCCGATAAAACTAAAGGGGCTGACGAAAAAAGCGGCTCGTGAGTTGGCGATGGAGTATTTGTTGAAAGTGGGCCTGGACAACAAAGTCGATGAGTATCCCTCTCGCCTGTCCGGCGGACAGAAGCAACGCGTTGCTATCGCCAGGGCACTGGCGATGCAGCCGAAAGTCATGCTGTTCGATGAAGCCACATCAGCACTTGACCCAGAGCTGGTCGAAGAGGTCAACCTGGTCATGAAACAACTGGCGGCAGAGCACATGACCATGTTGATCGTCACTCACGAAATGCGCTTTGCTGGCGAAGTTGCCGACCGGATTGTCTTTATGGATGGCGGGGTTGTCGTGGAGGAAGGGCCGCCGCGGGAGATTCTGCAAAACCCGGTTCAGGAACGAACCCGCTCGTTCTTGAAAAAACATTTGCACGATCGATAAGGTGCGCTTCCCGAGCGCCTTGTCTGCACCCTGTGGGCAACCTTCGATTACTCACAGGGTGCATCTACTGATCAAGATTGGCGCCGCGTAATCGGGTAAATACGCCAACTGCCCCGCCCGCCTTCTTCAGCACCATCGTGGTGGGCTGGCTGCCCCAGGTAACGAAAACACCCAAGCCGCGATGCACTTCATGGCCGCCATCCTGCTGATCGGCGGCGCATCCGGCCTGATGCTCAATCACGTACGCAAGACAGCACGACTACAAACTGCCTGACGCCGCCCTCCCTGTAGGAGCCGGCTTGCCGGCGAAGGCGCCCTCAAGCCCGCCCTCGCCGGCACAAAATATCGAAACCATCTACGCCACCCCGCCACCCCCAAGAGCAACACCATCGCGGACCACTTGAATCAGTCCAGCCACCAGTTCAACAGCGTCTCGTCCTCATCGTCATCGAGGTTTTTATAAACGTTCGCGTAATACCACTGGATCCCAGTCTTTTCGCGAAAGCCATCGAAAAACCTATTGATGTTCTCCATCCCGTTTTTTGCAGGGACCGCCAACGCTAGCGTCCCCCCGCACACCCCATCCAGAGTCCCATTCAACTCACCAATGACATCGCTTTCGAGTGCCGTAATCACTGCTGGATCAATGTAATCGGCATAGATCTGAATGCAGAAATTCCCGCCCCGCTTCAGCACTTGCGCCGGAGCATCGGGATTGCGGATGGAAACGACATCGCCCCGCGCCAGGTTTTGCGCCAGCCCCGGTGAGGACAGCAACTCGTAAATATCCTCATCGATCTGCCGCGCCAGCAGCTCCTCGCGAACGGCGCCATCGTCATCGGCCATATACACCTGAATCAGCACAGGGGATTGCCTGTCATCCATACGAGGCTCCACAACTTCCAGGTTCAACACCAGACTCATCCAATCCACTAGCCGCCACGTCGCACAAGGGCGCCAATCAACGGGCCTCAAGGCAACGGCGCAAAGCTCCCACCGCCCTCATTCCAGCGAAACCCCGGGAACTTGCAGTCCTTGAAAGCAATCCGCAGTTGCTCCCCTTCACCCTGCAACTGCAAGGTATCCACCCCCTGATTCGGACAGCCCGGTGCCGCGATCGCCAGGCTCACCAGCAACTTGCCGGTGGCCTTGTCCATCACCTCCACCGTCGTGATCCGCCGATCACTGCCCTGCATCGGCACCTGGAAATACCAGCGTTTGGTGGAAGCGCTCTGCAACAGCCTGGTGACCGGCTGCGGCCACGAGCGATCCGAATCCACCAGGCCCACCAGCTTCAGCGCAATCGGCAAAGTCTTGCCCGTGCGATAACTGGTCCAGGTGCCGCGCACCTGCTCCTGCTGGCGGTAGTTCATCAAGTCATTGAACTGCAAACGCGCCACCGGCAAACCCTGCTCGTCCAGCTCATCCATGGCCAGCACCTTGTTGCTGAAGTTGAAGGTCGGCTTGAGACGAATCGGCGTGCGATAGCGCTGATAGGCATAGGTACCCTGGTACACCGCGTTCTGGCTGCCCAGGGTCAAGACAATCGCCTGCTTGCCCAGCGTCCCCTCATACACCCCATGAGACGCCTGCGCAGGCAGCAGCCACAGCGCCAATACCAGTACCGCCAGCCCCCGAGCAAAATCAAACCCGCGCATCAGAAACGCTCCTCGCCCGACGACAGAAACTGCAACCGATCAGGGCTGATGACCCGGTAATAATCCCAACGCCGAGTGCGCTGATCGAAATTGATAAAGTCCTGCTTGCTGAACTCCACCTGGCCACTGGGGGAAAAGCGCAACGTACCGTCCACCGCGAACTGCTCCAACTGCGCATGACGCAGATACTTCCGGCCTTCACGGTTGTACAGATAATACTGAGTGGGCGAGCACCACAGCCGTCCATCCTCCTCGGCCACGCGATAGCTCTGGGCCTGGAAATCGATCCGCGCCTCATCCTGAAAATGCCCGAAGGTCAGGGTCTTGGTCCCCACCGAAGATAGGCACCACTGGCCACTGATCTCCTGCACTCGCCGGCCGGTAACCCGGCTCATCACCCGAATACTGTCCACCTGCCCGACCTCCTCCCCGGCCTTGCGCGCGGCATGCACACTGAAATAGAAATCCCGATCGAACACCGGCTGCAACAACTCCCCGTCAAACGCCTCCCGCTGACTGCCACCAAAGCGCGTCACCCGCTGCAACTGCAACGGCTGCTGCGTGCCCGTGCGCAAATCCACCAGACTGCCCTGCAGCGCCTCCGCGCCCTCGGCGAACGGCTGCAACGACACCGCTGCCGCAGGCAGGGTCGGGTTGTCCATGATGTTGATCAACAGCCCAGAGCCGGGATGGAAGGGGGTGGACTCCAAGGCCATTGGCAGGCGCTCGGAGTCGGAGAACCAGTAGCCGGACATGCCGCCGTATTGGGAGTCGTAGGTTAGGGCCAGTTCAACCGGGGTTTCGCCGAGGGTACCGCGGTAGGTGGTGGTGGGGTTGGCTTGGGCGGTTGAGGTGATTAGCCCAAGGCCGAGCAAGAGCACTGGGGCCAGGCGGAACAGGAGGTGTTGCAGGTGACGCTGTTTGCCAGCCCTTGTTTGCGTACTGCTGCCAATGGACTGGGTCATGCCTGCGCTCCTTGCGGTGGGGAAAAGGGGCGCAGGATAGCAAAATCGATAGAAGCTCAGATGGATTTGCCGAGGCCTGGCCCGAATCTGAAATGGTCCAACAGGCTGTTGGACAATTGCCGTGGGGCCATAATCTGCTGCTGATCACCAAGCTGAAGGCCAATACAGCTAGTGTCAGGCACAGCGCATATGAATTCCCTGGAGAGTTCAGTCGGTCCTTACTCGCAATAGAGACCGTTCCTACAGAAGCGCCATTGTCCCAGACCTGCCCTGCCCCTATAGTTTTCTCGTTCGCTGATTTCGATCAGCGACCGGGTTTCGCAGCCCAACAGAAAAGTCGAACTACACCGCCAATGCCAACTCAGGCACACTTCGCCTGCGTTTCGTTTTATGGCGGCTGTACGTGGGAGACCTCCGGGTCTGCCGGGTTTGTTCTTTTCCTCGGTCTGCGAACCCGCGTACAGCTGCCACCCCGTTGATTCGCAGCAACAGGTGGCAACTTTTCTATTCTTGAAAAGGACGATGCCATGAATGCTCAAGACTTATCCGAACGATTTATTCCCATGACCCCAATCGCCAGCGATGGGCCGGTACTGTTTGTTGACAGCCAGGCGCCGTTGGTGGACTTGCATGCGTGTGCCAGTGAGCGGTTGGTGACTGCGCTGGATTATCTGAATTTGATGGCCTGCACTACGCTGCGAGATGCGAGCAATAAGGACATGGGCACGGTGACCAATACCGCCAGGTTATTGCTGCAGGATGTGCGGGATGTGTTGGGGGTGATTGAGACAAGGGCGTTTAGCGAGTGATTTAGACTCCAAGGAAGCCGGCCACAAGCCGGCTTTTTAATTCCAAAAAAACCCGTATTCACTAGGCATAGCCGTCTTTTTCCTATTCTTAACCCAAAACTTGATCCACAAGTTTTTGGAATACCAACGAGCGGGAAGCTTGGAATTGCCCACTACGTCAAACCCGCTTCTTTACCTCCCGTCCCTTACCAAGCTCATGCCCTTGCCCCGCCGATAGTTGAAAGATTTTGTCGTGATCCTATAACTCAAGTACTACCTCTTATTTGCTAGGCACTGTACGAAAAGTAATGTCGTAGACACCGCCGCCAACAAGCCAGCGTGACCATCCTAACAACGCTGGGCTACCTGAAAACCTCACTCCTGTGCGAGGCCTGGACGCTTGGCAGGCGCCTCCTCGGTTAGATCTGGCGGTAAGTGGCGATCCTAATCTGAAAAGACGAACGTACTCAAGGCGCTGCTTGGTGAAGAAGTGCAGGCTATGCAAGTGGCGGGGAGGTGATGGGCATCCCCATATCCTGAGCATGCCTTACCCTTCCACTTTAGACGTTGAATCGTGCCGCTGAATCGAGTTCGTCAATGTCGCCTTCTTCAATTTTTAGATCTAGCATCTGGATAACGAGGTCAGCCATGTCGTCTTTAAAATTACGTTCCCCGTCATGGTTAAGAATTCGACCTATCGCTCCAGCGATCACATCTGACAATTGGATCAGAGCACTATTTTTTGATGAGGCTGTCTGCAATGAGGTCAATTGCAGTTTATCCTCATACCGTTTTTTGAAGGTTTCCCCTACACGGTCTGAATCGCCCCGGATTCTCTAGACACCTTGCAAGCTCATTGCGTAACGCTTTTCAAACTCTACCGGTGACAGGTGCTTGTTGAAACCATGGCGGCGTTTTACGTTGTAGAACATCTCGATGTAATCG
>NZ_JAAARM010000041.1 GCF_009908285.1 Pseudomonas sp. Fl4BN1
GGGGCGGGTTGTGGCAGGCACTGAGGCCGAGGGTGGCGGCCAGCAGGCCGAGGCTGAGCAGGTGACGGGGAGGGAAGTTCGAGAACACGCATTGAGCTCCGTTCACTGGGAAATGAGGTGTCGTCCGTGTGGGGCAATGTACAGCAGTGACGCCGCGAGTTGGGCCTGGGTGTGGCCCTGGCCATGTCTCCGGCAAGGTGGACGGTATGGCCCATGTCCCCTGTACACGGGGTCGCAGGCAGGGCTTCACCCGGCCGTCGATTGATCTGAGTCAGGGCAGTGGGGGGGAGTTGGGTACAGGGTGAAGCAAACTATAAGCCTGATGAGAGGACGCCATGCACCGTTGTAAGTGGTTACTTGTTTTCGGATTGCTGTTAGGGGGCGAGGTACGGGGAGAGACGCCGAACGAGCCGATCCTGCCGGTACAACCGGCGAAGATTGTCGATGCCGCCAAGGTGGAGCTGGGCAAGCAGTTGTATTTCGACCCGCGCCTGTCCAAGTCCGGTTTCATTTCCTGCAACTCCTGCCACAACCTGAGCATGGGCGGCAGTGACAACCTGCCCACCTCCATTGGCCACAACTGGCACCAGGGGCCGATCAACTCGCCCACGGTGCTCAACTCCGGTTTGAGCTTTGCGCAGTACTGGGATGGCCGCGCGGCCACGCTTCAGGAGCAGGCCGGCGGTCCGATCACCAACCCGGGCGAGATGGGCTTTACCCACGAACTGGCGGTGGACGTACTGCGCTCCATTCCCCAATACCGGGCCTCGTTCAAGCAGGTATATGGCAGCGAGGAGATCAAGTTCGACGATGTCACCAATGCCATCGCCGCCTTCGAGGACACCCTGGTGACGCCGAATGCGCCTTTCGATCGCTGGTTGAAGGGTGACAAAGCGGCGATCAGCCCGACCGCGCTCAAGGGCTACCAACTGTTCAAATCCATTGGCTGCGTGGCTTGCCACAACGGTGAGGCGGTGGGTGGCAGCTCATTCCAGAAAATGGGCATGATCGAGCCCTATGTGACCCAGAACCCGGCCCAGGGCGTGGCCGGACTCACCGGCAAGGATGCCGACCGGATGCTGTTCAAGGTACCGACCTTGAGGAACGTGGCCTTGACCTACCCCTACTTCCATGACGGTGCCTACTGGAAGCTGGAGGAAGCGGTAGACGTGATGGCTCGGTTGCAACTGGGGCGCAAGCTGGGGGATGAGGAAATCGGCCAGATCGTGGCTTTCCTCGAAACCCTGACTGGTGATCAGCCGGACTTCAAGCTGCCGATGCTGCCGCCTTCCTCGGCGCAGACCCCGCGCCCGCAACCCTTCAACTGACCTGGGTGGAAAAACCGCAGCGTGCTGCGGTTTTTCCGGCAAGGCCCGGCATGCGGCATTCAGGTCTGCCGGGAAGGGGGCTCTGTTGTCATGAAAAAACGACTGGATAATAATGAGATATATTATCATTAGCGACGGTCGATCATGGACGCAGGGGTCAAGGCTTCAATATTGCTGGAGATCGAAGATCTGTATGGCGCACACCACGGCTGGTTGAAGGGCTGGTTGCGCAGCCGTACCGGCAACTGTGCCGATGCCGCAGACCTGGCCCAGGACACCTTCGTGCGGATGCTGTCACTGCGCCAGTTGCCGGCACTGCGAGAGCCCCGTCATTACCTTGCGACCATCGCCCGCGGCCTGCTGATCGACAAGGCGCGCCGCAGAGTTCTGGAACAGGCCTATCTGGAGGCTTTGGCGGCACGTCCGGAGCCCCAGCACATTTCTCCTGAAACCCATCATCTGATCATCGAGTCATTGCTGGCCATCGATGCCTTGCTCGATGGACTGGGCACGCGTACCCGGCAGATTTTCCTCATGGTGCAGCTGGACGGCTTGAGCTATGTGCAGGTCGGGCGGCAGTTGGGGGTGTCGGTGACCACCGTCAAGAATCATCTGGGCAAGGCGCTGCTGCAATGCATACAACTGATGGACGATTGAACGTGCCGTCGCCTCCTCCCCTGGACAAGGCCCACCTGCAGGCAGCGGTGGACTGGTACCTGGTCCTCAACGATCAACAGGTCAGCGCGGCGCAGCAACAGGCCTGGCAGCAGTGGCTTGGCGCCGATGCGCAACATGCGCGGGCCTGGGGCCGGGTGCAAAGGCTGCAACAGCAACTGCGTGGGGTCCCGCAGGATATTGCCTTGCCGGTCTTGTCGGAAATGGGCATCCAGCGCCGCCAGGGTCTCAAGGTGCTGCTGCTGCTGATGGCTGGCGGCTCGGCGTTGCTGGGCGGGTATCGGCTGTCTCCCTACAGCGCCGACTTCGCCACGCGCACCGGCCAGCGCCGGGAAGAACTGCTGGCCGATGGCACGCGGCTGCACCTCAATACCGATACCCGGGTCGACGTTGCCTACAGCCATGAAGAACGGTTGATCTTCCTGCGTCAGGGCGAGATCCAGGTCACCACGGCCGCAGACCGGGCCCCGGCGCGCCCTTTGCTGGTGGCAACCCCTCATGGCCGCATCCGGGCCCTGGGCACCCGTTTCGATGTGCGCCTGGAATCGGCCTTCAGCCGTGTCTCGGTTCAGCAGCATGCGGTGGAGGTGCGCCTGAACGATGATCCACAACATGCCCAGAGGGTCGCCGAAGGCCAGGCGCTGACCTTCGGCTCCGGGCAGATGGGGGCGCTGCGGGTGGCGGACAATGCCGAGAGTGCCTGGGTCCGGGGCCAGATGGTGGCGCTTGACTGGCGACTGGCGGATTTCATCCGTGAGTTGGGCCGTTACCGCCCTGGCTACCTGGGGTGTGCGGATGAAGTTGCGGAGCTGCGGATCAGCGGCGCCTTTCGCCTGGATGATATCGATGGGGTGCTGGCCAACCTGCCGTTGTCGTTGCCGGTGAAGGTACGGCGGTTTTCCAGGTACTGGGTGCGTGTGCAAGCGTGACGGGCGGATGGTCGCTTGAAGAAAAATCGTCAATGCGCCTTGCCGATTCCCTCTGGCGTTCGGCTCATCAGTAGAGCGGTCAATCAGCCGCCTTTACTGCTATGGCATAGGACGCGTACATGAGCCACCGGAGTCGTTTCACCCAGGCCGCCCTGCGGCGCAGTTTCAATCGCACGGCGTTGAGCATCACCCTTGGCGCGCTGCTGGCGGCCACCAGTGCTGCGCCATTGGCCCTGGCCCAGGAGGCGGTGGGCGAAGCGCAGGCGTTCAACATAGCGTCAGGGGCACTGGGTACTGCGCTCAGTGAGTTTGCCGCGGCCAGTGGGGTCACTTTGTCCTTTGGCTCCAGCCAGACCCAGGGTCTCGTTACCCAGGGGCTCAAGGGCCATTATTCCTTCACTCAGGGCGTAGCGCAGCTGCTGGCCGGCAGCGGCTTGCAGCTGCGCCAGGAGGGCCCGGCGCGCTACACCCTGGTCAAGTTGCCGACGGGGGCGGCGCTGAATCTGGGGCCGACCCAGATCACCGGCGCGTCGCTGGGCACCACCACCGAAGACACTGGCTCCTACACCACCGGCGCCATGCAGACGGCCACCAAGCTGGCCCTGTCGATTCGCGAGACTCCGCAGTCGGTGACCGTGGTCACCCGCCAGCGCATGGACGATCAGAACATGCAAAGCCTGGAGGATGTGCTCAAGAGCACCCCGGGCATTTCCATCACCAAGGACGGACCACAGCGCCCCATTTTCTATTCGCGGGGTTTTGCCGTGCAGAACCTCATGGTCGATGGCCTGGCCAACGACATGTCCCATTATCTGAGCCGGGACATGAGCACTGCGGCCGACACGGCGATCTTCGATCGGGTCGAGGTCATGCGTGGCGCCGCCGGCCTGATGCAGGGTACGGGCAGCCCCTCGGCGGCGATCAACATGGTGCGCAAGCGGCCCACTGTGGCCCCGCGTTTGAGCATCACTGCCAGTGCCGGCAGTTGGGACAATTACCGCAGCGAAATCGATGCCTCCAGTGCCCTCAATGACAGTGGCACGTTGCGCGGACGCTTGGTGACTGCCTACCAGAGCAAGAACAGTTTCCAGGACGTGGCCGATGCCGAGCGTTCGGTGTTCTACGGCATTGCCGAGGCCGACTTGAATGACAACACCACGCTGAGCGTGGGCGCTACCAATCAGGCGTCGCACAACACCACGACCTGGGGCGGGCTGCCTGCGGCGATTGACGGCCGGCATCTGCACCTGTCGCGCTCGGCCTACCTGGGCAGTGACTGGGAGTACTGGGACCAGAACAACGTCACGGCTTTTGGTCGCTTGGAGTACCGCTTCGACAACGCCTGGAAACTGTTGCTGTCGGCCAGCAAGTCCTGGTCCGACTTGCAGATGCTCGGTTCGATGACCGAGCGTTTCGGCGCTGATTTCGACGAGTTTGGTCAGTACGTCGGTCAGTACCACTACAAGGATCAGCAAGACAGCTACGACCTCTTCGCTTCCGGGCCGTTTGCTCTGTTCGGGCGTGAGCATGAGCTGGTGGTGGGGGCCAGTCAGCGTGAGCTGGCCTTTCGTGGCAAGGGCAATTTCCAGGACAACGAGACGCGGACCAACATCTACCATCCCGATCCCCATAGCGTACCCAAGCCACAGATGGACCTGGATTACTGGCGCCAGGAGCGCAACGCCGAGCTGAAAAGTTTCTACCTCACCTCACGCTTCAGCCTCGCCGAGCCCCTGACCCTGATTCTGGGCGGGCGCCTGGACTGGTACGACTACGATGTGGATACGCGCTTTGCCGGGGTGCGCACCGCCTCCAGCACCGACTACAAGGTCACCCGCAACCTCACCCGCTATGCCGGCGTGGTCTACGACCTCGACGCCCATCACTCGGTGTATGCCAGCTACACCGATGTCTTTAGCCCACAAGCGGAAGTGGACAGCTCCGGTGGCTTGATCAAGCCCGTAGTCGGCAAGAACTATGAGACGGGCATCAAGGGCGAATACTTCGAGGGGGCCCTGACCGCCAGCGCTGCGGTGTTCAGGATCGACCAGGTCAATCGCGCCAAGCAGGTGATCAGCGCTCAGTGCTCCAGCCTGCAGTGCTACGAAGCCAGCGGCGAGGTGCGCAGCGAAGGTATCGAGCTTGAGGTCAACGGTAAGCTGGCGCCGGGCTGGGAGCTGGGGGCGGGCTACACCTATGCCCAGGCCAAGTACCGCAAGGACAGCAACGAAGACAATGTCGGCCGGCTGTTCGACACCGATATTCCACGTCACGTGTTCAAGGCCTTTACCACCTACCAGCTCCCGGGAGATCTGCATCGCTGGAGTGTGGGCGGGGGGCTCTATAGCCAGAACCGGATCTACAACAAGGATGTGAACTTCTACGACTCGGGCACGCCGATGTACGTCGAGCAGAAAGGCTATGCCCTGGTGGACCTGATGACCCGTTACCGGGCGTCCGAGCATCTCGAGTTTCGCCTCAACCTGAATAACGTCTTCGACAAGAAGTACTACCAGAGCATCAGCACCAATACCTATTACGGCAACGACATTTATGGCGAGCCACGTAATGCCATGGTGACCATGCGCTGGTCGCTGTAGGGGGCCATGGCTCGAAGGGAGTCATGACCGCCCTTGTGCGGGGGGGGGGCGTGGCGTTGCCTGGTTACTCTTTCGTCTGCCAGGCGTTGGCACCGGCTGCGGCCTTGAACTTGGCACGATTCTCCGGCGTGGCCGGTGGTTCGGAATCACCAAAGATTGCCTTCAGCCAGTGGCCGTCGGTGGGGTTGGGGAAAAGGATGAACTTGCGCCCGAACTGTTCCTTGTCTTCGGTCATCAGGCTGCTGCGTTGCTTGACGTCCGCCACGTAGTACTTGCGCTTGAAGTCGTTGAGGTTGTCACCGAGCACCACCACCACGGTGTGGTCCTTGGCGATTTCCATTTGCCGAGGCTCCTTGTTGGAGCTGTCGCGATATACCGTCAGGTGTTGCTCATCGGCAAAGGGCAGTTGGTTTTTACGCAGGTTGGCCAAGGCATATTCGTAGGTCTTTTCGCCTTGGTCCCGGCTGGTGACATAGAAGACTTCGACGCCCTTGGACTGGGCGTACTTCAGGAACTCCACGGCGCCCGGGGTGGCGACGGGGCCATTGTCTGCAACCCACTTGTCCCAGGCCTCGTCATCGAAGAACTCTTTCCCCGAGTTGATCATGTAGCCCCAGTAGCTGTTGCTGCTGAGCACGGTGTCGTCAACGTCGCTAATGATCGCCAGCGGCCGGTCACCGGCCTTGTGTTCTTGCAGAGCGCGATCCAGTTGCAGGCGGGCGATGTTGAAGCCCTGGTAGTACAGGGCCTCGAATTCGGCGGCGGTCTGCTTCCAGGCCACGGCGGCGGTCAGCAAGTTGGAGGGCGGAGTAGGGGCCTGTTCGGCGAAGGCTGGAGTACAGGTGATTGCCAGAAGCGAGAACAGCCACGGAGCGACTGAAGTCATGTGGTTTTTTATTGTCATTATCGAGCCCTTGAAGTGAGGATGGCGCAGCTCTCACAAACACTGCTGGAGTGTTCTATCCCAGCCAGTGGGGGTGCTCAATGCGGGTGTCGCGTTTGTAGATCAATGCGGCGTAATCTCCAGACTTTTCTGCGGCAATCCACACCTCAGCTTGCTGACCTACCACGGTGCTGGTGACCTGCAATACGTTGGCTGAGTGTTCTGGCAAGGCTCGCAGCCGGCTTATCGACGATATGTGTGATTCGTTTGCCTCGGGTATCAGTGTGCGAGGCATCGGTGGGTTTTCTCCGAAAAAATAGCTCAGGGAGCAGGGTGTGCGTAAATCCGACCGACTGTTCCAGGTCGTCAACCTGATCCGCGTGCATCAGCCGATCACGGCTGAGGATCTGGCCGAGCGTATTGGCGTTTCGGTCCGCACCATCTATCGCTATGTCGATGACCTGTCGGTGAGCGGTGTTCCGCTGTATGGCATGCCGGGTATCGGCTATGCACTGCGCGAAGGGTTCGAGTTGCCGCCTTTGAACCTGACTCAGAGTGAGTTGGATGCGCTGATGCTGGGTGTCGAGATGCTTTCAAATTCGGCGGGGGCGGAGCTGGCTGCTTCTGCCAGGACACTGTTGAGCAAGGTAGCCGCTGCGGTGCCACGGCGTAATACACAGCCTGGCCTTTCCAGTATCCGGGCGCTGCGGGTCAGGCCCTCGACCGTGCAGCAGCAATACCTGGATGACCTGCACCGCGCGATTCAAAAGGCCGGCGCGGTGCGTTTTTCCTATCTCAGCTTGAGCGGGCAGTTGTCGAGCAGGCGGGTATTTCCGTTGGGGCTGTTCTACTGGGGCGGGAAGTGGACAGTGGGAACCTGGTGCACGAGCAAAAAGGCGTACAGGGATTTCAGAGTCGATCGGATCAGCCATTTACACATCACTGAGCAGGAGCCGCCGTTAGCAGGACAATGGAATTTGCGCGCTTACATGCAGTTCCAGTCTGAGCAATGGGCGGCGCAGAACATCAACAGCGACTGACAGCACGCTGTCAGTAGGGGCTCCGGATACTGACCGCCTTTCACCACAGCAAAGGAGTGATGTATGACGCAGAGCAACCATGTACTGGAATTGGCCGTTTTTACCGTCAAGGAGGGTTTTGAATGTCAAATGCCGCAACTGCGCGTGATGCTTCGAGAGGCGCTGCGAGGATTTGATGGGCTGATCGAGTTCTTGGGGTATTGCCCTGAACCCCAAGGCCGGATGTTTGCCGATCTGGCTAAGTGGGACAGTCTTGAACATGCGCAGAAAGTTGCACGGGCTTTTGCGGATGGCGATCTCAGGTTTGCTCCATACGCTCAGGCGATCGAAACACTGACGTTCATGGGGCATTTTTACCCTGAGTAGAGCGGGCCTTTTCAAGGCCGGCCGTGGCGTTACTTTTCTACGGGCATAAAAAAACGGCCTACCTTGCGGTAAGCCGTTTTTAGTACTTGGTGGCTACACAGGGACTTGAACCCCGGACCCCAGCATTATGAATGCTATGCTCTAACCAACTGAGCTATGTAGCCAAGTGGCGCGCATTATTCGCTCGGAACGGCAATGCGTCAAGCATTTTTGTAAAAAAATTATCTACGCTATCAACCGTTTATCCCTTTCCCCCCGAAAGTAGCGGCGATGGGCAGCGCTGGAACCAGCGGCTGGCCTGTTCGTAGGCATGGGCCAGTTGCAGGACGGCGAAGTCGGCCTGGTGCCGGCCGATGATCTGCAAACCCATGGGCAGGCCGTCGGCGTTGAAGCCGGCCTGCACGTTGGCCACCGGGCAACCGGACAACGTGCCTGGGATCACCACCTCCATCCAGCGGTGATAGGTGTCCATGCTCATGCCTTCAATGCTCCGAGGCCAGGGCACGGTCTTGTCGAAGGGGAAGACCTGGGCGCTGGGCAGCAGCAGGTAGTCGAAACGTTCGAATAGCTTTGAAATAGCCCGATACCAGTCGCTGCGAATCACCGAGGCTTCAAACACCTGGTTGGCGGATAGCTTGAGGCCATTCTCCACTTCCCAGATGGCTTCAGCCTTGAGTTGTGAACGCTTCTGCGGATCGGCATAGGCGCTGCCCAGGGAACCGGCAACCATCCAGTGGCGCAGGGTGCGCCAACTGCTCCACAGGCGTTCCGGGGCGAAGTCGGGGGTTGCCGGTTCAACGCTGCAACCCAGGCTGCGGAAGTCGTCGAAGGTTTTTTCGCAAAGTGCCAGCAGGCCCTTTTCCATGGGCAGGTAGCCGTTGAAATCTCCCAGCCAGCCCAGGCGTGCACCTTTGAAGTCGCGCTCCAGCGGGGCGGCGAAGCCTTGGCCGGATTCGGCGATGGACAGTGGCGCCCGGGCATCGCCGCCGGCCTGCACCGACAGCAGCAGCGCCGCATCGCGCACGCTGCGGGCCATGGGGCCTTCGTAGCCGAGTTGGTCGATGAACAGGTCGGCGCTGTCGTCAAAGGGCACCCGGCCCTGGGACGGACGGAAGCCGAAGATGTTGTTGAAGGCCGCCGGGTTGCGCAGCGAACCCATCATGTCGCTGCCGTCGGCCACTGGCACCAGGTGCAGGGCCAGGGCCGCGGCGGCGCCACCGCTGCTGCCGCCGGCGGTCTTGCGCGGGTCATAGGCACAGCCGGTGGCGCCAAACAGCGGGTTGTAGGTCTGGGAGCCGAGGCCAAACTCCGGGGTGTTGCTCTTGCCGATCAGAATGGCGCCGGCGGCCCTGATCCGTTCCACCATGATGCCGTCGCGCTGGGGGATGAAGTCGCGGTACAGCGGTGAGCCCAGGGTGGTGCGGATGCCCCGGGTCAGGGACAGGTCCTTGATGGCATGGGGCAGGCCGTGCATCCAGCCACGGTACTCACCGCGGGCCAGTTCGGCGTCGCGCTGGTCGGCCTCGGCCAGCAGGCTGTCGGCCGGTTGCAGGCTGACCAGGGCATTGACCAGGGGGTTGTAGTGCTCGATGTGGGCAAGGTAGGTCTGCATCACTTCCCGGCAGGAAACCTGACGCAGGCGGATACGCTCGGCGAGTTCATGGGCCTGGAGCAGGACCAGTTCGCTGGGGGGCTTGGCGATCATGGCAGGAGGGCCTTTCAAACGGCTTTAGAAACGCCCCGGCATCCAGGCCGGGGCGGCAGAAGTCAACGCAGCTCAGCGCATCAGGTTGGTCCACAAGCGGTCCGCAAGGCGGATCGCGCCTTCACCGCAGGTCTGGCTGAAGACCACCTTGGTGCCCTCGGGGATGTGCAGCTCCGGGGCGTCCTTCAGGGCCGCGTCGAGGAACGGTGCGACGCCCTTGATCGGGCTCTGGTGCTTGAGGAAGTTCTGGGTCATGGCGGCGTTCTCAGGCTGGCTGAGGAAGGCGATGAAGGCCCTGGCATTAGCCGGATTCTTGCTGCCCTTGGGGATGACCATGTTGTCCACCCAGGCCAGCACGCCCTCTTTCGGGTAGAGGTATTTCAGGCTGGGTTTCATCTCCCGGGCGCGCATCGACGAGCCGCCCCAGAACATCGACATATCGATTTCCCCGGCCGCCAGGTTCTCGCGGATCGACCCGGCCTTGGAGCTGTAGGTCTTGACGAAGGGCTTCTGCGCCTTGAGCACGCCGAGGATCTGCTGCATCTGTTTCGGGTCTTCGCTGCACAGCGGGATGTTCAGGTACAGGCTGGCCATGTCGATCACTTCGCTGACCGAGTCGAACATGTTGATCCGCCCCTGGAGCTCCGCTGGCGGCTCGTAGAGCACCTTGTAGCTATCGGCCGGCCCCTTGTAGCGGTCGCCGTTGAGCACCACGCTGGTGGTACCCCAGATGAAGGGCACCGAGTAGGCGCCTTCAGGGTCCCAGGTGGGGTGCTTCAGGTTGTCGACGACACTGGCGTAGTAGGGCTGCTTGGCCGGGTCGAAACGCTCCAGCAGCTGTTCCTTGATCAGGATCGGGATGAACTGGTGGGACGGGATCGCCACGTCATAACCGGTGCCGCCCTGTTTCAGCTTGGCCAGCAGGGTCTCGTTGGAGTCGTAGGAGTCCACCGTCACCTCGATACCGGTCTGCTTCTGGAACTTGGCGAGGATCTCCGGCGAAAAATAGCCGCTCCAGCTCACTACGTTGAGTTTCTCGGCGGCTTGTGTCAGCAGTGGCAGACTCAGCAACAACGAGGCACCCAGGCTTGCGATCAACTTGCTCATGTCATTTCCCCAAGGTCAGTGGAAGGTTCAAGCGTGTTTCTTGCTCAGCAGGTAAGAGAGGCTGACGAACAGCACCGAGACGCCGAGGATCAGCGTCGACACGGCGTTGACGTCGGGTGTCACGCCCATGCGCAACAGGCCGAAGATGAAGATCGGCAGGGTGGTGGTACCGGCCTGGGAGACCATCATCGAGATCACGAAGTTATCCAGCGAGACGATGAAGGCCAGCATCAGCCCGGAGACGATCCCCGGCATCAACAGCGGCAGGGTCACCTTGCGAAAGGTCCGCCAGGGCCCGGCATACAGGTCCGCCGCGGCGTGCTCCAGGGACAGGTCCATGTCGTTGAGGCGGGCGCGAATCGGCAGGTAGGCGAAGGGGATGCAGAACACCGTGTGGGCGATGATCAGGTTGCCGTAGCCCAGGGACAGGCCCAGGGTCGAGAACAGCGCCAGGGTGGCCACGCCAACGACAATTTCCGGCAGCACCAGGGGCAGCATGATGGCGCCCATGGACAGTTGCAGGCCCTTGAACTTGGCGCCTCGCGAGGTGCCCAGCGCTGCCAGGGTAGCGATGGCGGTGGCGGCCATGCTGGCGCACACGGCGATCAGCAGGCTGTTGCCCGCCGCCTGGCGCAGGGCCTGGTTGGCGAACGCAGCGCGGTACCAGTCGAGGCTGAAGCCGCTCCACACCGTGGCTGACTGGTTGGCGTTGAAGGAGAACACCACCAGCACCAGGATCGGCGCATAGAGGTACAGGTAGAACAGGAAACTGAAGCCGCCGAAGCCGGGAAAGTCCTGGACGCTGAGGCCCGTGCGTTTGAACAGGTTCATCATCATGCACCTTCCTGGACATTGCGCTGGCGCTGGGCGCGCAGGGCGTAGACGGTCAGTACCAGCATCACCGCGGCCATCAGCACCAGCGACAGGGCAGCGCCGAAGGGCCAGTTACGCGCATCGCTGAACTGGCGGAAGATCAGGTTGCCGAGCATCATCTTGGTTCCGCCGCCCAGCAGTTCCGGGGCGATCATGGCCCCCAGGCACGGCACGAAGGTGAGGATGGCGCCGGCGAAGATCCCCGGCTTGGCGATCGGTAGCACCACCTTGCGCAGGGTACGAATACGCCCGGCGTAGAGGTCCTGGGCCGCTTCCAGCAGGCGGATGTCCATTTTTTCCAGGGTGGCGTAGATCGGCAGCACCACGAAGGGTGCGTAGGTGTAGACCAGCCCCAGCAGCACCGCGCCGTCGGTGTACAGCAGTTGCAGTGGCTCGTGGATGACCCCCAGGCCCATCAGGCTGTTGTTGATCACTCCGGTGTTGCGCAGCAGCAGGATCCAGGCGTAGGTGCGGATCAGCAGGTTGGCCCAGAACGGCACGGTGATCAGGAAGATCAGCAAGCCCCGGCGTTGCACCGGCTGCATGGCCAGCCACACCGCCACCGGGAAACCGATCAACAAGGTGATCACCGTGGTCAACCCGGCGATGCCGATGGAGCGCAAGGCGATCAGCAGGTAGGAGTCGGCGAACGCCAGGCTGTCGTCCAGTTGCCGTTCGAACAGCAGGGAGGTGTAGGCGTCACTGCTGAATACCTTGTTCACCCCGCCGTAGGGGTTGGCTTCCATCAGCGAATAAGCGATGACGATGAGGATCGGCACGATCAGGAACAGGCCGATGGTGACCAGGGCCGGGCTGACCCCGAGGAAGCTGCGAAAAGCCTTGCGGCGTTCCAGGTGCTGCGAGATCGATGAGGCTTGCATGGCGAATCCTCCCGTTCAATCCAGCAGGACGCTGGCGCTGCCGCGTTCGAAGACCAGGCCGGCGTTGCTGCCCACGGCCAGGCGCTGGTTGTGCTCGACGCTGTTGGGGGTGCGCACGGTGAGCCGCGTACCGTCGCTGAGGCTGACCTGGTACTGCAGGTCGGTGCCCAGGTAGGTCATCGTTTCGATGCGGCACGACAATGCGTCTGCGGCGATGTCGCTGCACAGGTGCAGGCGCTCCGGGCGCACCGACAGGGTGACCTGCTGGCCGACCTGGGCTTCCTTGCACGGTTGCGCCGGCAGAGCATGCCAGGCCGGGCCGTTGAACCAGACCAGGCCCGCTTCGACGCGGCTGACGGTGGCCTGGATGAAGTTGGTTTCACCGATGAAGTCGGCGACGAAGCGATTGCGCGGCTGTTCGTAGATTTCCTCCGGGCGACCGACTTGCTGTACTTCACCTTCGGACAACACGGCGATGCGGTCGGACAGGGTCAGGGCTTCTTCCTGGTCATGGGTGACGAAGATGAAGGTGATGCCGGTCTTGGCCTGGATGGTCTTGAGTTCCTCGCGCATGGCCTGGCGCAGCTTGAGGTCCAGGGCCGAGAGGGGTTCATCCAGCAGCAGCACCTTGGGATGGGGCGCCAGGGCCCGGGCCAGGGCGATGCGTTGCTGCTGGCCACCGGACAGCTGGTTGGGCTTGCGCCCGGCGAAGCGCTCCATCTGCACCAGGGCCAGCATCTCGCGCACCCGCTCGGCAATCTGCGCCTTGCTCAGCACCTGGCCCATTGGCCGGGACTCCAGGCCGAAGGCCAGGTTCTCGGCGAGGGTCATGTGGGGGAACAGCGCGTAGTGCTGGAACACCGTGTTCACCGGGCGCTCGAAGGGCGGCCGCTCGGCGATGTTCTCGCCATAGAGGAGGATCTCGCCCTGGGTCGGGAATTCGAACCCGGCGATCATCCGCAGGAGGGTGGTCTTGCCGCAGCCTGAGGGGCCGAGCAGGGTGAAGAATTCGTTGTCGCGGATGTCCAGGTCGATGTTCTTCAGGGCCACCGGGCCGCTGTGTGGATCGCCGTAGACCTTGCGCACTGAACGGACGGACACCGCCAGCGTTTGCAGCGCATGCAGGGCATTCATGCCTTACCTCCGATTCCCCCATGAACTGTCTGGCAGGCCATGGATATTGTTTTTTTTGGGGCAGGATCGAGATGTGTTCGGGTCTCTGGAGAACCCGGTTTTCTGGGCTTCTCAGGTATTTTTTGTTGTTCTGCTGGGGCTGATTATCAGTGAGGGGTTGCGGGGGCGAAACATCAATTTTAACATACCAGCTGTTAAAAAATTTAATAGCAGAGAGCGTGCAGAACCATGGCTGAACAGCGTTTGCCGCCGTTGAACGCAGTGCGTGCTTTTGATGCTGCGGCCCGCCTGGGCAGCTATGTCGAAGCGTCCAGGGCCCTGCATGTGACCCAGCCAGCCATCGGCCGGCATGTGAAGCTGTTGGAGGACTGGCTCGGTGTGCAGTTGTTCGAACGCACTTCGCGCGGGGTGACCCTGACCCCGGCGGGGGAGAAATACCACCGCAAGATCGCCGCGGCTTTGCAGTTGATCATCGAGGCCGGACGTGAGGCGCAACCCAAGGCCGCCGAGCGCTGGTTGCGGATCATGGTGGTGCCGGGGTTTGCCAAGCGCTGGCTGACGCCGCGCCTGGAGGCGCTGCGGCATCTGCGTCCGGGGCTGAAGTTCGCCATCGAACCGAACTCGACCTTCACCGAGGTCGACGCCAAGACCAGCGACCTGGGAATTGCCTACGGCCTGGAAGGGCAATACGCCGAGTCTCGGGTCAGCCTGATCTGCCCTCGGGTGTTTCCGATTTGTACTCCGGCCTACCTGGCCAGCATCGAGCCGATGCTTAGACCGGCGGACCTGGCCAGGCATGAGCTGATCCACTTTGACGACGGCGAGTGGTGGAACATGTGGTTTGCCGCCAATGGCCTGGATCTCCACCTCACGTCCGACTTGATCTACGTGAACAACGATCACGCCTTGTCGGTGGCGGAAAGCGGCCAAGGCATTGCCCTGGCCAATGAAGTGCTGGTGCGCGAGGAACTCAAGGCCGGGACCCTGGTGCGAGTGCTGGAGGATCAGGTGAAGCTGGAGAGCTATCGTGTGCTGACCCCGGACCATGAATGGTCGGCGGATGTCGAATGGTTTATCCAATGGCTCAAGGCCGAGCTGGAAGCGGACTTCCCCGAGGCGCGGATTATCGATTGATCGCCAGCGGCTGCCTGAGGGGCGCTTGAGGTCGTTAGCAAGCTAATGGGATGGCGCCACTGCATTGAAAAATGGCACATTGACGCACCTGCCCCTGTGCACCCACTCGTTGTACGGAAACTCTCTATGGCTACCCGTAACGCCCCGCCTGTCGCAACGACGGCTTCTCCTGCTTCACCAAGCAGCCCGCTGGTCCTGCGCATCATTGGCGCGGTGGCCCTGGCGCACTTGATCAACGACCTGATCCAGGCGGTGTTGCCAGCGATCTATCCGATGCTCAAGAGCAGCTACGGCCTGACCTTCACCCAGGTCGGCCTGATCACCCTGACTTTCCAGCTCACGGCGTCGCTGCTGCAACCCTGGGTCGGCTATTACACCGATCGGCGGCCCCAGCCGTTCCTGCTACCGGCGGGGATGATCTGCACCCTGATCGGTATCTTGATGATGTCCCAGGTGGGCAGCTTTGCCTTGATCCTGCTGGCGGCGGGCCTGATTGGTGTCGGTTCCTCGACCTTTCACCCGGAAGCCTCGCGGGTGGCGCGGCTGGCCTCAGGCGGGCGTTATGGCCTGGCGCAGTCGAGCTTCCAGGTGGGCGGTAACGCCGGCACCGCGTTCGGCCCCTTGCTGGCGGCGGCGATCATCATTCCCTACGGCCAGGGCAACGTCGCCTGGTTCGGGCTGTTCGCGCTGTTTGCCCTGGTGGTGCTGTACGCCATCAGCCGCTGGTACGCCAACCACCTGCGCCTGTACAAGCTCAAGCAGGGCCAGGCGGCGACCCACGGCCTGTCGAAGAACCGGGTGATCAGCGCCCTGGTGGTCCTCGGGTTGCTGGTGTTTTCCAAGTATTTCTACATGGCCAGCTTCACCAGCTACTTCACCTTCTACCTGATCGAGAAGTTCGACCTGTCGGTGGCCAGCTCGCAATTGCACCTGTTCCTTTTCCTCGGCGCGGTGGCGGCCGGGACCTTCTTCGGTGGGCCCATCGGCGACAAGATCGGCCGCAAGGCGGTGATCTGGTTCTCGATCCTTGGTGTTGCGCCGTTCACCCTGCTGCTGCCCCATGTGGACCTGTTCTGGACCAGTGTCCTCAGTGTGGTGATCGGTTTTATCCTGGCCTCGGCGTTCTCCGCCATCGTGGTCTATGCCCAGGAATTGGTGCCGGGCAATGTCGGCATGATCGCTGGCGTGTTCTTCGGCCTGATGTTCGGTTTTGGCGGGATCGGCGCAGCGCTGCTGGGGCATCTGGCGGACATTCATGGCATCGAGTACGTGTACTACCTGTGCTCGTTCCTGCCGTTGTTCGGGGTGTTGGCGATCTTCCTGCCGCGGAGCAAAAAGGCCTGAGACCCCCGTCAGCCGTGAGCAAAAAACGCCCGGGGCAGAGTGCCTCGGGCGTTGTTGTTTCAGCGCTTCTGAACGTCGTGCGGTTGTGCCTGTGTCTTGCTCCTGCTGACCTCGACGCGGGTCTGGTGCCTAGAACGGGTTGGCCAGGTCGATCCCGGACTTGCCTGGAGCGAGGATGTTGTTCGGGTCCAGGGCACGCTTGATCGCGTGCTCGACCTTGCGCTTGACCGGGCCGTAGCTCTGCGCCACCCGCTCCTGGAAGGCCGTGTTGACCCGGTACACCGCATAGCCTTGCTCCTCGAACACATCCAGCAGTTCGGCGAAGCAGGCGTTGGCCCGCAGGGTTTCCTCCGGGTTGCTGCGGTCGTACAGCACGTCGATGACGTGGTGCATGTCGCGCCAGCCGACGATGAATTCGCCCACATAATCCAAGCCATGTTTGTTGAGGATCTTCTTGGCCAGTGCCTGTTGCTTGTTGCACTCGCTGCCCCGGGCCTGGCTCACCGGAGCGAACCACATCGAGCCACCGCCGCCGCGCCAGTTGTACAGGCCGAACTCCTGCAGGTTGGGTACTCCGGACATCAGTTGCGAGCGGTACAGGAAGGGTTGCGTGGAGCCGGCTTGTTCCTGGGTGACCATGCGTCCCTTGCCCAGCGCCTTGAGGGCCTGGGTGACGATCTTCCAGTTGACGTCCACTTGCTCCTGGGTGCCGTACAGGGCGGCGTAGACGTTCCAGGCGCCGAGGTCCTTGTCCTTCTGGATCTGCTTGAGGATGGCCTCCGAAGTGGCCCCCGGCTCACGGGTGTAGTCGGCGCGGCGAGTGTTGCAGGTGGCGGCTTCCCACAGTACCCCGGCGATCACCACCGAGTTGGGAATCACCTGGGCGATGCGCAAGGGGCGGATGAATTCGACGATCTCGGCGATGTCCGACTCGTTCTCGAACTTGATCTCGAACGGCTTGAACACCGGCGGCTTGGGCATCAGCCAGAAGCCCATCTTGGTACAGATGCCGTAGTTGGCCTGGGTGAACATGCCATCCAGGGTCGGGCCGTAACCCCATTTGAACACCTGCCAGGCGTTGTCGCCTTTGACCCCGCCCATGCCGGTGCGATAGATGTCACCGTTGGCCAGCACCACCTCCATGCCGCATTGCATCAGGAAGTGCTCGCCATAGGGGGTGTAGCCCACGCCGCGGTCCATGGTGTTGCCCAAGGGCCCAGCGATGGCCGACGGCGCCGAGAAGGACAGCATCAGCGGCAGGTTGTTTTCCTGTATGTAGTCGTACAGCTGCTGGTAGGTCACCCCGGGCTCCACCAGCGCGGTGCACAGCTCTGGGTCGACGTGGAGGATCTTGTTCATTTTCTTCAGGTCGAGAATCACCTGGCCGCGCTGGCCGGGAGCTGCCGAGCCGTAGCCGAAGTTGCGTCCGGTGGAGATGGTCCAGAGCGGAATCTTGTGCTCGTTGCAGATCTTCACCACCCCTTGCACCTGCTCGACGCTGGTGGCGGTAACCGCCGCGGAAGGCATGTGCTCGGCGGTGTCCACGGCGATCATGATCTTGCTGTAGGGCACCAGCTGGTCGTCCTTGACCAGCACGTTCTCGTCACCCAGCAGGGCGCGGAACTGGGCGATGGCTTTCTGGAAATGGGCGGCGTTCACGCCCCTTGGCAGCAGTGGCTTCTGGGTTTGCTCAGTCATTGGATCAGCTCCTTCAAGCCTCAATCGAGAACGAAACGAAATGGCCGCTCAGCGGGGTGGCCCGAGGGCTCGCCAAAGGCGCTTCGCCGAGTGTGCCGCGGGCCAGTTGGGCCAGGTTGTAGCCCAGGGTGGCCGCCCATTGTTCGGCACTGCGCGGGTCGCGGGCCCGGGCGCTGGCCTGGAACGCGGGTTGTGCCAGCAGGCGTTGTTCACTGAGGCTGAAACCGGCGCCACAGGCGTTCAGTTGCAGGCCCAGTTGCAGGGCGCAGCCATTGGCGGCCTCGGCGCTGAGCAGTTGGTGGCGCGAGGTGCGGGCATCGCTGTGGTGCTGGCCGAGCCATTGCAACCGCGCTCCGGCGCTGCGGGCCTGGTCGAGCACCAGCGCCGCGCTGGCATCGTCCAGCAGGCCGATGATGCGTTGCGGCTGGCCGCTGCCCAGGCGCTGTTGCAGTGCCAGGATGAAGTCGAGGTTGCCCTCGCAGCGTTGCACGCTGACCTGGCGCGCCACCGAGCTGGCGTTGATCCCTTGGACGAAGGCTGAGTCGGCGACGGCGGTGCTGACCAGGGCCAGGGTCGGCAGCACCTTGCCTGACGGCGAGCCCAGCACGCTGTTGGCCAGGCTCAGGCCGGAGCCGGTTACCGTGACGCTGGCCAGGCCGCCCAGGGCCATGCCCTTGAGCAGCGAGCGACGTTCAATGTTCATGCGCATCTCCTCAAGGTTGGGCAGCCGCAGCCGGTGCCTTGGATATGTAGTCGGCGACTTGCTGCAAGGCGTTGTCGTCGATGAAGGAGGCCGGGAAGGCCGGCATTGCCCGAAAGCCGTTGCGCACTACCGCAGTGATGTAGGGCGCTGGCAATTGGCGGCCCTTGATCAGCGGTCCGACGTTGTGTTCATGGCAGTGGCCGCAGACCTTGGCGTAGACGTTTTCACCATTTTTCCAGACGCCGTCGCCATCGGCGGCGGCCTGTCCGGCAAGCATCGCCAAGGGCAGTGCCAGGCACAGGGCAAGGGTCCGTTTCACAGCTGAGCTGTTGAGGAGCGAGGACATTGCGTACTCCGTATTGTTATGGATGGATCGGTTGATGAGCGCCTGGGTCAGAAGGGGTAGGGGCGCGGTGCGTGTTGCAGGGTGATCCAGTGGTCGGTGGTGAACTCGTCGATTGCCCAGTCGCCGTTGAAGCGGCCCAGGCCGGAGTTCTTCTCACCACCAAAGGGCGCGTTGGGCTCGTCGTTGACCGGCATGTCGTTGACGTGACTCATGCCGGCATGCAGGCGCTGGGCGAACTGCGCGCCGCGTTCCAGGCTGGCGCTGAACACGGCGCTGGACAGGCCATATTCACTGGCATTGGCCAGTTCCAGGGCGTGCTCGGCATCCCGCGCGCACTGGATGCCCACCAGTGGGCCGAAGATTTCCTCCCGGGCGATCTCCATGTCGGCGCTGACGTTGCCGAACACATGGGGAGGCAGGACATTGCCCAAGGCGGCGCTACCCAGCAGCAAGGTCGCGCCTTCGGCCAGGGCCAGGCTGATCTTGTCTTGCAGGCCGGCCAGTTGTTTGCTGTTGATCACCGGGCCGACCACGGTGGCGGCCAGGCTCGGGTCGCCGTAGGGCAGCGCTTTGACCCGTTCGACAAAGCGTTGGGTGAAGGCCTGCAGCAGCGGTTGCTCGACGATGATGCGATTGATCGCCATGCAGATCTGTCCCTGATGCAGGAACTTGCCCACTACGGCGGCGTTCACCGCTTGTTCGACATCAGCGTCGGCCAGGACCACGAACGGGCTATTGCCACCCAGCTCCAGGGCCACGTGCTTGAGGTGTTCGCCGCCGCTGGCAATGCGCCCGATGTTGCGGCCCACCTGGGTCGAGCCGGTAAAGGAAATGAACGCCGGGACCGGGTGCTCGACAAAGGCATCGCCGATTTCCGCTCCGGCGCCGACCACCACGCTGAGGACCCCGGCGGGCAGGCCCGCCTCCTCGAAAATCCGTGCCAGCAGCAGGCCGCCGGTCACCGGTGTGTCGCTGGCCGGCTTGATCACCACCGCGTTGCCCAGGGCCAGGGCCGGAGCCAGGGAGCGGGCGCTCAGGTGCAGGGGGAAGTTCCATGGGCTGATGACTCCGATGACCCCCAGCGGCTTGCGGTAGACGCGGCTTTCCTTGCCGGGAATGTTGGAGGCGACAATCCGTCCGTGTACCCGGCTGGGCAGGCTGGCCGATTCAACGATGATGGCGCGGGCAGCGCCCCATTCGATCTGCGCCTTGATCCGCGTGCTGCCGGACTCGCGGATCAGCCAGTCGATGATCTCTTCGCGGCGCTCATCGAAGATCCGTGCGGCGTTGAGCAGCACTTGGCCTCGTTCCGCCGGCCCGTTGGCGGCCCATTGCACCTGGGCCTGTTGGGCTCCGGCATAAGCCGCATCGAGGTCCTGACGATTGGCCAGGCTGATCTGCAGCAGGCATTCCTGGGTGAAGGGGTCGAATACGCGGAGCGCACGGCCGCTGCTGCCGGCTCGCCATTGTCCGGCGAGAGGTTGCAGTTCGAGGTGTTGATAGGCAGGTCGAGTCAGGGTCATGGGGTTTCTCTTGTTCGTGGCCATAGCTCGGCGCTCGGCAGTCAAGCCGATGGCGCGGGAGGGTGTGAGGCGATTACCGCTACAGCGGCATGTCAGCCGAGTGCGGCAAGGTTCTGGACGAGCCGAACGGAGCAACGCAGGCGCTTATGGGGCGGCAAGGTGCAGGGAAGAGCGGGCGCAAGGTGGGCGGAGGGCATGGCAAGGTCACCTGTTCTTTTGTTATGGATGAGCATCTGCCTGTGCATAACAACTATCGTGCCAGATGGTTTTTTCATGAAAATATTGTTTAAAAACAATTAGTTATTAATTATTTTCGATTTTTTATGCAGTGATTGAGTGAGCGCTACAGCGCGGGCTGCGGAAATTTATGCAGAGAAGTCGTAGCCCTGTCGAAAGCTCGGCGCGCCAGCATGGCTGTGGATACTGTGCGGTTACCGGCCAGAATCAGCGGTGAGCCCGCGGGGGGCAGGGATGACGATTGACCCGGTAAAGCGCCGGGGCATACTGCAAGCTCCCTGAGCTGCCGGTTGCCTGCCCATGACTCGTTCTCCTTCCAGCAAGCCCGTTCGTTCTGCGGATGAAGACTTTCTCAAGCAGGTGCTGGGCCGACACAAGCGCTTGATCGTCGATCGCACCAGCCAGTTCGAGGTCAGCGGCCTGCCCTCGGCCGCGCAACTGGCAGAGACGGTGGCCTTTGCTCCTCAGGACGGCAGCATCTGGTTGTGCGGACAGCGGATGCTGCTGATGCAGGGGGCGGCGTTCGGCGCCATCCGACGCGAGTTGATCGAGGCGCTGGGTTTCGACAAGGCCCGCGGACTGATCACCCGTATCGGCTGGCAGGCGGGCGCCCGGGATGCGGCCCAGGTCAGCGAGCAGTGGCCGGAAGGGGATCACGCCAGTCTCTACAGTGCCGGGCCACGTCTGCACATGCTTGAAGGCATGGTCAATGTCGAGGTGGTGCGTTTCGAAATCGACTCCAGCATCGGGCATTTCTATTCGGAGTTTCTGTGGCACAACTCCCTGGAGGACGATGAGCACATCGCCGCTTATGGCCTGGGGGGCGAGCCGGCGTGCTGGATGGAGATCGGCTACGCCAGTGGCTACGCCTCGTCATTGCTGGGGCGGCTGGTGGTGTTCCGCGAGCTGGAGTGCCGGTCGATGGGACAGGCGGCCTGTCGTATTGTCGGCAAGCCGGCCCAGCAGTGGGACGACATTGATGTCGACCTGATGTACCTGGACGCCGGTGATTTCCTTAGCCGCAGTGCCTATGTCTCGAAGGGCGAGACCACGGTCGCCGAGCTGGAGGCTCCGGTGGGTGACAAGCAGTTGGTGGGGATCTCTGCCGCCTTTGTGGCGGCCAGCCAGTTGCTGCAACGGGTGGCGCCGACCCAGGCGACAGTCCTGCTGACCGGGGAGTCGGGGGTGGGCAAGGAGCTGTTTGCACGCAATCTGCATCAGGCCAGCGCCCGTCAGCATCAGCCGTTGGTGGCGCTGAACTGCGCGACCCTGCCGGAAAACCTGGTGGAGGCCGAACTATTCGGGGTGGAGCGGGGGGCTTTTACTGGCGCCGACCGCTCGCGTCCCGGGCGCTTTGAGCGGGCCCACGGTGGCACCTTGTTTCTCGATGAAATCGCCACCCTCAGCCTCAGCGCCCAGAGCAAGATCCTGCGGGCCCTGCAGGAGGGCGAGATCGAGCGAGTCGGTGGTACTGAGTCGCTGCAGGTGGATGTACGGGTGATCGCCGCGACCAACCTCGATCTGCGACGCGAGGTCGAGGCCGGGCGTTTTCGCGAGGATCTGTTCTATCGCTTGAATGTGTTTCCCATTCACCTGCCGCCCCTGCGTGAACGGCGTGAAGACATTCCACTGCTGATGAGTTACTTCCTGCACCGCTTCAGCCTGCGCCATGGACGGCAACTGGCAGGCTTCAGCACGCGGCTGGTGAATGCGCTGCTGACTTATCGCTTCCCCGGCAATATTCGTGAATTGCAGAACCTTATCGAGCGTGGGGTGATCGCGGCCGGCGAAGGTGAGGTCATGGATGTGGTGCATCTCAGCGAGGCGGGAACGCCGCTGGCGGGGATGGCGATTGGACTGACCGCTGAAGGGCGTCTGTCGGCGCCGCCGATGCGGAATGAAGCGGCGCCGGTGGTTGCGTCGGCCAAGACGGATCAAGCGCCGGTCGAGGAACCCGAGCTGGCCAGCCTGCAGGCGTTTCTCTCTGGGCGGGCGCCGGCCCTGGGTACGTCACTGGAGGAGATCGAGTTGCGGTTGGTGCGTCTGGCGCTGGAGCGCTCCGCTGGCAATATCACGGCAGCTGCACAGATGCTTGGCATGAGCCGGGCCCAGGTCAGCTATCGCCTCAAAGGCCGTTGAGCGGGCACCTCGCCCGCATCGGGGCAAGGTTGCGCCGTTGGCCGCGGGTCAGAGTGCAGTGGTGAACTTCAGCCAGTAGGCCTGGCCTTCAGCGCGGTTGCGTACCCCCGATTCGTCCTGCCATTTGGCGCTCAGCGACCAGCCGTTCCTGCTGGTGTATTGCAGCGCGGGACCGATGGCGAAGGAGCGTCCGCGGTTGCCGTCGCGGGCTTGCACCAGGGCTGCGGCCGCGCAGTTGGCAACGCTGCACTGGTCGTCGCTGATCTGTTGATAGGCGTGCCCGCCGACGCCGATCACCCAACCGTTGTCCAGCCCCCAGCCGAGGCTGTAGTCGGCATGCAACTCGCGCCCGGACTGATAATGGGTGGCGCGGTTTTCGAAGTTGTAGTCGTGCATCAGGCGCACGTCGGCGTTGAGTCCGGCGGGGTCGGTGTAGGTCATGGCATAGACCGCCTGCACCGTGTAGTAGTTGTTCCCCAGGTTGATCAGGTCGTGCTTGTCGTATTCACCGCCGGTGGGCAGCACAAAGTCGACTCCCAGGGCGCTGTGGAACTTGTCGCTGTGATGAAAGCCCAGCACCGGGCCGAGGTGGGCGTCTCCGATACCGCGCTTTTGCTCATGGGGGCCGTTCTTGAGGTTCAGGCGCATGTCGTTGAGGGGCAGCAAGGCGTGGAAGCCGAGATTGCCCCCCAGCACCTGCTGTTCGGTAACCCAGACCAGGCGCGGCACCACGCTGGTGACGCGCAGGTCGATGGCTGCCGCCTGGTGTCCGCCATTGTCTCGCAGGCTGTCGGCGAGGTAGTTGCCGACGAATACCTGAGCGTAGGTCCCGGGCGGTGGCAGGATGCCCATCCCGTAGAGCTCGATGCCCATGGGCCAGGAAGAAACACCGCCTTCGCTGGCCTGGACCCAGGAAGCGTGGCCGCTCAGCAGCAGGCTGGAGGTGAGAGCAAGGGCGCGCAGGCGCAAGGAAATCTGATGCATGAGAAGGTCTGCCTTATTGTTATGGGGGCATTCGCTGGACGTGGATCCAGGAGTGCGGGCAGAACATTTCAACTAGTGTGCCAACCGCTCGTTTTCTATTTTTCCCTTTTAAATCATGTTGATAGCCTTCGCTGGCAGTGCCTGGTGGCGCGTGTGGATCGCTTCGTGGCGAGATTTGTTAAGAGAAATCGGCTGTTTGCATAAAACTCGTGGTAGCTCAGTCGCCCGGCGTGGCGTGCCCGGTGCCCTGTCGGAAGTGATTGGGCGATTGGCCGCTGAGGCGTTTGAAGAAGCGCGAGAAGTAGGTGGGATCGCTGAAGCCCAGGTTGTCCGACAGCTGGCTGATGCTGATGTTGGTGTAGATCAGGCCGCGCTTGGCTTCCAGCATCAGGCGCTGGTGGAGGATCTGCAGCGCAGTCTGCCCGGCCAGTTCCCGGCACAGGGTATTGAGGTGCACGCTGGACAGGCCGATGCGGTGAGCCAGGGACTCCACCGTGGGATGCTCCTGATAGTGCTGTTCCACCAGCTTGATGAAGTGCCCCAGCAATTGCTGGTTGCGCTCACTGCGGTTGCTCGGCGGGGTGTTCTGCTGGCCACGACGACTGATCCATACCACCAGCACGTTGACCAGCGAATGCAGCAACAGGTCCCGGGTCGATGCGCTGCCTTCGTATTCGTCCAGCAGTGCCTTGAACAAGGTGTTGAGGCTGAGCCGGTCGCGGCCCACCGGGTAGCAGCCGGAAGATGCGAGCACCGCCAGGGGGGCGCCCAATTGCGTTTCCAGTTGCGCCACCAGTGGCGCCCCAAGAGTCAGCACATACCCTTCGATGTTCTCGGAAAACTGGAAGCCGTGGACCATTAATGGTGGGACCACCTGGATTGACGCCTCGCGCACTTCCTGGCGGCGCCCCTCGACCTCCACGAGGGCCTGACCCCGTTGCACATACAGCAGTTGGTAGAGGTCGGCGTGGCGGTGCGGCTTGATCTCCCAATGGTGCAGGCTGCTGCGTTTGGGGATGGATTCGCAGTGCAGCAGGTCCGGTGTCGGCCAGGCCTGGTTTTCGCCATAGAGCTTGAACACGGGGATGCTGGAGCGGCTGGTTTTCATGGGAAGCGACCCTTCGGATCAGTACGGGCAGAGTGCTCGATAATCGAACGCTGTTTTCAAAAGTGCATTTTTACGCCGGTTAATCACCATTTTTTCTAATTTTTGTCGGTAAAAATGCAGGGGTACAACAATAACCATAATTTCCAGCCTTCGCCCACCGGGTGACTGGAATGCCCTCATGAGACGACAACAATGAAAACTCAGGTTGCGATTATCGGCGCCGGACCTTCGGGTCTGCTACTCGGCCAGCTGTTGCACAAGGCTGGCATCGACACGGTGATTGTCGAACGTCAGACCCCGGACTATGTGCTCGGTCGTATCCGCGCTGGAGTCCTGGAGCAAGGCACCGTGGATATGATGCGCGAGGCGGGGGTCGCCCAGCGCATGGACGCTGAGGGCCTGGTTCACGAAGGGGTGGAGTTGTTGATGGGTGGCAAGCGTGTGCGCATCGACCTCAAGGCACTGACCGGCGGCAAGACGGTGATGGTCTACGGCCAGACTGAAGTCACCCGCGACCTGATGGCGGCCCGCGCCGCCAGCGGTGCACCGATTATTTACTCGGCAGACAACGTACAGCCTCATGGCATGAAGGATGGGCAGCCCTACATCACCTATGAAAAGGACGGCCAGCTTCACCGCATCGATTGCGACTACATTGCCGGTTGTGATGGTTTTCATGGCGTTGCGCGCAAGAGCATTCCCGAGGAAGTACTCACTCACTATGAGCGCGAGTACCCGTTCGGTTGGCTGGGGCTGCTGTCCGATACTCCGCCGGTCAACCATGAACTGATCTATGGCCAGCACCCACGCGGTTTCGTGCTTTGCAGCCAGCGCTCCCTGACTCGCAGCCGTTATTACCTGCAAGTGCCGCTGACCGACACGGTCGAGGACTGGTCCGATGAGCGCTTCTGGGACGAGCTCAAGGCGCGCTTGCCGGCGGATGTGGCGGATGACCTGGTCACCGGGCCGTCACTGGAAAAAAGTATCGCGCCGCTGCGCAGCTATGTGGTGGAGCCGATGCAGTACGGCAAGCTGTTCCTGGTGGGGGACGCTGCCCACATCGTCCCGCCTACAGGCGCCAAGGGCCTGAACCTGGCGGCTTCCGATGTGTGTTACCTGTACCGCATTCTGGTCAAGGTTTATCGAGAAGGGCGCACCGACCTGCTGGAGAAGTATTCCGAGCTGGCACTGCGCCGAGTCTGGAAGGGCGAGCGTTTCAGCTGGTTCATGACCAACCTGCTGCACGACTTTGGCGAGTACCAGGACGCCTGGGATCACAAGATGCAGCAGGCCGACCGCGAGTATTTCCTCAACTCCCAAGCGGGCCTGGTGAACATTGCCGAGAACTATGTGGGCCTGCCTTACGAAGACGTTTGCTGAGGCATTGATGCTGCAACCGTCCGCGCTCATGGGACGGTTTTAGCGCGTCGATCTACGAACAGTGCTCTGCCGTGAATGTATCTGTTTTGAAATATATCTATTTATAAATGCTAATCATTAGCATTACACTCCGGACCTTCTCCCTTCTAGTGCACCTCTAGGGTGCATTGAATCGACAAGGATTGTGTGTAATGAAAGTCAGTTCCTGCCTGTTCAATTCCCTGCTGTTGAGTGCTGGTGTCAGCCTTGCCGCCCCGGTGCTACACGCCAGCGAGGCCGGTGACAAGGCTGCCCCTGCAGCGCTTGAATTGGACACTGCGTTCGTCACCGCCACCGGTGGCGCCACGGACCTCAAGGATGCTCCGGCCAGTGTCAGTGTCATTACCCGCGAGGAAATCGAGCGCCAGCCGGTCTACGACCTCAATACGCTGTTGCGTCGGGTGCCGGGAGTGACCGGTGGTTTCGGTCCTGTGGGCGAGCAGTCGAAGATCAAGCTGCGGGGGCTGGACGATAAGTACACGCTGATCCTGGTGGACGGCAAGCGCGTCGGCAGCTCTGCTGACCTGAGCTATCGCCGTGACCTGGCGCGTCAGGACCTGAACTGGATCTCGCCGAACATGATCGAGCGCATCGAGATTGTTCGCGGCCCGATGTCGTCGCTGTATGGCTCGGACGCCATGGGTGGGGTGATCAACATCATCACTCGCAAGGTCTCGCGGACCTGGACCGGCTCGGCCAGTACCAACATCACCGTGCCCAAGGACTCCGATCGTGGCCAGACCACCCAATACAGTGTGAATGCGGCGGGGCCATTGACCGAGTCCCTGGGCCTGCGCCTGGGGGCCAACGTTACGCGTCGGGCGGCGGATGAAGTCACGGCGCGGCGCGATGCCCAAGGCGATTTCATGTACGACGACGGTGCGGGCGGGTCAAAGGATCAGAGCGTGAATGCTCTGCTGGACTGGCAGATCAATGAAGAGCAGAGCTTGTCCTTCGAGGCGGTGCACGGTGTCGAAAACTCCTGGGCATCAAAGAAGACCTTTGGTGACTGGGACGAAACCATTGGTGGCGCCTTCGGCCCCAGCCGACTGACGCGCGACAGCTACATCCTGTCCCACACCGGCAATTGGAGCTTTGGTACCTCGAAGCTCGATGCCTATCTGAACAAGTACCGCAACGACCTTGATATGGGCAAAGCCAACTCCGAGGAGAAGATCGTCGAGGGCAGCCTCAATCTACCCTTCGAGCTACTGGTGGATCAGCGCCTGACGCTGGGCGGGCAATGGAAGCGCGAGGAGCTGACCAACACCAATACCCTTGGCACCGTACCGGTGGATTACCAGGGCGCGCCGGTCAATGGCTCGACCTTGAAGGGCGATTACTCGGCGGCCTTTATCGAGGATGAACTGTTCCTGCTGGACAACCTGTCCCTGACCCTGGGCAATCGTTTCGACCACAGCGACAAATATGGTAACCACAACAGCCCACGGGCCTATGTGGTGTATCACCCGCACCCGGACTGGACCGTACGTGGCGGGGTTTCCAAGGGTTTCCGTGCTCCGAGCCTGAAAGAGGGCAGTGCGGGTGCCGCGACCGAGTCTGGTGGCCGGGGATGTGGTTCGCTGCGTCCATTGGGCTATGACCGGGGCAGTTGCTGGATGGCCGGCAACCCGAACCTGATGCCGGAAACCAGCACCAACAAGGAAATCGGCGTGTCGTTCGATCATGACGGTTGGGAAGCCGGCCTGACTTACTTCCACACCGACTTCACCGACAAGATCGAATACGGTCCGCTGGGCAAGTATCAGGGCCGCTGGTGGACCATGCTGGAAAACGTCGACAAGGCGCGTACCCGTGGCTGGGAAGGCTCCACCCGGGTGCCGCTGGGTGAGTCCGTATCTTGGCGGACCAATGCCACTTACATGCTCGAGAGCAAGAACCTGTCCACTGGCGAAGAGCTGATCAGCGCGCCCAAGTTGTCGTTGTTCAGTGCACTGGACTGGCAGGTCAACGACCGTTTGAGCACTGAGTTGTCGGCGCAGCACGTCGGCAAGCAGCGGGGCATGGGCAATGATTTCGTGCAGTCCTATACCACCTACGACCTGACGGCGAACCTGGCGTTAACCAAGTGGCTGACCTTGAACGGTGGTGTGCAGAACTTGATGGATAAGGACCTGCGGGACGGATCGACCAACTTCTATGTGCCCGGACGGGCGTTCTTCGCGGGGGCGACCACCTACTTCTGAGGTCGCTGGATGTAGCGGGGATTCAGCCCCATTGCCAGGCAATGGGGCTGAAGGGATCACACGTTGAAGCGGAAGTGCATCACGTCGCCATCCTTGACGATGTACTCCTTGCCTTCCAGGCGCCATTTACCGGCTTCCTTGGCGCCGGCTTCACCCTTGAACTGGATGAAGTCGTCGTAGGCAATGACTTCGGCACGGATAAAGCCTTTTTCGAAGTCGGTGTGGATCACGGCAGCGGCTTGCGGCGCGGTGGCACCCACGCGTACGGTCCAGGCGCGAACTTCCTTCACCCCGGCGGTGAAGTAGGTCTGCAGGTTGAGCATTTCGTAGCCGGCGCGGATCACCCGGTTCAGGCCTGGCTCTTCCAGGCCCAGGGCCTCGAGGAACATGTCCTTTTCTTCGCCGTCATCGAGCTCGGCGATTTCCGCTTCGATCTTGTTGCACACCGGCACCACGATCGCGCCTTCTTCTTCGGCGATGGCCTTGACCACGTCCAGCAGCGGGTTGTTCTCGAAACCGTCTTCAGCGACGTTGGCGATGTACATCACCGGCTTGGTGGTCAGCAGGTGGAAACCGCGGATGATCGCCTTCTCGTCGGCGTTCATGTCCTTCATCAGGCTGCGGGCTGGTTTGCCTTCGGTGAAGTGGGCGATCAGCTGTTCCAGCAGGGCTTTCTGCGCCACTGCATCCTTGTCGCCGCCCTTGGCGTTGCGCGTGACCTTCTGCAGTTGCTTCTCGCAGCTGTCGAGGTCGGCGAAGATCAGTTCCAGGTCGATGATCTCGATGTCGCGCTTGGGATCAACGCTATTGGACACGTGGATCACGTTGTCGTCTTCGAAGCAGCGGACCACGTGGGCGATGGCATCGGTTTCGCGGATGTTGGCCAGGAACTTGTTACCCAGGCCTTCACCTTTCGAGGCACCGGCTACCAGGCCGGCGATGTCGACGAACTCCATGGTGGTCGGCAGCACGCGCTCCGGCACCACGATGGCGGCCAGGGCGTCCAGGCGCGGATCGGGCATTGGCACGATGCCGGTGTTGGGCTCGATGGTGCAGAAGGGGAAGTTCTCGGCCGCGATCCCGGATTTGGTCAGGGCGTTGAACAGGGTGGACTTGCCGACGTTAGGCAGGCCGACGATGCCGCAATTGAATCCCATGGTGTTTCCCCTCGGATAAGAGTCAGGCCTTCTGGCTGTGCAGGTTTTTCATCGCACGGTTCCATTCCCCGGCGAAGATATCCGGCAGCACGCCGAGGGCAAAATCGATGCTGGCATCGAGTTTTTCCTGTTCGGCGCGAGGCGCACGACCCAGGACAAAGTTTGAAACCATACTGGCAACGCCCGGGTGGCCAATGCCGAGCCGCAGACGGTGAAAGGTATTCTGATTACCGAGCTGCGCGATGATGTCCCGCAGTCCGTTGTGCCCGCCATGCCCGCCGCCGGTCTTGAGTTTGGCAACGCCGGGTGGCAAGTCGAGTTCGTCGTGGGCCACCAAGATTTCTTCCGGCTTGATGCGGAAGAAGCCGGCAAGTGCCGCCACGGCTTGGCCGCTACGGTTCATGTAGGTGGTGGGAATCAACAGACGAATGTCCTGACCCTGGTGACTGAAGCGCCCGGTCAGGCCGAAATATTTGCGATCGGCGACAAGGTTGATTCCTTGTTTCTCGGCGATGCGCTCAACAAAAAGGGCCCCTGCGTTATGCCGGGTCTGTTCGTATTCGGCGCCTGGATTACCCAGGCCAACGATCAGTTTGATGGCAGTCACGATAGGGGCCCTTCTTTGGAGTGATGGATAACATCGCCGCAACCGGTGCTACGGCGAAAGTGGACGACAAAAACTTGTTTGCCTTGCGGCAAATTTCGCGTTCTCGCCCGCTTTCTCGCTACGTTCCAGTCCGCGATGTGTTCCGCTTACTCCGGCGTCAGAGTGAATTACTCTGCAGCGCCTTCTTCTGTCTCAGCAGCAACACGTGGGGCGTAGACGTTGGCAACAGCCAGGTCGTTGCCGTGTGCCAGAGCAACAAACTCAACGCCTTTAGGAGCGTTGAGGTTGGACAGGTGGATCACGGTGCCGATGTCAGTCGCAGCCATGTCGACTTCGATGAACTCAGGCAGGTCTTTCGGCAGGCAGGAAACTTCGATCTCGGTAGCTGCGCGGAAGATCTCGCCGCCTTTCTTGATCGGTGCTGCTTCGTTGATCAGGTGCACTGGAACCATGGCGGTCAGTTTCTGACCGGCGATCACGCGAACGAAGTCAGCGTGCATCACGTGGCCTTTGGCCGGGTGACGTTGCAGGGCCTTGATCACAACGCTCTGCTTGGTGCCACCGACGTTCAGTTCGATGATGTGGCTGTAGGCAGCTTCGTTTTCCAGCAGCTTGGCCACTTCTTTGGCCAGCATGCTGATGGATTCAGGGGCTTTGTCGCCACCGTAAACTACAGCTGGAACCAGGCTTGCGAGACGACGCAGGCGGCGGCTCGCACCTTTCCCCAGGTCGGAACGCACTTCAGCATTCAGAGTAAAATCGTTCATGTTGTATCTCCAAAATAACCACATTCGCCCCAGCGTTTGCGACCAGCGCTAAAGGCGATATGGGCAAAAAAGCCCCGTCCCAACACAGGTTGGGACGGGGCGCTTTTCGTCATCGGGATGTTCTGCCAGGGCAAGCCCTTAGCGGAACATCGCGCTGATCGATTCTTCGTTGCTGATGCGGCGAACCGCTTCGGCAACTACCGGGGCGATATCCAGTTGGCGGATACGCGCACAGGCTTGTGCTGCAGCGGACAGCGGGATGGTGTTAGTCACCACCAGCTCGTCCAGCATGGAATTTTCGATGTTCTCGATGGCCCGACCCGACAGCACAGGGTGTGTGCAGTAGGCAAAGACCTTGGCTGCGCCATGCTCTTTCAGGGCCTTCGCCGCGTGGCACAGAGTGCCGGCGGTATCGACCATGTCATCGACCAGAATGCAGGTGCGTCCTTCGACATCGCCGATGATATGCATCACTTCAGAGTGATTGGCTTTCTCACGACGCTTGTCGATGATCCCGAGGTCCACGCCCAGGGACTTGGCCACGGCACGTGCACGCACGACGCCACCAATGTCCGGGGACACGATCATCAGGTTTTCGAAACGCTGATCTTCGATGTCATCCACCAGAACTGGGGAGCCGTAGATGTTATCTACCGGAATATCGAAGAAACCCTGAATCTGGTCAGCATGCAGATCAACCGTGAGAACACGGTCAATGCCGACTACGGTAAGCATGTCAGCGACAACTTTCGCGCTGATAGCCACACGTGCGGAACGCGGACGGCGATCCTGACGGGCATAACCAAAATAAGGAATAACAGCAGTGATACGAGTGGCTGAGGAGCGACGGAAGGCATCAGCCATCACGACGAGTTCCATCAGGTTATCGTTGGTCGGAGCGCAAGTCGGCTGAATAATGAAGACGTCTTTACCGCGGACATTTTCATTGATCTCGGCAGTAATTTCGCCGTCGGAAAATTTTCCAACAGAGATGTCACCGAGAGGGATATGCAGCTGACGTACGACACGCCGAGCCAGATCGGGGTTAGCGTTCCCCGTAAAGACCATCATCTTGGACACGCGCAGTACCTGAAGGCTGAGGGTATACCTGGATGAGTATAGGAAAATGGCAGGGGCGGCTGGATTCGAACCAACGCATGGCAGGATCAAAACCTGCTGCCTTACCGCTTGGCGACGCCCCTGTATCTGTTGCTTCGAGTACCTGGTACCCGGTTCCTTTAGAGCAGACTTTGCAGCTTGCGATGCAACATCGAAACGTTGCTTCCTTTAGCGACAAACCCTGTAAGGGTCTCTGTAAGAAGGGCCGAGACTTTATCAGCTTCAGCTTTGCTTGGGAAGCCCCCAAACACACAACTTCCAGTTCCAGTCAGTTTTGCTTCGGTAAATTTACCTAACAAATTCAATGCGTTACGTACTTCTGGATAACGCCTTGCGACTACCGGAAGGCAGTCGTTTCTGCTGTTTCCCTTGGGAACGGGGCGCACTTTAATGGGCGGAGTGTCACGTGTCAACAACGGATCGGAAAAAATTTCCGCTGTACTTACAGACACTTGCGGGATCAGTACCAGATACCAGGGTTCGTCGGGATCTACAGGGGTGAGTTTTTCCCCCACGCCTTCAGCGAAAGCTGCATGCCCACGTACGAAAACCGGGACATCGGCACCCAGTGTCAGCCCCAGGGCGGCCAGTCGATCCTCGTCCCAACCCAATTGCCAGAGATGATTGAGGCCCAGCAGGGTCGTGGCGGCATTCGAGCTGCCGCCGCCGATGCCGCCGCCCATGGGCAGGATCTTGTTGATCCAGATATCGATGCCCTGTGTGCAGCCGGATTGTTCCTGGAGTTTTTTCGCGGCCTTGACGATCAGGTTACTGTCGTGAGGTACGCCGTCGAACTCGGTGTGCAACTGAATCACGCCGTCATCACGCAGGGCAAAGGTGATCTCGTCGCCGTAGTCGAGAAACTGAAACAGCGTCTGCAGTTCGTGATAACCATCTTCGCGGCGACCGAGGATGTGCAGCATCAGATTGAGTTTGGCCGGCGAGGGCAGGGTCAGTTTTTCCACGGCCATGTCATTGCCCCAGCTTGCGCGGTTGCCATTCCTTGATCACCAGGGTGACATCAAGGTCGCTGCCGTGCAGTTTGATGCGCTCAGGCAGCCAATAGCCGTTCTGCTCCGAGTAGCTGCTGTATTCCACTTGCCAGCCGTCTTGTTCCAGGCTCGCCAGATGGCTGTCACCGTCCAGGGTCAGGCGGCTTTTGCTGTCGGGAGCGGGCAGGCCGCGGACCCACCAGGCTAGATGGGATACCGGTAATTTCCAGCCCATCTGTTCTTCCAGAAGGGTTTCCGGACTGGCCGCTTCATAGCGACCCTGGTTGGCCACTTCCAGGCTGACCTTGCCGGGGCGACCGGTGAGACGTGCAGCGCCGCGACCCAATGGGCCGGACAGGCGGATGTCGTAGTAATCCTGGCGTTGCAGCCAGAACAGGGTGCCGCTGCCGGAATCCTTGGGTGCGCGAATGCCGATCTTGCCGTTGATCTGCCAGCCATCAAGGGCCGTCAGTTGATCTTTGTACAGGCGCCATTGCGCCGGATTGCCTTGGCCTTGCACCGACTCACGGGCACCAAAGCCGGCGCAACCGGCGAGCAGGGCAATGAAGCTGAAAACGATAAGGTGGCGCAAAAACATAGTCTTAAAGGGTCTCTGATCCGGTCAGGCGTTTGATGGTGCCACGCAGGACGGGGCTGTCTGGCTGGTCCTTGAGGAACTTGCTCCAGATCTGCTTGGCCTCGCGCTGCTTGCCGTTGTTCCACAGCACTTCGCCCAGGTGCGCCGCGACTTCCTGGTCGGGGAAACGCTCCAGGGCTTGACGCAACAGGCGCTCAGCTTCGTCGAGGTTACCCAGGCGGAAGTTCACCCAGCCCAGGCTGTCGAGTACCGCCGGGTCTTCCGGGGTCAGTTGGTGGGCCTGTTCAATCAGCGTCTTGGCTTCGGCGTAGCGTGTCGTACGGTCAGACAAGGTGTAGCCCAAGGCGTTCAGGGCCATGGCGTTGTCCGGTTCGCGCTGGATGATCAGGCGAAGGTCTTTTTCCATCTGCGCCAGGTCATTGCGTTTTTCCGCCTGCATGGCTCGGGTGTAGAGCAGGTTCATGTCGTCGGGGTACTGCAGCAAAGCCTGCTGGATGACTTTCCAGGCACGGTCGCCCTGGTTGTTCGCCGACAGAGTCTCGACTTCGATCAGGTACAACTGGATGGCGTAGTCGGGCTGGGCATCGCGGGCCGCTACCAGGCGTTTTTGCGCCTCGTCGGTGCGGCCATTGTTCATCAGGATATCGGCCTGCCGCAGTTGCGCCGGCAGATAGTCGTTGCCCGGGCCGACCTGGCCGTATTCGATCAACGCTCCTTGCGGGTCGTTGAGCTCTTCGGCGATGCGCCCCAGGTTCAGGTGCGCCGAGTCTTCGTGGCTTTCCCGGGCGATCAGGTCTTCCAGGTAACCCTTGGCTTCTTGCCAGGCCTTGGCTTCCAGGCACACCAGTGCCAGGGAGTAACGCAGCTCGTCGTCTTCCGGATACTGCTGGACCAGGCTGGAGAACTGGGTCTTGGCGTCCTCCATGCGGTCCTGCTCCACCAGCATGCGGGCGTAGGTCAGGCGCAGGCGCTTGTCGTCCGGGTACTTGCGGATGCTTTTTTCCAGCAGCGGCAGGGCTTCTTTGCCGCGGTTGAGGCTTTGCAGCAGGCGGGCGCGCAACAACAGCGGTGCCACCTCGCCGTCTTCCGGCGGATTCTGCTCCAGCAAGGTCAGCGCATCCTTGGCGTCGCCGTCCTGTTGCATCAACAAGGCCTTGCCGAAGATCAGCTGGCTGTTGTGCGGGTGCTTTTGCAACAAGCGGTCGAAGCTTTTCATCAGGCCGTTGCGGGTGTCCTGATCGGTATCGGCGGCCGACAGGGCGAGAAAGTCGAAATGCGTGTCGCCCTTGCCCTGCAGGACCTTCTCCATATAAAGCATGGAGTCGTCATAACGTCCGGCCCGGGCCAGCTGGATCGCGGCAGCCCGTTGCGCTTCGAGGTCATCGGGGGCGTTTTTGGCCCAGATCAGCGAAGTATCCAGAGCCGCCTGATCGGCGCCCAGGTATTCGGCGATGCGGAAGGCCCGCTCGGAAATGCCCGGGTCCTGGGTATTGATGGCCTGGGTCACGTAGTTGTCCAGGGCAATGTCGAAACGATTGCGCTGGCCCGCCAGTTCAGCGCTCAGCAGACTGAAAATGGTGTCTTCACTGAACGAGGAGTAGACCTTGGGCTTTTCAGGGGCGGGGGTACTGTCTTCCACCGGCGATGTAGCGTCCGATGAGCCGGGTGCCAGAGACTGGCAACCGCTGAGGAAGGCAAGGGCGAGGAACAACGCGGAAGATCTATTCATATAGGAAGAGGGCGACTAACCTGCGGTCGGATCATCATGACACAAGCCTTCGGCCAAACATAACCGAGACTCAACGGGATGCCAGAACAGAGGCAGTCTATTAGGACAATAGTCGGCGGTAGTTGTTCTGAATCTGTCGAAGTAGGACAATTGCCGGCTTCTCGACATCATCAGCGACCTTGAATGGCCTTCCTTGCACTCGGTATTAACCACAAGACTGCTTCTGTAGACGTCCGCGAGCGCGTGGCCTTTACCCCTGAGCAGTTGGTTGAGGCCTTGCAGCAGCTCTGCCGACTCACCGACAGCCGCGAAGCTGCGATCCTCTCCACCTGCAATCGCAGTGAGCTCTATATAGAACAGGATCATCTTTCTGCGGATGCGGTACTGCGCTGGCTGGCGGATTATCACCACCTGAGCCTAGACGAGCTGCGCGCCAGTGCCTATGTGCATGAAGACGATGCGGCAGTTCGTCACATGATGCGGGTGGCCTCGGGCCTGGATTCGCTGGTGTTGGGCGAGCCGCAGATTCTCGGGCAGATGAAGTCCGCCTACGCCGTGGCCCGCGAGGCCGGCACCGTCGGACCGTTGCTGGGGCGGCTGTTCCAGGCGACGTTCAGTGCTGCCAAGCAGGTGCGCACCGATACGGCTATCGGCGAGAACCCGGTGTCCGTGGCCTTTGCCGCGGTGAGCCTGGCGAAACAGATTTTCAGTGATCTGCAGCGCAGCCAGGCGCTGCTGATCGGCGCGGGCGAGACCATTACCCTGGTCGCCCGGCACCTGCATGACCTGGGCGTCAAACGTATTGTGGTGGCCAACCGCACCCTGGAGCGTGCCAGCCTTTTGGCGGAGCAGTTCGGCGCCCACGCGGTGTTGCTGTCGGATATTCCTCAGGCGCTGGTGCATAGCGATATTGTCATCAGCTCGACGGCCAGCCAGCTACCTATTCTCGGGAAGGGTGCCGTGGAAAGCGCGTTGAAGCTGCGTAAGCACAAGCCGATCTTCATGGTGGACATCGCCGTTCCTCGGGATATCGAACCAGAAGTCGGCGAGTTGGACGACGTTTACCTGTATACCGTCGACGATCTGCACGAAGTGGTCGCGGAAAACCTCAAGAGCCGTCAAGGCGCGGCCCAAGCCGCTGAGGAGTTGGTGAACATTGGCGCCGAGGATTTCATGGTGCGCCTGCGGGAACTGGCGGCGGTGGACGTGCTCAAGGCCTATCGTCAACAAAGCGAGCGCCTGCGTGACGAAGAACTGCAGAAAGCCCTGCGCATGCTGGCCAATGGCAGCGGTGCAGAGGAGGTCCTGGCCCAACTGGCCCGCGGCCTGACCAACAAATTGCTGCACGCGCCGAGTGTGCAACTGAAAAAACTCTCTGCCGAAGGCCGCCTCGATGCGCTGGCCATGGCCCAAGAACTGTTTGCCCTCGGTGAGGGCTCTTCGGATAAAACCCCGTAATGAAAGCGTCACTGCTCAATAAACTGGACATCCTCCAGGACCGTTTCGAGGAATTGACCGCCTTGCTCGGCGATGGCGAAGTCATTGCCGATCAGACCAAGTTCCGTGCCTATTCCAAGGAATACGCAGAAGTCGAGCCGATCGTGGCCACCTATAAGCAGGTGCTCAAGGTCCAGGCTGATCTTGAAGGCGCTCAGGCCCTGCTCAAGGACAGCGATCCAGACCTGCGGGAAATGGCTGTCGAGGAAGTGCGCGATGCCAAGGAGCAATTGGCCGAGCTGGAAAGTACCTTGCAGCGCATGTTGTTGCCCAAGGACCCGAACGACGGACGCAACGTATTCCTGGAAATCCGCGCCGGCACTGGCGGTGATGAGGCGGCAATCTTCTCCGGCGACCTGTTCCGCATGTATTCCCGTTATGCCGAGCGGCGTGGCTGGCGGCTGGAGATCCTCTCGGAAAACGAGGGTGAGCACGGCGGCTATAAGGAAGTGATTGCCCGGGTCGAAGGCGACAGCGTCTACGGCAAGCTGAAGTTCGAGTCCGGCGTGCACCGTGTACAGCGGGTGCCGGCCACTGAATCCCAGGGGCGTATCCACACCTCCGCCTGCACCGTGGCGGTGCTGCCGGAGCCGGATGAACAGGAAACCATCGAGATCAACCCGGCAGACTTGCGCGTCGATACCTATCGCTCCTCGGGCGCTGGCGGTCAGCACGTGAACAAGACTGATTCGGCGATCCGCATTACCCACCTTCCTTCGGGAATCGTGGTGGAGTGCCAGGAAGAGCGTTCCCAGCACAAGAACCGGGCGCGAGCCATGTCCTGGCTGTCGGCCAAGCTCAACGACCAGCAGACCAGCGCGGCGGCCAACGCGATCGCCAGCGAGCGCAAGTTGCTGGTGGGCTCGGGGGACCGCTCCGAGCGCATTCGCACCTATAACTTCCCCCAGGGGCGGGTCACTGATCACCGGGTCAACCTGACCCTGTATTCCCTGGACGAAATCCTTGCTGGGGGCGTGGACGCGGTGATCGAACCGCTACTGGCTGAATATCAGGCCGATCAACTTGCGGCATTGGGTGAGTAAATGACCATCATCGCCAGCCTGCTGCGCGCAGCCCAATTGCCCGATTCGCCGACTTCGCGCCTGGATGCCGAATTGCTCCTGGCCGCGGCCCTGGGCAAGCCCCGCAGTTTTCTTCACACCTGGCCGGAGCGCATAGTGCCCAGCGAGGCGGCACTGTTGTTCGCCGAGTATCTGCAACGGCGTCGCTCTGGCGAGCCGGTGGCCTACATCCTCGGCCAGCAGGGTTTCTGGAAGCTCGATCTGGAAGTGGCCCCCCATACGCTGATCCCGCGTCCTGACACTGAACTGCTGGTGGAAGCGGCGCTGGAGTTGCTGCCAGCGACCCCGGCCAAGGTACTCGACCTGGGTACTGGCAGTGGGGCCATCGCCCTGGCCCTGGCCAGCGAGCGCCCGGCCTGGAAGGTCACCGCGGTGGATCGGGTGCTGGAGGCCGTGGCCCTGGCCGAGCGCAATCGTCAGCGCTTGCAACTGGACAACGTCACGGTGCTCAGCAGTCACTGGTTCAGTGCCATCGAGTCCCAGCGCTTCCAGTTGATCATCAGTAATCCTCCGTACATTGCCGAGGCCGATCCGCACCTGGTGGCCGGTGATGTGCGTTTCGAACCGGAAAGTGCCCTGGTCGCGGGCAAGGATGGCCTGGATGATCTGCGGCTGATTGTTGCGCAGGCTCCGCAACACCTGGAAGCCGGCGGCTGGCTGATGCTCGAACATGGTTACGACCAGGCAACTGCGGTGCGTGAGTTGTTGACCGAGCAAGGCTTTGTCGAAGTCCATAGCCGGGTCGACCTGGGTGGGCATGAGCGCATCAGCCTCGGGAGCCTGCCGTGCTGACGGACCAGGAACTGCTGCGCTATAGCCGGCAGATTCTGTTGCAGCACGTTGATATCGACGGCCAACTGCGCCTCAAGCAGAGCCGGGTGCTGATTGTCGGCCTCGGCGGCCTCGGTGCGCCGGCGGCGCTGTACCTGGCGGCAGCCGGTGTCGGCGAACTGCACCTGGCAGACTTCGACTCGGTGGACCTGACCAACCTGCAGCGTCAGATCATCCACGACAGCAACAGTGTTGGGGTCAGTAAAGTGGATTCGGCCATCAGCCGGTTGTCCGCCCTCAATCCGCAAATCCGTCTGGTGCCCCATCCCGTGGCGCTGGATGCCGACTCCCTGGCCGCCGCTGTGGCGGCCGTGGACCTGGTCCTCGACTGCTGTGACAACTTCGCTACCCGTGAGGCGGTGAATGCCGCTTGCATGGCTGCCGGTAAACCCCTGGTCAGCGGTGCGGCAATTCGCCTGGAAGGGCAGTTGTCAGTGTTCGACCCGCGTCGTCCTGAGAGCCCTTGCTACCACTGTCTGTATGGCCACGGCAGCGAAGCCGAACTGACCTGCAGCGAAGCCGGGGTCCTGGGCCCGCTGGTGGGAGTGGTGGGCAGCCTGCAGGCGTTGGAAGCCTTGAAACTGTTGGCTGGTTTTGGCGAACCGCTGGTGGGCCGGTTGCTACTGATCGATGCGCTGGGCACGCGTTTTCGTGAACTGCGAGTCAAACGCGACCCAGGCTGCAGTGTCTGTGGTGCGCATCGTGAGTGAGGCGCCGATCGGCGTGTTCGACTCCGGCGTCGGCGGTCTGTCGGTGCTGGCGGAAATTCAACAATTGCTGCCCCGGGAGTCGCTGTTGTACTTCGGTGACTGCGGGCATATCCCCTATGGCGAAAAGACCCCCGAATTCATTCGCCATCGTTGCGGCCTGATGGCGCGGTTCTTTCGCGAGCAGGGAGCCAAGGCGCTGGTGCTGGCCTGCAACACCGCCACGGTGGCCGGGGTCGCCGAGCTGCGCCGGGATTACCCGGACTGGCCGATCGTTGGCATGGAGCCTGCGGTCAAGCCCGCGGCGGCGGCGACCCGCAGCGGCGTGGTCGGGGTGCTGGCCACCACCGGGACCTTGCAAAGTGCCAAGTTCGCCGCCTTGCTCGATCGTTTTGCTACCGATGTGAAGGTCGTTACCCAGCCCTGCCCGGGCCTAGTGGAGATGATCGAAAACGGCGATCTGCACAGCGCTGCCCTGCGTCAGTTGCTGCAGGGCTATGTCGAGCCGCTGCTGGCCGCCGGTTGCGACACCATTATCCTGGGCTGTACCCATTATCCGTTTCTCAAGCCTCTGCTGGTGCAGATGCTGCCTGCCCACATCAGCCTGATCGACACTGGCGCCGCTGTTGCCCGGCAGTTGCAGCGCTTGCTGGACGAGGGCCATCTGCGCGCCCGGGACGTGGCTCGCGAGACGCTGTTCTGGACCAGTGGCGATGTCCCGCATTTTGCTCGGGTACTGCCACTGCTGTGGAAAGAACCTGGCAGGGTTCAGCGTTTCGAGTTGTGAAAGAAATGTGAAATGACCGCGGTCGACGCTGAACTTCTGAGCGCGCGTGGACTTCTATAACTTATGCACAAGGTTGTACAAAACCCTACAAAATCGTCGAAAAAAGGATGTTTCTGATGAAGCGACTGTTCTGCCTGACCGCCTTGGCGGCCGCGTTGCTGGGGCACGGTTTTTCCGCTCAGGCGGCCGGTGTCGAGTTTTCCGTAGGGCAAACCGGAGATTCGACTCAGACTTATCGGCTGGGCATGCAATGGGATTGGGACAAGAGCTGGCTGCAAAGTGATGTCGGTCGCCTGACCGGCTACTGGAGCGGTGCCTACACCTATTGGGATGGCGATAAACGGTCGAGTAACCACAGCTTGTCGTTCTCGCCGGTGCTGGTCTACGAATTTGCCGGCAACAATGTCAAACCCTACATCGAAGCTGGGATCGGGGTGGCAGCCTTTGCCCACACTGAGGTCGAAGACAACAAGCTGGGTTCTTCCTTCCAGTTTGAGGACCGCATCGGTTTTGGCCTGCGTTTCGCTGGGGGGCATGAGGTCGGCATCCGCGCCACGCACTATTCCAATGCCGGGATTCAAACGCCCAACGAGGGAATCGAAAGCTACGCCCTGCATTACACGATGCCGCTGTAACGCCTGTTCAGCGATACGCCGTGGTAATTCCCTGGCGTTCGCTCAGGCAGTCCGCTTCTCCCAGTTCGAATTCGCGACAGATCAAGGGACGCAGCTCATAGATGCTGCAACGCATGCTGTCGCGATCGAGTGCTGCGCACCAGCCGTCGTCCAGGCGGCGCATGACTTCGCCGCCCCAATCGTCGGTATCGATAAAGCGCTCGGGCACCCCGGTGTCGGTGATCAGCATGACTTCCAGCTGACAGCAACAGGCGGCACAGGTCGAGCAACTGATGGCCGGTTCGGGGATGGCGGTAACGGGGATGGTGATCATAGGCGCGCAGTGTAAGGCAGTGGGCATGGGCTGTGTTAAAGCCCTGACGGACGCTCAATCCTGGGCCGTCAGTTCAGGCTCTTCGGGAGCGGGGCGCGCCAGCACGTGCAGCAGTGGCAAGAGCATTGCCCAGAGCAGCCCCAAGCCGATCAAGGTCGGCCACAAGCCATAGGCAAAACCCACCCCGGCCAGTCGTCCCCCGGCGTAATACGACAGCGGTCCGAACAGCGCGCCCAAAGCGCTGGCCAGCCACCAGCGGCGTGCGGTCCAGGCCAGGCAATGGCGCAGGGTCGTTCCCAGTAAGGCCCAGAGCAGCATCAGCCAGAGCGGAATCAGCAGGCTCACCTGCTTGAACTGGAACACCCCCAGCCAGTGCAGGAAACTGTCCAGGGTGATGCCGATCAGGGCAATCCCGATGATCATGCGCCCTTCGCCGGTCCAACTGCCGATCCACAGGAAGTGCACCATCAGGATCGCCGCCGCCAATAGCAGCCAGGGACTGTCGCCACTGAGCACGCAGATGAACCAGCCCAGCTGGAACAGCATTGCGTTGGCCAGTTGCTTACGCATCGAAGCGGCCCAGCAGCGGCTGCGGTGCTGCCGCGGGTTTGGCCAGGAGCAGTTGCGCAGTGCCGATGGTGCGCTCAAGGAAACCGCCTTCGCAGTAGCACAGGTAGAACTCCCACAGCCGCAGGAAATACTCGTCGTAGCCCAGCTCGGTCAGACGGCCGTGGGCGCGCCGGAAGTTCTCGTGCCACAGGCGCAGGGTGCGGGCGTAGTGCAAGCCGAAGTCCTCCATGTGCAGCAGGTTCATGTCGGTATCGCGACTGACCACTTCGAGCATTTTCTGCACGCAGGGCAGGGCCCCGCCGGGGAAGATATAGCGTTGGATGAAATCCACGCCGTTCTTTGCTTGTTCATATCGCTGGTCGCGGATGGTGATGGCCTGCAGCAGCATCAGGCCGTTGCTTTTCAACAACTGGGCGCATTGCTTGAAGTAGGTGGGCAGGAAGCGGTGGCCCACGGCTTCGATCATCTCGATGGACACCAGCTTGTCGTACTGCCCGGTCAGGTCGCGATAGTCCTCCAGCAGCAGGGTGACCCTGTCCTGCAGGCCGGCCGCCTCGATCCGTTGCCGGGTAAAGGCGAACTGCTCTTTGGACAGGGTTGTGGTGGTGACCTGGCAACCATAATGCTGCGCCGCGTACAGGGCCATGCTGCCCCAGCCGGTGCCAATCTCCAGCAGATGATCCTCGGGTTGCAGGGCCAGTTTCTGGCAGATGCGCTCCAGCTTGTTCAACTGGGCCTGCTCCAGGCTGTCGTCGTCACGGCGGAACTGTGCTGCGGAGTACATCATGGTGGGGTCGAGGAACTGCTCGAACAGCTCATTGCCGAGGTCGTAGTGGGCGGCGATGTTTTTCTGCGAACCCTTGCGGGTATTGCGATTGAGCCAGTGCAGGCCACGCACCAGCGGCCTGCCGAGTCTTGCCAGGCCGCCCTCCATGGCGTCCAGCACCTCCAGGTTGCTGACGAATACGCGGACCACCGCTGTCAGGTCCGGGGTGCTCCAGTAACCGTGGATGAAGGCTTCGCCGGCGCCGATCGAACCACTGCTGGCGACCAAGCCCCAGGCGTTACTGTCATGGATATGGATTTCTCCGAGCAAGGCCGCTGCGCTGCTGCCGAATACCAGGCGCTCACCGTCTTCGATGATCACCAGTTGCCCGTGCCTGAGCTGCGCCAGTTGTCGCAGCACGGCACGGCGCAGCAGGCTGGCGGTAAGGCCGTGGGTGCTGAACAGCGTGGGCTTGGCCGATACGCTAGAGGATTTCATGGCGGCGATCCTTGGGTTGTACAGCGGCTGTGCGATAGGCGCCGGTGGCGGCCTCGTGGGGTACAAACTCGATGCCCTTGCCGACCAGGCGCAGGGCTTGCCAGTAGATCGCCAGGCAGGTCTTGGCAGTCATCCACGGAAAGCGCAGCAGGTACTGATGCAGGCTGCGGCGATCCAGGGCCTGGCGTTGCAGGTTGAGGGTGGCGTCGAACACCTTGAGCTCGCCTTGCCAGTCGGCCATGTGCACGCCAAGCCGGTCGGCAGGAGGGCTGAAACTCATGCGGTATTGCAGGTCCCGGGGCAGGAACGGCGACACGTGAAAAGCCTTGGCCACAGCGAAGTGTTGGTGTTGCGCGGTCTCGGCACTGTCGGCGTTGGCTGGCAGCACATAGTGGTAGCGCTCGCGCCAGGGCGTGTTGGTGACCTCGCAGAGAATCGCCGCCAGCTGCCCATCCGCTTCAAAGCAGTAGAAGAAACTCACCGGGTTGAAGGCCAGGCCCCAGCTGCGTACTTGGGTCAGCAGGCGCACGGCGCCTTGCGGCGTATGGCCGATGGCCTCGCTCACTTGCTGGCGTACCGCGTCTATCAGGCGCATGCCCTGGCTGGTGAAGGTTTTCAGGTAGTCGCTTTCCCGGAAGGAGAACGGCGCGAAGCGGCTCTGGCCGGCCAGGGGTGAAAGACCCAGCACCGCCTCCTGTTCGTCCAGGTCCAGGTACAGCAAGCCGATCCTGTACCGGAAGGCATGGCCCTTGGGGACGAAGCGCCGGTGGCTGATCCAGCCGCTGTACAGGGCACTGTTCACAATTGTTCTCCAAAGGCCTGGGCCACGCGCAAGGCGCTGACCACGCCGTCTTCGTGGAAACCGTTGGCCCAGTAGGCACCGCAGTAGAAGCTGTGATGGGCACCCTGCAGTTCGCCCCAGCGTGCTTGGGCCGCCACTGCACCAAGGCTGTATTGCGGATGGGCGTAGGTGTAGCGGGCGAGAACTTTCGAGGGGTCGATGGCCTCGCTCTGGTTGAGGCTGACGCAGAAGGTGGTGGCGCTCTGCAGACCCTGGAGAATGTTCATGTCGTAGGTCACCGCGGCAGCTTTCTCGCCGCGGCTGTCGAGGCGATAGTTCCAGCTGGCCCAGGCCAGGCGGCGGCGTGGCAGCAGCCGGGTATCGGTGTGCAGCACCACTTCGTTGTCGGCGTAGGGCAGGGCCTGGAGAATCTCCCGTTCGGCATGGCTCGGACTGGCCAGCAGTTGCAGGGCCTGGTCGCTGTGGCAGGCGAACACCACCTTGTCGAAACGCTCGCTGCCCGCGGCACTGTGGATCACCACCCCGAGTGCGTCGCGCTCGACCCGCTGCACTGGGCAATCGAGGCGGATGTGCTGGTGGAACGAGGCGGTCAATGGCTCGATGTAGCGGCTCGAGCCGCCTTCGATCACGCACCATTGCGGGCGGTTGCTCACCGACAACAGGCCGTGGTTCTTGAAGAAGCGCACAAAGAACTGCAGGGGGAAGCCGAGCATCTGCACGGGCGACATCGACCAGATCGCCGCACCCATGGGCACGATGTAGTGCTGGATGAAGCGTTCGCCGTAACCCCGGCTTTTCAGGTAGTCGCCGAGGGTGGTGTCGGCGGCGATCCGTTGGTGCTGCAAGTCGAGCTGGGAGGCTTTGTTGAAGCGCAGGATGTCCCGCAGCATGCCCCAGAAGCCCGGCGACAGCAGGTTGCGGCGCTGGGCGAAGAGGCTGTTGAGGTTGTTGCCGTTGTACTCCAGGCCCGAGATTGGGTCGCAGACCGAGAAGCTCATTTCGGTGGGTTTGAACCTGACCCCGATCTGTCCCAGCAGGCGGATGAAGTTGGGGTAGGTCCAGTCGTTGAAAACGATGAAGCCGGTGTCCACCGCCTGGGTTTCGCCGTTCAGGCTGACATCCACGGTATGGGTATGGCCGCCGATCCAGCTGCCGGCTTCGTATACCCGGATGTCATGGCGGCGATTGAGTACATAGGCGCAGGTCAGGCCGGCGATACCGCTGCCGATGATGGCTATTTTCACGATGCATCCCCCGTGCGGGCCAGGCGCTTGGCGATCGCCAGTTGCAGCCGGCCGGGCAGCCAGGCCAGGAACCTGAGGCCGAAGATGAACGGGGTTGGGAAAGCGATCTCCAGGTCCCGGTGTGGCAGGCGAGTGTGGATATGCCGGGCGGCCTTGTCGGCGGGCCAGCTCATGGGCATGGGAAAGTCGTTGTGCGCGGTCAGCGGGGTGTCGACGAAGCCCGGGCTGACCAGGGTGACATCGATGCCTTCGGCGGCGAGGTCGATGCGCAAGGATTGCAGCAGGTAGCGCAGCGCGGCCTTGGAGGCACCGTAGGCGCCGGCCCGGGGCAGCGGCAGGTAGGTCACGGAGCTGGCCACGCCGACCAGATGCGGGCGATTGCCGGCGCGCAACAACGGCAGCGCGGCTTCGATGCAATAGCTGGCGGATAGCAGATTGCTGCTCAACACGCGCTCGATCATTGCCGCTTCGAACTGCCGCACGTCGATGTATTCACAGGCCCCGGCATTGAGGATCGCACTGTCCAGGGCGCCCCAGGCCTGGGCGATGCGTTTGCCGATCTCGCGCACTTGCAGGGCGTCGGTGAGATCGCCGGGTACCACCAGTACCCGGCCCGGATAGCGCTGGGCCAGGGCTTCCAGGGGCTCGCGTGAGCGCGCACTGACGGCCACCTGGGCGCCGGACTTGAGCAGTTCCTCGGCCAGTGCCGCGCCGATCCCGCTGCTGGCGCCGGTGAGCCATATCCGCCGTGGCATTGCCGCGTTCATCCGAGTCTCCTTTTCAGCCAGGCGATCACCCGGCCGAGGACGGGCAGGTGTTCGTAGAGCAAGGCGCCGGCGTCGAAATAGTCGCGGTGACGGTAGACCTTGCCGTCGCGCCAATGCAGGTGCGAACAGCCAGGGACTCGAATCCACTGGCCGCCTTCGAGGCGCGGGTGGCGGTAGCTCATGGTCCAGCGCAGATAGCCCTGGCCATCGCCGCAGGTATCGGCGCCGTGGAACTCGAAGCGCAACTCGCTGATGTTGGCGTACAGCTCGACGAAGTAGTTCTGCAGGCGTGGCAGCCCGTGCACTTCATGCAGCGGATCGGTGAACTGGATGTCCTCGCTGTAGAGCTGGCCCAGGCGCTGCAGGCTGTGCTTGTCGAGGCTGGCGAAATCCCGGGCGAAGTGTTCGAGGAAGTCACTCATGGGCACCTCCCGCATCCAGGCGCGAAGGCAACGCCTTGAATGCTGCCAGGGCACGCTCCCGGGACATCGACAGGTTGACCATGGGGGCTGGATAGTCGGCGACGCCGAACAGGCCACCCAGCGCAGCAGGGTTGTGGATATCTTTTTTGTTCAGCCCCGCCAGTTGCGGTAGCCAGTGCTTGATGAAGCGTCCCTCGGCGTCGAAGCGTTCTGACTGGCTCACAGGGTTGAAGATGCGGAAGTAGGGCGCTGCATCGGTGCCGGTCGAAGAACTCCACTGCCAGCCACCGTTGTTCGCCGCGAGGTCGCCGTCGATCAGGTGCTGCATGAAGAAACGCTCGCCCTCGCGCCAGTCGATCAGCAAGTTCTTGGTCAGGAACATTGCCACCACCATTCGCAGGCGGTTGTGCATCCAGCCGGTCTCCAGCAACTGGCGCATGGCGGCGTCGATGATCGGCAGGCCGGTGCGTGCTTGCTGCCAGGCTGCCAGCTCTGCGGGCGCGTCGCGCCAGGCCACGGCTTCGGTTTCCGGGCGGAAGGCCCGATGTCTGGAAACCCGTGGGTAGCCCACCAGGATGTGTTTGTAGAACTCGCGCCACAGCAACTCGTTGATCCAGGTGACGGCGCCGGGGTTGCCGCTTTCAAACTCCCCCTGGTTGCCGCGCAAGGCGGCGTGCAGGCACTGCCGGGGTGAGATCACGCCGGCGGCGAGGTAGGGCGAAAGCTGGCTGGTGCCGGGTTTTGCCGGGAAGTCGCGCTCGCTCTGGTAGTAGGTGATCTGCTCGTCGGTGAACTGTTCGAGGCGCTCCTGGGCTTCACTCTCACCGGCTGGCCACAAATCCTGCAGTGACTGGCTGGGACGTGGGAAACCTTCGATCTGACGCGGCAGTGGATCGGCATTGATCGACAGTCGCTGTTGCGCCTTGGGCGTGCTCACCAGAGCGGGTAGTGCGCTGTGCAGACGGCTGTAGCAGACCTTGCGGAACTGGCTGAACACCTGGAAGTAGCTGCCGCTTTTGGTCAGTACGCTGCCGGGCTGGAACAGCAGTTGATCGAGGTAGCCCCGGACATTCACATCGGCATTTTCCAGGGCCTGGGTCACGGCCGCATCGCGCCGACTCTCGTGGATGCCGTATTCCTCGTTGAAGTGCAGCATCTGTACCTGCAACTGTCGGCACAGCTCCAACAGGACCTGGGGCGCCTGGTCCCAGGTAGTGGCGCTGCGGATCAGCAAGGGGATGTTCAATTGGCCCAGAGCGGTGCTCAGGTGCTGCAGGTTGCGCAGCCAGAAGTCGACTTTGCACGGTGCGTCATCGTGGGCCAGCCATTGCTCCGGGCTCAGCAGGTACACCGCTACGGTCGGCCCCCGTTGCATGGCGGCGCTCAGAGCGGTGTTGTCATGTAGGCGCAGGTCGCTGCGTAGCCAGATCAGTTGCATGCCGGTTCCCGGATTAGAAGAGTCCTCGCTGAAGCAGTGCCTGGTAAGCCGCAATCGGGTCTTGGGCCAGGTTCAGATCAGCGACTCGTGTGATACATACGGACCACTCGGCGGGGTGGATGCACACCGCGGGTCCTGCGATGAATTTTTTGCAGGTAATGCCGTTGAGCAACTTGGGCAGGTGCGTGGGGTTCAAGGTCTTGCTGGAGTACAGCAGCAGGCCGCGGGCCTGCAGGCGCTCGACAGCCAGGGCCAGTTCGGCTCCGGGCAGTGGCCAGTCGAAGACTTCCACCGGGCAGTCGGCGCTGCTGGCCAGCCAGGCGGTCAGCCACAGGTGGGGCTCCAGGGCCAGGTCAGACTGGTTGACCAGCAGCAGCGGGGGGCCCTGCAGTTGACGATTGTTGTGGTAGATCCGGGCGCCCAGCTTGCTGCGCAGCCAGGAATAGAAAAATACCTGCTCCATCTGGCTGCCGAACTGGCCTTGCCAGTGCTGCTCCAGTTCCGCCAGCAGTGGCATCAGCAATTGCTCGCACAAGGTGCGCGGCGGATAGAGCGCCATGGCCTGGTTGAAGACATCGTCGACTTTGCGCTCGGCCAATTGGCTGATGGCTTGGCTCAGGCTCTGGCGCAACCGCTGCCAGTCATTCTCGGCAGGCGCGCTGTGGGCAGGAGTGTTGTCTAGCAGATGCTTGACCTGGCTGACCGCGACCCCGCGATTGAGCCAGGTGAGGATGGTCAGGACCTGTTGCACCTGTTCCTGGGAAAACAGTCGGTGGCCCTTGGGCGTACGCAGCGGCACGATCAGCCCGTAACGGCGTTCCCAGGCCCGCAGGGTTACCGCGTTGACCCCGGTCTGGCGTGCCACTTCACGGATCGGCAGCCAGCCCTCATCCAGGGCGCGCTGGTACTGGGCGCTGTTATCGTCGGCCTGTTGGCTCGGCTGTTTCATGGCTCAGATCGCGTTGCGCAGGCTGAGATTTTCCGGGTGCGGCTGCAGGTACAGCTGCTGGGCGATGTAGGGATCGGGGTGTTGGCGGAAGTGGTGCTTGAGCAGGGTCAGGGGCACCACCAGAGGGACGATGCCGTGGCGGTACTGGCCAATGATATGCAGCACCTCCTGCTTGTCTTCGGCGCTGATGGCTTGCTTGAGATAACCGCTCAGATGCTGCAGTACATTGCTGTGGGTGCCGCGAGTGGCGCATTTGCTCAGCGCCGCCATCAGCTCTCTGAAATAGTGCGGGCCGATCAAGGCCGGGTCCCCCTTGCCCATGCTGCCCAGCAGCTTGCCCAAGGTCTTGTACTGCACCGGGTGATGGGCCATCAGCAGGTATTTGCAGCGTGAGTGGAAGTCAGTCAGGCCACGGCGACTCAGGCCTTGCTTGAGCAGTTCCTGCCAGTCGCGGTAGACGTAGACCCGGGTCAGGAAGTTTTCCCGCAGCACCGGATCATTGAGACGCCCGGCTTCTTCCACCGGCAGGTCGGGATGTTGCTGGCAGAAGGCCTGGGCATAGATTCCGCGGCCGCCGTTTCGGTGGGGAATGCCGTTGGCCTGATACACCTTGACCCGTTCCAGGCCACAAGACGGCGAGTTCTGCATGAAGATGTAGCCGCAGATATCGTGCACTTGCACCGCCATGCGCTCGCCGTATTCCGCCAGGGACTGGGTGACATCCAGCGTTGCGTCCACCGTACCCACGGCGCGAGGGTGCTCGGGGTCGCCGCTCAGGCGAATCGGCTCGCGGGGAGTGCCCATGCCGATGGCGACTTCCGGGCACAGCGGCACGAAATCGAAGTAGTCACTGAGCACCCGGCTGCACAGGCGTGATTCTTTATGCCCACCGTTGTAGCGGACCTCGACGCCCATCAGGCAGGCGCTGATGGCAATTTTCGGTTTGCTGGACATGGTTAAACCTCCGGGATTTACCTGTACAAAAACTAGTTCCTGTACAACTTGTCTTCATCATAGAATTAAAGTTGTACAAGTCAAATTATTTGTATAGGTAATTCCCTGGCCGGTTTGCTGAGTTATTGCCAGCCCATTCGCCAGTCGCTGTCGTTCTGCAGGGTTTGCCATTTCAAGCGCTGGCAACGTCGGGTGAGAACCGCCTGCAACTCGATGTCCAGCACTGTGCCTTGTTCATCGCAGAACAATTCAGTGACCAGAAAGTGCTTTTCGCGGCGTTGTGGAAGGGCTGCTGTCCACTTCGACAGCAGCAATTTGCGTGGGTTGAGGCGATTCACTGCAGGCTCTCGTGTAGTCGGCGCGCCGCTTCCTGGCCACTGAGCCAGGCGCCTTCGACCCGCCCGGACAGGCACCAGTCACCGCATGCATAAAGCCCCAGGTCGACATCGGCCAGTGCGCCCCATTCGTGGCTGCTGGCCGGGCGAGCGTAGAGCCAGCGGTGGGCCAGGCTGAAGGTGGGGGCGGGCATGACGCTGTGCAGCAACTCGGCAAAGGCCCCGTGCAATTGTTCGGTCACGGCCTCTTTGGACAGGTCGATGTGTTGCCGGCTCCAGGCACTGGTGGCGTGCAGGATCCAAGTGTCGAGATGACTGTCGCGCCCGGGCTTGCTGCGGTTGCGGGCCAGCCAGTCCAGTGGGCTGTCTTGTACGAAGCAGCCTTCCATTGGGGTTTCCAGGGGGGTATCGAAGGCTAGGGCGACGGCCCAGGTCGGGTCCATCTTGACTCCCGCGGCGACCCCGGCGAGTTTCGGTGCGGCGGTGAGCAGGGCGGTGGCTTGGGGG